>NZ_JAGDDZ010000001.1:0-1143691 GCF_049132005.1 Aurantimonas sp. NFXS3
CCGGAACGCTGTCGGGTGCGGATGTCGTGCGCATTGCCCGCGATGCACGGCGTCGGGCCCGGCTTGCCGGTCGGTCCCTCCAGACCGAGGATCTGATCGCGGTTGCCGTTCCCGGCGATGAGCGTGCTCCGGCTGTCCGCCGGCGCATTGCCATCCATGAAGCCGGCCACGCCGTTGCCCGGATGCAATTCGAGCAAGTGCCGACGTCGCTCTCGCTCGTCGAGACGGAACACAGCGGCGGCGCCGTTGTCTTCGATGTCGACGAGGCGTCGTTCGAGGGCCTTCCCGGTGATGTCGTCAAGGAAGCGGTCTGCATGCTGGCCGGTCGTGCCGCCGAAGAGGTTATCCTCGGTTCTCCCTCGGCCGGAGCCGGTGGCTCTGCCAGTTCCGACCTTGCCCAGGTGACCCGCATCGTTGCGAACGCGGAGACCTCCCTCGGGTTCGGCGGCACGCTCGTGCATGGCGCACAAATCGACGGCGCGGCCGTCCACCGTCGACTGGCACGGCTCTACGCCGAGACGATCGTTCTCGTGCGCCGGCACCGGGCGGCGATTGAAGCGCTGGCCGATCTTGCGCTCGATCGCCGTGTTCTCGGACGGGCGGCGCTCGCAGAGTTCGCAAGGAACCATGGCTTCATGGATCCTGACCACGGAGGCCCCGCATGACCCGGCTGCTCGTCCTGTCGGACCTGCATCAGAATGACGGCGGCCGCTCCTTCGATCCGGCAACCGAGATCACCACGCCGTTCGACATTGCCATTATTGCGGGCGACTGCGCTGGCAGGCTGACGGCCTCGCTCAAATGGCTGGGAGAGCGGTTTGCCGGCGTGCCGACGGTCTATGTCCCCGGCAATCACGACTGGTACCGCGATGGCTCGCCGAATGGCTTCACCGTCGAGGACGAGCTTCAGGCCGGTCGTGACTTGGCAGACAGGCTCGGGATCACGCTCCTGTCCAACGAGGCCGCGACGATCAATGGCCTGACATTCCTCGGCGCAACATTGTGGACCGATCTGCGGTCGCACCTGCACGTCAGCCGAGCGCAGGCCCATGCGGCGGCAAGGCGCGGGATGAACGACTACCACTTCATCCACCGCATCTCGTCGACCCGGCGCTCGCGGCGGATTACGCCGGCAAGGACGCTCGCCTGGCACCGTGACTCGTGCCGGTTCCTGGGCGACGCGTTTGCTCGTGGCATCGATCCACGCCGTACAGTCGTGGTGACGCATCATGCGCCGAGCCTGCGCTCCCTCGCGCTTCCGCACGACCTGCTGGACCATTGCTACGCGTCGGACCTCGAGCCTGCGATCGAGACATGGCGGCCGCGGATCTGGATCCACGGGCATATCCATGCGGCCCGCGACTACGGGGTCGGAGAAACGCGGATCCTTGCGAACCCGCTTGGCCGTGCCGATGAGGCGACGGGGTTCGTTGCGAACCGGGTTGTCGAACTGGCATTGGAGGTCAAGGAACTGCAAAGTGCCAGATTGCTCGCAGTCGGCTCCGGTCCTCCCTTTTGTTCGCATCCCGAGTGACAATCAGAACGGTCGGCATTGCTACAGAGCGACTTGAGGCCCTAGCTCCCACGTTACTGCGGAATCTGTTTAATCCAGATAAGCCTGTTTCTTCATTGCGGGCGTGACGAAGTGAGTCACTACGAGTCAGTTTGCGGCAGAACGCGACAATGCCAAACGGATTGTTGCACAAGCTGGGCGGGAAACAAGGGAAAGCCTCCGGTCCGGATCTTTACCTATCACCTCGTTGACGCTGAGCCTTGCGAACTGTCTGTCGACTTCTTCCTGCGTCCCGTCTCCGTGGGCGGACGCCCGGTACCGATCAGGCCAGTGATCCCTAGCCAAGCTACCAGACGGCTGTGTTCGGGCAGGGCGGTACGACCTCCCTAGAAGACGTCGATCTCTTAGGCGCTACAACTCATAAATCTGGTTGGCAACGGATAACGCGACTGATTTAAAAGTCCGAGCGAGGAGGCCGTGATGCGACGCCGCTAGGAACGCAATGCGCTGCCAGGCGGCAACTATCTGCCAGTCGTAGCCGACGGAGCCGATATCGAGCGCAGGAGACGGGATGCCGTGCTGGAGAGTGACGGGCGCCTGCGCCAGTTCGTTATCGAGCGCCTGTCGGAAGGCTGGTCGCCGGAGCAGATCGCGGGCTGGCTGAAGAATGGTGCGGAGCCGAGATTGCGCGGGCTCGCCACCAAGACCATCTACGCCTTCGTCTATCGCGCCTCGCAGAAGGCCCAGGAGCTCTGGCGCTATCTCCTCCGCCGGCGCAGAACGCGCCGCTCGATGAGAGCACGCCTGTCACGCGATACGATCAAGAACCGCCGCTCCATCCATGACCGTCCGGCCGAGGTCGAGGATCGCCGACAGGTCGGGCATTGGGAGGCTGATCTTGTCATCTGCAAGCGCGCTCGCCCGGTTCTCGTCCTTCATGAGCGAAAGACCCGTGTGACGCTCGCCACGAGGCTGAACGGAAAGACCGCCGCCGAAACCATCACAGCGATGACAGCCGTCTTCCGGCGTGTCGCTCCCTGCCTGCGCTCCTCGGTGACGTTTGATAACGACACCGCTTTCGCCCGCCACCGCCTGCTCGACGACCTGTTCGGCATGTCGACCTGGTTCTGCGACGCCTACGCTTCCTGGCAGAAGGGAGGCGTCGAAAACGCCAACGGACGATTGCGACGATGGCTGCCCAGATGGCTCGATCTCGACACCCTGTCCGAAGCGGATCTCCAGGACGCCATTGTCAGCCTCAACACCACGCCGCGAAAATGCCTCGGCTTCATCACGCCCTTCCAGTGCCTCCTCCACGAACTTGGCAAGGATGTCAGAATCCGTTTCTCATGAGCATGTTGCGCTTCACGCTGGAATCCACCCGGGCGGTAGACCCAACGGCTGAAGGCGAAGGTGTCCTTGCGGATCGAAGGTCGCAGTCTGTTTGCACACGCCTTTCGGTCGGCGACGAACGAACGGATGCCGTCGGTGTCGATGGCCTTGTCGGCAACCGCGCTTGTTCCAAGCGCGACCGTCGTCCGCATTTGCCAAAACGCTCGGAGAAAGTTGGCCTGCAATTGGGCAACTCCGCCGACGTACCCACTCCTGCACTGTACAGCCACCGATAACGCCGGTGATGGATCAGTTGCGAAACCGTTCAGCTGCTTCAATGCCCAGCGGCGCAGGGGACTCACCAAGGGCATAATCTCGAAGCGCGTCTGGCAGAAGCGACTCAGATGAACGGCTGATGATATTTCGCAACGGCCGTCGATCATCCTCGACAGTAGAATGCTTGTCGAGCAATGCGCGGAGCCCCCAGTAGGCGCAGACGCCGGTAAATGTATTTCCGTCGGGAAGCTCACCCCGTCGATTGTAAGCAGCCACCGCGCAAGCAGCCTGCGGCATCGAACGCCAGACTCCCCTTGTGGGAAACAGCTGTAAAATGTCGACCTCGTAGCGTAACGCGATATCCGTTGCCAGCCACAGCAGCGCTCTAGAGTGATCCTGACCATTTTTCCAGTACGCAAGCTCCGCGATTCGAGTAAGAATTTGCAGCTGCCGAGCAGGTTCTTCTACGAGAGTGTTTACTGCAAATTGCGGATGACTTACGCGATCGACGATATCGTGGGGAGGTTGCCCTCGGGTCTGCTGCACTTCCTGATCTCGTCGTATGTCCAGATGCGCCTGATGCAATCTACGCGCCAAATTCCGTATCCGAGAAAGAGAAAGTAAGATAGCCATCTCGGTGCGGATTGTTTCATTTTTTTCTTTCTCTAGCATTTCGACATCACTGAGGCCGGCGTGGAGAAGATCGTCCGTAGCCCGGAATGAAAATGTTTTGTCAGGGACGGGCATGCCAACGTCCGCTGTCGTCGCGCCCAGTTTCGCTAAAAACTTCCGGCCACGATTCGAAAATCTTCGTATTTGTTCATTTCCCCGCTCTCGTGTCGCATCTTCCATTTCGCCCGCAGCACCACTTTCGTCAGAATGTCCAGTTACATTGTTTTGCTGAAGTCCAATCTTGATATGATAATAGAGGGCATCTCGAATGGTTGCGCCATCTGTTTTAGGGTTCTTTGCAAACACCTTACAAAAGACATCGAACGTTTTAGCTAATTGAGCTTCGAAAGCCAGTGCTGCGACCTCTTCGATCGATTGGGCTATGACTGGCCTGTTCGCGGCGACGCGATCAATGTTGAAGCCCGGGGTGAGCCAGATCAAGCTCGTAAAGTAGTGGTTATCACAAACTGATTTCTCACGGCCGGTAGGGCTATTTGGAGAAACTGGAGAACCGATGGACACTATTCCGCGATTGATCAGTTCGGAATAGTCGACAAAATCAACTTTTTTATGTGCGGATGTCCAGAATGCGACAATCTCCATCAATATATCATTATGCGCGATCAACGCTTCACGTTCTATTTGTTCATCATCATAAATTTTGCTGAATTGTAAGTTTTTGCGATACCCAATGATGATTGGATTTCCGTAAGGAAATGGGTTTTGTCGGTTCGGATTACACATGTGATGCTACCATTTGTATTGGTCCAGAATTGATGCAACCCAAGCAAGCGCTGGATGGCGGTATTTCCATTCGGCGATGGCCGCTGCTGCCGAGGAACGATCCCGTGCTCTGATCCATTCGAGGAGTTCAGAGTTTGACAGTTGGTTTGGCAACTCTTGAAAGCACCGCAGGATCTGCTCGTCTGACGACGCACTGGCGAAACGTGTTCGCAGTTGCTTCCTGCGAACACGTATGTTCTCGATGCGCGGATCAAGCTTCCGCTTCATCTCGTACCCCGAATGGCAGGCGATCGAATTCGTCAAGGATTTCCGCCTGCCAGCAAACGAGCCCGGAGTGAACACCGCGCGCTAAAGCTCGGGGAATGCCGGTTTCTGCGAGCATCCGGAGAGCTTCCTTATCAGGCATTGCCGCGAGATCGTAGGGACTGCGTCGCGTCGCTTCTACCGCAGCGAGCGCACGAGGCAGCAACCGAGGGTGAACGATGGTTGTGCGCTCCTTTTGCATAGAGGCGAGATGTCGCGCGGTGACAGCCGGCAAATGCTCCAAACTGCCGCCATCAACGGAGTGGACCGGTACGATCTGCGTACCCGGCAAGGCAACTGAAACCCGATCGATCGTTCGTGACGCGAGTGCAATTGCATCGCTCTCACTGTTGTATGGTACGAACGCGGCAATCCGGTAGCCTGCGTCTCGAGCTGCACCCATGAAGTCCATCAGAACGAACGCCTCCAGCACTCTTCCATCGACACTGCCTGCGACGTCGATTGCGATATTCTCGGCATCTTGATCCAGAATGCTGTCGATGAGCGGTGTCAGAACCATTTGGTCAGCCAGATCATCGTGGCGCACCGTCGCAAGATCTGGGAGACGAAGCGTCTGAACCTTGTCTCCGAACCAGCGCTTCAAGCGTGGCTGATCGTCAATCTCAAAAATCGGAAACGCCGGCACCATCTCGTACATATGAGAGACGAATGCGCTGAGTGTCGCGGTCTTTCTGACGCCCCCTTTCTCGCTGATAAAGATGAAAATCCAACCTCGAAAGGCCTCTGGTGTATTCTCTAAACTCATGGTTGGTCCAATCCGTTCTCATTAATACGACGAAGCCGGCGAATCCGATCAACGACGGAGTTTGAGTGAACGCGGTCTGGCGGATTGGATCGGTGATTTAAGTCGAGATCGCTGCAGAGAGCCGACTTTTCCTGGCTTTGGCTCGCTGTCCGAGCATAGGGCGATCGGTCTGTCAGGCCGGCAGTAGTGGCGGCAGCAGGGTGAGGATGGCGTGCAACCGGAGGGGTGCGCCTAATCATTCCTCGAAGCGTCGCGGGTGTAATCGGCGGCCTTCCGATTGCTTCGAGACCGTCGGACATCACGGAAGCAATCCGATCCCAGCTTTCGCCCTCCCGGCGCGCCTCCGCTAACAGCGGAGCGACCCTGGATATGATCTGACTAAGTTTACGTCGGCCGAGCGGGCCACTTGCTGCCGGTCCTACGGCAGCGATGATTCGGATTTGAAGAGAGCTGGTCTCGAAACTGGCCATCACCGATCTGTGCGCGCAAACGTCGCTTGCATCGGTAATTTAAGTCCGTTCAGCACGCTCAGTCGGACATCAGCACCTACCTCGACTTAAATCACCGGTACAATTCTTCGGATGCGCCATGGATCTCGGATGACGAGATCGCGGCAGAAACCGGAAATAATACGGACTGAATGGAAACACGGTGTGGGAGCGCCGTCGGATGAGGAACTGCGCCTTCTGAAGCTAGAATGGATCCGCTTCGCAGCCATATACCCTTGCGAAGGCCACGACATTCGAAACAAGACGAAAGAGCCACCATGCTAGCTGTCGGATATGTCCGTGTTTCGACAAAGCGCCAAGCCAATGAGGGTGTTAGCCTCGACGTCCAACGTGAGCGGATTGAAGCTTTTGCTGAGACCAAAGGTTGGACACTGTGCGAAATCTACATAGATCGGGGTGCCTCGGCGCGCGACGATGGGAGGCCGGAGTTCCAGCGAATGTTGCTCGACGCCAAGTCAAAACCCGCGCCATTCGATGCAATCATCGTCCACGACCGTTCACGTTTCTATCGCAATGCGGCGATGGCAGAGTTGACGATCCGCGAGCTGCGCCGGAACGCTGTCGAAATCTATTCGGTCACACAACCCAATGACAGCGGCGCGGTCGGCGACGTGGTCCGGCAGATTATCGCAGTTATCGATGAAAACAGCAGTGTGGAAACGGCGACGCGCGTTCGGGGAACGATGATACAGAATGCCAAGCTCGGCTTCTGGAACGGATCGGCGCCACCCTACGGCTATAAGACTGAGATCGCAGAACGTCGCGGTAAGAAAGATAAAAAGAGGCATGCGGTCGACGAGGTGGAGGCGCCGATCGTCGAACTTATCTTCCGACTCGCAGAAGAGGGGGATCAAAGGTCCGGGCCGATGGGCGTCAAGTTGATCGTTCAGTACCTCAATAGTCGGGGCTATCGCACTCGGCGCGGCAAACTCTGGCACGTTGGGCCTTTGCATGGATTGCTGACAAACACCGCGTACCGCGGAATGTATCTGTACAACACCGTCGACTCCAATACCCGTATCAAACGATCCACAGATGACCATATCAGCGTTTCCTGTCCTGCAATCATAGACCCTCAGCGGTTCGAGGCGGTGCAGGCATCACTTCGTAGCCGGAACCCAAAACTCGCGGCGCCGCGCGTCGTCACCGGGCCGATTCTTCTAACGGGTCTCTTGCAGTGCGCAAAATGCGGGGCGGCTATGACGATGCGGACGGGAAAATCCGGCCGTTACCAATACTACGCTTGCGCGAACCGACAGGCGCGGGGAACGGTCGCTTGCGAAGGATGCTCGCATTCCATGCATCTGGTCGATGAAGCGGTGACGGAAGCCCTGATCACAGAAGCTTTGGCTCCAGCGCGGCTTGAGGGAATTCTAACTCGGCTTGAATCGGATCGCAGAGCCGCCAGCCAGAATTCCGGTGAACTACTTCGGATGGAAGGAGACCTTGCCAATGCCAGGCAACGAATCAACCGCCTGATGTCGATGGTCGAGCACGGTCTTGCTGAAGCGTCCGACCCAGAATTGGGCGCGAAGCTGGCGGCGGCAAAGAAGGATCGGGATATTGCTGCTGCGGGTATTGAGCGGGTCCGACGCCGAATCGGCGCGGCGTTCGCCTTGGACCCGAAGCGGATTGTGGCGTTCTCGAACTATATGAGAGATCGCGTGCGCAACGGAGAGGTCCCGTTTCGAAAGGCGTACATTCGATCGATCATCGATCGCATAGTTGTTGGTGACGATAACGCGACGCT
Organism: Aurantimonas sp. NFXS3; assembly: GCF_049132005.1. Lineage (NCBI taxonomy): Bacteria > Pseudomonadati > Pseudomonadota > Alphaproteobacteria > Hyphomicrobiales > Aurantimonadaceae > Aurantimonas > Aurantimonas sp. NFXS3. The sequence continues at coordinate 7,866 of NZ_JAGDDZ010000001.1, forward strand.
GTCCGGTCAACGCGACGGGCTTCGCGCCCTTGTTGCCGCTCACAGTGAAGGAGGACTGGCAGTGCCCATTGGTATTCAAGAATGGTGCGCCCGAAAGGATTCGAACCTCTGACCCCCAGATTCGTAGTCTGGTGCTCTATCCAGCTGAGCTACGGGCGCATCCAGAAGGGGCCGCGTCTGCCGCCCGCTCTTGAGGGGTTCCTAACGGCTCGGTTCGCGGAATGCAAGCCGTCCACCGAGGCATTTTTTCGTCGTCGCTGCATGGCCTGTCTATCCGGCGTTCGTGACGCTCGGGTGACGGGAGTTGCGGGCCTTTCAGGGCGCGTCGGGTGTCGCCGGTGCCTCTGCTCCATTGCGCGGCGGGCGCCCGGGGGCCGGGCGGGCCGGGGCGGCGGTGCCGGGAAGGGCGATCTCGAACCGGGTTCCCGAGGCATTGGTCTCGGCCAGGCGAATCGTTCCGCCATGGGCCTCGATGATCTCCGCAGCGATGGCGAGGCCGAGGCCGGTTCCGCCGGTCCGGGCCGAGCCCCGGAAGGCGCGGAACAGATTGTCGCGGGCGCGGGCTGGCAGGCCGGGGCCGGTGTCGTCCACGGCGATGACGAGGCCCTCGGTCGGCCCGCCGGTGGCCGACACGGTGACGCGCCGCACCAGCGAGGACAGATCGTCGTCCTCGGCCTCCAGCGCCTGCGCGGCGTTGCGACACAGATTGAGGAGGACACGGTGCAGCTGGTCGAGATCGGCATCCAGCTCCATGCCTGCGTCTACCGCGTTGACGAGTTCGATCGGCGATTGCGGCGAGATCGTCAGCATCTGGAAGACGTCGTCGACGAGCTGTCTGAGGCGGATGCGGCGCTTGACCGGGACCGTCTCGACGGCGCGGCCATAGGCCAGCACCGACTGGGTATAGTGCAGCGCCCGGTCGAGGCTGCGCAGCAGCATCGGGGCGACCCGCTGGACGCGCGGATCGTTCACGGTGGACAGGCGGTCGGAGATCATCTGCGCCGAGGCGAGAATGTTGCGCAGATCGTGATTGATCTTGGAAACGGCGAGGCCGAGATCGGCGAGATGGCGCTGTTCGCGCAGGGTCTCGGCGAGCCGCGACTGGACGTCGGCAAGCTCGGCCTCGGCGACGCCGATCTCGTCGTCGCGGCCGCTCGGCCGCAGGATCCGCCGGGGGTCGGACGGCTGCTCGGCAAAGCGCACCATCGCCGTCGTCATCGCCTGGATCGGCCGCACCAGATAGACGCTGATGGCCGCATAGACCAGGAGCGCGGCAAAGCTGGCGATGGCCAGTGAGAGCAGCAGGATGTTGCGCGAATAGACCAGCATGTCGCGGCGCAGCGGCGCTTCCGACATCACCATCTCGGCCAGCATGGAGCGGTCGCCGACCGGGCCGGAAATCCGCATGATGCGATCGCCCCCGAAGAAAAGGGTGTCGAAGGCGCCGGTGACCGCGCTCCATGGGCCGCGATTGCCCAGATCGATCTGCAGGTCGACGGCATCCAGTCGCGGGTCGCGGGCCAGCAACCGCGAGGCGTCGCCCTCGATGATGGCGACGAGCAGGGCGTCGAGCGCCCGCAGGAGGCCGGCCTCCTCGTCCGGGCTCAGCGGCGCGGCGTCCTCGCTGTCGCGGCCCCGCGAGGCGAGGCCCGCCACCGCGACAGTTGCGATCCTGTCGGACAACCATTCCTCGCGAAAATTGGCGATGGACGGGACGAAGATCAGCACCTCCGCCAGCATGACGGCCAGCATGGTGATGATCAGGAGGCGGTTGGAAATGCGGTGCCGCACAGTCGGCACGCTGGCGCGCGTCGTCGCGCCGTCCGCGGGTCTGTCGGGCGTCAGCGGCAAGTCGCAGTCTGTCCTTTCGCTGCCATCCACAGCCATCCGTGCGGTCCGCTGCCGGAGCGCCTGCCGATCCGGTCAGCCGAACCGCTGCAGGAAGGCAACGGCGCGGCGCACCAGGGAACGCCGCGTATAGGGCTGATAGTAGGCGGTGGCCGCCCGTTTGCCAATTTCCGACAAGGTGGGGTAGGGCGAAACGAAGTCACGCAGGGCCGCGACCGTCAGGCCCCGGCCGACCACCAGCGCCAGGAGATTGGTGATCTCGCCGGCCTGGGCGCCGGCGACGCCGGCGCCGACGATCTTGCCGCGCCGGCCGACCACGAGCTTGACGAGACCTTCGGTCCGGCGCTCGGCCTGGGCACGGTCGTTTTCGGCATAGGGCCAGCGCAGGATCTCGACGGCGAGGCCGTGCTCCTTCGCCTGCGCTTCGGTCAGCCCGACCTGGCCGACCTCCGGATCGGTGAAGGTGACATGGGGCAGATTGTCGTGGTTCGTGCGGACCGGCAGCCGGAACAGCAGCGCCCGCATGACGAGGCCGGCATGATAATTCGCCACATGGGTGAATTGCGGCCCGCCGGCGATGTCGCCGATGGCATAGGCGCGCCGGTTGCTGGTGCGCAGATCCGCGCCGACCGTGATGCCGCGCTTGTCATAAGCGATGCCGGCCGCTTCCAGCCCAAGCCCGTCGAGATTGGGCGACCGCCCGACCGCCAGGAGAAGATGGCTGCCCTCGATCGTCCGGCGGTCGCCATCGGCGGGGTCGATGGTCAGACGAATGGCGCCGTCATTACCTTCGGCCCGCACCACTTTGGTGCTCTCCATGAGGGTCACACCGTCGCGGCGCAGCGCGGCGAGCGCCACTTCGGTCAGTTCGGGATCGTCGCGGCCCAGCGCCTTGCTGCCCTCGACCACCGTCACCCGCGATCCGAGCCGGCGATGGGCCTGTGCCATTTCCATGCCGATCGGCCCGCCGCCAATAATAAGGAGATGTTCGGGCCGCTCGCGCAGGCCGAAGATCGTCTCGTTGGTCAGATACGGCGTCGCGGCAATGCCGTCGATCGGCGGCACCAGTGCCGACGAGCCCGTGGCGATGACGAAGCGCCGGGGGCGGATGAGCTGGCCGCCCGCCGAGATCGTCCTCGGGTCGACGAAGGTCGCATCGGCCTTGATGACGGTCACGCCGAGGCCCTCGAAGCGCTCGACCGAATCGTTCGGCGCGATGGCCGCGATGACGGCGTCGACATGATCCTTGACCGCCGGAAAATCGACGAGCGGGTCGCCAGTCGACACGCCGAAGGCCGGCGCCTCGCGGATCGCGGCGGCGTGCTTGCCGGCCGCGATCAGGGCCTTGGACGGCACGCAGCCATAATTGAGACAGTCGCCGCCCATCCTGCCGCGTTCGACCAGGACGACGGGCACGCCGAAGGCGGCCGCGGCCGCCGCCGTGGTCAGGCCGCCGGAGCCGGCGCCGATGACGCAGATGTCGGGTGTGAGGATCTCGGCCATTCAGCGCTCGCCGTTCTTGTTCTCCGCGGACGCGGCGCGCCGGCGAAAGAAGGTCTTCTTCAGGACCAGGCCGAGGATCGCGAGTGCCGCCAGTCCCGCAAGGCCGATGGTCATTTCCATGGTCACGAGGTCGGCGATCTCGACATCGCCGCTGCCCACATTGACCAGCGTCTGGTTCAGGCCGCTGCCGAGGAAGGCATAGACCATGGCACCGGGAATGATGCCGAGGAAGGTGGTGACGACATAGGTGCGCAGCGAGACCTCGAAGAAGGCCGGCGCGACGTTGACCGCCAGGAAAGGCAGGATCGGCGTCAGCCGCAGGACGAGGAGATAGGCGAAGGCATCGTCGCGGAAACCCTCGGCGAAACGCCGGATGGCGCCGCCGGCCCGCCGCCGCAGAACATCACCGAAAGCGTGCCGCGCGGCCAGGAAGAGCGCCGTCGCGCCGATGGTCGCGCCGATCACCGTCAGGGCGCCGCCGAGAAGCCAGCCGAACAGGAAGCCGCCGGCGATCGTCACCACCGAGGCCGCCGGGAAGGCAAAGGCGACGAGCAGGGCATAGAGCGTGACGAAGCCGAGCGAGGCGAGGACAATATGGCCGGCGACGAAGTCGCGCAGGCGCTCGCGGCTGTCGAGGAAGACGTCGAGGGAGAGATAAAGGTGCAGTTCGAGCGCGTAGGCCAAGGCGAGGCCCGCGACGATCACCGCGACGGGAAGATAGCGCACCAGCGGCGGCGGCCCGGTTTTGGTGTCGAGATGCGGTCTCATGCGGCGTCCGATTTTTCTGCTGGCGCGGCCGGGGTCGCCCGCGCCGCCGTCTGGCGTGGCCCGCAACATCGCGCGGGGCGCGGCAAACCGAAAGGGCGGCGGCGCAAAACGGAGCCAGATCACGCCATGTTGCGCAAAATCCGGAATCGATCCGTTCGCCGTGACCTGCGCGTCGGTGATTGACTTTTCCCGCTCTTCCTTCCTATAAGCCGCGCACACGAGCGGGCAGCGTTCCGCGCGACGGATAGTTGCGTGCAGCGTCTTGTACCGCGAACCCAGTTTCCGGAACACATGAAGGGCCCGTGCCGCAAGGTGCGGGGGTGAAACGATGAAGCGCACTTATCAGCCGTCCCGGCTCGTCCGCAAACGCCGCCACGGTTTCCGCTCGCGCATGGCGACCAAGGGTGGCCAGAAGGTCATCGCCGCTCGCCGCGCACGCGGCCGCAAGCGGCTGTCGGCCTGACACCAGACGTGAGCAGGTCGCGGCCAGGCGAGATGCCGAAGGCTGTCGGCCGCATGACAAAGCGCGCGGAGTTTCTCGCCGCGCGCCGGGGCCGTCGTCTGAACGGCCCGTCCTTCTTCATCGAGGCGCTGGACCGCGGCGACGCGGCTCCACCTCGTGTCGGGCTCACTGTGACCAAGAAAGTCGGCAATGCCGTGGTCCGCAACCGGATCCGGCGGCGGCTGCGCGAGGCGATTCGTCTCGATGTGCAGGCTGACATGGCCCCGGGGATCGACTATGTGGTCGTCGCCCGCCGCGATGTGCTGACGCTGCCTTTCGAGCAGCTCAAGGACGAGTTGTCGCGTCGGGTCGCCAGGATGAAGCAGCCGCAGCGAGAGCCGGCCACAACGGAACGGCGCCCGTCGAAGCGTCCATCGGGGTCTGACTGATGCAAAACAACCGCAACTTCCTGATCGCCATGATCCTGTCGATCGGGGTGCTGGTCGGGTGGCAGTTTCTGGTCGTCAGCCCGCGCATGGAAGCCCAGCGGCTCGAGAACGAGGCCGCGCAGTCCAACGTTGCGCAGAACGACGGCTCGCTGCAGACGCCGCAGACGCCCGCCGGAACGCCGCAGGACAATGTCGCCGCACCGTCGGGCCGCGAAAGCGTCGTGCCGGATCGGGGTGCTCTGCCGACGACCGGCGAGACCCGCGAGCAGGCCATCGCCGCCGGCAACCGAATCGCCATCGACACGCCGGCCCTGTCCGGCTCGATCAATCTGACCGGTGCGCGGCTCGATGATCTGCGCCTGAAGAACTACCACGAGACCGTCGACGATTCGTCCCCGACGATCGTGCTCCTGTCGCCGGAGCGTCTGCCGTCGGGCTATTTCGCGGAATTCGGCTATCTCGGCCGCGATGCCGGCGAGCTTCCCGGGCCGAGCACGGTCTGGCAGGCCGAAGGCGGCCAGTCCCTGACGCCCGACAGCCCGGTCACGCTGACCGCGACGAACGGCGCGGGCGTCACCTTCGAGCGGACCATCTCCGTCGACGACCGGTTCATGTTCACCTACGAGGACACGATCCGCAACGAGGGCTCGGCGCCGCTGACCCTGTCGTCCTACGGCCGGGTCACCCGCTATGCGAAGCCGGAAGTCGCCTCGGTCTACGTCCTGTTCGAAGGCCTGATCGGCGTCTTCGGCGATGACGGCCTGTCGGAGATCTCGTACTCCACCATCGAGGACGACCTGCGCTACACGCCGCCGAAATCCTCCAGCGGCTGGCTCGGCATCACCGACAAGTACTGGGCGACGACGCTGGTCCCGGAGGCAGGCCGCCCGTTCCAGTCGCGCTTTCTCTACATGACCGACGGCCGCGCGCATTATCAGACCGAATACGTCGCCGACCCGGTGACGGTCGAGCCGGGCGCCACCGCGACCAACGTCTCGCGCACCTTCGCCGGCGCCAAGGTCGTCAGCGACATCGACAGCTATGAAGAGCGCTACAACATCCGCCAGTTCGGCCAGTTGATCGACTGGGGCTGGTTCTATTTCATCACCCGGCCGATGTTCCATGCGCTAGACTGGTTCTACAGCATGATCGGCAATTTCGGTGTCGCAATCCTCGCGGTCACCGTCGTGCTGAAGCTCATCTTCTTCCCGCTGGCCAACAAGTCGTACAAGTCGATGGCGCGCATGAAGAACATGCAGCCGAAGATCATGGAGATGCGCGAGCGCTTCAAGGACGACAAGCAGAAGCAGCAGCAGGAGATGATGCGCATCTACCGGGAGGAGAAGATCAACCCGGCCGCAGGCTGCTGGCCGATCCTGATCCAGATCCCGGTGTTCTTCGCGCTCTACAAGGTGCTGTATGTGACGATCGAGATGCGGCACGCGCCGTTCTTCGGCTGGATCCAGGATCTGGCCGCGCCCGATCCGACCAGCATCTTCAATCTGTTCGGCCTGATCCCGCTGGAGATGCCGCAGCTTCTGATGGTCGGCGTCTGGCCGATCCTGATGGGCATCACGATGTTCATCCAGATGCGCCTCAACCCGACGCCGCCGGACCCGACGCAGCAGATGATCTTCACCTGGATGCCGGTGGTCTTCACCTTCATGCTGGCCTCGTTCCCGGCCGGACTGGTGATCTACTGGACCTGGAACAACCTGCTTTCGGTGATCCAGCAGTCGGTGATCATGAAGCGCAACGGCACCAAGATCGAACTCTGGGACAATCTGCGCGGGATGTTCCGACGAAAGGAAAAGCCCTCCGAGGGCTGAGCAGACGTCCCGTGCGATGCGGCCTTCGGGTCGCGCCGCGCGGGACGACGCCGTTCGGGGGTGCCGTCCTCAAAAAGGACCGAGCATGCACGGACCCGACCCGACCGATCCGCACCCCCTGGCCGGGCATCCGCGTGTCGGCTTCCTGAAGCCGCTGGTCGACAACCCGCAGATCGAGATCGGCGACTACACCTATTACGACGACCCGGCCGGACCTGAGCGCTTCGTCGAGGCCTGCGTCGGTCATCTCTATCCGTTCATCGAGGACCGGCTGATCATCGGCCGGTTCTGCGCCATCGCCTGCGGCGTGTCCTTCGTGATGAACGGCGCCAATCACGCGATGGGCGGAATCTCGACCTACCCCTTCCAGATCTTCGGCAAGGGCTGGGAAGCCGGTTTCGATTTCCAGACCATCCTCGACGGGGTGAAGGGCGATACGCGGATCGGCAACGATGTGTGGATCGGCGAGAAGGCGACCATCATGCCGGGGGTCACCGTCGGCGACGGGGCGGTGATCGCAGCCCATGCGGTGGTCACGAAGGACGTTCCGGCCTATGCCGTGGTCGGGGGCAATCCGGCCAGAACGATCCGCATGCGCTTTCCCGACGACGCCGTCCGGCGCCTCCTGGAAATCGCGTGGTGGAACTGGCCGGCCGACAGGATCAGCCGCAATCTCGGTGCGATCCGGGGCGGCGACATAGACGCGCTGGAAGAGGCGAAATGACGATGGATCAGGACATGACCGACGACGCCAACACGCCGCCGCCGCCGGCCGCCGCGCATTTCTTCGGCCAGCCCTGGGTCTTCGTGCGCGGTGTCCCGGCGATGAAGTTCCTGCCGCCGGAAGGCCCGCCCGAGATCGCCTTCGCCGGTCGCTCCAATGTCGGCAAGTCGTCGCTGATCAATGCGCTTCTCGCCCAGAAGGGCCTGGCGCGCACCTCGAATACGCCGGGCCGGACGCAGGAGCTGAACTTCTTCGTGCCGGACGGCTATGGCGGCGAGACCGCCGAGCTGCCGCCGATCGCGGTGGTGGACATGCCGGGCTATGGCTATGCCAAGGCCCCGAAGGACCATGTCGACGCCTGGACCAAGCTGGTCTTCTCGTATCTGCGGGGCCGCGCCAGCCTGAAGCGGGTCTTCCTGCTGATCGATGCCCGGCACGGGATCAAGAAGAACGACGAGGAGGTCATGGGCCTGCTCGACAAGGCGGCCGTCTCCTACCAGATCGTCCTGACCAAGACCGACAAGATCAAGGCGACCGGCGTGCCGAAGCTGATCGAGGCGACGGCGCTCGGCATCAAGCGGCACCCGGCGGCGTTTCCGCGGATTCTCTCGACATCGTCGGAAAAGGGTGTCGGGCTCGACGAATTGAAGGCCGAAATCGCCGCACTAGCCGAATAGGGCAGGGCGCCTCCGGCGTTCGGCCGCGGTCCGCGTCAGTCCTTCGGTGCGGCTGGCGTCGCCTGATCCTGCAGCAGGCGCTTGCGGATGTGGTCGTCGATACGGCTGCACACGGCGCGATAGGCTTCCAGGATCTGCTCGCGGCTGCCGGTGGCGACCGACGGGTCGGGCATCGGCCAGAACTCGACATCCACCGAGGCTGTGCCGGTGGCGTCGAGGACCGCGTGATGGGCTTCCGGCGCCATGGTGACGATCAGGTCGAAATAGCTGTCCTCGAGATCCTCCAGCCGCTGCGGCCGCCGATCGCCGAGGCTGAGCCCCTTTTCCGCCAGGACGCTGTCGACGAACGGGTCACGCTGTCCGTCGCGCACGCCCGCGGAGGCGACATAAACCGACTGGGGAAGCAGTGAGCGCGCCAGCGCCTCGGCCATGGGCGAGCGGATCGCGTTCATGCCGCAGACGAACAGCACCGAGGAAATGCGCCGTTTGTCGCCGCCTTCGCCGGCCGGGCTCATGGGCAGGGCCTCCCGGCAAAAGCGGAACGGTGCCGGGTCCCACCGGACCCCGCATCCCGATCTCGCCCCGATGCCGTCACTCGCCACGCCATGGCCGGGGTCAGCTCCGCCAGTGGAGAACGCAGATAAGGGTGAACAGCCGCCGCGCCGTATCCAGATCGACGTCGATCTTGCCCTTCAGCCGTTCCATGAGGGTCTGGGAGCCGTCATTGTGAATCCCGCGCCGGCCCATGTCGATGGCCTCGATATGCTGGGGCGTGGCCGAGCGGATCGCCTCGTAATAACTGTCGCAGATCAGGAAATAGTCCTTGATGACCCGGCGAAACGGGGTCAGCGACAGGATATGGGCGACCAGCGGCGCATCGTTCTCGTCGCGGATGTCGAAGACCAGACGCTTGTCGGCCAGGGAGAGCTTCAGCTTGAAGCGGCCGCCCTGAGGCGCGCCAACCGGATTGAAGACGTTCTCTTCGATCAGGTCGAAGATCGCCACGGCACGCTCGTGCTCGACGTCGGGCGTCGCCCGGCCGATCGTGTCGTCGAGCTCGACGTCGATCAGATGGCCATCGCCCGTGCCGTCCGCTTCGCTCATGCCATCCTCAAAGGTTCAGCCGGATCGCGACCGACCGGCCATGGGCGTCGAGCCCTTCGACGCGGGCGAGTTCGATCGCCGCCGGGCCGAGCTCGCGCAACTGGTCCGGGCCGAGCTTGAGGATCGACGTGCGCTTGACGAAGTCGAGCACCGACAGGCCGGAGGAGAAGCGCGCCGAGCGGGCGGTCGGCAGAACATGGTTCGAGCCGCCGACATAGTCGCCGATCACTTCCGGCGTATGCCGGCCGAGGAAGACCGCGCCGGCGTGGCGCAGCCTGGCGAACAGGGCTTCGGGATCGTCGACTGCCAGTTCCAGATGCTCCGGCGCGATCCGGTCGGACAGGGCCGGGGCCTCGTCGAGCGAGCCGACGAGGATGATGGCGCCGTGGTCGCGCCAGCTCGCGGCCGCCGTCGTACCGCGCGACAGGGTCTTGAGCTGCCGCTCGACGGCGGCCTCGACCGCGTCGGCAAAGTCCGCGTCGTCGGTGATCAGGATCGACTGGGCGGCGGCATCATGCTCGGCCTGGCTGAGCAGATCGGCGGCGATCCAGTCCGGATCGTTCCGGCCGTCGGCGATGACGAGGATTTCCGACGGGCCGGCGATCATGTCGATGCCGACCGTGCCGAAGACCTGCCGCTTGGCGGCAGCCACGAAGGCGTTGCCCGGACCGACGATCTTGGCGACGGGCGCGATGGTCTCGGTGCCGTAGGCAAACGCCGCCACGGCCTGCGCTCCGCCCAGCCGGTAGATTTCGCTGACGCCGCAGATCTTCGCCGCGGCAAGGACCAGCGGGTTGAGGACGCCGCGCATGGCGGGCACCGTCATGGCGATGCGCTCGACGCCTGCGACCTTCGCCGGCACGGCGTTCATCAGCACGGAAGAGGGGTAGCTCGCCTGACCGCCGGGAACGTAGAGGCCGACCGAATCCACCGCCGTCCAGCGACTGCCCAGCTCGACGCCGATCGCGTCGACATAGCGGTCATCCTTGGGCATCTGCCGGGCATGGTGGCTGGAGATGCGATCATGGGCCGTGGTCAGCGCCGCCAGCGTCTCGTCGGGCGTCGCGGCATGGGCGGCGTCGATCTCGTCCTGGCCGACCCGCAGCACTTCGGGTGTCAGGTCGAGCCCGTCGAACTGGCGCGTCAGATCGATCAGGGCGGCGTCGCCCTCTTCGCGCACCCGCGCGATGATGTGGCGGACCGCGGAATCGACGTCGTCCGCCTGCTCGCGCTTGGCGCCGAGCAGAGCGCGAAACTCCGCCTCGAAACCGGAATCGTCGGTATTGAGCCTCGACGGCACTCTGCGAACCCCTTCCGTCACTCTCGTCGGACGCCGTCGGGCCGTCGCGGTTCCACCTGCCTTGCGGCAGGGCGCGCCAGCCATGCGGCCGTCAGCTGATCCGGTCTGGCCGGTTGTGGTCCGGCTTCGACCCGGTGCTCCAGGAGCCGCCGATATCGGCGAGCTGCGCCTCGATCACCTCGACGGTCAGCCTTATCGCGGAGCCGCCGGCGAAGACAAGCTCGACAATCCCCGAGGGCGCTTCCGTCACAGTGAAGCGGATGGCGAGGAGGACGAGCACGTCGTCGGAGGCGGGCGCGAGGCCGGTATGCTTGACCTCGGTGACCCGGTCGAAATGCAGCACCGCGCGGCGGCGCTCATATTCGGCCTTCTTGAACAGGCGGAAGCGGGACACGCCCTGCGAGGTCTCCCAGACGAAGCGGTTCATCTCGACGATGAACTGGCCGGCGGCGGCCCGGTGCTGGCAGTCCTTCGGCTTGACCACCGCGTCCTGGCAATAGGCTGAGATGATCGCCAGGTCGTCGGTGTCGACGGCGAGGAGGCGCAGGCGGTCGGTCATGCGAAGGGTTCTTTCCGTGTTGGCAGCGCGGAACCTAGGGCGCGCCGGCACCGACCGCAACGGCATCTCGGCCCGACATCCGGCGCATCGCCGCGCCCTGCACCGAGGCATGACCAAAAGCTTAACGTTTCTGGCCCAATCTGGCCCGGTCCAACGACCGCGAGAGCCGACGGCGCCGCCGATCGGCGCGGGCATCCGGGGGGATTGCCATGCACGACGAACAGCGCGAGGCCGCCGTTCAGGATCGCAGCCAGCCGGCGCGGTTCGAAGCGCTGGATGGCTGGCGCGGTATCTGCGCGCTGCTGGTCGTCCTGTTCCACGCCCCGGTCGCCGGCATCGTCCACGAGACCGCCTTCTTCCGGCACGGCTATCTCTTCGTCGACTTCTTCTTCGTCCTGTCGGGCTTCGTCATTGCCCACGCCTTTTACGACCGGCTGCGCGGGGAGCAAAATTTCGGCCGCTTCTTCGGCTTGCGGCTGTTCCGGGTCTATCCGCTGCATCTCTTCATGCTGGCGCTGTTCGTCGCCTTCGAGTGCCTGATGCTGGTGACCCGGGGCCCGTCGGAGGCCTTCGTCGGCGGCAATTCGGTGGTGGCCCTCGTCCACAATCTCCTGATGAGCCATTCCTTCGGCACCGTGGATTCGCTCGGCTGGAACTATCCGAGCTGGAGCATCTCGGCCGAGCTTCTGGCCTATGGCCTGTTCGCGCTCATGGTCATCCGCGCGCCGCGCGCAATGCTGCCGCTGATGGCGGTGACCATCGTCGGCGGGCTCGTCGTCATCGCGCTGGTCGAGGGCACGATGGACACGACGGTTCGCTTCGGCTGGCTGCGCTGTCTCGCCGGCTTCTCGCTCGGCGCCGTCCTGCGGCTGGTGATCTGGCCACGGGCCGGGGGGCGGGTGGCCGTCGGGGGCACCGCCTGGACGCTGGCCGAGCTCGCCTGCGTCCTGCTGGTCGTGGTCTTCGTCAGCGAACTTGGCGGATCGGTGCTGTCGGTGGCCGCGCCCCTGGTCTTCGCCTTCGCGATCTATGTCTTCGGCCATGAGGGCGGCGCGGTGAGCCGCCTCCTGAAGGCCGGGCCGATCGCCTTTCTCGGGGCGATCTCCTACTCGGTCTACATGACCCACGCCTTCGTCATCTCGCGCACCGAGAACGTCGCGACAGTTCTCGGCGAGAGGACCGGCTGGCCGATCTTCTCGGCGGCGGCGGACGGCAAGCGCCTGATGGGCAGCACGGAATGGCAGTCGCTGACGGCGCTGGCGATCATCCTGGCCGGCACGATCGTCATGAGCGCGATCACCTGGCGGCTCATCGAGCGACCGGGCATGGCCTATGGCCAGAAGCGCCTGTCACGCAAGCCTGCTCCGGTCTCCGGACATCCGGCAGACAAGCCTGTCGCGGACGGCTCTACGCCCTGACCGAGTGACGTGACAAAAGCCGCAGGCCGATGACCGCGAAACAGACTGCCATCCAGATCGGGTTCGCCCGGTCGAACAGGAAGCTCTCCAGAAACGCGTTCAGCAGCAGATAGGCCAGGACCATCAGGAAGAGCTGGCCGAGCCGCTGGCTCTCGCGATCGCGTCCGACACGGGTGAAATCCCACAGGGGCAGGACGACCAGCACGATCACGGCGAGGACGAGGCCGGGCAGGCCCATCGAGATGGCGATGTCGAGATAGCCATTATGGGCATTGGGGCTGCCGCGCGGATCCCAGGACAGTTCGAAATTGCGCTCGGTGCCGTAGACGACCTGGCTCTGCCAGAAGGCGTTGAGGCCGAAGCCGGTCCATTCATGCCCTTCGAAGACTTCCAAGGCAAAGCGCCACAGATCCATGCGGCCGGTGAAGGTGGTGCCCGGCACCACCGCCTGGACGATCTGGTCGAACAGCGGCGACAGGACCGTGCCGATCGTCAGGAACGCCATGACGGTCAAGGTCAGGGCGATGCCGATGGTCAGCAGCCAGCGGCCGGTGAGAGACCCGAGGATGACGATGGCGGCGACCACGGGCAGCAGCGTGATCGACGTCTTGGAGCCGGTCTTCAGAACGAAGAAGGCGGCCAGAAGCGCAATGGCGAAACCGGACCAGCGCTGGCCGCAGCGAAACAGATAGACACCGCAGAAGAACACCACGGCGAACACCGCGCCGGCGACGTTCTTGTGGGAATAGGCGCCGCGCCACAAGCCCGCATGCTGGGGCTCCGAGCCCGAGCCGTCGTGCAGGGCAAGGCCCGGCATGGCGATGACGCCGAAATAGGACAGCGCCAGCACGGCCAGCATGGCAAGCGTCAGCGCGGTGCGGAAGGCGCGTACATCCTTGGGGAAGCACAGGATGGCGCTGACGGTCGCCATCGCCAGCAGCGTGAAGGCGGCGCCGCGCAGGGCGTTTTCCGGACTGTCCGCCCACAGGGCGCTGACGAGCAGCCACGCCGCCATGATGAGCCACATGGGGCGGGCCAGCGCCAGCAGCGTCGTGCGGTCGGTGAGGAGGGCGTGGCCGGCGAAGACGACCAGCGCCATGGAGGCGTAGCCCAGCTGGTTGGCCAGGCTGCCGGCGTCCTGATCGCCGGTGAAGGTGACGGCAAAGGGCGTGACGGTGACCAGCAGCGCCGTAAAGATCCCGGCACCCAGCAGCATGCGGACGGTATCCGTCCACCACTGGGTGTCGCCGAAGGAGCGAAAGTCAGTTCTGTTCTGGACGGCGATATTGCTCATTCACCCATCCGAATTCCGCCATCAGCCGGCCGATGGCGACCTGCATGTGATAAAGCCCGATCACCGGCGAGCGCGTGCGCAGGGCCAGCCCTGCCGAGCGCAGCGGCGAGGCCGCCAGCAGCGCGGCGCTCTTGGCAACGCGGCGCAGCCCGTTGCGACGGCCCGCGGTCTGCCGGCGCTCGATGATCGAGGATATGGCGCCATTGCGCAGGCCGCGGGCGTTCAGCCACGAAAACTCGGTGCGGCGCGCTGGCGTCGTCTCCAGAACCGGCGCCTCGGCACACCATCCGAAGGAAAAGCCGCGCTGTCGGCACCGCGTATAGAAGTCGCTGTCACCGCCGCCGATGAAGTTGAAGGCTGTGTCGAGAAAGGGTGCGCCGATCGTCTCGAGCACCTTGCGGCGGATCGCGACATTGCCCGAGGAATAGAGGATCGGGACGGCCCCGGTCTCGCTGTAATGCGGCGTGAAGACGGGATGGCGCGCGTAGCGGGTGCTGGCCCCGTCCTCGAAGACCGGCACCTGCGGCCCGCCGACGATATCGACATCGAGCCTGTCGGAGGTTGCCACGAGACGGTCGATCCAGTCCGGATCGGCGATCTCGTCGTCGTCGATGACCAGAAGATGGCGCATCGCCGGAAACCGCGTCAGGGCGGTCTGCCAGCCGGCATTGTAGGCGGCGCAATTGCCACGTTCATGGGCGATCAGGACCAGACCGTTCAGCTGACCGTCGGCAAACAGCGGGCGGGCGGCATCGAGCCCGGCACGGCCCTCGGCATCGTTCTCCATGACGATCACGGCGAAGGGACGGGTGGTCCGCTGCGCGGCCAGGGAGGCGAGCGTCTTCAGGAGGTGCTCGGGCCGGCGGAAGGTCGGAAGGGTGACGACGATCGCGAAGGCGTCGCCATCGAGGCCGGGCGATTCACATGCGATGGTGATGGCGTCGGTCATCGATCTCGCTCGGGCGATTGTCCGCGGTTCGGCGCGAGCAGACCAGAGAAAGGTGAAGAAAGGATCGATTTCCCTCAGATCGCGCGCCGCCGTGCCGGGAAATCCTCGTTTTCGGCACGAACCTGCCGGGTTTGATCCGGCGGATTGATATTCCTTCAATCCTTCCGTGCCAGCATTCCGCTCCTTGCAGCGCACACCCCTGGTTTGTCGGATGCATCTTCTGTTTCTCTCCTCGCTGCTGCCGGACGGCCGGCCGTCGACCGGATTCGAGATCGCCAATCACGCGATCGCGCAGTCCTACCGGCGGCAGGGCGTGCGGCTGAGCTTCGCGGGCTTTCGCCGGCCCGGCAGCCGGCAGCCGGGCGCGGACGAGATCTGTCTCGGCGAACTGGCCATCGAGAACGCCGCTGCGTCGCTGTCGCAGAAGATCGGCTGGGTGGGCGCCGCGACGCTGCGCAACCTGCCGGTGTCGGCCGCCAAGGTGGCCGGGCTGACGCGGGACGGGCTGCGCGCGCGGCTGGCCGAGGCCGGCCCGGTGGACGGCTACGTGCTGAGCTCGGTGCAGATGCCCGCTGCCTATCCGTTTCTGGCGCGGGACAAGCCGTCGATCTTCATCGCCCACAATGTCGAGCATCGCTCGGCCGCCGAGAATGCCCGCAATGCCGGTCGTCTCCACACGCGGGCGCTCTATGCCCGCGAGGCCGCGCTCTTGCGCCGGGTCGAACACCGCATCTGCCGCGATGCGGCGGTCATCCACACGCTGAGCGAGGAGGATCTCGCCGCGCTGGGTCTCGCCGGAACCGCCCGTTGCCGGCCGCTGGCCCTGACGACGGGACGCTCGCCTCGTGTCGACGACGGCGTGCGGACCCATGACGTCGGGCTGATCGGCACCTGGAGTTGGGCGCCCAACCGCGTCGGTCTCGACTGGTTCCTGGCGCATGTCGTGCCGCGCCTGCCGTCCGACATCCGCGTCGCCATCGCCGGCAACTTCGACGGCACGCCGCCGGCGCTGCCCGGCAACGTCTCCTTCCTCGGCCGGGTCGCTGACGCACAGGCCTTCGTCGGCGCCTCGCGGGTGCTGGCGCTGGCGACGAGGGGCGGCACCGGCATCCAGCTCAAGACCATCGAGACCTTCGAGGAGGGCATGCCGGCCGTCGCGACACCGCAGGCGCTGCGCGGGGTCGGTGCCGTGCCGGCAAATGTCCGCACCGCCGACGATCCGCAGGATTTCGCCGACCGGCTGGTCGAGCTGGTGGCAGCCGAGCGCGCCGGGGAGACCGTGCGCATGGATGGCGCCGACTTCGTGCGGTCGCAGACCGCCGCGCTGGATGCCGGCATCGCCGCCGGTCTCGATATGCTGCGCACGGCATTGACCCGCCAGGCAGATTGCACGGGGCAGCGGGACACTGCGCGCGTGGCCGACGAAGCCGGGCCGGTCGCCCTGGCCGGCCGGGATCCGGCCTGATGGACGGCGGACAGCACCTGCCCCAAGAGGCATCCCCGCAGGCGGCGATGCCCGAGCGCCGGATCGCCGGGATCGCGGTGGCAGATATCACCGGAGCGGACGCCATTCGCCGGCTGGACGCGGCCTTGAGCAGCGAGAGCGGGCCGACGCGGATTGCCTTCCTCAACGCCCATTGCGTCAATCTGGTGCGCGCGAAGCCTGACTACTGGAAGGCGCTGGCCGCCTGTCTGGTGCTGCCGGACGGGATCGGCGTCGACATCGCCGCGCGGCTTCTCTACGGCGCGCGCTTTCGCGAAAACCTCAACGGCACCGACTTCGTCCCGCGGCTTCTGTCAGCGCTGGATCGACCGCTGCGGGTGGCGCTAATCGGTGGCGCGCCGGGCGTTGCCGAACGCGCGGCAGGGCGATTCGGCGAGATCGCGCCCCGCCACGATTATGTGACCATCTCCGACGGCTATTTCGATGCGGCGGGACAGGCCGTCGTCCTGACCGCGCTCGAGCATGCGGATGCGGACATCGTGCTGGTGGCGATGGGCGTGCCGGCGCAGGAGCTCTTCCTGGTCAACACATTGAATTCGCGGCACGGTCGCCTGTTCGTCGGGGTCGGTGCGCTGTTCGACTTCTACGCCGGAAACGTGTCGCGCGCCCCGGCGCTCGTGCGGCGGTTGCGCATGGAATGGGTGTGGCGTCTGGCGCTCGAGCCGGCGCGGTTGTGGCGGCGCTACATTCTGGGCAATCCAGCCTTTCTCCTCGGGATTCTGCGCGATAGGTTCGCGCCGCGTCACCCGATCGGCTGATGTTTTGAGGCCCGCGGGACGGAGACGATGACCTTGCAGTCGGCCATTGTGACGTCGAGCTATCGCGGCGATTTCGAGCGCTGTCGCCTGCTGTGCGAGAGCATGGACCAGCGCGTCACCGGCCATCGCCGTCATCTGATCATGGTCGAGGGGGCCGATGTCGCCCTGTTCCGGCAACTGGCCGGCCCGCGCCGGGAGATCGTCGACGAACGCGATCTGCTGCCGCGATGGCTGCGGCCGTTTCCCGATCCGTTGTCGCTCGGGCGTCGCCGCATCTGGCTGACGCCCAAGGGTCCGCCGCTGCGGGGCTGGCACGTGCAGCAACTGCGCCGTCTCGCCATTTCCGCGCTCCTCGACGAGGAGGTCGTCGTGTCGGTGGATTCCGACGTCGTCTTCCTGCGGCCCTTCGATCTCGGCTGGTTTCACCGCAACGGGGGTGTCGACTTCTTCCGGCGTCCCGGCGCCGTGGCCTTTCTCGACGAACCGGCCCGCAGCGAACACCGCGCCTGGTCGCGCCGGGCCGGGGCCATGCTCGGGATCGACGCGCCGGCAACGACCGACGAGGGCTATATCGGGACATTGCTTCCGTGGCGCACGGACACGGTGCGCGAGATGAAGACCCGCATGGAGACGGTCGGCGGCCGTTCGTGGATGAGCACCCTGGTCGGCGGGCGGGCGCTGTCGGAATGCACGCTCTATGGCCGCTTCGTCGCCGAGCTGGAGAACCGGCCCGACCGGCATGCCCCGACCGATGTCGAACTCTGCCACATGTACTGGAACGGCGCGGCGCTGGATTCCGAGGCGCTGGCCGATTTCTCGCGCGGGCTCGCACCGCATCAGGTCGCGGCGGGCATCCAGTCCTTCACCGGGACGGACCCGGCGCTCATTCGCCGGGCTGTGGGGCTGATCTGAGCCAGCGGCGCGACCGGCGGCGGCGCGGGCGCGACCAGTCGAAGGCGGCGTAGGTCGAGGACGCCGAGACGATCCACAGCACCAGGAACAGCCCGTTCAGGCCGAGGATCCAGCGTTCGGTGTCGGGCGCGGCGCGCAGCAGCACCACCAGAAGCCCCGCCTTGATCAGGCCGACGATGGCCAGGATCAGCGCGCGCAGACCGGTCTTGCCGCGGGCATAGAGCAGCTCGCTCTCGTATTCGATGAGATTGCGGAAGGCCGGGACGAAAAGCGCGACGAGGACCAGCGGCGCGGCGTCGGCGACATTGCGGCCGAGGAGCGTGGGGTAGAGGTGCAGGATGCCGCCGAGGACCGCGAGCCCGGCGACCGAGACGACCGCGACGATCGCTTCCAGCCCCCAGCGCCTCTTCCAGTCGGAGATCCAGCCCGGGCTCTTCATCAGCTTCTGCACGATCATCGTGTTGGCCGAGCGGATCGGCAGCGCCGTCAGGTCGATCAGGCGCATCAGGATGGCGTAGATGCCGGCCATCTGCGGTCCGCCCAGCGACAGGACCAGCAGCTTGTCGAGCTCGGACTGCAGATAGAAGATGATCTCGGCGCCGGCGACCGACAGGCTGTCGCGCCAGCGCCCCAGATAGAGTGCCGGCCGGAAGCGCAGCCGCTGGCGCGGGTAGAAGCCGACAATGGCGAAGAGCGCGGCGACGGCATTGGCCGTCATGTAGATCCAGGACCATTCCAGCAGGGTGCCGCTGCCGACAAGGACGAAGCCGACCGCGGCGGCGGCACGGATCGCCGAACCGGCGATGACGATGCTGGCGCCCCGTCCGAAGCGGCCGAGGCCGTTATTGACGATGACCACCACTTCCAGCGCCCGCCAGAAGAGGATTTCCGCGGTGACCACGGCGACGAAGGCGGCAATGCCCATCTCGCCGTCGAAGAAGGCGGCATAGAAGCCGGCGGCGGCAATGGCGACGACGGGTAGCGACAGGAGGAAGGCGACGATGAGGCCGGCCGTGTAGGTGCCGACCAGACGCTGGCGCACCGTCGCCACCCGGTAGAGCGGCGAGACGAAGCCGAAGCCGCCGATGCGCGACAGGACGATGCCGGTGGCCGACGCGGTGGCGAACAGGCCGAAATCGCCGACGGACAGGCCATTGGCGATGCTGACGAAATAGGCGAGCGACAGGACCAGCCGGCCGGCGGATCCGCTGAGCAACCAGGCGTAATCGCGGATCACGCTTAGGTTGCCCTTAAAGCTTTCGATCCAGACTGCTGTGCGTGGCATGCTCCAACCTTCGGGAGAGCGATAGGCAGATGACGATACACCACCGCGGGCGCGATGCACGTTCCAAGCTGCGAAGCGTGCACCAGCCGGAAGCGGCGGCGCCCGGCGGCTCGTCCCCGACTAGCGCGGGAAGTTTAACGCGCCGTTCCCTTCTGGGTGCCGGGGCCGCGCTGGCCTTGGCGCCGGGTGCGGCATCGGCCGCCGGAACGGGTGCGCGAGCGGCCGGCGGCGTGCCGCTGGGCGGCGCCATCCAGGCCGAGTTCATGGAGGTCGACCCCGGCTACAAGCAGGCGTTTCTCGATCATTGCGACCTGATCATGCCGATGAACGGGCTGAAGTTCAGCCTCGTCCATCCCGCGCCCGACCAGTGGAATTTCGAGCCCGCCGACCGGGTGGTCGATTTCGCCCTTCAGAACACCCGGCTCAGCCGGGGCACCTGCCATGTCTGGTGGGGCGCGACCCCGGACTGGGTGGAGCGGCTCGACACGCCGGCCGCGGCGGAGGCCGCGCTGGTCGACCACATCGAACGGATCGGCGACCGCTACAAGGGCCGGCTGACCGGATGGGATGTCGTCAACGAGGTCATCGCCAACGATCCGGCGACCGAAGGCCCGCTGCGCCAGACCGTCTGGCTGGACAAGCTGGGGCCCAAGCATATCCCCATCGCCTTTGCGGCCTCGGCCCGGGCCGATCCGCAGGCGCGGCTGGTGATCAACGACTACGATCTGGAATTCGTCGGCCCGCGCTTCGACGCCCGTCGGGAAATCATGCTCGGCATCGTGCGCCAGCTGCAGGACGGCAATGTGCCGGTCCACAGCGTCGGCATGCAGGGGCATCTGTATGCGGGCCGTCAGATCGACAAGGAGGGGCTCGAACGCTTCCACAAGGAGCTTGACCGGCTCGGCGTCGGGCTGATGGTCACCGAGCTGGATATCATCGACTGGGAAACCCCGCCGAGCAACGCGGCGCAGGACGAGACCGCCTATGGGCTGGTCTCCGACCTTCTCGACGCGATCTTCGCCTGGAAGCCGCCCCAGGCGGTGACGGTTTGGGGCATCACCGACCGCTACAGCTGGGTGCCGGATGTGCTGCCGCGGCCGGACGGCCATCCCGACCGGCCGCTTCCGCTCGACCGCGACCTGCGCCCGAAACCATGGATGGAACTGCTGAAATCGCGCCTGCGGGCCGGCTGACCGACGGAAAGTTCCGCTAGGGACGTGCGTCTTAACCGTTCATTAGCCATGATTGCCCAGAGTCGGTCGGCAAGCTCCGGCACTTGATCCGGACGGCTATTCTGCGGATCGATATGGCTATGTTCTCATCCGAGACGAACCCGAACGCACCGTATGCCGCGCGCCCGTCAGGACCGCAGATGCAGGATTCCAACGGCTCGCTGATCGACCCGGTGCATGTCTTCCAGTCGGTCTGGTCGGCGCGGCGGCTGATCATCCTGACGACCATCTTCGGGCTGTTGCTCGGCGTCGCCTTCGCGCTGTCGATGCCGAAGAAATACACCGCCTATTCGCAGATCTTCGCCGATCCCCGCGACATCAAGGTGGTGCAGAACGAGGTCACGCCGAACGGCCTGCCGACGGAGGCGACGCTCGCCCTGATCGAGAGCCAGATCGCGGTGATCAATTCCAACGACATGATGGCCAAGATCGTCGAGAGCGCCGACCTGACGTCGGATCCCGAGTTCAACGGCCAGGGCGAATCGCTGCTGCCGTCGCTGGAAAGCCTCGGCCTCACCACCCCCACCACCGCATCGACCAACGAACGCTTCCTGCAGACGATGGAGAATCTGCGCGAGGTCACCGGCGTCTCGCGCGATGCCAAGAGCTTCATCCTCAACATCTCGGTGACGACCGAAAACCCCGAGAAATCCGCCCGGCTGTCGCGTCTGGTCGCCAATACCTTCATCGACCATCTGGCCGAGGTCCAGTCGGATACGGCGGGGCGGGCGACCAACGCGCTTTCCTCGCGCCTGGCCGAACTGCGCGAGAAGGTCTCGGCCGCCGAACGGGCGGTAGAGGACTACAAGTCCGAGAACGAGCTCGTCGGCGTCGGCGGGCAGCTCGTCGACGACAGCTACATCCTGCGGATCAACGACGAACTGTCGCGCGGCCGGGCCAATGTGACCGCCCTCAGGGTCAAGGCCGAGCAGATGTCCAGGGCCAGTGTCGACGACGTGGTCGAAGGCGCGTTTCCCGAAGAGCTGACCTCGGATGCGTTGACGCGTCTGCGCGCCACCTATTCGGACCTCGCCCAGAAGACCGCATCGCTGGCGGCCACTCTCGGCCCCCGGCATCCGCAGCTCATCGCCAGCCGCCAGTCGCTGGCCTCGGCGCGCGACGCCATCCGCTCCGAGCTCGCCCGGATCGTTGCCGGGGCGCAGACCGATCTTGCCCGCGCCGAGCGCACCAATAGCGATCTCACCCGGCAGCTCGACGAGCTGAAGTCCGATCAGGTGGCGACGAGCGGCTCCTTCGTTCGGCTACGCGAATTGCAGCGCGAGGTCGAGGCGTCGCGGGCAGTCTATGAATCCTACCTGCTGCGCGCCCGGGAAACCGGTGAACAGCAGGGCATCAACACGGCCAATGTCCGGGTGATCTCGGAAGCCACCCCGCCGCTGCGGCCCTCCAGCCTGTCGCGGCGCCTGGTGGTCGGGGCCGGCGGCATGCTGGGCTTCCTGGTCGGCGTGTTCCTGGCCGGTGTCGGTGCGATCTCCGAGCAGTATCGCAACGCCATGCGGATGCGGGCGGAGATGGCCGCACGGCCACGCCCAACGGGCTTCAGCACGTCCTACGGCTCGGCCGCGACCGGTCATTTCGGCAATGGCGGCGGCTATTCCACGGCCATCGTTCTGGCCCCCGGGGAGGGCGCCATGACCGCCGGCACAGAGACTGCGGACGACGACTTCCGTCCATCGGTCCA
This sequence comes from Aurantimonas sp. NFXS3, assembly GCF_049132005.1. Lineage (NCBI taxonomy): Bacteria > Pseudomonadati > Pseudomonadota > Alphaproteobacteria > Hyphomicrobiales > Aurantimonadaceae > Aurantimonas > Aurantimonas sp. NFXS3. The sequence continues at coordinate 30,123 of NZ_JAGDDZ010000001.1, forward strand.
TGCGAGCGCGCAAGATCAACGGCGCATGGCCGAGGCGATGCCGGTTGCCGAAGAGCCCGTGTCCGACGAGGCCGACCCGGCACCGGTCGGGACCGATGCGTCGGAGGATCGGCCGGTCCCGGCGAATGACGCAGAGGATGCCGCGGCTCCGACGCAAAACGCGTCGGAAGCGGACAGTGCGGGCGAAGACGAGGCCCTGCCGCCGGCCGCGCGGCGCCGGACGCTGCGCGAGCGCATTCGTGCGCTGGGCGGCGATCTTCCCGATCCCGCCGACAGCGAGATGCCGCAGGCGGGCGACGACGAGGAAGTCGTGCGGCTGCAGAACGACATCGCCGCGGTGAAGAAGCACATCGCCGACATTCGCGGCCGCCGTCAGGCGCTGTAGTCCCGGCGCGCGGTCCGCGGCGGATCGACGACGTGGGGGGCGAGCGCGTGCTGTCGCCAGCGCAGGCCGTTCAGCCAGCGTCCCGCGATGGTGTTGCGATGAGGATCAGGCCGGTGCCGGCGGTGTCGGCTGTGCCAGACGCGCCGGGTCGGCGCCTGTATCGTCGTCGATGATGGCCGGCTGGTATTCCGGCACGATGCGCCTGAGGATCTCCAGCGCGCGCTCGGCATCGCCGGCTGCGACCGCACCCTCGATATTGGCGAAGCTGCGCGACAGGAGCTTCACGTCGCTGACGCGAGAGCCGGCGATGAGCAGGCCGGCGCGGCCGGTCTCCTCGCGCGTCTCGCCCTCGCCGAACAGTTCCTCGTAGAGCTTCTCGCCCTTGCGCAAGCCGACGAAGCGGATGTCGATGTCGATATGCGGCTTCAGCCCGGCCAGCTGGATCACCCGCTCGGCGAGTTCGGCGACGCGGATCGGCTTGCCCATGTCGAGCACGAAGATCTGGCCCTTGGCGCGGGTGTCGGTCATGCCGTGGCCCGCCGCGTGCAGGATCAGCCGCGACGCCTCGGGAATGGTCATGAAGAAGCGGGTGATGTGCGGGTGGGTGACCGTCAGCGGCCCGCCCTTTTCCAGCTGCGAGCGGAACAGCGGGATCACCGAGCCGGTTGAGCCGAGGACGTTGCCGAAGCGCACCGTGATGAAGCGGGTCGCGTCCTGATCGAGATCCAGTGCCTGGCAATAGGCTTCGGCGGCCCGCTTGGTCGCGCCCATGACGTTGGACGGGTTCACCGCCTTGTCGGTCGAGATCATCACGAAGGCCGAGGCGCCGGCGGCAAGGGTGGCATCAGCGACGTTGCGGGTGCCCAGGAGGTTGGTGTCGATCCCCTCGACCGGATTGTCCTCGACGATGGGCACGTGCTTGAGGGCGGCGGCGTGGAAGACGACGTCGGGCCCGACTTCGGCGAACAGCGCCCGGATGCGGTTGCCGTGGCGCACGTCGACGATCCGCGGCAGGATCGGGACGCCGGGGAATTCATCGGAAATCTGCCGGGTGACCGACCAGAGATTGAATTCGGAATTGTCGACGAGGACGAGACGGCGCGGCGCGAAGCGCGCGATCTGGCGCACGAGTTCGGAACCGATCGACCCGCCGGCGCCGGTGACGATGACCAGCCGGTCCTTGATCAGCCGCTCGACCTCGGCGATGTCGAGATCCACCTCCTGGCGCCCCAGAAGATCTTCCAGCGCGATCGGAAGCGGCTCGATCGGCCGGTTCTCGTCGACGATGCCCGTCTGGCTGATGTCGGGCAGCCGCTTGACTGTCACGCCAAGCGGCGCGCAGGTGGCGACGATGCGCGACAGCCGCGCGGCCGGAATGTCGACCTCGGTGACCACCAGTTCGCCGACCGGCGTGCCCCGCTTCTCGGCCCAGGCGATGGTCTGTTCCAGTTCCGCCAGCGTGCCGAGCACGCGGATGCCATGCAATTGCCGGCGCCGGTTCTTGGACTTCTCGTCGATGATGCCGACGATGGCGTCCTGCCGGCGGTTGCGGCGGCTGTTGCGGATGAACAGGTCGGCATTGTCGTTGAAGCCGTAGAGCAGGAGGTCGCGCTTGGTGCCGGCGATGGCCGAGGCGGCGAGGCTGCGGCGGTCGAGGCGGCGCTCCTTCATCAGCCGGTAGGCGAGGCGGGGGCCGCCCAGGCCGACGATCATGATGAACCAGGAGATCACGATCGTGGAGCGGGGCAGGAAGGCGCCGCGAAACAGCAGGAAATGCAGCAGCAGGAAGGCGAGGTTGATGAAGGTGACCGCCTTGACGATCGACAGCACGTCGAGCAGCGAGGCGTAGCGCCAGGCGCCGCTGTTGAGCGAGAAGAACGGAAAGCAGACCGCGCTCAGTGCCGTATAGGCACCGATCAGAAGCCAGATCTGCCAGACGCTGAACAGCGGCTGCCATCCCCAGGCGATCGACATGGCGATGGTCATCGATACCGCGGCGATCAGGATGTCGTGGACGATACCGAGCTGTCGCAGGGAGATGGCCAGCATGCTCTTGGCGAAATTCATCAACAGGAATCCATGGTTCCGCCTCCTCGGGCAGACCATTTAGTGCGCTATCATGCGAACGCGCGCTGCGGAAGCCGTCAAAAGACGCTGGCGCCTGCGTCGGCCGTGCCCACTGCCGCCCGGAAGGTGGCGAACAATTCCCGGCCCATGCCGAATTCGTTGCCGCTGAGATCGGGGTCGGCGAGGGGCCGCGCTGCCAGTTCGTCGGCGTCCACGAGGATTTCCAGCGTGCCGCCATCGGCATCGAGGCGCACCATGTCGCCATCGACCAGCCTGGCGATCATCCCGCCTGCCTTGGCTTCCGGCGTGACGTGGATCGCCGCCGGCACCTTGCCGCTGGCCCCCGACATCCGCCCATCGGTGACCAGCGCCACCTTGTGGCCGCGGTCGAGGAGGACGCCGAGCAGCGGCGTCAGCTTGTGCAGTTCCGGCATGCCGTTGGATTTGGGGCCCTGGAAGCGGACCACGGCGACGAAGTCGCGGTTGAGCTCGCCGGAATCGAAGGCGGCCTTCATGTCGTTCTGGTCGTGGAAGATCTTCGCCGGCGCCTCGACGATGCGGCGTTCGGGCCGGACGGCGGAAACCTTGATGACGGCCTTGCCGAGATTGCCCTTGAGCATGCGCAAGCCGCCATTGGACGAGAAGGGCTGGTCGGCGGTGGTCAGCACCTTGGGATCGCCGCTGTGGGCGGGGGCGGCTTCGCGCAGCACGGTCTCGCCGTCCGGCGCCAGCCGCGCCTCGACCGTATAGGCGCGCAGGCCATGGCCCCATGCGGTCCGCACATCCTCGTGCAGGAGGCCGCAATCGAGCAGTTCGCGGATCAGGAAGCCCATGCCGCCGGCCGCCTGGAAATGGTTCACGTCGGCGAGGCCGTTCGGATAGACGCGGGCCAGCAGCGGCGTGATGTCCGACAGGTCGGAAATGTCCTGCCAGGTCAGCCTGATGCCGGCGGCCGCGGCCATCGCGACCAGATGCATGGTGTGGTTGGTCGAGCCGCCCGTGGCGTGCAGCCCGACGACGCCGTTGACCACGGCGCGCTCGTCCACCACCAGACCGGCCGGCGTGTATTCGTTGCCCAGCGCGGTGATCGACAGGGCGCGCCTAGCCGCTTCCCGCGTCAGCGCATCGCGCAGCGGCGTGTTCGGATTGACGAAGGACGAGCCCGGCGTGTGCAGGCCCATGATCTCCATCAGCATCTGGTTGGAATTGGCGGTGCCGTAGAAGGTGCAGGTGCCGGGGCCGTGATAGGACTGGGATTCGGCGGCGAGCAGTTCCTCGCGCCCGACCTTGCCTTCGGCGTAGAGCTGGCGGATGCGGCTCTTCTCGTCATTGGGCAGGCCCGAGGTCATCGGCCCGGCCGGCACGAAGATCGCCGGCAGATGGCCGAAGGTCAAAGCAGCGATGGTCAGGCCCGGCACGATCTTGTCGCAGACGCCCAGATAGACTGCGGCGTCGAACATGTCGTGGGAGAGGCCGACGGCGGTCGCCATGGCGATCACGTCGCGCGAGAACAGCGACAGCTCCATGCCGGCCTGGCCTTGCGTGACGCCGTCGCACATGGCCGGAACGCCGGACGCCACCTGCGCGGTGCCGCCCATGGCGCGGGCCGCCTCGCGGATCAGTTCGGGATAGCGCTCGAAGGGCTGATGGGCCGAGAGCATGTCGTTATAGGCGGTGATGATGCCGAGATTGGGCGTCTGGTCGCCCGACAGCCGGGACTTGTCCAGCGGGCCGCAGGCGGCGAAGCCATGGGCGAGGTTGCCGCAGGTCAGGGTCGAGCGCTTCGGTCCCTCGGCGCCCTTGGCCATGATGCGCGCCACATAGGGTTCGCGCGTCGGCGCGGAACGCTCTCGGATGCGGTCGGTGATCTCTGCAATGCGCGGATCGACGGTCATGGGATTGACCTCCTGGACGGTGAAAGGGGCGTCAGGGACACCAGAAGACGTTGGCCGGGTCCTTGCGCGGTGCTTCGAGGACCGCGCGTATCGGCAGCTCCTCGACGGGGCCGCCGGCCAATGCCTTTTCGTAGACGGCGAGCTTCTCCTCGCCCTCGATGTGGATCGCCAGGAGCCGCGCTTCCACCAGCATCGGCAGGGTCAGGGTGACGCGGGGCTCGCCGGCCCCGGGCGCACGCATGGCGACGACCGGCTCGGTGGTCTGCGGGTCGATGGCGGCATCGAGATTGTCGCCGCCCGGAAAGAAGGAGGCGGTATGGCCGTCCGTGCCCATGCCGAGCACGGCGGCGTCGAGCGGGCGGGCCAGCCGCCGGAAGCGCTCGGCGAGATCCTCGCGCGCGTCCTCCGGCGTTTCGGCGTCGAGATAGAAGGGAATGAAATGCGCCGCCGCGGCGAGGTTCTTCAAGAGCTTGTCGGCGACCAGCGCGGCGTTCGAGCGATCGCTCGTTGCCGGCACCCAGCGTTCGTCCACCAGGAGCACGTTGACATTCGGCCAGTCGATCTCGGCCTGCGACAGACGCTCGAAGAAGCGCTTCGGCGTCGAGCCCCCGGAGACCGCCAGGGTCGCCGTGCCGCGGGTAGCGATGGCGCCGGCGAGGACGGCGGCCACGCCGACCGCGAGGGCCTCGGCCAAAGCGTCGCCATCGCGGTAGCGGTGCAGGACGGGGGCTGTGCTCATTCCGGATCGCCTCAGTCGGGTTCGTGCCAGGTGCGGCCGTCGCGCTCGATCAGCGCCACGCCGGAGGAGGGGCCCCAGGTACCGGCCGTGTAGCCCTGCGGCTTCATGGATTTCTCGGCCCAGGCCTGCGGGATCGGGTCGATCCAGTTCCAGGCCGCCTCGACCTCGTCGCGGCGCATGAACAGGGTCTGGTTGCCGCGGATGACGTCCATCAGCAGCCGCTCATAGGCGTCCGGGTTCCGCACCCGGAAGGATTCGGCAAAGCTCATGTCCAGCGGGACGTGGCGCAGGCGCATGCCGCCGGGACCGGGGTCCTTGATCATCACCCATTGCTTGACGCCCTCATTGGGCTGCAGCCGCATGACCAGCTGGTTCTGCTGGATGCTGCCCGAGAGGCCGGCGAAGATCGAATGCGGGATCGGCCGGAAGGTGACGACGATCTCCGACATGCGCTCGGACAGGCGCTTGCCGGTCCGCAGGTAGAAGGGCACGCCGGCCCAGCGCCAGTTGCCGATCTCGGCCTTGATGGCGACGAAGGTCTCGGTGTCGCTCTGGGCCTCGCCGAGATCGTCGAGATAGCTGCGCACGGCGGCGCCATCGGAGGCGCCGGCCTTATACTGGCCGCGCACGGTGCGGCTTTCGACATTCGAGGCATCGATCGGGGTGAGGGCGCGCAGCACCTTCAGCTTTTCGTCGCGCAGGGCGTCGGCGTCCAGCGTCGGGGGCGGCTCGAGGGCGACCAGGCACATCAGCTGCAGGATGTGGTTCTGCACCATGTCGCGCAGCGCGCCGGCCTTGTCGTAATAGCCGGCGCGGCCTTCCAGCCCGACCGATTCCGCCACGGTGATCTGGACGTGGTCGATATGGGCGGAGTTCCAGATCGGCTCGTACAGCGCATTGGCGAAGCGCAGCGCCATCAGGTTCTGCACCGTCTCCTTGCCGAGATAATGGTCGATACGGAAGACCTGATCCTCGGTGAAGTAGCGGCCGATGATGTCGTTCAGTTCACGGGCCGATTCCAAATCGCGGCCGACGGGCTTCTCGACGACCAGCCGCGTGTTGGCGTGGACCAGACCCTTCTCGCCGATACGGCAGGCGAGATCGGCGAACAGCGCCGGGCCGACCGCCAGGTAGAAGGCGCGCACGCGCGTGCCGTTGCCATCCTCGGCGCCTTCCAGAAGAGCCTTCAGCTCGTCCCAGCCCTCGTCGGCGCGGGCATCCACCTGGCGGTAGTGCAGGCGCGAGACGAAACGCTCGACGGACGTCGTGTGAGTGTCCTCGGGCTTGACGTGCTTGGCGATCGCCTCGCGGGCAAAGGCCCGGTATTCCTCGTCGGAGATATGGGTGCGCGAGGCGCCGATGATCCGCGAATCCTGCGGCATCTGCCCGTCATGATCGCGATGATAGAGCGCCGGCAGCAGCTTGCGTTCGGCAAGGTCGCCATTGCCGCCGAAGACGACATAGTCGAACGGGTCGACGGGAATGATCTGGCTGGACATGTATCGTCCCTCTGCAAGACAATGAGCGGGGGAAGCCGTTCCGTCCGCTGTGTAATCTAATCGATTGAATTATTCCATAGCCGCGGCGGGCCGGCGAAAATCATTCGCGCCGGGCGCTCAGGCCGCGGCCTCGCGCCTGGCAAAGGCCCGTGTGACCGCCTCCAGCATGCGGACGTCGTCATAGGGCTTGTTGATCGCTTCGCTGGCGCCGGCCTCCGGCGGCAGATCGAGATTCTCGCCGTAGCCGGTGACGAAGATGTAGGGCACGCTCCGCGCATTCAGCGGCGCGATCAGCGCAAAACTGGTTTCCGAGCCGAGATTGACGTCGAGCAGCGCGACATCGATCGTTTCAGCCTCGATCAGACGCAGGGCCTCTGCGACATTCGCGGCGGTCAGGATCCGCGCCATGCCGTTGTCGAGCAGCAGTTGCTCGGCATCGAGCGCGATGATCATGTTGTCCTCGACGATCAGCCCCGTGCGGCCCTTGAGAATGTCGAGATCTGGCATCGTGTCGTCTGCTCCTGGGGCCGTCATGGTGCGTCGGTTGGGCTGCCTGCCTGCCGGTTGCGGGCGATGGGTCCTGCCGCGCACGATCCGAATATGTCGCGCGGGCCGGGTTTTAGAAGCGGTCGCGCAGGGAAAACCAGGTCATTGCAAGGAAAAGCAGTGGTGCGCGCAGTCGCCGCCCCCCCGGAAAGGCGGGAATGCGCAGCGCCTCGAAGTCGGCGAGGCGGTCGCGATTGCCGTTGACGCGCTCGGCATAGAGGCGGCCGGCGAAGTTCGCGAGCATGACGCCATGTCCGGAAAACCCGCCGATGGTGGTGATCCCCGGTGCCAGGCTGCGCACATAGGGCAGGCGCTCCATGGTGATGCCCACAGAGCCGCCCCAGGCATGGCTGAGGCGCACATCGGCCAGATGCGGATAGACCTCGGCGATCTGCTTGCGGATGTGCCGGCCGATGTCGCCGGTGGCGGAGGTGTAGGCCTCGCGGCCGCCGAAGAGCAGGCGGCCGTCGCGGCTCTTGCGGAAATAGCGCACGACGAAGCGGGAATCGTCGCAGGATTCGCCGCCGGGCAGCACCGCGTCGGGATCGGCCAGCGGCTCGGTCGCGCCGATGAAGGAGCCGATCGGCATGACATGGGCGTCGACCTGCGGATCGAGGCCCCCGCCATAGGCATTGGTGGCGATCAGCACGCGCTCGGCGCTGACCTCGCCATGGGCGGTGACGGCGACGATCCGGCCATCACGCCGGTCGAGCCGCTCGACATGGCTGTTCTCGAAGAGCTGCGCCCCGGCCTCGGCCGCGACCCGGGCGCTGCCGACGACCAGCTTCATCGGGTTGATATGGCCGGTGCCGGTGTCGCGAATGCCGCCGAGATAGCGGCGCGAGCCGAGCCGGTCGGCGGTCTCGTCGGCGTCCATGAAGCTGACATGGGGATAGGCGTAGCGGGTCGTCAGCTCCTCGACCTGGGCGCGGTAATCCTTCAGGTAGCGGCGCTTGTGGACGACCGAAAGCTGGCCTTCGCGGTAGTCGGCGTCGATGCCGTTGGCGGTGATGAACTCGGTCAGATGGGCCTTGGCTTCCTCGGCGAGATCGAACAGGGCCTTGGATCGCTCGAAGCCGTAGGCCGCCTCGATCTCCATCGGCCAGAGCCGCTGGCCGGTGCCCATCTGTCCGCCATTGCGCCCCGAGGCGCCATCGCCGAAGCGATGCGCTTCCAGCACCGCCACGTCGACGCCGGTGCGGGCGAGATGCAGCGCCGCCGACAGGCCGGTGAAGCCGCCGCCGACGACCAGCACGTCTGCCTTGCGGCTGCCGTCCAGAGCCGGATAGCTCGGCCGATCGATGCTGTCCTCGTACCAGGAGCGGCCGGGGGCGATGGGAGACTGATAGGCGGGCAAGGCTCAGACCTGCAGGAGCAGGAACTCGCGTTCCCAGGGACTGATCACCTGCATGAAGGTCTCGTGCTCGCCGCGCTTGATGCCGGCATAGGTGCCGACGAATTCCGGGCTGAAGACAGTGTCGAAATCCTTCTCGGCCTCGAAGATCGCCAGGGCTTCCAGGAGCCCGCGGGGCAGCGAGATGACGCCGTCCTCATTAACGGTCCGGTCGGTCGGGCCCTCGGGCGTGAGGTTGTTGACCATGCCCAGATAGCCGCAGGCGAGCGAGGCCGCGATGGCGAGATAGGGATTGGTATCGGAGGAAGGCAGGCGGTTCTCGACGCGGCGGCCGGCAGCGTCCGAGGTCGGCACCCGGAAGGCGGTGGTGCGGTTGTCGTAGCCCCAGGCGGTGTTGGTCGGCGCGGCCATGCCGTAGGTCAGGCGGCGATAGGAGTTCACATAGGGCGCCATCATGATCAGCGCCGCCGGCACGTAGCGCTGCATGCCGCCGAGAAAGGCGAAGAACAGGTCGGAGGCCGAGCCGTCCTCGTTGGAGAAGACGTTGCGGCCGGTTTCCTTGTCGATCACCGACTGGTGGATGTGCATGGCCGAGCCCGGCTGGCCCTGAATGGGCTTGGCCATGAAGGTGGCGTAGATGTCCTGGCCGAGCGCCGCCTCGCGGATGGTGCGCTTGAACATGAAGACCTGGTCGGCGAGCTCCAGCGGGTCGCCATGGCGCAGATTGATCTCGAGCTGGGCGGCGCCCTCCTCGTGGATCAGCGTGTCGATCTCCAGCCCCTGCGCGTCGGAATAGTCGTAGATGTCGTCGATCAGCTCGTCGAATTCGTTGACGCCGCCGATGGAATAGGACTGGCCCGACTGGATCTGCCGGCCGGAGCGGCCGATCGGCGGCACCAGCGGGTAGTCCGGGTCGACATTCTTGGAGACGAGGTAGAATTCGATCTCCGGTGCGACGACCGGCTTCCAGCCTTTGGCGTCATAAAGCGCCATCACCCGCTTCAGAACGTTGCGCGGCGTGTAGCCGACGGCGACGCCGTTCTGGTCGACGAGATCGCAGATCACCTGGGCGGTCGGGTCGCTCTCCCAGGGCACCCGGCACAGGGTGGAGAGGTCGGGCACGAGCTTGAGGTCGCCGTCGCCGGGCGAATAGCGGAACTCGCCGCTTTCCTCGGGATATTCGCCGGAGATCGTGTGCATGAACAGCGCCGACGGCAGCGCCAGCGAGGTGTTGGCGGTGAACTTCTTGGCCGGCATCATCTTGCCGCGGGCGACGCCCGCCAGATCCGGGGTGATGCATTCCAGATCGTCGATGCCGCGTGCGGCGAGCCAGCCCGAGGCCTCGTGCATGGAGGCGACGCCGCGCTTGGATTCCAGATGGGCGCCGTCATTCGCCGGCACCTTGACCGGCGCGGGATCGCGCTTGGCGTTCGGCGCGCCCTTGACGGCGCTGGCCTCGTTGCCGCCGACGCGGCCGGTCTTGCGGCCGTAATCGATCCGTGCGGGTCCGCTCGGACGCGGCGATTTCGGAGGTTTCGTGCTGGTCATGCCATCCTGCGGGGAAGCGCCTCTCGGGCGGATTGGGCCGGAGTGTAGCGTGCCGGACGGGGGTGAGGGAAGGCGGGGCCCGCGCCGGGATGCGCCGTCTTGGCGATGATCAGCCCCGCATCCCCGACGCAAAGCGCCCGCTCCCCGGCTGTGCAGGGAACGGGCGTCGCTTGCGTGATCTCGGCCGACACCGTTCGGCGGGCGTCCGCCGGGTACTCAGCCCCCGGTCTTGACCACGACCGGGATCAGCAGGTCGCCCCAATTGCCGTTGCCGGAATGGTGGCGGGCGGAGCGCACGAGTTCGACAGAGACGCCGGCCTCGACCGCCTTCATCACGGACTGGTTCAGCCGGTGAAGGTCATTGGCCAGCATGCGGATCGCGGCCTGCTGGGCCTCGTCCATGGAAGAGGACTGCTCCTCCGCCCGCTCCTTGACGCGGGTGCGGGGGCGGCTTTCGTCGATAGCGACTGCACTCATCGTCTGTCTCCTTGGTTGGTCGTCATGTCGGTGTCGTGGGGTCCCGGAACGCCGCTCGGGGGAGCGTTCCGGGGGAGCGGGAGACTGGGGGCCGCGGAAGCGGGAAGAGAAACTCCCGCGCGTGTCCCGCTCCGTTTGCGCAAGTGGCCGGAGGTTGGCCAACCGACTTGCGCGAGGGGGCTACTCGGCTGCCACGCTGAGATGCTGGTCCTTCTTGAACTGCGCGCTCTCGGTGGATTCGCCCATGGCGGTCGTCGAGGACTGGCCGCCGGTGATGGCCATGGAGACGGCGTCGAAATAGCCGGTGCCGACCTCGCGCTGGTGCTTCGTCGCCGTATAGCCGTCGGCCTCGGAGGCGAACTCGGCTTCCTGCAGCTCCGAATAGGCGGCCATCTGCCGGTCCTTGTAGCCGCGGGCCAGTTCGAACATGCCGTGGTTCAGCTGATGGAAGCCGGCCAGGGTGATGAACTGGAACTTGTAGCCCATGGCTCCCAGCTCGCGCTGGAACTTGGCGATGGTCGCGTCGTCGAGGTTCTTCTTCCAGTTGAAGGACGGCGAACAATTGTAGGCCAGGAGCTGGTTCGGATGCTCCTTCCTCACCGCCTCGGCGAAGCGCCGGGCCTGTTCGAGGTCGGGCTTGGAGGTCTCGCACCAGATCAGGTCCGAATAGGGCGCGCAGGCGATCGCCCGGGCGATGCAGGGCTCGAGGCCGTTCTTGACCCGGTAGAAGCCTTCCGGCGTGCGGCCGCCGTCATAATCGACATAGGGCTGGTCGCGCTCGTCGATGTCCGAGGTGATCAGCTTGGCCGCCTCGGCGTCGGTGCGGCAGATCACCAGCGAGGGCACGCCCATCACGTCGGCCGCCAGCCGCGCCGCGGTCAGGTTGCGGATATGCGCCTGGGTGGGGATCAGCACCTTGCCGCCGAGATGGCCGCACTTCTTCTCGGAAGCGAGCTGGTCCTCGAAATGCACGCCCGCCGCGCCGGCCTCGATGAAGGCCTTCATGATCTCGAAGGCGTTGAGCGGGCCGCCGAAGCCGGCCTCGGCGTCGGCGACAATCGGGGCGAACCAGGTGTCGACGGACTTCGCGCCTTCGGCATGCTCGATCTGGTCGGCACGCTGCAGGGTGCGGTTGATGCGGCGGCAGAGCTCGGGCGCGGCATTGGCCGGGTAGAGCGACTGGTCCGGATACATCGACGAGGCGGTGTTGGAATCGGCGGCGACCTGCCAGCCGGAGAGGTAGATCGCCTTCAGGCCGGCGCGGACCTGCTGCATGGCCTGGTTGCCGGTCATCGCGCCGAGCGAATTGACGAAGTCTTCCGAGTGGATCAGCTCCCAGAGCCGGTTGGCGCCGTTCTCGGCAAGCGTGTAGCGGATCTGGACCGAACCGCGCAGGCGCTGGACGTCCTCGGGCGTGTAGTTGCGCTCGACATTGTCGAAGCGGCCTTCGGGGGCAGACGGGACGAGATTGTAAAAATCGGTCATGGCGGTCGATCCTCTCCTGAATTCCGGCTGCCGATGCGACTGTGACAAGCCACTGGCAGCGCCTGGGGAGAGACATGACATCGCCAGTATGTGCTGAGAAGCGCCCGGCGGTCGGATCGCAGGCTTATTCGGGTCGTCTTGTCAGGACCTTCACAGGCTGCGATTGTCACGATGTAAAAATTGTCATAGGCCGGGATGGCGCATTGCGGTCGCCCGCGGCCGTCGGCGCGGGGCGCTCAAGGCCGTTGCTGTGGCGTCACAGGGGTATGGATTTTCGTGAAAGACATGATCCACCAACACAATATCGCCTTGGATTCCATCAATCGAAACCTTTCCCGGTCATGCTGCCAATTGTCGGCGGACGACCGGTCGAGATTTGGAGCGGACGATGAGTGCGGTGCGTGTGGTTTTGCGTCTTCTGGGCCTGAGCAACGCTTTGGCGGCCTACCATCCCGAGCGTCACTACATGCGCGGACCGGGCCCTGCCTGCCTGCGTCGCATGCAGGGCGGCGGCACGCATCTGGGCGCCTGAACGGCCGTTCCGCACCCGGTGGCCGGTGCACCCGGCCGCACCCCTTCCACTCCCTTACCCCTGACGATTCCTTGGCCCCTGACGATCCGGCGCGCTCTTTCTTCCCGGGAGGCGCCTGATGGCCGAGAACAAGATCTTCGCCGGACCGCGCATCCGCCGCATCCGCAACGGTCTCGGCCTGACCCAGACCGCGATGGCCGAGGAACTCGGCATCTCGCCGTCCTATCTGAACCTCATCGAACGCAACCAGCGCCCGCTGACAGTGCAGCTCATCCTCAAGCTGTCGCAGACCTACGAGGTCGATATCGGCGATCTGCGGGGCGAGCAGCAGGGCTCCGTCGCCGAATTGCGCGGGGTCTTCTCCGACCCGCTGCTCGCCGGCGAACTTCCCGGCGAGCAGGAACTCTTGGAGATCGCCGAAGCCGCGCCGAACGCGGCGGCCGGCGTGATCAAGCTCTATCGCGCCTATCGCGAGCAGCATGGGCGGCTCTCCGACCTGTCCGACCTCCTGGCGCGGGAGGGGCGCGGCACCGGGCTGGCCGGCGCGCGGCTGCCGATCGACGAGGTCCGCGAGGTGTTCGAGACCCGGCCGAACTATTTCGCCGCGCTGGAAAGTGCCGCGGAGGCCCTGCACCAGACACTGACCGCCGGCGACGACCTGATGGGAGCGCTGAAGACCTGGCTGCGCAAGGAGCACGACATTTCCGTGCGGGTGCTGCCGGTGCAGACCATGCCGAACTGGCGCCGCCGCTTCGACCGGCACTCGCGCCGGCTGTTCCTGTCCGAGCGTCTCGCCCCGGCCGACCGGCTGCGCGAGGTGGCGCTGGAATCCTGCCTCCTGGCCTTCGGTGAGGTGATCTCGGCGGAGGCCGCGACCTTCGCCTTTTCGAGCGACGAGGCGCGCCGGCTGGCACGGTTCGAGCTGCTGCGCTACGCCGCCCATGCGCTGATGATGCCCTATGCCGCCTTCCAGGCCGCCGCCGAGCGCTCGGCCTACGACATCGACGTCCTGCGCGGCCGCTTCCAGGTGTCCTTCGAGCAGGCCGCCAACCGGCTGACCATGCTGCAGCGCCAGGGCGCGCCGGGCGTGCCGTTCTTCCTGCTCGAGGTGGACAATGCCGGCAACCGGTTCCGGCGGGCCGGCGCCCGCGGCTTTCCGGTGCAGCGCTTTGGCGGCGGCTGTCCCAAGCTGCCGATCCACGCGGCCTTCGCCCAGCCGGGGCAGATCCTGGTCGAGAGCGCCGAAATGCCCGACGGCGCCGAGTTCCTGCTCGTCGCTCGGACGCTGGAAGGGCTGCAGGCCGGATTTGCCGAGCGTCCGCGGCGGACGGCCATCCTGATCGGCTGCGACATTGGCTACAAGGACGAGACGGTCTATGGCCGGCATCTGGGAACCAAGCCCGCCACGGTCGGCATCGGCCCGGCCTGCCGGCTGTGCGAGCGGCAGGCGTGCCTTGCCCGCGCCGAGCCGCCGCTGACCCGCCCGCTGGGTCTCGACGAAATGGTCACCGGCCTGTCGGCATTTGATTTCCAGTGAACAGGGGCCAGATGCAGCGCGACGCGCCCTTGCAGGTGTCAGCGTACCGTCACAATTAGCGGGCGAGCGCGGGGACCTGCGGCGAAGGCGGACATCGCCCGGCGGTGGCCGGCGGGAATGCGAACACAACGAAAGACAAGCCTGTGAGCCAGCAGAAGCAGAAGACCGAAGGTCTGGACGATACGATGACCCGCGACGGCTTCGTCGCACGCTCGGTGCAGCGGCTCGTCGATGGCGCCGAGAAGCTCAATCTGAAGCATTCGGCCGTCGGCAATCCGCCGGTCTTCGAGACCGACGACTTTCCATGGGCGCGCGAGGTCGAGGCCGAGTGGAAGGCGATCCGCGCCGAGCTCGACAATGTCCTGGTGCGCAAGGGCGAACTGCCGGCGTTCCACGAGATCTCGTCGGAAGTGCGCTCGATCTCGTCGGACCAGAACTGGAAGACCTTCTTCCTGTGCGGCTACGGCATCAAGTCGGAGGAGGCGATCCGCCAGTGTCCCGAGACCTGGCGCATCCTGCAGAAGATCCCCGGCATGAAATCGGCGATGTTCTCGATCTTCGAGCCGGGCAAGCACCTGCCGCCGCATCGCGGTCCGTATAACGGCGTCCTGCGTTTCCATCTCGGCCTGCTGGTCCCCGACGAGCCGGACAAGATCGGCATCCGGGTCGCCGACCGCACCTGCCACTGGGAAGAGGGCAAGGCGCTGATCTTCGACGACGCCTATGAGCACGAGGCCTGGAACCACTCGGACAAGGTGCGGGTGGTGCTGTTCGTCGATTTTGAGAAGCCGCTGAAGCAGCCGGCCAAGACGACCAACAAGGCGGTCCTCAACATGGCGGTCTTCACGCCCTTCATCCGCGAGGGCTACAAGGCCCACAAGGCTTGGGAAAAGCTGTTCTACGGCGAGGGCACGAAGCACCGCTGACCGGCGGTCGGCTGTAGGACGGGACGGCATGCGGATGACGGCGCGGAACGACACGGCCCGGTGGCGCCCCATGGCGCGCTCCGATCTGCGCGCCGCGATCGCGCTGGCCGACCGGGTCCACCCCGGATTGCCGGAGGAGGAGGCGGTCTTCACCGACCGCCTGAATCTCTGTCCGGCAGGCTGCCTCGTTCTCGCCGACCCGGCCGGCATCGTCTGCGGCTACACGCTCGCCCATCCCTGGACGAAGGGCCCGCCACCCAAGCTGAACACGCTGCTCGGCACGTTGCCGACGCCCGCCGACCGGTTCTTCATCCACGACGTGGTGGTGGCGCCCGAAATGCGCGGGCAGGGCCTGGCCGCGCCGGGTGTCGAACTGCTGCTCGAACAGGCCGCGTCCTATCCGTCGGCGGCGCTGGTCTCGGTCTATGGCACGGTGCCCTTCTGGGCCCGCTTCGGCTTCATCGATGCGTCGGACACGCTGCCGGCCGGGGCCCTTGCGGACTATGGCAGCGACGCCCGCTTCATGATCCGCCCACGGGAAAGCTGAAGCGGCCCGGCAACACGCCGGAAGGGCGCGCAAGGGCTAGGAATTGGCGCGCCGATGTTCTTAACTTGGCGCCGACACCCGGCGGGGACGATGCCCGCTTCCGATACACATCTTATGGAGGTCCTGACCGAATGACACGACTGATCGCGATGCTGGGGGCTGCTGCCGCAACCCTCGCCATAGGCGCCGGAACGGCGACCGCTCAGGAAGAGAAGGTCGTCAATGTCTACAACTGGTCGGACTATATCGACGATTCCATCCTGGCGGACTTCACCGAGGAGACCGGGATCAAGGTCGTCTACGACGTCTATGATTCCAACGACATCCTCGACACCAAGCTGTTTGCCGGCGGCAGCGGCTACGACGTCGTCGTGCCGTCCTCCGAATATCTGGTCCGCCAGATCGAGGCCGGCCTGATCCAGAAGCTCGACAAGTCGAAGCTGAGCAATCTCGACAAGATGTGGGACGTGATCAGCGACCGCGTCGGCGAATATGGCGACGCCAACGACTATTCGGTCAACTACATGTGGGGCACCACCGGGATCGGCTACAACAAGAAGATGGTCGCGGAGCGGATCGACAATCCGCCGACCGATTCCTGGGACCTGATCTTCGATCCGCAATATGCCAAGAAGCTGGCAGATTGCGGCATCATGATGCTCGACGCACCAACCGAGGTGATGCCGGCGGCGCTCAACCATCTCGGCCTCGATCCGAACTCGACCGATCCGGGCGAGATCGAGCAGGCCAAGGAGATGCTGCTGAAGGTGCGCCCCTTCGTGCGCAAGTTCCACTCGTCGGAATACATCAACGCGCTGGCCAATGGCGACATCTGCGTCGGTTACGGCTATTCGGGCGACATCTTCCAGGCCCGCGACCGCGCGGCCGAAGCCGGGCAGGGCGTCGAGATCGCCTATTCGATTCCCAAGGAGGGCGCCCGCATGTGGTTCGACCAGCTGGCGATCCCGGCCGACGCGCCGCATCCGGAGAACGCCCACGCCTTCATCGACTATCTGATGCGCCCCGAGGTCATCGCCAAGGCGACCAATTACGTCGTCTACGCCAATGGCAACAAGGCCAGCCAGGAATTCGTCGATGACGCGATCATCAACGATCCGGCGGTGTATCCGAGCGACGAGGTTCTCGCCAATCTCTACACCAAGGAAGCCTACGACGCCCGCACGCAGCGGCTCATCAACCGCGCCTTCACGACGGTCCAGACCGGTCAGTAAGGCGCTTCGCCCGACATGAGCGCACCCGCTTCCGGCCTCTGGCCGGGAGCGGGCCATCGCCATGATCACCGGGCGGTGCAACGGGTCGATTCACGGACGAGGTGGCGACGGTGCAGAAATCCCTCGGCAACATCCGTCGCAGCTTCGCGCCCTGGGCCGACGCGACGCAGTCGCCGGTTATCGAGTTCGATCGCGTCACCAAGCGCTTCGGCGAGTTCAAGGCTGTCGACGACCTGTCGCTCGGCATCTACCGGCGCGAGTTCCACGCGCTGCTGGGGCCGTCCGGCTGCGGCAAGTCCACCCTGTTGCGCATGCTCGGCGGCTTCGAGGAACCGAGCGAGGGCGACGTGCGCCTCGACGGCCAGAGCCTGATCGGCATCCCGCCGCATCGCAGGCCCGTCAACATGATGTTCCAGAGCTACGCGCTGTTTCCCCATATGGACGTTGCCGGCAACATCGCCTTCGGCCTGAAGCAGGACGGGATGGCGAAGTCGGAGCGCGACGACCGCGTCGCCGAGATGCTGAAATTGGTCAAGCTCGACGGTTTCGCCGCGCGCAAGCCGCAGCAATTGTCCGGCGGCCAGCAGCAGCGCGTGGCGCTCGCCCGCTCGCTGGCCAAACGGCCGAAGGTGCTGCTCCTCGACGAGCCGCTGGGCGCGCTCGACAAGAAGCTGCGCGAAGAGACCCAGTTCGAGCTGATGGATCTGCAGCAGGAAATGGGCCTGACCTTCCTGATCGTGACCCACGACCAGGAAGAGGCCATGACCATGGCCGACCGGATTTCCGTCATGGACCAGGGGCGCATCGTCCAGGTCGCCACTCCCGAGATCATCTACGAGGCGCCGGCCACCCGCTATGTGGCGGATTTCATCGGCTCGGTGAACATCCTCGCCGGCACGATCGAGAGCAGTGCCGGCGGCACCACCCGGATCGCCACCACCAGCGGCGTGACCATCGAGGCGGAGACCGCCGGCGATCTCGCCACCGGGAGCGAGGCGTTCTTCGCCATTCGCCCCGAGAAGATGCGGCTGTCCCGGCAGAAGCCGGCGGACGTGTCGATCAACGCGCTCCACGGCGAAATCTGGGACATCGCCTATCTCGGCGACATGACCCTGTTCAACGTCCGGCTGGAGAGCGGCGACATCGTGCGCGCCGCGACGCTCAATTCGGTGCGCGGGGCGTCCGAGCAGATCGGCTACGACGAGGCGGTCTGGCTGACCTTCGCGCCGGATTCCGGCATCGTCCTGGCCGGCTAGCCATGGCGGTAGAACCCCTGATCCCGGCCGACGCGCCACCGGAACCTGCACGGGACAAGCTGCGCAGCCGCGGCGCGCGGCTCTATCGCAGCCTCGTCGTCGGCGTTCCCTTCGTCTGGCTGCTGGTGTTCTTCCTGGCGCCGTTCCTGATCGTCTTCAAGATTTCGCTGTCGCAGATCGCGCTGGCGCAGCCGCCCTATGTGCCGTCCTTCTCGCTGGAGAACCTGTCGACCTTCTGGGACAATCTCCAGCAGTTCACGATCGACAATTATGTCTGGCTGACGTCGGACCCGCTCTACATCAATTCCTATCTGTCGAGCCTGCAGATCGCCGGGATCGCCACGGCGATCACGCTGCTGATCGGTTATCCGCTGGCCTATGGCATCGCGCGGGCGCCGGGCGGCCTGCGGCCGGTGCTGATCCTTTTGACCATCCTGCCGTTCTGGACGAGCTTCCTGATCCGCGTCTATGCCTGGATCGGCATCCTGAAGACCGACGGGCTCCTGAACCAGTTCCTGATGTGGCTCGGCGTGATCTCCGATCCGCTGGTCATCATGAACACCAATATCGCCGTCTATATCGGCATCGTCTATTCCTACCTGCCCTTCATGGTGCTGCCGATCTACGCCTCGCTGGAGCGGATGGACTACCGCCTGATCGAGGCGGCCAACGATCTCGGCTGTCCGCCGGTGAAGGCGTTCTGGACGATCACCTTCCCGCTGTCGCGGCCGGGCGTCCTGGCCGGGATCATGCTGGTCTTCATTCCGGCGGTGGGCGAGTTCGTGATTCCCGATCTCCTCGGCGGCTCGCGCACGCTGATGATCGGGCGCACCCTTTGGAAC
Organism: Aurantimonas sp. NFXS3; assembly: GCF_049132005.1. Classification (NCBI taxonomy): domain Bacteria; kingdom Pseudomonadati; phylum Pseudomonadota; class Alphaproteobacteria; order Hyphomicrobiales; family Aurantimonadaceae; genus Aurantimonas; species Aurantimonas sp. NFXS3. The sequence continues at coordinate 48,990 of NZ_JAGDDZ010000001.1, forward strand.
GAGTTCTTCTCCAATCGCGACTGGCCGGTCTCGTCGGCGGTGGCGATCCTTCTGCTGATCGTGCTGGTGCTGCCGATCGTCTGGTTCCAGCGGGCACAGGCCAAGACAACGGGGAACGGCTGACGTGACGCGGAACTGGTCGCCCTTTAACATCGTCTCGGTCGTGTTCGGCTTCGCCTTCCTGTACCTGCCGATCCTTCTCCTGGTGATCTACTCCTTCAACGCCTCGCGGCTGGTCACGGTCTGGGCCGGTTTCTCGACCGTCTGGTACCGCGAATTGTGGAACGACCAGGCGCTGCTCGACGCGGCCTGGGTGACGCTGCGCGTGGCGCTGCTGTCGGCCAGCGTCGCGACGATCCTCGGCACGTTGGCGGCGACGACGCTGGTGCGCTTCTTCGATTTCCGCGGCCGGCTGCTCTTTGCCGGCATGGTCTATGCGCCGCTGGTCATGCCGGAGGTGATCACCGGCCTGTCGCTGCTGCTCCTGTTCGTGGCGATGGATTTCGACCGCGGCTTCTGGACCGTCACCATCGCCCACATCACCTTCTCGATGTGCTTCGTCGCGGTGGTCGTGCAGTCGCGGCTGATCAGCTTCGACCGCAGCCTCGAGGAAGCGGCGCAGGATCTCGGCTGCCCGCCCTGGAAGACCTTCTTCCTAATCACCATGCCGGTGATCTGGCCGGCCGTCGCCGCCGGCTGGATGCTCGCTTTCACCCTGTCGCTGGACGACCTGGTCATCGCCAGCTTCACCTCGGGGCCGGGCGCAACGACGCTGCCGATGAAGATCTACAGCCAGGTGCGGCTGGGCGTGACGCCGAAGATCAACGCCGTCTGCACCTTGCTGATCGCCGTGGTCTCGGTCGGCGTCATCATCGCGGCGATCCTCAACAAGCGCCGCGAGGTGCAGAAGGCCCGCGACGCCCATCTGGCGGCGACCGCCGGCTGATCTGCCGGCAGTCCTGGCGACGGTTCGACAGGCTCAGCGGTTCGCCGATGCCGTGCCAGCAGTGGCGGCGGCCATGTTGGCGCCGGTGCAGTCGCAGGCTTCGCCATGCGCCGTGGTGATCGCGTCCATCGTGGCGGCGATGGCGGCGAGCATCGGGTCGTAGCCGCCGCGCGGGCGGTGGGCGAGATGGTCGAGCGCCTCGATATCGGCGAAGGCTTCGGTCAGGGCGCTGCGCACCAGCGCGTCGCCGATCTCGGCGGAGCGGCCGACGACCCGCGGCTGCAGCGCTTCCAGACGGGCCAGAACCGGGCGTTTCGCGCGTTCGCCACCGATGGCGCCGGTGATCGCCGGATCGGCCTTCAGCCGGGCGCCCGCAACCGGTTCGGCGGCCGTCTCGGCGACGGCGGAAGGGCCGGCCAGGAAGCCGTTGGTCCGGGCAGTGTCGATCAGCATATCGAGGACGGCCAGCCGGTCGGCGTCGGTCTCAAGGGCCGGACGCGCGGTCTCCGCCATCGCCAGCGGCGGCAGCGCTGGATCGAAATGCGGGCCGAAGGCGACGGCCTGCGCGGACCGTTCGAGGCCCTTGGACTGCCGCAGGTCGAAGACCAGCGGATGACCGCGCAGCGGCGGCGCGAAGCGGGGCGTGGGCACCGGACCCATGGCGACCAATGCGGCCCGGACGCTGTCCTGCGTCGCCGCCGTCTGGACAGCGCGGTGTCCGGCAGCCTTGGCCGGGCTGGTCGCGATGCGGTCCATGTAGCTCTTCAGCGTCTCGAGATAGTTGGCGACGCCGCTGCACAGATAGGGCGAGGGGCCCTGGCTCACATATTCGCCGAGATCGGTGACGATGCGATCGGCGATCCAGCGGTCGTTGGCGCTGCCGACCCAGCTTGCGCGGCCGCGGTTGCGGGCAATGCCGGAGGCTTCCGCCAGTGCCTTCGCCTCGGCCGAGCCACGCCTGGCGGAGGCGCGGAAAATCGGGCCCTCGGGGAGCGAATCGTCGCCCTTGAACGCAATGGCGCGGGCCGGCTTGATCGCCGCGAAGGCGCCGGTCCGGATGGTCTGCAGGGCCGAATGATAGCGCATCGCACAGTCCGGGCGGTCGCCCGCCCCGGCATCCGCGGCGGGCGCGGCATGGGCGGCCGCGGACAGCATCAGGGCGGCGGCGAGGGGCAGAAGCGGCCCCCAGCAGCGGGTTGCGGAAATGAGGATGAGCGGTGCGCGAAGCATGTCGGAGCGTCCGTTGCTGGCCGAGCGCGGACCCGCGGATCGCCGCCACCGGTGCCTCATACGCCTTGTCGGCGGACCGGGGAGGGCTCTACCGCGTCGTGACGCTCGGGTTGGGCCATTGCCCCTGCAGGATGAACGCAACCGGTTTCGATGTGGTGAATTCGCGCTCAGCCGAGGCGGTCTGCTGCGCATCCGCATTGTAGGTGCCGCGCAGACTGATCTCCTCGTCATGGAGGGCGACGCTGCCGACGGCGGTCAGAAGGCCGGCGCCGTTGGCGATCGCCAGATCGTCGATCCGCAGTCGCGGGCCCGCGGCCGACAGACCCAGTTCCATGGTGTCGAAGGGCACCGTCGCCCCCGCCGTGCCGGCAAGCAGGGGCCGCGCTTCGGGGGTCGCGAAGACCTGTGGAGCGAGGCCCCTTATGGCGCCGCCCCGGGCGCTGATCTGCCCCTCCAGGCGGACATGGCGGATGATCGTCTCCCAGTCGCTGACCGGCGTCTTCATGCTGACGGAGAGATCCGACCGGCCGCCGACGCCGAGGGTGGTGACGTCGAGGGCGCCGAGAAACGCGTCGGTGTCGATCCCGCTGAGGGTCAGGCTGCCCGTCGCCGTCGGGCGTTCGGAGGTGGAGTGGAAGGTCAGGCTGGCCTGGCCGCGGCCACCGAAAACCTGCGCGTCGCCGATGTCGAGCTTGGCGATCCCGTCGTCGAGGGCAACGACCGCCGCGATCTCGGACATCGGCACATGCGCGAAATTCGCCTGCGCCGCCGACAGCCGCACGTCGAGGTCGATCTCGTCGGCAAAGGCGAGGTCGATGGGACGGTTGAAGTCGAGGACGTTGCGCGGCAATGGCGCGATGGATCGGGTGAAGGGATCGAAATCCAGCGTCTGGAAGGCCAGCGTGCCCCGCACCCGTGGCTTGTCGCCGCCGAACTCGGCTTCCATCACACCCTGGCCGCGGCTGCCGGCAATGGTGATGCGGGTGTCCTGCAGATTGGCGCGGCTGCCGGCCAGAAGCAGCGTGCCGTCGAGGGCGACCGGGCCGATATCGGGCGTGTCGGGTCGCGACTCGCCGAGCCATTCGATGCTGCGGCTGAGCGACGGCGCATCGATGCGCAGTGCGCCCGAGATGGTCGCGTTGCGATCGAGGGTCGCCTCGCCGTCGAAGCTGGCGGTGAGAGGCGGAGACGACAGGGCGATCCGGACCTCGCTCGGGTCCCCGGACAGCAGCGCTTTGGGCGCGGCAAGGCGGAGATCGAGCTCGCTTGGCTGGCCGTTCCAGATGAAGGAACCGGACACATAGATCGCCGACGTGGAGGAGGCCTGCGCCACGATCAGATTGGCGTTGCTGATGCCGGCGCGGCTGTCGCCGGCCCGCGGCCGGTACACGCCGGAACGGATTTCCAGCGTTTCCAGATCGTGAAACCGCTCGAGCAGCGTGCGCACCAAACGTCGCGGGCCGTCCAGCGGCCCGCCCTGGTGCGGCGCCGCCATGCCGTTGGCGGCCGGAACAAGCACAGGCTCGGCAGTTTCGAGCGCCGGCTCGGTCTCGGGAAGCGGGCGCCACTCAGGCCGCACCAGAACGACGCGCGCGATCGAGGCGGTGCCGATCAGGGCATCCACCGCATCGAGATCGGCAACGACGGTGTCGATGGTAAAGGCGTTGGCCGTGCCGATCCGCACATGACGTGCCACGAGCCGGGTGCGTGGCAGGAGTGAAAAGGTGACGTCGCCCTCGACCGTGACGGTCTCGCCGGTCATGGTCTGGAGCCGCGCGACGAGATCGTCGCGCGCCGCATCGGTGTCGATCGCCAGCTGCGGGAGGGTCAGAAACGCCGTCAGAAGCAGCGTGACGAGAATGACGCCGGCAGCGGCCAGTCGTTTCGTTCCCCGCCGTCTCCCGCCGGGAGCATCAGCCCGTTTCGCGAGCCGGTCCAGGGAGAAATTGCGCGCCACCGATTTCCTTTCAGATTTTCGAGCCGTTCTAGTCCAAGGCGTCGCGCGAAACCAGAGGGAGCGCGCCCTTACGGAACGTTCGGATGTGGATACGGGCGGTGGACGGGCGGGCGCCGGCGGCGAATTCGCCAGCGTTGCCAATGGCAAGGCGGTGTGGCACCAGCAAGGCACGATCACTGGGAGGCGGGAATGGCTGGACGGCTGCTTTGGAAACCGGACGCGGCGCGGGTGGCGCAGCATCCGCTCACGCGCTTCGCACAGGAAGCCGGCGCGCGGACCGGCCGGGACTTTGCCGATTACACGGCGCTGCACCGCTGGTCCGTCGATGACCGAGCGACCTTCTGGGACGTTCTGTGGGATGTCACCGGCGTCGTCGGCGACAAGGCCGGACCGAGCCTCGTGGCTGGTGACACGATGCGCGACGACCGGTTCTTCCCCGAAGCGCGGCTGAACTTTGCCGAGAACCTCCTGGCCCACGCCAGGGACCGGCCCGACGCCGATGCGCTGGTCTTTCGCGGCGAAGACAAGGTGCGCCGGCGGCTGAGCTGGCGCGAGCTCGAGGCGCTGGTGTCACGGCTTGCTCAGGCGTTCCGCGCCGAGGGCATCGTCGCCGGCGACCGGATCGCGGCGATGATGCCGAACATGCCCGAGACCATCGCGGCCATGCTCGCGGCGACCTCCATCGGCGCCGTCTGGTCGTCCTGCTCGCCCGATTTCGGCGAGCGCGGCGTGCTCGACCGCTTCGGCCAGATCGAACCCAAGCTGCTGATCGCCTGCGACGGGTACTACTACGCCGGCAAGACCATCGAGATCGCCGACAAGCTGGCCGCCATCGCCGGCAAGCTGGGCGCCGCGAAAACCATCGTCGTGCCGTATCTCGGCAAGGCCGAGGAGGTGGCCGGGGCGACGCCGGGCGGGGTTTCGCTGGACGCGTTCATCGCGCCCTACGCGCCAAGGGAGATCGCCTATGAGCGGCTGCCCTTCTCGCATCCGCTGTACATCCTGTTTTCCTCCGGCACGACCGGCGTGCCCAAATGCATCGTCCATTGCGCGGGTGGGCTGCTGGTCCAGCATCTGAAGGAGCATCAGCTGCATTGCGGCGTGCGGCCGGGGGCGCGGTTCTTCTACTTCACCACCTGCGGCTGGATGATGTGGAACTGGCTGGTCACCGCGCTCGCCTCGGGCGCGACGCTGCTGCTCTACGACGGCTCGCCCTTCCATCCGAAGCCGGAGGTGATCTTCGACTACATGGCCGAGGAGAAGGCTACCTTCTTCGGCACCAGCGCCAAGTTCATCGACGCCTCGCGCAAGCTCGGCCTGAAGCCGGCCGAGACCCACGATCTGTCGGTGGTCGAGGTGCTGTCCTCGACCGGCTCGCCGCTGTCGCCGGAAGGCTTCGAATATGTCTATTCCGACATCAGCCCCGATCTGCATCTCGCCTCGGTCTCCGGCGGCACCGACATCGCCGCCTGCTTCGTGATGGGCGTGCCCTGGCTGCCGGTCTATGTCGGCGAGATCCAGGGACCGGCGCTGGCGATGGCCACCGACGTCTGGAACGACGACGGCGAGCCGGTGCGCGGCGAAAAGGGCGACCTCGTCTGCACGAAGGCCTTCCCGTCGATGCCGATCGGCTTCTGGAACGATGCGGACGGCTCGCGCTATCACGACGCCTATTTCGCGCGCTTCCCCGGCATCTGGTGCCATGGCGATTTCGCCGAATGGACCGAGCATGGCGGCATGATCATCCACGGCCGCTCGGACGCCACGCTCAATCCCCAGGGCGTGCGGATCGGCACGGCCGAGATCTACAATGTCGTCGAGCAGATGGACGAGGTGATCGAGGCGATCTGCATCGGCCAGCCCTGGGACGACGACGTGCGCGTCGTGCTGTTCGTGCGCCTGGCGGAGGGGCTGACCCTCGACGAGGATCTGATCAAGCGGATCAAGAGCGTCGTTCGGGAGGGGGCGTCGCCCCGCCATGTGCCGGCCAAGGTGCTGCAGGTGCAGGACATCCCGCGCACGAAATCCGGCAAGATCGTCGAACTCGCGGTGCGCGAAGTCGTCGAGGGCCGGCCGGTGAAGAACAAGGAAGCGCTCGCCAACCCCGAAGCGCTGGAGGAATTTGCGGGGCGGGAAGAGCTGACGACCTGAGGCGCGGCAGTCATAGCAATTTTGCGCGTGCCATGAAAAAGGGCGCCGGCAGCGATGCCGGCGCCCTCGTCATGTGCAGGAGGCCAGATTACTGCGCCTTGGCAGCCTTGGCTTCCTCGATCGCGGCCATGCAGGCTTCCTCGTCGCCCTTGGCCAGCGCCATCTCGGCCCGCTCCAGCGGCGTGCCGCTTGCGGAGGCGTCGGCGGTCATAGAGGACTCGCCCGCAGCCTGGTCGGTGCCGGCCGCGGCATTGGCCGCGGTCTCGGCACCGTCCTGCTGCGACGCGCTGTCCTGGCCGGACATGGCGGTGTCGCCGCTGGTCTCGCTCTCCATCGGCATGGTCGAGCCGTCCTTGGCAATCGCGCCACCGGATGCACTGCCGGAAGCCCCGGCCTGACCGGATGCGGCCGAACTCGTGGATTCAGCGCTCGCAGCGCCGCCGGTCCCGGTCCCGGTTGTGGCCGAAGCGTCCGCGTCGCTCTGCAGCGGCGCCATGCTGCCGTCCTTGGTCACCTCGCCATCGCCGGTGTCGAGGCCGGCGCCGGTTTCGAAGTTCGTGGTCTTGCCGTCGGCCGTGCCGGAGGCACTGGCCGAGCCGGCCATATCGCCTGCGGAGCCGGAGATGGAAGCCGTCGTGCCGGTCCCACCGAGCATGGCGATTTCCTCGCGACAGTCGGCCGAGGCCGCGCTGATCGGCAGGGCTATAAGGGCGGCGCTTCCGAGCAGAAGAGACATGCGTTTCATGACTTGTTTCCTCCTATTGTTGGCAACTGGCGGAGAGAACGTGAGCGCCGGGGCGCAGGTTCCGTAAGGAATGATCGTTTTTTATCATGCCGTTACGGAATTCCGTCAGGAAGCCGAAACAGATTGGAGGCGTTGCGCGGCGCGCTATCCGCGCTCGGTTTCGCGCACGATCGAGCGGTTGAGGATCACCACCGGCAGGATCCCCACGAGCACGATGAGGAGGGCCGCGATGGCGCCGTCCTCGAAGGCGGCGCGCGAGGTCTGGGCATAGACGAAGGTCGCCAGGGTCTCGAAGTCGAAGGGCCGCAGGAGGATCGTCGCCGACAGCTCCTTGCTGGCATCCACGAAGACCAGCAGGAAGGCGGTCAGCAGCGCCGGCTGCATCAGCGGCAGCAGCACCTGTCGTAAAGCGCCGCCGGGGCCGCGGCCCAGGGTGCGGGCCGCCATGTCGAGATGCGGCGACAGCTTGGAAAAGCCGCTTTCCAGCGCGCCGTGGCCCATCGCCATGAAGCGCACGAAGCAGGCATAGACGATGGCGAAGCCCGATCCGGACAGAAGCAGGCCAGTGGAGATGCCGAACCATTCGCGCATGCGCGCATCGACGGCATTGTCGAAGGCGGCGAGCGGGATGAGGATGCCGATGGCCAGCACCGTGCCGGGCACCGCATAGCCGAGGGCAGCGACCCGCACGAGGCTGGCGAGACGGTTCGAGCCAGTCAGGCGGATGCCGTAGGCCATGGCGAAGCCGGCGGCCACGGTGACGACGCCGGTGGCGGCGGCGATGGACACCGTATGGCGCAGGGCCCGCCAGAGCTGCGGATCGGCGAGCTGGTCCAGCCGGTTGATCGCGAAATCGCCGAGGACGAGCAGCGGCACGCCGAAGCCGGCGGCAATCGGCACGAAGCAGGCGAGCATCGCCAGCGCCGCCTTCCAGCCGGCCAGATGCTCGCGGCCGGTCTGCGGCCGGTCGGCCCGCTGGATGCTGAAGCGCTGCTGGCGCCGGGCGTAGCGTTCGACCAGCACGAGGGCGACGATGACCAGGAGCATGAACAGAGCGATCTGGGTCGCGCCGGCGAGATCGCCGCGGTTCAGCCAGGTCGAATAGACCGCGAAGGTGAGGGTGCGCACACCCAGAAACTCCACGGCGCCGATGTCGTTGACGGCTTCCATCAGCGCCAGTGCGACGCCGATGGCGATCGCCGGCCGCGCCATGGGCAACAGCACCTTGCCGAAGACCGCGGCGGGCGAGGCGCCCAGTGTACGGGCGACGTCGCCGGCCTTGCGGCCCTGCATGACGAAGACCATGCGCACGGTCAGGAACACATAGGGGTAGAGGACCGAGGAGAGAATGACGATGGCGCCGGGCAGGGAGCGAACCTCGGGAAACCAGTAGTCGCGCGAGGACTGGAAGCCGAAGACCGAGCGGATGGCGGTCTGGATCGGGCCGGCGAAATGCAGGAATTCCACGAAGCAATAGGCGGCGATGTAGGTCGGCACCGCCAGCGGCAGCACTAGCGCCCAGGAGAAGATCCGCCGGCCGGGAAACTGGAAGGTCGCCACCAGCCAGGCCGTGACGACGCCGACCGAACCGGCAAGCATCGCGATGCCCGCCATCAGGAGCAGCGTCACGCGGCTGGCTTCCGGCAGGATGGTCTCGGCCAGATGCCGCCAGTTGGCCGATGTGCCCGACAGGGCGATGACCAGAAGCGCAATCAGCGGCAGGATCACCGTCAGCGCGACCACCGACGCGCCCACCAGATAGCCACGGTCGCGCCCCCGCCGAAGGCGGAACCGGGCCCGGATGCCGGGTCTCAGGAGCGGGGCGGTGGCGGACATGGCGGGCTTGACGCGATGAGGCCCGGTCTCGCGAATGCACCTGGATGAAGGCGCGTCGCGGCCGGGCCATGTGGAGACAACGGAGCGGCGCCCGCAGCGGAAAACCCGCCCGGGCGCCGTCCTGTTAGCATGTCAGATGGGCTCAGCTCTGCGGCCCGTTGTCGTAGCCGACCTCGTCGATCATCTCGGAGGCCTTGGTGCGGAACTTGGCGATCTCGTCGAGCGGCAGCGTGTCGGGCTTCAGGTCGCCGAAGGACTTCACCAGTTCGGACGCCTCGATGCCCGGCTCCAGCGGATATTCGTAGTTCAGCTCGGCGTAGATCTTCTGCGCCTCGTCGCCGGACAGGAATTCCATCAGCTTGACGGCATTGTCCCGGTTCGGCGCGTTCTTGGCCAGCGCGACGCCGGAGATGTTGACGTGGGTCAGGCCGTTCTCGAAGGTCGGCATGATCACCTTGATGGCGTCCGCCCACTCCTTCTGCTCCGGCTCCTTCTCGTTGGTCGCCATCTTGCCGACATAGTAGGTGTTGCCCAGCGCGACGTCGCATTCGCCGGCGAAGATCGCCTTGGCCTGGTCGCGGTCGCCGCCCTCGGGCCGGCGGGCGAGATTGTCGCGCAGGCCCGTCACCCATTCGCGCGCCGCCTCTTCGCCGTTATGGGCGATATAGGCCGCGATCAGGGCGATGTTGTACTGGTGCTGGCCCGAGCGGGTGCACAGCCGGCCCTTCCACTTTGGATCGGCCAGTTCCTCGTAGGTCAGTGCATCGGCATCGACGCGCTCCTTGGAGGCGTAGACGACGCGGCCGCGGGCGGTGAGGCCGAACCATTCCTTCTCGCTGTCGCGATAGGCTTCCGGAATGTTCTTCTCGAGGATCTCGTCCTCGACCGGCTGGACGACGCCGGCCTGCTTGGCGGCGTCGAGGCGGCCGATGTCGACGGTCATGATCACGTCGGCCGGCGAATTGGCGCCCTCGGCCGCGATCCGCTCTTCCAGGCCCTTGTCGATGAAGATCGTCGCGGTGGTGAGGCCGCTCTCCTCGGTGAAGGCGTCGAGCAGCGGCTGGATCAGCTCGGGCTGGCGCGAGGTGTAGATGTTGACGTCGGCGGCGCTGGCGACAGCCGGCGCGAAGGCCGAGGCCAGAACGGCCGTCGACAGGGCGAGGCGGCGGGAGATGCTGGGCATCATGAAAATCTCTTCCCATGCTGCGCGATGCCGATAGGCGGCGAACGCGACGTTGACAGGCAGGCGATCCGCAGATCGTTGAATGGCGATGGCCGCTAAATCTTGCGGCAGCCACTCACCTATGCCGGATGGCGCCGGCCAGCGCAACACCCTGCCGATCGATAGGCCAGTAAAATCAATGTATTAGAAGAATTCTAAACTAGGCTGTCGGCGACGGCCCGGTTCCGGCGGCCGGTCGCGGAGGCGTCAGTCGGTGAGAACCCGCTGGGACGGAAACGAAATTTCCACCAGCGTGCCTTCGCCCGGCGTCGAGGACATGGCGAAGCCGGCGCGGTTGGCTTCGGCCAGCGCCTTGGTCAGCGGCAGGCCGAGACCGGTCCCTTCGCCGCGTCGCCGGTTACCCGGATTGACCTGCTGGAACGGCATCATCGCAATCTCGATCTCGTCCTCGCTCATGCCGATGCCGCTGTCGCGGAAGCGCACCACCACGTCGCCCTCGGGCGAATAGCTGGTCGAGACGATGATCTGCCCGCCGGCCGGGGTGAAGCGCACCGCGTTGGAGACGAGATTGAGGGCGATCTGCCGCATCGAACGGCGGTCGGCGACGACCGGCGGCACCGAGGAGGGCAGGTTGGAGCGCACGATGACCTGTTCGCGATTGGCCTGGGGCTGCATCAGCGCGACGACCTCGCCGATCACCTCGTTCAGCGACACCGCCTCGAAGGCGAGTTCGAGCTTGCCGGCCTCAATCTTGGAGATGTCGAGAAGGTCGTTGACCAGATCAAGCACGTGATGGCCCGATCGCTTGATGTCGTCGAGATATTCCAGGTAGCGCTCGTTGCCGATGGGGCCGAAGCACTCGGTGGCGATCACGTCGGCAAAGCCGATGATGGCGTTGAGCGGCGTGCGCAGTTCGTGGCTGACATTGGCCAGGAACTGGCTCTTCTGCAGACTGGCCGCCTCGGCCTCGCTGCGCGCCTTGATCAGCTCCTGCTCGACGCGCTTGGCTCTCGAGATGTCGCGGATGACGGCGCACCAGCCGCGCTCTTCCGGCAGCCGGCCGAAGCTGACCGACAGGGGCACGAAGCCGCCTTCGGCGACGCGGCCGATGACTTCGCGTCCCTCGTCGCGCGGCGCCGTGGCGCCGGCGGTGCGCAGCGTCTCGATGTGCTCCAGCGTCGGCTTCTGGCTTTCATGGGCAAGCAGCGTGACGAACGGCCGGCCGGCCGCATCGTCCGCACCGATGCCGAACAGGGCGTGCGCCGCCCGGTTCATGGAGCGGATCATGCCCTCCCGATCGACCAGGACGACCCCGTCGGTGGCCGCCGACAGGACCGCCTGCAGCTCTTCCACCTCGGCAACCAGGCCGGCGTCCGTCTCGACCGCGTCGGCGGTCTGCGGCGGGGCATCCTGCTCGGAACGCAGCGCCGCGGCGCTGAGGCTGGGCGAGGCGAAGAAGGACATGACCAGGCAGGAACGGCCGGCGATGGTGGAGCGCTGCATGTGGCTGCGCGCCGCCAGCGTCTCGCCCGTGACCCGGCGGATCGCGACCTCGCCCGAACCCGCCGCCCGGTCGTCGCCGTCGAACAAGCGGGCGAGACCGCCGGCCTCGGCAAGGGCGGGGATGTCGTCATAGCCGGTCAGGTCGAAAAATTCGCGATTGCCGTAGACCAGGGTCTCGCGGATCTGGACGAGAACCGGCAGCGGCAGGCAGCCATAGACGGTGGCGAGATCGGCCAGGAGCTGGGCGTGATCGGGCAGTTCAGGCTCGTCCGTGTCGTCCTCGTCTGCGTCGACCGGGTCGGCCGGCTCGTCCGCGCCCTCGGTGACGGTGGGCTCCGCGGCCGCCTCATCGGCGGGCTGCGCCGAGGCTTCGACGGGGGCGACCAAAGCTGGCTCGTTGTCGTCGGCCTGCGCGGCGACATCCGGCAGGGACGGCTGTTCGGCCGGTGCGATGCCGCGCGGCGCTTCGGGCAGCGGCGCGGACGCGTCCGCGTCCTCCTGCTCCGGCGCACTGGCGGCATCGTGGGACTGATCGCCGGAATCGGCGTTCAACGCCGCGTCCTCGGTCTCGGCAGTCGGCGCGTCATCGTCGCCTGCCGAGATTGCGTCGGGTGCGTCGATCGATTCGAGATCGTCATTCGAATCCAAGGCAGCTTCTATGGGCTCGGCGTCGCGGGCCTCGTCCTCGAACTCGCCGATGCGGCGGCTGGCGGTGCGGATCGCGCCTTCCAGCCCGCCGATGCGGTCCTCGTCGCCGAGGGTTTCGCCGATGGCGCGGAACGCCGCTTCCTCGGACTGGCTGAGATGGCTGTCCTTGGAGCGGCGGCGCTCCTCGAGACGAATGATCTTCTCGGCACGGTCGCCGGTCTCCGGCGTCGGTCGGGCGTCGGGATCGCGGCGCCCGAAGGGTGCCGGCGGCTCCTCCGCCGAGATGCGCTTCAGGAGAGCCCGGGCCCCGCCCTCCAGCGTCAGATCCTGTCGCTCCTGCGCGGCCTCTTCGACGCGCTCTTCCTGCGCCACCGCAACGGGTGCCTCGACCGCGTCGGCAAGGCGCACAATCCCGAAGCCGCGGAAACCATCGAAACTGCGGTCGCGGGCATAGACGGGCAGGGCGGCCAGCTCGACCGGGACGCGCCGGGTCGAATTCTCCACCGGCCATTCCAGCGTGCGCCCGGACCAAGTGTCGCGCTTGGCCAGCAGCCGGCGAATGTCGCCATCCGCATCGAGCCCGTATTCTTCCGCGACTTCCTCGAAACGGCGGTCGATCACGTCGGCAAAGCGCGGCCCGACGGCGGCGGCGAATTCCGGCGAGAGCGAGCGGAAGCGGCCTTCGCTGTCGATGCGCCAGACGAAGCGCACCGGCGCCACGTCGAAACGCGGCTCGAAGGCGGGGCCGGAACCGTCCGCCGCGCTCCCGGTGTCGGGATAGGAGCGGAAATCGGAGGCCAGCACCGGCCGGGCCCCGCGGGGGGCGGGCGGGCTTGGCGCCGCATCCTCATCGGCCGTGTCGTCTTCGACGTCGGGCATTGCCGGCTCCGCCGCGTCGTCTTCTGTGTCGGGAATGGCCGGCGCCGCGGCGTCGGGCGCATCAATGGCCACAGCCTCGGAGTGGGGCTCAGTCGCCATCGGGGCCGACTCCGTAACCTCCGACTCCACATCGTCCGGTCCCTCGGCTGCAGGCGCCAGCGTCTCTGGCGTTTCCTGTGCCTCGGTCGGCGTCCCGCTTTCGCGCTCGTCGGTCGGCGGCGTCGGCGCGGGGCCCCAGATGGAGCGCATGCGGCGGGGCTCGGACGGGGCCGCGTCCGCCGGGCGGTCGATGGACCCGCTGTGGCCGGAGCGCGCGCCGTAGGGCTGCTGCGGGCCGGGGCCGGGCGTCTCGGCGGGCGTCGCCATACGATCGTCGCCGGATGGCATGGATTCGCTTTCTCCGGGAGACCCGGACTGTTCGGCCTGTTCGGCGGCTTGCGTGCGCTCCGCATCGGCTGCGCCGGTGTTGCGGAAGTACCAGCGCTGCAGGATCGCGCTCATACCGATCTTGCGGTCGTGCTCGGGAGACTGGAGCTCGCGCTCCGGTGCAGCGGCCTCCGGCGGGTCGGCGACCGGCTGGGTCATCTCGGCAGCGTCGGCGTCGGCGGACGAAGCGCCGGAAGCCGAAGCCTCGGACGGGCTCTGCGTCCAGGCCAGAACATGGCCGCCGGCAAGGCGTGCGAGGACGGTGCTGCTCCCGTCGCTCGCAGCAATGGTGCGGTGGTCGTCCGCCGAGGCGAGGAATTCGGCGATCTGCGAGGCGTCAATCGCGACGGCCGCAGCGTCGTCTCCGGCCGCGGCGACGTCACCCCTGGCCGAGAGAACCGTCGCGTTGGTCATGCCGCTTTCATACAGAAGGTCGCGGGCGGTCTCTGCCGCGTTTCGGGGCGTCGCGGACGGATCGGCGATCGTTACCAGCACGGCCTCGCCGAAGGTGTCGTCGGTGATTGCGACGAGTTCGGCGTTCAGCGGACGGCCCAGTCCGGACCGCGCCGGCGAGGTGACCCGCGCTTTCGCCGCGCCGGTGCGGGCGAGCATGCGGCCGGAGGCGCGGATCTGGCGGATGATGGCGGTATTCGGCGTGGCGTCGGAGGATTGCGGCCCGGCCGCGGACAGGCCCAGTAGCTCGGCCGCGGTGGTGTTCACCCACAGGAGACGGATCAGGTCGGACGTGAAGACAGCAAGCGGCATGCCCGCGTCACTGGCCTCGCGCAGCGTCCGATGGGCCATGATCGCCACTGCGATTGGCACCGTTGATGTCGCCATAAGCAACGCTTCCAAACATTCTTCACGCTCATATGTTGAGTCGTGAGGGACGGTTCCAGAGCCGATCTTAAGAATGGATTCATAATAGCCGGCTTCCGACGAATCCAGATTCTTCCGGCTTGCGGGGCGAGGAGTTGCGATTGAGGGTTAACGAGTGGGCAGTTTGCGGAATATCCGGACGCTGAATGTTGCACTGCACAAAAATAGTGATTAAGTAAAAGGCAGTCGCAGGCGTTTTGGGACGCAGCGGCCAAATGATAGTTACCCAGATAGAGGAGACACCCAGATGGCCGACGCCAAGAATTCCCAGGATCCTTTCGCCATGCCGAACCCGCAGATGATGGGCATGGATCCCTCGCAGATGAACGAGACCTTCCGCGCCATGACGCAGAAGTCGATGGAGCAGTCCAAGGAAGCCTACAGCCGCATGAAGTCGGCGGCCGACGAGGCGACCAAGGCACTGGAATCGACCATGGAGAACGCCCATCAGGGTTCGCTCCAGCTGTCGAAGAAGGCCATCGACGCGATGCGCTCGAACGCCGAGGCCGGCTTCCAGCATCTCGACAAGATGATGTCCGCCAAGTCCTTCGCCGAAGTGATCGAGATGCAGACGGCCTATGTCCGCAAGCAGATCGAGATGGCGACGGATCAGTCCAAGGACATGCAGGCGCTGACCCAGTCGGTCGCCAAGGACATGATGAAGCCGGGCCGCGATGCCTTCGAGAAGGCCTCGAAGAACGCCCGCTGATTCTTCGCCATGGGCCGGCGGGGCATCTGCCTTCCGCCGGCTGAGCGATGAAGCCGGGCCTCGTCCCGGCGACAGGCGCCCGACGTCTTCATAGGCACCGGGCGCTCGATAATGCCTACCCCGCGGCCACATGCGGGTCAGGAAAGCCGGTCTGTCCCATTGGCGAAAACCGATGACGGACTTTTCCGACCTTCGCTCCGATCCGGGCTTGCACCGCGGGGCGAAAGATTTTATCTCGTCACTGCGCGGGCGAAATCCCGTTGTGCGGTTGTAGCTCAGTTGGTTAGAGCGTCGGATTGTGGCTCCGGAGGTCGGTGGTTCGAGACCACCCAACCGTACCATCCCTTTTCCACATTGATATCGGTTCGGTGACGCAGCGAATGGCTGCGTCTCGGCGCAGCAGGCCTGCGCGCGCTGCCTTCCATGGCGGCGGCGAGAGTGCGTGCGCCTATCCGGCCCGGGCTGCACGCCCGGCGGAGTTTGCCTCCCGCGCCGCCTGCTGCAGGCGGTAGAAGCAGCAGAAGCCGAAGCCGGCCGCGACCAGCATGAAGGATTCGCCGATCGCCAGCCGGTTGTTGGAATTGGTCAGCATGGTCAGGGCGAAGAACGCCGTCGCCGTCACGTAGAGCACCAACGCCGATGACGGGATCAGGCCGCGGGCGCGGCAGGCAAAGGCCTGGCGGAGGCTCCAGACCATGAGAACGGCATAGAAGCCGAGGCCGACGAGGCCGTAGCGCACGGCCACCTCCAGATAGCCATTGTGCATGAGGTGGTAGCCGACGCCCGCATAGCTGGTTGTCTCCCAGAGCGCTTCCCAGGCGATCCCGGTTCCCAGGACAAGGTTCGTGCGCCAGATCTCCCAGCCATTCATCCAGATCATCAGCCGCTCGTGGAGACTGAACGGGACATTGCCCGAGGCGATCAGCGCATCCACCGCGGCTAGCGGATCGCCGCTGCCGGTCGCCCCCGCGACAAACGCGACGGCGGTGGCGATGTTCGGCGCGATCAGGGCCGAGATCTCCGGATAGAACAGCACCGACGGGATCGCCGCGGCGACCATGACCGCGGCCAGGAGCAGCCAGTGCCGCAATTGCGTGCGCTCGGTGAAGACCATGGCGAACAGGACCGGAAGGGCACCCAGCAGCGCCAGCCAGACGCCCTTGGAAAACGCGCCGGCAATGCCGAGAAAGCACAGGCCGGCGACGAGGACGCAAAGGGCGATGCCGCCGATCCGCAGGCCCCGGTGGCGCGGTCCCGGCCGCGCGAGATAGAGGCCGAAGCAGATGGCCGCCAGCGCGATCAGACCGGCGCCGACCGAGGCATGGATGGGATTGCCGTGGAAGAGCAGCGGCGCGCGATCGCCCGACAGCATCGTTTGCGGCTCGAGGCTCGCCAGAAGGGCGACGAGGCTGATCACCAGGAACGCCCAGGCCGTCGCGGGCATCCGCTGCCAGTTCAGGAAGAAGGCGTAGCCCAGCGTCGGGTAGACCAGCGGGAAGAGATAGATCCCCTCGGCCGAGCCACCGGCCATGTCGGGGGTCAGCACGAAGACGGCGGCATTGCGCAGGAGGATGTAGACCACCCAGGCGATGCACAGCCAGCCCATGATCCCGATTGCCGGCCGCTCGTCGGTTCTGACGAAGGTGACAAGGGCCTGGAGCAGGAGAAACGGCGCGCAATAGCGATAGAGGTCGCTCTCCACCCAGACGGCCGAGACCAGGCCGAGCATCAGTAGAACCGTGAGCGTCGGCATCGCCGCCTGCGCTGCCCGTGTCAGGCCGTCGCTCATCTCAAGGCGTAGGCCGCGCGGCGCACATAATCCACGGCGCGGAACAGGAGGGTGGGCGTGCGCTGGAAGAGGGGGATCTTCGAGCTCTTGTAGTCGGAACTCCGGCTGGTGGTGATGGTCGAGCCGCGGCTCAGCTTGCTGAAGCCGATGACCTTGCGCGGAACCGTGTAAATCCGTGCGTTCAGCGCCCAGCCCCGCTCGAAGGCGATGTCCCAGGGAAGCCACATGGTCTGGAGGGCGTCGTGCAGGATCCGGGCGCCCTCGCGGGTGACGGCGTAGCAGGCGGCCGATCCCTGCGGGCCGTGAACGCAACGTCCGAATTTCCCGATGCCCTCGCCACCATGGGAGACGAAGCCGCGGATGCGATGATTGGCGAGCTTGAGGACGTGCAGGTCCGGCTTCTGTTCGAGGATGGCGGCGACGGCGGCAGGCGTCTCGGGCTTCAGGACGATGTCGTCCTCGCAGATCACCGCGACCGCTTCGCCGGAATCGATCACCGCCTGCAGGGCCGCAAGGTGGCTGCGATAGCAGCCATATTCGCCCGGAAGGATGATCCGTCCATGGCTGCGTCGGAAGCGGTCGTGATCGACATCGCGCCATTCGGCCACCGGAATGGCCGCGCCGTCGGTGCCGGGAACCCGGGTCACGTCAACGCCGATGTCAGCGGCCGACTGGGCGATCTCGTGCCATCGCTCGGTCGACCGGTCGAGATTGATAACGAAAAACCGCAGTGCCTTCGCCTCGATTGTATGCTGGGACCGGCATCCGGTGGATCGCATCCGACCGCCCAGCCGGGTCCCGTGCCGCTTCAGAGCATGTTCCGTGCTAGCGCGAAAAGGTGTTGGAACCGTTTGCCGCCGCGCCGCAAGCCTCGGGGCGTGGAAAAGCAGATTCCGGCTGATGAATCCAGAGCCGGAGCGCCCGACCCGGCGGCGTCCTGTTCCTCGGGCCGTTGTTGCGCCAAGCGCTCCGGCCCGGCCTCAGAACAGCGTGCCCTGATCCTCTTCGGCGGCTTTGGCGGCCGGACGTCGCTTCGCCCGCAGTTTTGGCGGTTCCGTTTCCGCTGCCGCGGGCTCTGGTGCCGCATCGCCCGGACCGATCGGCGCGACAATTGCACCGGACTCGCCGGTCGCCACCGCGCTGCGCCGCTGGTCATGGGCGAACTGCACCTCGAAGGCCATGCCCGGCTCCAGCCCCGACGCCCGCACGATCGGCTCGCCGTCCGGTCCGCGCACGATGGTGTAGCCGCGCTCCAGCACCCGCATCGGGTTGAGGCTGTCGGCGACCCGCCATGCGGAGGCGAGGGCCTGGCGCCGTCCGGTGGCGGCCAAGGCTTGCGCGGCGGTCAGCCGCTCGCCGAGCGTGCCGAGACGCAGGCGCGCGGCCTCGGCCCGGGCATTGATGCGGTGCGGCTGCAGGTCGGCGGCAATGCGTTCGAAACGCTGACGCTTGCGCTGCACGAGCCCGGTCACGGCATGGGCCGCATGGCTCTGGTGATGGCGCAGATCGGCGCGCTTTTCGCGCAGCAGCGCCTCGAGGCTGGACGGCGCCAGCCGGGTCGCGACCTCGCCATAGGCCCGGCGCTTCTCCGACAGGTTCACCCGCAGGCACTGGCCGAGCGAGGTCGATGCCTCGTCCAGCCGGCGGCGCGGCAACGCGAGCAGCATGTCGGGCGAGGGCAGGGCGCGGGCGGTAGCGGCGACGGCGCGGCGGTCCTGGTCGAGCCGGCGGGAGATCGCGCCCGAATGACGGGCGGCGAGCGCTGCGACCGCCGCGACGAGATCGGCGCGCACGGGCACCGCCATCTCGGCGGCACCGGTCGGCGTCGGCGCGCGCATGTCGGCGGCATGGTCGATCAACGTCCAGTCGGTCTCGTGGCCGACGGCAGAAATCAGCGGGATCGCCGAGGCCGCGGCGGCCCGCACCACCACCTCGTCGTTGAAACCCCAGAGATCCTCCAGGCTGCCGCCGCCGCGCGCGACGATGATCAGGTCCGGTCGGGCGATGGCTCCGCCTTCGGGAAAGGTGTTGAAGCCCTCGATGGCGCGGGCGACCTCCTCGCCGGAGGTCTCGCCCTGCACCCGCACCGGCCAGACGAGGAGATGCACCGGAAAGCGGTCGGCGATGCGGTGGTGGATGTCGCGGATGACGGCGCCGGTCGGAGAGGTGACGACGCCGATGACGCGGGGCATGAAGGGCAGGGGCCGCTTGCGCTCGGCGGCGAACAGGCCTTCGGCTTCGAGCTTGCGCCGGCGTTCGTTGAGCAGCGCCATCAGCGCGCCGGCGCCGGCCGGCTCGATCTGCTCGATGACGATCTGGTATTTCGACGAGCCCGGATAGGTGGTCAGCTTGCCGGTGGCGACGACCTCCAGCCCTTCCTCGGGCTTGAAGGCGAGCTTGGAAAAGGCAGTGCGCCAGATCACGGCGTCGATCCGGGCGCGGTCGTCCTTCAGCGAGAAATAGGCGTGGCCGGACGAATGCGGACCGCGATAGCCGGAGACCTCGCCGCGCAGGCGGACATGGCCGAAGCGCTCCTCGACGGTCCGTTTCAGCGCGCCGGAGATTTCCGAGACGCTGTATTCGGCGACGTTCGACATGGGGGCGGATTCGGGGCTGCGGCTCATGCCTCCAGTGTCAGGACCACGGCGCCCGGGTCAAGCGAATGTGCCGAGAATGCCCGATGCCAAGCCTGGCTGATCACCGCGATGCGCTTTGACCCTGGGGCAGGTCGGGTGTCAGGGTCGTCTGACGATCTGGCCGATTGGGAGCACATGATGGAACGGCCCGGTGCGACGGAGCGGCGGCGGCGCCATGTGCGTCCGGCCGTCTTCTCCCTGATTCTCTTCATTCTCCTGGCGGTGTCGCTGCTGGTGGTGCCGGCCTCGGGGCAGGACATGATGCGGGGTCTCGACCTGACCTCGCCGCGCATGACCGAAGCCGCGATGACCCGCGCCGAGGTCGAGGCGCTACTGGCGAGGGCGACGAAAGCCGAGCCCGCCGATCTCAGCCGGGCCGAACTGAATGGCCTCGATCTCTCAAGGCTCGATCTGGCCGGCGCCGACCTGACCAGCGCCTATCTCAACGGCACGGATCTCTCGAACGCCGGTCTCGCCGGGGCCAAGCTCGACCAGGCCTGGGGCCTTGGGGCGAATTTCACCGGGGCGGATCTGTCCGGCGCCAGCCTGTTCCAGTCGCAGATGCAGGACGCGACATTCGACGGCGCCGATCTGTCGGCGGCGCGGATCGCCGGCGATTTCAGTCGCGCCTCCTTCGTGCGGGCGAACATGAGCGGCGCGGATTTTTCCGCCGACATGCGCAACCAGTCGATGGGCCTGATGCGCGGCGTCCTCAACTCCGCCGATCTGACCGAAGCGGACCTTTCCGGCGCCAATCTGTCGCGCGCCGCGGCCGAGTTTGCCGACTTCACCGACGCCGATCTGTCGGGCGCGGATCTGACGCGTTTCGAAGCCTCGGGCGCCAATTTCAACGGCACGATGGTCGAAGGCGCCGACTTTGCCGATGCCGAACTGCGATCGGCAAAGCTGGACGAAATTCGCGGCACGGCGAAGAATCTGCGCCGCTAGGCGGCCCCCGTTCGTGCCGTTCTGCTCTGCCGTCAGCCGGCGACCTTCAGCCGGCCATTCCCCAGCGCCGGACGCATGGGGCGCAGTTCCGGCAGGCGTGACGGGCGGGCCTTGCCGTCGGGCGGCGACAGATTGGCGAGGCTCTCGCGGATATGCTCGACCAGCGCGGTGATCACCGGCCCGTCGGCATTGCGCGACTTCACGACGCCGATCTCGGTGTCGAGCAGGGTTGGGAAGCCCTCATATTCGCCCAGCACCCGCATGCCGGGTCGCAGCGCGCATTCGGGCAGCACGCTGACCGCCAGGCCGGAGAGGACGGCCGAGGTGACGATCTGCGCCGACCAGGAGGTGAACAGCACCTTGTAGCGCCGGCCGATCCGGCCGAGGGCTTCGCAGCCCTCACGGCGCCAGACGCAGTCCGGCCGGCCGAGCGCCAGGGGCAGGATCTCCTCGTTATGGGTGTCGTGCGAGGCCGAGGTCACGAAATGCAGCGGCTCGCGGCGCACGATCTCCGGCAGTGACGCACCGGGGTAGCAGTCCGACACCAAAGCCACGTCGAGGCGGCCCTTGTCGATATGTTCGGCCAGGTTGGAGGAGGGCTCGCAGGCGATCTGCAGTTCCACCAGCGGGTTCGAACGCGAGAACCGCGCGAGGATTTCCGGCAGGAAGCGCTCGGCATAATCGTCCGGCAGGCCGATCCGGACATGACCCTGCATGGCCTCGTCGTCAAAGGCCGACAGGGTTTCCTGGCTCAGCGCCAGCATGCGCCTTGCATAGGTCAGCAGCCGGGCGCCCTCGCTGGTGATGCGGATGGTGCGGCCGTTGCGCTCGAACAGGCTGACGCCAAGGCGCTCTTCCAGCCGCCGCATCTGCATCGACACGGCCGACTGGGTCTTGAACACGTCGTCCGCCGCACGGGTGAAGCTGCCGGCGTCGACGATGGCGACGAAGGTGCGCAGATGGTCGAGATCGAGGGGCGTGCTCATGGCTTTTCCCATCACCGATGATGATGGCTGAGATTATTAACATTCGTTGGTCTGATCAATAGCGGGCGCATATCTTCGTCGCTGTCAGGAAGAACTTGGGAGCGCCGGTCCGTCGCATGCGGAGGGCCTCCCGCCTTTTTCCCGATCCCCCGATGGCACGAAAGGAGACACGGCCATGGCGATCACAACGAAGACGCGGCTCAGCCCGACCCTTGCTCACCCGGCGCAGGCAGCCAAGCTGCTCGTCGTGGCGGCCCGTGCGATCGTCAAAACCATGCTCAATCGCCGCAAGGTCCGCGCGATGAGCGAGATGTCCGACTATATGCTGAAGGATATCGGCCTGCGGCGCGACGATATTCACGACGCCCTCCATACCGACTGGCGCGAGGACCCGACGTGGCGGCTGGCGGTCGCGGCCGCGCGGCGCCGTCGCGGCGGCTACGACTGGGAATAGGGCCAAGCCCCGCCCGATATTCTTCGAGACATTTACGCGGCGGCCGGCCAGTCCGGTCGCCGCGTTTTGCGTTCAGCCCGCCAGTGCAGGCGGGCGAGGATCAGCCCTCGGTCGGCCTGGCCGGTGCCTGGTCGGTTGCCATCATCAGGAGCTTGTCGATGCGGTGCCCGTCCATGTCGACAACCTCGATGCGCCAGCCCTTCCACTGGAAGTGTTCGCCGACTTCGGGGATGCGGCCCAGCCGGTCCAGCACGAGCCCGGCCATGGTCTCGTAATCCCGCTTCTTGGGGAATTCGAGTTCCGGGATGGCGCTTTCCAGGAGGTGGATCGGGATCGCGGCGTCGATCAGGCGCGAGCCGTCCTCGCGCTCGACGACATGCGGGTCGTGGTCGTCGCCCTCGGGCAGCGAGCCGGCGATGGCCGCCAGAATGTCGGTCGGCGTGGCGACGCCTTCGAAGGAGCCATATTCGTCGAGAACGATGGCCATGTGGATCTGCGCCGCGCGGAAGCGCTCCAGAAGCTGCAAGATCGGCATCGTCTCGTGGACATAGAGCGGTTCGCGCATCACCGAGGCGACATCGACCGTGCCGGTCTCCTGCTGCTGCTCCAGCATGTCCTTGGTCTGGACGACGCCGACGACGTCGTCGGTCTCCGTGTCGATCACCGGATAGCGGGAATGGTTGGCCTCCAGGATCTTTTCGAAGACCGCCGCGGGACCATCGTCCACCGCCACCCACACGACGCCCGGCCGCGGCACCATGATCGAACGCACATTGCGGTCGGCCATGCGGATCACGCCTTCCAGAAGCTCGCGCTCCTTCGGCTTGAAGACGCCGATCTGCGTGCCCTCGGCGATCATCGCCCGCACGTCCTCCTCGGTGACGCCATCGTCGCGCTCGCCGTCGCTGAAGATACTGGTGATGGCGTTGGTCGAGACCCGCAGGAGCCAGACGATGGGTGCACCGACCTTGGCGATGACCGCCATGATCGGGGCGACCTTGATGGCGATCGCCTCGGCCCGGCTGAGGGCGAAACGCTTGGGCGCCAGTTCGCCGACCACCAGCGACAGATAGGTGATGACCATGACCACTGCGACGAAGGCGACGGTGCCGGCATAGGGGCCGATCAACGGCCAGTCCTCGATGATCCCGGCCAGCGGCCCGGCAAAGGTCGAACCGCCGAAGGCGCCGGCGAAGATGCCGACAAGGGTGATGCCGATCTGGACGGTCGACAGGAAGCCGGTCGGGTCCTCGATCAGCTTGAGGGCGCTGGCGGCGCCGCGCCGACCCTCGTCGCGCATCTGCTCGACACGCGACTTTCGCGCCGAGACCACGGCGAGCTCCGACATGGCGAAGAAGCCGTTGATGAGAACCAGGAGGACGATGATGAAGGCGTAGAAGATGAGCAAGGAGATGGCCGTGTTGTCGGGGCAGGCCGCCGGACGGGCGGCCCTGGACGCTGTGACCTAGCGCGCCGCGGCGCGAGGGAAACGCAGCGCCCGGCTCGGCCCTCCCGCCGGCTAGGTCTTGCGGCTGTCGCCGGAGGCCGGTCCGTCGCTGGCGTCGTCGGCGGGTTTTTCCGATCCGGTGCCCTGGAACAGGTCGAGCATCTGCCGCGCGAACTCTTCCTGCATGGTCATGCCGGCCCGGGCGAGATCGTCGAAGCCACCAGCTGCCTCGTCCGACGCCTTGGCCTCGCTCGTCGCTTCGGGCGCCGGCTCCTGCGCCGGCGTACGGGCCTCGGGTTCGGTGGGCTGCGAGCCTGCGCTGCCGCTCGTATCCGCGCCCGACATGCCGCTGGCGAAATGCGCCATCATGGCGTCGAAGGGCTGGAAGGGGTCGAAGGCCGCCGGCGTCTCGTTCGTGCGGTCCGCAGGCCTGGCGCGGGCGCCGGTCTCGCCGGTGCTCGGCGGCAGCCAGGGCAGGCGGCCATTGAGCGCGTCGGAAAACAGGCCAGTGAGATAGTCCGAGCCCATGGTGCCGGGGCCGCTGCGCCGATGCGGTTCGTCGGAGGGCCGGCCTATGGCTTCCATGGCGTTGGCGCTGCGCCGCATCATCTCGGCCATGGCGACCGGGTAGTTGCCTTCGGCAAATCCGGCCGGCTGCTGGCGCGCCATGTTGGCCAGCATCATCTGCATCATCGTCTGGATGCTCATCACCGAGAGGCTGCGCATCAGCTTCTCGACCGTGTCGGGCGCGATGTCGCTCATGGTCGAGACCTTGCGCGCCACCTCCAGAAAGATGTCGCGCGAGCCGAACAGATTGTCGGCAAGGTTCTTGGCCGCCGGGCTGCGGGCGGTCTCCGGCCCGGGCGTGCCGACGGCGTTCATGAAGGGCAGGAAGTGCCGGGACACCTCGGACCAGGCATTCGGGTCCGACATCGCCCGCTGCAGCGCCAGGGTGAAGGCGGGGGCGAGGGCTTCCGTGGTCTGGCGGATCTCCTTGCGGCTCAGCTTGAAGGCATCGGCGAGCCTGTCGGTGCCGAGACCGCCGTCATTCACCGTCAACCAGTCGAAAAAGTCCGTCATGGCGACCTCGCTCGCAGGCGTGCCCAGGCAGAACGGGGCACAGACCGATCATCCTGTCAAACCGCCGGGGGAAAGCCAATCACAAAGCAAGACCGCCTGTTGCAGCGTCGGACTGCAACAGGCGGGAACAGTCGAAGGGCGGGGCTGCGGCCGCTCGGCCGGCAGGCGCTCAGTAGGTCAGATGCTTGAAGACGCGCTCCATCGAACCGTCCCACTGTTCCTCGAACAGCCGGACCAGCTCTTCGCCCGACGTGGTGCCGCGAGCGACGACCTCTTCGAGCGGGGCGAGGAAATGGCTCTCGTCATTGCCTTCCTCGTTGCGCCGGTTGCGGGCAACGAGGCCCTGGCGCGACAGCCGGACCGTCTCGCGGGCCAGTTCCAGGACGCTGGAATCGCGGAACGGGGTGCGGAAGCCGTCGCGCGGTACCGCTTCGCGCATCGCCGAGACTTCCTCGAAGGTCCAGTCCTTCGTCAGGGCCTCGGCGGCGTCGAGCGTCGCCTCGTCGTAGAGCAGGCCGACCCAATAGGCGGGCAGGGCGCAGATGCGCCGCCACGGTCCACCATCGGCGCCGCGCATTTCCAGGAAGGTCTTCAGCCGCACATCGGGGAACAGCGTCGACAGATGGTTGGTCCAGTCGCCGAGCTGCGGCTCGGGATCGGGAATGCGCCCCTTCAGGGCGCCGTCCATGAACTGGCGGAAGGTGACGTCGGTGACGTCGGTGTAGCGGCCGTCGCGGGTGACGAAATACATCGGCACGTCGAGCGCCCATTCGGCATAGTCGCGATAGGAGAAATTCTCCTCGAAGACGAAGGGCAGAAGGCCGGAGCGCTGGTTGTCGACGTCGGACCAGACGTCGGAGCGCCAGGAGCAGAGGCCGTTCGGTTTGCCCTCGGTGAAGGGCGAGTTGGCGAAGAGCGCCGTCGCGATCGGCTGCAGCTTCATGCTGGTCTGCATCTTGCGACGCATGTCGGCTTCCGACGAGAAGTCGAGATTGACCTGGATGGTCGCCGTGCGGAACATCATGTCGAGACCGCGGGTGCCGACCTTGGGCATGTAGCGGCGCATGATCTCGTAGCGCGACTTCGGCATGACCGGGGTCTCGTCGAGGGTCCAAGTCGGCGACGAGCCGATGCCGAGGAAGCCGATGCCGAGCTCCTTGGCGACCGAGCGGACCTGGGCGAGATGCGCGTTGGATTCGCGGCAGGTCTCGTGGATCGTCTCCAGCGGCGCGCCGGACAGCTCGAACTGGCCGCCGGGCTCCAGCGAGATCGCGCCCTGGCCGGCGCTGCCGAACAGGCCGATGATGCGGCCGTCGTCGATGATCGCTTCCCAGCCAGACAGCGCCTGCATGCGCTCCAGAAGCTTGCCGATGCCGCGCTCGCCCTCGTAGGGCACCGGCGACAGATCCTCGGTGTAGAAGCCGAATTTCTCGTGCTCGGTCCCGATGCGGAACTGCGAGGCCGGCTTTTCGCCTGTCGCCAGATGAGCGGTCAGATCCTCGACCGAGGTGACCGGCGTCAGATCGGTCGTATCGCGCGCCATGCTCGTCCTTCGAATGGTTCAGCCGGTCCTGCCGGCAGGCGGAGTCCCGCCACGGGAATATCGGCACTGCCGATTTTCCCCTCGGACCGCAACATAATTCGTGTTGACGGTGTGGCCAGTGCGGCGTGCCTCAACCTTGCCGCCAGTCGCCGATGGCGGCCTGCAGCACCGCCATGGCGGCCACCGCCGCCGTGTCGGCCCGCAGGATGCGGGGGCCGAGCGAGATGGCGGTGACGAAGTCGGCGGCGTTCAGCCGCTCGCGCTCGTCGGCCGAAAAGCCGCCTTCCGGGCCGATCACCAGGGCGTGCAGGCCTTCGGGCAGCGCACGCAACGTATCGATGGGGCTCGCCGCATCGGCCCGTTCGTCGCAGAAGATCAGCCGCCGGCCGCTGTCCCAGCGGTCGAGCATGTCGTTGAACTTGACCGGCTCACGGCATTCGGGGATCGACAGGATGCCGCATTGCTCGGCCGCCTCGATCGCATTGGCGCGCATGCGCTCGGTGTTGAGGCGGGTCGCCTGCACATGCTGGGTCATCACAGGCTGCAACACGCCGGCCCCCATCTCCACGGCCTTCTGGACCATGTAGTCGAGACGGGCGTGCTTGAGCGGTGCGAAGAGGTAATGCAGGTCGGCCGGCGGGGTCTGGTCCCGCACCTTTTTGCGCGGGACGAGGTCGAGCTTCTTCTTGGCCGCCTTGACCAGATCGCAGCGCCATTCGCCGTCGCGGCCGTTGAAGGCCAGCACCTTCGCGCCCTCGCCGAGCCGCATGACGTTGAGGAGGTAGTTGGCCTGCACCGGCGTTGCCGGCACCGGGGTCTTGGCGACCAGATCCGCGTCGAGATACAGGCGCGGGCTCTTGAAGTCGTGGTTGGGCATGTCTCGAATCGTCCTTCCCTCGGGCCGTGGCACGGCCCGGATGCGGCATCGTGTCCGCATGGCGGCGAAACCTAATCTCCCCGCAGTCATTGTCACGCGAAACCCTCAGACACAAAGCAAGGACACCGCATGGATCTCCAGATCAAGGATCGCGTCGCGCTGATCACCGGCGCCACCGACGGCATGGGCTTCGAAACCGCCCGCATCCTCGCCGCGGAAGGCTGCAAGCTGGTGCTCTCCGACAAGGAGATCACGCGGCTCGAAAAGGACGCCGCCTCCCTCGACGCGGACTATATCTGCGTGGCCGCCGACGTGACCGACCAGGCCGCGGTCGATGCGATGGCCAGGCAGGCGCTGGATCGCTTCGGCCGGATCGACATCGTCCTGCATACGGCCGGCATCACCGGCGCCAAGGGGCATCCGCTGGAGGTCGCCGACGCCGATTACCTGGAAGCCTGGGAGATCGACTTCATGTCGGCGGTGCGCGTCGCCCGGGCGACCTTCCCGACCATGCGCGCGAATGGCTGGGGCCGCTTCGTCTGCATCACCTCGGAAAACGCCGTGCAGCCCTATTGGGATGAGGCGACCTACAACACCGCCAAGGCAGCGCTGGCGGCCTTCGTGAAGAACCTCTCCTACAAGGAAGCCGAGCACGGTATCCTCTGCAACACCGTCTCGCCGGCCTTCATCGAGACCCAGATGACCGACGGCATGATGGAGAAGCGCTCCAAGGAACTGGGGGTCTCCTTCGAGGAAGCCGTCGAGAGCTTCCTGGAGGAGGAGCGTCCGGGCATCGCGCTGAAGCGTCGCGGCCGGGCCGAGGAGGTCGCCGCCGCGATCGCGCTGATCGTCTCGGAGCGGGGCTCCTTCATCAACGGCTCGAACATGCGGGTCGATGGCGGCTCGGTGCAGGCCGTCCAGAACTGACCGGACCGACAAAGGCCGGCGGGATCGCTCCCGCCGGCCTTTGTCTGTTTTCGCAAATGAAAAGCGCCGCGCAGCCCTCGAGGTGGCGCGGCGCTTGTCTGCGTCTGTTGGTGTTACGGCTTGATCGGACCGTCGATGCGGCTCGGCGCGACCGGATCGGAGGCCGGGAAGGTCTCATCCAGCGCCTCGTCGAGTTCTTCCTCGTCGGTCATCGGCCGATCGCCGCCACCGGAGGCCGCGTTGTCTTTCGCATCCTTGTCCTCGGCGCGGTCGCGCGGGCCTGCGTGCATGGCATTGTCCATGGCGG
The DNA here is from genome assembly GCF_049132005.1 of Aurantimonas sp. NFXS3. Classification (NCBI taxonomy): domain Bacteria; kingdom Pseudomonadati; phylum Pseudomonadota; class Alphaproteobacteria; order Hyphomicrobiales; family Aurantimonadaceae; genus Aurantimonas; species Aurantimonas sp. NFXS3. Next base: position 77,076 of record NZ_JAGDDZ010000001.1, read on the forward strand.
ATTCGTTCAGCGTCTTCATCTCGGATGCTCCATTCGGAATTGCCAACGAAACGGCGTCACCGGCACCCTGTTCCACGCGGGAGCGAATTCTGCCGGGGCGGGCGGCGCGTCAGACCGGCCGGGCGACCAGTGCCGCGGCGATGCCGGCGCCCATCAGGCAGGAGCCGCCGATGCGGACCACGAAGCGCATCACCGACGGGCGTCGGATGAGATCGCGGGCCCGCACGGCGAGCTGCGCATAGAGAAAGGCGTTGCCGGCTGCCAGGAGCACGAAGAGCGTAACGAGGATGCTGGCCTGTGGCCAGTAAGGCCGGGCGGGATCGAGAAACTGCGGCACGAAGGCCACGAAGAACACGATCCCCTTGGGATTGAAGACGGTGACCAGAAAGGCGTCGCGGAAGATGTGGCTGGGCCGCACCGTACCTGTCTCCGGCAGTCCCGCGGCGACGGGATCGAAATCGTTCGGCGCCTGCGAAGCGCGCGACAGGGTGCTGCGCCACATGCGCAGGCCCATCCAGACCAGATAGAGCGCCCCCGCCCATTTCAGGGCGACGAAGGCCGTGGCCGACGCCGAAAGAAGCGCGCCGACGCCGATCAGCGACAGGCTGGCCGCCACGAGATCGCCAAGTCCCACACCCAGCACGCTGGCCAGCGCGACGTTGCGGCCATGCGCCAGTGCCTGGCCGACGACCATGATGATCGTCGGTCCGGGGATCACGAGAAGGATCAACGAGGCCAGCGCAAAGGCGGCAAGCGTGGCGGGATCAATGGGCATGAACGCTCCGCTGGCGACCGGGATGCGGAAGAGAGCCACCCGGCCGCGCCGCGGTCAAGCGGGGCTGCGCCTGCGCGGGGCTGGCCCCCTGGAATTTGGGCCGTCGCCCGGTTCCACCGCTCTAGAAGCGTCAGTCGCCGCCGCTGCCGTCCGAAGGGACCGTGATGTCGAAGCGTTGCGCGTCGCGGCGTCCGGGCATGAAGATCTCGATGCAATTGCCGGGGCCGTCGGTCAGCATCCAGGGATGGGTGCGATAGGTCTCGACCCGGAAGCTCTCGCCGGGATTGAGGTTGGCGTAACTGACCGGCTGTCCGTCGAAGTCGAGCCAGTCGACGCTGCGATATTCCTCGGTGCGGTTTACGAAGGTCACCGTGACCGACCGTGCCGATTCCTGCGAGCGCAGGCCGGGAAAGTCCCGGCAGGACGCCGCGCTGGCGGATCCCATGGGAAGCGCTGCCGTGACCGCGATTGCCGCAAGGCCCGTCCATGTCCATCCGGTCATCGCCGCCTCCCCTGGCCGCGCCCGGTACGGGCGCGGGAGGGAAAGCCTAGCCCGGTTTGTGTCAAAGCTCATCCCGTCCGGCGGAAATATTTCCCCAGCGTCATGCACGGTCGGTGCAAACCGCCGCGCGCCGCGTCAGTCGACGATGACGATGTGCAAAGCGCGCGGGCCATGGGCGCCCAGAAGCAGCGTCTGCTCGATGTCGCCGGAGCGCGACGGGCCGGTGACGAAATTCAGCGACCGCGGCATCTCGCCCTTGCCGTAGCGCGCGCGCAGCATGGGGAAGACGGCTTCCATCTCGCCGCCGATGCTGTCGGCCTTCACCACGACGATGTGGTTTTCCGGCAGGAAGTTGAGGCTCGTCGGGTTCTCAGGACCGGAGACGAGCACCAGCGTGCCGGTTTCGGCGATGGCGGTTTCGGCATGGGAGAGGCCATTGAGATCGTCGCCGTCGCTGACGCCCTTGCGGATGGTGAGGGACGTGGCGTCGAAATCGGCGTCGGCGAAGCGCGGGTCTTCGGACATTCTGAGATCGGCGGGGAAATTGTTCTCGCGCAGCCAGCGGGAGACCTCCCCGGCCAAGTCGCCATAGCCGGCGATCCGCGCGGTGGTGGCGTTGGCCCGCTCGGCCATGCGGATGAACAGCGCCACCTGCTCGTCCTGGGGCAGCTGGCCGCGCTGGGGCACGATGCCGACGGGTGCGCCGGCCATGCGCTCCTCGACGATGCGCCTGCGCTCGGGGTCGTTGGGACGGGCGCCGTTGGAGCGGCGGATCCGGCCGAGGACGGCTTCGCGGGTGGATGCGCTCATCGTTTGTCCCCCGTCGTCGCATGGGATTTCTGGGCGTATTGCTGCATGAAGGTCCGCCCTTCGGGCGCCGGCAGGTCGCGCCATTTGGTCCAGCCGCCGGCCAGCGGCAGCGAGGCGAAGCGCCGCTTGCGGCCCGCCGCCAGCTTCAGGAGCGGCATCGCCATCGACACCGCTGCCCGGTAGAGCGCCGGCCGCCGGGCGAAGAACGCCCAGACGCCGAGCCCGGTGCGCTGGGTCCTGGGCTGCAGATGGCTCTCGAACTCCTTCTCGCGCCAGTGCCGCATCATCTTGGGCAGCGGAATGCGCATCGGGCAGACGCTCTCGCAGCGGCCGCAGAAGGTCGAGGCGTTCGGCAGATGGCCGGACTTGTCGACACCGATCAGCGACGGCGTCAGCACCGCGCCCATCGGGCCGGGATAGACCCAGCCATAGGAGTGGCCGCCGACGGCGTGATAGACCGGGCAATGGTTCATGCAGGCGCCGCAGCGGATGCAGCGCAGCATCTCCTCGAACTCGGTGCCCAGCATGTTGGAGCGGCCGTTGTCGAGGAGGATGACGTGGTATTCCTCCGGCCCGTCGAGATCGGCGTCCCGCTTCGGCCCCGTCGAGAGCGTCGTGTAGACGCTCATGTCCTGGCCGGTGGCCGATCGCGCCAAGATGCGCAGGATCTGGGCGGTGTCCTCCAGCGTCGGTACCAGCTTCTCGATCGAGGCCAGCACGACGTGGCACTTGCCCAGAAGCTGGGTGAGGTCGCCATTGCCCTCGTTGGTGACGATGACCGACGAGCCGGTCTCGGCGATCAGGAAGTTCGCACCGGTCACGCCGATGTCGGCCTCGGCATATTTGCGGCGCAGGATCTGGCGGGCCTCGCCAAGCAGCGTCTCCGGCTCGACCAGATTGCGGTTCGGGTCGAGATCGACATGGACGCGGCGGAAATCCGCCTCGACCTGGTCGCGGGTCACGTGGACGGCCGGGGCGATGATGTGGCTCGGATGCTCGCCGCGCAGCTGGATGATGTATTCGCCGAGATCGGTCTCGACCGGCACGATGCCGTTCTCTTCCAAGAAGGCGTTGAGGCCGATCTCCTCGGAGATCATTGTCTTGCCCTTGGTGACGGTCTTGGCGTTCCGCTTGCGGGCGATGTCGAGGAAGATCTTGCGGGCGTGGTCCGCATCCTCGGCGAAATGCACGATGCCGCCCGAGGCTTCGACCTTGGCCACATAGGCCTCGATATAGAGGTCGAGATGCTTCAGCGTGTGATTCTTGATGGCGACGGCGTTGTCGCGCAGGGCGTCGAATTCGGGCAGGGCGTCGACGGCGGTCTGGCGCTTGTCGATGAAGCCCTTCTCGACATGGCCGAGAGCCCGCTGCAGCTCGACATCGGCGAGCGCCTTGACGGTATTGGCCTTGAACGTATGCGAAGTGATCTGCATGGGGCGGAGCCTATTCGGGCATGAAGTCTGGGGCGCGACGCTGCGCGGCCGTCCACGGGGCGGCGGCCGCCACCGGGACGAGCGTTCTGCCGCTTTGCTGCAGGCGTTGACGCCTCACAGCTTGCCGCCGATCGGCGGAGCGTCGGTCATGCCGGCGAGGACTTCGGCCACGTGACGGACCTCGACGCCGATATTCTCGCGCTTCAGCTTGCCGTCCATGTTCATCAGGCAGCCGAGGTCGCCGGCAAGCAGCATGTCGGCGCCGGTCATGCCGACATTGCGCGCCTTCTTGGTGACGATGGCATTGGAGACGTCGGGATATTTGATGCAGAAGGTGCCGCCGAAACCGCAGCAGACTTCCGAATCGCGCAGTTCCGTCAGTTCCAGCCCCTCGACGCTGTCGAGCAGCATGCGCGGCTGCGCCTTGACGCCGAGCTCGCGCAGGCCCGAGCAGGAATCGTGATAGGTGGCGGTGCCCTCGACCCTGGCGGTGACGCCGGTCATGCCGCGCACGTCCGCCAGGAAGCTGACGAGTTCGAACACCTTGTCGGAAAAGGCGAGGGCGCGCGCCTCCCACTCGGCATCGCCGGCGAAGAGCTCGGGATAATGCTTCTTCAGCATGGCGCCGCACGATCCCGACGGGGCGACCACATAGTCGAACCCCTCGAAGGTGGCGATCACCTGTTCGGCGATGGCTCTCGTGTCGGCCCGGTCGCCGGAATTGTAGGCCGGCTGGCCGCAGCAGGTCTGGGCCGTCGGGACGACGACGTCGCAGCCCGATTCTTCCAGAAGCTTGATGGCCGCGAAGCCGACGCTCGGACGGAACAGATCGACCAGACAGGTAACGAACAGCGCGACTTGCGGACGGGTCTCGCTGCGAACGGCATTCTCGCTCAATGGCTTCTCCTCGTACGTCCTTCGTCGCACATTGGCGGCGGCGTCGGCAACGTTGCAGTTTGGAAACGTTCTGAGCCGGTTTGTCGACAATCGCAATTCCTGCTTGGACCGGACTTGGCCGATCGGGTAGCAAGAGCGGCACCACAAAGGGGAAAAGATGGGCCGCATCACGTTACGCCAGGCGTCGCTCGACCGCTTTCCCACCGATCCGCGCCGGGCCGCCGTCCTCGGCGAACTGCATGCCAGGCCGTTTCCGCTGATCGAGCTGCCGCGGGCGCTCGTGGTGCTGGCCTTCATGAACGAGGATCACGGCGAAAGCGATCTGGCGATCCTCGCCGAAATGTCGGTGCGCCGCGGCGTGCCGCCGCCGGCCAAGGACGCCCGGACCCATTCCTTCGCCTTCGGCAAGGGCAAGCTGCGCTGGGAGCGGCACACCGAATTCTGCACCTATTCCTGGGAAGGGCCGCCGCCCGAACATTTCGGCGACCCGGTCGAGGGCCATCCCTTCGGCGCCGAGTTCCAGGCGCCGGGACCCTTCATCGCCGGTGTCCATCTGGAGTTGCGGCCGAACGACGCTGCCGGCCAGGCGGCGCTCGAGAGCTTCGACAAGTCCAGCTACTGCCATTCGATCATGGAGAGCGGGCTCGCCCATGCGGCGACGGATTTTCGCCAGGACGGCGACGGCATGACGCGCATGCTGGTGCTGGACGACGGGCTGCCACCGCAACGCGCCGGCGCGCTCGCCATGCGCCTGGTGGAAGTCGAGATCTACCGCACTTTGGCGCTGCTCGGCCTGCCGCTCGCCCATTCGGTGGGGCCGATGGTGGCCTCGCTCGAAAGCCGGCTGATGTCGATCACCGAGGAGATGAAGGGCGGCAACGAGGACAGTCGGCAACTGCTTCAGGAGATCACCCTGGCGGCGGCCGAGGTCGAGGCCTCCGCGGCCTCGGTGCTCTACCGGTTCGGGGCCAGCCGGGCCTATGACGAGATCGTCAGCGAGCGCCTCGTCTCCGTGGGCGAGCAGCCGATCGCCGGGCAGGAGAGCTGGAGCGCCTTCCTGAAGCGCCGGATGGGGCCGGCCATGCGCACCTGCCGCGCCATCGAGGAGCGGCAGGCCAATCTGTCGGAGAAGCTCAGCCGCGCCGCAAACCTTTTGCGCACCCGCATCGACGTGGAACTGGAGCACCAGAACCGCGACCTGCTGGCCTCCATGGACCGGCGGGCGCGGCTGCAATTGCGCCTGCAGCAGACCGTCGAGGGCCTGTCGGTCGCGGCGATCGGCTACTACGTCGTCGGGCTGTTCGGCTATGTCGCCAAGGCGTTGGAATATCAGGGACTGCCGGTCTCCGCGACGGTGCTGGTCGCCGGTTTCGTGCCGATCGCGCTGCTCGGGGTCTGGCTGGTCGTGCGCAGTATCCGCAAGCATCACATGCAGGGCGGCGAGGACGGTCATTGAGCCGCAGACGCCTATCGTTCCTTCTGTGGACGCCGGCCCGTGCGGCGCCTAGTTTCGCCTCTCTAATGGGAGTGAGCCGATGTCCGTGATGATGCCCAAGCCGTCCGAGGCGATCCTCGGCCGCCGCCAGTCGATCGTCGACGCCCTGCGCGCGATCGTGCCGGGCGAGGGCGTGGTCGATGCCGCCAACGAGATGGCCGTGTTCGAATCCGACGGCCTGACCGCCTATCGCCAGATGCCGCTGGTGGTCGTGCTGCCGTCGACGGTGGAGCAGGTCGCCCGGGTCCTGCAATATTGTCACGCCAACGAGATCCCGGTGGTGCCGCGCGGCTCCGGCACCTCGCTGTCCGGCGGCGCCCTGCCGCTCGAGGACGGCGTGCTCCTGGTCCTGTCGAAGTTCAACCGGGTGCTGGAGATCGACTACGACAATCGCTGCGCCGTGGTGCAGCCGGGCGTGACCAATCTCGGCATCACCAAGGCGGTGGAAGGCGAGGGGTTCTACTACGCGCCCGATCCGTCCTCGCAGATCGCCTGCTCGATCGGCGGCAATGTCGCGGAGAATTCCGGCGGCGTGCACTGCCTGAAATACGGACTCACCGCCAACAACGTCCTCGGCATCGAGTTCGTCACCATCGAGGGCGAGGTGGTGCGCCTCGGCGGCAAGCATCTGGAGGCCGAGGGCTACGATTTCCTCGGCCTGATGACCGGCTCGGAAGGCCTGCTCGGCGTCGTGACCGAGGTCACGGTCCGCATCCTGCAGAAGCCGGAGACGGCGCGGGCGGTGCTGATCGGCTTTCCCACCTCCGAACAGGCGGGCGAGTGCGTGGCCGCGATCATCGCCAAGGGCATCATACCGGCGGGTATGGAGATGATGGACCGGCCGGCCATCCATGCGGCGGAAGACTTCGTCCATGCCGGCTATCCGCGCGACGTGGAGGCGCTGCTGATCGTCGAGCTCGACGGGCCGGGCGCTGAGGTCGATCATCTCCTGGCCGAGGTTGCGGCAATTGCCGACGCCAATGGCGCCACCGTCACCAAGGTCTCGAATTCGGAAGAACAGCGTGCGTCGTTCTGGGCGGGGCGCAAGGCGGCGTTCCCGGCGGTCGGCCGCATCTCGCCGGATTATTACTGCATGGACGGCACCATTCCGCGCAAGGAGCTGCCGCGGGTGCTGGCCGGCATGAAGGCGTTCTCGGAAAAATACGATCTGCGCGTCGCCAATGTCTTCCATGCCGGCGACGGCAACCTGCATCCGCTGATCCTCTACGACGCCAACAAGGAGGGCGAGCTGCACCGGGCCGAGGAGTTCGGCAACGACATCCTGCGCCTGTGCGTGGAGGTCGGCGGCGTTCTGACCGGCGAGCACGGCGTCGGCGTGGAAAAGCGCGACCTGATGCCGGAAATGTTCAGCGAGGACGATCTGCGCCACCAGCAGCGGGTCAAATGCGCCTTCGACGACAAGCATCTGCTCAATCCCGGCAAGGTCTTCCCGCAGCTCCATCGCTGCGCCGAACTCGGCCGGATGCATGTCCACAAGGGGCAGGTGGCTTTTCCCGACCTGCCGAGGTTCTGACCATGAGCGAGTTGCGTTCAACCGGCGCGGCCGGCCCCGCCGCGTCCATCCTGCGCCCCGAGACCGCGATCCAGCTCCGCGACATCGTCGCGGCGGCGGTGTCGCAGGAAGAGCCGCTGGCGGTCGAGGGCACCGGCTCCAAGCGCGGTCTTGGACGGCCGGTGCAGGCGGCGTGCACCCTGTCGCTGTCGGCGATGGCCGGCGTGACCCTGTACGAACCCGAAGAGCTGGTCCTGTCGGCACGCGTCGGCACGCCCATCGCCGAGATCGAGAGGCTTCTGGACGAGGCCGGCCAGCGCCTGGAATTCGAGCCGCTCGACTACGGTCCGCTGCATGGGCTGGAGCCGGGCCTCGGCACGATCGGCGGCGTCGTCGCCTGCAATCTCGCCGGGCCGCGGCGGCTGAAGCACGGCGCGGCCCGCGATCACATCCTCGGCGTCCATGCAGTGTCCGGCCGTGGCGAGATGTTCAAGTCCGGCGGCCGGGTGGTGAAGAACGTCACCGGCTACGATCTCTCCAAGGGGCTCACCGGCTCTTTCGGCACGCTGGCGGTGATGACCGACGTGACGCTGAAGGTGCTGCCGAAGACCGAGACCGAGACGACGATCGTGCTGCGCGGTCTCGCCGACGACGCGGCGACCGGCGCCATGGCGGCGGCGATGGGCTCGTCGGCGGAGGCCTCGGGCGCGGCGCATCTGCCGATGTATGTCGCCTCGCGCGTTGCCGACGGCCATCTCGGCAACGACGCGGCGACGCTGATCCGGCTGGAGGGCTTCGGCCCGTCCGTCGCGGCGCGTTCGGCCTATCTCAGCGCCGCGCTCGAGAAGGTCGGCAAGGTCGAACATCTGGAGGGTGAGGCATCGCGGGCGGTCTGGCGCGACGTGCGCGACATCCGGCCCTTCGTCGACGGCACCGACAAGCCGGTCTGGCGCCTGTCCGTCACCCCGACCCGCGGCCACGAGATCGTCATGAGCCTGCGCATGCAGGCAGCGATCGACGCCTTCTATGACTGGCAGGGCGGTCTCGTCTGGCTGCGCATGGAAGGCGAGCCGGAGGCCGAACTGGTGCGCGAGACGATCCGGCGCTTCGGCGGCGGCCATGCGACGCTGGTGCGCGCCTCCGAAAGCGTGCGGGCGGCGACCGCCGTCTTCCAGCCGCAGCCGGGGCCGCTGGCGGGCCTCGCCAGCCGGCTGAAGCAGCAGTTCGACCCCGCCGGCGTGCTCAATCCGGGGCGGATGGGCTAGGCGGGCTGCCGCGCCGGCGGTTCGCATCGACGACGTTTCCAGACTCTTTCATGGGCCAGACCTTTGCAAACCACCTTCACCCCCGCGCAGCTCGCCGATCCCGAGACCGCGCATTCCGAGCAGATCATCCGAAAATGCGTGCATTGCGGCTTCTGCACCGCGACCTGCCCGACCTATGTCACCCTCGGCAACGAGCTCGACAGCCCGCGCGGGCGCATCTACCTGATCAAGGAGATGCTGGAGAACGACCGGCCGGCCGACGAGAAGACCGTCACCCATATCGACCGCTGCCTGTCCTGCCTCGCCTGCATGACGACCTGCCCGTCGGGCGTGAACTACATGCATCTCGTTGACCATGCCCGCGCCCATATCGAGCGGACCTATGAGCGGCCGCTGGCCGACCGGATGATCCGCCGGATCCTGGCGATGACGCTGCCCTATCCCGAGCGGTTCCGCGCGAGCCTCGTCATGGCGCGCATCGGCCGGCCCTTCGCCGGGCTGTTCGATGCGATCAAGCCGCTGAAGCCGCTGGCCGCGATGCTGAAGCTGGCGCCGGGCGCCGTGCCGGCGAAGTCGCAGGTCAACGCGCCGGGCGTGCGGCCGGCCGAGGGGGCGCGCAGGAAGCGGGTGGCGCTGCTGCGCGGCTGCGCCCAGTCGGTGCTCGATCCGAAGATCAACGAGGCGACGGTGCGGCTTCTGAACCGGCTCGGTGTCGAGGTGGTGGTGCCGGAAGGGGAGGGCTGCTGCGGCGCGCTGGTCCATCACATGGGCCAGGAAGAGCCGGCGCTGGATTTCGCCCGCCGCAACATCGACGTCTGGTCGCGCACGGCAGACGCCGACGGCCTCGACGCGATCATCATCACCGCGTCGGGCTGCGGCACGACGATCAAGGATTACGGCCATATGCTGCGGCTGGACCCGGCCTATGCCGAGAAGGCGGCACGGGTCTCAGGGCTGGCCAAGGACGTCACCGAGTTCCTCTCCGAGCTGGAACTGCCGCTGCCGGTCAACGCAACCGATCTGGTGGTGGCCTATCATTCGGCCTGCTCGATGCAGCACGGCCAGAAGATCACGAAAGCTCCGAAAGTGCTCTTGGCGCAGGCCGGCTTCACCGTTCGCGACGTGCCCGAGGGCCATATCTGCTGCGGTTCGGCCGGCACCTACAACATCCTGCAGCCCGAGATCGCCGCCACCCTGCGCGACCGCAAGGTGAAGAACATCGAGAGCATCGCGCCGCAGGCGATCGCCACCGGCAATATCGGTTGCATGACGCAGATCGGTTCGGGCACCGGCATTCCGATCCTGCACACGATCGAGCTCCTCGACTGGGCCTTTGGCGGCGAGAAGCCGGCAAGCCTCGCTGCCGTCCAGCCCCGCGGCGAGCCCGGCCTCGTCGCGGCGGAGTAGCCCTAACGCAAAACGACCCGCCGTCGCCGGCGGGCCGTGATGTCGAAGCGACCGGGCGCTGGACTCAGCCGCCGAAGATCGAGGCGATGACGTTTTCGCGCACGACGCCGACTTCGGTATAGACGTTCTTCGGGCCCTGGCCGCTGGGGCCGATGACGATGACCTTGGTGCCGTTCGGCACGCGCTCATACAGGTGCTCGACGTCCTGGTTCATCATGCGGATGCAGCCCGAGGACATGTTCTGGCCGATGGTCCAGGGCTGGTTGGTGCCGTGGATCCGGAACAGCGAATCGCGACCGCCGCGATACAGATACATCGCGCGTGCACCCAGCGGGTTGGCCGGGCCACCCTTCATGTGGGCCGGCAGAATGCGGCCCTTGGCGCGCTCGCGCTTGATCATCGACGGCGGCGGCGTCCAGCCCGGCCACTCGGCCTTGCGGCCGACGCTCATCCGGCCCGACCAGCCGAAGCCTTCGCGGCCGACGCCGACGCCGTAGCGGGTCGCCATGCCGTTGCCCTCGACGAAGTAGAGATATTTGCGCTGGGAATCGACGATGATGGTGCCCGGCTTCTCGCGCGTCTCGATGCGCACCTGCCGGCGGTGATACTGGGCCGCCGGGCCGCGCTGGGCGAGGGCCCGGTGCTGCGTGCGGGCGGCAACGCGCTCGGCGCTGACCGTCACCCACTTGTTGGTCGCGTGGTCGTAGCGGCGCACGTCTTCGGCGCTGGCCTGTCCGGTCACCGCCAGGGCCATGATCGCCGTCAGGCCGGCTCCGGCCCATCGTGTCCAGTTCTGCATGGGAGGCTCCTCTCGTTTGGCGGGGCGGAGCAAAGCCCACCGTGTCCCGCGCCTCGTTGTCGTCATTGTGCCATGGTTTGAACGCATTCTCGCCGCGTTGGTCGCATCGAGTTCCGCATTCCGTTGAGGAAAGTCGGGGCTGTTGCCGTTAGAGCACAACGACCCTCGTTCCGACCTTCACCTGTTCGTAGAGATCCATCACGTCCTGGTTGCGCATGCGGATGCAGCCCGAGGACACGGCGCGGCCGATGGTCCAGGGCTGGTTGGTGCCGTGGATCCGGTAGAGTGTGGAGCCGAGATAGAGCGCGCGGGCGCCCAGCGGGTTGGCTTCGCCACCCTTCATGTGGGCCGGCAGGATCCGCCCCTTCTTGCGTTCGCGGGCGATCATCGCCTTGGGCGGCGTCCAGCTCGGCCATTCGGCCTTGCGGGTGATCGGATGCCGGCCCTTCCAGCCGAAGCCGGGCTTGCCGACACCGACGCCGTAGCGGCGCGCCGTGCCGTCGCGGCCGACATGGTAGAGGAACTTCGCCCTGGTATCGACGACGATGGTGCCGGGCGCCTCCTTGCCGCGGTACGGCACGGTCTGGGGCAGGAATTGCGGGTCGATGGCGTTCGGAGCCGGAAGATTGCGGGTCGCCAGCGCGGCCTGCTGGCGTCCGGTCACCGGTGCGGCGCTGCGCGTTCCGGGCAGATAGCCGCCCCGCACGCCGGGCGCCTGGCCGAGGACGCGCTGCTGCGCGGAGCCCGGACGCACGACGACGCGGGCGCCGGCCGAGGGCGCCGCAGCGCCGCGGCGGCCGCCGAGGACGACACCCGACGCGGCGGCCCGCTGATAGCTGCGGGCGACGCCGTCACCGGGCGACAGTTGCAGTAGCCAGCGGTCGGCCAGATCGGGCGCGATCTCGACCGGCGGCAAGCTGCGGTATCGCTCCTGCGCCTCGCTCGCCGCGGGGCATGCCAGGATCGCCAGCAGGCCGACGAGTGCGCGCCGGGCGGATATCGGTATCGCCATGATGTCCCTCGATTGCCGGATCGGGGCCGGCTTGCGCCTGCCGCCTCGACACCGAGCCTCGCTGCAAAGGGCAAGGGAATGGTAAACGCGCCGGTCCGAAACGCCCTCGAAAACGGAAACAGTTTCATAAGGTTAAGCAGCGGTTTCGGAGCGTGGTTAAGGGCGCGTTGTGAGGCCGGCGCGGGGGCGGCGCGCCGAGGTGATGCAGCACGCCTGCCACACTGTGCCGAATTAAAGCGCACGCCGAAATTTCAGGCATTGTGCAATGCAGCATTCTTGCTAGATTCGATACCGGCGTCCAAAGGTCGTCATGACGGGCACCAGAACCCGGATGCGGGACGAACGCACGCAATGGCATGAACCGGTCGCACAAGGCTGCGATCGCAACCCCTTCGCCATGGCCGCTGGACCGGCCATAGGAGCCCTGCCATGATCGCTCTGACCCTGATCGTCTGCCTCAACTCCGCCCCTGCCGACTGCCGCCCCGAGCAGGTCGCCTTCGACGGTTCCATCATGCAATGCGCCCTGTTCGGCCAGGCTGCCGCCGTCGAGCATCTGAAGGCGCGGCCGAAATGGCATTTGAAGCGCTATCGCTGCGCGTCGGGCCGCTCGACCAACGCCTGAAGCCGGCGGGCGGCGCATCGCTGCGGTAGCTTGCCACTTCGACGGGCGCCTGCGAAAACATGCGCCATGGACCCATCGATGCAAGACGCGCCGCCGCCGGACGGCCTGATCCGCGGCCCGGACGGCCTGCTGCGCTGCGCCTGGCACGGCGGCGACGATCTCTATCGTCGCTACCATGACGAGGAATGGGGCCGGCCGACCGCTGACGACGACCGGCTCTATGAAAAGCTTTGCCTGGAAGGATTTCAGGCGGGGCTTTCCTGGCTGACCATCCTGCGCAAGCGCGAGGCCTTCCGCGAACTGTTCCATGGCTTCACGATCGCGCGGGTGGCGGCGATGGACGAGGCGGACGTGGAGCGGATCGTCCTCGACGCCCGCATCATCCGGCATCGCGGCAAGATCGTCTCGGCGATCAACAATGCCCGGCGCGCCGATGCGCTGCGCGCCGAGCACGGCTCGCTGGCACGATTCCTCTGGCGCCACGCGCCGGATGCGGACGAGCGGCCGGCGACGGTGACCGCCGAATGGCTGCGCGCCAACCCCGTCACCCCCGCCTCGACACGCCTGTCGAAGGCGCTGAAGAAGGCCGGTTTCACTTTCGTAGGCCCGACAACCGTCTACGCCTTCATGCAATCGCTGGGCTTCGTCAACGACCACATCGACGGCTGCTGCATGCGCGATGACTGCGAGACGGCTCGGGATGCGTTCACGGCGCCGGGGTGAGGGGGGGGCGTGGGCATAAGCGGCGTTGCGTTAGTGGTGAACGTCGCGGTAGCGGTGGTTACGGTATCACGGCAGGCTAACGCGGTGAGCCTCACCGGAGCGGAAGTTGAGATGGCGAGGCATGGGTCCTCGGGTCAAGCCCGAGGATGACGCCGAGATTTTAGCGATGCCGCCAACCGCCACCGTCTGTGTAGTCGCCAGAACCGGTGGCATCAAAAGGCCCGCAGCCGCTGCAAAGGTCACAGCCGCTGAAGCCTAGCAAAAACCTCCAACAAGGTCGTCATCCTCGGGCTTGACCCGAGGACCCATGCCAAGCCGGTTCCGCCGCCACATACGCCTCAGAACCCTCACCCGCTTGACGCCGCCGCTGTGACCATCGACGCTCCACCCCATGGCCGGCACCGTCTACATCATGGCGTCGCAGAAGAACGGCACGCTCTATATCGGAGTCACGTCGGACCTGTCGCGGCGGGTGTATGAGCACAAGAGCGGCCTGACCCGAGGCTTCGTGAAGGCTCATGGGGTGACGCGGCTGGTCTGGTACGAGGACCATGTCGACATCGGCAGCGCGATCCAGCGGGAGAAATCCCTCAAGCGCTGGCGGCGGCAATGGAAGATCGACCTGATCGAGGCGATGAACCCCGAGTGGAACGAACTCTATCGCGGCATGGGGTGGTGAGGCGTTGCGCGGGGGTGCGTTGGTGGTTTTCACCGGAGCGGAAGCTGAGATGGCGAGGCATGGGTCCTCGGGTCAAGCCCGAGGATGACGCCGAGATTTGAGCTTTGCTGCCAATCGCCACCGTCTGTGCACGCGCCGAAACCGGTGGCACCGAAAGGTCCTCAGCCCCTGCAAAGGTCACAGCCGCTGAAGTGTAGCGAAGACCTCCAACAAGGTCGTCATCCTCGGGCTTGACCCGAGGACCCATGCCAAATCGTTGACGTTGCCCTCCACTTCTCCGATCTGCCGTCTCGCCGCGCTTACGCCGTCCCCCGCCACCACGCGCCTTGCAAAACCGCCTTGCCTTGCCGAAATCGGGCGCACGGGGTAGGGGATCGCCCGCAGGAAAGGGTGCATCCGAGCGCCCGTCAAACCGTTTGGACGCAGCGCATTCATGGCCGACAAGAAGAAGAAACCGTCGAGGGTCCAGGCACGGGTGCCGCGCGGCTTCGTCGATCGCGACGCCAGCGATCTGCGCGCCCAGGACGCCATGCTGGCGAAGATCCGCCGGGTCTACGAGACCTACGGCTTCGAGCCGGTGGAGACGCCGGTGTTCGAATATACCGACGCGCTGGGCAAGTTCCTGCCGGATGCCGACCGGCCGAATGCCGGCGTGTTCTCGCTGCAGGACGACGACGAGGCGTGGATGAGCCTGCGCTACGACCTGACGGCGCCGCTCGCCCGCTATGTGGCGGAGAACTACGAGAGCCTGCCCAAGCCCTATCGCAGCTACCGTGCCGGCTACGTCTTCCGCAACGAAAAGCCGGGGCCGGGCCGCTTCCGCCAGTTCATGCAGTTCGACGCCGACATCGTCGGTGCACCGAACGTCTCGGCGGATGCCGAGATGGCGATGATGATGGCCGACACGATGGAGGCGCTGGGCATCCCGCGCGGCCAGTATGTCATCCGCGTCAACAACCGGAAGGTGCTCGACGGTGTCCTCGAGGCGATCGGCCTTGGCGGCGACGAGAATGCCGGCCGCCGCCTGACGGTGCTGCGGGCGATCGACAAGCTGGACAAGTTCGGCCCCGATGGCGTCAAGCTGCTGCTCGGCAAGGGACGCTGGGACGGCGGGCAGGAAGGCGAGGGCGATTTCACGCCGGGCGCCGGGCTGGACGACGCGCAGACGGGAAAGATCCTCGGCTTTGTCGGCGCATCGAAGATCGATGAGCTCGCCGGCATATTCCCCGGTGAGGCCGGCGAAGGACGGATGGGCGAGGGCATTGCCGAGCTGAACGATATCCAGGCGTATCTGGACGGTGCTGGCTATCTGGGCCGGGTCTCGATCGACCCCTCCGTCGTGCGCGGTCTCGAATATTACACCGGGCCTGTCTTCGAGGCGGAGCTGCTGTTCGACGTCACCAACGAGAAGGGCCAGAAGGTCCAGTTCGGCTCGGTCGGCGGCGGCGGGCGCTATGACGGGCTGGTGTCGCGCTTCATGAGCCAGCCGGTGCCGGCGACGGGCTTTTCCATCGGCGTTTCCCGCCTGATGACGGCGCTGAAGAATCTCGGCCGCCTGGATGCTGCCGAGCGGACCGGGCCGGTGGTGGTCACCGTGATGGACCGCGACCGGATGGCCGACTACCAGGCCATGGCGACGACGCTGCGCGCGGCACTGAACACCGACGAGAACGGCAATCCGACGGCGACGCCGGTGCCGGTCGAGGTGTTCCAGGGCAACCCCAAGCAGTTCGGCAAGCAGCTGCAATATGCTGACCGGCGCAACGCTCCCGTGGTGGTCATCCAGGGCGGCGACGAGAAGGCGGCCGGCAAGGTGCAGGTCAAGGATCTGGCGCTCGGCAAGGAACTGTCCGCCGAGATCACCGACAATGCCGAATGGCGCGAGGCGCGGGCCGGTCAGGAAATGGTCGACGAGGCCGACATGGTCGCGGCGGTGAAGGCGATCCTGGCGCGTCAGAATGGCCGTTCCGGCGGCGATGCCGGCAGCGGAGCCTGAGACCGTGAGCGCCGAGACACGCGCCGGAACGGGCGCGCCCTACGAAGCCGAGCTCGGCGCTCTGTTCGCCGCACGCGGCGCGGCGCGCGTCGATGTGCCGATCATCCAGCCGGCCGACCCCTATCTCGACACGGCCGGCGAGGCGCTGCGCCGGCGCATCTTCCTGACCCGGGGCGAGGCCGGCGAGACCCTGTGCCTGCGGCCCGACTTCACCATCCCCGTCTGCCGCGACCATGTCGGCCACGGCGCGACGCTGCCGCGCCGCTACAGCTATGTCGGGCTGGTGTTCCGCCAGCGGCCGACCGGACCGGGCGAGTTCTACCAGGCCGGGATCGAGGATCTGGGCGAAGAGAACGCCGCGACCGCCGATGCGCGGGCGTTGGCCGACGCCCTGGCGGGGCTGGAGACCTGCGGTCTCGAAGCCGGCGAGCTCGATCTCGTTCTCGGCGACCAAGGCCTGTTCGAGGCGTTCCTGCGGGCGCTCGGCCTGCCGGAGGGCTGGCAGCGCCGTCTGGTGCGCACCTTCGGCCATGACGATCAGCTGGAAGCGGCGCTCGCCGCGCTCGCACGTGGCGGCAGCGGCGCGCTGGACACGCTCGATCCGGAATTTGCCGAACTCGCCCGTCTCGGCGAGCAGGGCGCGCTGACTTTCAAAATTCGCGAACGCATGGAGGAAGCGGGGCTGCCGCCCCATTCCGGGCGCTCGCCGGGCGAGGTCGCGGCGCGGCTGATCGAGAAGGTAGCGATCGCCGAGGCCCGGCTCAGCGAGGGCTCGTTGCAGCTCCTGCGCCGGTTCCTGGCCATCGACGCCCCCCTGTCGGAGGCCGGCACGGTGATCGGCGATCTTGCCGGCGCGGCCGGGCTCGATCTCGGCCGGGCGCTGACCTTCTTCGAGACCCGCAATCTCGCGCTGCGGGCGGCCGGCGTCGATCTCGCCGCAGTGCGCTATCGCGCCGCCTTCGGTCGGCCGATCGATTATTACACCGGCCTCGTCTTCGAGGCGCGCCGCAAGGGGTCGGACGAGCCGCTGGCAGGCGGCGGGCGCTATGACCGGCTGTTGAGCATTCTCGGCGCCGAGCGGCCGGTGCCGGCCGTCGGCTTTTCGCTCTGGCTCGACCGCATCGCCAGCCGGACGGGAGACGCGGCATGACGCTCACCCTCGCGATCCCGTCCAAGGGGCGGTTGAAGGACAAGGCCGTCGCGGCGCTGGCCGGGGCCGGCATCCATGTGGCGTCGGCCGAGGATTCGCGCAGCTACCGCACCAGCGTCACCGGTGCGCCGGGACTGGAAGTACTGCTGCTGTCGGCCTCGGAGATCGCCCGCGAATTGCGCGACGGGGCGATCGATTTCGGCATCACGGGCGAGGATCTGATCCGCGAGACCATCGCCGAGCCCGACCAAATGGTGGAAACGGTGGCCCGCCTCGGCTTCGGTCATGCCGACGTGGTCGTGGCCGTGCCCGATGCCTGGGTCGACGTGGAGACGATGGAAGACCTGAACGACGTGGCCGGCGGCTATCGGGCCCGGCACGGGCGCCGCCTGCGGGTGGCAACGAAATACTGGCGGCTGACCCAGAGCTTCTTCACGCGGCGCAACGGGATCCAGAGCTACCGTATCGTGGAGAGCCTCGGCGCGACCGAGGGCACCCCCGCTGCGGGCTCGGCGGATGTCATCGTCGACATCACCTCGACCGGCTCCACCCTGACCGCGAACCATCTCAAGATCCTGTCCGACGGGGTGATTTTGCGGTCGCAGGCCTGCCTGATCCGCTCGCTGGTTGCGCGCGACCGCCAGGATGTGGCCGAAGCGGACGCCCTGGCCGCCCGGTTCGGTTCGGCGCCGGACTGACATCAGCCCGGTGGCACCGTCGCTCCCGGTAGGGAAGCGGCGGTCTGTTCTGATCAAGACTATCCGGGTCTGTGGCCGCCCGTCGCCTGCAGGCATTCTACGAAGAGATCGAGAACATATTTCCGGTCAGGACTGTTGCGTCTGATGTCGGCCTCCGAATGGATGACCTTTTCCATCAACATCCAGGCGACGTATTCCCGGCTGACCTGACCGGAATTGATACTGACACGTTCCGTCATATTTCCCCCATCGAACCTGCTGGCTCACGTGGCGAATCTCACGCGCCGCGATGCTATAAGAAGAGAATTCTATAAGGCAATAGAACTTACGTAAAGGAATCCCCGTTCGGCGGATGCCGGTTTTGGGGCGTGCGCACGAAAAAGCCGCCCCGGCGCGTTGGCGACCGGAGCGGCTGGGCCGTTCTTCGGACCTTTGGGCTCGTCAGGCGTAGCGGCTTTCGCGCTTCGGCTTGTCGACGGCCAGCGCGCCGGCACCGGCGCCGGCAAGGGCGAGGAAGCCGCCGGCGAGGGCAATGTTCTTGAGCAGCGCGGTCTGGTCGTCGATATGGGCGAGGAGACCGGTGGCGACGCAGAAGGCGGCCAGCGCGATCGCCACGGCCCGCGTCTGGAAGCCGACGAGGACCGCGATGCCGGCCAGAAGCTCGAAGGCGCCGACGACATAGGCCATCACGAGCGGTGCGGGCACGCCGAGGCTGGACAGATAGCCGGAGAAGCCTGCGGCACCGGCGAGCTTGCCGAAGCCCGACAAGATGAAGATGATCGACAGGAGAACCCTGCCGAGAAGGATGAGATTGGCGTTCATGGCGATGTCTCCTGGGCGGCGTCGTTGCGGTGGATGATGTTCCGCAGTGCCTTTGTCGGTTGAACCGATGCACAGGTAAACTGCCGCGCCGGAACTTGCATCCCGGCCCGGCGCCGACAATTCGTCAACCAAAAACGATACAATCGCAGTTCTGGTGGCGACGACCGATAGGCAGGCATCGATCGTCGCCGTCTGTCACCCGGATCAGCCCGGCGCGATCATGGTGCGCGGATCGACGATCCGGTCGTAATCCGCCTCGGAGACGAGGCCGCTCGCGACGGCTTCCTCGCGAAGGGTCGTGCCGTTCTGATGCGCCGTCTTGGCGATCTTGGCGGCCGCATCGTAGCCAATGGTCGGCGCCAGCGCGGTCACCAGCATCAGCGACTGCTCCATCAAGCTCTGGATGCGCTCCTCGTTCGCCTCGATACCGTCGACGCAATGTTCGGCGAAGCTGACCATGGAATCGGCCAGGAGCCGGATCGAGGACAGGACGGCATTGGCAATGACCGGCTTGAAGACGTTCAGCTCGAAATGGCCCTGCGACGCCGCCACCGTCACGGTGGTGTCGTGGCCGAAGATCTCGGTGGCGACCATGGTGATGGCCTCGGCCTGGGTCGGGTTGACCTTGCCCGGCATGATCGACGAGCCGGGCTCGTTGGCCGGCAGGTTGAGTTCGCCGAGACCGGAGCGCGGGCCGGAGCCGAGGAAGCGGATGTCGTTGGCGATCTTCATCAGATCGGCGGCCAGCGAGTTGAGCGCGCCGTGGAAGAAGGTCAGTGCGCCGTGCGAGGCCAGCGCCTCGAACTTGTTGGTCGCGGTGCGGAACGCCTCGCCGGTGAGCTTGGCGACCTCGGCGGCGACCGCCGTATCGAAGCCCTCGGGCGCGTTGAGGCCGGTGCCGACAGCGGTGCCGCCCTGGGCCAGCGCCAGGACACCGTCGAGAGCGTCGTTGATGCGCTTCTTGGAGAGTTCCAGCGCCGCGGCGTAGCCGGAGAATTCCTGGCCGAGCGTCACCGGCGTGGCGTCCTGGGTGTGGGTGCGGCCGATCTTGATGATCGACGCATACTGCTTCGCCTTGGCGTCCAGCGAGCCGTGCAGCCGGTCGAGCGCCGGCAGCAGCAGGCGGCGGGTCTCCAGGACGGTCGCGACATGCATGGCCGTCGGGAAGACGTCGTTGGACGACTGGCTCATGTTGACGTGGTCGTTGGGATGCACCGGCTTCTTGCTGCCCATGGTGCCGCCGAGCATCTCGATCGCCCGGTTCGAGATGACCTCGTTGACATTCATGTTGGTCTGGGTGCCCGAGCCGGTCTGCCAGACGACGAGGGGGAAGTGGTCGTCGAGCTTGCCCGCGACGATCTCGTCGGCGGCGCTCTCGATGGCGTCGGCGATCTGGCCGTCGAGGCGGCCCATCGAGGTGTTCACCCGGGCCACAGCCTTCTTGACGAGGGCGAGGGCGTGGATCAGCGGCAACGGCTGGCGGTCCCCGCCAATGCGGAAATTGTTGCGCGACCGTTCGGTCTGGGCGCCCCAGTAGCGGTCGGCCTCGACTTCGATGGCGCCGATGGAATCGGTTTCGGTACGGGTGCTCATCTTCTGCCCTTCGCAGCTCGTGTACAGGTCGGGCATGGCTTACCGGGCGCGCCGCCGGATCGGAAGGGGCGGACGCAGGGTAAAATCGGTTTAGGCCGGCGGCGAAGCCCCAAACGAAACAGGCGGGCCCTGGGGACCCGCCTGCAAGATCTCGTCATGGATGCTGGCCGGTCAGCCGGCCGGGCAATGGGCCCCGGTCGCGGCCCAGGCCTCGTAGAGCGCGCCGAACTGCTCCTGCGTGCCCGGCACCTTCTCGCGGCCTTGGCCCGGATTCCAGCCCCAGCCGACCAGATCGTCGGCGGCCATGTGCTCGACGAGCTCGGCCAGGGTCTTGCCGCCATTGCGGTCCTGATCCTTGATCTGCACGCAGATCTCGGCCAGCGAACGGCCCTCCCAGGCCATCTCGATCGGCGCGACATGCCAGTTCGGATTGCCGGGGATCGAGCGGATGCCCTCGGCCTGCGCCACCACCTCGACATTCTCGGGACCATGGCAGGTGTTGCACATCATGCCGGGGGCGCCGAAATTGGAATCGCCGCGCACGACGGGCGGCTGATGCTCGCGCATCTCCATGCCCTGGAGCGGCGAATTGCCCGCCGGATGGCAGTTCACGCAGCGCGGATGCAGGAGCACCTTGCCGGTTTCCTCGAAGATGGCGATCGAGCGCTGGGTCTCGTCGGCGATCCCGTCGAAGGCCGAGACCGGCTTCAGGGTCCGCTCGGGATCGGCCTGGGGCGCGACGGCAGGCGTCGAGGGTTCGGGCGCCGCGGGCGCGCGTTCCTGCGCACCGGCCGGACCCATGACGAGGCCAGCGGCGACGAGGATGCCGGCGAAGCGGCCGGCCAGGGATGTCATTGACGTCACAGATGCTGTCCTGTCGTTCACGAGACGAGATTGCCGACGATCGGCAGGCGGCGCACCGGCTGGCCGGTCAGGCGACGCCAGGCATTGGCGACGGCCGGTCCGATCGGCGGAGTGCCGGGTTCGCCGACACCCGTCGGCGGCTCGCTGGAAGGGATGATGGCGACCTCGACCTCGGGCATCTCGTTGATGCGCAGCGAGCGATAGTCGTGGAAGTTGGACTGGACGACGCGGCCGCCGTCGCCGAGCGTGATCTGGTCGTAGAGGATCGCGCCGAGGCCGTAGCCGATGCCGCCCTCCATCTGGGCCCGGATGATGTTCGGATTGACGGCAACGCCGCAATCGACCGCGCACCAGACCTTGTGGACCTTGGGAGCCCCGTCCTCGCCGATGGAGACCTCGGCGATCTCCGCGACATAAGTGTTGAAGCTCTTGTGGACCGCGACGCCGCGCTGACGGCCTTCCGGCGCGGGCGTGCCCCAGCCGGCGATCTCGGCGACCTTCTTCAGGACGGCCGTGTGGCGCGGGTGTTCGCCGAGCAGCGCCAGGCGCCCCTCGACGGGATCCTTGCCGGCCTTTTCCAGCATCTCGTCGAGGAAGGTCTCGACGGCGAAGGCGGTGTGGGTGTGGCCTACCGAGCGCCACCACAGGATCGGCACCGGCAGCTCGGTCTGATGGGCGTAGACCCGGCGATTGGGGATCGCATAGGGCAGGTCCGAGGCGCCCTCGACCGTCGTCTCGTCGAGCTCGGTCTTGTTCATGATCGACTGGCCGGCGATCTTGTGGTCCCAGGCGACGATGTTGCCCTCAGCATCGATGGCGCCCTTGATCGCGTGAACGTAGATCGGACGGTAGAAGCCGCCGCGAATGTCGTCCTCGCGGGTCCACATGTGCTTGATCGGACGGTCCATGCCGGACGCCTTGAAGGCGGCTGCCGCCTCGCGCATGTAGGGCGAGCCGAACTGGGCGCGGCGGCCGAAGCTGCCGCCGGCAAGCTGCATGTTCACCCGCACCTTCGACGCGTCGACGCCGCAGACCTCGGCGATCGCGGCCTTGTCCTGGCCGGGGAACTGCGAGCCGTTGTAGCAGTCGATCGAGCCGTCCTCCTGCTTGATCAGCACCGCATCTAGCGGCTCCATCGGGGCATGGGCGAGGAAGGGGAAGACGAGGTCGGAGTGCATCGTGGTGATGCCGTTCGCCGAGGAGGCGCCGTCGACATCGCCTTCATTGGCCGCCTCGAGCCCTTCGCCGGAGAACAGCGCGCGGTAATCCTCGTAGATCTCCTCGCTGGAGCGCGACTCGGCGGTGGTCAGGTCCCAGACGATCTTCAGCGCATCGCGCGCCTTCAGGGCGGCATAGGTGTTCTCGGCATAGACCGCGATGCCCTGCGGAATCTGCTGGATGTCCACGACGCCGGGGATCTGGCGAGCCGCAGTATCGTCGAAACTCTGCACCGTGGCGCCGAAATGGGCCGGATGCGCGACCATGGCGATCATCATGTTGTCGGCGAGGACGTCGAGGGTGAAGACCGCCTTGCCATTGGTCTTTTCCGGCGTGTCGAGCTTCGGCCGGTCGGTGCCGATCAGGACGAAGTCCTTCGGATCCTTGAGGACCGGATCGGAAGGTGCATCCATGGTGGCGGCCTTGTCGGCGAGTTCGCCGAAGCCGGATTCCTTGCCGGAGGCCGCATGGGCGATGCGACCCTTGGAGACGGTGATCTCCTCGGCCGGTACGCCCCATTCCTCGGCCGCCGCGGCGACCAGCATGGCCCGTGCGGTGGCGCCGGCCTTGCGCATCTGCTCGTAGGAATTGGCAATCGACGTCGAGCCGCCGGTGCCCTGCAGGCCGAAGGCGAGGTTCTTGTAGGTCTCGTCCGCGGGCGCCGCGGCGGCGCGCATCTGGCTCCAGTCGGCGTCGAGTTCCTCGGCGACCAGCGTGGTCAGGCCCGTATAGGGACCCTGGCCGAACTCGATATGCTTCGACAGGACCGTGACCGTGCTGTCCGGGGCGATGCGCACGAAGGCGTTGAATTCGCTGGCCGGGCCGGCGGGACCGGCCGGTGCGCCCTGGATCAGGGCAGCGGCGGCCTTGGTCCGCGAGGCCAGCGCCACGCCGATGACGAGACCGGTGCCGATCAGAAAGTTGCGGCGGGTCGGGTTGATGGTCTGGATACCCATGGGATCAGCCCTCCAGCGTGTCGGAGGCGTCGTGGATCGCCTGGCGGATGCGTTGATAGGTGGCACAGCGGCAGATGTTGCCGGCCATGGCGTTGTCGATGTCCTCGTCGCTCGGCGTCGGATTGAACTGCAGCAACGAGACCGCCGACATGATCTGGCCGGACTGGCAATAGCCGCATTGCGGCACGTCGATGGCGGTCCAGGCGGCCTGCACGGCCTCCGCTTCCGCGCCCTCGACGCCCTCGATGGTGGTGACGCTGGAGCCGTCGACGGTGGAGATCGGCGTGATGCAGGAGCGCCGGGTCATGCCGTCGAGATGCACGGTGCAGGCGCCGCACTGGGCGATGCCGCAGCCATATTTGGTGCCGGTCAGGCGCTCGGCGTCACGGATGACCCAGAGCAGGGGCGTGTCGGGATCGCCGTCGAACGTCTTCTGTTCGCCGTTGAGTGTGAAACTGATCAAGGGAAGCCTCCTTCAGGGCGGCCGGTCAGGCAGGTGCCGCCACGCGGCTCCGTCATGATTTGGATTGATTCCAAAATAGCCGAACAGCGGGAAACGGCAACCACAATCGGGTGGCCGCACCGTCGTCGAGAGGGGAGGAGGGTTCGGAATTGCTGCGGCGCACACAGTGCGTCACGCGGGGCCCAATGGTGGACGTGCGGCGGGGTCTGCACATGAAAAAGGCCGCCCCATGGGGACGGCCTCTCGAAACGTCTGCGGCTCGTAGCGCGATCAGCTGGTCTGGTCGTTCACCGCGTCCTTGACCTTGCCGTAATTCTTCTGGGTCTTGCCTTCGATTTCGTCGGCCGCACCCTCGCCCTTCAGGCGCTCGTTGCCGGTCAGGTCGCCGGCAGCCTGCTTGAGCTTGCCACCGGCTTCGGTGGCGGCACCCTTGACTTCGTTCTTGTCGACCATTGGACATTCCTTTGCTTCGTTGCCGGCAGTGTCTGCCAAGCTTCGATATCCAAACGGTTTTCGGGTGCGGTTGTTCCGGGAAAACTGCGGCAAGTTCAGCGGATGAGGCCGACGATCTGGGTGATGGCCAAGCCGCAGACGAGAAGACCGACGATGCGCAACAGCGCCGTCTCCGGGATCCGGCGCACGATCACGCCGGCGAAGGGCGCCGCCGCGACGCCGCCGACGATCAGGCCGAGAATGGCGAGGCCGTGGGTCGTCAGGTCGCCGGCCTCCTCCCAATGTCCGGTGACGAGCGCGAAGACGAAGGTCAGCGAGACCGAGAGGGTGACGAGGAACTCGGCCGTGTTGACCGTGCCGATGACGTAGCGCGGCTGGCCGCCGGCGCCGAGCAGGCCGGAGGTCACGATCGGTCCCCAGCCGCCGCCGCCGACCGCGTCGAGGAAGCCGCCGCAGGCGGCCAGCGGCATGGAGGTCGCGGGCGAGACCGGCCTGCTGGGGATCTTCCGGAACGAGCGGACGAGGAGATAGACGCCGATCA
Source organism: Aurantimonas sp. NFXS3 (assembly GCF_049132005.1). Classification (NCBI taxonomy): domain Bacteria; kingdom Pseudomonadati; phylum Pseudomonadota; class Alphaproteobacteria; order Hyphomicrobiales; family Aurantimonadaceae; genus Aurantimonas; species Aurantimonas sp. NFXS3. The sequence goes on from NZ_JAGDDZ010000001.1 coordinate 101,764, forward strand.
CCGCCAGATAGGCGCCGACATAGGGGCGCAGAATACTGCCGGAGATGCTGGTCAGGACGTAGGTGCCGAGAACGCCGCCGAGAATGCCGAGGGGCACGAGGCGCCAGAACAGCTTCCAGTCGACATTGCGGTTGGCGAGATGCGCGGTGCCCGACGCCGCGGTGGTGAAGAGTTCGGCCGTGTGGACCGAGGCCGAGGCCGCGGCGGGCGCGACGCCGAAGGACAGGAGCACGGTGGAGGAGACGATGCCGTAGGCCATGCCGAGCGCGCCATCGACGAGCTGGGCGAGGAAGCCGACGGCAAGAAACAGGAGGAAGTCGCTCATGGAAGACCCGGTCGTTGGAGACCGGATCAGGCTATCTTATTCCTATCTCGTGGATAGGAATAGAAGTTCGGCGGAGGGCCTGCCGCGCGCACATCCTGTGCGTATTTCGCCGACCCATGAGATCGGACATCTTCGACGCCTGCGGGGCGGTGGTGTGACTGCACATGCCAGGGCGGATGCCCGGGCGGACGGGGCGCGTCCCGGACTAGGCAGGATCGTCGGCCCGCTCCCCTTCGCCGAAATGCCGGGCTTCCAGAATGGCGGCGGTGGCGTCGCGCACCGCCAGAAGCGCGGTGCGGGTCTCGCAGGTCTCCACGTCGCGGCAATCCTCGCAGCGGCGATAGGCGGTGCGGGACGCGCAAGGGGCGAGCGCCAGCGGACCGTCCACGACGCGGAGGACATCGGCGAAGCTGATCTGGTCGCCGGGCCGCGCCAGTCGGTAGCCGCCACGCGCCCCCCGCAGACTGACGAGGAGGCCGGCCTGTTTCAGTTCGGCCAGGATCGCTTCGAGGAACTTGCGCGGAATCTGCTCTTCGGCGGCGATGACGGCGGCCGATACGGGCGCGGCCCGCGGCGCGATGTTCCTCAGGGAGCGGATGGCGTAGCGGGCGCGCTGCGAGATCATGGCATGTCTATCGCAAGGCGGGCGCGGCCGGGCAAGCCGGTGCTGCCGCAGGCGGGCAGGGCACATGAAAAAGGGGCCCGGCGATGCCGAGCCCCTCGATAGTCCGGATGAATGTCCGGCCGGTTCGGACTTCTTAGAAGTCCATACCGCCCATGCCACCCATGCCGCCCATGCCGCCGGGCATGCCGCCGCCGCCACCGCCGGCCGACTCCTTCTTCGGAGCCTCCGAGATCATGGCTTCGGTGGTGACCAGCAGGCCGGCGACCGATGCCGCGTCCTGGAGAGCCGAGCGAACGACCTTGACCGGATCGACGATGCCCATCTGGATCATGTCGCCATACTCGCCCGTCGCGGCGTTGTAGCCGAAGGACAGGGACTCGTTCTCGAGGATCTTGCCCACGATGATCGAGCCTTCCGCGCCGGCGTTCTGGACGATCTGACGGATCGGAGCCTGAAGCGCCTTGCGGACGATGGCGATGCCGGCGTCCTGGTCGGCATTGATGCCCTTGATGGTGACGGCGTTGGAAGCGCGCAGCAGCGCGACGCCACCACCGGCCACGATGCCTTCTTCGACGGCCGCACGGGTCGCGTTGAGGGCGTCGTCGACGCGGTCCTTCTTCTCCTTGACTTCGACTTCCGTCGCACCGCCGACGCGGATGACGGCGACGCCGCCTGCGAGCTTGGCGAGACGCTCCTGGAGCTTCTCGCGGTCGTAGTCCGAGGTGGTCTCCTCGATCTGACCCTTGATCTGGCCAACGCGGGCTTCGATCTGGGTCTTCTCACCGGCACCATCGACGATGGTGGTGTTTTCCTTGGTGATCGAGACCTTCTTGGCGCGGCCGAGCATGTCGAGGGTGACGTTCTCGAGCTTGATGCCGACGTCCTCGGAGATGACCGTACCGCCGGTCAGGACGGCGATGTCCTCGAGCATGGCCTTGCGGCGATCGCCGAAGCCCGGTGCCTTGACGGCCGCGATCTTCAGGCCGCCACGCAGCTTGTTGACGACCAGCGTGGCCAGGGCCTCGCCCTCGACGTCCTCGGCGATGATGAGGAGCGGCTTGGAGGACTGCACGACGGACTCGAGGACCGGCAGCAGCGCCTGGAGGTTGGAGAGCTTCTTCTCGTGCAGGAGGATGTAGCAATCCTCGAGCTCGGCGACCATCTTCTCCGGGTTGGTCACGAAGTACGGCGACAGGTAGCCGCGGTCGAACTGCATGCCTTCGACGACTTCGAGCTCGGTCTCGGCGGTCTTGGCTTCCTCGACGGTGATGACACCCTCGTTGCCGACCTTCTGCATGGCCGAGGCGATCATCTCGCCGATTTCCTTCTCGCCATTGGCGGAGATGGTGCCGACCTGGGCGACTTCGTCCGAGGTGTCGATCGAGCGGGCGGCAACGCCGAGCGCCTCGACGACCTTCAGAACGGCCGCGTCGATGCCGCGCTTGACGTCCATCGGGTTCATGCCGGCGGCAACGGCCTTGGCACCCTCGCGGACGATCGCCTGGGCGAGAACCGTCGCGGTGGTCGTGCCGTCACCGGCCTTGTCGTTGGTCTTCGAGGCCACTTCGCGCACCATCTGGGCGCCCATGTTCTCGAACTTGTCCTCGAGCTCGATCTCCTTGGCGACCGAGACACCGTCCTTGGTGATGCGCGGGGCGCCGAAGGACTTGTCGATGACGACGTTGCGGCCCTTCGGGCCGAGGGTCACCTTGACCGCGTCGGCAAGAATGTCGACGCCACGCAGCATGCGCTCACGTGCGTCGCGGCCGAACTTTACTTCTTTAGCTGCCATGTTCGTATTCTCCCGGGCGCGCCATCTGATCAGGCCGCGCCGTTTCGAAGTTTCGTGGAATTACGGAAATCGCAGGCGCCTGATCAGGCGACGACGCCCATGATGTCGGATTCCTTCATGATCAGGAAGTCTTCGCCGTTCAGCTTGACCTCGGTGCCCGACCACTTGCCGAAGAGGACGCGATCGCCCGCCTTCACGTCCAGCGGCACGACCTTGCCCGAATCGTCACGAGCACCGGAACCGACGGCGACGATCTCGCCTTCCTGCGGCTTCTCCTTGGCGGTGTCCGGAATGATGATGCCGCCAGCCGTCTTGGCTTCGGATTCCACCCGACGGACCACGACGCGGTCGTGCAGAGGACGGAAATTCACAGCTGCCATGTTCGTTGAACCCTTCGTTGACGGATATGGCCGGACCCGCTTTTCGGCATCCGGCGTGAACAACTGGCACTCACCTGGGGCGAGTGCTAACGACGATGGAGATAGTGTCGCAGCCGGCGCGGTGTCAAGCGGTCGGCGCATCGCGTCATCGAAGTTTCGTTAATCGCCGTCCGGGATCGGCCCGGCATCCCTGGGCGGGGTTGACGCGGCAGGTGCGGGCGCTTGCGACAGCGCTTCGCCTTGACCGGTCGGCAGGCCGCCTCTATCGGCACGGGACAGGCAATGGCAGCGTGGACACCGATGGAAACTTCTCTCTCCGACACCGGCCGCGGGACGGATACCGTCCGACCGCCGCAGGACGTCCGGCCGATCGCCGCGCTGGCCGAGATCGCCGGCGACTACGACGCGATCTTCTGCGACGTCTGGGGCGTCGTCCACAATGGCGTCGTCAAGCATCCGGCCGCCGAGGCGGCGCTGACGGCGGCGCGTGCGGCGGGCGTCAAGGTGGTGCTCCTGACCAACTCGCCGCGCCCGTCGGCCGGGGTGGTCGCGCAGCTCGGCACGATGGATTTCTCCCACGACGCCTATGACGCCATCGTCACCTCCGGCGACGCGACGCGCGCCCTGATCGCCGATGTCGCGGGTCCGGTCTTCCATATCGGGCCGGAGCGTGACTACGACCTCTTCGCCGGCATCGACGTCGATCTGGTCGGCGAGGCCGAGGCGAGGGCGGTGATCGTCACGGGCCTCTACAACGACGAGGTCGAGACGCCGGCAGACTATGCCGACATGCTGGCCCGGCTGCAGGCGCTCGACCTGCCGATGATCTGCGCCAATCCGGACATCGTCGTGCATCGCGGCGAACGGCTGATCCCGTGTTCCGGGGCGCTGGCGCGCGACTACGGCCTGATCGGCGGCACGGTGCGCCTTGCCGGCAAGCCGCACCGGCCGATCTACGACGTCGCGTCGCGCGTCCTCGATCTCGGGGCGTCGTCGCGGGTGCTGGCGATCGGCGACGGGCTGATGACCGACGTGAAGGGCGCCAATGATTTCGGCGCCGACGCACTGCTGATCACCGACGGCATCCATGGCGAGGAACTGGCGTCGGCGGATTCGGCGACGCAGACCGTCGCCGCCGTCCTGTCGGAACGCGGCCTGACGGCGCGCTACTTCATGGCTGCCCTGACATGATGCCAGACGCGATCGCGCGTCTCGGCTCGGTCGCGGACGTGCCGGCGGATCTGCGCGGCGCCGTGGTGGCGGTGGGCAATTTCGACGGCGTGCATCGCGGCCATCAGGCCGTCCTGGGAGAGGCCCGGACCATCGCGGCGGCCGAAGGACGACCGCTCGTCTGCCTGACCTTCGAGCCGCATCCGCGCTCGGTGTTCCGGCCCGACCAGCCTGTCGCGCGGCTGACACCGGCACCGATGAAGGCGCGCCTTCTGGAGATGCTCGGCTTCGACGCGGTGGTCGAACAGGGGTTCACCCGCGAGTTTGCCGGCCTCGCGCCGGAAGCCTTCGTCGAGACCGTGCTGGTCGAGGCGATGGGCGCCCATCACGTGGTCGCCGGCTTCGACTTCCATTATGGCGCCAAGCGTGGCGGCACGCCCGAGACGCTGGCCGGGGCGGGTCGGATGCATGGCTTCGGCGCCACCCTTGTGCCGGCCTTCGTCGACGAGGGCGGCGAGACGGTGTCGTCGAGCCGGATCCGCGACCGCCTCGGGGAGGGCGCCGTCGCCGAGGCCGCGGGGCTGCTCGGCTACCGCTGGACGATTGCCGGCGAGGTGGTCGGCGGTGCCAGGCTCGGCCGCACGCTGGGCTATCCGACCGCAAACATGGTGATCGAGCCGGACAGCCTGTTGAAGCACGGCATCTACGCGGTGCGCCTGCGCCGTGCCGACGGCACGCTGCATGACGGCGTGGCGAGCTTCGGCCGCCGCCCGACCTTCGACAATGGCGCGGCGCTGTTCGAGACCTTCCTGTTCGACTTTTCGGGCGATCTTTATGGCGAGACCGTTTCGGTGTCGCTGTTCGGTTTCCTGCGCGGCGAGGAGCGCTTCGACGGCGCCGAGGCGCTGATTGCCCAGATGGATCGCGACGCGGAAGAAGCCCGCGCGATGCTCGCCGGCGTCGCGCCGCTCGGCGGCCTCGACCGCCGCATGGCGTTCTGAGCCTTCACCCTCGCCCAGGGGCGGCGACGCCCGCCCTGCGGCGGCGCGTTCTTTCCATCTGGGCGCGGAGTTGCTAAAGCCACGCCATGTTGGATCCACGCGCAATACTCCGTCCGGGCCGAATTAGTCGCCCGGCCTTCTGACCGGCCAGGCCGGAGAAGGTCCGGGTTGCCGGCCATTTGCGCCACCACGCCTCCTTTTCTCGCGCCGCCGTCACGACCGCGGCAGACGACATGGCTGAATTCATGAGCGACACCAAGAACGACACTGCGGCCGGTTCCGCCACCGGGATCGACTACGCCAAAACGCTGTTCCTGCCCGAAACGCCGTTTCCCATGCGCGCCGGCCTGCCCAAGGCCGAGCCGGAATGGATCGGCAAGTGGGACGCGATGGACCTCTACGGCACCCTGCGCCGGGAATCGGCCGGCCGGCCGAAATACGTGCTGCATGACGGGCCGCCCTACGCCAACGGCAACCTCCATATCGGCCACGCCCTGAACAAGGTGCTGAAGGACGTCATCACCCGCTCGTTCCAGATGCGCGGCTACGACGCCAATTACGTGCCGGGCTGGGACTGCCACGGCCTGCCGATCGAGTGGAAGATCGAGGAGCAGTACCGGGCCAAGGGCAAGAACAAGGACGAGGTGCCGGTCAACGAGTTCCGCAAGGAATGCCGCGACTTCGCCGCCCATTGGGTGGGCGTGCAGACCGAGGAGTTCCGCCGCCTCGGCGTCGAGGGCGACTTCAAGGACCCGTATCTGACCATGGCCTACGGGGCGGAGTCGGTGATCGCCGGCGAGCTCCTGAAATTCGCCATGTCGGGCCAGCTCTATCGCGGCTCCAAGCCGATCATGTGGTCGGTGGTGGAAAAGACCGCGCTGGCCGAGGCCGAGGTCGAGTATCACGACCATGAGTCCGACACGATCTGGACCAAGTTCCCGGTGCGCGGCAGCGAGGCGCTTGCCGGTGCGGCCGTGGTCATCTGGACGACCACCCCCTGGACGATCCCGGGCAACCGGGCGATCGCCTATTCGCCGCGCATCGCCTACGGCCTCTACGAGGTGACGGCCGGGGAAGACGCGGAGAATCCGCGCTGGGCGAAGGCCGGCGACCGGCTGGTGCTGGCCGACGCACTGGCCGCCGACGTCCTGTCCAAGGCGCGGGTGCCGGAGGACGGCTATCGCCGCGTGGCGGACGTTCCGGCCGGCGATCTCGCGGGCCTCGTCTGCGATCATCCGCTGAAGGGTGTCGGCGGCGGCTACGATTTCGCCGTGCCGCTGCTCGAGGGTGACCATGTCACCGACGATGCCGGTACCGGCTTCGTCCACACCGCGCCGGGGCATGGCCGCGAGGATTTCGACGCCTGGATGGATGCGCGCCGCGACCTCGAAAAGCGCGGCATCGACACAACCATCCCCTTCACCGTCGACGACGACGGCTTCTACACCAAGGACGCGCCGGGCTTCGGCCCGGACGCCGAGGGCGGGCCTGCACGGGTCATCGACGACAAGGGCAAGAAGGGCGACGCCAACAAGCGGATCATCGCCGCGCTGATCGAGGCCGGAAATCTGCTCGCTCGCGGGCGGCTGAAGCATTCCTATCCGCATAGCTGGCGGTCCAAGAAGCCGGTGATCTTCCGCAACACGCCGCAATGGTTCGTCCATATGGACAAGGACCTCGGCGGCTACGGCCTCGACGGCCAGTCGGCAAACGCTGGCACCGAGGACACGTTGCGCAACCGTGCGCTCGGCGCCATCGACGCGACGCGCTTCGTGCCGGCGTCGGGCCAGAACCGGCTGCGCGGCATGATCGCCGACCGGCCGGACTGGGTGTTGTCGCGCCAGCGCGCCTGGGGCGTGCCGATCTGCGTCTTCGCCGACGAGAATGGCGAGGTGCTGAAGGACGAGGCGGTCAACGCCCGCATCCTCGAAGCCTTCGCGGCCGAGGGCGCCGACGCCTGGTTCGCCGACGGCGCCAAGGAGCGCTTCCTCGGCAACGAGCACGATGCCGACAAGTGGACCATGGTCCGCGACATCCTCGACGTGTGGTTCGATTCCGGCTCCACCCACGCCTTCTGCCTGGAGAAGCGGCCCGACCTGAAATGGCCGGCCGACCTCTATCTGGAAGGCTCGGACCAGCATCGCGGCTGGTTCCATTCCTCGCTGCTGGAATCCTGCGGCACCCGCGGCCGGGCGCCCTATAACGCCGTCCTCACCCATGGCTTCGTCATGGACGAGGAAGGGCGCAAGATGTCGAAGTCGCTCGGCAACGTCGTCACCCCGCAGGATGTCATCAAGCAGTCCGGCGCCGACATCCTGCGGCTTTGGGTGGTCAGCTCCGACTATTCGGAGGATCTGAGGCTCGGCAAGACGATCCTGCAGACCAACATCGACAGCTACCGCAAGCTGCGCAACACGCTGCGCTGGATGCTGGGCACGCTCTCCCACGACGAGGGGGAGACGGTGCCGCTGGCCGAGATGCCGGAGTTGGAGCGGCTGATGCTCAACCGGCTGGCCGAGATCGACGAGATCGTGCGCAAGGGCTACGATTCCTTCGACTTCAAGCGGATCAGCCGGACGCTGCTCGACTTCGTGGTGGTGGAGCTGTCGGCGTTCTATTTCGACATCCGCAAGGACGCGCTCTATTGCGATCCGCTGTCCTCGACGCGCCGCAAGGCGTCGTTGCAGGTGGTCCGCATCCTGTTCGACCACCTGGTGACCTGGATGGCGTCGATGCTACCCTTCACCATGGAGGAGGCGTGGCTGTCGCGCTATCCGGAGGCGAAGTCCGTGCATCTGGAAAGCTTCCGCGACGTCGATCCGGCCTGGCGCGACGGCGAGCTGGCCGCCCGCTGGCAGAAGCTGCGCCGGGTGCGCCGCGTCGTCATGGGCGCGCTGGAGGAAAAGCGCCGCGAGAAGGTGATCGGCTCGTCGCTGGAAGCCTCGCCGGTGGTCCATGTCGAGGATGCCGAATTGCGGGCAGAGGCGGCCTCGGTCGACTTCGCCGAGATCGCCATCACCTCGGGTGTCGTCATCTCGGCCGAGCCGGCCCCGGCGGATGCCTTCCGTCTGGCCGACACGCCGGGCGTCGCCGTCGTCTTTCGCAAGGCGGAGGGCACCAAATGCGCCCGCTCGTGGAAGATCACCGGCGATGTCGGTTCCGACCCGGCCTTCCCGGACGTGTCGGCGCGCGATGCGGCGGCGCTGCACGAGCTGAAGGCGGCGCGGCGGCTGACGGCGGCCTGAACGCGGCGGTCAATCACAGCGTGCGGCGGCCCCGGCGGTGGCCGCACGCTTGCAGAACCCATTGCAGCAGCCTAGAACTGCGCCCGGAATTCGCCAGATTTCCGTGACATGCGCAGGGTCTGCCCGACCGGCCGCATGCCGGTATGGGGGGCGGAAATGATCGGCTAGGGGGCCGTACCGGATGACATCGAAGACAGTCCGCAATGCGCTTCGCGCTACGGCTATCGGAGCGGCCAGCCTGGCGCTGACCGGCTGTCTGGGACCGACCTACGGCACCGGCAAGTCGCAGGGCGAGACGCTGTTCGACGATCTCAACAACGTCGTCAGCCTCGGCGGCGACAACAAGAGCGCCGAGATCGCCTATGCGCCGCGCCCCGAGCTGGTGAAGCCCGAGAACACCGGTGTCCTTCCGGCGCCGCAGACGGCGCGCAACACGACCGGTGATCCGAACTGGCCGGAATCGCCCGAACAGCGCAGCGCCCGCCTGCAGGCCGCCGCCTATCAGGGCGATGGACCGATCCCGGCGGATGTCGCGACCGCCCGCAAGGAAGGCGTGACGCAGGCCTATCTCGATCGCACCAGCAGCGACGGCTTCGATTTCGGTAAGAACAACGACGACGCGCCCTTGTTGACGCCGCAGCAGCTGCGCAGTCGCGGCGAACTCGTGCGTGCCCGCCTCAAGGAGCGCGCACAGGGCAGCCCGGCCCAGCGCAAATATCTGAGCGAGCCGCCGGTCGCCTATCGCCAGCCCGCGGCCACCGCCCCGGTCGGCGATCCGGGCGTCGACGAGAGCGTCAAGGAACGGCGCCTGCGCGGCAGCGGCGAGGGCCTCGGCTCGAAGATCCGCGACCTCCTGCCGTTCTGATCACGCCCGTTCGCCGGGCGGTTCGTTCCTGAGACACGCGCATGCGGTGTCGCCGGTAGGCGGGCGCGGTCAGGACCGCCGCGCTCGAAAGAAACCGCGCAGAAGCTCGGCGCTCTCGCGGGCCGCGATGTCGGAATAGACCTCGGGCGCGTGGTGGCAGGTGGGCTGGCTGAAGAAGCGCGGCCCGGCATCGACGCCGCCGCCCTTGGGATCGGCCGCGCCGTAATAGAGCCGCCGGATGCGCGCAAAGGAGATCGCCGCCGCACACATGGCGCAGGGCTCCAGCGTCACGTAGAGATCGCAGTCCGGCAGGCGTTCGGAACCGAGGCGGGCACCCGCCGCACGGATCGCGACGATCTCGGCATGGGCGGTGGGATCGTTGCGCTGGCGGGTCTCGTTGCCGCCGCGGGCGATGACCTCGTCGCCGCGCACGATGACCGCACCGACGGGCGTCTCGTTCCGCGCCGCGGCCAGACGGGCTTCCTCGAGGGCGATGTCCATGAAGGTCGGGCGGGGCAGAGGCGGCTCCTTGGTCTGTCGATCCGGCCGCATGGCGCGGTCCGAATCCCGTTCCCCTTTGACGGGCGATGCTGTAGAGCCACCTGCTAATCCATTCGCGGGTCGGCGCAAGCGTTCCAGCTCCTCAGGGGCGAACCGCGCCACCGATCCTTTCACCATCTCGACGGTGGTGAGCCGGCGCCGAGCGCCGGTCCGAGCAGATAGCCGCCGCATGAGAGGCAGTTGCATGAGCGATACGACGAACGGCGACGACGGAAAAGGTCGCGGACGCGGACCCGGTGGCAAACGGGGCGCAGGTGGCGGTGACCGCGAGCGCGGTGACCGGCCGAAGCCGCGCGAGGGTGGCAAGCCCTTCACGCCGAAGAGCCGCGGCATGTTCTCCCATGGCGGCGCGCGCGACGACAAGGGCGAGGGGGCGAAGCCCCGCAGCTTCGGACGGCTGCAGCATGATGCGCCGAGAGGCGATCGCACGGAGCGGCCCGGCGGCGAGCGCCGCCCGGTGCGTGACGACCGGCCGAAGCGGGCGCCGCGCGACGATCGTGCGCCGCGCGCCGAGACCGAATCCGCCGTTGGCGAGATGCGGATCGCCAAGCGCCTGGCGCGTGCGGGCATCGCCTCGCGCCGCGACGCCGAAGGCATGATCGCCGATGGCCGCGTCAAGCTGAACGGCAAGGTCCTCGACACGCCGGCCGTCGTCGTCACGGCCTCCGACCGGATCGAGATCGACAATGCGCCGCTGCCGGCTATCGAGCGGACACGGCTGTGGCTGTTCCACAAGGCCGCGGGCACGGTGACCACCAACCGCGACCCGGAGGGCCGGCCGACGATCTTCGACCGCCTGCCCGGCGACATGCCGCGGGTGCTCACCGTCGGACGCCTCGACATCAACACCGAGGGGCTGCTGCTCCTGACCAATGATGGCGGGCTCGCCCGGATCCTGGAGCTGCCGGCGACCGGCTGGCTGCGGCGCTACCGCGTGCGCGCCCATGGCGCGATCACCCAGGCGCGCCTCGACGAGCTGCGCCAGGGCATCGCCATCGACGGGGTCTTCTACGGCGCCATCGAGGCGACGATGGACCGCGAGCAGGGCTCCAATGTCTGGCTGACGCTCGGTCTGCGCGAGGGCAAGAACCGCGAGGTCAAGAAGGTGCTGGCGCATCTCGGCCTCGAGGTGAACAGGCTGATCCGGCTGTCCTTCGGCCCGTTCCAGCTCGGCGACCTCAAGGAAGGGTCGGTGCAGGAGATCAAGGGCCGCATGCTGCGCGACCAGCTCGGCGAGCGGCTGATCGAGGAATCAGGCGCCGATTTCGACGCGCCCGTGGCCAAGCCCTTCTCCAACCGCCCGGTCGAGGCCGAGCGCACGGAGCGGCCGAAGAAGGCCGACGAGTGGATTTCCGCCAGCGAGACCGCGCCGAACAAGAAGCGGGTCCGCGAGGCCAAGCGCGAGGATGCGCTGGGCCGGCTCGATACCCGTGCCGGACGGCCCGAGCGTAACGATCGCGGCGACCGCAAGCCGTTCGGCGAGCGTCCGGGCAAGCGCTTCGAGGGGCCGAAGAAGCCCTATGGCGATCGCGACGCAGCCAGCGGCCGCGACGACGCGGCCAGCCCGCCCAAGCGGCCGATCGATGCGCCCAAGCGCAGCGCCAATGTCTGGATGGCGCCGGGCGCACGGCCGCAGGGAACCAAGAAAGCGCTGGGCTCGCAGGCTGGCCGGCCCGACCGGGGCCCGTCCCGCGGCGAACGGCCGTCCGGCCCGTCGGCGCCGCGTGGTGGGGCTGGCAAGCCCGCCGGTCGTCCGCCGCGCTCCGGCGGCGATGCCCCGCAGCGTCCGGGGCGCCCGCCGCGTCCGCCGCGCAAGGGCTGATCCGGCATGCGCATCGTCGGGGGTGAACTGAAGGGGCGGCGGCTGGCCGTCCCGAAGACCGATACGATCCGGCCGACTACGGACCGCAACCGCGAGACCCTGTTCAACATCCTGACGCACCGGGCAGGCTTCCAGCTCGACGGCGCCCGGGTGCTGGACCTGTTCTCCGGCACCGGGGCGCTCGGCATCGAGGCGCTGTCGCGCGGCGCCCGCTTCTGCCTGTTCGTCGAGGAGGGCGTCGAGGGCCGCGGTCTCATCCGCGAGAACATCGAGGCCTTCGGCCTGCAGGGGCGGTCCAAGATCTTCCGGCGCGACGCCACCAGCCTCGGCATCGTGGGAACGATGGAGCCGTTCGACTGCGTCGTGGCCGATCCGCCCTATGGGCGCGGGCTCGGCACGGCGGCGCTCGTCTCGGCGCGCGACGGCGGCTGGCTGAAGCCGGGGGCGCTGGTGATCGTCGAGGAAGCGCTGGCCGCGCCGTTCGAGGTGCCGGGCGGGTTCGAGCAGACCGACGAACGCGCCATGGGCGAGACGGTGCTGCGCTTTCTTGTCGCCCCGGGCCGCTGACCGCCATCCTCACGGCGACCTAAACAAACCTTAATTGGCAAGGATTCTCGGCATCCGGCATAGTCGCGAGGCTTGCAACAGGGTGCAACAACGAGGATCAGACCGAACGATGACGCATCACTTCCGCCCCATCGGCCTGCCGGCGCTCGCCGTCGCTTTCGTGCTGCCCCTGACGCTGTCGGCCGGTGCCCAGACAGAGCCGGCCCCGGCGCAGGCCGAGGTGACCGATCCGTCCGACACGGCGCCGACGACGCCCGAGACCGCGGCGCGCGAAAACGGGCCGGATCTCACCACCTTCACCCTCGACAACGGCCTGCAGGTCGTAGTGCTGCCCGACAATCGGGCGCCGATCGTCACCCAGATGGTCTATTACCATGTCGGCTCGGCGGACGAGGCGCCCGGCAAGAGCGGCATCGCGCATTTCCTCGAACACCTCATGTTCAAGGGCACGAAGAATCACCCCACCGCCGAGTACTCGCGCCGTGTCGCCGATATCGGCGGCCAGGAGAACGCCTTCACCACCTCCGACTATACCGGCTACTACCAGCAGGTGCCGGCCGACGCGCTGGCGATGGTGATGGAGATGGAAGCCGACCGGATGGAGAACCTCGTACTCTCCGAGGAGGCGGTCCTGCCGGAACGCGACGTCATCCTGGAGGAGCGCCGCATGCGGATCGACAACGATCCGGGCTCGCAGCTCTCGGAAGCCGTGCAGGCGGCGTTGTTCCAGAACAGCCCCTACGGCACGCCGGTGATCGGCTGGCGGCAGGAGATGGAAGGCCTGACGCGCGACGACGCGATCGCCTTCTACGACAAATATTATACGCCGAACAACGCGACCCTTTTGATCGCCGGTGACGTCGACGTCGCCGAGGTCCGCGATCTCGTCGCGGAGACCTACGGCAAGGTCGAGCGGCGGGCCGATCCGGGCGACCGGGTTCGTCCGGTCGAGCCGGAGCCGCTGGCTGAGCGCACCGTGACGCTGACCGATCCGCGCGTCACACAGCCGTCGCTGCAGACCGCCTATCTGGTGCCGTCGGAAACGACGGACGAGAACGGCGAGGCCGAGGCGCTGGACATTCTGGCGGACATTCTGGGCGGCGGCACCACCAGTCGCCTCTATCGCGGGCTGGTCGTCGACCGGGCGCTGGCGGCCGCCACCGGCACCTATTACGGCGGCACCGCGCTCAAAGAGGCCCAGTTCGTCGTCTACGGCACGCCGCGCGACGGCGCTTCCCTCGATGCCGTCGAGGCGGCGCTCGACGAGGAAATCGCAACGCTGATCGAAGACGGCGTTACCGAGGCGGAACTGGACCGGGCCAAGAACCGGGTGCGCAAGAACATGATCTATCTGCGCGACAGCCAGACCTCCATGGCCCGCCGCTATGCCGCGGCCCTGGCCACCGGCCGCACCATCGAGGATGTCGAGGCATGGCCCGAGCGCATCGAGGCGGTGACCGTCGAGGACGTCAACGCCGTCGCCCGCAAATATCTGCGGCCGCAGCGCTCGGTCACCGGCTATCTCAGACCCGAGGCCCAGCCGGATGCCGACACGCGCTCCTGATCTTCCCCTTCGCAGAAGGAATCTCCCGTTGAAGTCATTCGTCCCCGCGCTCGGTGGCACGATCGCCGCCCTGGCCCTGTCGTTCAGCCTGTCCTTCGCATCGGTCGGCACCGCCGAGGCCGTCGATATCCAGACGGTCACCAGTCCCGGTGGCATCAAGGCGCTGCTCGTCGAGGATCACACCAATCCGCTGATCGCGATGAAATTCGCCTTCAAGGGCGGCGGCTCGACCCAGGACGATCCCGGCAAGGAAGGCACTGCGAACCTGATGTCCGGTCTCCTCGACGAGGGGGCCGGCGACATCGACAGCCAGGAATTCCAGGCGCGGCTCGACGATCTCGGCGTGTCGCTGAGCTACGACGCCAGCCTGGACAATTTCTCGGGCAGCTTCCGGACCATCACCGAGGTCAATGACGACGCCTTCGCCCTGTTGAAGGCATCGATCAACGATCCGCGCTTCGACGAGGAGCCGGTGGCGCGGATCCGCGGCCAGATCATGGCCGGGATCCTCGCCGAGCAGAACGATCCCGGCGAGCTCGCCGGCAAGGCCTTCTCGCGCACGGTCTTCGCCGATCATCCCTATGCGCGGCCGACCAAGGGCACGCTGGAGACGCTGGCAACCGTCGGCGCCGCCGACCTCGAGGCATTCAGAAAGCGCATCTTCGCGCGCGACAATCTCTATGTCGGCGTCGTCGGCGACATCACGCCGGACGAACTCGGCAAGCGGCTCGACGAAGTCTTCGGCGCGCTGCCCGAAACGCCCGAGCTGAAGCCCGTGGCCGATATCCAGCCGGTCCTCGGCAAGACCGAGGCCGTCGACCTGGCGGTGCCGCAGACGACGATCCAGATGGCCCTGCCGGGCGTGATGCGCGACGATGACGAGTTCTTCGCCGCCTATCTGATGAACCACATCCTGGGCGGCGGCTCCTTCACGTCGCGGCTTTACGAGGAAATCCGCGAGAAGCGCGGCCTCGCCTATGGCGCCGGTTCGTTCCTGGCCAGCTACGACCATGCGGCGGTGCTCGGCATCAGCACCGCGACCCGGGCGGAAAAGGCCGAGGAAAGCATCGCGATCATCCGCGAGCAGCTGGCCGATCTCGCCGAAAACGGCCCGACGGCCGAGGAGCTGGCGAAGGCGAAAGCCTATGTGAAGGGCGCCTACGCCATCCGCAATCTGGATTCCTCGGCGGCGATCGCCTCGACGCTGCTCGGCATCCAGCTCGACGATCTCGGCATCGACTATATCGACAAGCGCCAGGACCTGATTGACGCGGTCACGCTCGATGACGTCAAGGCGCAGGCCGAGGCGCTGTTGTCGGCGCCGCCGACGATCATCACCGTCGGTCCCGCGGGAGCCTGACGGCGTGACGACGCTCGGGCTCGCCCTAGGGGGCGGCGGCGCGCGCGGGCTCGCCCATATCCATGTGCTCGAAGCCTTCGACGAACTCGGGCTCGTGCCGGATCGCATCGTCGGTTCATCGATCGGCGCCATCATGGGGGCCGGCCGCGCCTCCGGCATGAGCGGCCGCGACGTCCGCGACTTCGTCCTCGACTGCTTTGCCGGCAAGAGCCTCGTCTTCGGCCGGCTCTGGCGCACCCGTCCGGGCAGCTTCCAGGAATTCCTTGCCGATGGTGGGCTGCGCCTCGGCCAGCTCAATGCCGAGCGCGTGGTGCGGGCCTTCCTGCCGCTCGATCTGCCGCTGCATTTCAGCGAGCTGAAGATTCCGCTCGGGGTGATGGCCACCGATTTCTACGGCAAGCTGGAGTGCGAGATCGATTCCGGCGAACTGTTCAGCGCGCTGGCCGCGACGGCCGCCCTGCCGGCGGTGTTCCGGCCGGTGCGCCGGGACGGGCGGATCCTGATCGATGGCGGCATCTTCAACCCGCTGCCCTTCGACCGGCTGCAGGGCAAGGTGGACAAGGTCATCGCCGTGGACGTCAATGGCGGCCCGAAGGGCGGGCCGGACATCATGCCGACGCCGCTGGAGGCGCTGTTCGGGGCCTCGCAATTGATGATGCAGTCGATCATCGACACCAAGGTCCACATGCATCCGCCGGACCTCCTGATCTGCCCGCCGGTGTCGCATTACGGCGTCCTCGACTTCCTGCGCACCAAACAGATCCTCGACGAGACCAGCCCGGTGAAGGAAGAGACCAAGCGGTCGCTCGACGCGCTGCTCTCGTCCAGGAACAGCGGTCGGCGTCAGCACGGGATCACGTCGGTCAAGGCCGGATAGGCCACACTGTCGGCGGCCGCCTACTCGGCGGCTTCGAGGACCCGCTCGTCCAGCCGACCGGTTTGTGGCGGCGTTTCCGCTGCCTCGTTCAGGGTCTCGTTCTGCCCGGCCGTGACCGGCTTGCGCGCTGCCTGTTCGAGGAAGCGCATCAGCCCGGTCTCGACGCGGGTGAGCCCCTCGCGGCAGCGACCCTTCAGGAGGTCGGGCGACAATTCGCCGGCCTCGAAGGCGGCGACGATCTGCGGGTGGACATAGGACGCGCGGGCAACGGCCGGCGTGTTGCGCAGCACCGTGGAGACCGAGCGCATGGCCGCGGCCACGGCGCGCTTGCGCTTCGACTTGCTGTTCACCTTGTCCCCGGCATCCTCGACCAGATAGCGCAGCGCCTCGGCCGAGCCGTGGAATGTGCGGAAGTCCTTGGCCGAGACCGGCGCGTCGGCGGCCTCGTGCAGATAGTCGTTGAGGAGGTTGGCGGTCAGCTCGCGCTGCTCCTTGCGGGCATCGGGGAAGCGGAACAGGCGCTTGCCCTTGCCCTTGCGGACCCGCTTGAGCGACTTGACCATCGGCCGGTCGACGATCTCGATGCGCTGCGGCTTGTTGGACTTGGCGACGAACTTCAGCACCGCCGCCTTCTTGACGATACGCAGATTGTCCTTGCGCAGGGACGCGACGCCGCGCCCGCCATCGCTGGCATATTTCTCGTGGCCGGGCCGCATGGCGGTCAGGTCGATCAGCCGGGTGGCGATCGCCGAGGTGGTCAGGCGGTCGAGCTTGCGGCGGCGCATGTCCTTCTCGACGCGGCGGCGCAGCCGGGGGAGGGCATGGCCGAAGCGCAGCAGCCGCTCGGTCTTTACCGCGTCGCGTACATTCACCCATTCGTCGTGATAGCGATATTGCAGCCGGCCCTTCTCGTCGCGACCGATCGCCTGGATGTGGCCGCTCTCGTCCATGCAGATCTTCACCTCGGTCCAGGCCGGGGGAATGGCGAGGGCCTTCACCCGCTTGCGCAGGCGTTTGTCGGCGATGGGCTCGCCGTTGGAAAAGCAGATCTTGAACCCCTTGCCGCATTTGCGGCGCTCGACCTCGAACCGGTGCGGATCGGTGAGGGCGAGGCCGAATTGTTCGGCGTGATAGGCAAGGCGAGGGTTCATGACGGGGCCGATGGATGGAAGGCCGCAAGGCCGGGACGAGTCTGCAAACGGCGGCCTTCGGATTCCGGTTCCGCGCCCGCTCTGCGGCGATTTGGCCGGCCCGGACGCAAAGCCCTGCGGGAACGCATCCGCCGCGAGATCGCTTCGCGCCTATCCAATCAACAGGAGGCGAGCCGATGGCCAAGTACCGCAAGGGCGAATGGGTCGAATGGAACTGGGGAGCCGGGACCGGCACCGGGAAGGTCAGCGACACCTTCACCGAAAAGGTCACCCGCACCATCGAGGGCAGCGAGATCACCCGCAATGCCGACGCGGACAACCCCGCCTACATGATCGAGCAGGAGGATGGCAGCCGGGTGCTGAAGTCGGAATCGGAGCTGTCCAAGCCGGACTGAGCTCCGGCTTTCCGGCGCCATCATAGCGCCGCCCTCGGTGGATGACGCTGCGGCCGTCGCGCGTCAGCGCGACTGGATCTTGCCGAAGTCGCGACGGCGCCCGCGAAAGGGGCGTCCGCGGCGGCGCTTGATCGGCGCCCCGTCTTCCGGGCTCGCGCCGGCGTCATCATCGGTTGGCGAGCGCTCGATGTCCTTGAGGGCCGGGCGCGGCTTGACCAGCGGCTCAGGCGTGACGACGCGGTTCGTGATCATGTCGGTGCCAGCATAGAAGCCCTCGGCCTCCTGCAGCTTGAGACGGGCGAGATCGCGCCGGCGCACATCCTCGGTGATCCGGTCGGCCAGCTCGTCCTCGATGCCCAGGGCGTCGAGCGTCGCCCGCCCGAAGGCGAGGGCGGATTCCACCGTCTCGCGGATCTCGTAGTCGACGCCGCGGGCGCGCAGCGACAAAGCGTGGCTGCGGTCATAGGCGCGGACATAGAGCCGGACATTGGGAAAATCGGCGCGGATCAGGTCGACGATCCGGTCGGTGGTTTCGCGCTTGTTGGTACAGATGGCGACCAGCCGCGTCTTGCGGATGCCGGCCGCTTCCAGGACGTCCTTGCGCAGCCCCGACCCGAAATAGATGCGGAAGCCGAAGGCCTCCGCCGTGCGGATGCGTTCGGCCGAGGAATCGATGATGGTCACGTCGGTACCGCTCGACAGCAGCACCTGTGCCGTCATCTGCCCGAAGCGCGAGAAGCCGATCATCAGGACCGAGGCGCCGGCGCCGGCAAAATCCTCGTCCAGCACCTCCTCGTCGCCATTCGCCTCGGTGCTGAGCCGGCGTCCGAGCCAGGTGGTCAGCGGCGTCAGCATCATCGACAGGGTGACGATGGCGATGAGGAACGAGGCCGTCGCCTCGGAGATGAGCAGCCCCGCCGAGGCCGCGGTGAACAGCACGAAGCCGAACTCGCCGCCCTGGGCCAGCAGGCCGGAGACGCGAGTGGCGGTGTTGCCGGTCTCGCCGAAGGCCCGCGACAGAAGATAGATGATCGCCGCCTTCGCCAGCATCAGCGCCGGCGTCAGGGCGAGGATCGCCAGCCAGTCGCGCATCACGACGGCCAGGTCGAGCGACAGCCCGACCCCCATGAAGAACAGGCCCAGCAGCAGGCCTCGGAACGGCTCGATATTGGCTTCGAGCTCGTGGCGATAGGTGGATTCGGCCAGGAGCACGCCGGCTATGAAGGCGCCCATGGCCATGGAGAAGCCCGCCGCCTCCATCAGCATGGCCGATCCCAGTACCACGAAGAGCGCGGCGCCGAGCATCACCTCGCGGGCGCCGGAGGTGGCCATGAGGCGGAACAGCGGATTGAGCAGATAGCGGCCGCCGACCACCAGGGCCGCGACGGCACCGACCGAGATGGCGATCTCGACCGGGTCGATCGCCGTGTCGCCCGAGGCCGGCGCCAGGAACGGGATCGCGGCCAGAAGCGGTACGACGGCCAGATCCTGGAACAGGAGGATCGAAAAGGCCGACTGGCCGTGGCGGGTATTGGTCTCGCCGGCCTCGTCGAGCAATTGCAGGCCGAAGGCGGTAGAGGACAGAGCGAGGCCGAAGCCGATCAGGACGCTCGCCTGCCACGAGAAGTCGAACAGGAAGGCGACGCCCGCCAGCACCAGGCCGGACAGCACCACCTGGGCAAGGCCGAGGCCGAAGATCTGGCGCCGCATCGCCCACAGGCGGCCGACCTTCAGTTCCAGTCCGATGATGAACAGCAGGAAAACGACGCCGAGCTCACCGATATGCAGGATCTCCTCGCCATCGGCGACGACGCGGAAGACCGGGCCGAGCAGAATGCCGGCAAACAGATAGCCCAGAACCGTGCCGAGCCCGATGCGCTGGAACAGCGTACCTGCGACGATTCCGCCGCCCAGAAGCAGCACGACTTCCAGAAAGATCGAGGTTGTGTGCTCCACCGAAGCTCCCGTTCCCGGTTGCTGCACGCGCGGCCGGCTGCAATCGCGTGCAATGACGCCTTGATGGCTATGGCATCGCACAATAAATGGTTCGGTGACGAACACCAGCAGGCAGGTTCATGGACGACGACAGCACGCGGCTCCTTTCGGTCGCCGAGCGGCTCATCGAGACCGCACGAAAGGCCGGGGCCGACGCCTGCGACGTGGCGGTGGTCCGCTCCTTCGGGCGATCGGTTTCGGTCCGGCTCGGCGCAGTCGAGGACACGGAGAATTCCGAGAGCGAGGACATGTCGCTCCGCGTCTTCGTCGGTCGGCGCGTCGCCACCGTCTCGGGCGACATCCACAGCGATCCGCAGCCGCTGGTCGAGCGAGCGATCGCCATGGCGAAGGTCTCGCCGGAGGATCCTTTCGCGCGGCTCGCCGATGCCGACCGCCTGGCCGACGGCCGCGACGATCCTGGTCTCGATCTCTACGACGACACCGATCTGGCCACGACGGCGATGATCGACGAGGCGCTGGCGATGGAAGAGGCCGCGCGCGGCGTTGCCGGCGTGACCAATTCCGGTGGGGCCTCGGTCTCGGCAGGCGCGGCCGGCCTCGTGCTGGCGACCTCTTCGGGCTTTGCCGGCCACCGCATGCGCTCGGGCTTTTCGCGCTCGATCAGCGTCATCGCCGGCACCGGCGTCGGCATGCAGCGGGACTATGATTTCGATTCCCGCATCCATTACGCCGATCTCGACGACCCCGAGGCCATCGGCCGGCGCGCCGGCGAGCGGACCGTGCGGCGCCTCAACCCCGGCACGGCGGCCACCGGCCGCATGCCGATCCTCTACGATCCGCGCATCGCGCGGGGGCTGATCGGCAGCATCGTGGCCGCGGTCAACGGCGCCGCGATCGCCCGCGGCACGAGCTTCCTGAAGGACCGCATGGGGCAGGCGATCCTGCCGGAAAGCTTCACGCTGACCGACAACCCGCTTTTACCGCGGCGGCCGGGCTCGCGCCCCTTCGACGGCGAGGGCGTGCGCGGCGCGCCGATGGCGCTGGTCGAGAACGGCATCCTGCGCAACTGGCTGCTCGACACGGCGACGGCGACGGAGCTTGGCCTTCAGAGCAACGGCCGCGCGGCACGCGGCGGCAACGGCGTGTCGCCCTCGTCGAGCAACGTCCTCCTGTCGCCCGGGCGGATGTCGCGCGAGGCGCTGATCCACGAGACCGGCACCGGGCTCTATATCGACGAGCTGATCGGCCACGGCACCAATCTGGTGACCGGCGACTACAGCTGCGGCGCCTCGGGCTATCTCATCGAGAATGGCGAGCTGACCACGCCGGTATCCGAGCTGACCATCGCCGGCAACCTCACCGACATGCTGGCCTCGCTGACGGCGGCCGACGATCTCGACGAACGGTTCTCCACCGTGGTGCCGACCCTGCGGATCGGCTCCATGACCGTGGCGGGCGCGTGATCTTGTCGGGCTACCAGGACGATCTGGAACTGGTGAAGGCGGCGGCCGTCGAGGCCGGCGAGATCGCGCTCGGCTTCTTTCGCCGCGACCCCAAGGTCTGGTGGAAGGAGGGCAATTCCCCGGTCAGCGAGGCGGATTTCGCCGTCGATCTGATGCTGCGCAACACGCTGGTGGGCGCCCGGCCGGACTATGGCTGGGTGTCGGAGGAGATGCAGCCGGGCGACGCACGGACGGGCACCGGCAGCCGCTTCTTCGTGGTCGATCCGATCGACGGCACGCGGGCCTATCTGCGCGGCGAGGACACCTGGTGCGTGTCGATCGCCGTGGTCGAGAACGGCCGTCCGGTGGTCGGCGTCATCGTGGCGCCCTCGATGGGCGAGATCTTCGAAGTGACCGCCGACGGCACGCCGCTGATGAACGGGGCCCCTTGCGCCGTTGCCGAGCCGGGGCCGGGCGAGCGGATGCGGCTGGCGATGCCCGATTCCATGCGCAAGCGCGTCGAGGCCTCCGATGGCGAAGCCTTCGCCAGCGAGAAGGCCGTGCCGTCGCTGGCCTACCGGCTGGCGCTGGTGGCCTGCGGGCGGCTCGACGGGACGCTGATCCGGCCGCGCGCCAGCGACTGGGACATCGCCGCCGCCGATCTCCTGATCGAGCGGGCGGGCGGCCTCCTGTGCGGCCGGGCCGGCCTGCCGACCGTCTATCGCAGCGAGGGGCGGCGGCACGAGATCCTGATGGCCGCCTCGCTGGCGGCGATGCCGCGGCTGCAAAGGCTCGCCGAGGCCGTTCCCGACTGAACGGCGCCGCCGCCTTGGAGCGGACGGTATTTTGGTGCAGGACAAGGCTGCACCCGGTAACAACACCCCAGTCTGCGCCGCGCGCGGCGCGGTGCAGGACGAAAGAGGACATGATGGAAGAGCAGAAACCCAAGCAGCTTCTTCACCTGGTCTTCGGTGGCGAACTGGACGATCTCCAGAGCGTCGATTTCAAGGACCTCGACAATCTCGACATCGTCGGCATCTTTCCCGACTACGCCTCGGCCCTGACGGCCTGGCGGTCGAAGGCGCAGCAGACCGTGGACAACGCCGCCATGCGGTATTTCATCGTCCACATGCACCGGCTGATGGACCCGGACAAGCAGTGAGGCCGGTCTGTCCCCGGACAGGCGGTCAGGCTGACGTCGATGTCGGATGAATTGATGGCACAGGCTCGAACCGGCGAGGACGGCGCTCCGCCGAAACGCCCGCGGGGGACCCTGCGCGCGTGGCGCAAGCGCGTCCGGCGCCTGCTCCGCAGCCCGGCGACCATGGCGGTCGGCGGCAGCGCGATCTATCGCGGTCTGCGCCTCGTCCATGCGACCCAGAGGGAAGCGCCTGGCTCGACCGACTGGCGGGCCCGGCTGACCGCCGAGCATCCGGCGATCGTCGGCCTGTGGCACGGGCAGCATCTTCTGGCGCCGTTCTTCCGGCCGGCCGAACTGCCCTATGTCGCGCTCCTGTCGCGCAATGCCGACGCGGAGATGAACGCCGCCGTGGTCGCGCGCTTCGGCATTGAGACGGTGCGCGGCTCGGGCGGACGCGCCGGACCGGTGCGGGCCCAGAAGGGCGGGGCCAAGGCGCTGATCGCGCTGCGCCGCTATCTCGCCCGCGGCTTCGGCGTCTGCATGATCGCCGACGTGCCGAAGGGCGTGCCGCGCGACGCGGGGCTCGGCATCGTCACGCTGGCGCGGATTTCCGGCCGGCCGGTCCTGCCGTCGGCGGCGGTCACCAGCCGGCGCTACGTGGTCGAGAGTTCCTGGGACAAGACGACGGTGCCGCTGCCCTTCGGCCGCATTGCGGTGGTGGTCGGCGAACCGATCCATGTGGCGGCCGATGCCGACGCGGAGGAGATGGAGGCCAAGCGGCGCGAGATCACGCTGGCGATCGAGGCGGCGAATGTCGCGGCCGAGCGGCTGGTCGGGAGGGTTGCGTGAGCGATTTCCTGGCCCGCGCCGCACTCGCCTCCTACCGGGCGGCCGGCACGCTCGTCTATCCGCTGCTCGGCCCCTATGTCGGCTACCGCACCTCGCGGGGCAAGGAAGACCCCTTGCGCCGCCGCGAACGCTACGGTCATGCCAGTGTCGAGCGCCCGGCCGGTCCGCTGGTCTGGGTGCATGCGGCGAGCGTCGGCGAAAGCGCCGCGGTCACGCCGCTGGTGCGGGCGATCGCGGCCGACGGCATCTCCGTCCTGATGACCACCGGCACGATGACCTCGGCGACGCTGGTCGCCGAACGGCTCGGCGACTGCGTCATCCACCAATATGTGCCGCTCGATCTCGGCCCCTCCATCCATCGCTTCCTCGACCATTGGTGCCCGGACGTGGCGATCGTGGCGGAAAGCGAGATCTGGCCGACGACGCTGATGGAGCTGAACCGGCGGCGCATTCCGCAGGTGCTGGTCAATGCGCGCCTGTCGGACCGCTCGTTCAAGCGCTGGAAGTCGGCGCCGTGGCTCGCCGAGGCGCTGATGGAAACACTGGCGCATGTGGTCGCCCAGTCGGATGTGGACGGCGAGCGCTTCCATCTCCTGGGCGCGCGGGCCGTTTCGGTGGCGGGCAATCTGAAGGCCGATACCGCTCCGCCGCCAAGCCCCGGCGCGGCGCTGGACGAGATGATCGCGGCGCTGGGCGAGCGGCCCCGCTGGGCGGCGCTCTCCACCCATGCCGGCGAGGAGACGCTGGCCGGCGAGGTGCATCGCAAGCTGGCCGCAAGCCATCCCGGCCTTCTGACGATTGTGGTGCCGCGCCACACGACGCGCGGCGACGAGATCGAGGCCGAGCTGACCGGCGCCGGCCTCAAGGTCGCGCGGCGCAGCCGGGGCGACCTTCCCGATGCGGAAACCGATATCCTGCTCGGCGACACGATGGGCGAGATGGGGCTCTATCTGCGGCTCACCGACATCGCCTTTCTCGGCAAGTCGGTGACCGGCGAGGGCGGCCAGAACCCGCTCGAGGCGGCGATGCTGGGCACCGCGATCCTGTCGGGCCGCTATGTCCAGAATTTCCGCGACGCCTATCAGCGGCTGTTGAAGAATGGCGGCGCCAAGATCGTGCGCGACGGCGACACGCTGGCCGCCTGCCTTGTGCAGATCCTCGACGATCCCGCCGCGCTTGCCCGCATGAAGCGGGCCTCGGCGACGACGGTGGAGGAGATGCGCGGCGCGCTGCCGCGGACCATGCAGGCACTGCAGCCGTTCCTGCATCCGCTGAAGCTGTCGGTGGGCCTTGACCGCTGCAACCGTCCGGCGGCGCCGCGATGATGCGGGCCGAGACGCCGCCCTTCTGGTGGCGGCCGAAAGCCTGGCAGAGCCTGATGCTGGCACCGGCGGCGGCGGTCTACGGGCGCGTGGCCCGGCGCAATCTGGAGCACGGCGAGCGCGCCGATGTCGGGGTGCCAGTACTGTGCGTCGGAAACTTTACCGTCGGGGGAGGCGGCAAGACGCCGACCGCCATGGCGCTCGGGCGCGCCGCGCTCGCCGAGGGGCTGCGCCCCGGCTTCGTGTCGCGCGGCCACGGGCGGGCCAGCCGCGGCGCCGTGCTGGTCGATCCGGCCCATCACAGCGCGGCCGAGGTCGGCGACGAGCCGCTGCTCCTGGCGAGCGTCGCGCCGACCTGCGTCGCGGTGAACCGCCGGCAGGCCGCGCAGAAGCTGCTCGCCGAGCGCGGCGTCGACTTCATCATCATGGATGACGGCTTCCAGAGCGCCCGGCTGGCGATCGACTTCGCGCTGATCGCGGTGGATGCGCGGCGTGGTCTCGGCAATGGCGCCGTGGTGCCGGCCGGGCCTGTACGCGCGCCGCTCATCGACCAGATCCGCTATGCCGACGCACTATTGGTGATCGGCGAGGGCAGCGCCGGCGATGCCGTCATCCGGCAGACGGCGCGGGGCAACAAGCCGATCTTCGAGGCGGCACTGGAGCCGGAGAACGGCGCCCGCTTCGCCGGGCTGCGGGTGCTGGCCTTCGCCGGCATCGCCGATCCGGCGAAATTCTACGCCAGCCTGACCGCGCTCGGCGCCGAGATCGTCGAGACCCGCGACTTTCCCGACCACCATGTCTTTTCCAGCGACGACATGGACGATCTGTCGGCCTCGGCCTGGCGCGAAGGCCTGCAGATGGTGACGACGCGCAAGGATGCGGTGCGGCTGGCAACGGGATCCGCCGCGATGCAGCTGTTCCTGAAGGAATGCGAGGTGCTCGACGTGGCGCTCGGCTTCGCGCCGCAGAGCCTCGGCGCCCGCATCATCCGCGATACGCGGCGCGCCTTCCGTCGTCGCAAATTCGGCTGAGCGGCCGGAGCGGTCCGTCTCAGCCCTTGCTGGCGACTTCCTTTTCGCGGCGGAACGAGGCCTCGCCGTCGACATAGGCTTCCTGGCGCTCGACGCTCCAGTAGCGCAACAGGTCGAGCGGGATCGCCTCGCCGGTCACGGCGCAGCGCACATAGGCGCCGGGCCGCACGACCTGAAAATCGGGCGTGCCGTAGCGCAGCTTCGCCTCGCCGCCATTCTCCATGCGGTTCATGGATGTCTCCGCTGTCGGTGGACCGGCATTGCCAGCCGGTCGGTCGGCTTCTGACTAACGCCGGGCCGGGGAGCCGTCAAATGGCACCGCCTCGCCTTCAGCGGCGGCCGAACATCTTCTCGATGTCGGCGAGCTTCAGCTCGATGAAGGTCGGCCGGCCGTGATTGCACTGGCCTGAGCCGGGCGTCGCCTCCATGTCGCGCAGGAGCGCGTTCATCTCTTCCGGCTTCATCAGCCGTCCCGAGCGCACCGAGCCGTGGCAGGCGATGGTCGCGGCGACATGGTCAATGCGGCCGCGCACGGCGTCGGCGGTGCCGGCCTCGGCGAGCTCGTCGGCGAGGTCGCGCACCAGACGCTGGCAATCGACGCTGCCGAGGATCGCCGGCGTCTCGCGCACGGCCACCGCGCCGGGACCGAAGCGCTCGATGCCGAGGCCGAGCCGGGCGAAGGTCTCCGCCTGCTCGGCGAGGCGATCGACGTCGTCCTCCGGCAGATCGACGATCTCCGGGATCAGCAGCAGCTGCGAGGCGAGGGGGCGGCCGTGCAGGGCCGTCTTCAACGCCTCGTAGACGAGGCGCTCATGGGCGGCGTGCTGGTCGACGATGACGATGCCGTCCTCGGTCTCGGACACGATGAAGTTGCGGTGGAACTGCGCCTTGGCCGCACCCAGCGGATGGTCGGCCCCGTTCGCCCCGT
This sequence comes from Aurantimonas sp. NFXS3, assembly GCF_049132005.1. Taxonomy (NCBI): domain Bacteria; kingdom Pseudomonadati; phylum Pseudomonadota; class Alphaproteobacteria; order Hyphomicrobiales; family Aurantimonadaceae; genus Aurantimonas; species Aurantimonas sp. NFXS3. Next base: position 128,133 of record NZ_JAGDDZ010000001.1, read on the forward strand.
CCTCGGTGGGCTCGGTGTTGGCGGCAGCGTAGGCGGCGGGCGCCGGCGTGGCGGCGGAGCCGGCGTCAGCTGCGCGGTCGAGGGTCGCGGCATCGGCGCCCATATCGAGGGGCCGGTAGGGCGAGGCCTCGGCGGCATAAGCGGCCTGGCGCGGCGCGGCGAAGCCGCCGGGCGCGAAGCCGTCGAAACGGCGCGGGGCCGGCGTCACCGGTGCCGGCTCGGCGGGGGCGGCGCCCCGGAAGCGGGCCATCAGACCGGAGGCGTTGGTGGTCGCCGAACGCAGGCCGGCCTCGTTGAAGGCCTGGCGCAGCGAGCCGACGATCAGGCCGCGCACCAGCCCTGGATCGCGGAACCGCACATCGGCCTTGGCCGGATGGACATTGACGTCGACGAGGGCCGGGTCGAGGTCGAGAAACAGGACCGCGACGGGATGGCGGTCGCGGGCCAGAACGTCGGCATAGGCGCCGCGCAGGGCCGAATGCAGCGTCTTGTCGCGGACCGGCCGGCCATTGACGTAGAAGAATTGCTGCTGGCCATTGCCGCGATTGTAGGTCGGGATCCCGGCAAAGCCGCGCAGCCGCACGTCCTCGCGCATGGCGTCCACCGGGATGGCATTGTCGGCGAAGTCCTGCGTCAGCACGTCGGCGATGCGCGGCAGCGGTGCGTCGCCGGGCACCGCCTCGAACACCGTCGTCGTGCGGTCGGGGCCGGACAGCTCGAAGCGGACGCCCGGAAAGGCGATGGCGATGCGCCGGACGATCTCGGTGATCGCGCTGGATTCGGCCCGGTCGCTCTTCAGGAATTTCAGCCGGGCGGGCACGGCGTGGAAGAGATCGCGGACCTCGATCACCGTGCCCCGGGACAGGGCGGTGGGGCGCAGCTCGGAGGGGCGGCCCGCCTCGACGCAGATCTCGTAGGCTTCGTCGCTGCCGGCGGCCCGGGACTTCAGGCTGAGCCGGCCGACCGAGCCGATCGAGGGCAGGGCCTCGCCGCGAAAGCCGAGGGTGCCGATAGCGTCGAGGCCGCCGGCGAGCTTGGAGGTGCAATGGCGGCGCACCGCCAGCGGCATCTCGGCGGCCGGAATGCCGCAGCCGTCGTCGCTGATCCGGATGAGATTCTTGCCGCCGCCGGCCGTGGCGATCTCGATGCGCCTTGCGCCGGCATCGAGGGCGTTCTCGACCAGCTCCTTGACGACGCTGGCCGGCCGCTCGACGACTTCGCCGGCAGCGATCTGGTCAATCAGGGCATCGGAGAGCTGCTGGATGGGCATGGGATACGGGCCCGGTTCGCGGTCAAGGGGGCGCGGAGCATCGCCGCGCGCCTGCCGTTCTTACCGGCTCGCCGGGGCCGCAGCAAACCGGTCCGGTGCCACGCCTGTGGACGGCGCGGCGATCAGAGCCGCTCCTCGAGGATGACGAACACCGAACGGGACTGGACGATGAGCCCGTCCGCCGCGTCGATGCGCCGGGGTTCGAGCTGCGGCCAGTCCGACTGGAGATGCAGGCAATAGGCGTGGTCGGGGCGCGGCGGCGGCAGCGTGACCGCGATGTCGGCGTCGCCGGCATTGAGATAGATCACCGCCCGCTCGCTCTCGATGTCGTCTTCGCCGCGCGGCGCATAGACCGACATGCCGAGGAAGCGCCTTTCCGGATCGGACCAGTCGCCGGGCTCCATGGGGGCGCCATCCTCGCGCAGCCAGACGACGTCCTCGACGTCGCCGCCCTCGACCGGGCGGCCGGTGAGGAAGCGGTCGGCGTTGAGGGCCGGATGGGCACGGCGCAGTTGCGACAGCCGGGCGACGAAGGCGGCGAGATCCGTGTCGGCCCGCGCCCAGTCGAGCCAGGTGATCTCGTTGTCCTGGGCATAGCCATTGTTGTTGCCGCCCTGGCTGCGGCCGAATTCGTCGCCGGCCACCAGCATCGGCGTGCCGCGCGCGACCATCAGCGTCGCCAGCATGGCGCGGATGTCCTTGCCGCGCGCGTCGAGGATGGCCGGATCGTCGGTCTCACCCTCGACGCCGTTGTTCCAGGAGTGGTTGTCGTTGTGGCCGTCGCGATTGCCCTCGCAATTGGCCGCGTTGTGCTTCTCGGCATAGGCGGCGATATCGGCCAGCGAGAAGCCGTCATGGGCGGCGATGAAATTGACGCCGCTCGACGGGCGGCGGCCGTCGCGGTCGTAGAGATCGGCCGAGCCGGCGAGGCGCGTCGCCAGCGCCCCGACCATGCCGGCATCGCCGCGCCAGAAGCGGCGGACATCGTCGCGGAACTTGTCCTGCCATTCGAACCAGGGCTTGGGAAACCGGCCGACCTGGTAGCCGCCGGGACCGATGTCCCAGGGTTCGGCGACATGGATGCGGTGCTTCAGGACGGGATCGGCGGCGAGCATGCGGAAGAACGGCGCGTCGGCTGAGAAGCCGTCGTCCAGCCGTCCCATCACCGGGGCGAGATCGTAGCGGAAGCCGTCGAGGCCGGTCGCCTCGACCCAGGTTCGCAGTGCGTCGATGCACAGCCGCGCCACCGGTTCGCGGTGGGTGGCAAGGGTGTTGCCGGTGCCGGTGTCGTTGACGAGCAGGCCCGGCTCGTCCTCGGCGTGGCGGTAGTAGAGGAGATTGTCGAGGCCGCGATAGCAGACCGTCGGCCCGTTCTCGTCGCCCTCGCCGGAATGGTTCAGCACGACGTCGAGCAGCACCTTGATGCCGCGCGCATGGAGCGCATCGACCACCCGGCGGATCTCGGCAAAGCCGCCCGGCGCAAGCCGCGGGTCGGGCGCCATGTGGGTGATCGGATTGTAGCCCCAGGCATTGGTCAGGCCGTGTGCCGAGAGATGGCCCTCGTCGATCCAGGCGGCGAGGGGCATCAGCTCAACGGTCTCGACGCCGAGCTTCTCCATGTGATCGAGGAAGACGGGTTCGGCGAGGGCGGCGACGGTACCGCGGATCTCGGCCGGGACATCCGGATGGCGCTGGGAATAGGCGCGGACCAGCACCTCGTAGGTCAGGCCGGGGGCGGCAAAGGGCAGGGGCGCGGCGCTGCGATCGAGCGCAGTGACGAGCGCCCGCGGCATGTAGGGCGCACTGTCGAGCTGGCGCTCGGGCGGGGCTGCGAGCACCGGATGATAGAGGAAGGGGCGGTCGAGTTGCACCGCATAGGGATCGGCGAGGAGCTTGGACGGGTCGAAGCGATGGCCGTCCTTCGGTCGGTAGGGGCCAAGCGCACGAAGGCCGTAGCGGGCGCCGGCCGCAAGGCCCGGCACGAAGCCGTAGTGCCGGCCGTCCTTTTCGCCGGGCAGGACGAGCCGCGCGGTTTCCCGCGTGCCGGTCGGGTCGAAGAGGCAGAGCTGGATGGCGTCGGCATTCTCGGAGTGGACGGCGAAATGGACGCCGTCGCCGTCGAGCGTCGCGCCGAGCGCGGCGGGCCTGCCGCGCTCGGCCGTGATTGCGTAGGTCATGCCGTCCCTGCGGTCAGGTGATGACGTCCGGCGCCGTGCGGCCGGTGCGCTTGCCGATCTCGCCGATCGCCGAGGCCGTGTCGATGAGCTCGGCCAGCGCCTGTTCGGGGGCAATGTCGTGGCGGGTGCGGTCGGGCTCGTAGCGCTCGATATAGACGCGCAGGGTAGCGCCCTTGGTGCCGGTGCCCGACAGGCGGTAGACGATGCGCGAGCCGCCGGAGAAGACGATCCGCACGCCCTGGCCGGTGGCGACCGAGCCGTCGACCGGGTCCTTGTAGGAAAAATCGTCGGCCTCGGAAACGACAAGCGTGCCGAAGCGCTGGCCGGCCATGGAGGCGAGGCGATCATGCAGCGAGCCCATCAGCCCCTCGGCCGCCTTGGCGTCGACCTCCTCGTAGTCGTGGCGCTGGTAGTAATTGCGCCCGAACTCGGCCCAGTGGCTTTCCAGGATCGCCTGCACGCTCTCGCGGCGCACGGCCAGGATGTTGAGCCACAAGAGCACCGCCCACAGGCCGTCCTTCTCGCGGACATGGTCGGAGCCGGTGCCGGCGCTCTCCTCGCCGCAGATGGTCACCTTGCCGGCATCGAGCAGCGTGCCGAAGAACTTCCAGCCGGTGGGCGTCTCGTACATGCCGATGCCGCGCTTGGCGGCGACCCGGTCGGCGGCCTGGCTGGTCGGCATGGAGCGGGCGATGCCGGCGATACCGTCCGTGTAGGCCGGCGCCAGATGGGCGTTGGCGGCCAAGACCGCCAGCGAATCCGAGGGCGAAACGACGATGCCCTTGCCGACGATCAGGTTGCGGTCACCGTCGCCGTCGGAAGCCGCACCGAAATCCGGTCCGTTGGGCGCCATCAGCTGGTTGATCAGCGTCGCGGCGTGGACCGCGTTGGGATCGGGATGTCCGCCACCGAAATCCTCCAGCGGCTCGCCATTGATCACCGTGCCGAGCGGTGCGCCGAGCCGGTTCTCCAGTATTTCCTTGGCATAGGGGCCGGTCACGGCGTGCATGGCGTCGAAGCGCAGGGTGAAGCCGGAGGCGATGAGGTCGCGGATCTGGCCGAAATCGAACAGCTTTTCCATCAGCGCGGCATAGTCGGCGACCGGGTCGATGACCTCGACCACCATGTCGCCAAGCTTTGTCTCGCCAAGTTCGGCAAGGCTCGGGGCGTCGCCGGACCAGATGCGGTACTGCGACATCGTCCGCGTGCGCTCGAAGATCGCGGAGGTGATCTTCTCCGGCGCCGGACCGCCATTGGCGACATTGTACTTGATGCCGAAATCGCCCTTCGGGCCGCCGGGATTGTGGCTGGCCGACAGGATGATGCCGCCGGCCGCCTTGCGGATGCGGATCAGGTTGGAGGCGGCTGGCGTCGACAGGATGCCGCCGCGGCCGACGACGACGCGGCCATAGCCGTTGCCGGCAGCCATGCGGATCGCGGTCTGGATCACCTCGCGATTGTAGAAGCGGCCGTCGCCGCCGATCACCAGGGTCTCGCCGTCATGGCTGTCGGCGGCGTCGAAGATCGCCTGGATGAAATTCTCGGCGTAATTGGCCTGGCGGAAGTGCGGGACGCTCTTGCGCAGGCCCGAGGTGCCGGGCTTCTGGTCGTTGAAGGGCTTGGTGGCGATCGTCTCGATCATGGCCGCTGGTCTCCGATAAGATCGCGGAAGAGTTGGGCGTAGTGCCCGGCGCTGCTGCGCCAGGATACGTCGGATTGCATCGCGCTGAGCTGTAGCTGGCGCCAGGCGGCCGGGTCGGCATACAGCCGCTGCATCCGGTCGACGGCGTCGATGAGGTCGTCGCGCGTGGGCGGCGCGAAGATGAAGCCGGTGGCAACGCCGGCGGTGATGGCGGCGTGGTTGGCGTCGATCACCGTGTCGGCGAGGCCGCCGACCTTGGCGACCACCGGAATGCAGCCATAGCGCAGGCCGTAGAGCTGGGTGAGGCCGCAGGGCTCGAAGCGCGACGGCACGAGGATCGCGTCGGCGCCGGCCTGGACCCGGTGGGACAAGGCCTCGTCATAGCCGATGCGCACGCCGATCTTGTTCGGATGCCGGGTATGGGCGGCCTGGAAACTGCCCTCGATCATCGGCTCGCCGGAGCCGACCACGACCATGCGCACGCCGCGTTCGACAAGGTCGTCGCAGGCGTCGGCGACGAGGTCGAGGCCCTTCTGCCAGGTCAGGCGGCTGACCACGGCGACGATCGGGCCGTCCTCATGGGCGAGGCCGAACTCGGTCTCCAGCGCCCGCTTGTTGCGCTGGCGCGCCTTGGGCGAGCGGGCGCTGTAATGATGCGGGATGTCGGGATCGGTCTTGGGGTTCCAGACCTCGGTGTCGATGCCGTTGACGATGCCGACCAGCCGCTCGCCGCGCCCGCGCAACAGGCCGTCGAGCCCCATGCCGCCGCCCGGCGTCAGGATCTCCTCGGCATAGGTCGGGCTGACGGTGGTGACCGCGTCGGCAGCGTGCAGGCCGCCCTTCAGATAGCCGACATTGCCGTAATATTCGACGCCCTCGATCGACCAGGCGGATGGCGGCAGGCCAAGGCGCGGGAAGATCTGATAGGGGAAATTGCCCTGGAAGGCGAGGTTGTGGATGGTCACCACGGTGCGCGGCCGCGGCTTGCCGGACACCGCCAGATAGACCGGCGTCAGCGCCGCCTGCCAGTCATGGGCATGGACGATCGCCGGTGCGAAGCCCGGGATCGCACCCTGGCCGATCTCGGCGCCGGCCTTCGACAGCGCCGCGAAGCGGGCCCAGTTGTCGGCGTGGTCGTGGCCGGCGCTCGACACATAGGGACCGCCGGTCCGGTCGAAGAGATGCGGCGCGTCGAGGACGAGAAGGTCGAGCCCGCCGGCGGTCGCCGCAAGGACGCGCGCCGGCCCGCCGAAGAGATCGTCGAAACGGCAGGCGATGTCGGCGTTGTCGATCTGCCGCATGACATCGGGATAGCCCGGCATCAGCGTGCGCACGGCAAAGTCGTGGGCCGCCAGCGAGGCGGGAAGCGCCCCCGCCACGTCCGCCAGCCCGCCGGTCTTGATCAGCGGGAAGACTTCCGAGGCGACGGAGAGCACGCCGGTGGTCATCAGTAGGTGAGCCTGTCGATCATCGGCTTGGTGACGAGGCAAATGCCGTTCGCCGTGCGGCGGAACCGCTTGGCGTCGAGCTCGGGATCCTCGCCGATCACCAGGCCGTCGGGGATTTCCACGCCGCGGTCGAGCACCGCCCTGGTGATGCGGGCGTGGCGGCCGATACGGCACTGGGGCAACACGACCGCGTGGTCGAGCATGGAATAGGAGCGCTGGCGCACCCCGGTGAACAGCAGCGAGCGGTGCAGCTGACCGCCGGAGATGATGCAGTCGCCCGAGACCAGCGAGGAGATCGCCGAGCCCCGGCGGCCGTCCTCGTCATGGACGAACTTGGCCGGCGGCACCACGTCGGCATAGGTCCAGATCGGCCAGTCGCGGTCGTAGATGTCGAGCGGCGGGATGATGTCGGTCAGGTCGATATTGGCCTGCCAGTAGGCGTCTACCGTGCCGACGTCGCGCCAGTAGGCCTCGTCGTCCGGCTCGTTCTCCGAGCGCACCACCGACAGGTTGAAGCGATGGGCGACGGCGCGGCCGTGCTTGACGATATGCGGGATGATGTTCTTGCCGAAGTCGCGGCTCGATCCGGGATCGGCGGCGTCGCGGCGCAGCTGGTCCATCAGGAAGTTGGTCTCGAAGACATAGATGCCCATCGAGGCCAGCGCCGTGTCGGGACGGCCCGGAATGGCGGGGGGATCGGCCGGCTTCTCGACGAAATCGGTGATGTTGTAGTTCTCGTCGACATGCATGACGCCGAAGGCGACAGCCTCCATGCGCGGCACTTCGAGGCAGCCGACCGTCACGTCCGCACCCGAATCCACATGCTGCTGGAGCATGATCTCGTAGTCCATCTTGTAGACGTGGTCGCCGGCCAGGATGACGATGTAGCGCGGCGCGTAGGATTCGATGATGTCGATATTCTGGTACACGGCGTCGGCGGTGCCGGCGTACCACTGGTCCTCGGACACGCGCTGGCTGGCGGGCAGGATGTCGAAGCTCTCGTTGCGGCCCGGCCGCAGGAAGTTCCAGCCGTTCTGCAGGTGCCGGATCAGGCTGTGGGCCTTGTACTGGGTGGCGACGCCGATGCGGCGGATACCGGAATTGATGGCGTTGGAGAGCGCGAAGTCGATGATCCGCGTCTTGCCGCCGAAGAAGACGGCCGGCTTGGCGCGGCTGTCGGTCATCTCCATCAGCCGACTGCCGCGTCCGCCGGCCAGTACGTAGGCCATCGTCTCGCGGGCCAGCGGTCCGGCGCGTCTGTTCTCTGCCATGAACTCCTCCCTGGATCATCCATGGGGCAGACGGCTCTCCGGATGGCCGGCTGACTGGCCCGGCACCCGATCGTTCTTCCCCCACGCATGTCGAACATAGCGCAGACGCGGCCCGACGCCATGCCGGATCGCGATCAATCGCCTCAGCTATGGGAATCAGGCGTCCGGACCGGCCTTCCAGATGTCGCGGGCATATTCGCGGATCGAACGGTCGGAGGAGAACCAGCCCATGCGCGCGGTGTTGCGCACGGCCTTGGCCTGCCACTCGTCCTGGTCCTGCCAGAGCACGTCCAGACGGCGCTGGGTGTCCCAATAGGCCTGGAAGTCGGCGCAGGTCATCCACCAGTCGTTGTTGTAGAGGTTCGAGACCAGGTTGTGGTAGCGCGCCGGGTCCTCCGGCGAGAAGACGCCCGAGGAGATGGCGTCCAGCGCCTCGCGCAGCAGCGGAAGCTCGGCGATGATCGAGCGGCCGCTATGGGCCTCGCGCCGCCGCTGGGCGACTTCCTCGGCGGTCAGGCCGAAGATGAAGATGTTGTCCTCGCCGACATGCTCCAGCATCTCGACATTGGCGCCGTCGAGGGTGCCGATGGTCAGCGCGCCGTTCATGGCGAACTTCATGTTGCCGGTGCCGGACGCCTCGAGGCCGGCTGTCGAGATCTGCTCCGACAGGTCGGCCGCCGGCATGATGATCTCGGCGAGGCTGACATTGTAGTTCGGGATGAACACCACCTTCAGGAGGTCGCGGACCGCCGGATCGCTGTTGATCGTGCGGGCGACGTCGTTGGCGAGGTGGATGATCTCCTTGGCCTGGGCGTAGCTCGGCGCCGCCTTGCCGGCGAAGATCTTGACGCGGGGCGACCAGTCGCGCTCGGGATGCGAGCGGATCTGGTCGTAGAGGGCGATCGCCTCGATGATGTTCAGGAACTGGCGCTTGTATTCGTGGATGCGCTTGACCTGGATGTCGAAGATCGCGCCCGGATCGACCTGCGTCGCCATGCGCTCGCCGATGAGGTTGGAGAGCTGCTCCTTGTTGCGGCGCTTGACCGCCGCGAAGCGCTCGCGGAAGGCGGCATCGTCGGCCAGCGGATCGAGATCGGCTATCTTCTCGATATCGTCGAGGAAGGCCGGGCCGATCGCATCGGTCACGAGTTCGGTGAGGCCGGGGTTGGCCTGCATGATCCAGCGGCGCGGGGTCACGCCATTGGTCTTGTTCTCGATGCGGTCGGGATAGAGCAGGTGGAGATGGTGGAACACCGTCTCCTTCATCAGTTCGGTGTGCAGGGCCGAGACGCCGTTGACGGCATGGCTGCCGACGAAGGCGAGCTGGCCCATGCGCACGCGCCGGCCATTGCCCTCGTCGATCAGCGAGATCGCGGCGATCCGGGAGTCGTCGAAGCCCTTTTCCTGCGCCGCCTCGCGGATGACGCCGGCATTGATGGCGTAGATGATCTGCATCTGGCGCGGCAGGAGCCGCTCGAACAGATGGATCGGCCAGTGCTCCAGCGCCTCGGGCAGCAGCGTGTGGTTGGTATAGGAGAAGGTGTTGCGGGTGATCTCCCAGGCCTCGGCCCATTCATGGCCGTGCACGTCGATCAGGAGCCGCATCAGCTCGGCGACCGAGACCGCCGGATGGGTGTCGTTGAGCTGGATCGAGAACTTGTCGGCGAGGTTCGACAGATTCTCGTTGGCGTGGAGATGGCGCCGGATGATGTCCTGCAGCGAGGCGGAGGAGAAGAAATACTCCTGCCGCAGGCGCAGTTCCTGGCCAGCCTGGTGGGAGTCGGCCGGATAGAGGATGCGGGTGATCGCCTCGGCCTTGTTGGATTCGACCAGGGCGCCGATGTGATCGCCGGAATTGAAGGCGTCGAGCAGGATCGGGTCGAGCGGCTGGGCGCTCCACAGGCGCAGCGTGTTCACGCGGCGTCCGCGCCAGCCGACGATCGGCGTGTCGTAGGCGACGGCGAGAACGCGCTCGGCCGGGCGCCAGACCTGCCGGGCCGGGCGGCCGGGCTCCTGGATGGTGGTGACCTTGCCGCCGAAGCCGATCTCGTAGGCGAGTTCGCGGCGCTCGAACTCCCAGGGATTGCCATGGGCGAGCCAGGTTTCGGGCAACTCCACCTGCGCACCGTCGGCGATTTCCTGGCGGAAGAAGCCGTGGACGTAGCGGATGCCGTAGCCGAAGCCGGGAATGTCGGTGGAGGCCATCGACTCCATGAAGCAGGCGGCGAGGCGGCCGAGGCCGCCATTGCCGAGCGCGGCGTCGGGCTCCAGCAGTTCGACGAGATCGAGATCGACGCCGTAGCGCGACAGCGCCTCGCGGATCGGCTCGGTCAGGTTGAGATTGTTGATCGCATCGCGCAGCAGGCGGCCGATCAGGAATTCCATCGACAGGTAGCAGACGCGCTTCTCGCCGCTGGTCTTGGCGCGCTGGGAGGATTCCATCCACTGGTCGATGATCCGGTCGCGGATGACCAGTGTCGTCGCTTCGAGCCAGTCGTAGCGCCGCGCCTCGGCCGGGGTCTTGCCGACGGCGTAGGTCAGCTTCTCGACGATCTGCCGGGCCAGCGTCTCCGGGTCGTTCTTGCGGGGTGCAGGTGTCGGGGCACCGGTTCCGTCCAGGGCGGAATCGACCTCGTTCGTCATGTCGGCCATCATGACCCCCTCAGTTTGTGGATTGCTGCAACGAGACCGGCGGTGGAGCTGTCGCGCCCCTCTGCCGAGGTCTCGCCGGTGATGACGGGAACCAGCCGGTTGGCCAGTTCCTTGCCGAGTTCGACGCCCCATTGATCGAAGGCGTTGATGCCGTAGAGCTGGGCCTCGACGAAGACCCGGTGCTCGTAGAGCGCGATCAGGCGGCCGAGCGTGGCCGGGTCGAGCTGGCGGTAGAGCAGGGTGATCGACGGCCGGTCGCCCGGGAATACGCGATGCGGCGCGATCCGCTCGGCCTGCTCGGGCTCCATGCCGCCGTCGAGAAGCTGCCGGCGCGCCTCGTCGAGCGTGCGGCCGCGCATCAGCGCCTCGCTCTGGGCCAGGCAATTGGCCAGCAGCAGATCCTGATGGACCCGCATCTCGGCCGGCTCGTGGGCATTGGCGCCGACCAGAAACTCGACGGGAATGATGTCGGTGCCCTGGTGGATGAGCTGGAAGAAGGCGTGCTGGCCGTTGGTGCCGGGCTCGCCCCAGACCACCGGACCGCTCACGGGAACGGTTTCGCCGTCGAGGCCGACGCGCTTGCCGTTCGATTCCATGTCGAGCTGCTGGAGATAGGCGGGGAAGCGCGAGAGCCGCTGGTCGTAGGGGATGACAGCGCGGGTCGGATAGTCGCAGAGCGCCCGGTGCCAATAGCCGACGAGCCCGAGCAGGACCGGCAGGTTCTGGTCCAGCGGCGCAGTGCGGAAATGGGTGTCCATCTCGCGGGCACCGGCGAGGAAGTCGCGGAAGCCAGATGCGCCGATGGCGATCATCAGCGGCAGGCCGATCGCCGACCAGATCGAGTAGCGACCGCCGACCCAGTCCCAGAAGCCGAAGATGCGCTCCGAGGCGATGCCGAAATCGGCGACCTTGTCCAGCGCGGTGGAGACGGCGACGAAATGCTCGCCCACCGCGTCCTCGCCCAGCGCGTCGCTGATCCAGCGGCGCGCAGCGGCGGCGTTGGTCATGGTCTCGATGGTGGTGAAGGTCTTCGACGCGATGATGAAGAGCGTGGAGGCGGGGTCCAGGGTCTTCAGCGTGTCGGCGATATGCGCGCCGTCGACATTGGAGACGAAATGCGTGCGCGGCCCGTCGTGATAGGGCGCCAGCGCCAGGGTCGCCATGGCCGGGCCGAGATCGGAGCCGCCGATGCCGATATTGACCACGTCGGTGATCTGCGTGTCGCGGGCGCCGGTGATGGTGCCGTTGCGCACGCCCTCGGCGAAGGCGCTCATCGCCTTCAGAACGTCCGCCACGGCGCCGCTGACCGGGTTGCCGGCGGCGCGGAAGCCGTCCATCGGCTCGGCGCGCAGCGCCATGTGCAGCACCGAGCGGTCTTCGGTGAAGTTGATCGGCTCGCCGGCGAACATGGCGTCGCGCCGGACCTCGACACCGCGGCTGCGGGCCAATGCGATCAGGGCGTCACGGGTATCGTCGTCGATGGCCGTCTTGGAATAGTCGAGGACGAGATCGCCCAGCGCGGCGGAAAATTCCGAATAGCGGCTCGGATCGTCGGAAAACAGCGAGCGGATGCCGCGATCGGCGGCCTGCCGGGCCATGCCGGTCAGTTCCGCAGCCGCAGGAGGAGCGCCGGAATCGGACGTCTGGCTCATGAATTGCCCTGCCATGATGTGTGATGCGGTCGTCGCAAGAAAGCGCCTGCCTGCGGCCTTTTATGCCGGTTGTGGATAGGAGGCAAACGCCGGGTCGGCGCCGCTCATGGCCTGATGTGCCCTATTATAGGGCACATTTTGGCGATGCTGCAATTCGCGGCGCTCGATTTCGTGAAAGAAGGGCCGGCAGCTGCGAAACCTGCCGACCCCTTCCGCTGTCGTCTCAGTCGATCGTGACGGTCTTCACATTCATGAATTCCAGCATGCCTTCGTGCGCCAGTTCGCGGCCGTAGCCGGAGCGCTTGACGCCGCCGAAGGGCAGGCGCTGGTCGGATGCGGTCATGCGGTTGATGTGGGTGCCGCCCTGGTCGAGCTCGCGGATGAAGCGTTCCTGCTCTGCCGGCTCGGTGGTCCAGGCCGAACCGCCGAGACCGAATTCGGAATCATTGGCGAGGCCGATGGCCTCGTCGATCGACTTGACCTTGAACATGATCGCGCAGGGGCCGAACAGCTCTTCGCGATAGGCCGGCGCGCTCTCCGGCACGTCGGCGAGGATCGACGGCTGGAAGAAATAGCCCGGACCCTCCGGCGCCTTGCCGCCTGTCACGAGCTTGGCTCCGGCGCTGACCGATCTGTCGATCTGGTCCTTCAGGTCGTCGACGCCGGCCTTCATGGCCAGCGGGCCCATGCCGGTGTCGTCGGCCATCGGGTCGCCGAGCTTGATGGCTTCGACGGCCTCGGTGTAGCGGCCGAGATAATCCTCGTAGACGTCCTCATGGACGATGAAGCGCTTGGCGGCGATGCAGCTCTGGCCGTTGTTCTGCATGCGGGCGGTGACGCCCACCTCGACCGCCTTGGCGATGTCGGCGGAGGGCATGACTATGAAGGGGTCGGAGCCGCCAAGTTCGAGCACGGTCTTCTTGATCTCGGAGCCGGCCGTGGACGCGACGGCCGAGCCGGCGCCCTCGCTGCCAGTCAGGGTGGCAGCGCGCACGCGGCTGTCCTTGAGGATCCCCTCGACCTTGGAGGAGGAGATCAGAAGGGTCTGGAAGACGCCCTGCGGCGCGTCGGCGTCGAGGAAGATGCGCTCGATCTCCAGCGCGCACTGGCTGACATTGGAGGCGTGCTTCAGGATGCCGACATTGCCGGCCATGATCGCCGGGGCGGCAAAGCGCATGCACTGCCAGTAGGGGAAGTTCCACGGCATGACCGCCAGAACCGGGCCGATCGGCAGATAGGTCACGAAATTGCGGCCGGCGGGACCGTCCCGCACATCGTCGGCGACGAATTTCTCGGCGTTCTCGGCATAGAAGCGCAGGGCGTTGGCGCATTTGCCGACCTCGGCCTCGGCCTCCTTCAGCCGCTTGCCCATCTCCATGGTGGCGATGCGGGCGAGCTCGGTCTTGCGTTTGTCCATCTGGTCGGCAGCCCGCATCAGGACCTCGGCGCGCCGGGCGAAGGAGGTCTTGCGCCAGTCGCGGAAGGCCAGATCGGCATTGGCGAGGGTGCGCTCGATATCGGCGTCGGTGTGCGCGGCGAATTCCTCAATGGTCTCGCCCGTCGCCGGATTGATGCTCGTGGGCATGGTCTCTCCTGATGGTCACGCGTCGTTTCATGCACCGGTCCGCGCCGTCCGGCCGGGCCGCTTCGCTAGTTAGCACGAAGCCGGCGCCCGGACAGAGGCGCGGATCGGACCGTCGGGCGAAGCCGACGGCGACGGATCAGGTGCGTGCGGCCGACAGCTTCTCGATCGCGGCATCGAGGGACTCGCTGGTGGCCTTCACCTCGGGCACGTTCGGGTCGTTCTTCAGGATCTGCTGCAGCGAGGAGCGCCATTCCGACAGGATGGTTTCCTTCTCGCCGTCGGACAGCCGGTCGTCCTTCAGGACGTCCTCGGGCTTGTCGTACGAGCCATGGGTCGGGTGATCGAATTTCGACGACATCATTGTCGGTCTCCTGCCTGTCGTTTCGGGGCGGGCGCGGCGGGCCGGACATGCCGGCGCGCTCGTGCCTTCTGGGTCCCCAACGGGCCGACGGCGAGAAAGGTTCATCCGAGAATGTCGTCGCGAGACGCCTGGCGGCGGCGACACTGCGTCACCGCGATCCGGGTCGGACGTCTAGAACTCGCCTTCGTAGAAGACGCCGACCTCGCCGCCGCCGGAGGAGGTCACCGCGCCGCGGGCGCTGAGGCCCGAGCCGAGATCGAGATCGATGGTCACCCGGCCGCTCGTGTCGACGCCGACATAGGTGTTCTCGTTCAGATACTTGCCGACACCCACCGCGGTGGTGCCGTCGGCTGCGGTGCGGATGTCGAGATCGTCGACGCCGAGCTGCGAGCGCAGATTCTCCAGAAGGCCGCTGCTGCCGCCGACGCCGGCGAGCGAGGCCGCGGCTTCGGCGAGCTGGGCGATCTGCAGCGGCGACAGGTCGGAGGTGCCCTGGCCGAAGATCAGCCGTGCCAGCACCTCGTCCTGGGGCAGGGTCGGCTCGGAGGAGAAGTTGAAGCTCGGATCGTCGGCCGGACCGGTGACGGTGATGAATACGGTGGCGTCGCCGGCGGTGGAGCGGGCCACGAGGTCGAGATAGGGCGTCAGGCCGCCGGTGAAGCTCAGCCGACCGCGGTCGAAATCGAGGCGCTTGCCGAGGATGGAGAAGCGGCCGCGCTGCAGGTCGAAGCCGCCGACGACATTCGGGAAGGCGGCCGAGCCGGTGATGGAGATCCGGCCGCCGAGTTCGACGTCGAGGCCGCGGCCGCGCACGAACACCCGATTGGGCGCGTTGAAGGTCAGGTCGAGATCGATGCCGCCGCCGCTGTTGCCGCCATCGGCGCGCTCGGGCGAGATCTCGCGCTGCTGCTCGTAGACGGCGGGGGCGGCGTTGCGATGGGTCACGTCGATGCGGGCGAGCGAGCTCGGCAGGTTTTCCGGCACGAGGACGTTGATCTCCTCGGCATTGATGGTGCCGGCCAGACGCGGCGTGCCCGTCAGCGGCCCGGTGATGGTCAGTTCGGCGTCGAGCCTGGCGGTGACGAGTTCGCCCTTGTTGTAGCGGCCGCCGTCGAGCCGGATCGTGATGTCGGCCGGGAAACCGCCGTCGAGACCAACCGTGCCGGATACGTCGAGCGTGCCGCCGGCGGACAGGTTCGCGTCGAAGGCGCGGATCGTCGCGGTGCGTCCGTCGAGCGAGATGGTCGTCGAGATGTCGTTGAGGGCGAGGTTGGCGCCGGTGTCGATGAAGCGGGCGCCGGTGGTCGAGACCGTGCCGACGATCGCGGGCTGGGACACGGGGCCGGTCACGCGGGCATCGACGAGGACGGTGCCCTGCACGGAGCGGCCGCCTTCGGCGAGGATCCGGTTGGCGAGCGACAGCGGCGCCGAGCCGTTCAGCGACAGGTCGAGCTGCGGCCCGCCGGCAAGGTTCACCGAACCACTGGCGCTGAAGTCGAGGCCGTCGCCGGTCAGGCTGGTGTCGGTGGTGACCACCTGGTCGGCGAAGCGGCCGCTGGTGGTGACGGCCAGGGCGCCGACGCCGGCGGCGCGGGTCTGCTGGATCGACACGCCGCTGGCATTGATGTCGTAGGTGACCGACGGGTTGGACGGGGCGCCGGTGGCGCGGATTGTGCCGTTGATGGTGCCCTGCGGGGCGATGCCGGCCGCCGCGGCGCTGGCGATCGAGGCGGGCAGGGCGCTGATCTCGGCGGTGATGTCGAGGGCATTGGCGCCGGCCGAACCGGTGACGGTGATGGCGCCGCCGCCAACGTCGATACGGGCATTGCCGAGGTTCAGCGTGCCGCCGGCATAGCGGCCTTCCGCGACCGCCTGCAGCGCCGGCGCGCCGGCGGCGCGGCTCTGGGCGACAGACACGTCGGAGGCGGTGATGTCGAAGCTGGCGTCGGGATCGGTGAGCGAGCCCGTGGCCGAGGCCGAGCCGGAGATGGTGCCGCGGGCGCCGAGGCCGTCGACGAAGCCGTTGGCAAGCCCAACGGGCAAGGCGTCGATGGCGACATCGATGTCCAGTTGCTCACCGACCGTGCCGGTGGCCCGGAGCGAGCCGTCACCCACGGTGACGTCGGCGCGCTCGATGGTGGCCGTCCCATCGGCATAGGAGCCGGCGGCGTCGAGGACGAGGGGCGCGACGCCGGACTGGGCGATCTGGCGGGTGGTGATGTCGCTGCCGGCGAGATCGAAGCGAGCCTGCGGATCGGACAGGGAGCCGGTGGCCGTGGCCGAACCGGTGATCGTGCCTTCGGCGTCGAGGCCGTCGACGAAGCCGTTGGCAAGGCCGACCGGCAGGGCGTCGATGGCAAGGCGGAGGTCGAGCTGCTCGCCGACGGTGCCGGTGGCCTTGAGCGAGCCGTCGCCGACGGTCAGGTCGGCGCGCTCGATGGTGGCGGTACCGTTCGCATAGGCGCCGGCGGCGTCGAGGGCGAAGGGCGCGACGCCCGACTGGGCGATCTGGCGAGTCGTGATGCCAGAGCCAGTGAGGTCGAAGCGGGCCTGCGGATCGGCAAGCGAACCGGTGGCGGTCGCGGTGCCGGAGATCGTGCCCTCGGCGCCGAGATCGGGGGCGATGCCATTGGCGAGCCCGACCGGAATGGCATTGACGGCAACGCGCAGGTCGAGGGTCTCGCCTACGGTGCCCTCGGCGGTCAGCGAGCCGTCACCGACGGCGATCTCGGCTTCCGAGAGGGTCAGCGTGCCGTCGGCATAGCGGCCGGCGGCGTCCACCGTCAGCGGGTCGATGCCGCTCTCGGCGATGGCGTCGGCGGTGATGCCCGTGCCGGTCAGGTCGAAGCTGGCGGTCGGATTGTCGAGCGTGCCGGTGGCCGTTCCCTTGCCGGAGACCGTGCCGCGGGCGGCCAAGCCATCGACGAAGCCGTTGGCGAGCCCGACCGGCAGATTGGTCATGGTCACGTCGAGGTCGAGATTCTGGCCGACGCGGCCGGTGGCAACCAACGAACCGTCGCCGACATTGATGACGGCGGTTTCCAGCGCGGCGGTGGCGTCGGCGTAGGTGCCGGTCAGGCGCAGGGCCAGCGGCGCAACGCCGGAGCGGGCGATCTGCCGGGTGGTGATGCCGGTGCCCGAGACGTCGAAGACGGCTTCGGGCTCGATGGTCGAACCCGACGCCGAGGCGGTGCCGGACAGGGTGCCGCTGGCGTCGAGGCCGGGGACGAAACCGTTGACCAGGCCGACCGGCAGGCGGCGCATGGCCAGTTCGATGTCGAGCTGTTCGCCGATTGTGCCGGAGGCGCTGAGCGAGCCATCGCCGACGATCAGTTCGGCGCGGTCGAGGGTCGTGGTGCCGTCGGCATAGGCGCCGGCAACATCGAGGGTCAGCGGATCGATGCCGGCCGCGGCGATCTCCTCGGCGGTGATGCCGGTTCCGGACAGGGCGAAGGTCGCCTGGGGATCACTGCGCGGACCGGTGGCGGTCGCCGTGCCGGTCAGCGTGCCTTCGGCGTCGAGCCCGTCGACGAAGCCGTTGGCCAGCGCCACCGGGACGGCATCCATCGCGACCTCAAGATCGAGCTGGTCACCGATCGTGCCGGACGCGTCGAGCGAGCCGTCGCCGAGATCGAGCCTTGCGGTCTGCAGGGTCAGGGTGCCGCCGGCATAGCTGCCGGTGAGGTTCGCCTGGATCGCGGGTACGCTGGCGGCGCGCGAACTGGCGACGGCGAGGTCGGTGCCGATAATGGCGAAGGTCGCGGCGGGATCGTTTGCCGCGCCGGAGACGGTGGCGGTGCCGCCGATGGTGCCGGCGGCGGCAAGGCCCGGCACGAAGGGATTGGCGGCGGCGGCCGGCACGTCGGTCAGGCGCAGCGCGAGGTCGAGGGTTTCGCCGGCGCTGCCATCCAGGGAAAGGTCGCCGTCCCCGACATCGACGCGGATGCCGGAAAGGGTCGTCACGCCGTCCTCGATCCGAACGATGGCCTCTTCGGCGAGACGGATCGCGGCGTCCTCGATGTCGGCGGTCAAGCGGGTCAGGCGGACCAGCGTCGTGTCGGGCTCGAACAGCACGTTGCCGGCCAGGGCGAAGGGCACGGCGTTGACCTTCGCCTCGGCGACGAGATCGGTGCCCTGTTCGTCTTCGCGCAGCGCCACCTCGAGGTCGCTGACGGCAATGCCGGGTGCTGCAATAGTGCGGGCGGTGACAGTGCCGGTCGGGCGCGGAATGCCGAGATAGTCCTTCACCGACAGGTCGATGCGGGCGCCGTCGAGCGTGTTGCCGGCAACGGAGAGGCGCTCGCCGGTCAGGTCGATGGCGGCGACGGGCATGCCGTCGTTCTCGACAGTGAGGTCGACCTGACCGACGACGTCGCCGGACGCGTCGAGGCTGCCGAGCGCTGCCAGCGGGCCGATGTCGCTGACGTCGATGGCGAGGGTGCCGACCGGGGCGAAGGCGTCGGTCAGGCGCAGATCGCCGGTGATGCTGTTGGGACCCTGGCGGATGGCGAGGTCGGTGATCCGGCGGTCGCCATTGTCCAGCGTCTCGACGGTGGCGTTGCCCGACAGAGGCTGGCCGTCGAGGGTGCCGGTGATGGCGACGCTGCCCGAGGGCGAGGCCGGGTTGAGCGTGCCGCGGGCCTCGACCTTCAGGTCGGCGAGTTCGCGGCCATTGATCGACAGGCCGTTGCCGGAGATCTGCAGATCGAGGTCGGGTTTTTCGACCGGGCCGGAGGCGGTCAGGCTGAATGTCGCGGCACCGGCGAGGGCACCGCTGACGGAGCCGGCCTCGTTGAGGGAACCGGAAATATCGGCGGAGACCGCATCATTTGTGAGGGCGGCGGTGCCATCGATCGTCAGGCCGTCGCCGCGCACGGTCAGCGCCTCGGCGCTCAGCGCGCCGTCCGGGGTGCGGGCGAAGCGGCCGCCGACGGCAAGTTCCTCGCCGGCCAGCGGCACCACGGCGGCCGAGAGGGCGCTGGTCTGGAAGCGCGACTGCACATCGAGGGCAAAGGTCGAGAAATTCAGCGCGGCCTGGCCTTCAATCTGCAGATTGGCGACATCGGTTACCGCCTCGCTCGGCCGGAAGGTCAGTCCCGTGTCGGTCAGGTCGCCGGCAAGCGCGATCTTCACCGGGCCGTTGAGGAAGCGCTGCTGGATGCCGTCGGGCGCGGCGACGGACTGGGCCTCCAGATCGGCATCGAAGGCCCCCCGGAAGCCGGTGAGGTCGAAGCCGGCGCTGGCGATCTTCGCGCTGATCCCCTGGGCCTGATATTCGCCGGAGCCGGCGCGCGGCAGGCGCAGCGTCAGGTCGAGCGCTGCGGCGGAGAGGGCGCCCTTCAGCGTGCCGTCGATGCCGGCAAGCTCGATCCTCGTCTCGCCCGGCGCCTCGCCGAACACGAAGGGGATCGGATCACTGTCGCGCGAGGCGACCGACAGATTCAGGTCGTTGGCGGTGCCCGACAGGTCCAGCGTGCCGCCGGCCGTTGCCGACAGTGCGTCGGAGGAGAGGACCGCCTGCTCGATGGCGTAGGTGCCGTCGTCGCGGATCACCATCTGCAGGTCGAGCGCCGTGCCGCCGGCGACGTAGCGCTGGAACTGTTCGGGTACGAAGCGTTCGGCGGCGACGTTGAGCGAGGCCGAGACGCGCAGACCGGCATCGACATCGTCGGCGCGGGCGGTGAGGGTGGCCGCGGTCTCTGCGCCGACCTCCAGCGAGCCGTTGGCCATGAAGGCCGACAGCGGCCCGGAGCCGTTGATGGTCAGGTCGACGGCCGGGCGGTCGGGAATGTCGAGCAGCGTCGCGACGAGGCCGCCCGCCGGCTCGCTGGCCTTGACGTCGATCTTGAGCTGGTTCTCGGCCGGCGCATAGCCGATCTCCAGCGCGATCTGGCCGGGCTGATCAAGCCGCTCGATGTCGGCCTTCACGTTCAGATCGGTCGGATCGGCGGCAAGCTGCAGGCTGGCTTCGGCGCGCAGCCGGGCACGGGTTCCGGCGATCGCCTCGCCGAGCACGAATTCGTCGATCGCCAGGCGGCGGATATCGGCGGTGATCGAAGGCAGCGAGAAACCGCCGGATTCCTCGCCGGGCGCGGCTTCCGGCTGGCCGGTTGGCAGGCGTTCCAGGACGATGCTGCCGGCAGTCAGCGCGTCGATCGAGACGTTGGAGCGAACGAGAGACAGCGGCGACCAGTCCATGGCGAGGTCGCTGGCTGTCAGGAAGACGCCTTGCGGATCGGAGACGGTGACGTTCTCGATGCGGATGTCGCCGCTCAGCGCGCCCGACAGTCCCTCGATCTTCACCTGCATGGTGTCGGTCGAGACGAGGTTCTCGATCTGGGTCGCGAGGAACTGCTGGGCCTGCGCCGGGCGGCTCGGGGCAAGCGCCACGAAGCCACCCAGGACGAGGGTCGCCGCGATCTGCAGGAAGCGTCCGGCACGTATCATCAGAAGGCCTGTCCGATTCCGGCGTAGAACTGGAAGCTGGCGTCGCGCGGGCCCGGATCGAGCGGTACCGCGACGTCGACGCGGATCGGCCCGAAGCTGGTCAGGTAGCGCAGGCCGACGCCGGCGCCGAGCTTGAACTCGTTGAAGTCGGGCACGAGGTCGTCCGACACCGTGCCGCCGTCGACAAAGGGTACGATCTGGATCTTGTCGGTCACCGCCACGCGGGCTTCGAGCGAGGCTTCGAACAGCGACAGGCCGCCGGTGGGCGTGTCGGTGAAGTCGGGATTGAAGCCGCTGCCGGCCGGCACGCTGGACGGATAATAGGGGCCGATTGACTGGAATTCGTAGCCGCGGACCGAGCCGCCGCCGCCGGCGAAGAAGCGCCGGTCGTTGGGCACTTCGCCGAGATCGGCGCCGAAGATGGTGCCGTAGCCGACGCGGCCTGCGAGAACGAGCCTGTCGTTCTCGGTCAGTGACAGGTAGCTCGACGTATCGACGCGCGTCTTCACGAAGGCGGCGCCGTCGTCGACATTGTAGGTCGGCTCGGCGAAGGCCTTGGCGAAGATGCCCTCGGTGGGGTTCAACTCGTTGTCGCGGCTGTCGAAGGTGTAGGTGACCGGCACCGAGGCGAGGAGATAGTCCCGCTCGCCGAGGAAGTCGCCGATGGTCTCGTATTCGCCGCGCACCGTGGCGCTCAGCTTCTGCTGCTCGTCGATCTTGTATTCGACACCGCTGGTGACGGCGACGAATTCGCGGTCATAGGCCAGCGGCTGCTGCCGGCCGGCCTCGATCGAGCCGATATAGACCGAATCGGGACCGAGCACGCCGGGCTTCTTGAACACCAGCGAGGTGGCGTAGTCCGGGCCGCTGATCTCGCGGGCCTCGTCGCTGATCGCGGTGGCGCCGATGCGCGAGATCGAGGCGTCGAGGCGGATCGATTCCGCCCGGCCGAACAGGTTGCGATAGCCGACATAGCCCGAGGCGCCGGCGCCCTCGGTGTTGGAGTAGGTGGCGCCGAGGCCGTAGAAGCCGAACTTGCGCTCGGCCACCTCGACCTGCACCGGCAGGGTGCCGTCGGCGGCCTGGGCCGCGCCGGGCTTCACCGTCACGCTGGAAAACACACCGAGCTCGACGAGGCGCTTGCGGGCCGCGGCCAGTTCGTCGGGCGAGAAGACCTCGCCGGCCTTCACGCCGGCCATGTAGGCGACGAAGCCGGGATCGACGTCGGTGGTGCCGTCCACCCAGGTCTCGCCGAAGGGGACGATGTCGCCGGGCGACACGTCAAGGGAATAGTCCAGCTCGTCGGTGGCGGCGTCCGCCACGGTCTCGCGGCCGGTCACGGCGACGAAGGGGCGGCCCTGGTTGCGCAGGTCGCGCAGGAGCTTCGCCTCGCCTTCCAGGACATCGACGGAGTTCGCCGAGCCGCCGCGCACCAGGCCGTATTCGGCCGGATCGACGGGCAGGCCGCCGGTGGTGATCGCCACGCGGCCGAGTTCGTAGACCGGACCGGGCGTCACGCGGATCGTCACCGGCACGGGGCGCGAGGTGTCGAATTTCGTGTCCGGCGGCAGGTCGGCGAGGTTGCGGCCCTCGATGAAGATGTCGACGAGGCCGTCGTATCGGGCGTTCTCGTAGAGCGTCGCGACGAGGCGCTTGCGGTCGGTCTTCGCCTTGGCGATCAGGCCCAGCGAGCCGGAGACCGGATCGCTGGCGTCGGAGACGAGGACCGAGGCATCCTTCAGGGCGGTTTCGATGTCGCCGTCAGCGGTCACGCCCGGCGCCAGCGACAAGGATGCCGTGTAGGAGATCGGGTTGATGATATCGGTGGCGTCGTCGGTCTCGTCCTCGAAGAACTTGAATCCGAAGATTTCGAAGGCCGCGGCGCGCTGCGGAGCCGCCATGACGAGCACCGCCCCGAGGGCAGCGCGTGCAAGCATGTGGCTGGTGTGGAACCGATACCGCAAAGACGCCAGTTTCCCGTTGACCGCATTGACCGTTGGAGCGGCACCCGAAGCCGGCTTCACGATGTCCGGTGACGGCGCACGAAAGGCTGCCGCGACCCCTCCTCGGGCTGGCGGTCAGCATGCTGGGATTTGATGAAATAACAACCTACTGGCGGGGATATTTCGTCCGGTGACGTTAACGTGTAGCTGATTTCCGCCGGTCCCGTGCCGCCGGGGTCACACCTGTCGGAACGTCATTGCGACGCTTGGCCGCGAGGTCGGGCGGCAGACGATTTGAAGGGCAGGCGCCGGCCTCTCCGCACCGGTGGTTTCGGCTGCAACCAGACCCGCGCCGGCGACGCCGTACCATGGAACGATTCTGAAAAGCGCTTGAAGCGATCCCCGGCAAAGGGCAAGCTCGCGCCGGAGCCGTGGCGTGGGTAGTCGACGCCTCGCAGACATTCGCCCGTCCGGCAGCGATGCGGGACGATGCGATCAGACCCCCGGGGAGGATATCGATGAGTGACGTGACGATCACGGTGAACGGTCGGGAGATGAAGGGCGCGGTCGAAGACCGCACACTGCTCGTCACCTTCCTGCGCGAAAATCTCGGCCTGACCGGCACCCATGTCGGCTGCGACACCTCGCAGTGCGGGGCCTGCGTGGTCCATGTGGACGGCAAGGCCGTGAAGTCCTGCACCATGCTGGCCGTCCAGGCCTCGGGCGCCTCGGTGACGACGATCGAGGGACTGGCCGACGGCGCCGAGCTGCATCCGGTGCAGACGGCCTTCCGCGAGCATCACGGCCTGCAGTGCGGCTTCTGCACCCCGGGCATGATCATGACGGCGGTCGACCTGATCCGCCAGCACGGCAGCGCGCTCGACGAGAAGGCGGTGCGCGACGGCCTGGAGGGCAACATCTGTCGCTGCACCGGCTACCACAACATCGTCAAGGCGATCCTGGCCGCCGCCGGCGCATCGCAGCCGCAGCAGGTCGCGGCCGAATAGGGAGGCAGGGCGGCCTTCGGGTCGCCACGGATCAGGGCGGCCGCAGCGATCCCGACGGTGATCCCGGCCCCCGGCGAAAATTGGGAGGTTTTCTATGGGTATCGAAGGCATCGGCGCAAAGGTTCTGCGCAAGGAGGATCGCCGGTTCATCACCGGACGTGGCCGCTATGTCGACGACATGGTCGTGCCGGGCATGAAATACGCGGCGTTCGTGCGCTCGCCCCACGCCCATGCGACGATCTCCGGCATCGACATGGACGAGGCCAAGGGAATGCCGGGCGTCATCGGCATCCTGACCGGCGAGCAGCTGCAGGGCGACGGCATCGGCAATCTGATCTGCGGCTGGGCGGTGTCCTCCAAGGACGGCACGCCGATGAAGATGGGCGCCTGGCCGGCGCTGGCGGTGGAGAAGATCCGCCATGTGGGCCAGGCCGTCGCG
This sequence comes from Aurantimonas sp. NFXS3, assembly GCF_049132005.1. Classification (NCBI taxonomy): domain Bacteria; kingdom Pseudomonadati; phylum Pseudomonadota; class Alphaproteobacteria; order Hyphomicrobiales; family Aurantimonadaceae; genus Aurantimonas; species Aurantimonas sp. NFXS3. The sequence goes on from NZ_JAGDDZ010000001.1 coordinate 152,027, forward strand.
GTGGTGGTCGCCGAAACCCAGATGCAGGCGCGCGACGCGGCCGAAGCGGTGATGGTCGACTATGACGAGCTGCCGGCCGTGGTCAGCGCCGTCGAGGCGCTGAAGGATGGCGCGCCGCAACTCCATCCGGAAGCCGAGAACAACCTGATCTTCGACTGGGAGCTGGGCGACAAGGGCGCGACCGACGCGGCCTTCACCAATGCCGCCCACGTCACCAGGCTGCACATCGTCAACAACCGGCTGGTGCCGAACCCGATGGAGCCGCGCGCGGCACTCGGCCATTACGACGCCGCCGACGACCACTACACCTGCTGGACCACCTCGCAGAATCCGCATGTCGCCCGGCTGGTGATGAGCGCCTTCTACAATGTCGCGCCGGAGCACAAGCTGCGGGTGATCGCGCCGGATGTGGGCGGCGGCTTCGGCTCCAAGATCTACATTTATCCCGAAGAGATCGTCTGCCTGTGGGCATCCAAGCGCACAGGCGTGCCGGTGAAGTGGACGTCCGATCGCACCGAGGCGTTCCTGACCGACGCCCACGGCCGCGACCACGTGACCGAAGTCGAGATGGCGCTGGACGCCGACAACAAGATCCTCGGCCTCAAGGTCGACACGGTGGCCAATCTGGGCGCCTACATGTCGCTGTTCTCGTCGGCGACCCCGACCTATCTCTACGCGACGCTGCTGTCGGGCCAGTACGACATCCCGGCGATCCACGCCAATGTCAGGGCCGTCTACACCAACACCGTGCCGGTGGACGCCTATCGGGGCGCCGGCCGGCCCGAGGCGACCTACGTCATCGAGCGGACTATGGAGACGGCAGCGCGCGAGCTCGGTGTTTCGCCGGCGGAACTGCGCCGCAAGAACTTCATCCGCTCCTTCCCGCACCAGACGCCGGTCATCATGGCGTATGACGCCGGCGATTTCGACGCGACGCTGGATGCCGGCATGCAGGCGGCGGACGTCGCCGGCTTCGAGGCCCGCCGGGCCGAGGCCCAGTCCCGCGGCAAGCTGCGCGGCCTCGGCATGAGCTGCTACATCGAGGCCTGCGGCATTGCGCCGTCGAAGGCGGTGGGCTCGCTCGGCGCCGGCGTCGGCCTGTGGGAATCGGCCGAGGTCCGGGTCAATCCGGTCGGCACGATCGAGATTCTCACCGGCTCGCACAGCCACGGCCAGGGCCACGAGACGACCTTCGCCCAGCTCGTCGCCGAGCGTTTCGGCCTGCCGGTCGACAACGTCCAGGTGATCCATGGCGACACCGACAAGGTGCAGTTCGGCATGGGCACCTATGGCTCGCGCTCCGGCGCGGTCGGCATGTCGGCGATCCACAAGGCGCTCGACAAGGTCGAGGCCAAGGCCAAGAAGATCGCCGCGCATCTCCTGGAAGCCGACGAGGGCGACATCGTCATCGAGAATGGCGAGGTGAAGGTCGCGGGCACCGACAAGTCGCTGGGCTGGCACGAGGTCTGTCTCGGCGCCTATACCGGCCACAATCTGCCGGACGGCATGGAGCCGGGCCTGAAGGAGGGCGCGTTCTACGATCCGACCAACTTCACCTTCCCGGCCGGCTGCTACATCTGCGAGGTCGAGGTGGATCCGGAGACCGGCACCACCGAGATCGTGCAGTTCGTCGCGGCCGACGATTTCGGCCGGGTTATCAATCCGATGATCGTCGAGGGACAGGTGCATGGCGGTCTCGCCCAGGGCATCGGCCAGGCTTTGCTGGAAGGCGCCCATTACGACGAGACCGGCCAGCTCGTGACGGCGTCCTACATGGACTATGCCATGCCGCGGGCCTGGGATCTGCCGATGTTCGACGTGTCGACCAACGAGACGCTGTGCCCCGGCAATCCGCTCGGCATGAAGGGCTGCGGCGAGGCCGGCGCGATCGGTTCGCCGCCGGCCGTCATCAACGCCATCACCGATGCCATCGGCAACAACGACCTGACCATGCCGGCGACGCCGCAGAAGGTGTGGCGGGCGCTCCACGCCGTCACCTGACGGCGGCCTGATCGTCCGGCGGCCGCAGACTGGCCGCCGGCAGCCTTCCGGGACCCCTGGTCCCATCGAGACAGCCGCGCCGCGCGGCCCGCGCCTGGACAGGACAGGCGCGACCCGGCGCCAAGGGAGACCTGAGATGTACGAGACCACCTATCATCGCCCCTCGACCCTCGACGAGGCCGTCCGGCTGGTCGGCGACAGCGGCGGGGAGGGCAAGTTCCTCTCCGGCGGGATGACGTTGATCCCGACCATGAAGCAACGCCTCGCCGCCCCGACGGCGCTGGTCGATCTGCGCCACGTCGCCGAGCTCAAGGGCATCAGCGTCGAGGGCCGCTCGATCCGCATCGGCGGTGGCACGACCCATGCCGAGATCGCTGCCCATGAGGGCATCAAGTCGACCTGTCCGGGCTTTGCCTCGCTGGCCGGGCTGATCGGCGACATTGCCGTGCGCCACATGGGCACGATCGGCGGCTCGGTCGCCAATTACGATCCGGCCGCCGATTATCCGGCCGCCCTGAAGGCGATGGGCGCGACGATCCACACCTCCAAGCGCGAAATGCCGGCGGACGAATTCTTCGTCAGCCTGTTCGAGACCGCGCTGGAAGAGGACGAGATCGTCACCGCGGTGTCCTTCGAGGCGCCGGACCAGTGCGGCTACGAGAAGTTTCGCAACCCGGCCTCGCGCTACGCCATGTGCGGCGTATTCGTCGCCAAGCGTGGCGATGGCGTGAAGGTCGGCGTCACCGGCGCGGGCTCGAACGGCACGTTCCGCTGGGAAGCCGCCGAGCAGGCGCTGTCGGCGAATTTCGACGGCTCCGCCATTGAGGGGCTGTCGGTCGATCCGAGCGACATGCTGGCCGATCTGCACGGCTCGTCGGATTACCGGGCCAACCTCGTCAAGGTCGTCACCAAGCGCGCGGTCGCCAAGGCGCAGTCGCACTAGGCTTCGGCAACCCTTCCATGATGCGACGGCCGGGCTTCAGCCCGGCCGTTTTCGTTTGTGGGCTCGTACAGGATGGCGCCTCGCATCTAGCGCAGCCCGAAGCGCTTGGAGCGGCTCCGGAGTGACCACCTGCGACAGCCTGTAGCAGGGCAATCCGGCCGCGACCGCTCGCAGGAACATTCCGAGAACCCTATACAGGCGGGATGGCCAAGACCACACTCATCGACAAGCTGGCGATCCTCTCGGACGCCGCCAAATACGACGCCTCCTGCGCGTCCAGCGGCTCGACCCGCCGCGACTCGTCGAAGTCCGGCGGCATCGGCTCGACCGAAGGCTCGGGCATCTGCCATGCCTACGCTCCGGACGGGCGCTGCATCTCGCTGCTCAAGATCCTGATGACGAATTTCTGCGTCTATGACTGCGTCTATTGCGTCAATCGCTCGTCGTCGAACGTGCCGCGGGCGCGTTTTTCGGTGCAGGAGGTCGTCGACCTGACGATGTCCTTCTACCGGCGCAACTACATCGAGGGGCTGTTTCTCTCCTCCGGCATCATCCGCAGCTCCGACTACACGATGGAGGAGATGGTCCGGATCGCCCGCAAGCTGCGGCTGGAGGAGAATTTCCGCGGCTACATCCACCTGAAGACGATCCCCGACGCCGCACCGGCGCTGATCGAGGAGGCGGGGCTGTTCGCCGACCGCCTGTCGATCAACATCGAGCTGCCGACCGACGTGACACTGGAAGCCTTCGCGCCGGAAAAGAACCCGCGCGATATCCGCAGGTCGATGGGGCATCTGCGCGCCAAGATCGAGGAGCACAAGGGCGAGAAGCGGGACCGTGCCAAGCCGAAGCGCTTTTCGCCCGGCGGCCAGTCGACCCAGATGATCATCGGCGCCGACGGATCGGACGACGACGCGATCCTTGGCCGGTCGGAAAATCTCTACGGCAATTATCATCTGAAGCGCGTCTATTACTCGGCCTTCTCGCCGATCCCCGACGCCTCGAGCCGGCTGCCGCTCTCCAAGCCGCCGCTGATGCGCGAGCACCGGCTTTACCAGGCCGACTGGCTGATGCGCTTCTACGGCTTCGACCGCGGCGAAATCGTCGCGGGCGGCGACGGGGGCATGCTGGATCTGGCGATCGACCCGAAGCTCGCCTGGGCGCTGAAGCATCGCGAGCGGTTTCCCGTCAACGTCAACCGTGCCGACCGCGAGATGCTCTTGCGGGTGCCGGGTCTCGGCACGCGGGCGGTGAACCGCATCCTGTCGACGCGGCGGCATCGCAGCCTGCGCCTCGACGACGTGGCGCGGCTCTGCCAGTCGGTGGACAAGGTTCGGCCGTTCATCGAGGCGCTCGACTGGTCGCCGGGCGCGGCGACGGACAGCGCCGGTTTGCGCGAACGCTTCGTGCCGAAGGTGCAGCGGACGGCCCAGCTCGAACTGTTCTGAGCGTCGCGCCTTACACAAGCCGCCGACCGGGCCGCGGGGCATCGGCGGGAACCGCGGCACCGTCATGCAGGTTTCATTTCGTCCCGCAGGCGAGCCCGATCCCATGTATGTTGCGTGTCTTTCCTTCTCCGCCGATTTCGACGCGTGGCGCCAGGCGGCGCGCACGGCGCTGGCGCTCGGCGTGCCGCCGGATGAGATGAGCTTCACGGTCGGTGACGAAACCGCGGGCCTCTTCGCCGAGCCGCTGCCCCCGGCGCCCGCCGGCGCGCCGCAGCCGACCGCGCCGAAGGCGTTTCCCGAACTGGCGGCCAAGCTGGTCTGCCATGCCGATGCCGACCGCTTCGTCTTCGCCTATCGCCTGCTGTGGCGCCTGCAACGCGAAAAGAAGCTCCTGGAGATCGCGTCGGACCCGGACATCCTGCGCGCCGCCGAGATGGAAAAGGCGGTCCGCCGCGACAGCCACAAGATGAAGGCCTTCGTGCGCTTTCGCGAGATCGAGGACGACGAAGGCCGCCGCCACTACGTCGCCTGGTTCGAGCCGTTCCACCACATCGTCGAACACACCGCGCCGTTCTTCGCCCGGCGCTTCGCCGGGATGGTCTGGACCATCCTGACGCCGGAGCGCAGCGCCCATTGGGACGGCAGCGAGCTGACCTTCCTGCCCGGCGCGACGAAGGACATGCGGCCGGAGGGCGACGACATGGAGGCGCTGTGGCTCACCTATTACGCGTCGATCTTCAACCCGGCGCGGCTCAAGGTGAACGCCATGCGCGCCGAGATGCCGAAGAAATACTGGGCGAACATGCCCGAGACGGCGCTGATCAAGCCGCTGATCGCCAGGGCCGAGGCCGCGTCGCGGCGAATGATCGAGACCGCGCCGACCTTGCCCAGCCTGCGGCACGAACGCCAGAAGGAGCGCGACATGGCACGACAACCCGAGCTGGCGGCGCAGCCTGCGGGCGAGCGCCCGACATCGATCGCCGCGGCGCGGGAGGCGGCCAGCCACTGCCGCGCCTGCCCGCTGTGGGAGCCGGCGACGCAGACGGTATTCGGGCGAGGGCCGGAGGATGCACCGGTCATCTTCGTCGGCGAGCAGCCGGGCGACCAGGAGGACATTGCCGGCGAGCCCTTCGTCGGGCCGGCGGGAAAGGTGTTCGACGCGGCGCTGAGCGAGGCCGGGATCGACCGCAGCCGCGCCTATGTGACCAATGCCGTGAAGCACTTCAAGTTCGCGCCGCGCGGCAAGCGGCGCATCCACGCCAAGCCGAATGGCGGCGAGGTGCGGGCCTGCCGCTGGTGGCTGGACCTCGAACGCGACCTGATCCGGCCGAAGCTGATCGTCGCGCTGGGCGCGACGGCGGCCTCCGCCGTCCTCGGCAAGACCGTGACGATCCGCGACACGCGGTCGAAGCTGATCGACCTCGACGAGGGGACCCGGGCGCTGGTCACCGTGCATCCGTCCTACATCCTGAGGCTGCCCGACAAGGCCACGCAGGAGCGAGAGCGCGAAGCCTTCCACGCGGACATGGCGCTGGTGCGCGAGACGGTGCCGGAACTGGCGCTCTAGCCGATCAGGACGAGACGGATGCCGTAGCCGACCGTGGCGACGGCGGCGACGCCGCCGAGCCACAGGAGCGCGAACCAGCCGAGCCGGCTTTTCAGGCTACCCGGCGCCGCGTCCCCGGTCTCCGGGCGGTCGCCGTGCCGCGCCGTCAATGGTGGTATCCTTCGCCCTCGCGGACTTTGCCGCGGAAGACCCAGTAGGAATAGCCGGTATAGGCGAGGATCAGCGGGATCAGCACCGTCGCCCCGACAAGGAGGAACATCAGCGAGGATTCCGGTGCGGCCGCCTCCCAGATGGTGACATGGGGCGGGATGATGTCGGGATAGAAGGTGATCCCGAGCCCGGCAAAGGACAGGACGAAGATCGCCAGCGCCGACAGGAACGGCCGGATCTCCTTGCCGGTCGCCAGCGACTGGAACAGGCTGAAGGTGGCCAGCGCGACAAGGATCGGCACCGGCGCCACGTAGAAGATCTGCGGGAAGGTGAACCAGCGCAGATAGAACTGGTCTTCCATGAACGGCATCCACAGGCTGACCACGCCGATCAGGACCATGGTGCCGACCGCCGAGATCCACGCGTAGCGGCGGGCGATGTCGTGCAGTTCGCCCTCGGTCTTCATGACCAGCCAGGTGGCGCCCAGCAGCGCGTAGCCGACCACGACGGCAACGCCGGTCATCAACGAGAAGGGCGTCAGCCAGTCGAACCAGCCGCCGGCATAGGCGCGGCCGTCGATGTCGATGCCCTGGACCAGCGTGCCGAGGGCAACGCCCTGGCTGAAGGCGGCGACGATCGAGCCGACGAAGAACGACACGTCCCACATCCAGCGACCGCGCACCGTCTTGAAGCGGAACTCGAAGGCCACCCCGCGGAAGATGAGCGCCAGGAGCATGGCGATGACCGGCGCGTAGATGGCCGGCATGATGATCGCGTAGGCCAGCGGGAAGACCGCGAACAGGCCGCCGCCGCCCAGCACCAGCCAGGTTTCGTTGCCGTCCCAGATCGGCGCCACCGTGTTCATGGCGGTGTCGCGGTTCTCGTGCCGGCCGAGCAGCGGGAACAGGATGCCGGTGCCCAGGTCGAAGCCGTCCAGAATGACATAGGCAATGACCGCAAAGGCGATGATGAAGGCCCAGAGTACAGCGAGATCCATCTGCGTCGGCCTCCTATTCCGCCGGTTCGGGTTTGTTGCGGCCTTCCAGCGAGAAGGCGGGCGTGATGCCGGCCGAGCGCGTCGGATGGTGATCCGGCGTGTCGTCCTCTGCCGGGCTGGGCAGCTTCGACATCAGGCGCATGATGTAGAATGTGCCGGCGCCGAACAGCACGAAATACACCACGATGAACGCCACCAGCGAGGTGCCTACCGCTTCGGCGGCGATCGGCGAATGGCTCTCGGCGGTGCGCAGCAGGCCGAAGACCGTGAAGGGCTGGCGCCCCATCTCGGTGGTGACCCAGCCGCAGATCACCGCGACGAAGCCCATCGGCCCCATGGCGATCATGGCGCGCTGAAGCCAGGGCGAATCGTAGAGCGAGCCGCGGAAGCGCTTGAACAGCGACCACAGGCCGATGCCGAGCATGGCGAAGCCGATGCCGACCATCACCCGGAAGGTCCAGAAGATCACCGTCGAGTTCGGCCAGTCCTCGCGCGGGAAGGCGTCGAGGCCCTGCACCTCGCCGTCGAGCGAATGGGTGAGGATCAGCGAGCCGAGATAGGGCACGTTGACGGCATAGTCGGTCCGGCCTTCCTCCATGTTCGGGATGCCGAACAGGGTGAGCGGCATCGCACCGTCGGAATTCGTCTCGAAATGCCCCTCGATCGCGGCGATCTTGGCGGGCTGGTGCTCCAGCGTGTTGGTGCCGTGCAGGTCGCCGGCAACGATCTGGATCGGCGCGACGATGGTCGCCATCCACAGCGCCATCGAGAACATCGTGCGGGCCATCTGGTTGCTGCGGTCGCGCAGCAGATGGAACGCCCCGACCGCGCCGACGATGAAGGCCGTGGTGAGATAGGCGGCCAGCACCATGTGCACCAGCCGGTAGGGGAAGGACGGGTTGAAGACGATCGCCCACCAGTCCTCCGGCACGAACTGGCCGGCGGCATTGTAGCTGAAGCCGGCCGGCGTCTGCATCCAGGAGTTCACCGAGAGGATCCAGAAGGCCGAGAACAGCGTGCCGAGGGCGACGACGACCGTGGCGGCGAAGTGCAGCTTGTCGCCGACGCGCTTGCGGCCGAACAGCATGATGCCGAGGAAGCCGGCTTCCAGGAAGAAGGCGGACAGCACCTCGTAGCCCATCATGGGGCCGAGGATCGGCCCGGTCTTGTCGGAGAAGACGGACCAGTTGGTGCCGAACTGGTAGCTCATCACGATGCCGGAGACGACACCCATGCCGAAGCTCAGGGCGAAGATCTTGATCCAGTAGTTGAAGGTGTCGATGTAGACCGACCGCCCGGTCGCCAGCCACAGGCCCTCGAGAACCGCGAGGAACGAGGCGAGGCCGATGGTGAAGGCCGGAAATATGATGTGGAACGAGATGGTGAAGGCGAACTGGAAGCGGGCGAGGGTGACCGGGTCGAAACCTTCGAACATGGTTTTGCCTTCAACATTTATCTGGCGCGTGGATGCACCCAAGATGGACGCTGCGACAAGGTCAGAGTAGGCCTCTGCGACCATTTTGCCAGCGTATGGGCGCGAGGCCGTGCGGCTTTTTCCGCGCGCCGTGACCCGATCTCGATCCCCACTTGTGCGGTTTCCCCGTGCCGTTCTTCTGGTATGGATGCCCCGGGACGATGCGGGGAGGGATTTGCATGAACACGACGGGATGGTCGGGGGACCTGACGACGATCTTCGAGGCGGCCGTTGCGGCGGCCCATCCGGCGAGCATTCTCGCCGCGCATCTGCCGCCGCCGCCGCCGGGGCGCATCGTCATCCTCGCCGCCGGCAAGGCCGCGGCCTCGATGGCCGCCGCCGCGGTCGCCCATTACACGCAGACGCACGGCGTGCCGGCCGACCGGCTCACCGGCATCGCGGTCACCCGCGACGGCTATGCGCTCGACGCCGGGCCGATCCCGGTGGTCGAAGCCGGGCATCCGCTGCCCAACGCGCATGGGCTGGAGGCGACGGCGAAGGTCGTCGCGCTGGCCGAAGCGGCCGGGCCGGACGACCTCGTGCTGGCACTGATCTCCGGCGGCGGCTCGGCCAACTGGCTGCTGCCGGCCGAGGGTATCTCGCTTGCCGACAAGCAGGCCGTGACGAAGGCGATGCTGCGCAGCGGCGCCGGCATCGGCGAGATCAACTGCGTGCGCAAGCATCTGTCGCAGATCAAGGGCGGGCGCCTCGCCCATGCCTGCGGCGACGCGCGGCTGATCACCCTGGCGATCTCCGACGTGCCCGGCGACGATCCGAGCGTCATCGCCTCCGGACCCACCGTGCCGGACGCAACGACGCTCGCTGATGCGCGGGCAATCATCGAAAAGCGCGGCATCGACCTGCCGGCCTCCTGCAAGGCCGCGCTGGACGATCCGGCCAACGAGACGCCGAAGCCGGGCAATCCGGTCTTCGAGCAGGCCGAATACAAGATCGTGGCGACCCCTGCGGCCTCGCTCGACGCCGCCGCGAAGACCGCCGAGCGGCTCGGCTACAGGGTGGTCAGCTTCGGCGCCGACGTGGAGGGCGAGGCGCGGGACGTGGCGGCCGAACATGCCCGCATCGCGCTGGAGGCCGTTGAGGCCGGCGACCGGGTCGCGATCCTGTCGGGCGGCGAACTGACGGTGACGATCCGCGGCGAGGGCCGCGGCGGGCCGAACCAGGAATATGCCCTGGCCCTGGCGCTGGCGCTTGGCGCCCATCCCGGCATCGCGGCGCTCTCCGGCGACACGGACGGCACCGATGGCGGGACCGGCCTTGCCAGCGATCCGGCCGGCGCCTTCGTCCTGCCGGACACGCTCGCCAAGGCGGCGGCCGCCGGGCTCGACGCCGAGGCGGCACTGGCGGCGAACGATTCGACCGGCTTCTTCGAGGCCATCGACGGCCTGTTCGTGCCGGGCCCGACCCACACCAATGTCAACGACTGCCGGATCATCCTCGTCGATCCGGCGGCGAGCTCCGAAGGGAGGCCGGCATGAAGCGTTCCCGCGTCAACGAAATCCTCAGGGAAGCGGATTCCTACATCCGTTCCTTCGGCTACGTCATGCCGCCCTTCGCCTATCTCTCCCCGAACGAGATGAAGGCGCGGCGGGCCGATCTGTCGACCATCGTGGAGCGCCGGCTCGGCTGGGACGTGACCGATTACGGCAAGGGCGATTTCGACCGGATGGGGCTGTTCCTGTTCACCACGCGCAACGGCGACGCGGCGGATCTGAAGGCCGGCGGCGGCATGCTCTATGCCGAGAAGATCATGATCTCCCGCCACGACCAGTATTCGCCGATGCACCGGCACATCGTCAAAGCCGAGGACATCATCAATCGCGGCGGCGCCAAGCTGGCGATCCAAATGCATGAAAGCGCGCCCGACGGCTCCGTCGACGAGAGCGCCGAGGTCACCGTCGTCACCGACGGGATCACTCGGCGGCTGCCGGCCGGCGGCGTCCTGATGCTGGAGCCCGGCGAAAGCGTGACGCTGCTGCCCGGCAACTGGCACGCCTTCTGGGGCGAGGGCGGCGACGTCCTGATCGGCGAGGTCTCCACCGTCAACGACGATCTGACCGACAATGTCTTCCGCGAGCCGCTCGGCCGGTTTTCCGAGATCGAGGAGGACGAGGACCCGATGCTGCTGCTGGTCTCCGACTACGACACATGGCTCTGAGCCTGCCACGGCTTCGTTGAAGCCTGCTTCGGCGCGGGACGCCGTCCGACAGTCGCGCCTTCCTGTGGACAGGTCCTCGCCGTCTCGACTCTCGCCGGGGCGGGCGTGATAGGTTCCGGCCACGTCCCCTCGACGACCGGACCGCGCCGCCAAGGCAGGCGGTCGTTCACGACATCGCCAGCACCGAAAGGCCTGCAATGACCGTTGCCGTCGATCTCGGCACGACCCAAACCGGCGAACCGGCGGAGCTCGATCTGGAGGAGCTGCTGTCGACGCGTCTGCTCGTCCAGGGCAATTCGGGCTCGGGCAAGTCGCATCTGCTGCGCCGCCTTCTGGAGCGCAGCGCGGACTGGGTGCAGCAGGCGGTGATCGATCCGGAAGGCGACTTCGTGTCGCTGGCCGAGCGCTACGGCCATGTGGTCGTCGACGCCAATCGCACGCCGGCCGAGCTGACCCGCATCGCGCGGCGCATCCGCGAGCATCGCGCCTCGGTGGTGCTCGATCTGGAAGGGCTCGACGCCGAGGTGCAGATGATGTGCTCGGCGGCCTTCCTGAACGGCCTGTTCGATGCCGACCGGGCGCACTGGTTCCCGATGCTGATCGCCGTCGACGAGGCGCATCTCTTCGCGCCGGCCATGTCCGGCGAGCATTCGGAAGAAGCCCGTCGCGCCTCGCTCGGCGCGATGACCAACCTGATGTGCCGCGGTCGCAAGCGCGGCCTGGCCGGGGTCATCGCCACCCAGCGCCTGGCCAAGCTCGCCAAGAACGTCGCTGCTGAGGCGTCGAACTTCCTGATGGGCCGGACCTTCCTCGACATCGACATGCAGCGCGCCGCCGACCTGCTGGGCATGGACCGGCGCGCCGCCGAACGTTTCCGCGATCTGGAGACCGGCAATTTCGTGGCGCTCGGACCGGCATTGTCGCGGCGGCCCATGCCGATCCGCATCGGTCCCGTCGAGACGGCGGGGCGCAGCGGGCGGCCGTCGCTGATGCCGCTGCCGGAGACGCCGCGCGAGGCGATGGAAGACCTGATCTTCACTGCCACGGAAGAGGACAAGGCGGCCGAACGGCGCGCCATCGAGCGCCCGCAATCCAACGCCGCGCCGCGCATCGAGGGCGCCGCCGCGGCGATCGCCACACGCGAGCTTCTGGAGCGGGTGGCCGCTGCCCCGTCCGTCTCGGAGCGGCACGAGCCGATCGACGACGATCCCCGCTCGCCGGAAGAGCGCGCCGCCGCCGTCGATGCGATCTTCGCCGAGATGCTGCAGGACCCGGACGCGGCCTTCCGGCCGGTGCCGGTGCTCTACCAGGACTTCCTCACCCATTGCCGGCTGAAGCGTCTGCGCGGTGCCGAGACCGATATGGCGGCCTTCCGCCGGCGCCTGTCGCTGGCACGGGCGGGCGTGTCCTGCGAGACCGACGACGAGGAATGGCAGGGGGTCGTCGACCGGGCCGCCGATCTGCCGGAGGAGATGCAGGGCGTCTTCATGATGCTGGCGCGCGCCGCCCGCGACGAGGCGGAATGCCCCGAGGATGCGGCGCTGGCCCGCGCCTATGGCAGCCATTCGCCGTCGCGCGGCCGGTTCCTGTTGTCCTTCATGGCCGAGCGCGGGCTGATCACCGCCGAAGCCGATTTCCGCGGCAACCGCGTCGTCGGCATCACCGGCACCGACTGGCGGACCAAGCTGCCGCAGGTCAAGCTGGATGCGGCCGACGAGGCGCGGGCCCGCCGGGCGGCGCGGCTGGCGCGCGGCTGACACCGGGACGGCCGCGCTCGCCTTGATACGCCGAGCCGCGGTCCTGCAATCATCACGCTGGGACCGGACGTCGCAGGGATGGCTCGGGACAGAAACGTGGTAGCAGACGGGGCAGCCGATCCTGCGGGTGCCGGTGCTCGGCCGGGCTGCAACGCGTCGCCGCATGTCTTTCGCCATTCACGCTGAACCGGACGCAATTCGCCGCCATGGCTCATTTCGCGCTGATCTGTCCGCCCTACTACAGCCATCTGCAGGTCTTCGCGGTGCTCGGCGCGGAACTGGTCCGGCGCGGACACCGGGCGAGCTTCGTCGTCAATGGCGGGGCGGGCGAGCTGCTCGCGGCTAAGGCGCCGGAGGGCATCGCGATCCACGAGGCCGGGGCGGGCGGCCCGGATCGCCTGGAGCGGATCATCGCCCGGGCGGCGCGGCCGAGCGGGCCGCTCGGCATCCTGCGTACGGTCTCCGACGCGGCCGGCCTGACCGACCAGCTCTGCCGCTTTGCCCCGGACATCCTGCGCCGGATCGGCGCGACGGCCATCCTCGGCGACCAGATGGAGCCGGCGGCCGGGCTTCTCGCCCGGCATCTCGGCCTGCCCTTCGTTTCGGTCGCCGCCGCCCTGCCGGTGCATGCCGATCCCGCCGTGCCGCTGCCCTTCCTGCCATGGCCCTATGATCCGAGCGAAAAGGGCCTGAAGCGCAATCGCGGCGGCGAACGCGTCGCCGACCTCCTGATGACCGCGCAGCGCCGAATGATCGCTGGCTGGGCGGAGCGGTTTGGTCTTGGACCCCACGCCGGGCATGCCGATTGCCTGTCCTCGCTGGCGCAGATTTCGCAGCTCGTACCAAGCTTCGACTTTCCGCGTCCCGACGACGCCCACCGCCACGCCGTCGGCCCGATCCGCCCGCCATCGGAAGGCGCGCCGGACCTGCCGGCCGAGCTTCAGGCGCGGCTCGACCCGGAACGGCAGCTCGTCTTCGCCTCGCTCGGCACGTTGCAGGGCCACCGCGCCGGCATCTTTCGCGCCGTGGCCGGCGCCTGCCGCGATCTGGGCGCGCAATGCGTCGTCGCCCATTGCGGCCGGCTGGATGCGCGGTCCGCGGCGCGCATCGATGCCGATATCGTCACCGATTTCGTGCCGCAGCGGGCGATGCTGTCGTGCGCTGCGGTCTGCGTGACCCATGCCGGCATGAACACGGTGCTGGATTCGCTGGAAGCCGGCGTGCCGATGCTGGCCCTGCCGATCGCTTTCGACCAGCCGGGGATCGGCGCGCGGATCGTCCATCACGGCGTCGGCGAGCGGCTGCCCCGCGTCCTTCTGTCCCGCGCGAAACTGCGCAATTCGCTTGAGCGGCTGCTGGCGGAGCCTAGGTTCCGCAACGCGGCGCAGCGGATCGGCCGGGACATCCGCATGTCCGGCGGCACGCGGCGCGCGGCGGACATCATCGAGGATGCGGTGGCCGGCAGATCTGCCGTCACCGGGTAGGAAGGCAACGCATGAACGGCGTCGAGCGCCACGACAGACCGATCGACGTGGCGTTCGTGGGCGGCGGCCTGGCCAATGGCCTTGCGGCATACCGGCTGGCGCGGGCGCGCCCGGAGCTGTCGATCCGCGTCTTCGAGGCCGGCGAGAAAGTCGGCGGCAACCACACATGGTCGTTTCATGCCGGCGACCTCAGCGCCGCCGAACATGACTGGCTGGCACCCTTCGTCCGCTATCGCTGGGATGCCTATGACGTGCGCTTTCCCCAGCGCCGACGCCGGATCGCAACGGGCTATCGCAGCGTGTCCTCGGAACAGTTCCGGGCGGAGATCGACGCAGAACTCGGCGACCGGATCGAGACGCAGGCCCCAGTGCGGGCGGTCACGCCGACGACGCTCAGCCTGGAGGACGGGCGCGAGATCGCCGCTGCTTGCGTCATCGACGGCCGCGGCCATGCGCCGAGCCCGCATCTGACCCTCGGCTTCCAGAAATTTCTCGGTCAGGAGATCGAACTCGCAGCGCCGCATGGCCTGTCGCGGCCGATCATCATGGACGCAACGGTGGCGCAGGAGGACGGCTATCGCTTCGTCTACGTGCTGCCGCTGACGGCGACGACGCTGCTCGTCGAGGACACCTATTACGCCGACGGGCCGGCATTGTCGGAGGACCGGTTGCGCGCGACCATCGCAGATTACCTCGCGACCCATGGCTGGACGGCGAAAGCGGTGCTGCGTGAGGAACGCGGCGTCCTGCCGATCGCGCTCGACGGCGACATCGAGGCCTTCTGGGCCGACAGAAAGGGTGTGCCGGCGACGGGCCTTGCGGCGGCGCTGTTCCATCCGACCACCGGCTATTCGCTGCCCGACGCGGTGCGTCTCGCCGACCGGCTCGCGGGCCTCACCGACCTGTCGGCCGGCGCGGTCTTTGCCGCGACGCGGGCGCATTCGATGGCGGCTTGGCGGGGGCGGGGCTTCTTTCGCCTGCTCAACCGTCTCCTGTTCTTCGCCGGTGTCCCGTCGAAGCGCTACGAGATCCTGCAGCATTTCCACCGGCTGCCCGACACGCTGATCGGCCGCTTCTACGCGGCGCGGCTCTCACGGCTGGACATGGTCCGCATCATGACGGGGCGGCCGCCCGTGCCCGTCGGCAACGCATTGAAGGTGCTGGCACGGCACCGCCTCACAGGGGAACTGGCATGAGCGCAACGATGAACGGCGCGGGAGCGGGCGAGCGCACGGCCATCGTCATCGGCTCCGGCTTCGGCGGGCTGGCGCTGGCCATTCGCCTGCAGGCGTCCGGCATCCAGACGACGCTTCTGGAGAAGCGCGACAAGCCGGGCGGCCGCGCCTATGTCTACGAGGATCAGGGCTTCGTCTTCGATGCCGGCCCGACGGTGATCACCGATCCCTCGGCGCTGGAAGAGCTGTTCACGGCCGCCGGCCGGAAGATGGCGGACTATGTCGAGCTCCTGCCGGTGAAGCCCTTCTACCGCCTGTGCTGGGAAGACGGCTACAGCTTCGACTATGCCAACGACCAAGACGAGCTGGATCGCCAGATCCATGCGAAGAACCCGGCGGACATCGAGGGCTATCGCAAGTTCCTGGCCTATTCGCGGGAGGTGTTCCGCGAGGGCTACGAGAAGCTCGGCACGGTGCCGTTCCTCAATTTCCGCGACATGGTCAAGGCCGGACCGCAGCTGGCGAAGCTGCAGGCGTGGCGCAGCGTCTATTCCAAGGTGGCGCAATATATCGAGGACGAGCAGCTTCGGCAGGCCTTCTCCTTCCACTCGCTGCTGGTCGGCGGCAATCCCTTCGCCACCTCCTCGATCTACGCGCTGATCCATGCGCTGGAGCGCGAATGGGGCGTCTGGTTTCCGCGCGGCGGCACCGGCGCGCTGGTCCGCGGCCTCGTCAGGCTGTTCGAGGATATGGGCGGCCGGGTCGAACTGTCGGCCGAAGCGGCGCAGATCGAGGTGGAGGGCGACAGGGCGAAGGCCGTGGTGCTGAAGGACGGTCGCCGCTTCGAGGCCGACCGCATCGCCTCCAATGCCGACGTGGTCCATACCTACGGCACGCTGATGGCGGGCACCCGGCGCGGCGAGAAGGAGGCCAAGCGCCTCAAGGCGCGGCGCTTCTCCATGTCGCTCTTCGTGATCTATTTCGGCCTCAAGCGTCACCGGCCGGAGCTGCAGCACCACACGGTCTGCTTCGGGCCGCGCTATCGGCCGCTGATCGACGAGATCTTCAAGGGCGGGGAACTGCCGGGCGATTTCTCGCTCTATCTGCACAGCCCATGCGCCACCGATCCCTCGCTGGCCCCGGAGGGCGCGGGCAGCTATTATGTCCTCGCCCCGGTTCCGCATCTCGGCAATACCGACATCGACTGGGAGATCGAGGGGCCGAAATATCGGGACCGCATCCTCGACTATCTCGAAGAACGCTACATTCCCGATCTCAGGGCCGACCTCGTGACCAGCCGCATCTTCACGCCATTCGATTTCCGCGACGAGCTGAACGCCCATGTCGGCTCGGCCTTCTCGCTCGATCCGGTGCTGACCCAGAGCGCCTGGTTCCGGCCGCACAATCGCGATGCCGACATCCCCAATCTCTATTTCGTCGGCGCCGGCACCCATCCGGGCGCCGGCGTGCCGGGTGTCGTCGGGTCCGCCAAGGCGACGGCCGGGCTGATGATCGCCGATTCGAGAGCCTGAGATGCTCGCCTCCCAACCCATCGCCGTGCCGCTCGATCCGGCGGCGCGGGCCGATCTGGCGGCCATGGCCGAGGATACGATCGCCAAGGGCTCCAGGAGCTTCGCGGCGGCGGCCAGGCTGTTCGATGCCGAGACCCGGCGCAGCGCCATGATGCTCTATGCCTGGTGCCGGCATTGCGACGACACCATCGACGACCAGGTGCTGGGCTTTGCCCGGCGGCCGCTCGGCCCGCTCGGCTCGGGCGCGGAGCGGCTGGCGCTGCTGGAGGCGGAGACGCTGGCGGCCCTGCGCGGCGAGCCGACCTCGCATCCCAGCTTTCGTGCCGTCGCCGATGTCGTGGCCCGGCACGGCCTGCCGCAGGAGCTGCTGCTGCAGCATCTCGAAGGCTACCGGATGGATGTCGAGGAGCGGCATTATGCGACCGTCACCGATACGCTGACCTATTGCTACCATGTCGCAGGCGTCGTCGGCGTGATGATGAGCATGGTGATGGGGGCGAAGGACGAGATGACCCTCGACCGCGCCAGTGATCTCGGCATCGCCTTCCAGCTCACCAACATCGCCCGCGACATCGTCGAGGATGCCCGGGTCGGGCGGGTCTATCTGCCGGCGGAATGGCTGGCCGACGCCGATCTGAAACCCGGCGATCTCGCCGATCCGCGCCAGCGGCCGGTGGTGTCGCTGGTCGCCAACCGGCTGATCGATCTCGCCGAGCCCTATTACGCCTCGGCCTTCCACGGCCTGCGGGAACTGCCGCCACGCTCGGCCTGGGCGGTCGCGACGGCGCATGGCGTCTATCGCGAGATCGGCATGCAGGTGAAGGGGTTGGGCGCCCATGCCTGGGACGCACGCGTCTCCACCGGGCGGCGGCAGAAACTCGGCCATGTCGCCCGCGGCGCAGCCAAGGCGGCGCTGGCGCGGCGTGGCGGGCCGGCGGGTCGCTCCGAGGCGCTGTGGACCCGGCCGAGGCTGACGCGCCCCGCGAGTTAGGCCGGCTCAGCCCGGCGGACAGTTCTGCTGCACTGGCGCAGGCTTCGGACGCGAACGAGATCGGCGAGAGCGCATTCGGCGACGCGTGTCGGCCCAGCGAACGGGATCGTCAGCGCGCGCCGGCTTCGGGTTCGCGAAAACGCGTCTTGTCGCACGCCGTGTCGGCGGCGGCTCCGCCGGGCAGGGCAACGATCGCGTCGGTGAGGCGATGCAGCCGGCTCGACGCCCCGAACACCAGGGTCAGCTCGCCATGGGCAGCTTCCACATGCCGTTCGATCCGATGCTCCACCGAGGCACGGCCCAGCATCGAGACGATGGTCGACTTGCCGGCATCCTTGTTGACGTCCTTGCCGATCGTCGCGGCGCTCGGACCGCCATCGAGCAGATCGTCGAGAAGCTGGAAGGCGTGGCCGAGCTCGGTGGCAAAGCCGCGCAAATGCGCGCGGGTCGTCTCGCCGGCACCCGCCGCGATCGCGCCGATCTCCACGGCGGCCAGGAACAGCGCGCCGGTCTTGCGGCCGTTGGTGGCCGCGATCTCGTGGAGCGGCCGTTCGGCGCGGCCGCCGCGCAGGTCGGCGAACTGGCCACCGACGAGGCCTTCGACGCCGACGGCGCGGGTCAGCACCGTCACCGCCTCGAGCCGCGCGGCCGGCGACAGGCCCTCTACCCTGGCGAGCATCTCGTAGGCGCCGGACAGGATGGCGATCGCCGACAGGACGGCGACATCCTCGCCGTGGGTGACATGGGCGGCCGGTCTGCCGCGGCGCATCGTGGCGTCGTCCATGCAGGGCAGGTCGTCGAGAATCAGCGAGGAGGCATGCACCATCTCCACGGCGCAGCCGGCATCGACCGCCACGGCCTCGTCACCGCCGAGATCGCCTGCCGTCAGCGCCGCCATCATCGGCCGCAGGCGCTTGCCGGGCGCCAGCACGCTTTCGCGGATCGCCAGGTCGAGCCCGGTCTGGCCGGGCAGGGCGCGGGGCACCAGCACCGCCAGCCGCGCATCGATCCTGGCGATCAGGGCGGCAGCCTCGGTCCTGAAGCCGTCGGTTTCATTGCACGTCATGCCGGGAGGGTCGCCTTCGGTTCTGGCATTTTGTCACGGGTCATTCGCTACACGTAACGTTGCAACTGATGCTAACACGATCATTGGCAAACGCGACGACCGGGGAGCGTCCGGTTTCGCAATCTGCGACGATAGGACATAGGGTTACGTGAGCGTCTCAGGAGACACATCGGCCGCCGGCGACATCGCCGCGCGCAAGAGCGATCATCTCGACATCGTGCTGCATCCCTCGCTGGCGGCGCGGCGGGCCGACAGCGGCCTGTCGCAGATCGTCTTCGAACATGTCGCGCTGCCGGAGATCTCGCTGGCCGAGATCGACCTGTCGACGCAGTTTCTCGGCCGCCGGCTCGCAGCGCCGCTGCTGATCTCGTCGATGACCGGCGGGCCGGAACGGGCGGCGCGCATCAACCGCAATCTCGCCGAGGCGGCGCAGGCTCTCGGCATCGCCCTTGCGGTCGGCTCGCAGCGCATCGCCATCGAGGGCCGCGCCTCGGGCGGGCTCGACCGGCAGTTGCGCGATGCGGCGCCGGACGTGCCGATCCTCGCCAATGTCGGCGCGGCGCAACTGGTGCTCGGCTACGGCCTGACGGAGGTGCGGCGGGCCGTGGACATGATCGATGCCGACGCGCTGATCGTGCATCTCAACCCGCTGCAGGAAGCGGTGCAGTCGGGCGGCGACACGAACTGGCGCGGCGTCCTTGCGGCCATCGGCGAGCTGGCGCGCACGTTGCCGGTACCGATCGTGGTCAAGGAGGTCGGGGCCGGCATTTCGGCGACGGTCGCGCGGCGGCTGGTCGATGCGGGCGCCCACGCCATCGACGTTGCCGGGGCCGGCGGCACGAGCTGGGCGGCCGTCGAGGCCGAGCGTTCGCCGGACCCGGCGCAACGCGCCACGGCGCTGGCCTTCTCCGATTGGGGCATCTCCACGGCGCGGGCGATCGTCGACGTGCGGGCCGCTTGTCCTGAGACCGTCGTCATCGGCTCGGGCGGCATCCGCGACGGGCTGGACGCCGCCAAGGCGATCCGCCTCGGCGCCGATCTCGCCGGCCAGGCCGCCGCCTCGCTCGGCAGCGCGGACGCATCGCCGGAAGCCGCCGTGGCGCATTTCCGGCAGGTGATCGCACAATTGCGGATCGCCTGCTTCTGCACCGGATCGGCCGATCTGGCGGCGCTGCGGCGCGCCGTGCTGCTGTCGCCCGCTGGCCCGGGATCGCTCTGACCTGCCGGTCTTACGCGGGGGACGACGCCCCTGCGGTCTCGTCTGTTGCTGGCGGTGAAGCCGCATCGCCGGCCTCGGCGGGATAGAGCCGGTCGAGCAGCGGCAGATAGCTGGCGCCGCGCTGCATCAGGAAATTCTTGAAGGCGATGTCGGCGGGCGCCGGAATGCGCTCCTTGCGGCTGACGGCGAACCATTGCCGGCGGATCGGCATGTGCGACACGTCGAGGATCGCCAGCCGTCCGGTCTCCACCTCGAAGGCGATGGTGTGGGCCGAGATGAAGGCGATGCCGAGCCCGGCCATCACCGCCTGCTTGATGGTCTCGTTGGAGCCCATCTCGGCCGTGCGCGTCTCCAGCGCGTCGGGATGGTCGCCGAAGAAGATCGCCAGTGCCGCGCGCGTGCCCGAGCCGGGCTCGCGGATGATGATGGTCTCTTCGAGCAGGCGCTCGCGGGTGATCTCGCGGGCGGCGGCCAGCGGATGGTCGGGCGGCGCGATCATCACCAGCGGATGGTCGCCGAACACCGTCGCCTCGACCGGGAACTCGACCGGCGGGCGCCCCATCAGGGCGATGTCCAGCCGGTAGGCGCGCAATTGCTCGATGATCTCCAGCCGGTTGCCAACGATCAGCCGGATCTCGATGTCGGGATAGTCCCGCCGAAAGGCGGCGATCAGCCGGGGCGCGAAATATTTCGCGGTGGAGACGACGCCGAGCCGGATGGTGCCCGACCTGACGCCCTTGATCGCCTGGATCTCGTCGGCGAGCGCGCGCAGGGTCGTCTCGATGGCGTTGGCCGCGCCCAGCACCGCGGCGCCGGCGGCGGTGAGGCGCATGCCGTCATTCGTGCGGTCGAACAGCGCCAGGCCGAAATCGTCCTCCAGCTGCTTCACCTGCAGGGTCACGGCCGGCGGGGTCAGGCCCAACTGGCGCGCAGCCGCGGCGATGGTACGGTGCTCGTTGATCGCCTGGATCGATCGCAACTGGCGCAGTGTCAGGGTTCGCATGGCCTCTTCTAAAAGAATTTACTGATGCCGTAAAGAGAATGAATTTTACTTATGCGCTCGCAGAATCCACCATCCACCCATAGACGAGTGGACGGAGCCGAAGCGCTCGACGCCACTCAGGAGGAATGCATGTCATCGTCTCTCGACGCACATCTGGGATCCGAATGCGGGTCCGACCCGATCGGCCGGCAGGTCGCCGATACCATTCGCCAGCTGTGCGCCGCCTCGATCAAGCTTCGCAACACGATCATCGCGGGGGGCGTCGAAGCCCGGTCCGGCGGCGGCGACACCAATGCCGGCGGCGACGTGCAGAAGCCGCTCGACATCGTCGCCGACCAGATGTTCCTCGATGCCGCCAAGGCCTCGGCGATCGCCGTCTACGGCTCGGAGGAGCAGGACGCCGCGGTGGTGATCGACCCGGCCGCGCCGCTCGCCCTGGCGATCGACCCGCTGGACGGCTCGTCCAACATCGACACCAATGTCTCGATCGGCACGATCTTCTCGCTATTGCCGGTGGGCGATGAGCATCGCTCCGATCCGACCAGCGCGCTGCTGCAGCCGGGCAACCGGCAGCTTGCCGCCGGCTTCTTCATCTACGGGCCGCAGCTCCTGCTGGTGCTGTCGGTCGGCAAGGGAACGCGGGTGTTCCTGTTCTCGCCGAGCTTCGGCGGCTTCGTCGAGCATATCGGCTCGGTGGCGATCCCCGAGGAGACCAGCGAGTTCGCCACCAATGCCGCGAACTACCGCCATTGGGACCCGCAGATCCGCAGCTATATCGACGACTGCCTGGCCGGCGAGGAAGGCCCGCGCGAGCGCAATTTCAACATGCGCTGGATCGCCTCGATGGTGGCCGACTGCTACCGCATCTTCGTGCGCGGCGGCATCTTCCTGTATCTGGGCGACGGCCGGAAGGGCTACACCGAGGGGCGCCTGCGCCTCGTCTACGAGGCCAATCCGGTCGCCTTCTGCGTCGAGCAGGCCGGCGGCGCCGCCACCGACGGGTCGTCGCGCATTCTCGACATCGTGCCGCGTGACCTGCATGCGCGCACGCCGCTGGTCTTCGGCTCGAAGCACGAGGTGGACCGCGTCGCCCGCTACGTGGCCGATCCGTCGGCGCTGACCGATCGCTCGCCGCTGTTCGGCAAACGCAGCCTGTTCAGGACCTAGGCAGGAGGAATGGCCCGGCGCGAGGGAGCGTGTCGGGCCGGGGGGAGGACATCGCATGTCGACCAAGCATCCGATCATCGCGATCACCGGTTCGTCCGGAGCGGGCACGACGTCGGTCAAGAACATCTTCGACCAGATCTTCCGCCGCGAGCACGTCAAGGCGGCCTATATCGAGGGAGACGCGTTCCATCGCTACGACCGCCAGGCGATGAAGGAGAAGATGGCCGAGGAGGAGAGGAACGGAAACCGCAACTTCTCCCATTTCAGCCCCGAGGCGAACATCCTCGACAGGCTGCAGGAGGTGTTCTCGGAGTTCGGTCGCAAGGGGCGCGGCGAGACCCGGCACTACATCCACGACGAGGCGGAAGCGAAGATCTACGGCAGCGCGCCCGGCACCTTCTCGCAGTGGAGCTCGCTTGGCGAGGAGTCCGACCTACTTTTCTACGAGGGCCTGCATGGCTGCGTGAAGACCGATACAGTCGATCTCGCGCCGCTGGCCGATCTGAAGATCGGCGTGGTGCCCGTCATCAATCTGGAGTGGATCCAGAAGATCCACCGGGACAAGGCCAGCCGGGGCTATTCGACGGATGCGGTGATGGACGTCATCCTGCGTCGGATGCCCGACTATGTGAAATATATCTGCCCGCAATTCGCGCGGACCGATATCAACTTTCAACGGGTGCCCATCGTCGATACATCCGATCCGTTCATCGCTCGCTGGATTCCGACGGCCGACGAGTCGATGATCGTCATTCGCTTCGCCAACCCGCGCGGGATAGACTTTCCGTATCTGCTCTCGATGATCCACGGCAGTTTCATGTCCCGCGCCAACTCCATCGTCGCGCCTGGCAACAAGCTCGACATCGCCATGCAACTGATCCTGACGCCGCTGATCCTGCAGCTGATGGAAAGACGCCGACGGGCCTCCTGAGGCCTTCGACGAAAGGAATGCAAACCATGTCTTCGACCGCGAAACCATCGCCCGAAACCACCGACCGCAATCCCCGCGACATGGCCAACGCCATCCGCGCCCTCGCCATGGACGCCGTGCAGCGGGCGAAGTCCGGTCATCCCGGCATGCCGATGGGCATGGCCGACGTCGCCACCGTCCTGTTCCAGAAGTTCATCAACATCGACCCGTCGCGCCCCGACTGGCCGGACCGCGACCGCTTCGTCCTGTCGGCCGGCCACGGCTCGATGCTGCTCTACGCGCTGCACCATCTGGTCGGCTATGCCGACATGGACATCGAGCAGCTGAAGAATTTCCGCCAGCTCGGCAGCCGCACCGCCGGCCATCCCGAATACGGCCATGCGCTGGGCATCGAGACGACCACCGGGCCGCTCGGCCAGGGCCTGTCCACCGCCGTCGGCATGGCGCTCGCCGAGCGCATGATGCATTCCCGCTTCGGCGGTGACCTCGTCGACCACTACACCTACACCATCGTCGGCGATGGCTGCCTGATGGAGGGCATCAGCCACGAGGCCATCGATCTGGCCGGCACGCTGAAGCTGTCCAAGCTCGTGGTCCTGTGGGACGACAACGGCATCTCCATCGACGGCAAGGTCGACATCGCCACCGCCACCGACCAGATCGCCCGCTTCAAGGCGGCCGGCTGGAACACCTGGGCCGTCGACGGCCACGACGCGGACGCCGTCGAGGCGGCGATCGCCGAGGCGCGCAAGAGCGACAAGCCGGCCTTTATCGCCTGCAAGACCATCATCGGCTACGGCGCGCCCAATCGCGGCGGCACCGCCAAGGCTCATGGCGAGGCACTGGGCGACGAGGAGATCGCGCTGGCCCGCGAGCAGCTGGTCTGGAAGTCCGAGCCCTTCGAGCTGCCCGAGGCGGTCGTCAAGGGCTGGCGCGAGGTCGGCACCCGCGGCCGCGAGGCTCGCGAGATCTGGGAGAAGCGGCTGGCGTCGAGCGCCGATCGCGAGCGCTTCCAGTCCGCCGTCGCCACCACGCTGCCGTCGGGCCTGGCCGGTGAGCTCGCCTCCTTCCGGCAGGCCCTGTCGGCCGACGCGCCGAAGGTCGCCACCCGCAAGGCGTCCGAGATGGCGCTGGAGGTCATCAACCGCGTCACCGACATGACCATCGGCGGTTCGGCCGATCTGACCGGCTCCAACAACACCCTGACCAAGGGCATGCAGTCGATCACCCCGGACGACTTCTCCGGCCGCTACATCCATTACGGCGTGCGCGAGCACGGCATGGCCGCGGCGATGAACGGTCTGGCCCTGCATGGCGGCTTCGTGCCCTATGGCGGCACGTTCCTGGTCTTCGCCGACTATGCCCGCGGGGCGATCCGCCTGTCGGCACTGATGGGGCTGCGCGTCGTCTACGTGCTGACCCACGATTCCATCGGCCTTGGCGAGGACGGCCCGACCCATCAGCCGATCGAGCATCTGGCGATGCTGCGGGCGACGCCGAACCTTCTGGTCTTCCGTCCGGCCGACGCGATCGAGACCGCCGAGTGCTGGGAAATCGCGCTGACCGAGCGCCATCGCCCATCGGTGCTCGCGCTGACCCGCCAGGGCCTGCCGACGGTGCGCGCCGGCGATGTCGGCGAAAACCGCTCGGCCCGCGGCGGTTACGTCCTGAAGGAGGCCGACGGCCCGCGCGACGTGACCATCATGGCCACCGGTTCGGAAGTCGAGATCGCGCTCGCCGCGGCCAAGACGCTGGCCGAATCCGGCAAGCAGGCGGCGGTGCTGTCGATGCCCTGCCTCGATCTCTTCGAGGAGCAAGACGAGGCCTACCGCAAGTCGGTCCTCGGCACGGCGCCGCGCATCGCCATCGAGGCGGCCGCCCGGCTCGGCTGGGATCGCTGGATCGGCGAGAACGGCCGCTTCATCGGCATGACCGGCTTCGGCGCCTCGGCACCCGCGCCGCAGCTCTACGAGAAGTTCGGCATCACGCCGCAGGCCGTCGTCGACGCGGCGCTGGAGATCGCGTGATGGCACCGGACCGGTTCAGGAGGGACATCTAGACATGGCAAAGATCACACTGCGCCAGCTTCTCGATCACGCCGCCGAGAACGGCTACGGCGTGCCTGCCTTCAACATCAACAACATGGAGCAGGGTCTGGCGATCATGGAGGCGGCCGCGAAGAGCGACGCCCCCGTCATCATGCAGGCGTCGCGCGGCGCCCGGTCCTACGCCAAGGACATCATGCTGGAAAAGATGATGGAGGCCCTGGTGGAGATGTTCCCCCAGATCCCGGTCTGCATCCATCAGGACCATGGCAATGACGAGCAGACCTGCCTGACGGCGATCCGCCACGGCTTCACCTCGGTGATGATGGACGGCTCGCTCGAGGCCGACATGAAGACGCCGGCCTCCTACGAGTACAACGTCGCGATCACCGAACGGGTGACGCGCATGGCGCACTGGGTCGGCGCCTCGGTCGAGGGCGAGCTCGGCGTCCTCGGTTCGCTGGAAAGCGGCGAGGGCGAGAAGGAGGACGGCCACGGCTTCGAGGGCAAGCTGTCGGAAGACCAGCTGCTCACCGATCCGGACCAGGCGGTGGACTTCGTGCGGCAGACCCATGTGGACGCCCTGGCGATCGCCATGGGCACCTCGCACGGCGCCTACAAGTTCACCCGCAAGCCGGACGGCGACATCCTCGCCATGAACATCATCGAGGAGATTCACGCCAAGCTGCCGAACACGCATCTCGTCATGCACGGCTCGTCCTCGGTGCCGGAAGAGCTGCAGGCCATCATCAACCAGTATGGCGGCCGCATGCGCGAGACCTACGGCGTGCCGGTGGACGAGATCGTGCGCGGCATCAAGCACGGCGTGCGCAAGGTCAACATCGACACCGACTGCCGGATGGCGATGACCGGGCAGTTCCGCAAGGTGGCCATGGAGAAGCCGGAGGAGTTCGATCCGCGCAAGTTCATGATCCCCGCCATGGACGCGCTCAAGACCCTCTGCCTCGACCGTTACGAGCGCTTCGGCTGTGCCGGTCAGGCCTCGAAGATCCGCGTATTGTCGCTCGACGCCATGGCCGCCCGCTATGCCGGCGGCGAACTCGACCCGCGCATCGAAGCGCACGCCGCCGCCGCCTGAGGCGACAACTCTCCCGGCCGGTAACCTGACCGGCCGGGCCCTGCGGCACCGAAACTGACAGCATTGCCTGAATGGACGGCGCGAAACCCCTTTCGCGCCGAAGGGAGACGCTTGTCCGAAATCCGCCGGAAACGGCGCTGCGGACGCAACCGGGATCAACGAAGGAGGACCGTCATGGATCAGGGCTCGCAGACCATCAAGGGCAAGGACCGCTACAAGTCCGGTGTCATGGAATACCGCAAGATGGGCTACTGGGAGCCCGACTACGAACCCAAGGAGACGGACGTCATCGCCTGTTTCCGGATCACGCCCCAGGACGGCGTCGATCCGATCGAGGCGGCGGCGGCGGTGGCCGGCGAATCCTCCACCGCGACCTGGACCGTCGTGTGGACCGACCGGCTGACGGCGGCCGAGAAGTACCGGGCCAAGGCCTACCGCGTCGACCAGGTGCCGAACACCGGCGACCAGTATTTCGCCTATATCGCCTACGATCTCGACCTGTTCGAGAACGGC
Source organism: Aurantimonas sp. NFXS3 (assembly GCF_049132005.1). Taxonomy (NCBI): domain Bacteria; kingdom Pseudomonadati; phylum Pseudomonadota; class Alphaproteobacteria; order Hyphomicrobiales; family Aurantimonadaceae; genus Aurantimonas; species Aurantimonas sp. NFXS3. The sequence continues at coordinate 178,765 of NZ_JAGDDZ010000001.1, forward strand.
TCGATCGCCAATCTGACGGCCTCGATCATCGGCAATGTCTTCGGCTTCAAGCCGCTGAAGGGCCTGCGGCTGGAGGACATGCGCCTGCCCACCGCCTATGTGAAGACCTTCCAGGGGCCGGCGACGGGCATCGTCGTCGAGCGCGAACGGCTCGACAAGTTCGGCCGGCCGCTGCTCGGCGCCACGGTGAAGCCCAAGCTCGGCCTGTCGGGCCGCAATTACGGCCGCGTCGTCTACGAGGCGCTGAAGGGCGGGCTCGACTTCACCAAGGACGACGAGAACATCAACTCGCAGCCCTTCATGGATTGGCGCGAGCGGTTTCTCTACTGCATGGAGGCGGTGAACAAGGCCCAGGCCGCCACCGGCGAGATCAAGGGCACCTATCTCAATGTCACCGCCGCCACCATGGAGGACATGTACGAGCGCGCCGAGTTCGCCCGGGATCTCGGCTCAAACATCGTGATGATCGACCTCGTCATCGGCTGGACCGCCATGCAGTCCATGGCCAAATGGGCGCGGCGCAACAACATGATCCTGCATCTGCACCGGGCGGGCCACTCGACCTATACCCGCCAGAAGACCCACGGCGTGTCGTTCCGCGTGATCGCCAAATGGGCGCGGCTGGCCGGTGTCGACCACATCCATGCCGGCACGGTCGTCGGCAAGCTGGAAGGCGATCCGGCGACGACCAAGGGCTATTACGACATCTGCCGGGACGAGTTCACCCACCGGAAGCTCGAGAACGGCATCTTCTTCGACCAGCCCTGGGCCTCGCTGAACAAGATGATGCCGGTGGCCTCGGGCGGCATCCATGCCGGCCAGATGCACCAGCTCCTCGATCTTCTCGGCGAGGACACCGTGCTGCAGTTCGGCGGCGGCACGATCGGCCATCCCATGGGCATCGCCGCCGGCGCGACCGCCAACCGGGTGGCGCTGGAATGCATGGTTCTCGCCCGCAACGAGGGCCGGGACATCGTCAATGAGGGACCGGAGATCCTGCAGGAGGCGGCCCGAAGCTGCACGCCGCTGCAGCAGGCGCTCGAGACGTGGAAGGACGTGACCTTCAACTACACCTCGACCGATTCCCCCGACTACGCGGTGACGGCGACGGCCTCGGCCTGATCCATCCCGCGTCAGGACGGGGCGAGCCTCCCAACGCCCCGTCCTCCCCATCGTTCGAACCCGGCCGGCGCGGCTTGCGAAGCCCGGCGCCGCAACTCGAAGAGGATATCAACCATGCGCATCACCCAAGGGGCCTTCTCGTTCCTGCCCGACCTCACCGACACGCAGATCACCGCGCAGATCCAGTACTGCCTCGACAATGGCTGGGCGGTGAATCTGGAGCACACCGACGACCCGCATCCGCGCAATACCTACTGGGACATGTGGGGCCACCCGATGTTCGACATCGCCGATGCGGCCGGCGTGATGATGGAGTTCACCGAGTGCCGCAAGGTCCATGGCGACCGCTACATTCGCATGTCGGCCTTCGATTCCACCGCGGGATGGGAGTCGGTGAAGCTGTCCTTCATCGTCAACCGGCCGGCCAACGAACCGGGCTTCCGGCTTCGCCGCTCGGAAATGGAAGGCCGCACCATCCGCTACACGACGGAATCCTACGCTGCCGACAGGCCGGAAGGCGCCCGCTACGCCGAGTAGTCGTCGGTTGAGCCGCTCCCTCTCCCGGCGGGGAGAGGGAGGATGCGGGTAGAGCAGCAGACGGGGAGGGCGGCTTCGCCCGCCATTCCAGCCTGTGACCGCTGCGCGATGGATTGAGGAGCAGGACGATGGATGCAGAATCCGAGACCCAGGACGCGCCGGGCGAGGACACGCCCACGGCCATCGATCTCCGGCAGGAATATCGCGATGCCGGCGTGGCCGATGTTCTGGACGAGCTCGACCGCGAACTGATCGGCCTGGCGCCGGTCAAGAAGCGCATTCGCGAGACGGCGGCGCTGCTGCTCGTCGAGCGGGCCCGCAAGCGGCTGGGCCTCGCCCACGACACGCCGACGCTGCACATGAGCTTCACCGGCAATCCCGGCACCGGCAAGACCACGGTGGCGATGAAGATGGCGAACCTCCTCCACCGCCTCGGCTATATCCGCAAGGGGCATCTGGTGTCGGTGACCCGCGACGATCTGGTCGGCCAGTATATCGGCCATACGGCTCCCAAGACCCGCGACATCCTGAAGAAGGCGATGGGCGGCGTCCTGTTCATCGACGAGGCCTATTATCTCTACCGGCCGGAGAACGAGCGCGACTACGGCCAGGAGGCGATCGAGATCCTGCTGCAGGTGATGGAGAACCAGCGCGACGACCTCGTGGTGATCCTCGCCGGCTATGCCGACCGGATGGACACCTTCTTCGCGAGCAATCCCGGCTTCCGGTCGCGCATCGCCCACCACATCGACTTTCCGGACTATTCCGACGACGAATTGCTGGAGATCTCGGTCGGCATGCTGGAGCGCCAGAACTACCATCTCACCGGGGACGCGAAGGCGGTTCTCGCCCGCTATATCGCGCGGCGCCGGACGCAGCCGCATTTCGCCAATGCCCGCTCGATCCGCAACGCCCTCGACCGGGCGCGGCTGCGCCAGGCCAACCGATTGTTCGAGCTGGACGGGGGGCCCTTGAACGCAGAGGCGCTTTCGCGCATCGAAGCAGCTGACATCGCCGCCAGCCGCGTCTTCGCCGGCGCGGACCCGGAACCGGCCTCGGCGCCGGGCTGACAGAACAGGCAGGAGACTGAAATGGCCAAGCCCGTCATCATCGCCCCCTCGATCCTCTCGGCCGATTTCGCGCGCCTGGGCGAAGAGGTGGTGGCCGTCGACCAGGCCGGGGCGGACTGGATCCATCTCGACGTGATGGATGGCCATTTCGTGCCGAACATCACCTTCGGCCCGCCGGTCATCAAGGCGGTGCGCGGCGCCTCGCAGAAGATCTTCGACTGCCATCTGATGATCGAGCCGTGCGATCCGTATCTGGAAGCCTTCGCCGAAGCCGGCTGCGACTACATCACCGTCCATGCCGAGGCGACGAAGCATCTCGACCGGTCGCTCCAGGCGATCCGCAATCTCGGCAAGAAGGCCGGTGTCTCGCTCAACCCGTCGACTCCCGAGGACGTCATCGCCTATGTGCTCGACCGGCTCGACCTGGTGCTCTTGATGACCGTCAATCCGGGCTTCGGCGGCCAGGCCTTCATTCCTTCAGTCGTGGAAAAGGTGCGGCGTGTGAAGGCGATGATCGGCGACCGCGACATCCATATCGAGATCGACGGCGGCGTGACGCCGGAGACCGCGCCGCTGGTCGTCGAGGCCGGCGCGAACGTGCTGGTCGCCGGATCGGCGGTGTTCAAGGGCGGCACGCCCGAGCATTACCGCGCAAATATCGCGGCGATCCGCGCGGCGGGGAGCGGGGCCGTCGCCGCCTGAGCGGATGGCGAACGGAGGAGTTGTCTCGACTGCCAGCGTCGTTAGCCGGACAGTGATTTCGGCGAGTTTAGCAAGGGAACCGACAGGAATATTCTCTCGTTCCGTCCTTGGCTATATCCGGGATGGAGAGTTGATGATGCCTGTTCAGAAGCTGAGAAACGGAACCGGGCGGACGCGGCACCTCGACAATCTCGTCGATGTGACGGAAATCCTGCAGGTCGATATCGCCAGGCGGGAGATCACGGTGCGCGATGCCGCAGGCCCGCGGATCGTTCCGGTACGCGAGAGCTTCTTCATGCGCTCGATCCCGCGACCGGGCGACGTCCTGATCGCCTATGCCGACGGCCATCTGTCCCATGCGCGGACCTGGCCGAAGCCGATCGCCAATTCGAACCTGGTGCCGCCGGTGCAGCAGACCGAGCGGGTCGCCCGGGTCTGACACTCGGACCGCTGCAGCGCTCCCGCGATAAGCAGGAAGCGCCGACTTCTCTTCTCAGACCAGTTGGCCCGGATAGTTCGGGCTCTCGCGGGTGATGGTCACGTCATGGGCGTGGCTCTCGCGCAGGCCCGCATTGGAGATGCGCACGAAGCGCGCATCGCGCCGGAAATCCTCCAGCGTCGCCGCCCCGACATAGCCCATGGCCGCCCGCAGGCCGCCGGTCAGCTGATGCAGCACGGCCGCGACCTGCCCCTTGTAGGCAACCTGCCCCTCGATGCCCTCGGGCACCAGCTTCAGCGTGTCGCGCACTTCCGCCTGGAAGTAGCGGTCGGCCGAGCCGCGCGCCATGGCACCCACCGAGCCCATGCCGCGATAGGCTTTGTAGGAACGGCCCTGGTGCAGGTAGATCTCGCCGGGGCTCTCGTCGGTGCCGGCCAGCAGCGAGCCGATCATCGCGGCCGACGCACCGGCGGCCAGCGCCTTGGCCAGATCGCCCGAGAACTTGATGCCGCCATCGGCGATGACCGGGATGCCCGCCTTGTTGGCTTCCTCGGCGGCGCCCATGATGGCGGACAGCTGCGGCATGCCGACGCCGGCGACGATGCGGGTGGTGCAGATCGAGCCGGGGCCGATGCCGACTTTGACGCCGTCGGCGCCCGCGTCGATCAGCGCCTTGGTGCCGTCCGGGGTCGCCACGTTGCCGGCGAGGATCTGGACCTCGTTGGACATGCGCTTCACCCGCGCGACGGCGTCCAGCACCTTCTGGGAATGGCCATGGGCGGTGTCGATGACGAGCAGGTCGATGCCGGCGTCGATCAGCCGCTCGGCGCGCTCGAAGCCGTCGTCGCCAACGCTGGTGGCGGCTGCCGCGAGCAGCCGGCCATGGGCGTCCTTCGAGGCGCTCGGATTGAGCTGCGACTTCTCGATGTCCTTGACGGTGATCAGCCCGATGCAATGGTGCTGGTCGTCGACGACCAGCAGCTTCTCGATGCGGTGATGATGCAGGAGCCGCTTGGCCTCGTCCTGATCGACATTGTCGCGGACCGTGATCAGCTTTTCCTTGGTCATCAGCTCGTGGATCGGCTGGCGATCGTCGGAAGCGAAGCGCACGTCGCGATTGGTCAGGATGCCGACCAGCCTGCCGCGGTTCTGACCGCCCGAACCGCCATTCTCGACCACCGGAATGCCGGAGATGTTGTGTTGGGTCATCAGCGCGCGAGCATCGCCCAGCGTCGCGTCGGGCCCGATGGTGACCGGATTGACCACCATGCCGCTTTCGAACTTCTTGACCTGGCGAACCTCTTCGGCCTGCTCGACCGGGGTGAGATTGCGGTGGATGACGCCGATGCCGCCGGCCTGCGCCATCGCAATGGCCAGCCGCGCCTCGGTGACCGTGTCCATCGCCGCAGACAGGATCGGGATGTTGAGCTTCAGCGTGCGGGTGATCGCGGTGCGCACGTCGACCTGGCCCGGCATGACTTCCGAATGCCCCGGCTGCAGCAGGACGTCGTCGAAAGTCAGTGCTGTGCCGCCGGTTGCGGTGTCGATGATGCGGGCCATGCCAGTCCTCTTGAACGATGCGTCCGCCGGCAGGAGCGCGAGTCGGCGGGAGAAGGATTGGCAAGGGCTGCTAGCACGCCATCATGACATTGGAAAGCGGGGCTGACATTCGGCACCCCCGTCCGCTTGACGCGGTGTGCCGGCTCTGGGAGATGGTCGTAAGGACAGCTTAGGAACGGTATCTTCCAGACATGACCATCGGACAATTCCGCGCATTGGGGCTGGCAGCCCTGATGATTCTGGCGCTCGGCGCCGAAGCCCATGCCGCCAGTTGCAAGAGCTATCGAAGCTGCCGTGAAGCCGTGATCGCATGGTGCGCCGGCCAGCATCCGCGGGCCGACGGGGACAATGACGGCATCCCTTGCGAGAATGTCTGCCGGTCGCGTGCCGATGTCGTGGCGATCATGGCCGAGATCGGCTGTTCGCGCTGATTCTGAGCATCAAGGACCGGGGCGGAGCCGATGGCTCCGCCCCGGTCTGGAAACGTCGGATCGCCGATCAGGCGTCCGCGTCGACATCCAGCTGGTAGGTTTCCGGAATGAACCGGTAGCCTCCGCCGTCCAGCTTTTCGGCATAGCCGATGGCCGGGAAGGGCATGTGGTAGCCGATGAACGGAATGCGTTCCTCGGCGATCCGGTCGAAGACACGCTTGCGGGTTGCGGCCGCCGCGTCCTTGTCTTGGTCGAACTTGACCTCCCAGTCCGGCTTCTGGAGCGAGGCGACGAAATGGTTGGCGGTGTCGGCGGTCAGCCACAGGCGGCGGTCGCCGGACGCGATCTCGAAGATCAGGTGGCCGGGGGTGTGACCGAAGGCCTCTATGGCGGTGATGCCGGACACGACCTCGTCACCCTCGGCGACGAAGGTCATCTTGTCCTTGAGCGGCACGACCATCTGTTCGACCAGCTTGGCGCCACCGGCCCGATCGCCGTTCCTGGCTTCGTCCGACGTCCACCAGTCGAACTCGGCCTGGCCGGCGACATAGCGGGCATTGCGGAAGGTCGGCTCGCCGCCGGTCATCAGGCCCTGGATGTGGTCGCCGTGGAAATGCGTGAGGACCACGATGGTGACGTCGTCGGGGCCGTAGCCGGCTTCCGCCATCCGCTCGACCAGCTTGCCGAAGCCGTTCTCCTTGCCGGACTCGCCGAAACCGGTGTCGAACAGGACGAGATTGTCGTCGAGTTCGACGAGAACCGGGGTGAAGCCGTTCACGAACTGGGTCTCGGGCAGGTAGTTCGCCCGCATCAGCTCGGCCATCGCCTCCTGGCTCTGGTCGGCGCCGAAGGTGGGGTAGGGGCCTTCGCCGGGCCGCAGGCCGTCGAGGATGGTGGTGATGCGGGCATCGCCGAGTTCGATCCGGTGCCAGCCCGGCGACGGCATGCGCGCCCGTTCGCTGGCCGCCGCTGCGGCCGTCGACTGGTCCTGCGCATGGGCTTCGCGGCCCTGCATGATGCCGGTCATGGCCGCGCCGCCGGCGGCTGCGAGTTGCAGGGCCGTGCGGCGGCTGAAGAGAGATCGTGCATCGGTGGGCTTGCTCATGGAAACCTCGTATCGTCGAAGATCGGAATGAGAATGGGTGCACGCATGCCAACTGGCCCGTCGAAGACGGCCGGCAACCATTCGCACGGCTTGTTGAAGAGGCGCCGGGCGGACGGGCTGCCATTTCGCCGGCTTCGGCCTATGTCTTCCCAGCGTCCCTAAGCCCGCCTTACCCATACCCCGAGGACCGCAGTTGAACCGCATCGTTCCGGTCGTGCTCGCCGTCGCGCTGTTCATGGAGAACATGGACTCGACGGTCATCGCGACCTCGCTTCCGGCGATCGCCGCAGACATCGGCACGAGCCCGATCGCGCTCAAGCTCGCCCTGACCAGCTATTACGTGTCGCTGGCGGTGTTCATCCCGATCTCCGGGCGGATCGCCGATCACTGGGGACCGAAGCTCGTCTTCCGGCTGGCGATCGCGGTGTTCGTTCTCGGTTCGCTCGCCTGCGCCATGGCGGATTCGCTCGGCGCCTTCGTGGTCGCGCGCTTCCTGCAGGGCATGGGCGGCGCGATGATGACGCCGGTCGGGCGGCTGCTGCTGGTGCGGGCCGTGCCGAAATCCGACCTCGTCGGCGCCATGGCCTGGTTCACTATTCCGGCGCTGATGGGGCCGCTGATCGGACCGCCGGTGGGCGGCGCCATCGCGACCTATGCCGACTGGCGCTGGATCTTCCTGATCAATCTGCCGATCGGCGTTGTCGGCATCTGGCTGGCCGGGCGGTTCCTGCCCAAGGTCGACCGGGTGTCGGGCGTGCATTTCGACTGGCCGGGCTTCCTCCTGTCGGGCTTTGCCTGCGCCGGCATCGTTTTCGGCCTGTCGGTGGTGTCGCTGCCGGCACTGCCGCCGGCCTTCGGTGTCGCCATGGCGCTCGCCGGCGCGGTCGCGGCGGGCCTGTTCGTGCGCCATGCGCGCCGCATCGACCAGCCGGTGCTGCGGCTGTCGCTGCTCAGGATCACCACGCTGCGCGCGGCCGTCACCGGCGGTGCGCTGTTCCGCATCGGCTCGGGCGCGGTGCCCTTCCTCCTGCCGCTGATGCTGCAGCTCGGCTTCGGCTATACGCCGCTGGAATCGGGCCTCGTCACCTGCGTTGCCATCGGCGGCGCCATGGCCATGAAGCTCCTGGCCAAGCCGATCCTGCAGCGCTTCGGCTTCCGCACCACGCTGGTCGTGACGACCATCGTCGGCGGTGCGCTGACGGCGGCGCTGGGCCTTTACCGGCCCGACATATCGCTGGCCGTCCTGATCCCGCTGCTGCTCGTCGGCGGGTTCTTCCGCTCGCTGTTCTTCACCTCGATCAACGCGCTGGCCTTTGCCGACGTGCCGCGCGAATCGACGGGCGACGCCACCGCGATGATGGGCGCACTGCAGCAGGTGGCGATCGCCACGGGTGTCGCGCTGGCCGGAGCAGTCCTCGAGATCGGCATGGTGATGTCGGGCCGCGACATGGCCGCGCCGGTGGATTTCTCCGCCGCCTTCCTCGTCGTCGGGCTGGTCACCATGTCGGCGGCCTTCGCCTTCATCCCGATGGGGCGCGAGGCGGGCAGCGAGGTGTCGGGCCGCCGGGTGCCGGCCGAGTAGGGCGGCACGGCTCCCGACACGTCAGAAAGCTTCAGCCGAGCGGGCCGGCGTCCTCGTCGGCCTGGTCATGGATCCGGGGATCTTCGACCTCGTCGCCCAATTCCTCGGCTTCGGCGCGTTTGCCCTTGAAGCTCTTGGCGAGGATGTAGAGCTCCACCGAGCCCTCGCGGGAGGCGGGCGGCTTGACGTGATGGACGCTGACGAAGTGGCGCTTCAGCAGCGTCAGCAATTCGCGCTCGGTGCCGCCCTGGAAGGTCTTGGCGAGGAAGTGCCCGCCCGGCTTCAGGGTGCGGATGGCAAAGTCGGCGGCGACGTCGCAGAGATGCATGGTCCTGATGTGATCGGTCGGACGATGGCCGGTGGTCGGCGCGGCCAGATCCGACAGGACGATGTCCGGCGCCTCGCCGAGGGTTTCCATCAGCTTGTCGGGCGCTGCATCGTCGAGGAAGTCCATCAGCAGGATCGTCGCGCCGGCGACCGGCTCGACCGTCAGATAGTCTATGCCGACGACCCGCACGTCCGCGGCCGTCGAGCCGGTGCGATCGACGGCGACCTGGCACCAGCCGCCGGGCGCCGCGCCCAGATCGACGATCCGGTGGCCGGGCTTCAGCAGCTTGTAGCGGTCGTCCATCTCGATCAGCTTGTAGGCCGCGCGCGAGCGATAGCCGTCGGCCTTGGCGCGCCGCACATAGGGGTCGTTGAGCTGGCGCTCGAGCCAGCGCCGGGACGAGAGCTTGAGCCCGCGCTTCTTCTTGACCTTGACGGTCATGCCTCGACTGTCGCTGCGTCCGCCGCTCATGTCCCGGTATTCCTTGTCGGATCCCTGCGGCGCCAGACGCCGTCAGCGACCATCATTTCCATCAGAAGGCCCTCGCGCAGGCCGCGATCGGCCACGCGCAGCGTCGGGGCCGGCCAGACCCTGCGGATCGCCTGCAGGATCGCGCAGCCCGCCAGTACCAGATCGGCGCGATCGCTGCCGATGCAAGGGTTGGCGATGCGTTCCTCGAAGCTCCAGCCGGCAATGCGGGCGACCAGCTCGTCGGCTTCCAGATCCGTCAGCCAGAGGCCGTCGACCTGGCGCCGGTCGTAGCGCTCCAGCTTCAGATGCACGCCGGCCAGCGTCGTGACGGTACCGGAGGTGCCCAGGAGGTGGAAGCGATCGGTGCCGACCAGCGCGCCGAGCTTGTCGCGGCCCTTGAAGCCGCGGATCATCTCGACGGTTTCCTGGATCATCGCCTCGAAGATCTCGGGCGTCACATCGCGGCCGCCATGGCGTTCGGCCAGGGTCACCACGCCGACCGGCAGCGAGGTCCAGGCGACGATCTGCTTCGACAGCCGGCGGGTGTCGCGACCGCGCAGGTCGAGCAGCGCGATCTCCGACGAGCCGCCGCCGATGTCGAACAGCACCGCGCCGCGGGCCGAGCGCTCGATCAGCGATCCGCAGCCCGACACGGCCAGCCGCGCCTCGGTCTCGCGGGAGACGATCTCCAGTTCCAGCCCGGTCTCGCGCGCCACCTGCTCGATGAATTCGGCGCCGTTGGCCGCGGCGCGGCAGGCTTCCGTCGCGATCAGGCGGCAACGCACGACATCGCGCGCCGACAGTTTCTGGGCGCAGATCGCCAGCGCTGCGATCGCCCGGTCCATGGCGCCGCGCGACAGGCTGCCGGTGCGGCTGAGGCCTTCGCCGAGGCGCACGATGCGCGAGAAGGCGTCGATCACCCGGAACTGGCCGGGCCGGGTCGGAATGGCGATCAGGAGCCGGCAATTGTTGGTGCCGAGATCGAGGGCGGCATAGACCGGCGCCCGCCGCACGGGCGGCGGCATGGGCGCGGCAGGCACCGCGGGCGCCGCGTGGTCGTTGGCTGCGGGGCGGGGGGCAGGCTGACTGAGCGGCGCGGCTGGCGAGCCGGTATCTTCATGGGCCGGCGCGGGCGGTCCGCTGGCCCCGGCAAAGCGCCGCGACCGGCGCCGACGCGGCTTGCGCCCCGGCTTAGGCCGCGCGGGTGGATCCGCCGGCGCCTCGTTCGCGGCGGTGTCCGCAGGCGCGTCGACGCGGGCCGCGGGCGGGGCCGCAGCGTTCTTGCCAGCCTTGCGCCGCCGGCGGCGCTTGCGCTTGGTCAGCGGCGCGCCGTCGACGGTAGTCGAGGAGGCAGAATCAGCCTGCGCGCCCGTCGGCGGCGCATCGGCGGATGCTCCGCGAGGGGCGGCTTCATCCTTGCGGGCGTGCGGCGTCGCCGGCTCGCTCGACCCGGATGTCTCGGGCGCGGAGGCGCGCTGCCCGGACGCGGCTCCTTGGCCGGGGCGGGCCCGTTCCTTTCGCTGATCCTTCCGTCCGGAGCCGGACGGGCCGCGCGGACCATTGTCGCCCGGCCCATCGGCATTGCCGGGTTCAGGGGCAGGGCGGTCGTTCAGGGTGTCCGCCGTCCCGCGCTCATGCCCGTGCCGGGCTCCTTCGTCCGGTGCAGAAGCCGACCTGCCCGCGCTCCGCGCCGGGCTGTCGGCGCTGTCCGGCGCCTTCGCCGACGAATGCACCGCCGTGCGGCGTTCCGGACCCGTCGCGGCGTCGGGCGAGGGCGTCTCGGCATGCGGACGATAGGCCGGGGCTCTGGGCCTTCCGGCTGGAATCAACGATGGACGGTTTCTCCCACCGATTTCATGGTCACTCACACTGTCTCTCCGGCGCCGCGCTCGAACGGGCAACGCCTCAGGTTGCTTGGTTAAGGCGAGTGTACCAAGCCGGGGGTGAGGTGCAAGGGCAGGCGAAAAACGGGGCGACGATTGCCGCCGGAAGCCCCGGTGCCAGGCATCTGGAGGGCCGCCGAACGCGCGCATGACGCCGGATGCGAAATTTTCCCCGACAAAGGGTTCACAGCCGCCCCTCACATGAGTATATGGAGGCCGTCACGCCGCGGCGACGCTCGGCTGACCGTTGGGGAATAGGTTAACGGTAGACCCACGGACTCTGACTCCGTTAGTCCTGGTTCGAATCCAGGTTCCCCAGCCAGTCTATCTCAAGTCATTGTAATCGCTATTGTTTTTGGTCGCTGAGAATCCTCTCGGTGCCATCTGCGTGCTTTGGGCCCAAACCTGTAGCCCAGAGGTGATGCCCATGCGGCCGATCCCGGGCTCCAAGCTCAAGGGATCCGGGCAGTGGCTCGACGGCATGACATCAGCAATCTCGAACGACGCGGCCACTCAGCTTCGATGCGGAATGTCCCGCCCGCGCTTTGCTGTTGCGCCACGGCATTTCGGAGCGGCGCGTCATGATGCTCCATCGCGGGTAAGCCAGCGGTAGGCCCGGGGCAGGACGGCGACGGCGAAGAAGATGCGGTAGATGTGGTGCAGCGTGACGAAGGGCACGCTGAGATGCAGCGACAGGGCGACGAGGCTCATCTCGGCGAGGCCGCCCGGCGCGAAGGCGAGAATCAGCGTTTGGACGTCGCGGTCGACATAAGCGTGGATGGCGACGGCGACCGCGAAGGCCATGGCGAAGACCAGTGCGAAGGCGCCGAACGCCAGGCCGATGGCCCGCGCAATCTCGCCGCGCCCGATGCCGACGAAGCCGACACCGAGCGACGTGCCGACCATGAGCTGCGTCAGCGCAATCAGGATCTGCGGCAGCTGGCCGTCCGACCAGCCGGCGAGATGGACTATGGCGCTGGCGGCGATCGCGCCGGATATGTCGGGGGCCGGGAATCTCAGCCTGCGTCCGATCAGCGTTCCCGCCATGCCGGCGACAATCAGGATCAGGAGTTCGACGGGCGCAATGCTGCCGCGCGTCCCCATCGCCGTGCCGGAGGCACTGCCGACCGCATGGCCGCTTGCCCACCAGAACAGCAGCGGCACCAGCAGCACGATCAGCGACATGCGCAGGAAGTGCTGCACCAGGATGATGCGCTGGTTGCCGCCGGCTTCCGCACCCATCAGCGTCGCCTCGACGAAGCCGCCGGGGAAGGAGGCGAAGAACGCCGTCGGCAGATCGTAGCCGCCGATCCGCCGGAACATCGCAAAGACCAGCGCGTGCGCCACCACCAGGAAAACCGACAGCACGACGAGGCTCGGCCACCATTCCGGCACCTGGGCGAGGATCTCCATGGTGAAGGCGCTGCCGATCATCACGCCGAGGACGGGCAGGAAAATGTCGCGGCTGGCGCGGGGCCAGTGGGGCGGCGCGCCGAACAGCTCGATGCGCATCAGCGCGACGATGCAGAGCGCGAGCTGCGCGCCGATCAGCCACGGCAGCGGCAGCCCTGCAAGGCTTGCCAGCCAGCCGCCGGTCGCAGCGACGGCGAGCGTTGCGAGCGCCGTCTTCACGCCGCCCTTCGGCGCGTCCGGCTTCAGCTCGGATCCCGTCGGCGCCGAGCCGTCCGAAGCTTCGACACTGTCAGTCGAGCGCAATGTGGATGTTCTTCTCGCGGGTGAAATCGAGCATTTCGCCGATGCATTCCTCGCGGCCGATGCCCGACTGCTTCACGCCGCCGAAGGGGGCGCCGAGGAAATGCGGACCGGCCTTGTTGACCCAGACGAAGCCGGCTTCCGCCTGCCGTGCCAGACGATGCGCCCGGGCAAGATCCTTCGTGAAGATCGCGCAGGTCAGGCCGAACTCGACGGCGTTGATCGCTTCCATCATCGCCGCCTCGTCGCGCCATTTCAGGACGGAGAGGACCGGGCCGAAGATCTCCTCGCGGGCGATAGTCATGTCGGGCGTGACGTCGGCGAAGACGGTCGGCTCGACGAAGAAGCCGCTCCGAAGGCCCGGCACGTCCGGCACCTTGCCGCCGCAGACGAGGCGTGCGCCTTCGCGTCTGGCGATCTCGATATAGCGCAGCGTCTTTTCCTGCGCCGCCTTCGAGGCGAGGGCGCCCATATTGGTGGCGGGATCAGTCGGGTCGCCGGGCACAAAGTCGGCGCACAATTCCGCGACGCGAGCCAGAACCGCGTCGTGGATGTCCTCGTGCAGGAAGGCGCGACTGGTCGAGCCGCAGGACTGGCCGCACCAGGCGAAGTTCATGCCGGCGACGACGCCGCGCGCGGTGCGCTCGACATCGGCGTCCGGGCATCCGATCAGCGCGTTCTTGCCGCCGAGCTCCAGCATCACGCCCTTCAGCGTGTCCGAGGCAGCGCGCATGACGGCGCGGCCCGTGGCGACGCTGCCGATCAGCCCGACCTTGGCGATCCTGCCGTGGCTCGCGAGCCGCTGGCCGGCCGCGACGCCGCCATGCACCATATTGAACACGCCCGGCGGCAGCACGCCTTCGATCAGCTCGACGAAGCGCAGGACGGAGAGCGGCGCGAGCTCGGCCGGCTTGATGACGACCGTGTTGCCGGCGGCGAGCGGTGCCGCCATCTTCGCCGCGCAGAACATCAGCGGGTGGTTGTAGGCGACGATGCGACCGACCACGCCGACCGGTTCGCGGACGGTCAGGTTCAGGGCGTCCGGCCCCATCGGGATCGTATCGCCCTTCATCTCCGTGACGAGGCCGGCGAAGAAGTCGAGCTGCGACGTCGCGATGTCGATGTCCCTCGCCATGGCGGTGACCGGATTGCCGCTGTCGGCCGCGTCGATGAGGGCAAGCGCGTCGCGGTTCGCCCGCATGATGTCCGCGATCTTCCGCAGACACCGCGCGCGTTCGAGCGGGGCGGTGTCGCGCCAGGCGGGGAAGGCGGCGTGCGCGGCCTCGATCGCCGCGTCCATGTCGGCGGCTCCGCCATAGGCGACGGTGCAGAAACTCTCGCCTGTCGCGGGATTGATCGTGTCGCGCGTCTCGCCCGACAGCGCCGGCATCCAGCGCCCGCCGTAATAGAGATCGCGATGCTCCGGCAGTGTCACGGTCCGTCTCGCGGGGTTCGTTGCGGCGGTCATGAGGTGGCTTCCTGGGGGGCGCCGGCCGCTTGTGGCCGCAGGGGCCGGCTCAGATTGGATCGCAGGATGCGCCAGACCGAGAAGATCGTGAGCGCCACGAAGAACACCACGATCGGCCGGGTGAAGAGGTCGAGCGGCTGGTCCTTGAACAGGATGACCGACTGGCGCACCGACTGCTCGAAGGTTTCGCCGAGGGCGAAGCCGATGATGAAGGTGGCGAAGGAGAAGTCGAATTTGCGCATCAGATAGCCGAAGACGGCGGCCACCATCATGACCGCGACCGCGAACATCGAGTTGCCATTGGCATAGGCGCCGGCGATGCAGAGCAGAACGACGACCGGATGGATGACGGATTTCGGCACGCTGACGATCAGCGCGAAGAGCCGCAGGCCGAGATTGCCGATGACGAAATTGATCCAGTTCGCCATGAACATGGCCGCGAAGATGCCGTAGACGAGGCGGCCATGCTCGCGGAAGATCAGCGGCCCCGGATCGACGCCGTGCATCAGGAAGGCGCCGATCAGGATCGCCGCCGACAGGCTGCCGGGAATGCCGAGGGCGAGCAGCGGGATCAGATTGGCGCCGACCACCGCGCTGTTGGCGGCTTCCGTCGCGGCGACGCCCTCGAGCTTGCCGGTGCCGAATTCCTCGGGATTCCTGGAAGCGCGGCGCGCCGCGCCGTAGCCGAGGAAGCCCGCCACGATCGCGCCGATGCCGGGCATGGCGCCGACACCGGTGCCGATCACGGCAGAGCGGATGATGGTGCGCAGGCAACTGCGATATTCGGCCCAGCTGACGCGCTTGTCCTCCGGCGGGATGTCCTTGCCGAACACGTTGTAGGTGCCGACATTCTTCTCGCGGCCAAGGACGCGGGCTTCGACCTGGATGATGATCTCGGACAGCGCGAGAAGGCCGATCGTCAGCGGTATGATCGGCACGCCCTCAATCAGTTCGCCCATGCCGAAGGTCAGGCGCGGCTGGGCGGTCTCGATGTCGAGGCCGACGCAGGCGACGAAGGCGCCGAGGATCGCCGCGAGCAGGCCGCGGAGCATCGACTTGCCCGACAGGCCGGCGATGATCGTCAGCGAAAAGGCGAAGACGGCCGCCATTTCGGGCGGGCCCATGCGCAGCGCGACGAGAGCGAGCGGCGCGGCGACGGTGAACAGCACGAGGTCGGAGAAGATGTCACCGGTGACCGAGGAATAGAGCGCCATCTTCAGCGCCTTCATGCCCTTGCCCTTCTTGACGAGCGGGTAGCCGTCGAAGGCGGTCGAGGTGGATTCGGGCGAGCCCGGCGTATTGAGGAGGATTGCGGAGATCGAACCGCCGAAGGTGCCGCCCTTGTTGATGCCGATCAGGAAGGCGACGGCGGCGAGCGGGTCCATGTAGTAGGTCAGCGGCACGGCGACGGCGATCGCCATCGGCCCGTTGAGGCCGGGAATGGCACCCACCATGATGCCCATGAACACGCCGAAGGCGATGTAGGCGAAGTTCATCAGGGTGAAGGCGTCGCCAATGCCGGCGAGGATCGTGTCCATTGTCGTTCGCCTTCGAGATCAGCTGGGCAGATAGACGAGGAAGAGGTGCTTGAAGCCGTAGAAGATGACCGGCGGTGCGGCGAGCGTGACGAGGACGAGGCGCACCGGGTTGGACCGCAGGCTACCCATCAGCACGCCGACGACGCCCAGAACGAAAATGCCGGCCACGACGAAGCCGAAATGCACCATCAGCTGCCAGGTCACGGCGAGGAAGACCGAGATGCCGGTGATGAACATCCAGTCCGCACGCTTCATCGGTGCGGGGCCCTCGGTCTCGGGCCTGCCGCGCCAGGCGGTCCACGCCCTGTGGCCGACCAGAAGCACGGCGAACAGGACGAAGAGCCACATCAGGACGCGGGGGAAGAAGTCCGGCCCGAGGCCGTAGGCTGAACGGCCGCCGATCTCCGCCGGGATGACCACGTAGATCGCGATCAGCCCGGCGACGATCAGGAACACGCCGGCGAACATGTCGGCCTTGCGCACGGACTCCCCTCCCGTCTTTTCGTTCGTCAGGCCCGGCCGATCACTCGGCCGGCTTCTCGCCGCCCTCGGCCATCATCTTGTCGACGAAGGGCTTCACCTCATCGCGCTGCATGGTGAGATAGTCGTCGGTTTCCTGCGGCCCGCGATAGTCGGCCGACAGATACATCTTCTCGCGCAGTTCCTTGACGAGATCCGGCGACAGCGCGGTCTTCACGGCATCGGCGAGTTTCTTCTCGACGTCTTCCGGCAGGCCCTTGGGCGCCGACAGCATGAAGGTGTCGACGAAGGCATAGTCGATGCCGAGTTCCTTGGCGGTCGGGATGTCCTGGAAGTCGGCATTGCGCTCGTAGCCGAGCGAGAGGATCGGCTTCATCTCGCCGGCCTCGACCTGCGCGTGCCAGCCGGATGCGCCCCAGGTCATGTCGGTGTGGCCGCCGAGCACCTGCTGGATGCCGGCCGAGCCGCCCTTGACCGGGACCACCTCGATCTCGATGCCTTCCTTCTCCTCGATGGCGATGGCCATGAGGCGCGAGACGGAGACCTGGGACGACAGCGACAGCGCCTTGCCGTTGTCCTTGGCGTCCTTGACCAGATCCTCGTAGGTGTTCCAGGGCGCGTCCTTCTTCACGACGAGGGCGTCCTGCGGGATCGAGACGGTCGCGATATGGGCGAAGTCGTCGATCATGTCGTACTGGATGTCGGTGTTGAGCAGCGGGGCCAGCGCGTAGGCGGCGCTCGCGCCCATGCCGATGGTGTAGCCGTCGGCCTTCTGATGCATCAGCGTGGTCGCCATGACGGTGCCGCCGCCGCCGGGTTTCTGCACCGCGATCACCGGGACGCCGAGCGCTGCCTCCAGGTTCTTCTGCAGGAGCCGGGCGGTCGTATCGACGGCGCCGCCCGGGTTGAAGCCGATATACATGGTGATCGGCTTGTCCGGGAATTCCGCGAATGCCGGGCTTGCCGCAGCGACGATGGTCGCCGTAAGCGCCGCGGCTGCAAGCCGCTTCGTGATGTGTCTGCCGTTCATGGTCACCTCCCCTGGATGTTGTTGTCGATGCCGATCTTCTGGTTCGCCGGCTTCTGCGTTCGCTGCGTGCTCAAGGCCGGCAGCAATTCCTCCGTCTTCGGTGCCGGGCCCGGATCATTCGCCGAAGTCGCCGGCATAGCCGGGCTCGACACGGGCATCGATGATGACCCGGCCGCCGGATGCGACCGTCTTCGCGCCGGCCTGCAGCGCGTCGTCGAGTGCGGCGCGTGTGCGAACGGGGCCGATGGTCTGGAAGCCCTGCGCGCCGGCCATCGCCAGGACGTCGATCTCCGGATCGGTCAGGCGCTGGCCGATCCAGCGGTTTTCCGCCGGCCGCTCGCGGCTGTTGGCGACGCGCTCCTGATGCAGTTCGTCGTTGAAGTATGAGGCGTTGTTGGCGACCACGATCAGCAGCGGCAGGCCGAAATGGCTCGCCGTCCACAGGGCGTTGATGCCCATCAGCGTGTCGCCGTCGCCCAGCACCGCAGTGACGATGCGGCCGGTATCGCGCAGGGCGAGGGCGGCGCCGACCGCATGGCCCGGGCCGACGCCGACCGCCGCGCCGCCGTCCTTGCCGAGATAGGAGAGGGGATGGGTGAAATGGCTGGCAGCGCGCGGCCAGCCGAGCGGCAGGCGGACGAAGGTGACATCGTTGTCGATCCCGTGCCGGCGGATCGCCATGGCGAAGTCGCCGAGCGAGATGCAGCCGTCCCTGTCGCCGAGCGGTGCGGTGGGCAGGCGCGACGTCCAGTGCGGGCCGGAGAAATCCCAGTCGGTCGCGGGTGGCTGCGCCTCCTGCAGCATGTCGAGAAGGTCGGCGGCGAAGGCGTCCGGATGCGCCATCACCGAGATGTCGACCGCGGCGAGCGCCTGGTGGTCCATGCTCCAGCCATTGGTCATCGTGGCATCGAGCGAACAGCTGACGATGGTCGTTTCGATCGGCGCCTGGGTCTGGGCATTGTCGGTGCAACTGCGCAGATAGCCGGCGAGATCGAGCCAGTCGAAGCTGACGATCAGATCGGCTTCGGCGACAAGGGCGCGCTCGCGCGCCGAGCGCTGCTCCCCGCAGGGTGCAAGAAGATGCTGCCGGTGGTCGGTGGGGAAACAGGACGGGTTGTGGATGCTCGTCATCACCGCCGCACCGGTCGCTTCGGCCAGCGCGATGCGGGCGTCCCAGTCGGCCTGCGACCGGGACATGCGGCCGAACAGGAAGAGCGGCTTCTTGGCACCCGCCAGTGCCGCGACGACCGAACGCAGCGTGGTGCGCGAGGCCGAGGGCAGGTCCGGCGGCGCAAAGCGGCCCGGCGCCGGCACCTGCACCTCCCGGCCCAGCCGTTCCTCCTGCATCGATACGTCGAGGCAGACATAGGTCGGGCCGAAGGGGGCCGTTGTGGCGATCTGATGCGCGCGCAGCACCGCCTCCACGGCGGCCTCGGCGGAACCCGGCTGGTTGTCCCATTTGACGTAGGAGCGCACCAGCGCACCCTGGTCGGCGGCGGTGTGGACCCAGTCGATCCACGGCCGACGCTTGTGGGCATCGACGGGTCCGGTGGCCCCGAGGATCACCATCGGCACACGATCGCACCAGGCGTTGAAGACCGACATGGCCGCATGCATCAACCCGACATTGGCATGCAGCGCCACCGCCATCGGCCTGTCGGTCGCGCGGCCATAGCCGTCGGCGATCGCCACGGCATGCTCCTCGTGCAGGCAGAGCACGATCTGGGGGTCGCTGTTGCCGAGATAGTTGACGATGGAATCCTGCAGGCCGCGGAAGCTCGAGCCCGGCACCATGGCAACGTAGGGCAGGCCGAGCGCCCGCACGGTCGCGGCCACGACGTCGCTGCCCCATTCCGCAGGGCGATCCTCGTGTCCCGCCGGCCGCTCGATGAGGTCGCTCGCGTGCCGGGTTGCAGGCGTGTGTCGGCCGGCGTCGTCCATGAAGTCCGCATTCCCCCCGAGAACCGCGCGCTGTCGAAACGGGTTTGAAAGGCCCCGCGACGCTCGCTTGTCGTTGTCTTCTGTCGACACTGTGCGGCCGCAGCCGGCTGAGGGATAATGCCTTCTGCATTTCATCCATGCGAAACAGTTATAGCCAGATGTGCTGGCGATTTCCGCGATGCTACATCATTCTGAAAACAATGGCGGATCGGCATCAATCGGATGCACTTTCGGCTTGAGGGGAGGATCGGTTGGCGAAGCTGCGCAAGCTTCGGGTGGCGCTCGCAATCGCAGAGGGCGGGGCCATCGCCAATGCGGCGCGGCAGCTTGGGCTGTCGCAGCCGGCCGTTTCGCGCGCGCTCCAATCGCTGGAAGCCGAGCTCGGCATCACGCTGTTTCATCGCTCCTCGCGCCGCCTGGCCGCCAGCGAGGCCGGCATCCTGCTCGTCAGGCGTATCGGCCGGGCGCAGGAGCAATTGCGGATCGCAGAACTCGAACTGCCGGCGATGTCCGGCGAGGCGGCCCGTCCCCGGCCGTCGCTGACAATCCATGCCGCCGACCACGAATTTGCCGCCCTACTGGCTGTCGCCGCGCATGGCACCGTCAGCGCCGGCGCGCGCCATGCCGGCCTGTCCCAGCCGGCTCTCAACCGATCACTCCGGGCGCTGGAGAACCGTGCCGGCCTGCCGCTCTTTCACCGCGCGACCGCGGGCATGCGGCTGACCCCGCCCGGCGAGGCGCTGCTGCGCCGGGTGAAACTGTGCTTCTCCGAGATCCGACAGGGGCTGGAGGAAGTGGAGATCCTGAAAGGCGCGACCGGTGGGCAGATCCGCATCGGCGCGCTGCCGCTGACCCGTGTCCGCCTTGCGCCCGTCGCGGTCGAGCGCCTGCTGATGCGTTACCCGGAAGCCGAGATCGCGATCGTCGACGGGACCTATGGCTCACTGCTGATGGCGCTGCGCCAGGGCGACATCGACGTGCTGGTCGGCACGATCCGGCGCCCGGCGCCGGTCGAAGGCATCGTGTCGGAGGAACTGTTCGAGGACGACGTCGTGATGGTCGTCGGTGCGCGCCACCCGCTCGCCGGACGCCGCAGGGTGAACCTTGCCGACTGTCTGGGTTTTCCGTGGGTGCTGCCCTTCAAGGGTGTGCCGCTGCGTCTGCAGTTCGAGGCGGCGCTGCGCGCCTTCGGGCTGGACGCGCCCAAGCGGGTGATCGAGACCGATTCCGTCGTTGCCGTGCGCACACTGCTGATGAATGGCGAGCGGGTCGCGATCCTGTCGCGCCATCAGGTGCATCACGAGGTCGAGGCCGGCACGCTGACGATCCTGCCGGTCAGGATCGAGTGCACGAACCGGCAGGTCGGCCTGACCATGCGGGCCGATTATGTGCCGACCCCGCTGGCCGCGGCGTTGCTCGACGAATTGCGCGGGGTCGCCTCCGAGATCAGCGAGGCGCGGCCCCATGCTCCGGCCTGAGGTGTCACCCTCGAACGCGCGACGCCCAGTACTCCCAGGCGCGGGCGACGGGCGCGCCGTCATCGTGCTTGGCTGCGGCCTGCGTGATCTCGCCGGGCGTCAGATAGGACGGCCCGCCGAGCGCCAGCGCCTTGGCGAGAAGCTCCGCATTGTCGCGCATGCAGATCGAAACGAAGACCGCCTGGGCGATATCGCGCCCGACGCAGACGGCGCCGTGGCGCTTGAGCAGCACCGCCGGCCGATCGCCGAGCGCGGCCGCGAGAGAGGCGGCCATCGGCGTGTCGGAGACCAGAAGGCTCGTATCGCCGAACGCGTCCTGGCTGTCCCACACCGGCACCGTCTCGCCGGCGACGGCGCCGAGATGGAAGACCGGCCTGAGCCTTGTCTCCACCAGCGCGAAGGGCAGCACCGATGGCGCGTGATGGTGGACGACCGAGGCGACATCGGGCCGGGCCTTCAGGATCGCGCCGTGGATCACCCGCTCCAGATAGGGCTTGCCGTCGCCCTCCAGGATTTTGCCGTCGAGATCGAAGCGCATGATGTCGCCGGCCGCGACGAGGCCCGGGCTGCGCGAGCAGGAGAGATAGAAAGCGTTCGCGTCGTCGGGATCGCGCACGCTGACATGGCCGAACGCGTCGAGCACGCCTTCATGCGCGAGGATGCGGTTCGCCAGAACCAGTTCGTCGATCAGCACTGCCTTGTTCATCTGCCCGCCTCTCCGTCCCATGGCGCGGCAGGGGAGCCGATGCGACGCGCGAACGCAAGCGGCCGCACCTGCGCCATTCCCCAGCACAATCCGGAAACAACAGGAGGAATCCCCGCATGTCCAAGCTGAACCTGTCCGTCGCCGTCGGCGACTACGATCGCGCCCGGCCCATCGTCGACGGCCGCGTCCAGATCGACGGCGTCGAGCCGACCTGCATGGTGCTGTCGCCCGAAGAGATCTTCTTCCGCGCCTTCCGCCACGCCGAATTCGACATCTGCGAATTGTCGCTGTCGAGCTTCACGGTGAAGACGGCGAATGATGACTGCCCCTATGTCGGTGTGCCGGCGTTCCTCTCCCGCGCCTTCCGCCACACCTCGCTTTACGTCCGCACCGACCGGATCAAGTCTCCCGCCGACCTCAAGGGCAAGCGCATCGGCGTCGCCGAATATCAGCTCACCGCCAATGTCTGGGTGCGCGCCATTCTGCAGGAACATGGCGTCGAGCCGGAGGACGTGACCTGGGTGCGCGGCGGGCTGGAGCAGCCGGGGCGGCCGGAAAAGATCGCGCTGAAGCTGCCGGATGCGATCCGCATCGAAACGGCGCCGGAGGACAAGTCGCTGTCGCAGCTGCTGCTCGACGGCGAGATCGAGGCGATCATCACGCCGCGCATGCCGTCATGCCATGGGGCCGAGAACAATGTCGGCTGGCTGTTCCCGGATCCCACCGCCGCGGCGATGGACTGGTACGAGCGCACGCAGATCTTCCCGATCATGCACATTGTCGGGGTCCGCAAGGAACTTGCCGACGCGCATCCCTGGCTGCCGGGCGCGGTGCTCAAGGCGATGACCGAGGCGAAGGCACTGGCGCTGGTGCAGCTGGCTGACACCTCGGCCACCAAGGTGACGTTGCCCTTCGTGGAGGAGCAACTGGCGCGGGCGCGCGACCTGATGGGCGAGGATTTCTGGTCCTACGGCATCGCTGCCAATCGGCCGACGCTCGATGCCTTCCTGCAGCAGCACCACGCCCAGGGTCTGTCGAGCCGCCAGCTGACGCCGGAAGAGCTGTTCCACCCCTCCACGCATGAGGCATTCCTGATCTGAGCGCCTGGGCTGCGCCGGCTCCGATCGGCTAGCGCAGCAGGCGGTCTTCGACGGAGCGCAGATGGGTGCGCATGGCGTTCTGGGCGGCGTCGGGGCTGCGCTGGGCAATGGCGTCGACGACGCGGTCGTGTTCGGCAAAACTGCCGTGCTCGGCGGGCGGACGCGGGCCTTCGCGCACCACGCGGCCCCAGGACACCATGCGCCGCAGGGTGTTCAGCTGGTCGAACAGCGCCAGAAGCGTGGTCGAGCCGCTGGCCTCGGCGATCTGGCGGTGAAACTCGTTGTCCAGCGCCTCGTATTCCCGCCATGTCGCGGCCTGCCGCGTGCGGTCCGTGGTCAGTTGCAGCCGGCCGATTGCCGAGGCCGAGGCGTGCAGCGCCGCGTCGCGGGCGATCGCCGGCTCCAACGCCGCCCTGGCGCGCATCACGTCGGCGGGGCTGACCTTGCGGGCCAGCTGGTCGAAGGGGCCGGCAGCGTCATCGGGCTCCTGATCGGTCAGGAAGGTGCCCTTGCCGACATGCCGCCACAGCCGGTTTTCCTGCTCCAGCACGCCCAGCGCCTGGCGCAGATCGCTGCGCTTCAGTCCGAGTTCGACACACAGGACGCGTTCGGGCGGCAGGCGCTGGCCCGGCTGCAGCCTGCGGTCGGCGATGAAGGCGCGCAATTGCGCCAGTGCCGACTGGCCCGACAATTGCGCATCCGGGGCATCCGCACGCTGTGCCGGCGGGCTGGAATCGTCGAGCATGGCCAAAACGGTCTCTATTGGTTCGCTAAACGCGGATTGATTTCGATTGATTAGCCGGGTGGAATCTGGGATGCAAGGACATCGTTGCTTCAAGGAGAGCCGTCTTCATGCCGAACTACGCGATCAATCCGTCCCCGGTCGTCACCCTTCCGATCGAAGGGTCGGACGCGGAGTTCCCCGTTCGCCGCGTCTATTGCATCGGCCGCAACTACGCTGCCCATGCCATCGAGATGGGGCATGATCCGGACCGGGAGCCGCCGTTCTTCTTCCAGAAGAACCCGAACAATCTGACGGTCGGCGACAGTTTCCCGTATCCGCCCAAGTCCGAGGACGTGCACCACGAGATCGAAATGGTCGTGGCACTGAAGTCTGGCGGCGTGAACATCCCGGTGGATGCGGCGCTCGATCACGTCTGGGGCTATGGCGTTGGCCTCGACATGACGCGGCGCGACCTGCAGGGCGAGGCCAAGAAGATGGGCCGCCCCTGGGAAATCGGCAAGGCGTTCGAGGCATCGGCCCCGGTCAGCGCCCTGCGCCCGGTGTCGGAGGTCGGGCATCCCGCGTCCGGCCTGGTCGAGCTCAAGGTGAATGGCGAAGCGAAGCAGACCGGGGACCTCAACCAGATGATCTGGAAGGTGCCCGAGATGATCTCCTACCTGTCGGACTATTTCGAGCTCGCGGCCGGCGACGTCATCATGACCGGCACGCCCTCGGGCGTCGGCGCCGTGGTCAAGGGCGACGTCATGGAATGCCATGTCGCCGGCGTCGGCGATCTGAAAGTCACCGTCGTCTGATCATCGCTCAGACCGGCTGTCGGCCCGAAATGGCCGGCAGCACCCGGTCGCGCACGGAATCGAGATGGGCGCGCATGCACTGCGCGGCGCCATTGGCATCCCGGGCCTCGATGGCCGCGCAGATCGCGTCGTGTTCCGGGAAACTCTTGTGGTCGCGGGACGGCAGGCTGGTCGTGCGCGGCTGCCCCCAGACCGTGGACCGCCGCACAACGTTCAACATGTCGAACAGGTGGATCAGCAGCTTGTTGTGGGTCGCCTTGGCGACGGCGTGGTGGAGTTTGTTGTCCCATGCCTCGTAGCTGCGCCAGTCCGAAGCTGTACGACAGCGGACCCGGCAGGCATCGATTTCCTCGAAATCCGACCGTGTCCCGTGGACCGCCGCAAGCCGCGCCAGTTCCGGCTCGACCGCGAGGCGCGCGGCGATCACCTGGGCCGGGCTCGCCAGTTCACCCAGATAGGCCATGTCGGCGAGGTTCAGGACGGACCGCGCGCCGATGAAGGTGCCGCGGCCGACATGCCGCCAGATCAGGCCGTCGCTTTCCAGTTCGGCCAGGGCCTTGCGCAGCTCGCCGCGCGTGACGCCGAACTCCCGGCTCAGCTCGCGCTCCGGCGGCAGCCGTTCGTTGTGACGGAAGCGCCGCTCGGCGATGTACTGCTTGATCTGCTCGGCCAGGGACACGGTGATCATGGCGCGATGCTAGACCAATTGTCGCATTGGTTAAATGCGAAAACTATCCGGCGCCAGAAAACCTGCTAGCATCGCTTCGTCAAGTCAGACGCCCGCCGGGCCGGCCAACAGGGTCCGGCGCACTGTAATTGCTGTGTATTCGCCGTGACATGGCGCCTTTTCGTCCGGTGGTCGCCTGTCCGGCATCGTGACATCGCCAACTGCCTGTACGCCTTCAAAACGATGGACATCTGAACCAATGCGTCTTGCTACGATCAAGCTCTCTTCGGGACCGGCCTGCGCGGTGGAGATGCCTGCCGGAGGGTATCTGCCGGTGGCGGCGGCCGCCGCGGCGGCGGGATCGAGCGAGCCTGCGCTGCTGGACGGGCGCCTCCAGGCGCTGATCGAGGGCGGGGATGCGACGCTGGCGGCATTGGCCAGGCTGGTTTCCGCGGCCGAGGCCGGCGAGGCGGCGCTTGGCGCCCTGATCGTTGCGCCGGGCGATGCGGACCTCCTCGCGCCGCTGCCGCGTCCGGAAAAGAACGTCTTCTGCGTCGGGCGCAATTACGCCGAGCATATCGCCGAGGGCGCCCGGGCGCAGAACGCCGTCGTGAACGTCACCGAAGTGCCGGTCTTCTTCACCAAGCCGAGGACGGCGGTGATCGGGGAGGGCGCGACCATTCCGCTGTTTCCCCATGTCTCGACCCATATCGACTACGAGGTCGAGCTTGCGGTCATCATCGGCAAGGCGGGCCGCGACATCGCCAGGGACGACGCCTATGCGCATGTCTTCGGCTACACCATCCTCAACGACGTCACCGCGCGCGACGTGCAGCGCCGCCATGGCGGGCAGTACTTCAAGGGGAAGGGGCTCGACGGGTCCTGCCCGATGGGGCCGGTGGTGGTGACGAAGGACGCATTTCCCGACCCGCAGAACACCGGCCTGCGGCTGTTCGTGAATGGCGAGCGCCGCCAGGACAGCACGACGGCGCAGATGATCTTCGACATTCCCGCGCTGATCGCGTCGCTCTCGGAAGGGTTGACGCTGGAGCCGGGCGATGTCCTGGCGACCGGCACCCCGTCGGGCGTCGGCTATGCGATGGAGCCGCCCCGCTTCCTGACGGATGGCGACGAGGTGGTCTGCGAAATCGATGGAATCGGGCGTCTGACCAACACGGTCCGCCCTGCATGAACCAACCGGCCGACAGAGCTGGAGGTAGGAGACTGCGCATCTAACATTCTGGGAGGAATGACATGCTGAACAGACGAATCTTCACAGCGCTCTTGGCCGGGGCCATGGCGGCGACACCGCTGGCCATGGCAGGGCCCGCATCCGCACAGGACATGACGAAGGTCACCTTCGTCCAGCCCAGCCCCTCCGCCATCAACTCGTTCAACGTGTTCGTCGCCATCGGCGAAGGATATTTCGCGGAGGAAGGTCTCGACGTCTCGGTCGAGGCGATCAACGGCTCCGGCGCCGTCCTGCAGGCCCTGTCCTCGGGCCAGGCCCAGTTCGGCCGGCCGGGTCCGGGACCGGTCCTCGCCGCCCGCAGCCGCGGCGTCGACGTCGTGTTCATCTACAATTTCGCCGCCCGGTCCAATTTCGGCATCGTCGTGCCGGAAGCCAGCGAGATCCAGGCTCCGGAAGAGCTGAAGGGCAAGGTCGTCGGCACCGGCACCGCGGACGGGGCCGAGGTCGGATTTGCCCGCAACGTACTGTCGGGTTCGGGCCTGACCGAAGGCACTGACTACACCTTCCTGACCGTCGGCGATGGCGGCCCGGCCGTCGCGGCCTTTTCGCAGGATGCCATTGCCGCCTATTCGTCCTCGACCGCGGATGCCGCGATCCTGAACCAGCGCGGGCAGGCGGTGCGCGACATCACGCCGTCGGAATATGCGCGCTTCTTCGGCAACGGCTTCGCCACGACCGGCGAGCTGATCCGCGACGATCCGGAGCTGGTCGAGAAGTTCGTGCGGGCGATCCACAAGGGGCATGTCTTCGCCCTCGACGATGCCAATCGCGACAAGGTGCTGGAGCACATGGCGGCCGGCAATCCGCAGGAGAGCGAGGATCGCGACTTCGCCGCGGCCCTGTTCGATGCGGTGCGCAGCAAGACCGTCCCGGTCGACCAGTCCAAGGGCCTCGGTTACCAGCCGCCCGAAGTCTGGGAAGAATGGCAGGAGGTCCAGGTCACCGGTGGTGAAATGGCCGAGCCGCTGGCCGACCTGACCGAAGCGTACACCAATGACTTCACGATGAAGGTCAACGGGAGCGCACAGTAATGCAGGCTGCCGCAACCCTGATCGAGCCGACGGAGAGCCATAGCGAGCTCGTCTATCAGCTCCGAAACGTGGGCAAGACCTACGCCCGCAATGCGATCACGGCACTGGAAGGGGTCAATCTGACCCTGACCCGGGGCAGTTTCTCGGCCGTGATCGGGTCCAGTGGTTGCGGCAAGTCGACCTTGCTGAAGATCATGTCGGGGCTGATCCCGCCATCCACGGGGCGGGTGGTTCTCCAGGACCGCCCCGTGACCGGCCCACGCCGCGACATCGGCATGATGTTCCAGCAGGCGACGCTGTTTCCCTGGCGCACCACGCTGCAGAACATCGTGCTGCCGATCGAGATCCGTGACGGACGGGCGGCGGCCAAGGCCGCGCAGGAGCCGGCCCGCGAACTCCTCGAACTGGTCGGCCTGAAGGGGTTCGAGAATTCCTATCCGGGCGATCTGTCCGGCGGCATGGCGCAGCGCGCCTCGATCTGCCGGATGCTGATCACCGAGCCGGCCGTGTTGCTGCTCGACGAGCCGTTCAGTGCGCTGGACGAACTGACCCGCGACTTCATGAACATGGAGCTGCAGCGCATCTGCATGTCGCGCAACGCGACCGCCTTCCTGGTCACCCACTCGATCCAGGAAGCGGTGATCCTGTCGGACGTGGTCTATGTGATGAAGCCGCGCCCCGGCCGAATTGCCGAAGTGGTCGAGATCGACCTGCCCCGTCCCCGCACGCTCGACATGATGACGACGCCGAAATTCGGCGAGATCGTCGAACATATCCGGAGCCGTCTGGACAAGGAGGCATTCATATGACGGGTCTCGAACGGATCGCCGACCGGGCGCCGACGGCAGAAGACGATACGGTCTGGACGGTCCATGTCGGCTGGCTGGACAGCGTGCCGCGCAGCATCCAGATGCTGTTCGTGTTCGGGGTCTTCGTGCTGGTCTGGGACCTCATCACCCGTTTCGGTCTGGTCAGCCCGATCATCCTGCCGACGCCCGGCGAGACGCTGGCCGACATGATCTTCGTCGGCAAGAACATCCTGACCGGCGGCTACATGCTGCCGGCGCTCTGGATCACGCTGAAGGAGGTGTTCTACGGCTTCCTCCTCGCCATCGCGATCGGCTTCAGCCTCGGCGTGATCGTCGGCGAGACGGCTTTCGGGGAGCGGGCGATCATGCCTTATCTCGTGGCCATCGACACCATGCCCAAGGTCGCCTTCGCGCCGCTCTTCGTCGCCTGGCTCGGCTTCGACATCGACAGCAAGGTGGCGCTGGGTGCCTTCATCGCGACCTTCCCCATCGTGGTGGGAACCGCGGCCGGGCTGCATGCCGCCGACACCAACAGCCGCAACCTGTTCAAGACGATGGGCGCCACCCGCTGGCAGGCGCTGACCAAGATGAAGCTGCCGATGGCACTGCCGCAGATCTTCACCGGCCTGAAGATCGGCTCGGTCGGCGTGATGGCGGGGGCGATCACCGCCGAGTTTCTCGGCGGCGGCAAGGGGTTCGGCGAGCTGATCCGCATCGCGGCCAGCCAGTTGAACACGCCGCGGGTGTTCTCGCTGATCTTCTACCTGTCCTTCGTGGGGCTCGGCCTCTTCGCCTTCGTGAGCTGGGTCCAGCGCCGCTTCGTGTTCTGGCACAAGGAACGTGTCTCGACCGTCACGGAGGGCTAGGGCGTGACCGGGGCACCTGTTTCGGGGGCGGCGCTGGCGGATTTCGCCGCCCGTGCCTTCACCAGCCTCCGGGTTCCCGAAGCGGATGCCCGCTCGGTGGCCGAGCTGATGGTCGAGGCGGATCTTCTCGGCTACGACACCCATGGCCTGTTCCGTCTGCGCCAGTATGTGAACCGCCTGCGGGACGGCGGCTGCAACCCGGCCGCGAACCCGCATGTCCTGCGCGAGACCGTCGCCACGGCGCTGATCGATGGTGACAACGGCCTCGGCCAGCTGGCGATGGCGCAGGCCTGCGACATGGCGATTACCAAGGCGCGACAGGCGGGGATCGGCTGGGTGGGCGTGCGCGGCGGCAACCATGCCGGGCCCGCCGCCCTCTATGTGCGCCCCCAGGCAAAGGCCGGGATGATCGGCATCTGCGCCGCCGTCGGCAGCGCCAACCACGTCGCGCCCTATGGCGGTACCGACCTGCTTCTCGGCACCAACCCCATCGCCTTCGCCACGCCGGGCGGGGCGGACCCCTTCGTTCTGGACATGGCGACCACCGTCGCCGCGATGGGCAAGATCAAGACCCTTGCCCAGAAGGGCGAGCCGATGCCCGAGGGCTGGATGGTCGGCCGCGACGGCAAGCCCCTGACCGACCCGAACCGGAAGGACGAGGGGTTCCTCCTGCCGATCGGCGGACCCAAGGGCTACGGTCTCGCCATGGTCATAGGGCTTCTGGCGGGCGTCCTGAACGGTGCCGCCTTCGGGGGGGACGTGGTGGATTTCACCAAGGACACCGAGAGCCCGACCAATACGGGCCAGTTCGTCGCAGCCATCGACATTGCGGCCTTCGGCGACCTTGGCGACTTCACCGCGACGGCGAACCGCGTCTTTGCCGAGATGCGCGCCTCCACGCCGCTGCCGGGCTATCCGGCGGTTCGCGTGCCCGGCGACGGACGCGAGGCGGCGCGCACGCAGCGCGTGGCCGACGGCATCGCCCTGCACCCGGCGTTGCGGGGCGAGCTCGACCGCATCGCGCAGGATCTGGCCATCGCCTCGCTCTGAGGACGGTTGCTTCGACGCTTTTACCCAGCCTCCCCACGGCTGCGCCGACTGCCAATCGATCGGCACGCCGTTCGCGCGGTCCATCATTCGGAGCAATATGTCGCGGATCGTTTTGCCCTCCCGCCCGTTCGATGGTGCGGATTTTTCAAAGGGCGGGACATGCATCATTCGACGACGAGCCAGGATCGCAGGAGCGGGAACAAACGGGTCTTCCCGCTGCATCCCATCGGGGTCGTCGCCGCCATGATCGCAAGGCGGGTCTCGGACGACCGGCGCCCGCTGATCTACATCGCCGAGACCGGCCGGCGCCGGCACGACATCTTCGCCCTGGCCAGCATTCTGGCGGGTCCCGGCTCGGTCTGCGAGCTCGACGCGCCGGACGGGTTTCCGGGCGACGGCCTGCCGGTGACGGTGGCGACCGCCGGCAACAGGATGGCGATGCTGCGCTGGCTTCTCGACGAGGAGAAGCGTCCCTCCGTCCTGATCACCACCCCGGCGGCGCTGATCCGCAAGGTGCCGCCGAAGTCGGTCTGGGAGGGGCTGCATCTGGAAATCCGGGTCGGCGAGACGCTCGACCAGACGGCCCTCCAGGCGAAGCTGCAGCATCTCGGCTACTGGCTCGATGACCGGGTCGACGAGCCGGGCGAGGCGGCGTTTCGCGGCAAGGTGCTGGAGATCTTCCCTGCCGCGGCGCCGCGGCCGTGCCGGATCGAGCATGAGGACGGGGTGGTGACCGCGATCCGCTCCTATGATCCGGTCAGCCAGCGATCCGTCACCGAAACCGACTGCCTCATCGTCGATCCCGCCAGCGAGATCGTCGGAGCCGACGACGGCGCCACGGGCCGGCAGGAAATCGATGGCGAAACGCTCCAGACCGGCGCGGCCGACAGCGAACGGTTCCTCTGCCGGCAATACGAACGGGCTGAGACGGTCTTCGACTATCTGCAGGATGCGGACATGGTGCTGGAGACCGGCGCCGAGATCCGCGCCGACGAGGTCTTCGATGCCCTGCAGCGGATCGATGCGGACGATCCGCACCGGCACGCCGTTCACGCCGATCATCTGGATCGCGAGACATGGGACACGCTCGTCGCGGAGCGGGTGACGGCGCTCGTCGACGATTTGGAGGCGGATTATTCCGTGCCGGTCTTCGCGACGGAGCGCCAGCCCTACAAGGCACTGGCCTCCTTCGTGACGCCGCTGCGTGACGACGGCTACCGCATCGTTCTGGCGGGGCCGGACGGCCGCGTCATGCGATCGGCCGCCCGCAAGGCCGGCACGGCGCTCGACGGCGCCTTCGAGCCGGCCGCGGACTGGGATGCCATCTGCAACGCCGCGCCGTCGTCGCTGCTGCTCTTCGACGCACCGATCACGGAAGGGTTCGTCGCCGCCGAAAGCGGTGTCGCCGTCATCAGCCTCCGCAACCTCGAAGGCCAGAAGGCAGCTGCCGCGGTCGCCGGCCCGTCGGACGGGTTCGCGCCGCAGGTCGATACCTTCCTGACCGGCGACCGGGTCGTTCATATCGAACACGGGGTCGCGGTTCTCGACGGCCTCGTGCCCATCGATCCGAACGGCAATGGCGGCGATCCGGAAGGCGAGGCCCTGAGCCTGCGCTACCGCAATGACGAGGCGCTGCTGGTGCCAATGTCCGACATCGGCGCGGTCTGGCGCTATGGCGGTGCCTCCACCGACGTGACGCTCGACGATCTGAAGGGCCGGACGTGGCAGAAGCGCCGTGACGAGATCTTCGGGGCGATTTCGGTGACCGCCGACCGCATGGTCGAACGGCTGAAGGAAAAGGCCGAGGCGAAGGCGCCGAAGATCGTGCCCGACCGGGTCTCCTTCGAGCGGTTCTGTGCGCGCTTCGCCTACGAACTGACGGCGGACCAGAACAATGCGTGCCTGGACGTGCTCGACAATCTGGCCTCCGGCCGTCCGATGGACCGTCTGGTCTGCGGCGATGTCGGCTACGGCAAGACCGAGGTGGCGCTGCGCGCCGCCGCCGCCGCGGTGTTCTCCGGCAGGCAGGTTGCGGTGATCGCGCCGACGACGGTTCTGGCCCAGCAGCATTTTCGCGAGTTTTCTGTCCGCTTCGGTGCTCAGGGCGTCGAGATCGTCCGGCTGTCGCGCCTCGTCGGCAAGGACGAGGCCGATGCCGCCAAGGCCGCCATGCAGGACGGGACCGCGAAGATCATCGTCGGGACCCACGCCATCCTCGCCGATGATCTCGCCTTCGACGATCTGGCGCTGGTGATCATCGACGAGGAACAGCGCTTCGGCAGCGAGCAGAAGACCGCCATGCGTGGGCTGGCCGACGGCGTCCATATTCTCACGATGACGGCGACGCCCATTCCGCGCACCCTCCAGTCCGGTTTCGTCGGGCTGAGCGATCTCAGCATCATCGCGACCCCGCCCAACCGGCGAAGCCCGGTGAAGACGCGGGTCGGGCCGTTCGACGACGCCGCCGTTCGCGACGCCCTGGCGGCGGAGCGCGCGCGCGGTGGGCAGAGCTTCGTCGTCTGCCCGCGCATCGAGGATCTCGAGCCGATGGCGGCGAAGCTGCAGGCGCTGGTGCCGGAGCAGACGACGGTCACGCTGCACGGCAAGATGAAGCCCGACGAGGTGGAGGACGCGATGCTGGCCTTCGCCCATGGCGAGCACGACATTCTTCTGGCGACGGCCATCGTGGAAAGCGGGCTCGATGTCGCCAATGCCAACACCATGGTGGTGTGCCATGCCGACCGCTTCGGTCTGGCCGAACTGCACCAGTTGCGCGGCCGGGTCGGCCGGGGCGCCCGCCGCGGCCACGTCCTCCTGACCACCGAAGCTGGCAGGGAGCTCGGCGAGCACGCCCGAAGCCGGCTCGAGGCACTGGAGGAATTCAGCACGCTCGGTGCAGGCTTCGACATCGCCGCGCGCGACCTCGATCTGCGCGGGACGGGCGAACTCCTGGGCGACGAGCAGGCCGGTCACGTCCAGACGATCGGCATCGGGCTGTATCGCAAGATCCTGGAACGCGCCGTCGCGCTTGCGCAGGGCCGGCCGGAGCCGGACGATGTCCGGCCGGTGATTTCCCTTGGGCTGCCGGCGACGATCCCGTCCGACTACGTTCCCGAACCGGATATGCGGATCGAGCTGGCGCTGCTGCTCGAACGGGTCTCGGACGCGGCGACGCTCGACGCGTTGCGGGTGGAGATCGTGGACCGGTTCGGGCCGATGCCGGCAACGCTCCTGACCCATTTCGGGCTCGCGGAGCTCCGGCTTCGCTGCCGCGCGGCCGGGGTCGCGAAGCTCGACCATGGCCCGAAGGCGACGGCGTTGAGCTTTACGCCGGCAATGTCTGCGGCGCTGCAGGATGCCGGGATCGAAGACCGGCTCGACGATGCCGAATGGTCGAAGAGCCGGCTGATCTTCCCGGCGCCCGAGGACGACGAAGCCGACCCGCTGGCGCACGCGAACGATCTGCTGGATCGCCTGGCGGCAGCGATGCCGGCGGCCGAGGGATCGGACGAAGCGTAAGCCGGGCCGGGATTTCTCACCCCCCGGCGATATTCAGGGGAGCATACGATCTGATACTGTCTGCCGCCGCCGTTTGCTGTAATCGTTGCGGCCTGCGTCGGCGAATGACGGATTGCCCGAATGAACACCGCTCCTGCCATGTCCCTGAAGCCCCGGACCTACACGGGCGTTCTGGTCGTTCTGGGTGTCGCGCATCTCCTCAACGACCTCATGCAGTCGCTGATCCCGGCCATCTACCCGATCATCCAGCGCAGCTACGGGCTTGATTTCTGGCAGATCGGCATGATCACGCTGACCTTCCAGATCGCCGGATCGCTGCTGCAGCCGCTGGTCGGCTTCTATACGGACCGCCGACCGGCGCCCTATTCGCCGGTCATGGGGATGATGTTCACCCTGTCGGGCCTGCTCGGCCTCGCCTTCGCGACGAGCTACGGAGCCATTCTCTTCGCCGTGGCGCTGATCGGCATCGGCTCCTCGATCTTCCACCCGGAAGCGACGCGCATGGCCCGCTATGCGGCCGGCGGCCGGCAGGGGCTGGCACAGGGCATCTTCCAGGTCGGCGGGCAGGCGGGCGGTGCCCTCGGCCCGGTCTTCGCCGCGCTGATCATCGTGCCTCTGGGGCAGCCGAGCCTTGCCTGGTTCACCGCCGCGGCGCTGACGGCCATGCTGCTCCTGACCTGGATCGGCCGGCAGCAGGCGACGATCAGCCGGCATTTCTCCGAATTGCGCGCGTCGCTGGCCAGCCAGCAGGCCGACCTGCCGCGGCATGGCACGGCGACGATCGCCATCGGCCTGACGGTGCTGACGCTGCTGATGTTCTCCAAGAACGCCTATGCGGAGAGTTTCCGGTCGTTCTACACCTTCTACCTGATCGAGCGGTTCGGCCTGTCGATCCCGCAGTCGCAGATGATGCTGTTCATCTTCCTGATCTCGGCCGCCGCGGGCGCGCTGATCGGCGGGATCGTCGGCGACCGCATCGGCCGCTACCGGATCATCTGGATCTCGGTGCTCGGGCCGCTGCCTCTCACCCTGCTGTTGCCCTATGCCGACCTGTTCTGGACGGGCGTCCTGACCATCGCGATCAACCTCGTCATGGCCAGCGCCTTCGCCTCGATCCTGATCTACGCCATGGAGTTGCTGCCCAACCGGATCGGCCTCATCGGCGGCCTGTTCTACGGATTGAACTTCGGCCTGGGCGGCATCGCCGCGGCGATCCTCGGCGGCCTTGCCGACAGCTACGGCATCGAGACCGTCTACCGCATCTGCTCGTTCCTGCCGCTGGCGGGGCTCCTGGCCTGGTTCCTGCCAAGGCTCGACACCGACCGGTATCGACCCGCCGGCTGACGCTGGCCATCACTGCATCGGCAGGGCACGTCTGCCGGGCCGGCCTCAGGACGTCTGGCGCTGCCGCCATTGGCTGGGCAGCCCCCACCACGGCACCCAGGGTTCGGTATGGTGCTCGTGGTGGTAGCCGAAATGGAAGCAGGACAGCAGCGAGGCGATGTAGCCGAACTCGTTGGAGCGCGCATTGTGCGCGTCGACGAAACCGTCCTCTTCGTGCCGGTGCGGACGGAACGTGCCGAAATAGAAGAGCTGCAGCGACGAGAGCAGGGACGGAAGCCCGTAGAACAGGACGACGTTGAGCACGGGCGCACCCAGGACCAGGATGTAGACGGCGACCACTGTGCACACGAACAGGATCGAGCGCCGGCCGAAATAGCGCAGGAAGAAGGCGCGGAACCAGGGCCAGAAGCGGTCGGGCTCTTCGACGAAGAAATCCGGATCGTTGGCCGTGCCCGGCGCGTCGTGATGGGCCATATGCGCGCCCCGGACCCGGCGCCAGGCAAAGCCGGCATAGATCGTCAGGATGAAGGCGCCGATGGCGGCGTTCAGGCGCGGCCATCCGGGAGCGAGCGAGCCGTGCATGGCGTCATGCGCGACGATGAAGAGCCCGACGGTCAGCCAGCACTGCACGGCGATGAGGACGGGCACGAGGGGCAGCGTCCGCCATCCGACATCGAGAAAGAACACCGCGCCGACATGGATGGCGATCCATGCCGCCAGAACGCAGCCCGCCAGCGTCAGGCCGATCGCCGCCTGGAACGGTCGCAGCACCGGTTTGCGCGTGCGCGCGGAGGAGGGGGCCTGTCCGGCCGGGATGGCGACATCGTTCATCGGGGCAAAGCTAAACATCCGGTCGTCCATGGAAAGCGGACTGCGGCGTTTCGCCCTTGCTGCGGGACTCGGGCCGGGGTGCGCCTCCCAGCCGATCACGGGAGGTACAAGGCGGCCTCGCAGCCGAGATCCGGAGAATGACGCGTCCTTGAATGCGACACTGTCGCATCGGGCGTGACCATTGCGCCGAACCTCCCATATCCAGGCAGGCATGAAACTCGCCTATCCGAATGCCAGAGACAGTTCGCTCGATGCGCTCGCCACCACCGGACCCGGAGGTGCGGGCCGGCCATCGCTTGCGCTCTGCGTGCTGCTCTGCCTTGCCGCCAACGCCCTCGCGGCGCTGTCCCTCTGGCTGTTCGGGCGTCCGCTGGTGCCGGTGCAGGAGCCCTTGCGCCTCTGGTCATCGAGCTTCGAGCTGGTGGCGAATTCCCAGCATCTGACCGACCCCTATTCCTTCATGCATGTCCTGTTCGGGGCGGGACTCTATGTCTTCGTCGACGGGCTCAAGCCCGGATGGCCGGCTCGCTCCAAGCTGGTGGTCGTCGTTCTGGGAAGCGTTGTCTGGGAGATCGTCGAGAACACGCCGCCGGTCGTCCGGCTGTTCAACGAAACGAGCCAGCCCGGAGCCTATGCCGGCGATAGTATCGTCAATTCGCTGAGCGATACGGCCTGCGTGACCCTCGGCTTCTTCATCGCCCGGCTGCTGGGCTGGCGCGCCACGCTGCTGGCGGCCGTAATGGTCGAGATCGCGCTGGTCGTGTCGATCCATGACGGTCTGGTGCTCGGCACGCTGAGGGTGCTGGGCGCCGTCTGAGCCGTCCGCGCCATCGCCCTTGCGCGGTTTTTACGCGTCCGGCCGGTGCTTGGCAGCACGGTACCTCCTCGCCATATTGACAGCATGGGCGCGCGCCAGAGCGCGAGCCCGCAACCTGCAGAGCCGCCATGTTTTTCGAGATTCTCCTCTACGCCCTGATCGTGATCGCCACCGTGGCCGCGATGGAAGCGTTTGCCTGGGCGATGCACAAATTCGTCATGCACGGGCGCAGCGGATGGGGCTGGCACAAATCCCACCACGAGGAGACCGAAGGCTTCTTCGAGAAGAACGACCTCTACGCCGTCGTCTTCAGCCTCATGGCCGTCGCCCTGTTCTTCGTCGGACAGGCGCTTTCGCCCGTTCTCCTTGCGATCGCATGGGGCATCACGCTCTACGGGCTTCTCTATTTCGTCGCCCATGACGGGCTGGTGCACCAGCGCTGGCCGTTCCGCTACGTGCCGCATCGCGGCTATGCCAAGCGCCTCGTGCAGGCCCACCGGCTTCACCACGCGGTGGAGGGGCGCGACCATTGCGTCTCCTTCGGGTTTCTCTACGCCCCGCCGATCGACAAGCTGAAGGCGGAGCTGCGCGCCTCCGGCGTGCTGGATCGCG
This sequence comes from Aurantimonas sp. NFXS3, assembly GCF_049132005.1. Taxonomy (NCBI): domain Bacteria; kingdom Pseudomonadati; phylum Pseudomonadota; class Alphaproteobacteria; order Hyphomicrobiales; family Aurantimonadaceae; genus Aurantimonas; species Aurantimonas sp. NFXS3. Next base: position 215,786 of record NZ_JAGDDZ010000001.1, read on the forward strand.
AGCGGATCGACCGCTCAGTGACGGCGCAGGGCTCGGCCCATGCACCCGTGCGCAACTAGGCACCCGACCATGCCGGATCGCGAGGCGCGGAGGGCTGCCATCGGCAGCCGGCGGTGTGTCCGGCACCTGCCCGTGGTGTCGTAATGGCGCAGAACGGCAAGGCCGCCGCGGCATCGGGCAAGACGTATCCGACCACGCCGGACGGACGCTATTTCGTCGTGCGGGGCCGGCTCTGGCGATCGAGCGACCCGTCGCTCGATCCCGAACGGCGCCAGCATCTCGTCAACGAACTGATGTCTGCCCGGCGTGCGGTCCGCGACGCCAAGGACGATGCCGCCCTGAAGGCGGAGGCGCGCCAACGCGTGGACGCGGCGAAGACGAGCCTCGGCGAACGCGGGCCCGTCTGGTGGACGGACGGCGCGCCCGACCTCAATCGGCGGATGGTGGCGGGGACCGCCTATGCCGAATGGTATGAGAGCCTTGGCGACGGGTAGCGAAGCCGGGTGCCGCCACCGTCTTGGTGGGCAGGGCTGCGGGCCTTTCGCGGCACGACCCGCCATGCGTTGTGACGATCGACGCCATGGATGACGCGCCGCTGATCCTGACACTGCGCTTCGATGCGGCGAGCTTTGCGCGTTTCGACCGGGAGCGGCGGCAGCATTTTCCGCCGGAGCGCAATCTGATCCCGGCGCATCTCACCCTGTTCCATCATCTGCCGGGCGGACAATACCGGGAGATCTGCGATGTGCTTGCCGCGCAGGCGGCGGAGCGACCGGCCTTTGCAATGCCTGTGACGTCGCTGCGGTTCCTCGGGCAGGGCACGGCCTATGCCATCGACAGCCCCGCCCTGGCCGGGCTCCGGCAGGATCTCGCACGGCTCTGGTCCGGGCATCTGACACGGCAGGACGCGCAGGGCTTTCGCCCGCATGTCACGATCCAGAACAAGGTCCGGGCTGCCGAAGCCAGGGCGCTTCATGCCGCGATGTCGGCGGCGTTCGAGCCGTTCGAGGTGACGGCCACCGGCCTGCTGCTGTGGCATTACCGGGGAGGGCCATGGGAGGCCGCCGGCGAGTTTGCCTTTGCGGGCTGACCGCGAACCGGGGCTGCGTCCCACAACGTCACCGTCGCCTCGCAGGCGTTCCGACCGAGGCCGATGCCAGCCGTAAGGTCGACGGACGATGCCGTTTCAAACGATACCATCTTGCGGTTGCGCCAAACTGCGCCGCCCGCGGCGGCCAACTCATCGGCGATGGACGTATTGCCGTTCCGGTATTCCCAAGGCAGACTGGTTCGCAAATCGGAAGAGAGCCGGTCAACGGCCAGTCGAGTGAACCGGGAGGACCGAGATGAACTATTCGACGACCAAGACGGTACTTGCAGCTGCAACTGCCTTGGCGGCCTTCGCCTGGCAGGCGCCGGCCCATGCCCAGACAACCCTGACGATTGGTACCGTCAATAACAGCGACATGGTCCGCATGCAGGGGCTGTCGTCGGAATTCGAGGCGGCCCATCCCGATATCAAGCTCGACTGGGTGACGCTGGAGGAGAACATCCTGCGCCAGCGCGTGACGACCGACATCGCCACCAATGGCGGCCAGTTCGACGTCATGACCATCGGCACCTACGAAGTGCCGATCTGGGCCAAGCAGGACTGGCTGAAGCCGCTGGACGGTCTCGGAGACGATTACGACGCGGACGATCTGATCCCGGCGATCCGCAACGCGCTGTCGGTCGACGGCACGCTCTACGCGGCACCCTTCTATGCCGAGAGCGTGCTGACGCTCTATCGCACCGACCTGTTCGAGAAGGCCGGGCTGGAGATGCCCGAGCAGCCGACCTGGGACTTCATCGCCGAGGCGGCCGAGAAGATCACCGATCAGGATGCCGGCGTCTACGGCCTCTGCCTGCGCGGCAAGCCCGGCTGGGGCGAGAATATGGGCTTCCTCGGCAACATGGCCCGCTCGTTCGGCGCGAATTATTTCGATGCCGACTGGCAGCCGCAATTCGAGGGCGAAGGCTGGACGAAGGCCATCACCCTCTATGTCGACCTGATGAACAAATACGGTCCTCCGGGCGCCGCCTCCAACGGCTTCAACGAGAATCTCTCGCTGTTCGGCCAGGGCAAATGCGGCATGTGGATGGACGCCTCGGTCGCCGCGTCCTTCGTGACCGACCCCAAGCAGAGCCAGGTGCCCGATCAGGTCGGTTTCGCGCCGGCGCCCTGCGGCATCGAGAACTGCCCGAACAACGGCTACAACTGGCTGTGGGCCTGGTCGCTGGCGGTCCCGGCATCGTCGGAAAAGGCCGACGCCGCGCAGACCTTCATCGGCTGGGCGACCTCCAAGGAATATCTCGCCCTCGTCGCCGAGAAGGAAGGCTGGGCCAACGTGCCTCCCGGCACCCGCACCTCGCTCTATGAGAACTCGGAATACACCGAGGCTGCGCCCTTCGCGGACGCAACCCTGACGGCGATCAACAATGCCGATCCGTCGATGACGGACGACAAGCCCTATGTCGGTCTGCAATTCGCCGCGATCCCCGAGTTCCAGGGGCTCGGCACGGCGGTCGGCCAGCAGATGGCCGCGGCCCTGTCGGGGGCATCGACCGTCGAGCAGGCGCTGCAGCAGTCGCAGGCGATCGCGGTCCGCGAGATGACCCGCGGCGGTTACATCAAGAACTGATCCCGGCGCGCGCGACGCCCGGCGGACGATCATGGGCAAGGGCGGCCGCCGAACGAGCCGCCCTGCCGACAGGGCCGCCGGTTCGCGGGCGATGACGGGAGCGCGAAACCGCCCCGACCGCGTCCGCAGATTTCTCCGTTGGCCCGCCCTGCAATATACGCGCGGCCCGACACCATCGCCGGGCCCGTGCGACCTGCCAGGAAAGCCGTGACGCCGTCCGCGTGGCCGGCGACCGGGTTCGAACTTCAGGCTCCGCATCACCCGGTGCGGCAGAGGGGGGAGTGTCATGGCCACCTTGCACACCAAAGCCGCGGCCCGCGCGATGATGGCGCCGGCGGTGATCGTCCTCCTGATCTGGATGATCGTGCCGCTGGCGATGACGCTGTACTTCTCGACGCTGAACTACACGCTCTACAACCCGCTCTCGCAGCCCTTTGTCGGCTTCGAGAACTACAGCTACTTCCTTACCGATCCGACCTTTCTCGCAGCCCTCGGCAACACGCTGGTGCTGGTGCTCGGCGTTCTCGCCATCACGGTGGGCGGCGGCATCCTCGTCGCCCTGCTGCTCGACCACGACGTCTACGGGGTGAACTTCGTCCGGCTTCTGGTGATTGCGCCGTTCTTCGTCATGCCGACCGTGGCGGCGCTGGTCTGGAAGAACATGATGATGAACCCGGTCTACGGGGTGATCGGCCAGTTCCTGACCGGCCTCGGCTTCACGCCGATCGACTGGATGACCGACGTGCCGCTTCTGTCGATCATCATCATCGTCGCCTGGCAGTGGCTGCCCTTCGCCACGCTGATCCTCCTGACCGCCCTGCAGTCCCTGTCGACCGACCAGAAGGAGGCGGCCGAGATGGACGGGGCGGGGGCGCTGTCGATCTTCTTCTACATCACCCTGCCGCATATGAGCCGGGCGATCACCGTGGTGATCCTCATCCAGACGATCTTCCTCCTGTCGATCTATGCCGAGATCCTGGTGACGACGCAGGGCGGGCCGGGATCGCAATCGACCAACATCACCTATCTCGTGGCGCAGCAGGCGACCTCCTACGGCGATATCGGCGCGGCCTCGGCCGGCGGCATCGTGGCGGTGATCCTTGCCAATATCGTCGCGATCTTCCTCGTCCGCCTGATCGGCAAGAATCTCGACGCCTGAGGAGGGCTGCCAGATGTCACGTCGCATGACCACGAGCCGCAAGATCTCGATGTCGGTACTCGCATGGTTCGTCGGGCTGGTGATCTTCTTCCCGATCCTGTGGACCTTCCTGACCTCGTTCAAGACCGAGCTGCAGGCGATCTCCACCCCGGCGGTCTTCGTCGGCTTCGAATGGACGCTGGAGAACTACCGGACCATCCAGACCCAGTCGAACTACCTCCACTACATGATGAACTCGATCTATTTGTCGCTCGGCTCGACGGCGCTGGGGCTGATCTTCGCCATTCCCGCGGCCTGGGCGATGGCCTTCTCGCCGACCAAGCGGACCAAGGACATCCTCCTGTGGATGCTGTCCACCAAGATGCTGCCGGCTGTCGGCGTGCTGATTCCGATCTACCTGCTGTTCGTGCGTTTCGGCCTTCTGGATTCCCGGCTCGGCCTGATCGTCGTCCTGTTCCTGATCAACCTGCCGATCATCGTCTGGATGCTCTACACCTACTTCAAGGAGATCCCCGGCGAGATCCTCGAGGCGGCCCGCATGGACGGCGCCAATCTGCGCAAGGAGATCACCCAGGTGCTGGCGCCGATGGCGGTGCCGGGCATCGCCTCGACGGTGCTTTTAAACATCATCCTGTCGTGGAACGAAGCGTTCTGGACGCTGAACCTGACGACCTCGAACGCGGCGCCGCTGACTGCCTTCATCGCCTCGTTCTCCAGCCCGCAGGGCAATTTCTACGCCAAGCTCTCCGCGGCCTCGATGCTTGCCATCGCGCCAATCCTCATCGTCGGATGGTTCTCGCAAAAACAGCTTGTGCGTGGCCTCACCTTCGGCGCCGTCAAGTAAGGAGCTTCCGCCATGGGACAGATCCACCTCGAAAAGGTTCGCAAGACCTTCGGCGACGTCGTCATCATTCCAGAACTCGACCTGAAGATCGAGGACGGCGAGTTCGTGGTCTTCGTCGGCCCGTCCGGCTGCGGCAAGTCCACCCTCCTGCGGCTGATCGCCGGGCTGGAGGATGTCACCGCCGGGCAGATCATGATCGACGGCCAGAACGCCACCGAGCTGCCGCCGGCCAGGCGCGGCCTCGCCATGGTGTTCCAGTCCTATGCGCTCTACCCGCATATGAGCGTGCGCAAGAACATCGCCTTTCCGCTGAAGATGGCCAATATGGACAAGTCGGAGATCGACCGGCGGGTGGACTACGCGGCGAAGACGCTCAATCTCGACGCCTATATCGACCGGCGGCCGGGGCAATTGTCCGGCGGTCAGCGCCAGCGCGTCGCCATCGGCCGGGCGATCGTGCGCGAGCCGGCGGCGTTCCTCTTCGACGAGCCGCTCTCCAATCTCGATGCGGCGCTGCGGGTCGGCATGCGGCTGGAGATCTCCGAACTGCACCAGCGGCTGAAGACGACGATGGTCTACGTGACCCACGACCAGGTCGAGGCGATGACCATGGCCGACAAGATCGTCGTCCTGCGCGCCGGCAAGGTCGAGCAGGTGGGCTCGCCGCTCGACCTCTACACGGCGCCGCAGAACACTTTCGTCGCCGGCTTCATTGGCTCGCCGAAGATGAATCTCGTGACGGGTGCGGAGGCGCAGCGCTACGGCGTCGAGACGATCGGCATCCGGCCGGAGCACGTCACGCTGTCGACCACGGAAGGAAGCTGGACGGGCACCGTGAAGGTCGCCGAACATCTGGGCTCCGACACCTTCCTGCACGTGGAATCGCCCATTCACCACGAGCCGCTGACCGTTCGCGCGGGCGGCGAGTTCCCTGTCCATCACGGCGACACGGTCTATCTGACCCCGCAGGAAGACAAGCTGCACCGCTTCGACGGCCAGGGTCTGGCCGTCCGCTAGGAGGAGGGCGGCCGGCGGGACCTCCGCCCCGCAACCGTTTGCGCCCGCACAATGTCCTGCCGTTCCTGCGCACGCCGAGCGTCTGGCAGCCACGACGATCAGCCCGAGGAGACCTGCCATGAGCGTCCGGCTTTGCGCCGCCAATCTTCCCGACATCGCCGGCAAGGCCGCGGTGCCGAGCTACGACCGCTCGGGCTTGCGTGCCGGCATCGTGCATTTCGGCATCGGCAATTTCCATCGCTCCCATCAGGCGGTCTATCTCGACGCCCTGTTCGAGATGGGGGAGGGGCACGATTTCGCGATCCTCGGCGCCGGCGTCATGCCCTCCGACCAGGCCATGCGCGACAGGCTGGCGGGGCAGGATTACCTGACCACCGTCGTCGAGCAGGACAATGCCAGCACCAGCGCCCGGGTGACCGGCGCGATGATCGACATGCTGCCGGTGGGCGACACGCCGGCGATCGTCGAAAAGCTCGCGGATCCGGCGATCCGGATCGTCTCCCTGACGGTGACCGAGGGCGGCTATTTCATCGACCCGGACGGCAAATTCGATCCGGCCCATCCGGCGATTGTCGCCGACGCGCAGAACCCCGAGGCGCCGACGACGGTGTTCGGCCTGATCTGCGCGGGGCTGAGGACGCGGCATGCGCGCGGCGTTCCGCCCTTCACGGTGATGTCCTGCGACAACATTCCCCATAACGGCAAGGTCTGCGCGGGCGCCGTCATCGGCATGGCGCGGCTGGTGGATGGCGCGCTGGCCGAATGGATCGCGGCGAATGTCGCCTTTCCGAACGGCATGGTGGACCGCATCACCCCGGCGACCAGCCAGCGCGAGATCGACCATTGCCGCGAGACATTGGGCATCGACGACGCCTGGCCGGTCTATTGCGAGGAATTCAAGCAATGGGTGCTGGAGGACGATTTTCCCGCCGGCCGCCCGGCGCTGGAGAAGGTCGGCGTGCAGTTCGTGCCCGACGTCACACCCTACGAGCATATGAAGATCCGCATCCTCAATGGCGGCCATGCGATCATCGCCTATCCGGCGGGGCTGCTGGATGTGCATTTCGTCCATGAGGCAATGCAGACCGATCTCGTCGCGCGCTTTCTCGACAAGGTCGAGACCGAGGACATCCTGCCGATCCTGCCGCCGGTGCCCGACACCGATCTCGGCGCCTATTACGCCCTGATCAAGCGCCGGTTCGGCAATCCGAAGATCGGCGATACCATCCGCCGCCTGTGCCTCGACGGCTCGAACCGCCAGCCGAAATTCATCGTGCCGTCGGTGCTCGACAATCTGCAGGCCGGGCGCAGCCCCACGGGCCTGGCGCTCGAAAGCGCGCTGTGGTGCCGCTACTGCCGGGGCGTGACCGATTCCGGCGCGGCGATCGCGCCGAACGATCCCGACTGGGATCACCTGACCGAACGGGCCCGGGCCGCCGAAACCGACCCGATGGCCTGGCTGTCGATGGAAGCCGTCTATGGCAGGCTGAAGGACGAGCCGCGCTTTGCCGAGCCCTTCGCGGAGTGGCTGCGCATGCTGGCGGCGAAAGGCACCGCCGACACGCTCCGGACTTATCTCGGGCAAAACTGACTGACGCGTTCCCCGCTTGCGGACGCGGACATGGGCGAGGATACGGACACGGGCGCCACCCCGTCGAGCTTCCCCATGCAGGTCGATCCGGTCGATCCGGTCGAACCCGTAGCCGGCGGATCGCTTCTTCATGCCGATTTCCGCATCCTTGGATCAGGTCGGCTACGCTGCCGGCCCGCAAGGTTTCGCAAGGATTACGGATCGCCGTGGCAGGGCGCCACGAGCGCGCTGGGCGATTAATCATGATCAAATTTGTCATGTTATGATCCGCGGTCGGCGATGGTCCATCGCCGACCGCGCTTGATGGTGCCCCGCGCAGAGCGCTGCCGGTATAGTCGCGGCCTACGCGAATATATTCCTCAGAGCTACTCGGATTCATTACCGGCTTGGAAGTTTAGTCGCGCATGCGCGCCAGCTCCGTAGGCACCTATCCGTCCCGCGGATGCCCTTTCCTTTAGCCGCACAAGCAACTCGGATGAAACGTTCGACGCGGTCACCGCCTTTCTCGGGTCAGGCAACGAGGAACGCTCGGCTGAGCGATCCGCGCATCAACCCGCCAGTTCGCAGGGTGAACCGCGCATGCGCCGACAAAGGAGACGATCATGGTTACGACAGTTGGAACAGAGACCGACATCAAGTCGCTGGTTCGCGATCTCATCATTCTCGAGCACGACGCCATCGCGGCATATGAAACCTGCATCGAGAATCTGAGCGACAAGAGCCTTGCGACGCAGGTTGCGGCCTTCCGCAAGGATCACCAGCAGCATCTCGACGTGCTGCATGAGATGGCCCGCGAACTCTCGTTCGATCCGCCGACCTCGGGCGACATGAAGCAGGTCCTGACCACGGGCAAGGTCGCGCTGGCCGGCCTCATGGGCGACGCCACGATCCTCAAGGCCATGAAGACCAACGAGGACGACACCGTCGCTGCCTATCAGCGCGCCGCCGACCATGGCGATGCGGTGCCGAAGTCCAAGGCGTTCTTCGCCAGCGCGCTGGCCGACGAGGAGCGTCACCGCGCCTGGATGGACAGCACGGCGGCCAGCCTCTGATCTCAGGATATCCCGGCATCCGCCGGCCCCACTGAACCAGATTCACTGAAACTGAAGGGACAGATCATGTTTCACCATTCGTCCAAGCTCCAGTACACCGTCCGCGTCGACAAGCCCGATCCGCAGTTCGCCAAGCTCCTGCAGCAGGCGATCGGCGGCATCGAGGGCGAGATCCGCGTCGCCATGCAGTATTTCTTCCAGGCCATGGGCGCGCGCGGTGACGACCGCATCCGCAATCTGTTGATGTCGACCGCGACGGAAGAGCTGTCCCATATCGAGTTCCTCGGCCATGCGGTCGCGCTGAACCTCGAGGGCGCCCCGGTGAGCGCGCAGGAGGAAGCGGCCAAGGATCCGGTGGTCCACGCCATTCTCGGCGGCGCCAATCCGCGCCATCTCCTGTCCTCGGGCCTGTCGGCCATGCCGGTGAACGCGAACGGCGTGCCCTTCGACCTCAGCCATGTTTATGCCACCGGCAACATCGCCGCCGACATGATGGCGAATGTCACCGCAGAGGCCGGCGGCCGCGTGCTGGCGTCGCGGCTCTACAACTGGACCGAGGATGCCGGCATGAAGGACATGCTGTCCTTCCTGATCGCCCGCGACACCATGCACCAGCAGCAGTGGCTGGCCGTGCTGGAAGAGATGGGCGGCCTGACGGCGTCGCTGCCGGTGCCGAACTCCACGCCGGAGAGCCACGAGGCGACCGAGCACTCCTACTACTACCTCAACACGCATCTCGACGAAGACGCCCCGCAGGGTCGCTGGGCCTCCGGTCCGTCCCTGGACGGCCGCGGCGAGTTCTCGGTCAAGGCGCAGCCGGAGCCGCTCGGCCAGAAGCCGACGCTCGGCAAGGCCAAGCCGAATTCCGGCGCCCAGACCGAACAGATCTGAGCCTGAAACGTGCCGGGCGGGACAATTCCCACCCGGCACTCCTTGATATCCGATGCGGCACGCGCCGGTCTCGTACCGCCCTTGGCGGCGACGGGGCCGGCGTTGTCGTTCGCGCGCTCTGGTTCAAAGCGGCAGGCTGAACTGCGTCGGCGTGTCGTCCGGCATACCCTCGCGTATGAGCGATGAGAGGGCGACGCCGAGGAGCCGCACCCCCTTGTCGAAGGGCATGGCCGCGCCGAGGAGAGCCAGGGCGATGCGCTCGAGATCGTCGCGCGAGGCAACCGGCTGGACCGCGGAGCGGGCGCGGGTGATCTGCTGGAAATCGGCAAACTTGACCTTCAGCGTGACCGTGCGGCCGCGAATGGTGCTGGTTTCGCAATAGCGCCAGACTTTGTCGAGGATTGGCTGCAGCGCCTCGCGCATCTCGTCGAAGGCGAAGAGATCGGCGCCGAAGGTGTTTTCCGCGCCGACCGACTTGCGGATGCGATTGGCGCGCACCGGGCGTTCGTCGACGCCGCGCGAGATGGAATAGTAATAGGGGCCGGTCTTGCCGAAATGCTCCTGCAGGAAGGGCAGCGATTTGTCGCGGAGGTCGCGCCCGGTGTGAATGCCGAAGCGCTGCATCTTGGCGGCCGTTGCCGGACCGACGCCATGGAATCGGCCGACCGGAAGATCCTCGACGAAGCCCGGACCCATGGCCGGCGTGACAACGAAGATCCCGTCCGGCTTGCGGTAGTCGGAGGCCAGCTTGGCGAGGAACTTGTTGTAGGACACGCCGGCCGAGGCGGTCAGCCCGGTCACCTCCCGGATGCGCGCGCGGATCATCTCCGCGATCTGCGTGGCGGAGGGGATGTCGTGGAGGTTCTCGGTGACGTCGAGATAAGCCTCATCCAGAGACAGTGGCTCGATGATCGGCGTGTGCTCGGCGAAGATCGCCCGGATCTCGGCCGAGATCGCCTTGTAGACCTCGAAGCGTGGCTTGACGAAGATCAGGTCGGGGCAGCGCCGCCGCGCGGTGACCGAGGGCATGGCGGAGCGCACGCCGTACACCCGCGCCTCGTAGCTTGCCGCCGCCACGACGCCGCGTTCGCGCGAGCCGCCGACCGCGACGGGGCGTCCGCGCAGGGACGGATCGTCCCGCTGCTCGACCGAGGCATAGAAGGCGTCCATGTCGATATGGATGATCTTGCGCTGCCTGACGGTCGCGACGGGCTGCGCGTCCGGCGCGTCGTCCACCGCCGGCATGTGCGTTTCCCGCACGATCGCGTTGTCTGGGGGCGCCTCGTCCATCCGCCTGCCGTCGTCACCACATCCGTCCGACATTCCGCCCTGCGCGGTCGCGCCGGCGGGCTAAGGCTCCGCGCGGCGCGCACCTGGGCGTGGCGGTTCGGCGTTTGTTCGACCTAGCAGAAACACGCCGGACTGGCTGCAGCAAAACCGTGACATCATGTCCTGCCGAACGCGTCGCCTCCGGCGATTGGCGCCACGGCACGCCGCACCTAGATAGCGCGCATGGCGGGGCAGAAGGGCAGGCGTGACGAGGCGGAGGAGTGCTGGCTGTGCGGCCGGCCGCTGGGCCGCCGCATCGAATGGCATCATCCGCAGCCCAAGAGCCGCGGCGGACGACAGGTCGTTCCGGTCCATCCGATCTGCCATCGCACCATCCATGCCAGCTTCACCAATGCGGAGCTCGACCGGATGACGGCGGACGGGATCCCCCTGTCGCAGCATCCCGACATTGCGCGGTTCCTCGGGTGGATCGCCGGCAAGCCGCCGGATTTCCACGCGCCGACCCGCAAGAAGAGCTGAGGACGGCGACAGCGGGCCGCACATCCGCGTGGAACCTAGCGCGCGCTGCATCGCTGTTGCCACGCGCCTTCGCCCGCAATCGAAAAACCCGGCCTGCCATGACCCAGCCCAGCATCAGCCTTGTCGGCAACGCCCCGCACGAGCGGGACCGCTCCGCCGCGATCGACGCCAGCGACAGCGTCATCCGCATCAACAATTGCTTCGGCCTCGGCGGGGTCAATGGCAGTCGCACGACCCATCTCTTCCTGATCAATTGCGGCGGGCAGATGCGGGAATGGCTGGACGATCCGGACTTTCTCGCACGTGCGGCGTTGGCGCAGGCCGGCGAAATCCTGCTGCCGATCCATCCGGCGAAGGACGATCTGATCGCGCCGCCCCTCACCGAGGCCGAACGCAAAGTCCCCGATGCGCGCAACTGGGCGCCGGAGGCGGAAGCGATGCTGCGTGCGGATGGCCGGGCCGTGACACCGGTCGGCGTCGACATTTTCCTGCGGGCATGCGGCGTCATCGGCTATACGCGGCCGCAACGCGACATGAGCGCACCGTCCACCGGTCTCATCGCGCTCCTCTGGGCGCTCGAGACGTTCGGCGGCCCGATCGACGTCTACGGCTTCGGCTTCGACGGCTGGGACGGACATCGCTGGAACCGCGAACGGGCGTTTTTCGAGCGGATGCAGGACGAGGGCCGGGCGCGGCTGCATCCGCTTTCCTGACCGCGACGCATCGTCGCTTTCGCGAAGTGTCCTGCCGTTGCGGCGGCATATTCGTGTTCTGGCTGCTCCCGCGATGCGGAATTTTCGTTTGCCGCGACCATGAATCGGCAGCCGTGCCGGGCCGCCGCGCTACCTGCCATGTCCTGTTTCCCATTGATCGAAAGCACGACATGGCAGCGTTCGACATCCATTTCGCGAGCCGCACCGACCCGCGGTCCCTCATCCAGCGGGAGGGCCGGGCATGACCAGGCCGATCGCGTTTTTCGTGCATCACCAGGGGCGCGGGCATGCCAACCGGACGATGGCGCTGGTCGAGGCGTTTTCGCGTACGCGGCCGGTCTCCGTGCTGACCGCGGGACCGCATCTGTTCGAGGGCTTCTCGCGGCACATCGAGCTGATCACGCTGCCGAACATGATCGGCGCCGGCGTGCCGACGGAGCGGCTCTATGCCGAGCCGACACCGCCGGCGCTGCACTGCGTGCCCTTGGGTCTGAAGGAAATGCGCGGCACGATGCGCGCCATTATCGATCATCTCGATGCACGTGACGTCGGGCTGTTCGTCGTGGACGTCTCGTCGGAGATCGCGCTCCTGTCGCGGATCGCCTCGGTCCCGGCGGTGCAGATCCGCATGCATGGCGACCGCTCGGATACCGGCCACATCGCCAGCTACGAATCCAGCGTCGGCATGCTGGCGCCTTTCGACGAGAGCCTCGAACAGGACGATTATCCGGCGCATCTGCGCGCCAAGACCTTCTATTCGGGCGGTCTCTGCACGACCCGCGATCCGGTGCCGACGCGCGAGGCGGCGCGGCGCAAGCTGGGCCTCGATCCGGAGCGCGAAACCATCGTCGTCCTGACCGGCGGCGGCGGCGCCGGCACGCCCTATGCGCCGCTCACCGTCGGCGCGCGCGCCCTGCCGGAGGCCGACTGGCTGGTGCTCGGGCCGACGCTCAAGGAGGGCCACGAGACCGACTTTTCCAATCTGCGCGAACTCGGCTGGGTGTCGAACGTCACCGACTATCTGGCGGCGGCCGATATCGTCGTGGCGTCGGCGGGGGACAATACGGTCACCGAAATCGCGCGGGTCGGCCGGCCGCTCGTGATCGCCCCGGAATGGCGCTACTTCAACGAGCAGACCCGCAAGGCCGAGGCGATGGCCGCGGTGGGCGCCGCCGTTCACGCACAGCGCTGGCCAGGCGATCTCGCCGGCTGGCAGGGCCTGATGGAGGAGGCGCGACAGCTCGACCCGGCGCGGATCGCACCGCTCTACCGCAAGGATGCCGCACAGAGAGCGGCAAACTGGCTGGAAAGCCTGACAGACGAATTGTGGGGCGAGGGCCAGCAGCCGCTGGCGGCCACCGGCTAGGACGCAGGAAGCCCCGTCCGGCGTCCGCTTCGTGCCCTAGCTGAAGCGGACGCTGTCCGGCTGGCGGGCGGCTGCCAACTCTTCGGGTGTCGGCCGGCGCCGCGCGACGATCTCGTCGCCGGCCGGGTCCCATTCGATCAGGCCCCGCTCGGCGAACTGGCCGAGCCAATAATCCATGCACCAGCGCCGATGCTTGGCGTGGAAGCGGCGGGCATTGGCCAGAATGGCGTCGAAATGCGGCAGCGGCGGCACATGGACCGTGTGGTGCTGATGATAGGCACGGGCCCCGGCCGTCCAGTAGAGCGGCACGCCGGCCGGATCGAGACGCGCGGCAAGGTCGGTCTCCTCGCCGCCATAGCCGACGAAGCGTTCGTCCATGCCGCCAAGCCGCGCCCAGGTGGCCTTGCGCACCGCGAAGGACAGACCCCAGAACTCGCCCGTATTCGCCTCGCGCCGCAGGCCGGTGCGAGGCATGTCGGGCTTGGACGGGTGCACGATGCCGACGGCGTCGAGCGCGTCGAAATCCAGCGCGCCGTCGATGGCGCCGCCCGGCAGATACAGGACCTCGCCGAGAAAGAAGCCGTCGGTCTCAGCGCAGGCATCGGTGAAGCGGTCGACGAGGCCGGGTGCGGCGACGCAGTCCACATCGAGGAAGATCAGCGTCTCGCCCGTCGCCGCCTCGGCGGCGCGATTGCGCGCGGCGGCCAGGGGCAGGTCGTCGCCCGGCACCGTGAACTGGCGCACAGGGATGCCGATCTCCGGCAGGTCCGGCTCGATCGCCGGTTGCATGCAGGCGATGACGAGTTCATCCGGCTTGCGGCTTTGCCGGCGCAGGCTCTCCATCAGGTTCAACAGATGCCGCCGCCGGTTGCGCGTCAGGGTGAGAAGGCTGGTCGTCACTGGATCGGCGCCCGTCCGGCGCGGCTCCGGAAATGGGTCACGCCCTCGATGATGCCGCGGGCATGGCTCTGCCGCGCGACATAGGAATGGGAAAGGTCCGACCGGCTGGCGAGACTGTCGGAATAGTTCGCCACGATGATCGACTGCGGCACCGAGCGCAGCATCTCGATATCGTTGCCGCTGTCGCCGGCCGCAAAGACCGCCTCGTCGGGCAGGGACAGGCGCTGGCGCAGATAGGTGATCGCCGCGCCCTTCGACGCGGTGACCGGCAGGATGTCGAGATAGCGGCCATGGCTGTGGATGACGGCGGCGGCCAGTCCGCGGCGCTGGAGATGCGCCCGGATGCCGGCGACGATGCTGCGGTCGCCCTCGGCCAGATAGCTCAGTTTGAAGGCGCGCTGCTCCAGCGGCGCCTGCGGAGCGATGCCCGGATAGTCGGCCAGCGCCGCGGCGATCCGCCGGCGCTGCCAGCCGGTGGCGATGCGCCGGCTCCAGTCGCGGTCGCGGCGGTAGGTGACGCCGTTCGGCTCGAGGAAATAGATCTCGGTGCCGACCGAGGAGATGATGATTTTGGGGTTCGGCGCGGCCTGCTGTTCGAGGATCGAGAGCGCGCTGTGCAGCGAGCGTCCGGTCGCGACCGCGAAGTCGAGCGCGGTCTCGCGGGCATGCCAGCGGGTGAAGGCCTGGATGCAGGCGTCCGAGCCGGTCAGCGTGTTGTCGATGTCGCAGACGAGCAGCTGCGGCTGGTGGATGATCTGCGCCGGCTTCGCACCGGCGACCAGCCGTTCGACCAGTTGCCGGCAGCGCTCGGCATGCCGCGTCCAGTCATAGGCATCTACGGCCCTGGCGCCGTTGGCGGCGTAGGTCGCGTGAAGCGCCGGTTCCTCGAGAATGGCGCGGCAGGCGCCGGCGATGGCGTCAGGTTCGTGCGGGTTGACGAGGCGGCCGTTGTTGCAGCGCTCGATGATGTCGTTCGGCCCGCCGCTGTCGGTGGCCACGAGCGGCAGCCCGCTTGCCGCCGCTTCGAGCAGCGTCAGGCCGAAGGGCTCGTTCAGCGCCGGATTGACGAAAATGCCGCCGCGGGCGCGGGCATGGGCGTAGAGGGCCGGGATGTCTGCCGGTCGATGTGTCTTGGGCACCGCGACGCGGCCATAGAGGTCGTGGCGATCGATGGCCTCGAGGATCGCCCGCATCTGGCCGGCGGCTTCCTCGCCGAGCTCGCAGAGATCGCCGCGGGTGCCGGCGACGATCACCAGATTGGCGTTCTCGCGCAGCCAGGGATCGCGGCCGAAGGCTTCGACGAGCATTGGCAGGTTCTTCTTGGCGACCGGGCGGGCGATCGCCAGGACGACCGGCTTGTCCGGTTCGCGCAGGAAGGGCGCGATCATCGCGTCGACGGCTTCGGTGGTGGTCGCGCCGCGATAGGCGTCGAGATCGCTGCCGGGCTCGATGATCCGGATCTTGCCCGGCTCGTAGCTGTCATAGGCGGCGTACTGGACCTCGGCCTCGTCGCGCGACGAGGCGATGACGAGGTCGGCGGCCGCGAAGGTCCGTTCCTCGATGGCAATGCGCCGGTCGAGGACGGCGGCGGTTTCCGCCGGGATCTCGCCGGTCCTCATCGCCGCGCGCTTGACGCGACCGAGCGAATGGCCGGTGAACAGGAACGGAATGCCGGTCTTCGCGCGCACCAGCTCGGCGACGGTCCCGGCATCGGCGTAATGGGCGTGCAGGCAGGTCGGCGCCTCGGGCTGATCGCCGAGCCATTCCAGCAGATGCTCGGCGAAGCTCGCGGTCTCGGTGAAGAGTTCTTCCTTCGCCAGATATTCGGGACGATCGGTCGGCAGCCGGAGGATCTCGACCTTGTCGTCGATCCGCTCCCAGCCCGGCCGGTACTCGTCGCCATACTCGCTGTCGAAGCCGCGCGTGGCGATGACGATACGGTCGATGCCGGGCGTCCTGGCCTGGGCCGCCACAAGCTCGAGCAGATATTTGATGTGGCCGCCCGTGTCCGGGGTCAGGCCATAGCTGACATCGGTTGCCCGGAGGCAGCCCTGAAGAGCGACGTGTACGACGAACAAGGCGCCTACCTCTTCCGTTTGGATACTGACGAATTGGTCTGACCGCCCATATGGCCGGCGATGAAACCGCTTCGAGTCGCTCAGGTCGCCCCTAACATTTTTCCTACGCCCCCGGATCTGTCCGGCGGGACGGAACGGATCGTTCACGATCTGTCCAAGGCGTTGGATTCACTGGGGGTCTCCGTCACCCTCTTCGCCCCCTCCGACAGCAGGTGCGACATTCCGCGCATCGGCACGCTGCCGAGCCTCAAGGGGCTGGAAGAGCGCCACGGGGCGGTGCCGCCCTCGATCCCGCAGGTTCTCGAGGCGGTCCAGATGGAGGAATTGCGCAGACGGCTAAGCGATTTCGACATCGTCCACTGCCATGGCGAGTTCTTCCATGCGGCGCTCTTGGGCGAGCGGCGGCGGCATTCGCTGACCACCATTCACTGGCGTGTCGACGAACTCGACCGGGAGCTGTTCTTCGCGGCCTTCCCCGACCTGCCTGTGGCCGGCATCTCGCAAAGCCAGCTCGACCGGATTCCGGCCGCCAACCGCGCCGGCGTGGTGCATCATGGCCTCGACGAGAGCCGCTATCGCGCAGGGCCGGGCGACGGGGGCTATGCCGCCTTCGTCGGCCGGATGACCGACCAGAAGCAGCCGGATGCCGCCATCCGCATCGCACAGGCTGCGGGCATGCCGATCCGGCTGGCCGGGGCCGTCGACGTCGGCAATCCCACCTATTTCGACGAGAGGGTCGCGCCGCTGCTCGGCGGGGACGCCCGGTTCGTCGGTCCGGTGGACGATGCGGGCAAGCAGGCACTGCTCGGGGCGGCGACGGCGTTGCTGTTTCCCATCGACTGGCCCGAACCCTTCGGCCTCGTGATGATCGAGGCAATGGCCTGCGGCACGCCGGTGATCGCCTTCGACCGGGGCTCGGTGCCCGAGATCGTCGAGGATGGCGTCACCGGCTTCGTGGTGCGTGACGAGGCCGAGGCGGCGGCGGCGCTGCGGAAAATCGGCACTCTCGACCGTGATGCGATCCGTGCGCGCTTCGAGGCGCGGTTCACCGCCAGGCGGATGGCGGAGGATTATCTGCGGCTCTATCGCGAGCTTCTGGCCCGATGAGCCGGCTTCGCACC
This sequence comes from Aurantimonas sp. NFXS3, assembly GCF_049132005.1. Classification (NCBI taxonomy): domain Bacteria; kingdom Pseudomonadati; phylum Pseudomonadota; class Alphaproteobacteria; order Hyphomicrobiales; family Aurantimonadaceae; genus Aurantimonas; species Aurantimonas sp. NFXS3. The sequence goes on from NZ_JAGDDZ010000001.1 coordinate 233,008, forward strand.
GCGCTGATCGCCTGGGACTATCCGCCGAGCGCCAGCGGCCTTGCCGTCGCCGCCCGCGAGATCGCCGAAAGCCTCGCGGCGGCCGGCGCGGAGGCCCATGTCTACACGTTGGACCGGCAGGGCAGCGAAGTGATCGGGGGCGTGCGGGTGATCGGCTGCCTGCCGCCCGAAGGCGGGGCCGGCCCCTGGCTGCGGCGACGGGCAGCGATCGGCCATCTGGTGGCGCCGCGCTGGTTCGCGGCCCGCATCGCGGCGGATCATCGACAGAGGCCCTTCGACTGCCTGGAGGCGACGAACTGGTACGCGCCGGGGGCGTTCGCCAGCCGCATCCCGGACCTGCCCTTCGTCACCCGCCATTCCACCCCGGCGATCTCGACCGGGGCCATCTCCGGCGGCCTGCGCGATCGGTTCGACGGGCGCTATGCCTGCCGGCTGGAGGCGGCGACCGCCCGGCGCTCGGCCGGCCATATCTTCAACACGCAAAGCCATGGCGAGAAGGTGCGGGCCCTCTACGAGCTCGACGCGGCCTCGCCGCAGGCGGTCATCGGCCTGTCGCTGCCGCCGGAGCGTCTGGCGCGCGCGGCCGGGGCGCCCTATCCGCCGGCGGGAGAGGAGCTGCGCCTGCTCTTTGTCGGCCGCGTGGAGGCGCGCAAGGGCTTCGATTGCCTGATGGGGGCGCTGTCGATCCTTGCCGACGACGTCTCCACCGGAGCGTTGCCGCACTTCCGGCTCGATCTCGTCGGGATCGGCGCGGAAGAGCTGCCGCCTCTCGACGATCGCGCCCGGTCCTGCCTCATGCTGCACGGCCGGCTCGACGACGCTGCGCTCGATGCGGCCTACCGGGAGGCCGACCTGGTCGTCGCGCCATCGCGCTACGAATCCTTCGGCCTCGTCTACCAGGAGGCGCTGGCCTTCGGGCGACCGGTGATCGGGCTGTCCGCGGACCCATCCGCCCGTCAGGTCGTCGGCGACAGTGGGGCCGGTCTCCTGGCCGCCGACGCCTCCGGCGCGGCCCTTGCCGATGTCCTGCGCCCGGCCCTGGGCGATGCCGACCTGCGCCTGCAACTCCATCGCCGGGCGGTGGCGGCGGCGGGGCGCTTTACCCGCAAAACGCTCGGCAAGGAGACGCTGGCGCTCTACGAAGCGGCGAGGGCGTTCCGGCGTCAGTCGGCATAGGGCGTCAGCAGCGCGTCGCGCTCGAACAGGCGGCCCTTGCCGGGCTGCAACGCCTCGTAGCGCTCGGAGCGTCGTTCGACATGGGCCCGGGACAGATGGTGCTCGATGACGAGGTTCGGGGCGATGAAGCTGTCGCGCCAGCCGCCGGCGAGTGCCGGCCGTTCATGCACCTTGCCCGCGTAGCACACGGAGCGACGGTTCAGGCGGTACTGGATGTCGGGGAAGAGGTCGGCGAAGACTCCGTCCACCCGGTTGCGGCGCGCCAGCCCGACGGAGAGGCTACCGCCCGCGTCGGCAAGGGCCGCGACATGGCCGAGGGTCGCGAGCGCTTCCCCCTCCACGGTTTCGTCGGCGTCAAGCTGCAGCACCCAGTCGTGCCGGGCCATCTCCTGTCCGGCATTGCGCTGGGCCGCGAAATCGCCGGCGAGGGGTCGTTGCAGAATGCTGATCGTGTCGGGCCAGTCGGCCGGCGGCATGAGGTCGGCCGCGGCCGGTTCGTCGACGACGAGGCAGAGATCGTCGAGGACGCTGGCGACCGGGCCGAGCTGATCGCGCAGATTGCTCAAGTCGCCGGGACGGCAGATGACGACGAGCGAGACCGGGACCGCCGGAGACGCGGCGAGCGGACGGAGGTCGGCGATGGCCGGGCAGTCCGTATAGGGATTGCGCAGGGCTGCCCGCTGTTCGTCGCCTACGGGACTGGCGACGAACCCACGTGACAGCGCCAGTGTCCGTGCGCTGTAGCTTTCGACGAAGAACGGATCGTTCGGCGCAAGGATGAAGCGCTCGCCGCCCAGGCGGGCATCGATCAGGGCCGGCAACCGCCCCGATGCGAGGGCGTCCACGTCTGCGAGAAGACCGCAATGGCCGCATTCGCGCCAGGCCGCATCATGGCGGGCGGCGCGTTCGGTGACCCGCATGTCGCGGGCGCGGCAGACGGGACAACGCGGCAACCGTTTCTCTGGCGCAGCGGCCATCGGAACCGTGCCTCGTGTCCCGTCCGGGAGCGTCACGCCGTCAGGCCCCGACGATGTAGCCACCATTCGGGTGAAGGACCTGGCCGGTCATGTAGGAGGAGTCCTGGCAGGCGAGGAACAGCACGGACGGGGCGATCTCGTTGGGCTGCCCGGCCCGCTTCATCGGGGCCTGCTCGCCGAACCCCTCGACCTTGTCGGCCGGCATCGACATGGGAATGAACGGCGTCCAGACCGGCCCCGGCGCAACACCGTTCACGCGGATCTTGCGGTCGAGGAGGTTGCTGGCCATCGAACGGGTGAGGGCGGTGATCGCACCCTTGGTGGAGGAATAGGCGATCAGGGAATCGTTCCCCTTGTAGCTGTTCACCGAGGTCACGTTCACGATGGCCGCGCCGTCCGGCAGGTGATCCAGTGCCGCCTGCATCATGTAGACATAGCCGTAGACATTGGTCTCGAAATGCTTGGCGAGCTCGGCCTGCGAGAGGTTCTGCAGGTCGTTCTCCTCCATCTGGTGGGCGGCGTTGTTGACCAGCACGTCCAGCCCGCCGAACGCCTCGACGGTCCGCTTCACGGCGTCGGTGCAGAACGCCTTTTCGCGCACGTCGCCGCGGATCAGCAGGCACTCGGCGCCCTCCGCCTCGATGGCGTTCTTCGTCTCCTCGGCGTCCTCGTCCTCCTCAAGATAGAGGATTGCGACATTGGCCTTCTCGCGGGCGAACAGCACCGCCGAGGCGCGCCCGATGCCGCTGTCGCCGCCGGTGATCAGGGCCACCTTGCCGTCCAGCCGCCCGGAGCTCGGGTAGCGGGGCATGTAGTCCGGCGCCGGCGTCATCTCGGTCTCGCGGCCCGGCGTGGCGTCCTGGTGCTGGGCGGGAATGGAACTCGTCATCTGGCTATCCTTCTGTTCGACGTCCGCTTTTGGGGGGAAGACGCAGAAGGCCGGCGGTCCGTTCCCTCGTTGGTCTCTCGAACTTGACTATGAAAGTCATGTTATTATACCCGCCCTGACGGGGGCAAACACGGGGAACGGACATGACCGACATTCATCGGAGCGGCATCGGCTGGTCGAAACGGCCGTGCAGCATCCGCGTCCGGTCCTGTGCGGCGGTCCGGTTTCGAGGCCTCACATGGTGACGTCTCGCGTGCCCGACGGTGACGACGACCCCGCGCGCGACGCGGAAACCAAGTTCTGCGCCGCGGTGGAGATCGCCACCCAGACCCCCGCCGGCTTCCTCGATCATCTCGCCGGCATTCTCGCCGATCACATGCCGCCGTCCCGCCAGCCGGGCGACGGTCTGGCGCTGGACCTCTATGGCGCGCGGGCGCGGATCGAGGGCCGGGGCGAGGCGCTGGCCGCCTGCGCCGATGCCAGCGACCGCGGCGCGCTTGCCAACATGAAATATCTCATCGCCTGGAACATGCGCGAATTCTTCGGCCCCGATGTCGAGATCGCATGGTCGGGCGACGGCGAGGGCACGTCCGAGCTGCCGCAGTTCCGCGAAATGCGGGTCGTCGATGCGTGGCAGGTGACGCCGAAGCTGCGCCGGGTGCGCCTGACCGGCCATGATCTGGCGCGGTTCCAAAGCGGCGGGCTGCACATCCAGATCCTGATCCCGCCGAAGGGGCGCAAGCCGGTGTGGCCGAGTGCTGTGCCGTCGGGCATTCCGGCCTGGCCGGAAGGCGAGGACAAGCTGGTGCTGCGGACCTACACGATCCGTCACATCGACCCCGGTGCCGGCTTCGTCGACATCGATATCGTGCTGCATGACGGCGAAAGCCCTGGGTCCGACTGGGCCCGCACCGTCCGGCCCGGCGATCCGGTGGGAATGATCGGTCCGGGCGGCGGCGGCGCGGTCCCGGCCGAGCGCATGTTGCTGGCCGGCGACGAGACCGCCCTGCCGGCGATCGCCCGGATGCTGGAGGAAATGCCGGCCGATGCCGTCGGCACGGCGATCATCGAGGTCGAGGATGCCGGCGAGATCCAGCCGCTCGCCCATCCGGCGGGCTTCGAAGTGGTCTGGCTGAACCGCGAAGGCCGGGCTGCCGGGACGACAACGCTCCTGGAAGAGGCCGTCGTGGCGCTCGACTGGCCGTCGGAGGCCGGTACGTCGGTGTGGATCGGCTGCGAGTTCAAGGCGTTCAAGCGGCTGCGCCACCATTGCCGCCGCCATTGGGGCCTGAAGGCGCGCGACCATCTGGTCGTTGCCTACTGGCGCGGCGAGGCCGAGCCGGCGGCCGGCGGCGTGCATCGCTAGCCGTAGAGGCATCTTCCGAACGGCCTGAGAGGGGCGGGCCGCAGCCCGCCCGGACCTGTCATTCCGCTGCGAGGATCGCCGGCCGCAGGACGTCCTGTTCCTGCGCCAGCACCAGCCGGCGATACGCTCCGTCCTGCTGCAGCAAGGCGTCATGCGCCCCCTCCTCGACGATCCGGCCGGCCTCGACGACGACGATGCGGTCGGCGTGGCGGATGGTCGACAGGCGGTGGGCGACGACCAGCGTGGTGCGGCCCCTGGCGAGCTCGGCGAGCGCTGTCTGGATGGCGCGCTCCGTCGCCGTGTCGAGCGCCGAGGTCGCCTCGTCGAGGATCAGGATCGCCGGATCCTTGAGGAACATGCGGGCGATGGACAGCCGCTGCTTCTGGCCACCCGACAGCTTCAGGCCGCGCTCGCCGACGATGGTCTCAAGGCCGTCCGGCAGGCGCTTCACGGTGTCGGCGAGATGGGCGCGTTCCAGCGCCTCCCAGATCTGGGCGTCGCCGGCATCGAGCCGCCCATAGGCGACGTTGTCGCGGATGGTGCCGCCGAACAGGAAGACGTCCTGCTGCACGACGCCGATATGGCTGCGCAGCGCCGCAAGCTGCATGTCCCGGATGTCGATGCCGTCGATGGTGATGGCGCCCTCGACCAGATCGTAGAAGCGCGGCACCAGCGCGCAGATCGTCGTCTTGCCGGCGCCGGAGGGGCCGACGAAGGCGATCGTCTCGCCGGCCTTCACCGACAGGTCGATGCCGTTCAGCACCGGGTGGCCCGTCGAATAGGTGAAGTGGACGTTCGAGAAGCGGATGTCGCCGGCGAGCCTGTCGACGGCGCGGGCGCCGGGCCGGTCGACGATGTCGGGCTCGGTGTCGAGGAAGTCGCAATAGCGGCGGAAGCCGGCAATGCCCTTCGGATAGCTCTCCAGCACGGCGGCGATCTTCTCGACCGGGCGGAAGAACACGCCGACCAGAAGCAGGAAGCCGACGAAGCCGCCATTCGTCAGGTCGCCCTCGATGACGTAATAGGTGCCGGCGACCATGACGATCACCTGGGTCAGCCGCATCGACAGGTAGTTCAGCGACTGGCTGACCGACATGATGCGATAGGCGTCCAGCTTGCGGCCGCGATATTGTGCGTTGTCGCGGGCAAAGAGCGCGCGCTCGTGATCCTCGTTGGCGAAAGCCTGGACGACTCGAATGCCGCCGACATTCTCCTCGATGCGGGCGTTGAAGGCGCCGACGCTGCTGTAGATCGCGCGCCAGGTGTCGGTCATGCGGGCACCGTAGCGCACGGTCAGGATCGTGCCGACCGGCACGACGATGGCGGTGATCAGCGCCAGCTCGACATGGACGAACAGCATCAGGACGAAGGCGCCGAGGAAGGTCATCACCGCGATGAACAGGTCCTCGGGCCCGTGATGGGCGATCTCGCCGATCTCCTCCAGATCCTTGGTCAGCCGGCCGACCAGATGTCCGGTCTTCTGGTTGTCGAAATAGCCGAAGGAGAGCTTTTGCAGATGGTCGAAGGCGCGGCGGCGCATCTCCGTCTCGATATTGATGCCGAGCATGTGGCCCCAATAGGTGACGACGGCCATCAGGCCCGTATTGAGCAGATAGATCGCCAGGAGCCCGATCGCCGCGGCAATGATCAGGTTCCATTCGCCGCTGGGCAGCAGCGTGTCGATGAACACCTTCACCGCGATCGGGAAGGCGAGCTCCAGAAGGCCGGCCAGCACCGCGCAGCCGAAATCGAGAACGAACAGGCCGCGCCACGGGGCATAATAGGAAAAGAACCGCGCAAGCATCGGGGCCTCGTCTTCATCTCTGGAGCGCCGTGACGGACGACACGGCGGCTGCCGCGGCGCCCGTCCGGTCGCGTGTTTCTTCGATTGGGGCGGGCACGCCGGTCCGCGCGGCAATGCGAGCTTACCGGAAGCGGATCGGCACCGTCAGCGAAACCCCCTTGCCGCCGGGCGGCGCGGGGAACGGGCTGGCCCGTCGCAGCAGCGAGACCGCCGCATCGTCGAGGATACGACCCGCCGAACGGGCGACCCGCACCGAGGTGACGCGACCGTTGCCATCCATGCGGAAGGAAACCGTCACGGTGCCGGACCCGCCGCCGCGCGGGCTGCGCTTGTAGCGGTTGAGCCGGGCTTGCACCGCGTTGCGCCAGCTTGTCAGGGCCGAGCGCGAGACCGTCGCTCCTTGCGAGACCTGCCGCTGCTTGCGCCCCTTGGTGGCGGTCGAGGGCGGCGGCGCGGCCTTCTTCACCTGCCGTCGCTGCTTCTTGCGCTCGACCTTCTGGCGGGGCTTGCGCGGCTTGATCTCCTGCTTCTTCTCGCGCACGGCCTGCCGGACCTTGGGCGGCGGTGTCGGGCGGAAGGTGGGCACCGGCACGACATCCGGCGCCGCCTCGACGACGGGCTCCGGTTCGGGCGCGGGCTCAGGCGTCGGCTCGGGCTCCGAGACCTCCGGTTCCTCGACTTCGGGAGGGACAGGGTCGGGGGTCGGCTCGGGCTCGACCTGCTCTTCCGGCTCAGGCTCAGGCTCGATTTCGGGCTCCGGCTCCGGCTCGGGCGTCTCGACCTCGGGCGGCGGCTCGGTGGCTTCCGGCTCGGCGACGGCTTCGGTGGAGGCGATGTCGGGGGTTGCCGCGGGCGCAGCGAGTTCGATCAGGATCGGCGCCTGCTCGTTGCCGGCCGGCGGCTCGTCGGGAACCCGTGCGAGCACCGCATAGGCGACGACGCCATGGGCCGCGACCACGAGCAGCGCCGCCAGCGGCCAGCGCACGAGGCCGGCGCGCAGTGGCCGGGTGCCGTCGCCGAAGGGGATGCGATCGCCGTGGCGGGCCATGGGCTCAGGTCCGTCCCGCGGCTGCCGCCCCGGCGGCGCCGGCGCCTGCATCCTCGAGGCCGACGAGACCGATCTTCAGATAGCCGGCGGTCCGCAGCTGGTTCATCACCTCCATCAGGTCGCCATAGGCAATGGCGCCGTCGGCGCGCAGGAGAATGCGCTCGTCGCGATTGCCGCCGGTGGCGGCGTCCAGCCCTTGGGCCAGTGCCGCGGGATCGACCTCGTCGTCGCCGATCAGCAGCGTATTGTCGGCCTGGACCGTCAGATAGATCGGCTCGTCGGGCCGGTCCTGCGGCTCGGCGTTGGACAGCGGCAGGTCGACCGGCGCATCGACCGTGGAGAGCGGCGCGGCGACCATGAAGATGATCAGCAGCACCAGCACGACGTCGATGAAGGGTGTGACGTTGATCTCGGAGACTTCGCCGGCGCCGCCCAGATCGTCGCCGCCACCCTGGTTGAGGTTGATCCCCATCGGCCTACTCCGCGGCGGCCATCAACGGCGCCGCCTCCCGGGTCGTGTGACGACGGTCGAGGTCGCGCGACAGGTGCTGCAGGACCAGCGCCGAGCCGTCGGACAGGACGGCGCGATAGCCGGCGATGGAGCGGGCGAAGACGTTGTAGACGATGACCGCAGGAATGGCGGCGACGAGGCCGATGGCGGTGGCCAGGAGGGCCTCGGCGATGCCCGGCGCGACGACGGCGAGATTTGTGGTGTTGGCCTGACTGATGCCGATGAAGGAATTCATGATGCCCCAGACGGTGCCGAACAGGCCGACGAAGGGGGCGGTCGAGCCGATCGTCGCGAGAATGCCGGTGCCGCGGGAGATCGAGCGGCCGGCGCCGGCCTCGATGCGCGACAGCGCGACCGAGACGCGCTCCTTGATGCCCTCATCGGAGAGGTCAGCGGACCGTGCTAGCTCGGCCTCCGCGCTCTGGGCGAGGGCTGCCACGGGGCCGCGCCAGCGGCGGCGGTTCGCGGTCAGGGCCTCCTTCAGCGTCTCGGCGCGGGCGAGACGGCGCACGCCGACCCGTGCGCGGCGCTTGGCCAGCGCCAGTTCCATCGCCTTGGACAGGCCGATGGTCCAGGTGACCAGCGAGGCGAAGGCGAGGCCGATCATCACGGCCTTCACCACCCAGTCGGCGGCCATGAACATGCCCATGGGCGAAAGATCGTGGGGCAGCGCCGCGTTGCGTTCGCCGGGAGCGATCGGCGAAGCGGGTGCGAGGGCCGGCTCAGCCGACGGGGCGTCTGCGGCTGCTTCGGCGGGCTCGACCGGCGCTGTGCCGGCGGCCGGGACTGACGGCGCGGCTGTGGACGGAGCGGGCGCCGTGGCCTCATCCGTCATAGCGTTGTCCGGATCGGCCGCGGCGGGAGCGGCCGGCTGCGCTTCGGCAGGGGCTGCCGGCGTCGCTGGTATCGCCGGTGCTGCCGGTGCGGTTTGGGTTGCCTCGGTCTCTGCAGCGGGGGCCCCGGTCGGGGCTTCGGACGCGGCCCCGGGTGCTGCTTCAGGCGTTGCGGTCGGCGCCGGCTGGGTCGGCTCGGCCGCCGCGGGCGACTTGTCGAGGGCGTCCTGCGCCATGGCCCGATCCGCCACTTGCGGCGTCGCCACGACGGCGAGGGCCAGAGCGATTGCGATGGAAAGCCGGGGCAGGGCAGACCTGCGGGCAGAAAGATGGGTCATGATCGGCCGTTCGTCTTTCGGGCATTGCCCGGTCACTGTCCCGCCAGGACCGGCCGGACGCGGTCGGCTGCCGGGCACGGAAATGGGCGCGTTGCGCAGCGCTTAATATAATCTGATAGTAATAGTCAACTTTGCGCCCGGTGGTTGTCCACGGGTCTCCCACTCACCGTGCGAAGGCCAGTTTGCGGGTGCCGGAAGGCTCCGGCAGGACGTCCATCGGAATGCCGTAGATCGCCTCGAGGCAGGCCGGCGTCATGATCTGGGCCGGGGCGCCGCGGGCGACGAGATGTCCCTGTTTCAGCGCGATGATCTCGTCGCAGAAGCGCGCCGCCATGTTGATCTCGTGCAGGACGACGATGACGCCGACGCCGCGACGATCGCAGAGGTCGCGCACCAGCGACAGGACCTCGATCTGATGGGCGACGTCGAGGGCCGAGATCGGCTCGTCGAGCAGCAGATAGCCTGCATCCTGGGCGACCAGCATTGCCAGCCAGACGCGCTGGCGTTCGCCGCCCGACAGGCTTTCCACGAAGCGGTCGGCGAAGGCCGCGGTGTCGGTCAGCGCCATCGCCTCTTCGACCTTGTCCCGGTCGGCGGGGCCGAATCGGCCGAGGGCGCCGTGCCAGGGGTAACGGCCGAGCGCGACGAGTTCGCGCGCCAGCATGCCCGGCGCGAGCGGCGTGTGCTGGGGCAGATAGGCGATCCGGCGGGCAAGTTCCCGGTCACCCCATGCGTCGAGCGGGCGACCGTCGAAGCCGATGCCGCCGGTAGTGGGCCGAAGCTGGCGGGCAAGAAGTTTCAGGAGCGTCGACTTGCCGGAGCCGTTGTGACCGACGAGCCCGGTCACGGTGCCCTGGCCGAGTTCGAGGGACAGCGGCGCCAGCAGCGTGCGCGCTGGCACGCTGAGGCTGGCAGCGTCCAGGGTGAAGGCGGCGGTCATGATGTCGAACCTCTTCGGCCGAGAAGGATCAGCAGGACTGGGGCGCCGACGAGGGCGGCGACCAGCCCGGTCGGCAATTGGTAGGGAAAGGCGATGGTGCGGGCGAGGAAATCGGCGACCGCCATGATCGCGGCGCCAGCCAGCGCCGCGACGAGCAGCGTCGGCAGGGGACGGCGAATCCCCAGCATGCGGACGACATGCGGCGCCATCAGGCCGACGAAGGTCAGCGGTCCGATGATCGGCGTGGCGGCGGCGGTCAGCAGCGCGGCCAGCACCAGAAGGCAGGGCCGCGCATAGGCCAGCGGCACGCCGAGCGCGGCCGCCTGCCGGTCGCCGAGCGGCAGGATCGCCAGCCAGCGCAACACCGGCAGGCTTGCTGCGACGAGAACGAGGGTGGCGATGGCGACCGGGATCGCGTCGGTCATGGTCAGGCCCTGCGTCGAGCCGCCCATCCAGTCCACCAGGATGAAGGCGCGCGGGTCGCCGCCGGCCGCCAGCACCCCGACAAAGGCGTCGAGAAGGGCATTGAGCGCGATGCCGGCGAGAAGGATCGTCTCCGGGGAAAAGCCGGTGCGCCGGGCATAGAAGATGATCGCCACGAGGACGGCGAGCCCGCCGAGGCTGGTCACCAGGCTTTCGCCGAGAAGGCCGAGATCATCGAAGATGAACAGCGACAGGGCGAAGGCGAAGGCGGCGCCGGCGCTGACGCCCAGAACCTCCGGGCTCGCCATCTCGTTGCCGGTGAGGCGCTGCAGGATGAAGCCCGCCACCGCGACCATGGCACCGGCGGCGGCCGCCGCGATGAGGCGCGGCGCGCGCCAAGGCAGGATCTCCGCCCAGGCGTCCGGAGGCAGGATCTGCCAGGCACCGGTCGCATCGCGTCCGAGAAAGAGGACTGCGACGAGAGAAAGCGCGAGGGTCACGCAGAGGGCGAGCCTGAGGGCAGGAGAGAAGCGGGCGGCCGCCTGCGGGACGGAGGCTTCGAAGGGAGGGCGGACGCTGGCGCGCAGGCGCGGCAGCAGAAAGAGCAGCAGCGGCGAGCCGAAGATCGCGGTCACCGCGCCGGTCGGCAGGAATTCCGCCGAGACCCCCGACAGCAGCGTGACCGCGCAATCGGTCGCCAGCAAGAGGAGGGCGCCGATGATGCTCGACCAGACGAGTCGCTCGCCGAACTGCCGGGCGCCGGCCAGCCGCGCCAGGATCGGGGCAACAAGGCCGATGAAGCCGATGACGCCGACGGCGCTGGTCACGAAGCCGGCGAGGAGTACGGCAAGGCCGATCGCGCCGATCCTGATCCGGGTGACGTTCAGGCCGAGCGAGGCGACGCTGGCATCGCCGAGTTCCAGAAGCGACAGTGGCCGCACCAGCAGCCACGCCGGGACGACGAGAACGGCGAGCCGCATCGCCAGGTCGATGGTCGGCTGCCAGCTCTGCTGCGCCAGCGAGCCGGCGCCCCAGATGAACAGGCTGACCAGATAGCGGTCCTTGATCATGATCAGGATCGCCGACAGCGCGCCGCAGTACAGGCTGACGACCAGGCCGGCGAGAATCAGCGAGACCGCGGAAAAATTGCGCCGCACCAACATGAAGACGATCAGCGTCGAGGCGGCACTGCCAGCGATCGCCACCAGGTCGCGTCCGAAGCCGAAGAGGGCCGGCGCGAACAAGGTCGCCAGGGCCAGCGCCAGTCGGGCACCGGCATCGATGCCAAGCGTCGTCGGGGCGGCGAGGGGATTGCGCAGCACCTGCTGCAGGATCGCGCCGGATGCCGACAGGGCGCCGCCGCACAGCACCGCCATCGCAAGCCGTGGCAGTTCGGCATGAAGGAACAGGATGCGGGCGGGATCGTAGCCGCCGGTCGGCGCGCCCGCCCATAATTGCGCGATCGGGCCGGCGACTACAGCGACCGTCAGCACGGCGGCAACGAGGGCCAGCGCCGCGCTGAAGCGGGCCGGGCCGGTCAGGCTCTGCGACAGGATCATGCGGGGGCGCCGTCCCCGGCCTGGCCCGCCGGACCGGCGAGCGCCTCGGTAAGAAGCTCGGCAAAGCGCAGCGCCGAGGGCAGTGCGCCGAACATCAGCGTGGGCGGCAGCACGGTGACCTGCCCGGCCTTTACGAAAGGAAGCTGCCGCCAGAGCGGGCTGGCGCCGAGCGTCTGCATCAAGGTCGGCGGCAGCGGCTCGAAGGCGAAGAGCCGCACGTCGCGGGCGGTGGCCAGCGTCTCGACACCGACTGTTGCAAACCCCCAGTAATTGGTCTCGCCTTCATAGGCGTTGGTCACGCCGAGGCGGTCGAGGACGGACTGGTAGAGGCCATGCCGGCCGAAGATCCGCGCATGGCGCGTGTCCATGAAGGCGACGAGATAGACCGGCGGCAGGGACAGCGCGGCCAGCCGGTCCGCGCAGGCCGCGAAGGTCGCGTCGATCTCCTCCAGGAAGGCGTCGGCCGCGTCCTGACGTCCGGTGCGTTCGGCCAGGGTGCGCGTCACGTCGCGGGCGCGCTGCAGGGGATCGGTGCCCTCCTGATAGATGGTCAGGCGCTCGACCGGCGCGATGCGGGAAAGCGCCGTCTCCTGGCGCGCGACATAGTCGGTGGTGAGGATCAGGTCCGGCTCGAGCAGCGCGAGGCGCTCGAAATTCACCTGCAGGCTGGAGCCGAGATCGGCGACCCCCGCCGGCAGCGCCGGTTCGACGACCCACTCGTCCCAGTCGCTTGCGGCGGTCTGGGCGATCGGCGGGTGGCCGAGCGCCAGCAGGGTCTCCGTCAGCGCGTAATCGAGGGAGGCGATACGGGGACCGGCAGCCGGCAGCATCGTCGCCCGGGCGGTGCGAATGGTGGCGGCCGTTGCGGCGATTCCCCCCAGAAGCGCACGTCTGTCGATCACCATCGGGCCGCGGCCTTCGGTGTATCGTATTGATTGGCCTCAGAGATTTTAATCATTCCAAATTCAGTGTCTTTTTCGCCACAGCCGCGACACAGTTCGCCGGCCCGGCCCTTCGGCATGTCTGTTCCGGCACCCGTTCAACCGCCTGATGCGCAGTCCATTCGTGCCTGCGACGGCGGTTTCGGCCCGTTCGAGCCTCATTCGCTTAATGTTGACTCTGCAATTCATGTTTATCTATCGCTCGGTCCGTTCCGAGGGCAAGGGGTCCTCGACAGAATGGATGTGCGACATGCGTAACTCACCGGCCGACCGAGGCTTTTCATCGAACGCGACCCGCCGGCTGGCGCGGTTCCTGTCCCTGTCGGCCGCGGGTCTCGCCCTCGCTCCGGGGCTGGCGCAGGCGCAGGACGCGCCGGTGGTGCTGGACACGGTGACGATCGAGGCGGCGGGCGGCGAGGCGGACGGCATGTTGGGCGGCGCGATTGCCGGGGCGGCAGGGGCCGACTACGCCGTGGACGGCTACGTCGCCGACACCACCGCATCGGCCACCAAGACCGACCTGCCGATCGTCAAAGTGCCGCAGATGGTCGCGGTGATCACCGAAGAGCAGCTCGACGATCGCAACGTCCAGTCGCTGACCGAGGCGCTGACCTATTCGGCGTCGGCGCGGGCGGGCGCCTTCGGCCTCGATCCCCGCTTCGATTCCTTCTACATCCGCGGCTTCGACGCGACCTATACGGGCGTCTTCCGCGACGGGCTGCGGGACTTCTCCAACAGCTTCCTCCTGAGCCAGGTCGAGCCTTACGGCCTGCAGTCGCTGTCGGTTCTCAAGGGTCCCTCCTCGGGCCTCTACGGCTCGGCCAATGCCGGCGGCATCATCGACTTGACGTCGAAGCGGCCGACCACGGAGAGCTTCCGCGAGATCGGCGCCGAATACGGCACCAACAACCGCTACCAGGCGACCTTCGACGCCTCGGGGCCGCTCGGCGGGTCCGGCTCGACCTTCTACCGGATGACCGGTGTCGCGCGCGATTCGGACACCGACAACCCGTTCGTGTCGGACGACGAGCTGCTGATAGCACCGGCGATCACCTATGCGCCGGATGCCGACACCAGCCTCACGGTTCTCAGCGAGTTGCAGCGGGTCCACACCGGCGGCACCGCCGCCTATGTCCAGGGCAACCGGGACGTGACCGACGTGCCCTATGCCGATCCGAACTTCAACGATCTCGACCAGACCCAGGGCCGCATCGGCTACGAGTTCGAGCAGCGCCTGTCCGACGTCTTCACCTTCCGCCAGAAGGCCCGCTACCAGGGCATGGATATCTACGGCGAGTATCTCTACCCGTATGGGGCGGCGGTGAACGGGGTGCTTGCCCGCGGCTCGGGCGTCGTGGCGCAGACGTTGCACGGCGGCGTCGCCGACACCCAGCTCGAGGCCAAGTTCGACACCGGCATCCTGCGGCACACCATGACCGGCGGCATCGACGGCTACTACACCGAGTTCACCAACAAGGAAGGCTACGGCACCGCGCCGTCCCTGAACCTTGCCAGCCTCGACTACAGCCGCGGCATCGACCGCCCTGACTATACGGTCGCCGAGGAGCAGACCCAGCGCCAGCTCGGCCTGTATCTGCAGGACATCATCGAGATCGACCGCCTGACCGTCGCGCTGGGCGCGCGCCACGACTGGGTGAAGACCGAGACGGCGACCGGCGCCCCCGGCAATCTCGGCGATGCGGAAGACCAGAGCGACGATGCCTTCACGGGCCGCGTCGGCGTCAGCTACCTCTTCGACAACGGCATTGCGCCCTATGCCAGCTACTCGACGTCCTTCTCGCCCAATATCGGCCTGAACCCGGACGGATCGGCCTTCGTGCCGACGACGGCCGAGCAGTACGAGCTGGGCGTCAAGTATCAGGTGCCGGACGTCAATCTGCTGGTGTCGGCCGCGATCTACCAGATCGAGCAGGAGAAGGGCGTCTTCCTGCAGCCGAGCGCCGATTTCTCGACCAGCGTGCAGGTGCAGCTCGACAAGCTGCGCAGCCGCGGCTTCGAAATCGAAGCAGCGGCGGGCCTCGCCGACGGGCTGAACCTGACCCTGTCCTATGCCTATCTCGACATGGAGATCATCGAGGGCGTGCCCGGCACCGAGGGCAACACGCTGTCCTCGCGCCCGCAGCACACCGCCGCGGCCTGGCTCGACTACACGGTGCAGAACGGCTTCGCGAAGGGCTTCGGCATCGGCGGCGGCGTGCGCTTCGTCGGCGAGAGCTTCGGCAACGACCGCAACAGCTTCAAGAACGATGCCCGGGCCTATGTCGACGCGGCGCTGCATTACGACGTGCAGGCGGTCGAGGGGCTGCGCGTGCAGGTGAACGCCACCAACATCTTCGACGAGGATGCGGCGCTGTGCACCGAGGGCTTCTGCTATGCCGAGCAGGAGCGCCAGGTCATCGGTAGCGTGCGCTACCGGTTCTGAGAACTCCGGCAAACGCAGCACGATATGGAAAAGGGGCGGCCCGGCGGGCCGCCCCTTTTCGTTGCCGGATGGGGGCCAGGGTCCCGTCGAGGCCGGCGATCAGACCGAGACGTATTTGCGCCAGTCGTGCTCCTCCTTGAAGCCGAGGACCTCGCGGATCTTGCGGTTCGACAGCGGCGCCTCGTATTCGCCGAGCTCCCGGGTGATCGGGATCTGCGGGCAATAGGTCTTCAGGAATTCGGCCGTCGGCATGGTGGCGGTGATGGTGTCGTTGGTGGCGTTGAACGCCTGGAAGCCCAGCCCGTCCCTGGCGATCGCCAGATCCACCATCTGGCCGAGATCGCGGGCGTCGATATAGCTCCAGGCATTGCGCTTGCGCGACATCGGGTCGGCGAGGAAGGCGGGGAACATGTCGTATTCGTGGGGCTCGATGACGTTGCCGATGCGCAGGGCATAGATGTCGGCGCCCGAGCGCATGGCGAAGGCGCGGGCCGTCTTCTCGTTCAGGACCTTGGACAGGCCATAGCTGTCCATCGGGTCGATGTCGTAATCCTCTTCCAGCGGGAAGTGGTGGAAATCCTTGTCGCCCTCGGCGAAGCAGACGCCGTAGGTCGTCTCGCTGGAGGCGATGACGATCTTGCGGATGCCGAGCTTCACCGCCGCCTCGATGACATTGTAGGTGCCCATCGTGTTGACGCGGAAGGTCTCGTTGTCCGGCCGGATCAGCACGCGCGGGATTGCCGCGAAATGCACCACGGCGTCGATCGGCGCGGGCCCGGTGCCGGTGGCGAATTCGTCGAGCCCGAAATGGCTGGAGAGGGCGTTGTACATCTGCCCGCTGTCGGTGATGTCGGCATTCAGGTTCTCGACGCCCTCATGCTCGAAGGGCACGAGATCGACATTCAGCACCTTGTGGCCCTTGTCGACGAGATAGGGGACGACGTGGCGGCCGGCCTTGCCGGTGCCGCCGGTGAAGACGATGCGCTTGCTCATTTCTGGAACTCCCTGTCGAAATCTCTTGGCGCCGGACGGAGGGCCGCCTCCGCGGCCATGGCACCCGCAAGGCCGCCGGCGCGCCTTCCGCCGAGTTGGGGCGGATCGGTCCCGCGGCCAGTGCGCAGTCCCGTTCCGGCCGGCTATTCCCGCAGTCTGAGATTGCGGATGCGGTCGAACAGCACCGCCAGGATGATCGCCCCGCCGATGAAGGCGCCCTGCCAGAAGGCGTTGATGCCGAGGAGGCCGAGACTGTTGCGGATCACCTCGATCAGCGCCGCGCCGACCAGGGCGCCGAAGGCGGTGCCGACGCCGCCGGCAAGGTTGGCGCCGCCGATCACCGCCGCGGCGATGACCTGCAGTTCCATGCCGGCGCCGATATTGGTCGTCACGGCCCCGAGCCAGCCGGTCTGGATGATGCCGGCGATGCCCGCGGTCAGCGCCGAGATCATGTAGACCGCGACCTTGATCGGGCGCACCGGGACGCCGGTGAGGGTGGCGGCATGCTCGTTGCCGCCGATCGCGAAGACATGCCGGCCGAACCGCGTCCAGCGCAGGACGAAGCCGGTGATCAGCGCCAGCACGACCATGTAGATGACCGGGTTGGCAATGCCGAAGAAGAACGCCCCGCCGCCCAGCGCCAGAAGCTGGTCGTGGTCCGGGCCGAACTCGAAGACCACGGTGTTGTTCGACACGACCATGGCGAGGCTGCGGGCCAGCGACAGCATGCCGAGCGTGACTACGAAGGGTGGAAAATCGAGATAGGCGATTAGGACGCCGTTGAAGGCGCCGACGAGAAGCGCCGTGCCGATGGCCGCGGCGATGCCGATCTCGATGGAATAGCCCGCATGCATGACCACGGCGAGGACCATCGAACACAGGCAGAGGACCGAGCCCACCGACAGGTCGATGCCGCCGCTGATGATGACCAGCGTCATGCCCAGCGCGATGATCGCGGTGAAGGTGACGTTCCGGCTGATATTGTAGAGGTTCCTGCTGGTGGCGAAGGAATCCGTCGCGAGGGACAGATAGAGGCAGGCGGCCAGGAGCGCGACGACGACCCAGAAGGTCTGGCTCGCAACCATCGAACTCAGCCAGCTCGGCTGCTTGTGTTCGACGGGCTGTTCCAGCGTGAAAGCCATGGGCGGTGTCCTGCAGGTCGGCGATGGGTGGGGCGAGCGGCGGTCGGTGGGGTGTGTCAGCCCGCCTCAGGCATGTTCGATGGCGCCGGTGATGAGCCCGGTCACTTCCTCAGGGGAGCTGTCGGCGACGGGCTTGTCGGCGACCTTGCGACCACGGCGCATGACGATGACCCGGTCGGCGACGGTGAAGACGTCCGGCATGCGGTGGCTGATCAGGACGACGGTGATGCCCTGGTCGCGCAGCCGGCGGATGAGGCTAAGCACCTCGGCAACCTGGCGCACGGAGATCGCGGCGGTGGGCTCGTCCATCAGGACGATCTTGGCATCGGACAGCCGCGTGCGGGCGATCGCGACGGCCTGGCGCTGGCCGCCGGACATCTTCCGCACCAGGTCGCGCGGCCGGGTTTCCGATTTCAGCTCGGCGAAGATCTCGGCGGCGCGCCGGTACATGCCGGCATAGTCGAGAATGGTGAACGGCCACACGCCGCGCCGCAATTCCCGGCCGAGATAGACATTGGCGGCGGCGGTGAGATTGTCGCAGAGGGCGAGATCCTGATGGACGATCTCGATGCCGTGTTCGCGGGCCTCGACCGGCCGGTGCATGACCAGCGGCTTGTCGTTCATGCGCAGGGTGCCGTGGGTGGGACGGAAATTGCCGGCGATCATCTTGACCAGCGTCGACTTGCCGGCGCCGTTGTCGCCCATCAACCCGACGACCTCGCCCGGCATCAGGGAAAAGGACACGTCGTTGACGGCGTGAATGGCGCCGAAATGCTTCGATATGTTGCTGAGTTCGAGAACCGACACGTCAGACCATTCCCCCCGTTTCCCGGCCGCCGTCTCCGTCCGCCTGCCGCCCGCCAACACGGCGATGCACCTGTTGCGACATCGATATTCCGCTAGGGAATATGGGCGCATACGGCGCATCTGTGCCGCGTTTCGAGGGCGATAAGGCACGCTCGGGGCGTCTCCGTCAACGACGCGCCGTAGCAATTTTGGGCGGAATCCCAGTTTTTACTTCGTCAGGAAAAATGCGGTTGACCGGTTTTGCGCCGCGCGCTTAGATGACGTTAATTCGCCGCGAGCAAGTGCGGCGCAATAACTTTCATGGTGCGGTGCAGTTGTTTGTTTTGCTGCCGCCCGACGGTTGTCGTCGGGTCGGCGCGACGCGATCTGCCATGGTCCGTGTGTCGGGATGGGAGCCTGGTCTCGTGAACAGGCAGGCTTGCTTCGGCGCGGTGCAGGCCGGGGCGAATTCGTTTGCGACGTGACCTTCGCTGGCCGGACGGGCGGCGCGGACATCTTCAAGGGCGCACGCGGGAGGCGCGCCCCGGATCGGCGGCCACGGGCCGACTGCAGGGGCCATCCGTTCGGTCCGCCTTCGTCCCGGGGCTTTCATCACGCAGCAGGTACCGGATTGCGGACGCAGCGCCGCAGCCGAAAGGGAGCCGTTGTCCTTCTTGCGAGAGGCGCGGTCCATCACTGGGGAGGACGACATGAGGAAACTGACGTTACTGGCCGCGGCAGCGGTGACGGCGCTGGCCGTCGGGGCGGCACCGGCGCTGGCCAAGAAGCAGCTGGTCATCGTGGTGAAGGGTCTCGACAATCCGTTCTTCGAGGCGATCAACCAGGGCTGTCAGAAGTGGAACGGCGAGAACCCCGATTCCGAATATGAGTGCTTCTACACCGGTCCCGCCTCGACGTCGGACGAGGCCGGCGAGGCGCAGATCGTGCAGGACATGCTGGGCAAGGCCGACACGGCCGCCATGGCGATCTCGCCGTCCAACGCCAAGCTGATCGCCCAGACCATCAAGATCTCCAACCCGACCGTGCCGATCATGACCATCGACGCGGATCTGGCCGAGGAGGATGCCGGCCTGCGCATGACCTATCTGGGCACGGACAATTACCTGATGGGCAAGCGGATCGGCGAATACATCGCCGAGGCGAAGCCGGATGGTGGCACGATCTGCTCCATCCAGGGCAATCCGGGCGCCGACAACATCCTGCGCCGCGCCCAGGGCATGCGCGACGCGCTGTCGGGCGAGGAAGGTCTTCCGGCACTGGCCGGCGAGGGCGGCTGGACCGAGGTGGCCGGCTGTCCCGTCTTCACCAATGACGACGGCGCCAAGGGTGTCCAGGCGATGACCGACATCCTCGCCGCCAATCCCGACCTCGATGCCTTCGGCATCATGGGAGGCTGGCCGCTCTTCGGCGCCCCGCAGCCCTATCGCGATCTCATCGGCCCCTATGCCGAGCGGATCGCCAGCAACGACTTCGTCGTCGGCGCCGCCGACACGATCGGCGAAGAGGTGGCGATCGCCGGCGAAGGCCTCGTGACCGCGCTCGTCGGCCAACGGCCCTTCGAGATGGGCTATCTCGCGCCCTCGGTGATGATCGACCTGATCGAGGGCAAGGATGTCGATGACCCGGTCTTCACCGGCCTCGACGAATGCACCAAGGACACTGTCGACACCTGCATCCAGAAGTAACGCCGCACGGGAGGGCCGCTCGGGCCCTCCTTGTCGGTCCACTGGCCTGAGAGTCCGAACGGGCGCCTGCGAGTGATCGCGGGTGCCCCGTTGCCTGTTGGGGCGAGCTTTTGCACCACGTGGAAAGCCTCGAACTCGCCTCAGATGTCCCGGGCGGCGTCGGTTCTGGCCTGTTCGCGCAAGGGGGCCTTCATCAGCTTGCCATTGGCGTTGCGGGGCAGGGGATCTGTGGTGAAGACGAAGCGGTCGGGGATCTTGTAGTCGGCGAGGCGCTCGCGGCAGAAGGCTGCTAGAATGGTTTCGTCGATGTCGGCGTCGCGGCGGTGGACGAAAGCCTGGACCTTCTCGCCGAGGACGGGGTCGGGGTAGGGCACGACGGCGACTTCGGCGACCCCGGGGTGGAAGGCGAGGACGTTCTCGACCTCGGCGCTGAACACCTTGTAGCCGCCGCGGTTGATCATGTCCTTCAGGCGGTCGTGGATGAACAGATAGCCGGCATCGTCGAGCCGGCCGACATCGCCGGACCGCCAAGCGCCGTCGATAAAGGATTCGGCTGTCTTCTCCGGCAGGTTCCAGTAGCCCGGCACGACCATCGGCCCGCCGATCCAGATCTCGCCGGACTGACCGCGCAGGACCTCGTGTCCCTCGCTGTCCATAATGCGGATGTCGGCGCCCGGCACGGGGGCGCCGACGCCGGCCGGGCGGGCGATCTGGCCGCCGGCCGGCATGATCGTTGCGGGCGAGGTGGTCTCGGTGGCGCCATAGGCCTGGACGAGATCGAGATTGGGCAGAAGCTGCGCCACCCGCTCGATGGTCGCGACCGGCATCGGCGCGCCGCCGAAGGAGCCGACCCGCCAGTGGCTGAGGTCGTGGCGGGTGAAATCGGCGCGCAGCAGGCAGAGATTGTACATGGCCGGCACCATCATGGTGAAGGTCATGCGCTCGGCCGTCGCCAATGCGAGAAAGGCATCGGCCTCGAACCGGGGCATCATGACCACGGCCCCGCCGACGCCGAGCAGGGCGAAGACATTGGCGATCAGCCCGGTGACGTGACTGGCCGGCACGGCGACGATGGTGCGGTCGGCCGCGGTCAGTCGCATGCAGTGGCGATAGACCAGGCAGGAATGAACGATGTTCAGATGCGTGAGCATCGCCCCCTTGGGGTTTCCGGTGGTGCCGGACGTGTAGAGGATGACTGCAAGATCCTCCTCGGCAAGCGGCACCGACGGCGCAGCTGTCGCGGGCGCCTGCGGGGCCGTGGCGAGGATCTCGGCGAAGGAGTCGCGGGCGTCGCCGGTGGCATTCGGTTCGGCGCCGATGGCCAGCCGGCGCGCGCCCTCCGGCAGGCGGTCGGCGAGCTCGGCCTCGCAGATGGTCAGCGCTGCGCCGCAATCGGTGAGGATGTAGGCGAGCTCCGGCGCGCTTGCCCTTGTGCTGAGAGGCACGATGACGATCCCGGCCCGCACCGCGCCGACGAGCGCGGCGACGAATTCCCAGCGATTGCCGACGAGAAGGCCGACCCGATCGCCACGCGACATGCCCTTGGCCGCCAGGAGCGATGCGACCTGATCCGCCATGGTGCGCAGGCGCGCGTGGGAGATGCGGACGCTGCCGCAGATGACGGCGTCGCCGTGCGGATTGGCGGCGGCGGCTGCCGCCAGCATGGCATCGAGGTCGCCGGGACGGTCGGCAAAGGCACTCAGGGTGCGATCGCCGAAATGCGGCTCCTGCCGCAGGGCCGGGGCGTCGGGCCAGAAGAAATCGTCCCGGCTCACGCGGCCGCGTCCATGGCGTTGGCACCCCGCTCGATCCCGAAGACATGGTCGAGGACAGTGTGCGAATGGGTCATCTCCGACATGCTCATGACGATGGAGAGCTTCTCGCTCTTCAGCGCCGAGATGACGTCGGACAGGCGCTGTGCCAGTGCCGGCGCGACACCCTCGAAGGGCTCGTCGAGCAGCAGCAGCCGGTGCCCGGCGGTCAATGCCCGGCCGAGCGCCACCATCTTCTGCTGGCCACCCGAAAGCTGCAGCGCCTTGCGCTTGGCCATGTCCTTCAGTTCGGGCATCACCTCGTAGACGAAGTCGAGCCGCGCCTTGCCGTCGAGGCCGGAAATGACCCAGCTCGGCAACAGCATGTTCTCTTCCACCGACAGTTCGGGGATCAGGCCGCGGGTCTCCGGCATGTAGCCGATGCCCTCGGCGGCGCGCGCGTGGACCGGCTGCTTGGCCATGTCCTGCCCGTTGAAGCGGATGCGGCCCCTGGAGACGGCGGCGATGCCCATGATGGCGCGCATGACGGTGGTCTTGCCGGCGCCGTTGCGGCCGGCCAGCCCGACCATGGCGCCGGGCTCGACACTCATCGAAAAGCCGCGCACGGCCTCGACGGGGCCGATCTTCACCTGGATGTTTTCTAAGGTCAGCATGGTCTACCTCGCCGTTCCGGTGACGAATTCCTGGACCTTCGGGTCGGCAAGAACGCGTTCGGGCGTGTCGTCGGCTATGATGTCGCCGGAATAGAAGGCGAGCACCCGGTCGGCGTAGCGGGTGACCACCTCCATGTCGTGTTCGACGAAGATCACCGCCGCCTTTTCGCCGGCGAGCGCCGCCATCACGCGGTCCATCAGCGGGAACTTCTCCTCCGAGGAGACGCCCGAGGTCGGCTCGTCGAGAAGCAGCACCCGCGGCTGGCTGACCAGCGCCATGGCGATGTCGATCAGCTTGCGCACGCCGCCGGGCAGTTGCTCGACCGGCTGGTCGGCATAGTCGGTGAGGCCGAAGCGGGCGAGCATCTCCAGGGCGCGATCGACGTTCTGCCGGTCGTGGACCGGGCGGAAGAAGGACGCCTTCTGTTTCGACGCGATGGTGCCGGCGACGATCAGATTGTCGACCGCGGTCATGGATTCGCACAATTGCGGGATCTGGAAGGAGCGGCAGACGCCCATCCGGCTGATGCGCCGCGGCGAGAAGCCGACGACATTGTCGCCGTAAAGCAGGATCTCGCCGGAATCCGGCTTCATGTAGCCGGTGACCATGTTGACGAAGGTGGTCTTGCCGGCACCGTTGGAGCCGATCAGCGACAGGCGGGCGGCGGCCGGAACCTGCACGTCGAGGTCGTCGGCGGCGATGACGGCGCCGAAGGCCTTTTTCAGCCCCTTCACGTGGAGGACGATCTCTTCGCTCATCGGGCTGCCTCGCCTTCGAGGGACGATACGGGCTTTGCGTTGCCGGGGCGCTGCGTCTCGGCGCGCTTGACCGGGCGGGCCCAGAGCGAGCCGAAACCCTTCGGCAGGAACAGGATCACCAGCAGCAGGAAGATGCCGAGGGCCATCTGCCAGCTGTCGGGGAAATACTGGTTGGCGAAGGAGCGCACGAGTTCGGTCAGGAGCGCGGCCCCGAAGACGGCGATGACGCTCATGTAGCCGCCGAGAATGGCGATGAAGACGACCTCGCCGGAGGTGGTCCAGTAGCTGAAGAACGGGTCGATATGGCCGAGCGCCAAGCCGTTCAGCGTGCCGCCGAGGCCGGCCAGCGTACCGGCGATGATGAAGTTGCGCTGGGTGACCGAGAACACCGAGGCGCCGAGATATTCGACCCGCAATTCGTTCTCGCGGGCGGCCAGCGCGACGAGGCCGGGACCGCTGTCGAAATACATCCGGCAGAGAGCGGCGGCCAGCGCCGCCACGCCGACGGCCACGCCGTAGAGGGCGAAGTCGGATGCCGCCTGCGCCGGGGCGAAGCCGAGGAAGGTCGGCTCGGGCACGTTGAAGCCGTCGGAGCCGCCGATGGCAGTGGACTTGGCGAGGACGCCGTAGAGCACCATCGACAGGGCCATGGTCAGCATGGCGAAGAAGATGCCGCGATAGCGTGCCACGAGCGGCGAGATGATCGCCGCGACGAGGCCGCCGGCCAGCCCGCCGACGGCGAGAAGCACGAAGACGTCCTCGATGCCGACATGCAGGGCGACGAGGCCGGCGACATAGGCGCCGACGCAGTAGAACATGCCCTGGCCGAAGGAGACGAGCCCGCCGCGCATGAGCGTGACGATGCCCAGCGCCACCAGCCCGAAGGCGGCGACCTTGGTCAGGGTGAAGAGGAGCCAGAGCGGCAGGACGGCGCCCAGTGCGATCAGGGCGATTGCGGCCACGAACGCGACGGCCAGGATACGGGTCGTGGTGGTCATATCTTGCGTGCCTGAACCGGAGTGAAGAGGCCCTCGGGCCGGAAGATCAGCACGATGACCATCACCAGATAGATGATGAAGATCTCCGCTTCCGGCGCCTCGTAGACGGCGAAGGATCGGGCCAGCCCGACGATGAGGGCGCCGATCGCCGCGCCGGGAATGGAGCCGAGACCGCCGATGATGACGACGGCGAAGCTGACGACGATGACGCTGACGCTGATGCCCGGCTGCACCGAGATGAGCGGGCTGGTGAAGGCGCCGCCGAGGGCCGCCAGGAACACGCCGAGGCCGAAGGCCAGGAGGTAGATGCGGGCGATGTTCACGCCCATCGCGGCGCTGACCTCGGGCTCGTTGATCACCGCGACGGTGACCTTGCCGATGCGGGTGCGGTGCAGGCCGAGCCAGACGCCGAGGCCGCAGACGATGGCCAGGCCGATCAGTGCGAGGTCGTAGCCGACATAGAAGAGGCTGCCGACCTCGACATTGCCGAGGAGGTTGCGCGGCTCGAAGACGTAATAGGGGTCGACGCCGAAGACCATCTTGGTGGCGTCCTCGAGGATCAGGAAGACGGCGTAGGTGACGAGCAGGATCAGGACTTCGTCGCGGCCGTAGAACAGCCGCAGCAGGCCGCGCTCGATGAGCGGAGCGATGACGATGGCGACCGCCAGGGCGGCGATGAACATGGCGATCAGGCTGAAGGCGGGCGGCAGGCCCCAGCTGGCGAAGAAGGGCACCGCGACGGCGGCGCTGTAGGCGCCGAGCGCGTAGAGCCCGCCATGGGCGAAGTTCAGGATGCGCAGGACGCCGAAGACCAAAGTCAGGCCGAGCGCGACGATGAACAGCCACGAGGCGTAGATCAGGCCGTCGAGAATGATGGTGAGGACGATGTCCATCCGGATGTACCCGCTGCTTTACGACGCTGGTATGCGGACCGGGGCGCGAGGCCCCGGTCCGGCGATGGTGGGCGCGAGGATCAGTCGCACTGGGCTCCCTCGAAGCCGCCATTGATCCAGTCGAGACCCTTGACGTCTTCCGGTGCGTTCACGCAGCGGGCGGGAAAGCGGATGACGTCGCCGAGGATGATGTCACCCTCGTCGTTCTTGACGGTGCGGCCGAAACCGATCTGCTGGATCGCCTGATGACCGTTGCCGTTGGTCATCTCGATCAGGCCGCCGGGGCTCTCCCAGCTCAGGCCCTTCATGGCGGCGGCCAGCTCGTCGCTGTTCGGCTTCTTGCCGCCATTCTCGGCCATCGCCTTTTCGACGGCGGCCTTCAGGCCAAGGATCGCCTGCGCCATGCGGTAGGGCGCCTGGACCGGGAAGACATCGTATTTGGTCTCGTAGATGTCCTTCCACCAGGTATCGAGTTCGCTCTCGGGGGCCATGTAGCCATAGGCGCCGCGGGCCCCGATGATGACGCCCTCGGGCATGGTGTTGCCGAGCGGCGGCAGCACGTGGTCTGAGGCCGACAGCACGGCCTGGCTGCGCTGGAACAGGCCGCGCGGCAGCGCCTGCAGGATCAGCGCCTGGAGGTCGCCGCCCCACAGCGAGGAGTGCACCACGTCGGCGCGTTTCTGCATCAGGGCCGAGATCTCGGTGCCGTACTGGCCGGCGCCGAAGGCCGGGAACAGCTCGGCGGTGACGGTCGCGTCCGGATAGACCTGGCTCATCGCCGCCTTGAAGTCGGCCCAGCTGTCCTGTCCGAAGGCATAGTCCTGGTTGATGCCGGAATAGGTCGAGACCTCTTCGCCGAGCGCCTTCAGGTAGAGGGCGAGGCCGACATTATCCATCGTCGCGTTGGCGGCGGTGCGGAAGACGTAGTCGTAGTCGTTCTCCTCGAAGATGCGGGGCGTGCCGCAATCGTAGAGGATGGTGAACTGCTTGAGCTCGTCGGCGACCGGCGCGACGGCGAGACAGTCGCCCGAACCGACATAGCCGACCACGGCGTCGACCTTCTCGCGCTGGACGAGATTGCGGTACTCCTGGACCTGGGTGGTGGCGCCGCCGGCCTCGTCGAGCACCACGGCCTCGATGGTCATGCCGCCGAAGCCCTTGGTCGCGTATGGCGCCGGGGCCTCGCCGGCATTCAGCTTCTCGATCAGCACCTGGCCGCCGTTCCAGGCGGGTACGCCGAAGCTCTGCGCAGCCTGGCCGGACAGGAAGGTCACGACGCCGATCTTGAACGTCTCCTCCTGCGCCGCGGACGGGGCCGCCCATCCGACGACGATGGCGGCGGACATGACGCCGGCGAGAAGCCGGGCCGTCCTGGATTTCGGGGTCTTCGACATGAACACTTTCCTCCCTTTGCTGCTTGTTTGCGCTCAAGGCCGGGCCGCAATGGTCCGGCCTATCGTCCCTGTGTGCCGTCCGCCGCGCTCTCCTCTCCGACCGGCGCGCCGGGATCGAGCCCGGCCACCAGCCATCCGCGGCGGAAGTCCTCGATATGCCGGCGCATCCACAGGACGGCGTCGGCGACGCTGCCGGCCTTCAGGGCGTCGAGGATCGCCGCATGGGCGGTCACCAGCCGATGACCGGCACCGGGCAGCTTCGGCAGCATCCGCTCATTGGCGGGGAACAGCAGCATCGCCGCCGGCTCGCGGGCGAGCTGCCATGCGATGTTGCCGGTCGCCTCGGCAACGAGCGCGTGGAACTCGATGTCCCAGGCGGTGAGGATCTCGCCCGCCTCGACCGCTGCCCGGGTGGCCTGCACATTGGCTTCCAGCGCGGCGATCTGATCGGGACCGATCGCCCGGGCCGCTTCCCCCGCGGCGGCCGGCTCGATGGCGTGCAGCAGCGCCCACAATTCGTCGAATGTGACGCGCTGCAGAAGAAGCGCGCGGCTGGCTCGGGTGCTCAGGTCGCCGGCCCGGGGCGCGGCGGCATAGAGCCGGCGCCCGTCACCGCGCTCGGCCAGGCCGCTTTGCTCCAGAAGGCGCAGGCCTTCCCGCGTGGTCGAGCGATGCACGCCGAACTGGGCGGACAATTCGCTCTCGGTCGGCAGGCGGTCGCCGAGGCGCAGACGGCCATCCAGAATGGCCCGCTCGATGCTCTCGAAGACCAGCCGATAGGTCGGCGTGCTCTCGACGGCCGAGAACCGGGTGTCCGTCTGCTGCGATCCGTCCGGCTCTCCCAGGCTGGACGGTCCGGCTGCGACGGATCGATGCGACGCGGGCGTCGTCAATCCAGTCTTCCTCCCTGTGGGCCTTTGAGCCCGGCGACGGTTTCCTCATCCGTCTTGTTTGTCGGACAATCCGTCTTTGCCACAGGTCGGTCAAGTAACCGTCAGTCATAAATCCGCATTGCACCGCACTTGCTGCGTTGCGAATTTGCGTTCGTAAGGAGTGGTATTCCCCTGACCGAAGAGGAAGTGCAGTTTCTGCTGCGACGCACTTGCGGCAGTGCACGCATGGCGTGATTTATGTTGTGGCGGACGGGGGCAGGCGCGGCGGCAGGGGCGGGCGAGGGGGCAGAGAGGCCCGGCGGTTCGCGTCAGCCGTGGATCCGCATCGCCGGAAAGCGCAGCCGGACGGTGAGGCCGCGTGCGCCGAATTCGCGACCGATCCGGCCGCCGAGCTCGCGCTCGATGTTCATGTTGATCAGGCGGGTGCCGAAGCCCTTGCGGGCCGGTTCGAAGGCGGTGAAATCCTTCTTGCCCTGCTCGATCCAGTCAATCGCGACCTCGTCGCCCTCGCGCCACCATTCGACCCGCAGCGCACCGTCCCCATCGGCGACCGAGCCGTATTTGAGGGCGTTGGTCGCCAGTTCGTGGAAGGTCAGGCCGAGCGACTGGGCCGCCGTCGCATCGACCTCGATGGTCGGGCCGGCAAGGGTGCAGTTGCGCATGTCCTCGCCGAAGACCTGGCCGAGTTCGGCCGCCAGAAGATCGCCGATGCGGGCGAGCTTCCTGTCGGATTCGGTGAGGAGTTCCTGCGAGGTCGTCATCGCCGCGAGCCGGGCGCTGAACGAGGCCATGAACGCGTCGAGATCGGCCGAGTAGCGCGCGGTCTGGCGGGCGATCGCCAGGATCCGCGTGATCGAGTTCTTGATACGATGGTTCATCTCGCGCAGCAGCAGATCCTTCTGATCGAGGCTGCGCGCGTTGGAATCCGCCAGGGCGGCAACGGCTTCGGCGCGCCGCGTCTGCGACAGGACAAGCAGCGCCATCAGCACCGACAGTGCCACGCCGACAAGCGCGAGCAGCAGGGCCGGCAGGTCCGAGGCGGTGCGGGGAAACGCCGTGCCGGGCGCAAGTTCGATGACCCAGCGGCGGCCGGCAAAATCGACCTCGCGGACCGTGGCGAAATCGGTCGCGAGGGTCGAGCTGCGCGCCTGGCCATAGGCGACGAGCAGCCGATCCGGCGCGACCTCGGTGTCGTAGACCTTGGCATGGACCGGCAGGTCGCGGCCGGCGGCAAGTGCAGCCGAGACCAGATCGCCCGCCCGGAACGGCGCATAGACGAAGCCGCCGGTGCGGCGGATGGCGTCGCCCTCGTCGTTGCCGTCCTCAGCCTCGCGCAGCGGCAGGTAGACGAGGAAGCCCGTCTGCCGGTTCTCGTCGATCTCCTGGACCAGCTGCACCGGCGCGGTGGCGGAGGGCCGGGACGTGCGGGCGGCGCGGCGCATGGCGTCCCGGCGCGTTGCATCGGAGAACATGTCGAAGCCGATCGCCGCGAAGTTGCGGCGGTCCTGCGGCTCCAGCAGCAGGATCGGGGTGCGGACCGCCTGGTCGGTCTCCACCGGCCAGACACCGCGGTCGAGGCCATAGCTCGCCGCGATGGTGCTGGCGGTCTCGCCGGTCTGGGCGACCGCGATGGCGTCGGCAAAGCCGATGCCCTGGATGCCGTCGTAGCGGCCATCGAGATCGAGCTCTCCAACGAAGGCGGCGAAGCTGTCGCGGTCCCGTCCGGCATTGGCGACGCCCATGTAGGCGCGGGTAGATTCCAGGAGCGAGACATGCAGGTCGAGGCGGCTCTCGATGCGACCGACCGCATCGTCGGCGAAGCTCTCGAAGCGCAGCCGGTCACTCTCCGTGCTCGACCGCCAGACGAGGGCCGCAAGCGCGAGCGCGAAAGCGCAGGAGACGACCAGAATGGCCGCCGGAACGAGATGCTTGCGCAAGAGGCGAGACCCGGATCGGAGCAGATCGGCTTCCCTATAGTGCAGCTCTCGCGGCGGGAAGTGTGATCCGGCCCCTTTTCGGCCAAAAAACGTCCTTCGTAAGGCTGAAAGCGGCGGTCGCCGGTGCGGCGGGGCTTTTCCCATGCTGGCGGGGCACCCAAGGAGGCGATGTTGCGGGGCGCGGGGCGTGGCCGACGCCTTGGCATGGGGCTGCCAACCGGTCAGAAGGAAGCCGGGCGGGGGACGGGAACCGAACGGATCCCGCGTCCATGATCATAGCAAGAGGGAGGAGCCGCAATGCTCTACGACGTTCGCACCTACAGCTGCCGGCCGGGCACCATCAAGAAGCATCTGGCGCTCTACGAGGCGCATGGCTACGGGCCGCAGAGCCGGCATCTGGGCGAGCCGCTGGCCTACATGGTCACCGAAACAGGCCCGGTGAATTCCTACACCCATATCTGGTGCTATGACGACGCGGCCGACCGCGAGGCCCGGCGCGCCGCGCTGCAGGCCGATCCGGACTGGCAGGCCTATCTCGGCAAGAGCGCCGAGGCGGGATATCTGGTGAGCCAGGAGAACAAGCTGATGACGCCGGTGGCCTTCGCCCCCGCCAAGCGCTGAGCCTGTCCCGTTGCCGGCCCTCACGCCGTGAGGAAGAGGGCCAGCAGCGGGATCGTCACCAGCGACAGGATGGTCGAGGCCAGCATCATGGTCGAGGTCCGGTCGATCGCCGTCCGGTAGGCGGCGGCCATCATCACGGCGTTGATGCCCGGCGGCAGGCCGGCTGCGACGACCAGCGGCGCCAGCACCTCCCGCGTCATGCCGAGGGCCGACCCGACGCCGAAGACGACCAGTGGCAGGAGAACCATCTTGCCTGCCACCCCTACGGCGCTCGTTGCGACATTGCCGCGGATTTCCTGGCCGTGAAGACCGGCGCCGATGATGATCAGCGCGATGGCCGGCATCGCCGCCTTGAGCATTCCCGTGAAAGCCTGCAGCCAGCCGGGAACCGGCAGGCCTGTGCCGCTGACCACGAGACCGACGACGATCGACAGGAGGATCGGGTTGGCAAGCTGGTTGCCGAGGGCGCCGAGAAGCGAGCGCCGCGGCCCGTCGGCGCGCTTCGTGCCTTCCATCAGCATCACCGTCGGGGTGATCAGGGCGGCCGCATGGATGGTGATCAGGGCGGTGAGGACGACCAGCCCGCGGTCGCCGAACAGGATGCCGATCACCGGAATGCCGACGATCGCCAGGTTCGAATAGACCGCCCCGAAGGCGAGGACGATGCGTTCGGCGCGCCCGGTTTCGGGCCGCAGCATCAGCGCCGCGTAGATGACCAGGGCGGTGACGGCGATGCTGCCGAAATAGACGCCCCAGACTTCCAGGTTCAGCACCTCGCCGACATGGATGGAGGACACCGTCAGGAACATCGTTCCCGGGATCAGCACCCAGAATGCGAGCTTGGTCAGCCCGTCGAGGCCGTCCGGCGTCAGGATGCCCCGGCGCACCAGCAGGTAGCCGACGGCAATCAGAAGGAAGATCGGGGCGAGCCGGTCGACGAGCGACAGGAGCATCGGGTTACCGTGTCTGGCCGGATATCCGGACCGCGGGGCGAACGACCGACGCCGCAGACCCGTGGTCCGCGGCGTTGGTGGTTGCGATGATCAAAATGGGGAGGCGAGTCAGGAGGCCGTTGCCGGCGTTCGGGGTGGCTTGATCACCATGAAGTAGAAGAAGAGCGCCGTCAGCACCAGAAAGAACAGGCTGTCCGGACTGGTGAGGAAGGTCGTCGGATCGCCCTTGGCCAGTTGCAGCGAGCGCCGCAGATATTGCTCGAGATCCGGCCCCAGAATGAATCCGAGCAGCAGGGTGACCGTCGGATAGCCCGCCGTGCGCAGGAAGAAGGCAATGATGCCGAAGACCAGCGCCAGCAGCATCTGGAAGCTGGAGAAGGTGGCGACATAGCTGCCGACCAGCGCGACGACGGCGATCGAGGAATAGAGCAGCGCTTTGCGGATCGAGACGATGCGGACGAAATACGGCCCGAGCAGATAGAGCGTCACCGGGATCAGGATCAGCGCGCTGACGAGGAGCGAGGCGAACATCGGCGCGATCATGTCGATCTGGTTGTCGAGCAGGCGGGGCCCAGGCTGCAGCCCGTTGATGATCAGGACGCCGAGAACGATGGCGGTGGTCGGGTCGCCGGGAATACCGAACATCAGCATCGGCACGAAGGCGCCGCCGCACATGGAATTGTTGGCGGTCTCAGCCGCGGCGATGCCCTCGCGGCTGCCCTTGCCGTAGAGCTCGGGCCGCTTGGAGCGGCGCATGGCGTCGGCATAGGACACGAAGGACGCCATCGAACCGCCGGCCCCGGGGAGAACGCCGATGAAGAAGCCGATGATGGCGCTCTTCAGATAGGTCCAGACGCCGATCTCGCGGATCTCGGCGAGGAAGGGCACGAAGTCGCGGCGCCTGATGGCGAGCCTGGCGACATGGTCCTTGTCCACGGTGCGGGCATGCATGACGTCGCGGGCCTGGATCAGCAGCTCGCTGATGGCGAAGGTGCCGATGACGACGGACATCAGCCCGATGCCCTCGACCAGCGTCGAGGTGCCGAAGGTGAAGCGTGCCACCGGCTGCATGACGTCGATGCCGATGGTGGCGATCATCACGCCGAGGGCGGTGGTGACGACGCTCTTGGCGATGGCGCCGCGCTGGGAGATGCCGATGACGACCAGCGCGAAGAGGATCAGCGAGAACTTGCCGGGCGTCTGGATGAGCAGAGCGAGGCTTGCGGCGACCGGCGTGAACAGGATCAGGAAGATCGCGCCGATGGTGCCGCCGATCATCGAGCCGAGGGCGGCATGGCCGAGCGCGTTGGCGCCGTGCCCCTGCTGCATCAGCGGATAGCCTTCGACGCCGGTCATCATGGAGGAGGGCGCGCCGGGGATGTTGATGGTCGTGGCAGTGATGCTGCCGGCATACATGCCGGACATGAAGATGCTGGCGCACATGACCAGCGCCGCGGTCACGTCGAGGCTGTAGGTGATCGGCAGGAGGAGGGCGATCGCCAGGACGGCGGTGAGCCCGGGGACGGCGCCGAAGAAGGTGCCGATCAGGAAGCCGACGATCATGTAGAACAGGACGGTCGGGTCGGTCAGCGCGGCGAAGCCGCCGAGAATATGGAGCGCGAATTCCATTACAGCCACTCCGTCAGGGTCGGCAGCCGGACATGGAAGAAGACCTGGAACAGCAGGTAGAAGACGGCGGTGATGACGGCCGCGTAGACCAGCCGCCAGAGGATGTTGGCGTCCATGCGGAAAACGTGGAGCAGCGCGAAGACGTAGAGCAGCGTCGACAGCGCGTAGCCGAGCGGCTCGAAGACCGCGATGTAGATCGCCGTCGCCGCGACCACCAGAATGGCCGGCCGCAGGTTCAGCGGCTCGCGCGGCGCCTCGTCGTCGGCGGGCGCGGCGCGAACGATGTTCAGCGCGACGGCGGCGAGGCCGAGATACATGACGACGCTGATGACGATCGGCAGGAAGGACGGGCCGACGAGGCCCTCGTCATATTGCGGCCGGATGCCCAGCGCCGCGACGAGATAGATCGTCGTGACGACGAAGAGCACGGCCGGCAGGATCAGCTGGCGGATGACGGTGGGCTTTTGCAGCATCGGATGTCCATGCGACAGGGTAGTGCGGCGGCGAGGCCGAGGCTTCGCCGCCGCACGGGGGTTACTGGGCGATGACGCCGTCAGCCTTCAGCTTGTCGAACTGGGCGAAGACGGCTTCCTGCTGCTCTGCGACCCAGTCGGTGACCTCCTGGGGGCCGAGCCAGCCGGGCGTCACGCCGACCTTGGAGACCCATTCCTGGAACTCCTCGCCTTCCAGCGCCTGTTGGTAGGCCTCGGCCAGTTTGGCGACGACGTCATCCGGGGTCTTGGCCGGTGCGGCGACGATGATGAAGCTGCCGGACCGCAGGTCGAGACCGGCGGACTTGGCATCAGGCACGTCGCTGTAGGTCGGGTTCGGCGCGTCGGAGAACTCGACCAGCCCGCGTGCGTCGCCCTCGTCGAGGAGGTTGGCGAAATCGCCGAGGCTGGTGACGGCGATCACGACCTCGCCCGACAGCATGGCCTCCTTCTGGGGACCGGCGCCGCCCGGATAGGGGATGAGGTCGAGATCGATGCCGGCGAGCTTCTCCAGTTCGAGCATCGCCAGATGGGTGCGCGAGCCGGTGTTCTGGATCGCCACCTTGACGTCGCCCGGCGCTTCCTTGGCGGCGGCGATCAGGTCGTCGATCGTCTGGTAGGGCGCGTCGTCGGCGACGATGATCGCGTCCGACTCGTTGGTCAGGCGGCCGATCATCTGCAGCTTGTCGAGCTCGTAGCCCGGCAGCAGCTGCTGGTAGGGCACGGTGATGACGCTGTCATAGGTCAGGACGCCGATCGTGTAGCCGTCGGGGCGCGCCGACATGACGTTCATGATGCCGTTGGCGCTCATGCCGCCTTCG
The DNA here is from genome assembly GCF_049132005.1 of Aurantimonas sp. NFXS3. NCBI lineage: Bacteria > Pseudomonadati > Pseudomonadota > Alphaproteobacteria > Hyphomicrobiales > Aurantimonadaceae > Aurantimonas > Aurantimonas sp. NFXS3. The sequence continues at coordinate 266,697 of NZ_JAGDDZ010000001.1, forward strand.
ACATTCTCCACATAGATGGTCTGGCCAAGCTCCTTCTCGGCGATCGCGCTGACCTTGCGCGAGATGCCGTCGGTGCCGCCGCCGGCGCCCCAGGGCACGACGAGGCGAATGTCCTTGGTGGGGTAGTCCTGCGCCGCGGCCGGCGCGGCGATGGCCACGATGGCTGCGGTCGCCGCCGTGGCGGCAAGGGTCCTGAGATGATGCATGCGTCTGTCCTCCCATGTTGAAACTGAAGGGGTCGCCCCCGCTTCGTCGATCCGGCGCCGCGTGCCGCCGGACCGTCTTCCCCGATTCCTGCGACCGTCCCCGCGGGGCGGCGCCCGGCCGTCAGGCGGCCTCGGCCAGCCGCGCCTCGACCCGTGCCACCAGCGCGTCGATCTCGCGATGGTCCTCGGCGGTCAGAGCGGGGCCGGGCTGACGCATGGTGGCGTGACGGATGGCGCCGCGTCGCCGCATGACCTCCTTGCGGGCCGCCACGCCCCAGAAGCCCATCGCCTCGTAGCGCAGCAGCGGCAGGTAGCGTTCGAAGAGATCGTTGGCCGCGTCCATGTCGCCCTGCGTGTGCAGGCGGTACACGCCCGACAGCATCTCCGGATAGGAAAAGCCGGCCATCGGCCCGTCGACGCCGCGCGCCAGTTCGAGCGGCAGATACATGGCGTTGTTGCCGGTCAGGATGGCGACGCGGCGGCCGCCGCCCTGGCGCAGGCGCGTGATCTTGTTGAGGCTCGGCAGGTCTTCCTGCTTGATCGCCTGGATCTGCGGGTGGCGCTCGACCAGCGACAGGATCGCCGGCACCGACATGCCGACATTCGTCGCGCCGGGGAAATCCTGCAGCACCACCGGCACGTCGCCGATGGCGGTGAAGACGTGATCGAAATAGCGGGCGAGTTCGTCGTCGGTGCGGATGCCGCTGGCTGGCGCGATCATCACGCCCGCGGCGCCCGCATCCATGACCTTCGCGGTGAGCTGGGAAAGCTGGGCGAGGTTGGGGCTGCTGACCCCGACAATGACCGGACGGCCGCCGGCGCGGGCGATGTAGCGCTTGGCGACGGCCAGCGATTCCGTCTCCGTCAGCTTGCCCGCTTCGCCGCTGACGCCCAGCACGGTGAAGCCGTCCGCGCCATGGCGGCAGTAGAAGTCGACCAGCGTGTCGACGCTCGCAAGGTCGATCCCGGCATCCGCGTCGAACGGCGTCTGGGCGACGATGTAGACGCCCTTCATGGCTGCGAGCATTGTGCCTCCCGGCGTGCCTCGAATTCGCATGGCAGATGCGGCGGCCCGTCTCCCTGCCGCTCATCATATGATCTCTTGCCGATGCCATATGATCACTGCATAAAGACACTGATGGTTCGGCCTGTCAATCGGCCGAGAGGTCACCGGCGGACGACGCTCGCGCGCCGCCGCCGGTGCAGCACAGCGGGGACGCATGGCCGACGCGATCGAAATCGTCTTTCACGGGCGCAACGCCGCCTCCTTCGTCGAGGGCTTCGACGCCCTGCTCGAGGTCGAGGCGACGATCCGGCGCGTGCCGGACGAGCCGGCGACCGAGGCCGATGCGGAGGCGCTGCGACAGGCCGACGTGATCATCGGTAATCGCTTCCAGGCTTCGCAGCCAAGGCCGGAGCGGCTGCGGCTCTATCACGTCTCGGCCACGGGCACCGACGGCATCGCCCTCGACGCGTTGCCGCCCGGCGCAACCGTCTGCAATTGCTTCGGACACGAGCCCGCCATGGCCGAATATGTGATGGCGGCGCTCCTGTCCCATCAGGTGAAGCTGTTCGATGCGGACCGACGCCTGCGCAAGGGCGAATGGCCCTATCGCGCCGGTGCGGCGGCCAATATTCATGGCGAGATCGGCGGCAGGACGCTGGGGCTGCTCGGCTTCGGCCATATCGGCCGGGCGGTGGCGGCGCGTGCGAAGGCATTCGACATGACGATCCACGTCGCCAATCGCAGCCCGGTGCCGGTAGCCGGCGACGTCGATGCCAGCCATGGCCTTGGCGACCTGTCGGCGTTCTACGCCGCGGCGGATTTCGTCGTCGTGTCGCTGCCGCTGTTGCCTGAAACGCGCGGTCTCATCGATGCGGCCGCCTTCGACCAGATGCGGCCGGATGCGGTGCTGGTGAATGTCGGGCGCGGCCCGGTGGTGGACGAGGCGGCGTTGTACGAGGCCCTGTCCCATCGCCGCATTGGCGGAGCCGTCATCGACACCTGGTACCGCTATCCGGAGGCCGAAGGCGACGTGACTGCGCCGTCCCGCTTCGATTTCGCGGCGCTCCACAATGTGGTGATGACCCCGCACATGTCGGCCTGGACGGACGGCACCATAAGACGGCGCCAGGCGACCATGGCGGACAACATCAATCGCCATTTCACCGGCCGGGCCTGCAGCAACGTCGTGCGGCCCGCCGGCTGAGCTCTCGCACAATTCACCGGAACGGCGGGCGTGCGACGAAAGCCGTGATCGTGGTCATCGACGCGGTATGTCATCATATGTTGAGGTGGCGACGCGCGCGAACTGCATGGCACGATGCAGAGCCGCAGATGGCGACCCCAAGGCGGATCGCAGGGAGGAAGCAGGCAGGGTGGTGACAGGACAAGCCAAGGACAGCCGGCCGCTGACGGTGCGCGTCACGGAGGAATTGCGCGAGCGGATCGAAGCCGGCGACTACGCCCCGGGCGACAAGCTGCCGACCGAGCCGGTGCTGGTCGAGCGTTTCGGCTACAGCCGGACGGTGATCCGCGAGGCAATCGCAGCCCTGCGCGCCGACGGCCTGGTGGAATCGAGGCAGGGCGTCGGTGTCTTCGTGCTGGGTCCGCGCCAGCGCGAGCAGCTGCCGACGCTGTTTGCGGATGCGACCGACAAGATCTCCGACATCATCGAGGAACTGGAGCTGCGGCTGGGCATCGAGGTCGAGGCCGCGGGGCTTGCGGCGCTGCGCAGTTCGCCGGCCCAGGAGGCAGAGATCCAGGCGCAGCTCGAGAGTTTCGAGCGGCTGGTGGCCGAGGGGCGCCCCACCGACAATGCCGATTTCGCCTTCCACATGACCATCGCCACGGCCACCAACAACCAGCGCTTCAAAGCGTTTCTGGAGCATGTCGGCCGGCGGATCATCCCGCGGGTCAAGTTTCGCAAGGCGATGGGCGGCATCGATCCGTTGCCGAACCGGGATGAACAGCTCCTGGCCGAGCACACGCAGGTGGCCGAGGCGATCTGGGCGCGCGATCCCGAGGCCGCCCGCGACGCCATGCGGCGGCATCTGCAGGGCGGCATCAAGCGCTACCGCGCCATCACCCGCGCAACCCGGCCGACGCCCGCCAGCGATTGACAGCAAGGCTCAAGTCATCATACGTCATCTGCGAGACGTCGTATGATTGGAGAGCCCATGTCGCCCAGTGAACTCAAGCGCCGGCTGGCTTCCGGCCTGCTGTCCTTCCCGGTCACGCATTTCCACGAGGACCTGTCGCTCGATCTGGACAGCTACCGCAGCCATGTCGAATGGCTGGCCGGCTTCGATGCTGCGGCGCTGTTCGCGGCCGGTGGCACCGGTGAGTTCTTCTCGCTGTCGCCGGAAGAGGTCGGCACGGTGACGGCGGCGGCCAAGGAGGTGGCGGGCGACGTGCCGATCATCGCCGGCTGCGGCTATGGCGGCGAACTGGCCCGCGACATCGCCCGGCGCGCCGAAGCCGCCGGGGCCGACGGCCTGCTGCTCCTGCCGCATTATCTGATCGGTGCGCCCCAGGAAGGCCTTTACCGGCACATCAAGTCGGTGTGCGACGCGACCGGGCTCGGCGTCATCGTCTACAACCGCGCCAATTCCATCGTCACCGCCGACACGCTGGCGCGGCTGGCGGATGCCTGCCCGAACCTCGTCGGCTTCAAGGACGGCACCGGCCAGATCGGGGTCGTGCGCCAGATCACCGCCAAGCTCGGCGACCGCTTCTGCTATATCGGCGGCATGCCGACCCACGAACTCTTCGCCGAGGCCTACAACGCCATCGGCGTGACCACCTATTCCTCGGCGGTGTTCAATTTCGTGCCGGAGCTGGCGCAGCGCTTCTACCGGGCGATGCGGGCCGACGACACGGCGACCATGGCGACGATCCTCGACGAGTTCTTCTTCCCCTTCGCCAAGATCCGCGACCGCGAGGTCGGCTATCCGGTGTCGATTATCAAGGCGGGTGTCGAACTGATCGGCCGTGGTTCCGGTTCGGTCCGGCCGCCGCTCACCGATCTGACGGCCGAGGAGAAGACGATGCTGAAGGCGCTGATCTAGCGCTCCTTCAACTCGCACCCTGTCCAGACCTGCCGGACGGCTCCGCGATCGCGGGGCCGTTCTGCGTCGGGTCGGTCAGTCGCGCTCGGTCGGCAGGCCGGCCTCGTAGCGGATCGGCGTGCCGTGGGGCGTGGCTTCGGCCGCGCGGTGCCAGACGGCCTGCGCGGCATCGACGGCATCGGCGCTTACCAGCGCCCGTGCTGCGAGGATCTCTTCGAGCGCCGCGAGCCATGCCGTGAAATAGGCGTCCGCTGTCGCTTCGGGCGAGGGGCCGGCGGCGGGCAGATTGGCGCAGGCCCGGCCGAGCGCGGCGGCCCAGTCGGTCCAGGCGAGGATGCCGCGCTCGTTCAGCGCGACGGTCATGGCGAAGGCCTTGGCCTGCCAGGGCGCGAAAAAGACGGGTTCACCCGCCGCGTCGCGCGGCAGGCCGGGCGAGGCCGCGGCGATGCCGGTCTCAGGCGTGCTCAAGATAGGGCTCCCAGGCATCGATGGAGACGGTGTCGCTCCGCGAGGCGTCGCCGCCCCACAACGTGAATGCGTCGAAAACCACCGTGTAGAGCCAGTGCGCGACATGGTCGTCGCCCTTGGCACTGGCGTCGGCGAAGACATGGAAGCCCTGTACCCGCTCGATGGTGCCGGTCTTTTCGCGGGCATAGGCGGGCAGGCGGATGTGGTGGCGCGGCTGCAGGTTCAGCGTGCGGATCCTGTCACCCGGCGCGAAGGCCGGCGTGCTGCCCTCAGGATCGCGGTTGGCCGGACTGCCCCTGGCGAGAGCCGGCGCAACGGCGTCGGCCTTCAGGACACGGTTCGGCGGCACGGTCAGGTCGAGGGGCCGGCCGGCGCGCAATTCGCGATAGCTGATGAGACCGTGGCGCAGGAGCAGCGTCTCGAGGCCCTTGGTCCAGATCTCGTAATAGGACGAACCGTAATAGTCGGCGGGGTGGCGATCCTCACGGGCGGCGCGGCTTTCGTCGATCGACCAATGGCCCATTGCGCCGGCGGCGAGCGTCAGGGCGAGGGCGCGACGCTCCCAGGGCGCATGGAACAGCGGTTCGTCCGCCTCCGGCGCGATGGGCCCGAAGCCGTGCCGGCCGCCGAGATCGTGCGGGCCGTTCATGCCGGCGTCTCCGGCGCGGCATGCGGGCTCAGGTCACGCTCGGTGCCGATCATGGAATTGCGGGTGACGAGGGCGGCCAGCGCCGCCGCGGACAGTCCCTCGGTACCGGCCGGGCGCTCGGGCACGACGAGGTAGCGCAGCTCGGCGGTGGAGTCCCAGACCCGCACCGTGACGCCCTCCGGCAGCGCAACGCCGAATTCGCGCAGGACGCCGCGCGGATCGGAGACGGCGCGCGAGCGATAGGGCGGCGACTTGTACCAGACCGGCGGCAGACCGAGGACGGACCACGGATAGCAGGAGCACAGGGTGCAGACGACGAGGTTGTGGCGCTCCGGCGTGTTGAACACCGCCTGCATGTGCTCGCCCTGGCGGCCGGTGAAGCCGAGCGAGGCGATGGCGGCGGTGGCGTCGCGCGCCAGCCAGTCGGCGTAGGCCGGGTCGCTCCAGGCCTTGGCGACGACGCTGGCGCCGTTGCGCGGCCCGACCTTGGTCTCGTAGGTGTCGATGATGGCGTCGAGGGCGTCCGGGTCGACCATGCCCTTCTCGATGAGGATCGTCTCCAGCGCCATGACCCGGGCGGTCATCGGGTCGAGATGATTGTCGTGATCATGGTCGTGGTGATGCCCGTGGGCGTGGTGATCACCGTCCCTGCCGTGCGATCCCGTCATGGTTCCTCCCGGATCTGTCTTCGCTGGCCTCGCCGCGCATCGACCGGTGTCGCGGCCTCGCGCCGGCGGCCGCGCTCCCTGCTGCGATGATAAGCCCGGCAGGGGGAATTACCAGCCGTTCCAGGACCCGTGCGCGAGCGTGCGGCGCATAGCGGACAGCGGCTCGCATTCCCCCGTTGACCCGGACGGGTATTGAGGCGCACCACAGGCCGATGGAGCGACGTGGCGGCGCAAGCACGGCCCGCCGCTCAAGCCCGATACCCGGAGTTCTGCACCCATGACCGTCCAGCCGAATTCGATCGAGGGACGCGATATCGCGTTCCATCTCCACAGCTACACCAATGCCCGCAAGCACGAGGCCAACGGGCCGATCGTCATGGAATCGGGCGAGGGGGTGCATGTCACCGACACCGACGGCAATCGCTATATCGAGGCGATGTCGGGGCTCTGGTCGGTGGCCGTCGGCTTCGGTGAACAGCGGCTGGTGGATGCCGCCGCGCGGCAGATGCAGAAGCTGAACTACTACCACACCTTCACCCACAAATCGCACGGCCCGGCCATCGAGCTGGCCGAGAAGCTGGTGGGCATGGCGCCGGTGCCGATGTCGAAGGCGTATTTCACCAATTCCGGCTCCGAAGCCAACGACACGATGATGAAGCTGGTGCGCTACCGCTCCAACGCGCTCGGCCAGCCGCAGAAGAAGAAGATCATCAGCCGGACCCGTGGCTATCACGGGGTGACGCTGGCCTCGGCGAGCCTGACCGGCCTGCCGAACAACCACCGCGCCTTCGACCTGCCGATGCCGGGCGTCCTGCACACGACCTGCCCGCATTACTGGCGCGAAGGCCGCGACGGCGAGAGCGAGGAGGCTTTCGCGACGCGCTGCGCCGAGGATCTGGACGCGATGATCCAGGCCGAGGGGCCGGACACGGTCGCCGCCTTCATCGCCGAGCCGGTGATGGGCGCAGGCGGCGTCGTGGTGCCGCCGGCGACCTACTGGGAGAAGATCCAGGCGGTGCTGAAGCGCTACGACATCCTGCTCGTCGCCGACGAGGTGATCTGCGGCTTCGGGCGCACCGGCCAGATGTTCGGCAGCCAGACCTACGGCATCGAGCCCGACATCATGACGCTCTCCAAGGCGCTGTCGTCCTCCTATCTGCCGATCTCGGCGCTGCTGATCAACGAGCGGGTCTATGCGCCGGTGGCCGACCAGTCCTCCGAAATCGGCACCTTCGGCCATGGCTATACGGCGTCCGGGCATCCGGTGGCGGCGGCCGTCGCGCTGGAAAACCTGAAGATCATCGAGGAGCGCAACCTCGTCGCCAATGCGCGCGAGATGGGCGAGCTCATGCAGGCCGGTTTGCGCACGCTCGCCGATCATCCGCTGGTGGGTGAAGTGCGCGGCGTCGGGCTGATCGCCGCGATCGAACTCGTCACCGACAAGGCCGCCAAGCTCTCCGCCCAGCCGCCGGGGGACCTGGCCGCGCGCGGCTTTGCGATCATGCAGAAGAACGGCGTCATCTCCCGCGCCATGGGCGATGCGCTGGCCTTCTGTCCGCCGCTGATCGTCGAGAAGCAGCATATCGACACCATCGTCGAGACCACCGCGCGCAGCCTCGACGAATTGCAGGCGAGCCTCTGAAGGCACGGCCTCGCACGTCACGACGGTCGGCCCCGCATCCGATCGGTGCGGGGCCGCCTGCGTCTGCGCTTGTGTCAGGCGGCGCCGGCCGGCGGCTGCGAACGGCGCAGAAGGTCGGCCAGCGCCTCGAAGTCGCGGCGGCGGGCGGTCGACGGACGGAAGGCGAGGGCGATGGTGCGGTAGGGCGTCGGCGCCTCGAAGGGCAGGATGGCGATGCCGCCGCTGCGGGTCTCGTCGGGAATCGCCATCTCGGGAATCAGCGTCGCTCCCAGCCCGCCCGACACCATGCGAAGGATCGTCGTCAGGCTGGTGGCGCCGAGCCCGGCCATCTCGCCGGCATCGGCGATGCGGCAGATGTCCAGCGCCTGGGCGCGCAGACAATGGCCTTCCTCGAGGAGAATCAGCCGCTCGTTGCGCAGCGCCGACAGGGGCACGGGCTGCGGCAGGCGCGAAGCCTCGGCGGCCGGCAGGGCCAGGTAAAAGCGATCCTCGAACAGCGCGATCGATTCGAGCAGCGGGTCGTCCAGCGGCAGCGCGACGACGGCGCAGTCGATCTCGCCGACCGCCAGATCCGCGACCAGCCGGTCGGTGACGCTTTCGCGAATCTCGCATACGAGGCTCGGATATTCGCTCGCCAGCGCCTGCAGGAAGGTCGGCAGCACGTAAGGGGCGACCGAGGCGATCATGCCGAGGCGCAGTCGGCGCGACAGCAGCGTCTCGCCGCTGGTCGCAAGGCTTTCCAGCTCCTGCATCTCGGCGAGGATGCGCCGTACCCGGGCGCCGATGAGCGCGCCGTCGCTGGTCAGGGTGACGCCGGAGGATGCGCGCTGGAACAGCGGTCCGCCGAAGAACTCCTCCATCTGGGCGATCTGCGCCGAGAGGGCGGGCTGGCTGATATTGAGGCGCTTGGCGGCCTGCCCGAAATGCAGTGTTTCGCTGAGCGTACTGAAATAGCGGAGCTGTCGGATGGTGAGCATGCGCGATAGGATAAACTGATTGGCGTCGCATGGAAATACGATTGGAGATTATGGGGCGCATCCCTATTATCGGTCTGGAAGAATTCCAAACACGGCGAAGGGAGGCCACACTTGGCTGATCGCGAGAGACTGACGACAACGGCTGGCGCGCCGGTGTCCAGCAACCAGAACTCCAAGACGGTCGGGCCGCGCGGTCCGGTGCTGCTCGAGGACTTCCAGCTGATCGAGAAGCTGGCGCACCAGAACCGCGAGCGTGTTCCCGAGCGCGTGGTCCACGCCAAGGGCTGGGGTGCCTTCGGTTCGCTGACGGTGACCGAGGACATCACCAAATACAGCTGCGCCAAGGTGTTCCGCCCGGGTTCCAAGACCGACATGCTGGCCCGCTTCTCGACCGTTGCCGGCGAGCAGGGCGCGGCCGATGCCGAGCGCGACGTGCGCGGCTTCGCGCTGAAGTTCTACACCGAGGAAGGCAACTGGGACCTCGTCGGCAACAACACCCCGGTGTTCTTCGTCGCCGACCCGTACAAGTTCCCGGACTTCATCCATACGCAGAAGCGCCATCCGCGCACCAATCTGCGTTCGGCGACCGCCATGTGGGACTTCTGGTCGCTCTGCCCGGAATCGCTGCACCAGGTGACGATCCTGATGTCCGACCGCGGCATCCCGACCGACCCGAGCCGCATGAACGGCTACGGCAGCCACACCTTCTCGCTGTGGAACGACCAGGGCGAGCGCTTCTGGGTGAAGTTCCACTTCAAGACCCAGCAGGGCCATGAGCACTTCGTCAACGAAGAGGCCGAGAAGGTCATCGCCAAGTCGCGCGAGAGCTACCAGGAAGCTCTCTACGGCATGATCGAGGACGGCCGCTTCCCGAAGTGGACCATGTACATCCAGGTCATGCCCGAGGGTGAAGAGGTCCAGTTCGAGGAGAAGACCGGCTGGAGCGCCTTCGACCTGACCAAGGTCTGGCCGCATGGCATGTACCCGCTGATCAAGGTCGGGGAGATGGAGCTGAACCGCAATCCGGAGAACTATTTCTCCGATATCGAGCAGTCGGCCTTCAACCCGTCCAACGTCGTCCCGGGCATCGGCTTCTCGCCGGACAAGATGCTGCAGGGCCGCCTGTTCTCCTATCCGGACGCGCATCGCTACCGGATCGGCACGCATTACGACGCGCTGCCGGTGAACAAGCCGAAGAGCCCGGTGCATCACTATCACCGCGACGGCGAGATGCCGTTCGGCATGCGCACCAACCCGGACGCCTATTACGAGCCGAACAGCTTCGGCGGTCCGGTCGAGGATCCGAGCGTCGAAGAGCCGCCGCATCGCTACAGCGGTCAGGTGGGTCGTTACGACTTCCGTGGCGAGGCGGACCATTACAGCCAGCCGCGGGCGCTGTTCGAGATGTTCGACGCCGGCCAGCGTGAGCGGCTCTGCGCCAACATCGCCGGTGCGATGCAGGGCGTGCCGCAGTTCATCGTCGATCGCCAGCTGGCGCATTTCGACAAGGTGCATGCCGAGTACGGCGCGGGCGTCCGCAAGGCACTCGAAGCGCAGACGCGCGACGATGCCGAGGCGAGCCTCAGCACCAGCCACAGCGCCGCTGCGGAGTAACCGGACGCCATTGTCCGCGACATGAAACGTCGGCGCTACGTGCGCCGGACGGAGAGGGCCGGGAGCGATCCCGGCCCTTTTTGCTTGCGGGGGTGCCGTCGCGTGGTGCAGGACTGCGCTCAATCCGCGAGGCACTGCGACCGAAGACGACCTGTCGACCCGACAGGCCATCCATCGGCTATTCGGCCTGCGCACGGAACGCCCGGCATCGTCCGGCAAGACACAGCAAGGATACGATCATGCGCCTGGGCGGCAGGATGGCAGCGGCCATCGAGATTCTGGCCGATATCGAGGCACGGCGCCGGCCGGTGGCCGATGCCCTGAAGGACTGGGGGCTTTCCCATCGCTTCGCCGGCTCGGGCGATCGGGCGGCCATCGGCAACATCGTCTATGACGTGCTGCGGCGGCGGCGCTCGCTGGCCTGGCGCATGGAAGACGAGACGCCGACGGCCATGGTCTTTGCCGCGATCCTCGACAGCAAGGGCATGGGCGTCAAGGATCTGGCCATCGCGCTGGATGGCGACCGCTTCGCGCCCCAGATGCCGTCGACCGACGATTTCGCCGCCTTCCGCACCCGCGAGCTGAGCGCGGCGCCCGGCGCCGTGCAGGCCGACGTGCCGGACTGGCTGGCGACCCGGGTGGAAGCCGCCTTCGGCGAGGATTGGATCGCGGAGGCCGCGGCGCTGTCCGACCGTCCGCCGCTCGATATGCGCGTCAACACGTTGCGCGCCGATCGCGACAAGGTCGCCAAGGCGCTGACGCCCTTTGCCGCGACCGCCACGGCGCTGGCGCCGCAGGGCCTTCGCATCCCGCCGATCGCCGGCGACGGCCGCCATCCCAACGTGCAGGTGGAGGCCGGCTTCCAGAAGGGCTGGTTCGAGATCCAGGACGAGGGCTCGCAGATCGTAGCGCTTCTGGCGGGGGCAGCCCCCGGCATGCAGGTGCTGGATTTCTGCGCCGGGGCCGGCGGCAAGACGCTGGCGCTGGCTGCGTCCATGGAGAATACCGGCCAGATCCACGCCTATGACAGCGACCGCCAGCGGCTGGCGCCGATCCACGACCGGCTGAAGCGGGCCGAGGTCCGCAACGTCCAGGTCCATGCGCCGCGCGACGATATCGGCGAACTGGAAGGCCGGATGGATCTGGTGCTGGTCGATGCGCCCTGCACCGGCACCGGCACATGGCGTCGCCGCCCGGACGCCAAGTGGCGGCTGGCCGAGCGCCAGCTCGACAAGCGGCTGGAAGAGCAGGACGCGGTGCTCGACGCGGCGGCGCGCTTCGTCAAGCCCGGTGGCCGGCTGGTCTACATCACCTGTTCGCTGCTGCCCGAGGAGAACGGGGCCCGCGTCGCGGCCTTCCTGGAACGTGATGCGGGTGCTCAGTTCAGGGTCGCCGATGCCGCGGGACGCTGGGCCGAGGCCCTGCCGGAGGCGCCGAAGGCCTACCATGCCAGCGCGCTCGGCGACGGCACGACGCTGACGCTGACGCCGCGTACCACGGGCACCGACGGCTTCTTCTTCGCGGTCCTGGAGCGTCGCTGATGCGGGGCTATGTGGCTCTGCCGCTGTTCCTCGCCCTGACCGTGGGCGGCGGGGCGCTGGTGGGTGCGGCGACGGCGCCGGGCGAATGGTACCAGGCGCTGCAGAAGCCTTGGTTCAATCCGCCGGGCTGGGTCTTCGGACCGGCCTGGGGCATGCTCTACGTTCTGATCGGCATCGCCGGCTGGCGCGTCTGGCACCGGGGCGAGCTGCAGGCCGCGCGGATCTGGTGGGTGCAACTCGGCCTCAACTTTGTCTGGCCGTTCCTGTTCTTCGCCGCGCAGATGCCGGGCCTTGCGCTGGTCGAGATCGTGGCGCTGTTCGCCGCGATCTGCGGCTTCGTCGCCTATACTTGGCGCGAGGATCGGGTCTCGGCCCTTTTGTTCCTGCCCTATGGCGCCTGGGTCGCCTATGCGACGCTTCTCAACGCTGCCATCTGGTGGTTGAACTGAGCAGAGCATCGCCGGGCGCCCACGCTCGGAGCACCGGACGGACGGCAGCATGAGCGACTACGACCCGACGAAGATCGACGCCGCGACGGAAGAGCTGGGCGGCGCCCGGGTGCTGTTCGTCATGGCGGCCCCGGCCGAATACGGCCCGGCGCTGCGCCGCCGCATCGCGCCCCTGATGACCGGGGTCGGGCCGATCGAGGCGGCGCTCGGCACCGGAATCGCCCTGCATGCGCTGACACTGGCGGGCCATCGCCCGGACCTCGTGGTCTCGCTCGGCTCGGCGGGGTCGCGCACGCTCGAACAGGGCGAGATCTATCAGGTCTCGTCGGTCGCCTGGCGCGACATCGACGCGTCGCCGCTGGGATTTGCCAAGGGCGTCACACCGTTTCTCGATCATCCCGTCCACACCGCCTTGCCGACACCGGTGCCGAGCCTGCCGACGGCGCGGCTGTCGACGGGGTCCGACATCGTCTCGGGTGCGCGCTACGACGCGATCGACGCCGACATGGTCGACATGGAGACCTTCGCGGTGCTGCGCGCCTGCCAGCGTTTCGACGTCAAGCTGGTGGGCCTGCGCGGCATCTCCGACGGGGCGGGGGACCTGCATCACTACGACGACTGGACGACGCTGCTGCACGTCATCGACGAGAAGCTCGCCGATGCCGTCGACCGGCTGGAGATCGCGCTCGATTCGGGGCTGCTGGAGGTCGGTTCGTCGTGACCGCCGCCCGGTCCGGGAATCGGCTTCCCCGAGGCCAGGCGACGATCGACAGGATCAGGCGGCCTTCTTGTTGACCTTGACGTCGGCGAGCTTGGACAGCTTCTCGTCGGTCGCCTTTTCCTGCTTCAGGGTTTCCTGCAGCTTTGCGACGGCGTCCTTGTGGCCGAGGATCCCGGCCCATGTGATCAGCGTGCCGTAGCGGGCGATCTCGTAATGCTCGACGGCCTGGGCGGCGGCGACCATCGCGGCGTCGAGGGTTTCGGGATCCTCGACCTCGTCCATCAGCTCGGTCGCCTCGTCGATGATGCCGATGATCGCGTCGCACTTCACGGCGCGGGGCTTCTTGTCGAGGCTCTCGAACACCTCCTCGAGCCGCGTCACCTGCTCCTTGGTCTCTTCCAGATGGGTCTCGAACGCGGCTTTCAGATCCTCGCTCGCCGCCTTCTTCGCCATCTTGGGGAGAACCTTGGCGATTTGTTTCTCGGCATAGTAGATGTCCTGCAGCGTGTGCAGGAAGAGGTCGTCCAGCGATTTGACGCTCATGTCAGTTGCTCCGGATCGCGGCATCAGTACCGCGGCGCCAGAACGGCCCTGCACGACCGGCGTTCCGCCTGCCTGCGGCGGTAATGCACAGGTGGCTACCGATGCGTCAGCCGCATACGGGCAATGCCGCGCGAGGTGCTGGACATTGCGCCCGTGCTTTTCTAAAGCCTCGCCATGACAGCGCACCCCGACACCGTCCTCATCGTCGACTTCGGCTCCCAGGTCACCCAGCTGATCGCGCGGCGCATCCGCGAAGCCGGCGTCTATTCCGAAATCGTGCCGTTCCAGTCGGCTGCCGAAGGCTTTCGCCGCCTGGCGCCGAAGGCCGTGATCCTGTCGGGATCGCCGGCTTCGGTGACGGACGCCGACGCCCCGACGGCGCCGACGGAAATCCTCGAGGCGGGCGTGCCGGTGCTCGGCATCTGCTACGGCCAGCAGACCATGTGCGCCCAGCTCGGCGGCAATATCGAAGGCGGTCTGCACCGCGAATTCGGTCGCTCCTTCATGGAGGTCAAGAAGGCCTCGCCGCTGTTCGAGGGCATCTGGGCCGAAGGCACCCGCCACCAGGTGTGGATGAGCCACGGCGACCGCGTCACGGCGCTGCCCGAGGGCTTCGAGATCATCGGCCAGTCGTCCGGCGCGCCCTTCGCGGCGATCGCCGACGAGGCGCGCCGCTTCTACGGCGTGCAGTTCCATCCCGAGGTGGTTCACACCCCCGACGGCGCCCGGCTTCTGTCGAACTTCGTCCACCGTATCGCCGGCCTGTCCGGCGACTGGACCATGGCGGCGTTCCGCGAGCAGGCGGTCGAGGAGATCCGCGCCAAGGTCGGCGACGGCAAGGTGATCTGCGGCCTGTCCGGCGGTGTCGATTCTTCCGTTGCGGCGGTGCTGATCCACGAGGCGATCGGCGACCAGCTGACCTGCATCTTCGTCGATCACGGCCTGTTGCGGATGAACGAGGCGGACGAGGTCGTCGCGATGTTCCGCGACCACTACAACATCCCGCTCGTCCACGTGCAGGCGCAGGATATGTTCATCGACGCGCTGGAAGGCGAGATGGACCCGGAGGTCAAGCGCAAGACCATCGGCCGGCTGTTCATCGAGACCTTCGAGGCGGAAGCCAAGAAGATCGGCGGCGCCGACTTCCTGGCGCAGGGGACCCTCTATCCCGACGTGATCGAGAGCGTCTCCTTCACCGGCGGTCCATCGGTGACCATCAAGTCGCACCACAATGTCGGCGGCCTGCCGGAGCGCATGAACATGCAGCTCGTCGAGCCGCTGCGCGAATTGTTCAAGGACGAGGTGCGTCTGCTCGGTCAGGAACTCGGCCTGCCGGCGCATTTCGTCGGCCGCCAGCCCTTTCCGGGACCGGGCCTCGCCATCCGCTGCCCGGGCGGCGTGACCCGCGAGAAGCTCGACATCCTGCGCCAGGCCGATGCGATCTATCTCGACGAGATCCGCAAGGCCGGTCTCTACGACGCCATCTGGCAGGCCTTCGCCGTGCTTCTGCCGGTGCAGACCGTCGGCGTCATGGGCGACGGTCGCACCTACGAATTCGTCTGCGCGCTGCGGGCCGTCACCTCGGTCGACGGCATGACGGCCGATTTCTACCATTACGACATGGACTTCCTCGGCAACACCGCGACCCGCATCATCAACGAGGTGCGCGGCATCAACCGGGTGGTCTACGACGTGACCTCGAAACCGCCGGGCACGATCGAATGGGAATGATGCCGCGCGCCTGACCGGGCCGCGATCGCCCGGGCCGGGCGGAGACCAGCCACAGATGGACGAGAGATGACCGGAGCCAGCGCCGCCGCGACAGGCCGGCCGAGCACCAACACGCTCGGCATGGGCATCATGCTGTTCGGCATCTTCCTGTTCATGGTCAACGACACGCTCGGCAAATGGCTGGTCTCGACCTATTCGGTCGGCCAGGTGCTGCTGATCCGCTCGGTGGCGGCGCTGGTCATCCTGGCGCCGTTCCTCGCGCGCACGGGACTGAAACCCCTCGTGAGCCTCGAACGTCCCGGCATGCAGGTGCTGCGGGTGGTCTTCGCCACCGTCGAGGTGCTCGCCTTCTACGGCGCAGTCGCCTATCTGCCGCTCGCCGACACCATGGCCTACTGGCTCGCCGCGCCGATCTATGTGGCGGCGCTCTCGCCGATCTTCCTGAAGGAGCGCGTCGGCATAAGGCGCTGGACGGCGATCGTCATCGGCTTCGTCGGCGTGCTGGTGGTGCTGCAGCCGTCGCAGGCGAGCCTGACCGCGCCGGCCTTCATCGCCATTGGCGGCAGCCTGACCTTCGCGCTGATGATGATCACCGCGCGCAGCCTGCGCGGCACGTCCGACAAGGCGCTGGTCTTCTGGCAGACGGTCGGCGCGCTCGTCGGCGGGGCGATCCTGGCGCCGTTCGGCTGGGTGACGCCGGACCCGCTGGATCTGGGGCTGCTGGCGGTCCTCGGCGTCGTGGCGATGGCGGCGCATATGTGCGTGACGCGGGCGTTCAAGCTCGGCGACGCCGCCGACATCGCGCCGCTGCAATACACCATGCTCGTCTGGGCGATCCTGTTCGGCTACCTGGTCTTCGGCGACGTGCCGCGGCTGACCATGCTGTTCGGCGCGGCGATCATCATGGGGGCGGGGCTGTTCATCTTCTTCCGCGAACGCCAGCTCGCCCGAAGGGTAAGCTCGGCCCAGCCGGTGACGCCGGGCTGATCGCCCGGCGGTTCGACGAGAAGAGCGGGCCGCTCAGGCCCGCAGGCGGATCAGCCGCAGCGGACCTGCGTGACGCGGTTGGCGTTGTCGGTTTCCATGTTCAGGCGGCCGGAGACGAACTCCTGGGTGACCGGCTGGTTCGGATACAGAACCCGCACGGTCTCGGCACCGGTGGCCGCCTTTGCCGCTTCCACCGTCTCGACATTGGCGATCTCGCCGATGAGATACCGGGCCGCTTCCGGATTACAGCTGCCGATGGCCGGGCCGCCCGGCGCCAGCCGGCCGTTGGTGCCGGCGGTGCCGCCGCCCGGCATCGGCGGCAATGCAGTCCCGCCGCCCATGCGGCCATCCGACTGCGCCCTCAGGCCCGCTGGATCGGGGCGCTCGGTGGCGCAGCCGGCCACCAGCAGCGCGGCGCTCGTCAAAAGGGCGAGGGACATGGGGCGCATCATCGAGACATCCTTCATCATGGTCTTGCTCGGGCGGCGTGAAGACCGGCCCGATTCTGGTCGATTCGCCGCAACCCTAGGGCAGGCACCGGCAGGGAAGGAAGCGGCAAGGCGGCGAAAACCGCGAAGTCGTCGCCAGGATCGCGTCAGATCGGGACATTTCTGCTACGCTCCGACCGGCGCGCACGCCGTCGCCGGTCCGGCACAGGGTAAAATCCACATGGCCATTCTCATTCTCGGCCTGGTCATCTTCCTCGGCGTGCATTCCCTGCGGATCATTGCGGAGCCGACGCGCGACCGGCTGCTGGCGCGGTTTGGCGAGAACCGGTTCAAGGGCATCTACTCGGTGCTGTCGCTCGTCGGGCTGATGCTGATCATCTACGGCTATGGCGCCGCGCGCATGGCGACGGTGCCGCTCTACACGCCGCCGCCGGGCCTCGGCCATCTCGCGCTGCTCCTGGTGCCGGTGGCCTTCGTCCTCGTCGCCAGCGCCTATCTGCCGACCGGACGGATCAAGACGGCGGTCCGGCACCCGATGGTGCTGGGCGTCGGCCTGTGGGCGCTGGGGCATCTTCTGGCCAACGGCACGATTGCCGATGTGGTGCTCTTCGGCAGTTTCCTCGTCTGGGCGGTCCTCGACTATGCCAGCGCGATCCGCCGTCCGGTCCCGGCGTCGGCGGGGAGGGCGCCCAGCCTGCGCGGAGATCTCCTGGCGGTCGTCGTCGGTCTCGGCCTCGCTGCGGCGTTCATCCTGTGGCTGCATCGCTGGTTCTTCGGCGTCGCGCCGATCGCTTAGCGGTTCATCACGGCGCGCACGCCCTTTCACCTGCGGCAAAAATCGTTAGAAGACCCCAAGTGTTCTTGCGTGCCGGGCCGATGGTCCCGGCCACGGCCGGTTTTCGAAGAGTGGATGGATGAGCGACGACAGTTTCTTTCGCGAAGTCAGCGAAGAGCTTCGCCAGGACAGGGTGAAAGCCATCTGGACGCGGTTCGGGACCTATATCCTGGCCGCGGTCATTCTGGTGGTCGTCATCACCGCGGCCGTCGTCGGCTGGGACCGGTACCAGACCGCCCAGGCCAACGCCTCGGGCGATGCCTATCTCGCCGCGCTGCAGCTGGCGCGTGACGGCAAGCCCGACGAGGCCATCACCGCGCTCGAGGCGCTGGCTGCCGACAGCTACGGCGCCTATCCGGACCTTGCCCGCATGAGCATTGGCGGCGTCTATCAGGCGCAGGGCAAGTTCGACGCGGCGGTCGCCGCCTTCGACAAGGTGGCGGCGGATGCCGGCGCGCCCGATGCGTTGCGTGACATGGCCGCCGTGCGCGCCGCCTATGTGCTGGTCGACCATGGCGCGCTCAGCGATGTGCGCAGCCGTGTCGAACGGCTGACCGGCGACAGCGAGGCCCTGCGCTTCCCGGCCCGCGAAGCCGTGGCGCTGGCCGCCTGGAAGGCCGAGGACACGGAAACCGCGACGACGCTGTTCCAGCAGCTGGTCGACGATCCCGGTGCGCCGAACGGCATCATCAGCCGGGCCCGGCTGATGCTCGACCTGATCGCCGCCGGCAAGCCGATGCCCGAGGGCACGGTGATGCCGGAGGAGATCGGTACTGCAACCGGGCCGGCAACGGACGCCGCTCCGGCGGACGCGGCCGCGCCCGTCGCGGGCGGTGAAACGACCGCCCCGGAGGCCACGCCTGCGGCGCCGGCGACCGAGGCGCCGGCCGCTGCCAGCGACGGAGCAGATCCCGAGGGAGCAGCCACCGAGGGTGCAGCGGGCGAGGCTCCGGCGAGCCCGGATGCGGCCAACGGCGAAGCGCCGGCTGCCCCGGCCGCCGATGCGGCGCTGCCCGAGGGTGCTGCCGCACCGAGCGTCGCCGTTCCCACGACCGGGCTCGGCATCACCGATCCCGCGGCCGCTCCCGAGGCTGCCGCCCCGGAACAGGCCGAGCCGACTACGACCGACGCGCCGCAGAGCGCGCCGGCCGCTCCGGCGCCCGCCAGCGCCGACTGAACCGCTGCGGCGACGACGCCTGCGGCCGGGTTCACCCGGCCCGGACGTCGCCGCAAACCGATCGGATCGGGGCAGAGCTCGCACGTGACACACGGCCGGCGCCCCGATCGCAACCGGCCCCGGCTTCGTACCGGTGTGCCCCATCGCTCCGGAGGAGCGCGGAGACCGTCATGGTCACCATCGCCATTATCGGCCGACCCAATGTCGGCAAGTCCACCCTGTTCAACCGCCTCGTCGGCAAGCGTCTGGCGCTGGTCGACGACCGGCCTGGCGTGACCCGCGACCGCCGCACCGGCGACGCGACGCTGCTCGACCTCGACTTCGAGGTGGTCGATACGGCCGGCCTGGAAGAAGCCGGCGCCGACACGCTGGAAGGCCGGATGCGCACCCAGACCGAGACGGCAATCGCCTCGGCCGACCTGTGCCTGTTCATGATCGACGTCAAGGCCGGCGTGATGCCCCAGGACAGGGCCTTCGTCGAGATCATGCGCCGCACTGCCGGCAAGGTGATCCTCGTCGCCAACAAGTCGGAAGCCCGCGGGGCGGAAGCCGGCATGCTCGACGCCTTCGAACTGGGTCTGGGCGAGCCGATCGGCATTTCCGCCGAGCATGGCGTCGGCATGGGCGAGCTGCGCGATGCCATCCTCGAGGCGCTGGGCGAGGAGACCTTCGCCGACGACACGCCGGAGCCCGAGGAAGCCTTGGTGGACGTGCCGGTCGAGGGTGACGAGGTCGAGCCCGTCTACGACGCCACCAAGCCCCTGCGGATCGCTATCGTCGGCCGTCCGAATGCCGGCAAGTCGACTCTGATCAACCGGTTCCTCGACGAGGACCGGATGCTCACCGGCCCCGAGGCCGGCATCACCCGCGACTCCATCGCCAGCGAATGGGAATGGCGCGGCCGCACGATCAAGGTCTTCGACACGGCCGGCATGCGTCGCAAGGCGAAGGTCCAGGAAAAGCTGGAGAAGCTGTCGGTGGCCGACGGCCTGCGCGCGATCAAGTTCGCCGAGGTGGTGGTGGTCGTCTTCGACGCGACGATCCCCTTCGAGCGCCAGGATATGTCGATCGTCGACCTGGTCATGCGTGAAGGCCGGGCGCCGGTCATCGCCTTCAACAAGTGGGATCTGATCGAAGACCGCCAGGAAGTGCTCGCCGATCTGCGCGAGAAGACCGACCGGCTGCTGCCGCAGGCGCGGGGCATCCGAGCCATCACCGTGTCGGGTGAAACCGGCGAGGGCGTCGAGCGGCTGATGAAGGCGATCGTCGATACCCACGAGGTCTGGAACAAGCGGATCTCGACAGCCAAGCTGAATCAGTGGCTCGACCGTATGGTTACCAGACATTCTCCGCCGGCCGTCGCGGGGCGCCGGATCAACATAAAATACATGACGCAGGTCAAATCGCGTCCGCCGACGTTCATGATCTCCACGAGCCGCCCGGATGCGCTGAACGCGTCGTATACGCGCTATCTTATCAATGGGTTACGCGAGAGCTTCGGGCTTTTCGCCGTGCCGATCCGCCTCGGTCTGCGCAAACCGGACAATCCCTACGCCGGAAAACGCAAGCGTCCGTCTTGAAATCGCCATCGTCTGTTAACCAAGAAACAAGGTTAATGGGGGACGTTGGGTGACGCCCGTTATATGACGCAGGCTTGATGGGGGAATGATGACGGCTGTTGAACAGCACGCGGGGACACGCCTGCAGAAACTGTCGAAGGCTCGGGCGGCCAAGGCCGTGGTTCTGGCCACTGGCTGTTTCGCTTCCCTCGCGATGGTGACCAGCCCGGTCGCCCGTCAGGACATGACCAGCCTTCTCGGCGGTTCCGGTCATGCAAACCAGTGGCGGGCCTATTTCGTTCCATCGAAAATCGGCACCACGGAAACGGCGGCCATCGCCTTTGCCGGATCCGATCTGCGCGAGCCGATCCCGGCCGGGCTGAAGCTGCCCGAGGGAATGGAAGCCGTCGCCGCGCCGCGGGTCGAGGCGGCGATCGTCACGCCTGAGGAAACCCGGATCATGCGAGAGGACAAGGGCGCCCGCGTCCTGTCCCTCGTTCCGGCCAGCAACCTGCCGCCGCGCGGCTTCTCCGCCGGTTCGATCCTCGAGCGCCAGTCGCTGCTCGGATCGCGCGTCGTCGGTGGCCAGGAGCGCATCCGCACCGCCTTCTCCAAGGTCACCCAGACGACCAAGGAGGCGATCACCGTCGCCATGAACTTCCAGCTTCAGGGCCCGCCGAAGATTCCGGGCGCCAAGACGCTGACGCCGAACGACAAGATCATGCTGGCCTCGCTGAAGCCCTCGGCCGGCGACACCAATGCCCTTGGTTACGCGCCGTCGACAGGCAGCGCACGGACCTCCTCGCTGTTCGAGACGATCCTCAAGGATACGCCGGAAGCCTTCATCCCGCCGATCGGCGACAAGGACCATGCCTGGGCAGCAACGCCGCTGCCGGCGGAGACCATGTCGAAGAAGGAGCAGAGCTGCCTTGCCAACGGCCTCTATTTCGAGGCGCGCGGCGAGAGCACCATGGGGCAGGCCGCCGTGGCGCAGGTCATCCTCAACCGCGTCCGCAACCCGGCCTTCCCGAACACGATCTGCGGTGTCGTCTACCAGAACAAGAACTGGCGCAATCGCTGCCAGTTCTCCTTTGCCTGCGACGGCGCGCGCGACCGCGTGTCCGACAGCGGCTCCTGGGCCAAGGCCAAGCGCATCGCCGAACAGGTCACGCGCGGCGAGATCTGGATCAACGAGGTCGGCTCCGCGACCCATTACCACGCCAATTACGTCCGCCCCCGCTGGGCCGGCGCGATGGAGCGGGTCGACAAGATCGGCAAGCACATCTTCTACCGCACCTTCAACGGCGGCTGGTAAGCGACACGGCCTTTGCGAAGGCCCGTTCGCCGCGGCTGCCATGAGCGCGGTCATGCGCCGGCGGATCGTCTCCGCGGCGAGGTTTTCGACCCGAACCATTTCCCTTGGCGAAGCGATGCTGTAGAGCGCCGTTAAGACAGCGGTACGGTTCGGGGAAGACATCATGGCTCAGAACAGCAAGCGACTTCTGGAAATGCTGAGCGCGCAGCCGGTGGTTCCGGTGGTCGCCGTGGAATCCGCCGCCGAGGGCGTCGCGCTGGCCCGTGCGCTGGCCGCCGGCGGCCTGAAGGCGATCGAGGTGACCCTGCGCACCCCGGCCGCGCTGGAAGCGATCATGGCGATCGCCAGTGAGGTCCCGGAGACGCTGTGCGGCGCCGGCACCGTTCTCACCCCCCGCCAGTTCGACCGCGCAACCAAGGCCGGCGCGCAGTTCATCGTGTCGCCGGGGGCGACCATGGAGCTGCTCGACGCCGCGCGCTCGTCCGAAGCGCCGATGCTGCCAGGATCGGCGACGCCGAGCGAGCTGATGGCGATGCTGGAAGAGGGCTACGAGGTGCTGAAGTTCTTCCCGGCCGAACAGATCGGCGGGGCTGCGTTCCTCAAGTCGATTTCGCCGGTGTTTCCGAGCCTGCGCTTCTGCCCGACCGGCGGCATCTCGATGAAGAATGTCCGCGACTATCTGGCCCTGCCGAACGTCATCTGTGTCGGCGGCTCCTGGGTCGCGCCCAAGGCTGCGGTCGAGGCGGGCGACTGGGACGCGATCACCGCACTCGCCCGCGAGGCCGTCGCGCTGCGCAGCTAGCGCTCGCTCCGTTGCCGCGCCAGGCAACCTCTGCAAGCCGGGGCACGGTGCCGGCCCATCGGGCCGGCGGCTTTGCGTCGATGATCGCACGGGGCCCTGGCAAATCATCTTGACGCGGCAGCGTCCGGCGAGCATTGTCCCGCCTGCGCGGGCGTAGTTCAGTGGTAGAACGCAAGCTTCCCAAGCTTGATGTCGTGGGTTCGACCCCCATCGCCCGCTCCAACCCCATCAGCGCCTGTCCCGGTATCGTTCCGGCCTTGCCGGCTGCTTTTTCGCAGTCGTTTCGGACGTCGAGCGCATGAAGCGGGTCGCGCGACGCAAAACGCCAGCCGCGAGGGCTGGCGTCTCGGGATGTCGGGTGCCGGCGTCGTCGGTTATCTGAACAGGCTGAGGGCGATGTCCGGGGTCGAATTGGCAAGCGACAGGCTCTGCACGGCAAGCTGGCGCTGGGCCTCGAGCGCACGGTAGCGGGTCGAGGTCTCTTCCATGTCCGCGTCGACCAGCCGCGAGATGCCCTGTTCCAGCGTCTGCGTGACAGTCCGGGTGAACTCCGTCTGCATCTCCAGCCGCTTGCTGATGGCGCCGAGGACGGCAGCCCCTGACACGACGCGCTGCTGCATGGTGTCGACCTGCTGCAGATAGTCCTCGATCGCGTTCGGATTGGCGGCCACGTCCACGTCGAGAATGCCGATCGCGGTGAGGGGCTCGATGTTCACCTGCAGCCCGCTGACAACCATGCGTGACTTGGTGCCCGCCTCACGATTGGCTGCGGGATCGAGGCGCAGGACGATATCGCCGGCCGTCTCCTCGATCAGCAGGTCCGGAATGTCGTTCAGATCCGTCAGGATGGCGTGCATGTCCGCGGCCGTGTTCACCCAACCGTCGTCGGTGCCCAGCACCCGGTCCACGAGATCGCGGTCGATCAGATAGGACCGCGAAACGCTGTTGGCGGTCAGCGAGTATGAGACCTCGACGTCCCGGTAGATGCGGAAGGGCTGGAAATCCAGCGTGACGGTCGAGGCGCGCTCGCCATAGATCGTTGCGGTGTTGCCAAGACCGCCCGTGCCGGAGGCCGTGGTGGCGAAATCCTTGATGGCGAAGGAGGCGCCCGGCTTTCCGCTGGTCTCGCGGTCACGGAAGTTGATGGCGTTCGGGACGAGATCGTATGTCTGCGTCGTGGAATTCCAGACGGTGACATGGCCGACCGAGACTTCATTGCCCGTGATCGCCGCGTCGAGGACCTGGATCATCTCGTGGTAGTCCGCGACCACGCCGTCGGTCCGTCCGGTCGTGGCGTCGACGAGGGCCCGGTCGATGACGACGGAGATGTCCTGGCCAAGATCATAGGGGCCGGGCAGGCCCGGGGTGCCGGGGTTGTCGGCGTCGACCGTCATGGTGAAGGTCATCGTGTCGCTGAGGCCGAAGGTCACCGGACCGCTGAATGTGAAGGTGCGGTCGACCGAGCTGGCGGTGTTGGATGGGGTATAGGACGGCGGATAGACGGCGGCGATCGAACGCAAGCCACCAATGTTCCTGGGGCTGCGGGGATCGGGCTGCAGCATGCCGCCGCCATCGACGTTGAACAGGGACGTCTTCTGCAGATCGACGCCGATCGTGCCGACCGACAGCCCCGACGTGCTGGATCGCGACAGCGAGGCGACCAGCATGGTCGAGCGGCGGTCCACCGGCGTCTCGTAGATGTCGGGCACGTTGGTCTGGAGCCAGTTCTGGCCGGAGAAGCTCGCGGCCTGGGAGGTGGCGACGATCGCGGCCTGAAGCTGGCTGATCTCGGCCTGCACCTTCTGGCGGTCGACGCCGGGCTCCATGGCGACCACCAGCCGCTCCTTGATGTCAGCCAGCATGTCGCCGACCTGCACCATTGACGTGTAGGCGACGTCGGTCGTGGCCGAGCCAAGGCCCAGCGCGTCGGCGACGGCACCAAGCGCCTTGACGTCCGAACGCATGCCGGTCGCGATCGACCAGTAGGACGCATTGTCGGCGGCCGAGCCGACCCGGTAGCCCGTGGCCATCGCAGTCTGATTCGCGTCCGATGCAGATTGCAGCAAACGCAGGTTGGCAAGCGCCGTCATCGCGGCGCCGTTGGTCCGTATACTGATCATGTGGAGGGCCTCGTAAGGCGGGCTTAGTTATGTTTAACGATATAGGTTCCGGTTGCTTAACAGAGCCTTATCCCCATCAGGAGTGGTGTTCGCGGAATGCATTGCCGGCTATCGCTCGGCGCGGGAGCGCGTCACGCGAGGGGGTCGGGCCGGGGCCGCAGGGCGTCTCGGCGGCAGTGTGCAGCGGGAGATGGAAGAGGGCTGACCGGTGCCCGCGACGCTGTGCGTCTGACCGGGGCCTGGCACTGCCTATGTTCCGCCAGTGACGTTCAGACGGCCCGACCATGCCGGGTCGTTGGCACGCTTGGTTGGGGCCGCGGGAAGGTGCTGAAGAGCAACGTGGGGTAGAGCAGGCTATAAGCCGCGGAGCCGCGCGGTGTTGGTGCGGTGCCGATCGTGGGTACGGGCGCGGGTGCGGGAAACACGGTGACACGGCCGCGACTCGCCTGCGCCCCTCGCTCCGCTGCGCATTGCGCGGCGAAGACCGGCTAAACTGGATTCGTCGTAAACAGTCTCAGGCGAGACGATCGCGGCCTCGGCCAGTCGGGTCAGGACGCCTGCAGATGATCCGTCGCTCCGGCCGTGGCGCGGGCGATGATCGCCTCGACGCGGCAGGCGATCGCCTGGCTGCGGGTCGCCTCGGCGTCGAGCGCCAGGCCCCAGCGGTCGAAATCCCGCGCATGCTCCCAAAGCCCGCTCGCGCAGGCTTCGAGGTGGTCGATCGTCGCCGCTGTCAGCGGCGCTGCCGTGACCGGCACGGAACGGGAATCGCGTCTGTCCTTCATGGCGCGAGCCTAGCATGGGGAATCGCCGGATGACTGCGGGGCGGCCTGCAGTTTCCGGTGGACAAGTGGGGATAACGGGGAATGTCGCAGGGCGTCCCCGAGAGGTCGTTGCGTCATCTTCGAGGGCTAAGCGCCTGCAAGTCTTAACCATCCGTTAACAAAACGGTGGCCGGCCGCTCGCAGCCGTGCATATTTAATCATCAACAAGCAATCCAGCGGCATTGCGGGAGAATAGCATGTCCACGATGACGGCAGCCAAGGATACCACCCCAGATATGAGCGACTTTCTCACCGAGGAACTGTCGAGAGACTTCGCTGATCGCAGCGACAAGCCGAGTGCGGCGTCGAATGTGCTGTCGGGACCGCCGCTGATTATGGACGAACCGGTGCCGCGGTTGCCGCGCCGCATCGAGGGTGGTTTCACCGGGCTCGGCCATGATCTCGACCGGCACGGCCGCGAATGCCGCAACGCGGCGCGGCTGATGGAGCAGCTACGTCCCCAGCTCGAGACGGCGGAAGCCGAACGGCTCCGCCTGAACCAGGCGCTGACGCGGATCCTGCCGGAGATCGAGGAACACGGCCGCAGTCTCGCCGGGATGATCGAAAGCGCGCGCAAGGGCGACGTGAGCGGCGATCTGGCCGGAAAGTTCACCAAGAGCGCGGCCAAGCTCGATGAACTCGAAAGCCTTGCCGAGGCAATGAACGTCAATCTGATGGCTGTCCGCTCCGCCTGGGAACAGTATGCCCGCGCAGCCATCCAGGCTCAGCGCCTGCGGGATGGCCTCAAGGGGCACTGACGCCATCCGGCGGTGCGACCGCCGGGTCGGCGCAGGCGACTTTCAAGAGACGGGTGGTCGGTATGGCCGCCCGTCTTGCGTTGAGAGAGGCCCGCCCACGGGACCTTTCACACGCAGGGGCAGAGACGCCTAGCTGGCGCTGAAATGCGGTTCGGTGCGGTAGCGCTGGTCGCAGAGGTCGGCCCGGGCGCGGATATCGTGATGGGTCTTCTCCCAGCGGTGGGGATCGCGCGCGAGTTGGACCACCGCGCGCAGCGACGCGAGCGCGATCAGCAGCCAGTAGAGATGAACGAGCGCGTAATATTTCGGCAAGGCGGCGCGTTCCTCCCGCTGCAGCGCCGGCAGTGACAGCGCGATAAAGGCGATGAAGCCGCCGGTCGCGTTGAACAGGTCGAGCGCGAAGATCAGGCCGGCGAGGCCGCTGGGCAGGCCGTGATTCAGCGCCGACACCAGTGTCGACAGCACCAGAACGAGAAACACCGGCTGGATCAGCGCCGAGGCCAGCATGCCGACGAACAGCATCTGGAACACCGCGAAGCTAACCGGGCCGAGTTCGCGCCACAGCCTGAGCGGCTGACGCATGTGGACCAACCAGGTCTGCAGCCACCCCTTCGTCCAGCGCGTGCGTTGGCGATACCAGACCGGCCAGCGCTCGGGGGCATCTTCCAGCGTCGGCCGTGTCAGCGTGCCGATCGCCCAGCCTTCGCGATACAGCCGCATGCCGAGATCGGCGTCCTCGGTGACATTGTGGGAATCCCACCCGCCCACCGCCGTCAGGCAATGGCGGCGGAAATGGTTCGAGGTGCCGCCCAGCGGCATCGGCAGGCGATGGCGCGCAAGCCACGGCAGCAGCCGCCGGAACAGCGCCGCATATTCCAGCGCGAACAGGCCGGCCAGCCAGTTCTGCTGGCCGTTGCGCACGACGAGCGGCGCCTGCAGGCAGGCGAGGTCACCGGGGCCGCTCCGGAAGCTGTGGAAGGCCTCGCGCAACTGGCCGGGGTCCGGCTCGTCCTCGGCGTCGTAGAGCGCGATGAACTCGCCGCGGCAGAGCGGCAGGACGAAGTTCAGCGCCTTCGGCTTGGTGCGCGGCTCGCCGGGCGGCACGGCGACGATCTCGAACTGCGGCAGTCCGGCCGTGGCGCGGCGCGCCTCGGCGATGGTCGCCGGATCGTCGGCTTCGCAGACCAGCTTGATCTCGATGCGGCTGGTTGGCCAGTCGAGACGCGACAGGGACGCAACGAGGCGCTCGATCACCCCCGTCTCCTGATACAGCGCGACGAGGACCGAATAGACGGGCAGGGGGCCTGTCTCCATATCCGCGTTCGGCTTGGGCTTGGGAGGGGCCGGCAGCGCCGCGACGATGCGGATGGCGAGACAGGCGGCAAAGGCGATGCCGAACAGCGGATGCAGGACCGCAGCGGTTGCGGACGGGGCCATAGCGAAGGCGGCGAGAACGGCGCAGGCGGCAAAGGCCAGTATCGCTGCCTGGCCGGCCTCGACGACGGTCCGGGCCGAGTGGCGCGGCGCGCTCCGGGCGAGGCTGAGCGTGGCATCCTCTATGCGCCGCGCGGCGCTGCGGGACGCCAGGGCCGCGCCGATGTCGGCCTCAGTGGTCAAGCGCGCTCTGCGTCGGACGTCCGGCTGCAGGGCGAGCAGTGCGGCGACCCGGTCGAGATCTTCAAGGCGCGGGCGCAGGAACAGCTTGGTCTCCAGATCCGCGCCGCAAGTCTTCAGAAGGCGCGGAGACCCGGCAGGCTGGAGATCGCGAAGGCCGATGATCCGCTCGTCCGGGCCGATGGGCTCGTGGGGCAGATCCAGCGCCTCCGCCATCAGGCGTGTGAGGCGATCGGCGGTCACGTGCCGGCCGGCGATCAGTTCGGCGGCGAGGTCGGTCCGGTTCTCGGCTGCCGCGCGGCGGGCGCGTCCGAGGGCTTCCGCGGTCAGGCCCAGCCGGGCGATCACGCGGCCGGTGACGCCTCCGGCGAAGCGGGCGCCGCCCGGCGGTTGCAACGGAGTATCGAGCGGTTTCGGACGCGTGAAGCGGGCATTCTTGCGTATGGCCGGTTGCGGGCCATAAGGTCCCGCCGCATAAGCCGTTCGAGGATCGGTCTGATCGTCACGCACGCAAACGACCCGCTCCAGGATGAAGTGCCGGGGCGCCGGCCGGCACCCGGTTGCATCGTGCGCGAGTGATGACGCAAGGGAAAGAAATCTATGCGGGTATGTTTCGCGTCAGGGTTGTTGCTGGTTGGAATACTCGTGTCCGCCGCTGGATTCCTCGGGGATGTGGTGACCGGCGCCGCAACCGTGAAGGCCCAGGTGGCGACGCCGAATTTCTTCGACCAGCGCCAGCGCATGACCAAGCCCGATCTCGGCGCGCGCACGCGCATCCGCTTCCTGACGACGACCAACTACCCGCCGTTCAACTTCCTCGACCGGCGTGGCCGGCTGGCGGGGTTCAATGTCGATCTCGTCCGGGCGATCTGCGAGGAGCTGGATATCCTGCCGCGCTGTCAGATCGAGGCGATGGCGTTTCGCGACCTGGTGCCCGCACTTCAGCGCGGCGACGGCGAGGCGATCGTTGCCGGCCTGTCGATGACCCCCGACACCCGGCGCGAGCTCGCCTTCACCGAACCCTATTTCCGGTACCCGGCACGCTTCGTGACCACCAAGGAGGCGCCGGTGAAGGAGCCGGTCGCCGACACGTTGGCCGGCAAGCCGGTGGGCGTTGCCGAGGGCGGCGCCCATGCGGCCATGCTGCGCAGCTTCTTTCCGCAGATTGACCGGCGGCTGTATCCTACCCGCGACGACGGACTTGCCGCTTTGCGCAAGGGCGAGGTCGCCGCCCATTTCGGCGACGGCGTCGGCCTGTCCTTCTGGCTGGAGAGCAACGCCGCCGAGGATTGCTGCGGGTTCTCCGGCGGACCGTTCCTGTCGGACCGCTTTCTGGGCGAAGGACTGTCGATCGCCGTGGCGCCGAAGGACGAGGAACTCGCCCGGGCCTTCGACTACGCGATCGGCCAGCTCGTCGAGAGCAAGCGGTTTTCCGAATTGCTGCTGCGCTACTTCCCGGTCAGCGCCTTTTGACGGCGCGCCGCTAGAGGCGCCGGTAGCGCACCCGGGCGGAATGCTCGATCGCGCCCGCGGTCAGCCGGTCGAGCTCGAAGGCGTCGCGCAGCATTTCCAGGAAGCGCAGTTCCGGCTGGCTGGCGTGGACGTCGGAGGCGGCAACCTCGATCGCCAGCGCATAGGCCGTTTCGTACAGCTTTTGCGGCAGCGCCGACATCAGGTTGTCGATGATCGTCTGCAGCCCGTCTTCCTGTTCGAGAATATGGCTGCAGCGCTCGGAAATGCCGTTCAGCCGGCCCCGGTCGAAACCTTCGAAGACCGGCAGAGTGTCGAGGATGGCCTGCAGTTCCCGCAGCTCGTGGTCGCTGATCGCGCCATCCGCCGCGGCCATCGACACCATGAGATGAACCAGGGCTTCGCGCGGTCCGAGATCCGACATTGTCTGCCTTCCTTGCTTCAGGGCTACCCTCGGCAAGCTATGCACCCGGGGCGGCTGCAACAAGCCGTCATTCGGCGCGGGCGGCTTTTGTTGACGCGCCGCCGGCTTCTTTCTAGACCGGGCGGCACCTGACGGTCCCCCGGCAATCTGCGCGTCCCCTTCGCAGTGCGCGCGGACGCCCGGGACCCGGATTTTCGAGGAATGCCTTCATGCCGAGCCCGCAGCCGGACACCGTCGACGTCGATCTCTTGCGGACCGAAGCCATGGCGTCGAATGCCTGGCCCTTCGAGGAAGCGCGCAAGCTCCTGAAGCGCTTCGAGAAGAGCGGCATGCCGGCGGAAGTCCTGTTCCAGACCGGCTACGGCCCGTCGGGGCTGCCGCATATCGGCACCTTCGGCGAGGTCGCGCGGACCTCGATGGTCCGCCACGCCTTCACGGTCTTGACCGACGGCGCGGTGCCGACGCGGCTCCTGTGCTTCTCCGACGACATGGACGGCCTGCGCAAGGTGCCGGACAACGTGCCGAACCGCGAGATGCTGGCGACCCATATCGGCAAGCCGCTGTCGCGGGTGCCCGACCCGTTCTCCGACGATTATCCGAGCTTTGCCGCCCACAACAATGCGCGGTTGCGGGCCTTTCTCGACCGGTTCGGCTTCGACTACGAATTCGCCTCGGCCACCGACTACTACGCCTCCGGCCGCTTCGACGCGACGCTTCTGAAGATGCTCGCCGCCTATGACGAGGTGCGGGCGATCATCCTGCCGACGCTCGGTGCCGAGCGGCAGGCGACCTATTCGCCCTTCCTGCCGATCCATCCGCGCACCGGCATCGTCCTGCAGGTGCCGACCGTCGAACGCGACGTCGAGCGCGGCATGATCGCCTATCTCGACCCGGAGACCGGCGAGCGGATCGAGACCACGGTGACCGGCGGCGCAGTGAAGTGCCAGTGGAAGGCCGACTGGGCCATGCGCTGGGCGGCGCTCGGCGTCGACTACGAGATGGCCGGCAAGGACCTGATCGATTCCGTCACCTTGTCGTCGAAGATCTGCCGGGCGATGGGCTCGGCGCCGCCGGAGGGGTTCAATTACGAACTCTTCCTCGACCAGAGCGGGCAGAAGATCTCCAAGTCGAAGGGCAACGGCCTGACCATCGACGAATGGCTGTCCTATGCCTCGCCGCAGAGCCTGGCCTTCTACATGTTCGGCAAGCCGCGCGCGGCCAAGCGGCTGTTCTTCGACGTGATCCCGAAGGCGGTGGACGACTACTACCAGTTCGTCTCCGCCTATCAGCGCCAGGAACTGCGCCAGCAGTTGCAGAACCCGGTCTGGCACATCCACAACGGAACGCCGCCGGCCAAGGGCGTGCCGGTGCCCTTCGCCATGCTGATCAACCTCGTTTCGGCCTCCAACGCGTCGAATGCGTCGACCCTGTGGGGCTTCATCACCCGCTACGCGCCGGGGGTGACCGCCGAGACCGATCCCGAACTCGACCAGCTCGTCGGCTATGCGCTGCGCTATTACGAGGATTTCGTCCGGCCGGCGAAGACGTTCCGGGCCCCTGACGCGGTCGAGCGCGAGGCGCTGGAATCGCTCGATGCCGCCTTTGCGGCGCTGCCGGCCGATGCCGATGGCGAGGCGATCCAGAACGCGCTGCTGGACGTCGCCCGGCCGATCGAGCGGTATCAGGACCACAAGAAGTCGGGGCCGCAGGGCGGGCCGGGCGTCTCCGGCGAGTGGTTCCAGGCGCTCTACCAGATCCTGATCGGACAGGAAAAAGGTCCGCGTTTCGGCTCCTTCGCGGCGCTTTACGGCCTTGCTGAAACCCGCGCCCTGATCCGCGACGCACTGGAAGGCCGGCTGGCTTCGGGCGCCTGACGCCCGGCCCCGTCCCCACGCGAACAAACCGGTGGCGGGCGTTCGCCGCCGTCTATCGCCAGATGCCGCGCTTCTCGCGCCGGGCTTCGGCCTCGGCGTCCTGATAGGGACCGCCGGGCGCCGCCTCGGCCCAGCCATTGCGCACGATCCATGCCCCGACATCGTCGCCGCGCAGCGTGCAGGCGCTGGTGATTGTCTCGTCGCGCTCGCCGAAATCCTCCGGGACCTCGCAGCGGATCGAGCGCGAGCGCAGGTAATTGCGCAGCTCTGTGCGCGCCCGCATGCCGCAGGGCCAGGCGTTCGCGCCCTCGCCGCAACTGCGTTCCAGCGGGAGCGCGGCGATGCCGGGCAGGGCGATCGTGCCGCGGCCGATTGTGAGATGCGCGGTGTCGCGCGCGATCGGGCGGGGCAACAGGATCTGCCGGGTTTCGGCGTTTTCGGGCTCGGTGGCTTGCTGCGGCGACGGGTCGGGCGCGCGCGGCGGCAGGCGGCGCAGCGGGCCGTCCGTCGCGGGGCCGCTGGTGATGCCGTCGGGCGTGACGTTCCGGCCGAGGCGGGGCGCTAGGCCGTCGTCGTTCGGGGCGCGTGCCGGCTCGGGCGCCCCGGGAGCGGAGGGCGCTGCCGGTTCGGCCGATTGCTCCGCCGCCGACGGGACAATGCGGGCCGGCTCCTGCAGTTCGTCGGGGGACGGCAACAGCCAAAAGAGGAGAGCGGCCAGCGCCGCAAGGCCGAGGGCTGCGAGCAGTGTGCGGATCACGCGCCGACGACCGCCGATCCCGCGCAGGGCCGGCTCGTCCCGCCGCCGGGACGCGGCTGCAGGATCACTGGCTGGCCCACAGGATGCGCGCCATCCATTCCACCTCGTCCATCTGGAACTGGCGGTCGGGGAAATCCGGATTGGTCGACGCCAGCTCGATGGTGCGGCTGGTCTGGCGCTGCAGGATCTTGGCCATCACCTCGCCTTCGCGGGTGCGCACCACGACCCGGTCACCGCGCCGGACGGCGGCGGCCGGGGAGACGATGAGGATGTCGCCATCGCGGTAGAGCGGCATCATCGACTGGCCCGATACCTCGAGGGCATAGACCGTCTCGTCGCCGGTCGAGGGCAGGGCGATCTCGTCCCAGCCCTGGCCGGCCGGAAATCCGGAATCGTCGAAGAAGCCGCCGCCACCGGCCTCGGCAAAGCCGAGCAGCGGCACGCTCATGGCGGGGCTGGGCGAGCGGGGACCGCCCGGCGTTTCGCCGCGCATCAGCGCGGCGAATTCCTCGATGCTGGTGTCGGTCGCGGCGATGACCTTGGCGATGGATTCGGTCGAGGGCCAGCGCGGGCGTCCGTCACTGGCATTGCGCTTGGACTTGTTGAAGGTCGTCGGATCGAGGCCGGCGCGCCGGGCGAGGCCGGAGGGCGACATCCGGTGGCGGGTCGCCAGGGCGTCGATCGCCAGCCATATCCGGTCATGGGAAAACATCGTGTGCGAAGCCCGGTCTGCGTCAGAGGAATAAATACCTCTGACCGGTCTTAAAGCGCCATCGTGCCGCTGTCCATATCGTAGCGTCAAATTCTTCGGAAGCAGCTAGGTCTGCCTTTGCGCGTCCGTGCGCCGCTGGGCAGCGGCCATGGTTGGTGCCATATGCTCTTCCAGCCTTATGGACGGGGCTGCCGACGCGCGGCGTATCGCGGCGGCATGCGATGGCAGGGACGGAATGACGGCATGGATCTGAAGTTCGCGGCGCATACCAGCGAGGAAACCCGCCGCCGGGCCAGCGAGCCGGGGCGCGGCCGCAGCGCCGGCGGACCGATGTCGATCCCCTGGAAGGGGTGGAAGGACATCAGCCTGCGCATCTACGCCTCGTTCTTCGACGATCGCGTCATGCTGATCGCCGCCGGCGCGACCTTCTACCTGCTGCTGGCGCTGTTTCCGGCCTTCGCCGTCTTCGTCTCGCTCTACGGCTTCGTCGCCGACCCGGTCTCGATCGGCGAACATATCGCCTTCATCGGCCAGTTCCTGCCGACGGCCGGCACCGAGCTCCTGGAATCGCAGCTGGCGCGCCTGGTGAGCCAGGATTCCTCGTCGCTGTCGCTGGGCTTCGTCAGCGGCCTGCTGTTTGCGCTGTGGAGCGCCAACAACGGCATCAAGACCCTGTTCGAGGCGATGAACGTCGCCTATGGCGAGCGCGAGCAGCGCAGCTTCTTCAAGCTGAACCTCGTCGCTTTCTGCTTCACCCTCGGCGCGATCTTCATCGGCATCGTGCTGATCGTCACCGTCGGCGTCGTTCCGGTGGTCATGGCCGTCTTCGGCCTGCAGAGCTTTTCGGAGATGATGATTGCGGCGATGCGCTGGCCGGTGGTCTTCGGGCTGATCGTCGTCGCCATCGCGATGATCTATCGGTATGGGCCCAGCCGCCGGCGCGCCCGCTGGAAATGGGTGGTCTCGGGCGCGCTCCTGGCGGCCGTCGTCTGGCTGCTCGCCTCGCTCGGCTTCTCCTGGTACCTGCAGAACTTCGCCAATTACAACGCCATGTACGGCTCGCTCGGCGCCGTCATCGGCTTCATGATGTGGGTGTGGATTTCCTCGCTGATCTTCATCATCGGCGCCGAGATCAATGCCGAGATGGAGCACCAGACGGCGCACGACACGGTAAACGACCCGCCCAGGCCGATCGGTGAACGCGGCGCCCGGGTCGCCGACACGCTGGGCAAGAGCTCGCGGCGCGATCCCGCCCCCACGGCGGAGAAGCGCGGCCTGTTCCGGCGCAAGCACAAGCATCCCGCCTGACGGCTTGCATGGCCGGCCAAAGCAGTCTCTTTTTGCGAGGTTGAGGGGGAGGCCGCATGTCCATCAGCCTGTTCGAGCTGTTCAAGATCGGGATCGGGCCGTCATCGTCCCACACGGTGGGGCCGATGTGGGCGGCGCGCCGCTTTCTCGACCGGCTCGACGATCGCGGGCTGAAGGGCGAGACGGCGCGGGTCGTCGTGCATCTCTACGGTTCGCTGGCGCTCACCGGCACGGGCCACGGCACCGACAAGGCGGTGATGCTCGGCCTGGCCGGCCTGCAGCCCGACACGCTCGACCCCGACGATGCGGAGGACCTGTTCGCCTATATCCGCGACAAGGGCGAGCTGCAGCTCGACCGCGGCCAACGCGTGCCGTTTCGCGACGGCGAGGAATTGATCTTCCTGAAGCGCGAGCGGCTGCCGCACCATTCCAACGGCATGCGCTTCACCGCCTTCGACGCGGCGGACCGGGAGATCGACAGGGCGGACTATTACTCCGTTGGCGGCGGTTTCGTGATGTCGGCAGAAGACGCTGCCGGAGAGACACCGGTGCTGACCAATGCCCGCGCACCCTACGAATTCAGCTCCGGCGACGAGCTTCTGGCGCTGTGCGAGGCGCATGGCCTGTCGATCGGGGAGGCGGTGCTCGCCAACGAGGAGACCTGGCGCTCGCGGGCCGAGATCCGCGACGGCATTCTGGGCATTCGCGATGCGATGCTCGATTCCATCGAGCGCGGCTGCCGGATGGACGGCATCCTGCCGGGCGGGCTGAACGTGCGTCGGAGGGCCAAGCAGCTCCACAACGAGCTTCTGCGAAAGCCGGAAAAGGCGCTGCGCGATCCGCTGACGACGCTCGACTGGGTCAATCTCTACGCGCTGGCCGTGAACGAGGAGAACGCCGCCGGCGGCCGGGTCGTCACCGCGCCGACCAACGGGGCGGCCGGCGTCATCCCGGCGGTGCTGGCCTATTACGAGCGCTTCGTGCACGGCGCGACGGACGACGGCGTCATCACCTTCATGGCGACATCCGCGGCGATCGGTGCGCTCTACAAGCAGAACGCCTCGATCTCGGCGGCCGAGATGGGCTGCCAGGGCGAGGTTGGCGTCGCCTGCTCGATGGCGGCGGCCGGTCTTTGCGCCGTCCTCGGCGGGACGCCGCGACAGGTGGAGAACGCCGCCGAGATCGCCATGGAGCACAATCTCGGCCTGACCTGCGACCCGATCGGCGGGCTCGTGCAGATCCCCTGCATCGAGCGCAACACGATGGGCGCGGTGAAGGCGATCAACGCCGCGCGCCTGGCCCTGAAAGGCGACGGCACGCATTTCGTCTCGCTGGACAATGTCATCGAGACGATGCGCCAGACCGGCAACGACATGAGCGAGAAGTACAAGGAAACCGCGATGGGCGGGCTCGCCGTCAACGTCACCATCTGCTGAGGCCGGGGCCGCATTGCCAATGGTCGCCATGCCCGTGACCGGGCATGGGCTGGCCTATCAGCCGCGCTGGTCGACGAAATCGCGGAAGACGAAGCCGCGCTGGCCATTCGCCGAGACCTCGCACCAGGAGGTGCAGGCGATGACGGTGACCGCCATGCCCTTTTCCAGGACGGCGACGATGGTCGCGTTGTTCTCCGGCTTGGCCCGCATGTTGACGCTGGCCGTGACGATGCCGCCCGGGCCGTCCTCAGGCTGTGCGGCCGCGAGCTCCTCCTGCGCGGGGGCGCCGTCGACAGGGACCGCGGGGGTGGTGCCGCGCAGGGCTTCCTCGACGGTGAGGGGGGCGGAATCGGTCGACGGCGGCGTCTGCGCTGTCGGGACCTGCGGGACGATCGGCCCGAGCGGCGCGACGGTGTCCAGATCGATCGCGCCGGGGCGTGGCGGTTCGATGCTGTCGGCGTCGGCGATGATCGGGCCGACGCTGCCGGTCGTGCTCAGATAATCGGGATTCTCGACGGCTGCGATAAGTTGGGCCGCATCCGGCGGCAGGCGCAGATTAAGTGCTGCGGCCACGGCGGCCTCGCTCATGGCCGGGGGGCGGGCGACGGTTTCGGGCATCGCGGCGATGGCGGGGCGCAGGCGACCGCCGGTCTCGGCCGAGGCGACCCGTTCGGCCACCGGCGTCATGGCATCGGCCATGCGCCGGGCGATGGCCGCGTCGTCGGATGCCGCGGGCGTCGACTGCGAGACCTGCGGGGCGTTGCCGGCCGGAGTGCTCGTGCGCAGGAGCGTCGGCGTCAGCGCGGCGACGATGGCCACCGAGGCGATCGTCGCCAGAATATAGGCGGTGATGGGCCGCCGCCGCAGGCGGGTGAAGAAGCCGGGCGGCCGGCCGCGGTTCGACAGCCGTCCGCTCGGCTGCCTGCCCTGGACCAGACGGTCGACCCAGCCAGTATCGGCCTGCCGGCGATCGTAATCCGAACGACGCTCGACGAGGCGCCTGCGGATCGCCTCCTCGCTCGGCCGATGTCGATTGCGCGGCCCCCTCGTCATCCTGCTTCTCCTCGTCGGCCGCGTGCCGCGCCGGGCGCCGATGGCAGCTCCGGGGCGCGCCTGCCGCAAATTTCTGCGCGCCATGGCTGGCGCGTCGGTGCGAACGTCCCTCGTCTTGTCTTAAAGCTTTAAATTATGGCCGTTCGGCGTTGCAAACCGTTTCGTCACTGAATGAAAAGCATTCGCCGCTCGCGCGCAAGAAAAAGGGGGAGAACCGGTTCCGGTCCTCCCCCATGTCTGGCTGGCCTTGCAGGAAGCCTGATCAGGCGGCTTCGGCCTTCGAGCCTTCCGGCGGGAAGCGCCCGTAGAAGGTTTCACCGGTCTTCGCCATCTCGCGCAGCAGCGGCGTCGGCTCGAAGCGCTCGCCATGCTTGGCGGCCAGCTTCTCGCAGAGCGCGACGAAGGCCTTGGTGCCCATGCCGTCGATGTAGCTGATCGTGCCGCCGGTATAGGGCGCGTAGCCGAAGCCGAGAATCGAGCCGACATCGGCCTCGCGCGGGTCGACGACGACGCCTTCCTCCATGGTGCGCGCCGCTTCCAGCGCCATGGTGGCGAGGAAGCGTTGCTTGAGCTCCTCGAAGTCGATCTGGTCGGCCGGCTGCTGCTCGAACATGTCCTTCAGGCCGGGCCACAGCGACTTCTTGGCGGGCTTGGCCGGATAGTCGTAGAAGCCCTTGCCCGCCTTGCGGCCGAGCCGGCCGTCGCCGTTCATCTGCTCGACCAGCTTGAAGTGGCGCGGATCGACCGAATCCTCGCCCATGTCGCGCATGGTCGCCTTCATGATCTTCAGCGACAGATCGACCG
Organism: Aurantimonas sp. NFXS3; assembly: GCF_049132005.1. Taxonomy (NCBI): domain Bacteria; kingdom Pseudomonadati; phylum Pseudomonadota; class Alphaproteobacteria; order Hyphomicrobiales; family Aurantimonadaceae; genus Aurantimonas; species Aurantimonas sp. NFXS3. The sequence goes on from NZ_JAGDDZ010000001.1 coordinate 304,255, forward strand.
CGGTCTCGTCGTTGAGGGCGAGCGGGCCGACCGGCATGCCGGCGAACTTGGCGGCATTCTCGATCATCGCCGGGGGCACGCCCTCGACCAGCATGTCGTAGGCTTCCGACATGTAGCGGAGCACGCAGCGATTGGCGAAGAAGCCGCGGGTATCGTTGACGACGATCGGCGTCTTCTTGATGGCCCGCACAAAGTCCAGCGCGACGGCCAGGGCCTTGTCGCCGGTCTTCTCGCCGAGGATCACCTCGGTCAGCATCATCCGGTCGACCGGCGAGAAGAAGTGGATGCCGATGAAGCGCTCCTGGTCCTCGAAGGCCTCGGCCAGGCTGGTGATCGGGATGGTGGAGGTGTTGGACGCGTAGATCGCATCCTTGCGCAGGACGGCGGCGACCTTCTTCGTCACCTCGGCCTTCACGTCGCGGTCCTCGAACACTGCCTCGACGACGAGGTCGGCATTCTTCAGAGCGTCATAGTCCGGCGTGGCGGTGATCTTCGCCAGCACGGCCTCGGCCTGTTCCTTGGTGGCGCGGCCCTTGGAGACGAGGCCTTCCATCAGCTTGCGCGAATGCGCCTTGCCCTTGTCGGTGGCCTCCTGGTCGCGGTCGATGAGGACGACGTCGAGGCCGCCCTGGGCCGCGACATAGGCGATGCCGGCGCCCATGAAGCCGGCGCCGATGATGCCGACCGTCTTCAGATCGCTGGCTGGCACGTTCTTCGGCCGGCGGGCGCCTTTGTTGAGTTCCTGCATGGAGACGAAGAGCGAGCGGATCATCATCGCCGCCTCGGTCGTCTGCAGGACCTCGGTGAAGTAGCGCTGCTCGATGGTCAGCGCGGTGTCCATGGGGACGAGAAGTCCCTCATAGACGCATTTCACGATGGCGCGGGCACCGGGATAATTGTCGTTGGTCTCCTTGCGGTAGAGCGAGGCGACCGCCGGCCAGACCTGTGCACCCTGCGGCGAGTAGACCGGGCCGGAGGGCAGCTTGAAGCCCTTCTGGTCCCACGGCTTCACCGCCGAGAGGCCCGACTTCAGCATCTCCTTGGCCGTGGCGACGAGCTCGTCCTGCGACACGACCGCGTCGATCAGCTTCATGCCCTTGGCCTTGTCGGCGGTCAGGGTGGAGCCCTTGAGCAGCATCTGCAGGGCGCTCTGGGTGTCAGTCAGACGCGGTACGCGCTGGGTGCCGCCGGCGCCGGGGAAGATGCCGACCTTGACCTCGGGCAGGCCCATCTTGGCGCTGGTGGTGGCGACACGGCCGTGGCAAGCGAGCGCCAGTTCGAAGCCGCCGCCCATGCAGGTGCCGTTGATCGCCGCGACGAAGGGCTTGCCGCAGGTCTCCAGCTTGCGCCAGATCCAGGACATGCGGCCGGCGCCGTCGAAGAGCTCGCGGATCGCCTCGTCGGGGTTCTCGCGCTTCTTCGCCTCGAAGCTCTCGAACATGCCGGAGAGCATCTTCAGGTCGGCGCCGCCGGTGAAGGAGCCGGTCTTGCCGGAGGTGATGACGACGCCCTTGACCGCCGCGTCGGCGACCATCTCGTCGACCATTGCGTCGAACTCACCCGTGACCTCCTGGGTGAAGACGTTCATCGAGCGACCGGGCATGTCCCAAGTGACAAGGGCCAGGCCGTCGCCGTCGATCTCGATGGTGAAGTTCTCGCTGTTCATCAATTCGCTCCCAGATCGGACGCTTGCCGTCTATCATTTTCCATGTCCCGCCAAGGCGTTGCCACCGGCAGGGGTGTGAAACTTTCAGGGTTGTTAAACCACTCGACCCTTACAATACGGGCCTTCATACGCACCGACGAGTTGCTGCCCATGTCCGAAACCGCCTGCCCCGGCTGCCAGACTTCCCGCCCGCTGGACTTCCAGTTCTCCATGGCCTTCCAGCCCATCCTCGACATCGCGTCGGAGCGGGTCTGGGGCTACGAGGCCCTGGTGCGGGGCCTCAACGGGGAGGGCGCCTACAACATTCTGTCGCAGGTCTCGGCCGACCAGAAATACCGCTTCGACCAGGCCTGCCGGGTGAAGGCGATCTCGCTGGCGTCGCAGCTGTTCCCCGCCGGCGAGCTGCCGCATCTGTCGATCAACTTCCTGCCCAACGCCGTCTACGAGCCGTCCGCCTGCCTGCGCGCGACCCTTGCGGCCGCCCGCAAGAGCAGCTTCCCGCTGACCTCGATCATGTTCGAGTTCACCGAGAGCGAGCAGATGACCGACGTCGCGCATCTGCAGAACATCATCGCCGAGTACCGCAAGATGGGCTTCATCACGGCCCTCGACGATTTCGGCGCCGGCTATGCCGGGCTGGGCCTCCTCGCCGATTTCCAGCCCGACCTGATCAAGATCGACATGCATCTCGTGCGCGGCATCGACACCAGCCGCGCCCGCCAGGCGATCCTCGCGGCGACCCTGTTTGTCGCCCGCGAGCTCGACATCACGGTGCTGGCCGAGGGCGTCGAGACGGCGGCCGAGTTCGCGGCGCTGAAGGCGGCTGGCGTCACCCTGTTCCAGGGCTACTACTTCGCCAAGCCGGCCTTCGAGACGCTGCCGGCGCTCGCGGTGCATCCGCATGAGATCGGTGTCCAGCACGTCGCCTGACCCCAGCCCCGGCAGCATGTCGCCTCAGACCCGCTCGATGATCGTGGCGGTGCCCATGCCGGCGCCGATGCACAGGGTGACCAGCGCGGTCTGCTTGCCCTGACGCTCGAGCTCGTCGAGCACCGTGCCGAAGATCATCGCGCCGGTGGCGCCGAGCGGATGGCCCATGGCGATGGCGCCGCCATTCACGTTGATCTTGTCATGGTCGATGTCGAAGGCCTGCATGTAGCGCAGGACGACGGCCGCGAAGGCTTCGTTCAGCTCGAACAGGTCGATGTCGCCGATGGTCATGCCGGCGCGCTTCAGGAGCTTTTCCGTCACGTCGACCGGGCCGGTGAGCATCAGCGCCGGATCGGAGCCGATATTGGCGAAGGCCTTGATGCGGGCGCGCGGCTTGACGCCGAGGGCCTCGCCGCCGGCCTTGGAGCCGAGCAGGACGGCGCCGGCGCCATCGACGATGCCGGAGGAATTGCCGGCGTGATGGACGTGATTGACCCCCTCGATCTCGGGATGGGCCTGGATGCCGACGGCGTCGTAGCCGCCCATCTCGCCATGCATGGCGAAGGAGGCGTTGAGGCTGCCGAGCGACTGCATGTCGGTGGACGGGCGCATGTGCTCGTCACGGTCGAGGATGGTCAGACCGTTCTGGTCCTTGACCGGGACGACGGACTTGGCAAAGCGGCCCTCTTCCCAAGCCTTGCCGGCACGCTTCTGGCTCTCGACGGCATAGGCGTCGACGTCGTCGCGCGAAAAGCCGTATTTGGTGGCGATCAGGTCGGCCGAGACGCCCTGCGGCATGAAATAGGACGGAATGCCCACGGACGGATCCATGATCCAGGCGCCGCCGGACATGCCCATGCCGACCCGCGACATGGATTCCACGCCGCCGGCGATGACGATGTCCTCGGCGCCCTGGGCGATCTTGGCGGCGCCGAGATTCACCGCGTCGAGACCGGAGGCGCAGAAGCGCGAGATCTGCATGCCCGGAGCGGCGAAGTCGTAGCCGGCCTCGAAGGCGCTGGCGCGCGGGATCACCGAGCCGGCCTCGCCGACCGGATCGACGCAGCCGAAGATGATGTCGTCGACGGTGCGGGTGTCGATGCCGTTGCGGTCGCGCAGGGCTTCCAGAACCTTGGCGCCGAGGCGCACGGCGGGCACCTCATGCAGCGCGCCGTCCTTCTTGCCGCGGCCGCGGGGCGTGCGGACGTGATCGTAGATATAGGCTTCGGTCATTGATGTTCCTCCGTGTTCCGCGCGCCCAGGCCGCCTGCGGGCGGCGCGCCGTATGCCGCGATGAAATCCTCATGGACCCGGCCGTTTGGGCCGGGTCGGCCCGTCGCCAGGGCGCGACGGGTGCAGTGTCCGGTCGCCTCCGACATGGCCACCCGGCAGCGCCAAGGCAATGGCCGCCGCTGCCGGACGCCCTCCCGGGCGGTCGCCGCCTAGAAGGCGTCGGCGTCCATCGCCATCATGGAATCGGCGCCGGTGGAGATGCGCGCCAGATGGGCGGCGCTCTCCGGCATCACCCGCTCCATGTAGAAGCGCGCGGTCAGGAGCTTCTTCTCCATGAACTCCGAGCGGCCATTGGCGCCGGCGGCGATCTTTTCCTGCGCGACCTTGGCCATGCGGCCCCACATGTACCCCATGGCGACGAGGCCGAAGAGATGCATGTAGTCGGTCGAGGCGGCGCCGGCGTTGTCGGGTTTGGCCATGGCGTTCTGCATCAGCCACATGGTAGCCTGCTGCAGGTCGTTCAGACCTTTCTTCAGCGCCTTGGTGAAGGGCGCCATCGCCTCGTTGGCGCGGTTCTCCTCGCAGAACTGGCCGACCTCGGCGAAGAAGGACTGCACCGCGCGGCCACCGTTCAGGCCGAGCTTGCGGCCGACGAGGTCGAGCGCCTGGATGCCGTTGGCGCCCTCGTAGATCTGGGCAATGCGGGCGTCGCGGACGAACTGCTCCATGCCCCATTCGCCGATATAGCCGTGGCCGCCATAGACCTGCTGGGCCATCACGGCGTTGTCGAAGCCCTTGTCGGTCAGGACACCCTTGATGACCGGGGTCATCAGGCCCATCCAGTCGTCGGCGGCCTGGCGATCCTTCTCCTCCTCGGCGCGATGCGACAGGTCGCCCTTCAGCGCGGTCCACAGGACCAGCGCCCGGCCGGCCTCGTTGATCGACCGGATGGTCATCAGGATGCGGCGGATGTCCGGATGGACGATGATCGGGTCCGCCTTCTTCTCCGGTGCCTTGGCGCCGGCGAGCGAGCGGCCCTGGATGCGTTCGCGGGCATAGGTGACGGCGTTCTGGTAGGCGACTTCCGAGATCGCCAGGCCCTGGACGCCGACGCCGAGCCGCGCCTCGTTCATCATCGTGAACATGGCGCGCAGGCCCTTGTCGGCCTCGCCGATGAGGTAGCCGGTCGCGTCGTCGTAGTTCATGACGCAGGTGGCGTTGCCGTGGATGCCCATCTTCTCTTCGAGCGAACCGCAGACGACGCCGTTGCGCTCGCCCGGATTGCCGTCGGCGTCGAGGACGAATTTCGGTACGATGAAGAGCGAGATGCCCTTCACGCCCTCCGGCGCGCCCTCGATGCGGGCGAGGACCAGATGGACGATGTTGTCGGCCATGTCGTGTTCGCCGGCGGAGATGAAGATCTTCTGGCCGGAGATGCGGTAGCTGCCGTCATCCTGCGGCACCGCCTTGGTGCGCAAGAGGCCGAGATCGGTGCCGCAATGCGGCTCCGTCAGGTTCATGGTGCCGGTCCACGAGCCCTCGATCATCTTCGGCAGGTAGGTCTGCTTCTGCTCGTTCGAGCCGTGAACCGAGATCGCGGCGATCGCGCCGGCGGTCAGGCCCGGATACATGGCGAAGGCCATGTTGGCCGAGGACATGTATTCCGACACGGCGGTGGCGAGCGTGTGCGGCAGGCCCTGGCCGCCATATTCGGGATCGAAGGGCAGGCTGCCCCAGCCGGCTTCGCGAAAGGTGTCGTAGGCGGCCTTGAAGCCCTTGGGCGTCGTCACCGAACCGTCGGCGGCGCGGGTGCAGCCCTCGAGATCGCCGACCCGGTTCAGCGGCTGCAGCACTTCGCTGGCGACGCGGCCGGCCTCGCCGAGGATTGCTTCGACGACGTCGGGCGACGCGTCCGCAAAACCGGGAAGATTGTTGTAGCGGTCGAAGCCGAGCAGGTCGTTCAGGACGAACAGCGTGTCTTCGGTGGGGGCCTGGTAGGTCGGCATGCGATTCCTCCGTCTCGAGCGTCGGCGGCTTATCGCTAACTTTGACGTAAACGTCAACGGCTGATCGACGGCGACGGACCCCCATGATGTCGCATGGGTGGGTGACACGCGCGATGTCGCGGAAGGGGATATGGAGAGCGGCGAGGAAACGCGCGGCGTGCGCGAAGCCGGGACCAGGGCTGATGCGGCGGCGCGAAGCGCGGCGGCGGCCTGACCGGGCAGGGAAGCGGCGGGCGCATCGTCAGACGCGCCCGCCGGATAATCAGTCGGTGACTTCGTTCAGCCGGGCGCGGACATAGTTGATGGAGACGTCCATGGCGTGGATCGAATCCTCGATCTCGCGCTTCTGGTCCTGCAGGATCTCCTGCTGCTCCTCGAAGCGCTCCAGCACGACCTCGAGCTGTTTCCGCTTGCCGTTGGGCTGATGATAGATCTCGATCATCTGCTTGGCTTCGGTCAGCGAGAAGCCCAGCGTCTTGGCGAGCAGGATCAGCCGCAGCCGGGTCCGGTCGTGACGGCTGTAGAGGCGCGTGGTGCCGCGGCGCTCGGGCGCCAGAAGACCGCGATCCTCGTAGAAGCGGAGGGTGCGCAGCGTGACGCCGAATTCCTTCGACAGGTCGCCGATCTTGAACAGCTCCTTATCGGTCGCCGCCTGATCGTCGAGGTTGAGCAGAAAGCCGATGTCGATCGACGTCGTGTCGTCTTCGCGTTCGGCGAGCTTCAGATTGGTCATGTCTTGAATTCCGTAACTGCGCATTCGTTTGAACGGCTCGCACCCGAGGGCCGGCGACTCATCCTGTTTCGGCTACATAGGCCATTGTGCGGCGAATAACGCGCGAATTGAGGCTGTTACAAGACGTAGCGTCAATTGACGGTCCAGCCTCGGGTCGGCTTCCGGTGTTATTCACTAACAAAGCGGTAATGGGGTTAACCCGCAATTAACCCTGTTGGACGAATTTGCTCCAGACACCAGCAGGCACCGGAGCCGGCCCAGCGAGGCTCAAGCCGATCGGGAATGTGATATGGCCGAGAAGAAGTCGAAATTGGCGCAAGGTGGATCGCCCCGCGACGATTCGTCCCTCGATACGCTCAGCCGTACCCTGGAAGAACTAGAACTCCGTTTGACCCAGATGAGTTCCGCCAAGGCGGCGCCGCGACCTGTCGCCGACGTCGCGGCGGAGCCCGCGGCTGCTCCGCGGACCGCAACCCGCCTGAAATCCGTCGCCAAGTCCGCCGACGGCCAGCGGCCGAACCGGCCGACACTCTCCGAAGCTGTGTCGCAGATCGTCATGCGCCAGCAGATGCTCGACCGCGAAAACGGCGACGTGCGCGACGGTGCGGCGGCGGCCGCGCCGGCTCCCCGCCGCCAGACCCGCGACGCGGCACCGGGCTCCGATATCTCCCGCGACCTCGAGCGTCTGCGCACCGAACTGCGCGCCGACATGGACCGCAGCCTGAAGTCGCGATTCGACGACATGCGGCACGCCTTCGACGACCTGCGCACCATGATCGCCGACCGCGCCAGCGCCGAGACGATCGACGCCGAGATCGCCCGGGTCGATGACGGGCTGTCGCGGATGGCCGATGGCGGCGCCGATCGCGAAGCCGTGCAGTCGCTGCGCAAGGAGCTGGAAGCCATGCGCTCGCTCGTCGGCGAGATGGCCCGCGAGGAGACCGTGAAGGATCTCGGCCGGCGCTGGGACGCGGTCGGCACCGAATTCAGCGACCGGGCCGAAGAGGACACCCGGGCCCGCCGCGACCTGAAGGACGAGCTGGAGCGCATCCGCGTGTCGCTCGGGTCGCTCGCCAGCGAGGATCACGTCAAGTCGGTCGAGCGCCGGCTGGACGAGTTCGAGGCGCGCCACACGGCGGTGTTCCAGGAGTTTGCCGAGGGCGGCATTTCCGACATGCTCAAGACCGAGATCAACGGTCTGCGCGGCAAGCTGGAGACGCTGGCGTCCGAAAAGTCGATGCGGGCCGTCGAGGAGCGCTGGGACGCGCTGGAGGACAAGTTCGCCTCGCGCGAGATCGAAGGCAAGATCGAGGCGATGTCGGGCCGCATGGAGCAGCTCGAGGCCGCGCTTGCCAAGCTGCCCGAGACGCTGGCCATCGCCCCACTGGAGCAGCGGGTACACGCGCTGGCCGTCGGCATCGAGGCGATCGCCAAGCAGCAGCAGGACGAATTCGAACTCGATCATTTCGCCCAGCTCGAGGAGCGTCTCGACGAGATCTCCCGCGCCATCGTCGCGGCGGCGAGCCGGACGCCGGCGATCGACATGAGCCCGGTCGAGCGGATCGAGGCCCGGCTGCAGAGCCTGACCGCCCGCGTCGACCACCTCGCCGAAGAGGGCGATACCCAGTTGCTGTCCGGCCGCATCGGCGAATTGTCCGACCGGATCGAATCGCTCGCCGACGGAACCGCCGCCGCCGATCTGGCGGAGCGGATCGAGCGCTTCTCGACGCGGCTCGAGCATCTCCTCAATGCCAGCGAGGGATCGTCCCTCGAAGCGGTCGCCATCGAGAACCGGCTGCAGACGCTGGCCGAGCAGATCGAGACCACCTCCGCCTCGCGCGTCAATGACGAGATGGTGCGTTCGCTGGGCGCCCAGATCGCCCGCCTGTCGGACCAGATCGGCGAGGGCGGCATGTCCGGTGCCATGATCGATCCGGAACTCGACGAGCGCCTGGCCGACATCGAGCGCCGGCTGGACGAGAACCGCGACGCCATCGTCGTTTCCGCCCGCGCCGCCGCCGACGAGGCGATCCGCCAGATGATGGAATCCGGCGATCTGCGCCAGGGCCGGCATGTGGCGCAGCTGTCCGAGGACCTGCGTTCGCTGGAAGCCTTCTCCCGCCAGACCGGCGAGCAGTCGCAGGAATTCTACAAGACGGTCCATGCGACGCTGATCCGGCTGGTCGAGCGGATCGACACCATCGACAACGAGATGCAGCGCAGGGATCGCGGCGAGGACGGCGCGGGCGCCGCCGCCGGCGAGGCGCGCTTCGTCCAGGCCGAGCCGAAGGTCGCCGCTGCCGCCGAACCGCAGGCGCCGCGTGGCCTGCGCGGACTTCTCGGCCGCAAGCTCGGTGCCGGCAGGGCAGCGGTCGATGCCGATGCCGTCACCGGACGTGCCGACGCGGCACGGCAGGGGGACGACCCGGAGGTCATGGTCGCCGAGTTCCCGGGGAACCGTGACGCGGTGTCGAGCCCGGTGCCGCCGGTCGAGGCCCCGTCGCTGGACGCTGCCGACATCTTCGAATCCGACGAGGCCAACCGGCCGCTCGCCATCGGCTCCGGCACGCCGGACATCGCCGCGCTGCTGCAGCGGGTGCGGGCCCAGCAGGCTGGCCAGACCGGCGAGGCGGACGAGGGCGGCCGCGCCGACTTCATCGCCGCCGCGCGGCGCGCCGCCATGGCCGCCGCCTCCGAAGCCGAGGGCCTGCGCTCCGGCGAGGCCGATGACAGCGACGAGCGCGGCGGGGGCGTCACCGATTTCATCGCGCGCCGGCGCAAGCCGATCCTCATGGCGATCGGCGCGGTGCTCCTGGCACTGATGGCGCTGCCGCTCGGCCAGGCGCTGAACGCGCCATCCGATGGCGACGAACTGGTCGCCGACACCAGCCAGCCCGAAATTCTCGTTGAGCAGGCGACCACGACACCGCTCGTCGCGGACAGTACCCCTGAGGCGGCCGCGCCTGCGGCGTCTGCGGCTGCCGACCGGACCGATGGCACGGCGCCCGCGAGCGCCGGATCGGACGACACGCGCACCGCCGAGGCCGGCACCGATGGCAGCGATGCCCTGATGTCGCCCGCGGCGCTGTCGCCGACACCGGCCGGACCGCGTGCGATCGACGACGAGGTTGCGACGGCGACGCCGGCCAAGGCCGCCGACACGCTGATCAGCCGTTCCCTGTCGGGCGCACCGGGCGCTGCCGGCTTCACCCCCACCAGCGGCGCCGACGTCGCCAATGCCGGGGCCGCTGCGGCCATGAGCTCGGTCGGCCCGGTTCCGCCGATCCCGGACGGTATCGGCAATGCGGCCCTGACCGATGCGGCAGAAGCCGGCGACCCCAAGGCGATCTTCGAGATCGGCCTGCGGCTGATGGAAGGCCGCGACTCGGAGCCGAAGCCGGCGGTCGCGGCTGAATGGTTCGCCAGTTCCGCCGAGCGCGGCTTCGCGCCGGCCCAGTACAGCCTCGGCACGCTCTACGAGAAGGGCAACGGGGTCGAGCGCGACACGATCGCGGCGCGCGACTGGTATCTCAAGGCCGCCGAGCAGGGCAACGTGCGCGCCATGCACAATCTGGCGGTGCTGTTCGCCACCGGGGTCGACGGCAAGTCGGAGCCGAAGCTGGCGGCGCAGTGGTTCGAAAAGGCCGCCGAATACGGCATGACCGACAGCCAGTACAATCTCGGCATTCTTTATGCCCGAGGGGCCGGCGTCGACCAGGACCTGACGGAATCCTTCAAATGGTTCTCGATCGTCGCCACGGCCGGCGACGAGGATGCCGGTCGCAAGCGCGACGAGGTTGCCAAGTCGCTGACGCCGGAACGGCTGAAGTCGGCGGAAGAGAAGGTCGCGGGCTTCACGCCGAAGCCGCGCGACGAGGCGGTGAACACCGTGGACGTTCCGGCCGACTGGGCCGACAGCACCGCACCGATGCAGACCTCGTCCATCGACATGAAGCGGGCGATCCGCAACATCCAGGCTATCCTGATCAAGCTCGGCTACGAGCCGGGGGAGCCGGACGGCGTCGTCGGCCAGCAGACCACGGCCGCCATCAAGGCCTTCCAGAAGGAAGCCGGGCTGACCGCGGACGGCAGCATCGACGAGACGCTGATCCGGGCCCTGCTGGCGCGCAAGGACGGCTGAGACACCGTGCTGCGGGGCGCGTCGCCGACATCGCGGATTTGACAGGCAAGGGGGTTCGGGCCAAGACGGTTCGGCCCCCTTTTCCTTGGCTCCATCAACCCCTTGAGCCGGACCGCACGTGAACCTCTATCTCCCGATCGCGGAACTTTCGGTCAATCTGGTCGTCCTGTTCGGGATGGGCGCCGCCGTGGGATTCCTGTCGGGCCTGTTCGGGGTCGGGGGCGGCTTTCTGATCACCCCGCTGCTCATCTTCTACAACATCCCCCCGGCGGTGGCCGTGGCCACCGGCGCCAACCAGGTGATCGCGTCGTCCTTCTCCGGGGCGCTCGCCCACTACAAGCGCGGCACGGTCGATCTGAAGCTCGGCACGGTGCTGCTGATCGGCGGTACGGCGGGCTCGGCGGCGGGTGTCGCCCTGTTCACGCTGCTCAGGCGGATCGGACAGCTCGATCTGGTCGTGTCGCTTCTCTACGTGGTGTTTCTGGGCGGCGTCGGCGGGCTGATGCTGGTCGAGAGCATCCAGTCGCTTCGGCGCTCGAGCGGCGGGTCGGGCGAAATCCGCCGCTCCGGCAAGCACAACTGGATCCACGGCCTGCCGCTGAAGATGCGCTTCCAGCGCTCCAAGCTGTTCGTCTCGGTCATTCCGGTGCTGGGCATCGGCTTCCTGATCGGCACGCTGGCCGGCATCATGGGCGTCGGCGGCGGCTTCATCATGGTGCCCGCGCTGATCTATCTCCTGCGGGTGCCGACCAACGTCGTCATCGGCACCTCGCTGTTCCAGATCATCTTCACCGCGGCCGTGACCACCGTGCTGCAGGCCTCGACCAATCACACGATCGACGTGGTGCTGGCCTTCTTCCTGATGCTCGGCGGCGTGATCGGCGCGCAGTTCGGGGCCGAGGCCGGCCGCAAGCTGCGCGGCGACCAGTTGCGGGCATTGCTGGCGCTGCTCGTTCTGGCGGTCGCCCTGCGGCTCGGCTTCGAGCTGGTGTCGACGCCGACCGAGCCCTATTCCACGAGCATGCCGAGCGGAGAGATCGGATGAGGGCGGCCGTCTCCTCCCTTCTCGATCGCTGCCGCCGGTTTGCGGGGCAACGCTTGACCGGCCTCGTCGCGGCATGCGCCCTGATGGTGGCCGTGCCCGGTCCCGTGGCGGGGCAGGCGCTGGAAACCTTCGAGATCGGGCTCTCCACCGACCGCATCGGCATCACCTCCGACTTTTCCGGCACCCGGCTGGTCATCTTCGGCGCGCTCGACAATGCCGATGCCCGGATCCTGCGCCAGCAGCGCTACGACATCGTCGTCTCGCTGGTCGGTCCGCGCCAGCCGGTGGTGGTGCGCAAGAAGGAACGCACGCTCGGCCTGTGGATCAATCGCGGATCGGAGACCTTCGACATCGCGCCGGCCTCCTACGCACTGGCCTCGACGCGCCCGCTCAGCGACATCACCCGCGAGAGCTTCCGGGTCAGCCTCTCCATGGGCATCGACGATCTGCGGCTGAGCACCAGCGAGGGCGGCCGCTCGCACGTGTTCCCGGAGCCGGAAAGCCTGGTGATCTCGGCGCCGACCGACGATGCTCCGGCGCTGGTGCCCAACCGCGACGAATATGCGACCGCGCTGCGCCGGATCCGCCGCGAGCGCGGCCTCTACAACCAGACGATCGGCAGCGTCGAATTCGTCAGCGCCACCCTGTTCCGCGCCGATCTGCAACTGCCGGCCGATCTGCCGGTGGGCAATCACACGGTCCGTGCCTTCCTGTTTCGCAACGGCGTCTTCATCCGCCAGAGCAGCGAGCCGCTGCTGGTCATCAAGACCGGCTTCGAGGCGGTGGTCGACGATTTCGCCCGCAATTACGCGTTTCTCTATGGGCTGTTCGCCGTCGCGCTGGCGATCTTCATGGGCTGGTTCGGCCGCGTCGTGTTCAAGCGGGACTGATACGCGGCCGGCGCTTTACGCTTTTCCCCTTCCTGACCTAGTTGGATCGGCATGACGGATATCGATCGACACGGCGACGCGCCGACCTCCGACGCGGCGCTGGCGGCAACGGACATCACCCACAAGACCGCGTGGATCCTCGGTCTGGCGGGGCTGATCCCCTTCGTGGCGATGACCGCGGCGCTTGCCTATGCGGGCCGCGCCTTCATCGCCTATCCGCAGCTGGTCCTCGCGCTGTCGGGCTATTCGGCGACGATCCTCGCCTTTCTCGGCGGCATTCGCTGGGGCGCGGCGCTGTGGCGCGACGAGGGCCAGCGCCACATCCTCGTTCTGTCCGTGCTGGCGTCGCTGGTCGGCTGGGCGCTGCTGTTCGTCCCGACGCCGTGGATGTTCGCCGGCTTCGCCATCGCCTTCGCGCTGGTCGGGGTCTGGGATGTGTTGGCGGCGCGCCACCGCGCGCTGCCGGACTGGTTCGGCCGGCTGCGGCTGGTGCTGACGATCGTCGTGGTCCTCTGCCAGATCGTCGCCTTCGCCTCGACCTTCTAAAGCCCTATCCGGGGCTGAGCGAGCGAAAGCCGATCGGGTAGATGCGGGTCAGGCCGATCACATAGGCCTTGGCCGTCGCCAGATCGAACAGGCCTTGAAAGGCCCTGTCGAGGACGTTGAGGCCGCCGGTCGTCACACCGAAGGACGGCATGATCATGCGCGATCCGTCGCTGGCAAAGCAGGCGCCGCGGGTCGAGCGCGCGCCATTGGCGACGCGGGCGACCGGATGCAGGTGGCCGGCGACCTCGCCGGCGCGATAGGCGGCGCTGGGCTCGTGCCGGAAGGTCCAGGGCCCGACCGCGATCTCCTCGCGGGTCTCGCCCCCGACGAAGGCCGGCGGCTCGGGGTCGTGATTGCCGGAAATCCAGATCCAGTCACGGCCCGCCATCAGCCGGCGCAGCGTCTCGCGGGAGGCTTCCGGCATCAACGCCGCGCCGGTCCGGTCGTGGAAGGAATCGCCGAGGCTGATGACCCGCTGCGGGGCGTAGCGCGTCAGGGCCGCCTCCAGCAGCGTCAGGGTCGCGGCGGTGTCGTAGGGCGGCAGCATCATGCCGCGCCGGGCAAAGGCGGCGCCCTTTTCCAGATGCAGGTCGGAGACGATCAGCAGGCGTTCATCCGGGGCATAGAGGACGCCGGACGGATCGCACACGATCCGCGCGCCGGCGAGGGACATCTCCACGCCGTCGCACTCCGTCTGCCGCAGCCGCCGCGCCAGCGCATTCATCCGCAAGGTCCCGTTTTGCCGTTTGATTCGCGTTTCGTTCTATGGAGCCGAGCATTCCGGCAAAGGCAAGGCGGATTTCGTCGCGGGTTGATTTGCCCGCCGCAATCGGCGATGTTTGCGCCGCAACATGGACCTGCCCCGGCAGGTGGCTATGCCGGGCGCCTATCCCTCGGCCAATCACATTTCGTGCAGATCACGCATGGCCGGCATCGCCGGGGCCACTGTAGGCGCACGACGTGCAGATGTTCCTGGAGCCGATGTTCTCGACTCGCACCCTTTCCGCCGACTGGCTTGGCAATATCCGCGGCGACCTGTTGTCCGGTCTCGTCGTGGCGCTCGCCCTGATCCCCGAGGCCATCGCCTTCTCGATCATCGCCGGCGTCGACCCGAAGGTCGGCCTCTACGCCTCCTTCTCGATCGCCGTCCTCACCTCGATCTTCGGCGGCCGACCGGGCATGATTTCGGCCGCGACGGCGGCCACGGCCGTCCTGATGATCACGCTGGTGGCCGATCACGGCCTGCAGTATCTCTTTGCCGCGACGATCCTCGCCGGACTGCTGCAGCTGCTGGCGGGCGTCCTGAAGCTCGGCAACGCTATGCGCTTCGTCTCGCGCTCGGTGATGACCGGCTTCGTCAACGCCCTGGCGATCCTGATCTTCATGGCGCAGATCCCCGAACTCGTCGGGGTGCCGTCGATCACCTACGCCATGGTCGCGCTGGGTCTGGCCATCATCTACCTGCTGCCGCGCATCACCACGGCGGTGCCGTCGCCGCTGGTGACGATCGTCGTCCTGACCGCGCTGTCGCTGACCTTCGGCCTCGACCTGCGCGTCGTCGGCGATATGGGTGACCTGCCGTCCTCGCTGCCGACCTTCTTCATCCCGGACGTGCCGTTCACGCTCGAGACGCTGCAGATCATCCTGCCCTATTCGGCGGGCATCGCGGTGGTCGGCCTGCTGGAGTCGCTGATGACGGCCCAGGTGGTGGACGATCTGACCGACACCGGTTCGAACAAGAACCAGGAATGCTACGGCCAGGGCATCGCCAACACCGTCACCGGCTTCTTCGGCGGCATGGCGGGCTGCGCGATGATCGGCCAGTCGGTGATCAACGTGAAATCGGGCGGCCGTGGGCGGCTGTCCTGCTTCTTCGCCGGCGTCACGCTTCTGTTCCTGATCGTCGTTCTCGGCGACTGGGTGGCGGTGATCCCGATGGCGGCGCTGGTCGCCATCATGATCATGGTGTCGATCGGTACCTTCTCCTGGGAATCCATCGTCAATCTGAAGACCCATCCGCGGCGCTCGTCGATCGTCATGCTGGCGACCGTCATCACGGTCGTGTGGACGCACAATCTCGCCATCGGCGTCATTGTCGGCGTGATGCTCTCGGGCATCTTCTTCGCCTCCAAGGTGGCGCAGATCTTCTCGGTCACCTCGACCCTGTCGGGCGATGGCCGCGAGCGGACCTACCGTGTGATCGGGCAGGTGTTCTTCGCCTCGGCGGAGGACTTCGCCGCCGCCTTCGACTTCAAGGAAGCCCTCGACAAGGTGATCATCGACGTCTCGCGGGCCCATATCTGGGACCTGTCGGGGGTCGGCGCGCTCGACCGCGCTGTGATCAAGTTCCGACGCGAGGGCACCGAGGTCGAGGTGCTGGGCATGAACGAGGCCAGCACGACCCTGGTCGACCGGCTCGGCGTCGCCGACAAGCCGGGCGCGCTGGACACGGCCCCGGGCCACTAATACCCATGGAAGCGGGCGAACCCGGCCGGTTCCCGTCACTGTGACGGGGGCCGCCCTGCGGGTCGCGTCGGAAGGACAGGCGAGAACACTCGCCGCGCAAGGGAGGACCCAGATGACCAAGATCCTGGCACTCGTCGACGGTTCGCAATATTCGCAGAGTGTCTGCGACAACGCCGCCTGGGCGGCGGAACGGCTGTCGGCCGAGGTCGATCTCCTGCACGTCATCGGGCGGCGCGACACGGCGTCGGCGCCGGCGGACTATTCCGGCAGCCTCGATCTCGGCGAGCGCGAGCAGCTTCTGAAGGAACTGGCCGAGTTCGACGAGCAGAAGGGCCGGCTGGCCCGCAAGCGCGGCCGGCTGGTGCTCTCGGAAGGCGCCGCGCGGCTGCGCGACCGCGGCGTCGAGACCGTCTCGGAACGGCTCCTGTCGGGCGATCTGGTGGATACGGTTCGCGAGCAGGAAAGCGGCGCGGAGCTGCTGGTCATCGGCAAGCGCGGCGAGGCGGCCGATTTCGCCAAGCTGCATCTCGGCTCCAATCTGGAGCGCGTCCTGCGCGGTGCGACACGCCCGGTGCTGGTCAGCGCCCGGGCGTTCCGGCCGGTCAAGCGCTTCCTCGTCGCCTTCGACGGCGGTCCGAGCGTTGCCAAGGCGCTGGACCATCTGGTCGCCAGCCCGCTTCTCAAAGGCGCAGCCTGCGAACTCCTGATGGTCTCCGACAAGACAAGCGATCCCCGGCTCGACCGGGCCGTGGAGACGCTGAACGCTGCCGGCTACGACGCCACCGGCATCCTGGAAAAGGGCGAGCCCGACGCCGTCATCGCCGCCCATGTCGAGCGCGACGAGATCGATCTGATCGTCATGGGTGCATACGGCCATTCGCGCATCCGCAGCTATTTCATCGGCTCGACCACCAGCGAGATCGTCCGCTCCTGCCTGCGGCCGGTGCTGATGTTCCGCTAGGCCGAGCTGGCTGCCCGCCGCAATAACGATGCCTCGCCAAACCCCTGGCGAGCGCCTAGGGTCCGAAGAGGTTGGCCGAGCCCCCGCCGGAGGCGCCGGGTCCGGCGTCCTGCTGCATGGCAGTGCGGCCTGCAACAGCTGAAGACCGTCGCCGCCGTGGCCGGGCGGAACGGGGTGGGCAAGGCTCGGGAAAAGGGGCGCGCATGCGCATTCGACTGGGCTGCGAACTGAATTACCAGTTCCCGATGCCGACGCCGATGATCATCAATCTCAACGTTCATTATTCGCGCGCCGGGTCGCTCGAGCGGCCTGACCATCTGGTCACCACGCCATCGGTGAACATCGAGAACTACCGCGACAGTTTCGGCAATTGGTGCAACCGGCTGGTCGCGCCCGCCGGGGCGTTCACGCTCGGCACGGACGGGATCATTCACGACGACGGCCTGTCCGATCCGGTCGGCCTCGACGCCGTGCAACACGCCGTCGAGGATCTGCCGGCCGATACGCTGCTGTTTCTCCTCGGCAGCCGCTACTGCGAGACCGATCTCCTGTCGGAGGAAGCGTGGCGGCTGTTCGGCAACACGCCGCTCGGTTGGCCGCGGGTGCAGGCGATCTGCGACTTCGTCCACAACCATGTGCGCTTCGGCTACGAATATTCCCGGCCGACACGCACCGCGGCCGAAACCTATTCGGAGCGGGTGGGGGTGTGCCGCGACTACACCCATCTCGCCGTCGCCATGTGCCGGGCGATGAACATCCCGACCCGCTACTGCACCGGCTATATCAGCGACATCGGGCTGGCGCCGCCCCATGGGGAGATGGATTTCGCCGCCTGGATGGAGGTCTATCTCGGGGGCCGCTGGTGGACCTTCGATCCGCGCAACAACGCGCCCCGTTGGGGACGCGTCCTGATCGCGCAGGGGCGCGACGCTTCCGACGTGCCGCTGACCCATACTTTCGGGCCGAACACGCTGACGGGCTTCAAGGTCTGGACCGACGAGATCCGGACCTAGCCGGAATCGCCAGCGCCGCGGCTCAGTCGAGGGCGGCGCGGACGAGTTCCTCTTCCGCAGCCTCGGCCAGAAGGTCGTCGCGCGCCTCGCCCATGACGCTCTCACGGCCGATCTGCAGCATGATCGGCACGGCCAGCGGCGAGACCCGGTCGAGGTCCTTGTGGACGATGTGGTGCTTGATCCGGCCGAGTAGGTCCGACACCCGCGAGACGTCCAGAAGGCCCGTCGCGGCGTCGGCCCAGGTGGCGCGCATCAGGATGTGATCCGGCTCGTGGGCGCGCAGCACGTCGTAGACCAGATCGGCCGAGACGGTGACCTGGCGGCCGGTCTTTTCCTGACCCGGATGACGCTTCTCGATCAGGCCCGAGATCACCGCGCATTGCCGGAAGGTCCGCTTGAGCAGCCAGGAATCGGCCATCCAGGCTTCCAGATCGTCGCCCAGCATGTCCTCGTCGAACAGCGCATCGAGGGACAGGCGGCCGTCGGCGATCATCGCGCCCATGTCGCCGCGGCCCCAGATCGAGATGGCATAGTCGGTGGCGACGAAGCCGAGCGGCTTGGCACGGGCCCGCTCCAGCCGGCGGGTCAGCAGCATGCCGAGGGTCTGGTGCGCCAGCCGCCCCTCGAAAGGATAGGCGACGAGGAAGAAGCGCTTGCCGTTCGGAAAGGTCTCGATCAGCAGCTCGTCAGGGCCGGGGATCAGCGACTTGCGCTGCTGGATGGCAAGCCAATCCGACACCTGCTCGGGCAGTTCGCCCCAGCGCGTCGGGTCGGCCAGCATGGCCCGGACCTGCGCCGCCAGAAAGATCGTCAGTGGGAACTTGCCGCCGGCATAGGTAGGAATCTTGGAATCCTCCGACACCGCCTTGGTGACGAGGCACTGGTTCTCGTGAATCGTCTCGAAGCGCAGCACCTGCCCGGAAAAGGAGAAGGTGTCGCCCGGCGCCAGCGCCTCGACGAAGCCCTCCTCGATCTTGCCGAGGATCGGCCCGCCGCGGGCGATGGCACTCTTGGTGCGACGCCGGATCAGCCGAACCTGCAGCGATGGCGCGTCGAGGATCGTGCCGGCATTCATGCGGTATTGCTGGGCGATGCGCGGATGGCTGACCCGCCAGGTGCCGTCCTCGGTGAGGACGATCTTGGCGTAGCGCTCGTAGACCCGAAGCGCGTAGCCGCCGGTGGCGACGAAGTCGACCACCCGGTCGAAGGTCTCGCGATCGAGGCTCGCATAGGGCGCGGCGGTGGTGACCTCGGCATAGAGGTCGTCGGCCCGGAACGGTTCGGCCACCGCCATGCCGAGGACATGCTGGGCGAGGACGTCGAGCGCCCCGTCGCGCATGGCGGGGGTGTCCTGCGCGCCGAGATAGTTGGCGTCGAGTGCGGCCTGGCATTCGAGCACCTCGAAGCGGTTGGCCGGCACGAGGATCGCCTTGGACGGCTCGTCCATGCGGTGGTTGGAGCGGCCGATCCGCTGGGCAAGACGCGAGGCGCCCTTCGGCGCGCCGACATGCACGACAAGGTCGACATCGCCCCAGTCGATGCCGAGATCGAGCGTCGAGGTGGCGACGACGGCGCGCAGCTGGTTGGCGGCCATGGCGGCCTCGACCTTGCGCCGCTGCCCGACATCCAGCGAGCCGTGATGCAGCGCGATCGGCAGCGTCTCGTCATTGATCCGCCACAGCTCCTGGAACAGCATCTCGGCCTGGAAGCGGGTGTTCACGAAGAGCAGCGTCGTCTTGTGGGCCTTTATCGCCTCGTAGATCTCCGGCATGGCGTAGCGCGACGTGTGCCCCTGCCAGGGCACACGTTCGGAGGATTTCAGGATGGTGATCTCCGGCTTGGCGCCACCGGCGACGGTGATCAGCTCCGACAGGCGAGGATCGGCGTCTGGGGCGACGTCCGGCAGGACGCCGTCCGCGTCCGCGATTTCCTCCACGCCGCCGCCGGGCGCCTGCGAGACCAGCCAGCGGCGCAGATCGTCGGGCTCGGACACGGTCGCCGACAGGCCGATGGTCTGGATGTCCGGGCGCAGCATGCGCAGGCGTGCGAGGCCGAGCGACAGAAGGTGCCCGCGCTTGGAGGTGACAAGCGAATGCAGCTCGTCGAAGATGACGTAGCGCAGGTCCGAAAAGAAGCCGCGCGCATCCTTGCCGGCGATCAGCAGGGCGATCTGCTCGGGCGTCGTCAGGAGGATGTCCGGCGGCTTCAGTTTCTGGCGTTGGCGGCGGACCTGCGAGGTGTCGCCGGTGCGGGTCTCCAGGGTCACTTTCAGGCCGATCTCGGTGACGGGCTTTTCCAGGTTGCGGGCGATGTCGGTGGCCAGTGCCTTCAGCGGCGAGATGTAGAGCGTGTGGACGCCATAGGGCCGCGTGCCGGGCTTCGGCCGGCCGCGGCGGTGCAGATCGACGAGGGACGGCAGGAAGCCCGCCAGCGTCTTGCCGGCCCCGGTCGGCGCGATCAGCAGCGACGACGCGCCGGATTCGGCGCGGGCCAGGAGGTCGAGCTGGTGCGGACGCGGGCTCCAGCCATTGCGCGCGAACCATTCCAGGAACGGCGCGGGCAGGGGGAACGGCGCGGAGCCGGGCAGGAAGGGGTCGGGTCTAACGGTCACAGCGCTTCAGATAGTGTCGCGTCCCGCCGATGTCCCGTCTCAGCGTCGGCGTGTCGAAAGCGCGAAGGCGATGCCGCCGAGAACGAGGCCGGCCGCGATGACGAAGCGCAGGCCGAGATCCTCGGAGAGGAACAGGACGCCGCCCAGGGCGGCGATGATCGGCACGGACAATTGCACGATGGCCGCCGACAGTGCCGTCAGGCCCTTCAGCGCCCGGTACCACAGGACATAGCCGAGACCGGAGGTGACGGCGCCCGAGACGATGGCAATGAGGACGCCGGCGCCGCCGATGCCCGCCTGGAACAGCGAGAGCGCAACGAGCGGAAGAGCTAAAGGAACGGTGCGGATGAAATTGCCGGCGGTGGCGCGGGTCGCGTCGGCCGCGCCCCGACCGCGCAGCGAATAGACGCCCCAGGCGATGCCAGAGACGATCATCAGCGCGGTGCCGAGCGGAT
This sequence comes from Aurantimonas sp. NFXS3, assembly GCF_049132005.1. NCBI lineage: Bacteria > Pseudomonadati > Pseudomonadota > Alphaproteobacteria > Hyphomicrobiales > Aurantimonadaceae > Aurantimonas > Aurantimonas sp. NFXS3. The sequence continues at coordinate 324,951 of NZ_JAGDDZ010000001.1, forward strand.
CGGGCCGGGTAAGGCCGGGGACCAGCCACCAGACGAAGGCCCCGGCCGCCACGACGAGACCCAGCGCCTCGCGGGTGCCGGGCCGCTCGCCCCGGACGAGACCCCAGCCGATCATCGAGGCCTGCACCGCGGCGAAGAGGATCAGCGCACCGACGGCGGCGCCGAGCTTCAGATAGGCAAGGGAAAAGGCGAGGGCGTAGATGAAGAGCGCCAGTGCGGACGCCCAGCTCCCTTCCAGCGTGCGCCAGCGCACCGGTGTGTGGCCCCGCGCCTTCAGGAGGATGAACGCCAGAACCAGCGCGCCGGAGAGAAGCCGCAGGCCGGTGAAGCCCGCCGCGTCGATGGCGCCGTCGGCGAGAGCAAGGCGCGCCAGCAGCGAGTTGCCGGCAAAGGCGATCATTGCCGCAACGGTCAGCCAGATGGTCGCTGTCATGGAAATGCGCTGCCTTGTTTCATGGGCCGCATCCGTCCGCGGACCGGTTTCGCGGAGGGGCTCCGGCGTGCCGGATCGCCATTGCTGCAATTGCTAAGCTAGGCGAAGGGGCCCGGCTGCCTAGTTAGGCAGACTTCTCGACCACGAACCCTCATTCCGGGCCCGCCGATGCGCTTGCTTGCCGTCTTCTTCATCCTTCTCGCGACGCTGACCGGTGCCGCCGCGCAGGACAGTGCGCCGACCCGTTACTACGAGATCGACACGCTGAACAGCGGGCTGCCCCCGGCCGAGGCCTATATCGGTCACGAGACCCCGCAGGGGATGATGGAGAGCTTCGTCGCCGCCGCCAATGCCCGGAACTGGGAGATGGCGGCCCATATGCTGGACCTTTCCGACATCGACCCGGCGCTGCAGGCCGAGATGGGACCGGTGCTGGCGAAGCGGATGTTCGACATCGCCGAGAACGGCATGTGGCTCGACTGGGGCGATCTGTCGGACCGGCCCGACGCGATGGCGACCAACGTCGCGGCAGAGAACCCGATGGCCGGAGAGCCACGGCGCAACATCCGGCTGGCGATCCTCGAACTGCCGGATCGGCCGGTCTCGGTGCGGATCGCGCGGGTCAAGCCTGCGGATGGAGAGCCGGTCTGGCTGTTCTCCCGGCAGACCGTCGGCAACATTCTGGCCCTCCATGAAATCTATGGGCCGACCCGGTTCGAGCAGTCGCTGCCGGGCTTTTTGCGGGAACGCGCCTTCTGGACGCTGGCCTGGTGGGAGGTGGTGGCGCTGCCGCTGGTTCTCCTGATCGCCATCGGCGCCGCCTTCCTGGTTCATGCCTGGGTCGGCCGGGTGAAGTGGCGGCAGCCCTCACGCATCGCCCGGCGGATCCTCGACTCCATCCAGATGCCGGTCGCGCTGATGGCTTGCGTCGGCACCTTCTCGCTGGTGAACACGCTGCTGTTCACCTTCTCCGGGGCGGTGAACCGGTTCCTGACGCCGTTGCAATCGACCCTGTTCGTCATCGCGCTGGCCATGATCGGCGTGCGGATCGTCGATGCCGTCCTCGACCGCGTCGTTCAGCGCAACGTCGAGGCGCTCGGCGATTCCGAAGCGGCCGAGCAGCGCGATCTCTACACCAACATCTCGGCGGCCCGGCGCGTCGCCATCGTGCTGGCGCTGGGCGCCGGCGTGTCGCTGGTGCTGATCCAGACGAATGCGTTCGAGTCCCTCGGTTTCTCGCTGCTGGCCTCGGCCGGGGTGATCGGCCTGGTGCTCGCCTTCGCCGCCCGCTCGGTGCTGGCCAACATCATGGCGAGCCTGCAGATCGCGCTGGCCAAGACCGCCCGCATCGGCGACGCGGTGCTCTATGACGACCAGTGGTGCTACGTGGAGAAGATCAACTTCACCTACATTCAGCTTCAGACCTGGGACAACCGGCGGCTGATCGTGCCGGTCAACGAGCTGGTCTCCCACACCTTCGAGAACTGGACCAAGCAGGATTCCAGCATCACCAAGATCGTGGCGCTGCGGCTCGACCACCGGGCCGATGTCGACCGGCTGCGCGAGGCCTTCCAGGAGTTCGTCCAGAACGACGATGACGTCATCAACCGGGAGACGGCCGACGTTTATGTGGTCGACCAGGACCGTTCCGGCATGCTGGTCTGGTTCCTCGCGGCGGCCTCCGATCCCTCCACCGGCTGGACGATGCAGTGCCGCCTGCGCGAGACGATGCTGAAGGCCGTGGTTCGGCTGGAGGCGGAGAATGGCGGACCTGGCACGGACCACGCCGTTTACCTGCCGCGCGAGCGTGAGGAGCTGGTGGCCGCCGTCGACTCCCGCGATGGCAATAGTTCGCGTCAGGCGGCGATGTAGCGGTCAGGCCGGTGATTGACGGCGAGCCACAGGTTCAGCACCAAGGCGCCGATGATCGAATAGACGATGGCGACCGGGTCGGCGACGGCGAAGGACAGGACCAGGATCACCAGATCGACGGCGAGCTGCGTCAGCCCCGCCTTCCAGCCCAGCCGGTCCTGCAGGTAGATCGCCAGGATGCCGACGCCGCCAAGGCTGGCCCGATGGCGGTAGAGGGCGAGAAGCCCGTAGCCGATCAGGACGCCGCCGAGCACGGCGCCGACGAGCGGGTTCACCGCGCCGAGCGTGAAATATTCCGGCTGCAACGCCGTTAGTACGGACAGGCAGGCGACGGCGAGGAAGGTCTTGATGGTGAAGGCCCAGCCGAGGCGGGTGATCGCCAGGCCGTAGAAGGGCAGATTGATCAGGAAGAACACGATACCGACGTTCCAGCCGGTGGCGTAGGAGACGATCAGCGCCAGGCCGGCCGTGCCGCCGGTGACGAAGCCGAGATGGGCCAGGATCGACAGGCCGATCGTGACCATGAGGGCGCCGGTCAGGATGCCCTGCGCATCCTCGAGCGGCGAATGGTGGGTGGCCGTTGCCGACCAGCGTCCGAAACCTGACGTCATGGCTCAGAAGGTCGCCGCGGGGTTGCCGTTCTTCACCCAGAGACGGGCGATGTCATCGTCCGCGAGTGCAAAGGCCTTGATGTCGACCAGGGGCATGGCGAGGTCCTGCAGCCCGACCAGCGAGCGCACCCAGCTCTTGTCGGTGACCACCGCGACGCGGCGGAAGCGCGACAGGTCGCGAAAACGGCCGAGAGAATATTGCAGGTCGCGGGCGATCGCCGCCGGGGTGAACATGCCGACCTCGCGCACGATGACCAGGATCGACAGCGCGCCGGGCCGTTCGGTGAGCTTGGTGTCGACGACGGCGATGACGCGTTCGACGTCGTCCTTGTCGATGCGCCCGTCGATCTCGAAGGCGATGACGGCGTCGGATTCGGGAATGATGGTCAGCATCGGTCGGACTCGAATGGTGGCGGATCGCTCTTTCCAGCATAATCTGTTGCGCTGCGAAAGGAACCACGATGCGCGCCCGGCGATTTGGCTTTGCCGGCGCCGCCGACACTGCAGCATCGCCACGAGGAATTTCGCATGCGTCCCGACGAATTGCTGCGACCGACGCCGGAGGGGCTCTACTGCCCGCCGGGCGATTTCTTCATCGATCCGGTGCGCCCGGTCGAGCGGGCCCTGATCACCCATGGCCATGCCGACCATGCCCGCTCCGGCCACACCAAGGTCATGGCGACCCGCCAGACTCTGGCGATCATGGCCGTGCGCTACGGCGAGGAGTTCTGCGTCGAACGGCAGGAGGCGGCGATCGGCGAGACGGTCCGCATCTGCGATGTCGACGTGACGTTTCACCCGGCCGGCCATGTGCTGGGTTCGGCGCAGATCGCGGTGTCTCACAAGGGGCTGACCATCGTGGCGTCCGGCGACTACAAGCGGCGTGCCGATCCGACCTGCGCCGGCTTTGAGCCGGTGCCCTGCGACGTCTTCATCACCGAGGCGACCTTCGCCTTGCCGGTCTTCCGCCATCCGGACACGGCGGGGGAGGTGGACAAGCTGCTGACCTCCGTGGCGCAGTTTCCCGAGCGCGCGCATCTGGTCGGCGCCTATGCGCTGGGCAAGGCGCAGCGGGTGATCAAACATCTGCGCGATGCGGGCTACGACGCCCCGATCTACATCCACGGCGCGCTGAAGAAGCTCTGCGACTTCTACCAGAGCGAAGGCATCGACCTCGGTGAATTGCGCCCCGCGACTGTCGACGCCAAGGCGGGCACGGCGAAGGCGGCCTTTGCCGGGACGGTGGTGGTGGGGCCGCCCTCGGCCTTTGCGGACAAATGGGCCCGGCGGTTTCCCGATCCGGTCTCGTGCTTCGCGTCGGGCTGGATGCGGGTGCGCCAGCGCGCCCGGCAGCGCGGCGTGGAACTGCCGCTGATCATTTCGGACCATTGCGACTGGGACGAATTGACCGAGACGATCGACGAGATCGGGCCGCAGGAGGTCTGGGTCACCCATGGCCGCGAGGAGGCGCTGGTGCGCTGGTGCGAACTGCGCCAGACGCGCGCCCGGCCGCTGCATCTGGTCGGCTATGAGGACGAGGCCGAATAGAGCGGGCTTGCGTGGACCGGGCTCTGGCCTGAAGAAAAAGGGCGCTCCGGCCAGTGCAGGGGCGCCCTCATGCGTTCAGTTCGGCCGACGGCCTCAGGCCCGCGGACCGCGGCCGTAGATCCAGTAATGCGCGCCTTCCTCGGCGATGTAGCGGGCGTTGGGGATCTCCATCACCAGTCTGACGAGGCCCTCTTCCTCCAACTGCCTGCTGACGGCGGCGTAGTCGGACGCGTCGAGATAGCTGTTGCGGGTCGAGATCACCATCAGGCCGTCGGCCTTGAGATATCGCGCCATCCGGGTCAGGGCCCGGGGTTCGACATGGCCGAGGGTGAAGACGCCGGCGCAGACGATGATGTCGTATTGCTGCTCGAGCGGGTTCTCGTGATCCTCGTTGAGGTCGATGCCGCCGGCGAGCTTGCCGTAGACGCCGGTCTTCGCCGCGATGTCGACCATCTCGTTGGACAGGTCGAAGCCGTCGACATGGCGAAAGCCGCGCTTGCGCAGTTCCTCGCCGGCAAGGCCGGTTCCGCAGCCCGCGTCGAGAACCGACACCTCGCCGGGTGCCTTGTTGAGATAGGCCTCGGCCACGAGCAGGGCGGTCGAGGCGACGACGCGCGGACAGCCATAGTCCTGGTCGCCGACATCCTTGTCGTAGCGGCCGGCCCAGCCGGCGTAATAATCGTTCAGCTTGTCCGGATCGCCCTCAAGGGCGTGTGAGGCATGAATCGTGCTGACGGAATCGTGCAAATGTCGTCTCCTGTCGATTGCGGTGCCATGACGCACTGCACATACCACGGGACGCAAATGGTTATAACCGTTGTGGCGCGAAACGATGTCCGTTCAGCGAGTAATATCCGGCCCGCGTCATCGATAAGCGATTGATCGCGAACCATTGATCGGCGTCCCGCAAATTTATCGGCGATTGCAAGCTTCGCAGATGCATCCGGGGCTCCGCAGCGCTCTGAAAATTTGCTGATGCGATATTGTCTTGTCCACGCGCCGCGATATTCGTATCTTTTCGATGACTATCGGATCGGCCGCGATAGAGGTTCTATATCATCGGCTTAGCGTCCGTGTTCTCGCCCTGACCGGCGCGGGGTCATCCGCTTGTCTTCGACGAGGTCCGGTGCTGCTCGGGCTGCACTTGGTGCCAGCGCTTCCGGCATGGCGCGCGCGTCGGAACGCTGTCATGTCCGTCAGGCAGGCGGGTTGTGGATCGTGGCCGGTGCGTTCAAACTTGCCCCTGTCCTGCCATTGGGGTGGGGGGGACAAAACGGCATGTGGTCCTTTCGAACGGTTTTGACGTCGACGCTCGTCGCGCTGCAGGTCGTTGCCCTGCTGGCGATCCTGGCGCTGACTTATTTCGCGTCGCAGAACGTACTCCTGTCCTATGCCGAACAGCTGACGCAGCGGGTCGCGGACGACACCACCACCTTCACCCAGAACTTCCTCAACCCTGCGGACGACGCGGCGGCGCTGTCCCAGCGTCTGGCCGAAAGCCCGGTCCTCGGCACGTCGGACCGTCCGGCGCTGGAGCGCTATTTCTACGAAATCCTGCGCTCGCGCATCGATTTCGCCGGCATCTTCTACGGTGCCGCCGATGGCTCGTTCATCTATGTCAGCCGCGACACCACCGTGGAGGGCGCCCAGTACCGGGTGAAGCGGATCGCGACGCAACCGACCCGGACGGTGGAGCTGGTCTATCTGACGGAGGATCTGCGGCCGGTATCGCGGCGCCGCGACGATGCCGATACCTACGATCCGCGCACGCGGCCCTGGTACGTGAAGGCGTCGATGAGCCGAGAGGTGGTCTGGACGGACCCCTACATCTTCTTCTCGTCGCAGCGGCCGGGGATCACGGTGGCGACACCGGTGCGGGCGGACGATCGGCTGGGCATGCGCGGGGCGGTCGGCATCGACATCGAGATCCATGCGCTGTCGAAATTCCTGGACGGGCTGAGGATCGGCGAGCGCGGGTCCGCGGCAATCGTCTCGCAGTCGGGCGAAGTGATCGCCCACCGCGACTCCTCCTTCCTGCTGGCCGAGGACGTCTCCGGCGGGCAGCGCTTTGCCCGGGTCTGGGAAATCGACGATCCGGCACTGGCCCAGGCGGTCAGCACCCTGCCAGGCGGGCTCGCCAGCGTGAAACCGGGCGAGACGCGGCTCACCCGTTTCGAGGCCAACGGGGAGAACTGGCGCGGCGCGGTCAAGCGGCTGGCCGGGTCGCGGACCCCCTGGGCGGTGGTCACCTACCTGCCGGAGAGCGACATTCTCGGACCGATCCACAGCGTCCGCAACATCGGTATTGCCGTGGTCGCGGGCGTGGCGGCACTGACCGCGCTGCTTGGCGTGCTCCTCGCACGGGCCCTGACGCGGCCCCTCGGCGCCCTGGCGTCCCAGGCGGAGCGCATATCCGAGGGCGATTTCGGGGATATCCCGCTGCCGTCCATGTGGACCAAGGAGCTGGCGGGGACCCGGCAGGCGATGCGCCGGGCGACGAGCTGGCTACGGGACTATCGGCGCGAGAACGAGACGCTGACCGAACAGCTGCGCGAGGCTGGCCGTGTGCTGGAGCGCCGCGTCGAGGAGCGCACCGAGGAACTGGAAGTGGCCAATCGCGGGCTCGAAAAGGCCCATGGCAATGCCGAGATGCTGACCCACGAGCTCGATCACCGGGTGAAGAACCTCTTCGCCATCACCGCCTCGCTGGTCACGCTTGCGGCCAAGCATGCCACCACCCCCATGGAGGCGGCGGACGAGGCGCGCGGGCGGATCAACGCGCTGGCCCGGGCCCATGCCGATACGCAGAGCGCCCGCGAAACCCAGCTCGCCGGGATCGTGACCAGCGTTCTGAAGCCCTATGCGGGGATCGACGAGGTGAAGCTGACCATCGAGGGCGACCCGGTGACGGTTTCCTCGTCCTCCGTCACGCCGCTTGGCCTGATCCTCTACGAACTGGCGACCAATGCGGCCAAATACGGCGCGCTGCGCGGGAGCGGCGGCGTCCTGGAGGTTCGCTGGTCGGCGGCCGGCGATGGCGCGGTGCGGATGGTGTGGGCGGAAACGCCGACCGAGCCGCCGACGGGCGATGATGTCGATCAGGCGCAACATACCGGCTTCGGCTCGGTGATGCTCGACGCCATGGCCAGCCGCCTGAATGCAGGTATCCAGCGACAGATCAGCCCGGAAGGCCTGCGGGTGATCCTGACCATGGAGAAGCTGGAGGAGCATGCCGGGCCGCGACCCGAAAGCGTCGATGCCTGAGGGCAGGACCGATCGCGCATGGCAGCGCGCACTTCTGAGGGCGTGATCTGCCGTTCAGTCCGACGCGGTCTCGGTTGAACCGGCCGAGGCACCGGAGCCCCACGCAGCTGCATCGCCGACGACATAGGTCACCAGATGGTTGGCCACATAGGCGTAGCCCTCGATCGAGGCATGGAAGCCGTCGCGCGAGAAGCCGGCGGGTTCGACACGGGGCAGGGTGGTGGCCGAGATCGCGCCGCGCTCGGCGCAGAGGCGCGCGCCCATGCGGCGCACGATGCGGGCGCGCAGTTCCAGCACCGTGGCAAGGCCGCGGGGCAGCGCCGGGACCCTCTCGAAATCGACGGGCGGCGACCAGACGATGCGGGCGTCCGGCCATTTGGCCTTGAGGGCGTAGAGCAGGGTGCCGAACGCCTTCTTGAAGCGCAGGGCGCCGTGGAAGTTCTTGGCATCGTTGGTGCCGATCATCAGGACGATATGGGTGAAGGGCTCATCCAAATGCGGCACCACGTGGTCGCGGATGTCCGCCGAGACGGCGGAATTGGAGCCGGCAGCGCGCCAGAAGACGTCCCGACCGGACAAGGCGTAGAGCCGCTCGGCAAGTTTCGGCGCCAGGCTGTCCTCGATCACGTCCACGCCCACACCGGCGGCCGAGCTGTCGCCGATGACCAGCAGGCGGATCGGGACGTCTGTCCCGGAGGACGTTCCGCAGAGACCGCTGTGGCGGCCGGCTGGCGGCACCATGCGCTCGACGCGCTGGCGCACGCCGAGGCCCTGCCAGACATAGACGGGAAACAGGAGCCAGGAGAGGAAGGCGTCGCCAATGGCCATGCGGCGGCTCCGTCGTGTTGTGAAGTCGATAACGGGTCAGGATGGGTCCGAGACGGACCCGCCGCAACGGCTCACCGCCGCGGCGAGGGTCAGATCAGGCCTTCAGCACTTCGACGCCGGGCAGGGGCTTGCCTTCCATCCATTCCAGGAAGGCGCCGCCGGCGGTCGAGACATAGGTGAAATTGTCGGCGACACCGGCCTGGTTGAGCGCCGCGACGGTATCGCCGCCGCCGGCGACCGAGACGAGGTCGCCGGCCTTCGTACGACGGGCGGCATGGCGGGCGGCCGCCATGGTGGCGGCATCGAAGGGCTCGATCTCGAAGGCGCCGAGCGGGCCGTTCCAGACCAGCGTCTTCGCCTTGTCGAGCCAGCCGGAGACCAGGTCGACGGTCTTCGGGCCGGCATCGAGGATCATCGCATCGGCGGGTACGGCATCGACGGCGACGGTCTCGTTGGCGGCGCCGGCCTTGAACTCGCGGGCAACGACCGCATCCACCGGCAGGACGATCTCGCAGCCGGCGGACTTCGCCGCGTTCAGGATCGACCGGGCGGTGTCGGCCAGATCATGCTCGCAGAGCGATTTTCCGACATCGATCCCCTGCGCGGCGAGGAAGGTGTTGGCCATGCCGCCGCCGATGACCAGCGCATCGACACGCGTCACCAGATTGCTGAGGAGGTCGATCTTGGTCGAGACCTTGGCGCCGCCGACCACGGCCACCACCGGGCGTTCGGGATTGCCGAGGCCCTTTTCCAGCGCTTCCAGCTCGGCCTGCATGGTGCGGCCGGCATAGGACGGCAGATGGCGCGCCAGACCCTCGGTGGAGGCATGGGCGCGATGGGCGGCCGAGAAGGCATCGTTGACGAAGATGTCGCCGAGCGAGGCGAGCTGGCTGGCGAAGTCCTCGTCGTTCGTCTCCTCACCGGCATGGAAGCGGGTGTTCTCGAGGAGGACGACATTGCCGTCCTTCAAGGCCGCGACGATGCCGGCAGCGACGGGGCCGACGCAATCATCGGCAAAGCCGACGGGCGTGCCGAGCATCTGCGACAGGACGGGTGCCAGCGGCTCCAGCGACATGTCGGGGTTCGGCTGTCCCTTGGGGCGGCCGAAATGGGCGAGAAGGATGACGCGGCCGCCCTTGTCGGCGATCTCGCGGATGGTCGGCAGGATTCGCTCGATGCGGGTGCGGTCGCCGACCTCGCCATCCTTGATCGGCACGTTCAGGTCGACCCGCAGCAATACGCGCTTGCCGGTGACGTCGGCATCGTCGAGCGTCTTGAACTGCGTCATGGTGGTTCTCCTCATGGAAACACGCCGAGGGGCGCCGGATCAGGCCAGAAGGACGCCAGCGATCCTGGCGGACCGTCCGCGTCCCGTCGATAAGCGGGTGCCCCGTCGAAAGCGTCCGGGCCGTGCCGCGGGCGCCGAAGGCGATGTAGCGCGGGAGGCCGAGCGAGGGCAACGGCGTTGGCGCGCCAGCGGCCGGTTTTCGCCCCTAGCCCTCAGTCCGCCCTGCGTCGGCCCAGCACCTTGTGCGCCAGTGCCAGGAGATCGCGGAGATTGAGGAAGAGCGGGATCTGGCCACCGCGCCCGCCTTCGGGCTCCAGCGACAGGCCGGCACTGACGACGTTGCCGTCGACGCCGACCTCGCGGACGATCAGTTCCACCGGCCGGACCGTGACCCGGTCGCCATATTCGGCGCGGCCACCGAGCCGCGCGATCATCATCTGCGAGATCGACAGGTCCGCCTCGGCGTCCGAGACGCGGGCACCATAGGCGACGGCAAGGCCGCTGGCCGGCGAGGCGGGATCGACGGTGAACTCGCCGAAGAACTCGGCATCGTCCGGGCTCACCCGCGCGGGGCTGGCGAAGAGCCGGTCGAGCAGCGGCGGATAGCGCTGGGAGATGAAGAGATAGACGTAGTCGCCGGCCCGCAGCCGCCCGGCATATTGATAGCGCATGGACTGGCCGTCGCGAATGACCAGCGAGGGGCGGGCCCAGCGCGGAATGCGCTCACCGCGGGCCACCGGGCTGTCGGGGACGACACGGTAGGACAGGAGCTCATGATTGGCGGTGCCCGGCAGTTCGAGCTCGACCTTCTCGATCGGCCCGATCCGCGGCGGCACGACGAGGCCGAGGCGGCGCGCGACGAGGCCCAGCGTCCAGCCCTGCACGAGCAGCGAGGCGAGGACGATGATGAAGGCGGTGTTGAAGAACAGCCGCGCCTCGTCGAGGCCGCCGATCAGCGGCACGATGGCGAGCAGGATCGAGACCGCACCGCGCAGGCCGACCCAGGAGATGAAGGCGCCTTCGCGGCGCTGGAAATCGAAGGGCAGGAGACAGAGCCAGACCGCGAAGGGCCGCGCGACGAAGATCAGGAAGGCCGCCAGCGCGATGGCCGGCAGGAGGATGGCGCCGAACTCCGACGGCGTCGCCAGCAGGCCGAGGATCAGGAACATGACGATCTGCGCGAGCCAGGTCAGCCCGTCCTGGAAGCGCTTCAGGCTGGGGGCGCTGCGCAGGCCGCTATTGGCCGCATAGAGACCGGCGATATAGACGGCCAGGAAGCCCGAGCCATCCACGGCTCCCGTTGCGGCGAAGACCAGCATGGCGAGAGCGAGGGTGAAGATCGGCAGGAGACCGCGATCGATCGCCAGCTTCGAGACCAGCGTGCGGATCAGCCAGCCACCGGCAAAGCCGAAGGCCACGCCGAGCCCCATCTGGCGCACGAAGCCGAGAAAGACGTCCGCGCCGAGTTCGTCCAGTCCCGTGCCCGACGACAGCAGCTCGACGAGCGCGATGGTCAGGAAGATCGCCATCGGATCGTTGGTGCCGGATTCGATCTCCAGCAGCGAACGGACGCGCTCGCGGATGGTGATGCCGCCGACGCGCAGGAGAAAGAACACGGCCGCCGCGTCGGTCGAGCCGACGATGGCGCCGAGCAGCATGCCTTCGAGGATCGGGAGGCCCAGGAGCCATGATGCCGCGAAACCGAACAGGATCGCGGTGATGAGGACGCCGACCGTCGCCAGCATGACCGCCGGCACCGCAGCCTGGCGGAAGGATTGCAGGGACGTGCCGAAACCGGAATCGAACAGGATGATCGCCAGCGCCAGCGTGCCAACGAAATAGGCGAGGTCGGCATTGTCGAAGTCGATGCCCAGCCCGTCGACGCCGGTCAGAAGACCGATCGACAGGAACAGGAGCAGGAGGGGTGCGCCGAAGCGGAAGGCGAGGAGGCTGGAAAACGCGGCCAGCAGGATGAGGACGGTGCCGACGAGAATGACGAGGTAAAGCGATTCGAGCATCGGCGGGATCGGCAGTCCTTCTCACGAGGGCTGAGCCCGCGCGTCGCCTCCGGGGCTGAACGCCGCGCCGCCGGCGGCCGCAGGGCCACGAAGGCCAGCATATAGCCGGCCTGCCGCCAGTATCCACTCGCACGGCCACCCTGACGTCCAAAATGTTCGCCAGGGCGCCGAACGGGCGCCGGGTTCGGCGAAGATGGTTGCCGTCACATGAAAAAGGCCGGCCCGCCAAGATGGCGGACCGGCCTCAATGCCTTGCAGGCCTGTGCTGCGGTCTAGCGCCCGGTGATGCCCGGGAACATGATCAGCACGGCAAGCGCCAGGATCTGCAGCGCGATGAACGGCAGCAGGGCCTTGAAGATGTCGCCGAGCGAGATCTCCGGCGGCGCGACGCTCTTCAGATAGAAGGCGGCCGGGCCGAAGGGCGGCGACAGGAACGACACCTGCATGTTCATGCAGAACAGGACACCGAACCAGATCGGATCGTAGCCCAGCTCGACGATGATCGGCACGAAGATCGGCAGCGTCAGCAGCGCGATGCCGACCCAGTCGAGGAACATGCCGAGCACGAACAGGATCAGCATCATGAACAGGAGCACGTAGAGCGGCTCGTCCGAGATGCCGATGATCAGCGACGACACGAAGTCGATGCCGCCCATCAGGTTGAACACGCCGACGATGGCGCTGGCGCCGATGCCGATCCAGACGATCATGCCGACGGTGGCCAGCGTCTGCATGGCCGCGCCGCGCAGCAGCTCGAAGGTGAACTCGCCGCGCACGATAGTGGCGAGCAGCACGCCGCCGACGCCGATGGCCGATGCTTCGGTGACCGAGGCGATGCCGCCATAGATCGAGCCGAGCACGAAGGTGACGACCAGAAGCGGCAGGATCAGGCCCTTGAGCAGCGAGATCTTCTGCGACAGCGGGATGATCTCCGGATCGGGATCCGGCACGGCGCCCGTGGTGAAATACGCCCGGAAGAGGATGTAGAGCACGTAGAAGCTGGCCAGCATCACGCCCGGCAGGAAGGACGCGGTGAACAGCGCGCCGATCGAGACGTTGGCCGCCAGGCCGTAGACGATCAGGACGATCGACGGCGGGATCATCGTGCCGAGCGCGCCACCCGCGCAGACGACACCGATCGACAGACTGCGGTCGTAGCCCAGACGCAGCATCTGCGGCAGCGCCAGAAGGCCCAGCAGCACGATCTCGCCGCCGATGATGCCGCTCATTGCCGCCAGGATGACGGCCACGAAGATGGTCTGGATCGCCACGCCGCCGCGAATGCGGTTGGAGATCAGCTTCATGGCGTCGAACAGGTCGCGCGCGATGCCGGATCGATCGAGGATCGCCGCCATCAGGACGAACATCGGCACCGAGACGAAGATGAAGGACGAGACGAAGCTGAACACCCGGCTGGTGATCAGCGGCACCGCCATCGGACCGAACCAGCCGAGAGCGAAGATCAGCGCCACGAGAAGCGTGACGAAGGCGAGCGGCATGCCGGTCAGGAGCAACCCGAACAGCATGAGGAACATCACCAGGGTGCCGTAGCCGATGCCAAGCGCCTTGAGATTGATGCCGAGGTCGAGAATTTCGGCCATTTATGCGTCCTGCTTGGAACCGCGCCGCGCGCGACGAGCATGATTGACGGCCAGCACCACGAACTGGACGGCCAGAATGATCATGACGATGAACAGAAAGCCCTTCAGAAGGGCGGGGGTCGGCGGGTTCCAGGCGGACCCGGTGCCTTCCATGTGGAAAGCGCCGCTCGGGGTCCAGAACGAACCCTTGACCATGAGCCAGGAGGCCCAGGCGAAGAAGGCCGCCGAGATCGCGCTGATGACGTAGATGATCACGTCGAAAATGGTGCGCAGGCGAGGGCCGAGCGCGTCATAGATCAGCACGACACGGATGTGGCTGTCGCGGGCGGCGCAGAACAGGCCGCCGTAGATGAAGGCGATGGCGCACAGGAAGATGCTCAGCTCGTGCACCCAGTTGGTGGGGCTGTCGAGCGCGTAGCGCATGAAGATTTCGAACAGCAGAATGGCCGCCGCAAGGACGATGGCTGCGGCAAAGATGATGCCGACTCGCTCGATGCTGCGCCCGAGAAACCCCGCCTCGGGCGTGGTGTCTCCGGTGCCTTCGCTGGTGGCGCTGAGGTCCGGATCGCGTCCGTCCACGGCAATGGGGTCACGAGTCATGCTCGGATCGTCCTTGGTGAGGAAAAAAAGGCGGACGGGGCGCGCTGCCCCGTCCGCCGGTCATACTCGGTCTGCTTACTGTGCGGCGAGAAGGCCTTCCTTCTCGAGATACGTCGTTAGGGTGTCGTACACCTTCTGCGCGTTCTCGGACTGGCTGGCCTGCTTCTCCCACTCGCCGATGGCGATCTTGCGGAACTTCGCACGCTCCTCGTCGGACCAGTCGTGGATCGTGGCGCCCTGCGCCTTGGCTTCCTCGACAGCCTTGCTGTTCTTGTCGGCCAGCGCGGCGTTCTGGCGCTGTGCCAGCTCGACCACGGATTCCTCGAGGGTCTTCTGGACGTCCTCGGACAGCGCATCCCACTTCTGCTTGTTCATCGAGAACTCGATGAGCGGCATGGAGTGGAAGCCCGGGAAGACCGGGTGCTTGGCGATCTCGTTGAGGCCCTGCGCCTGGTTGACGTGGAAGACGCTGTAGTCGGCCGCGTCGACGACGCCCTTGTCGAGGGCGGTGAAGACTTCCGAGGTCGGCAGGTTCACCGGCGAGGCGCCAGCGGCCGCGAAGATGTTCTGCACGAGACCGGCCGGAGCGCGCAGCTTCAGACCCTTCAGGTCATTGACGCCCTCGAGCGGGACCGACGAAACGAAGGCTTCCAGGCCCGGGGTGGTGCCGCCGAAGAAGTGCGTGCCATAGGGCTCGACCAGCTCGTTCATCAGCTCCTTGCCGCCGCCCTCGTTGAGGAACTTCAGCATCTGCTGCGGGTCCGACCATGCGCCGACCGGGTTGGCGATCAGGCCGAAGGCCGCGTCCTTGCCGGCGAAATAGGAGGTGTCGGTGATGTGGCCGTCGAGGATGCCGGCGCCGACCGCGTCGAGGGTTTCCTGGAAGTCGACGACTGCGCCGACCGGCAGGAGCTCGATGGAAACCTTGCCACCCGTCTCCTCGCTGACGCCGTCAGCCCATTCCTTGTAGAGCTGGTAGTTCGCATCGCCGGCCGGATCGCTCGACTGGAACTTCAGCGCGACTTCCTGCGCCATGGCGCCCGTGGACAGAACGGCAAATGCCGCGCCGGTCAGAAGGGCCTTAATAGTTGTATTGAGCAAGTTGCTTCTCCCTGAGCGTCTTGTGTCGTCTACGAAACCCACTTTCGCGAGCAATGACATCCGGTGCGCAACCTCCGCGCCGATCCGGAATTCCGTAGCTGGCCGCGCACCATACGGCGGTCGGCTGTGGCGTCAACGGAAAACTTGGTTTCCCACATCCGTGGTTAAGTCGCCCGCCCTGAATAGTATAAATCCGCGCCATTGCTGCTTAATTGCGCAGCTGCGCACAGAAACATCCAAGCAAGAGTAATATATCCGCCGCGAATCCGTCCCGTTGGCGCTGCTCCGGCGGCCTGTGCGAGACCGGACGGGCCGGGCCGGGACGTGAAAGCGGGGCCGCCCGTCAGGACAGCCCCGCACACTCATCGCCGGTCGCGACCCGCCTCGCTCAGCCCGCGTTGGCGAGCGCGATGGCGGTGTCGGACATGCGGTTGGAGAAGCCCCATTCGTTGTCGTACCAGGACAGGATGCGCACGAAGGTGCCGTCCATGACCTTGGTCTGGTCCATGTGGAAGACCGAGGAATGCGGGTCGTGGTTGAAGTCGCACGAGACGTTCGGGGCGTCGGTGTAGCCGAGAATGTTCTTCAGCGGGCCGTCGGCGGCGGTGCGGATGGCGTTCTGCACTTCCTCGACGGTGGTCTCGCGCTTGGCGATGAAGTTGAAGTCGACGACCGAGACATTGGGGGTCGGGACGCGGATGGCAACGCCGTCGAGGCGACCCTTGAGCTCGGGCATCACCAGCGCGACGGCCTTGGCGGCACCGGTCGAGGTCGGGATCATCGACAGGGCGGCGGCGCGGCCGCGGTAGAGATCCTTGTGCATGGTGTCGAGCGTCGGCTGGTCGCCGGTATAGGAATGGATCGTCGTCATGAAGCCCTTGTCGATGCCGATGGCGTCGTTGAGGACCTTGGCGACCGGGGCCAGGCAGTTGGTCGTGCAGGAGGCGTTGGAGACGATCGTGTCGTCGGCGGTCAGCGTGTCGTGGTTGACGCCGTAGACGATGGTCTTCTCGGCGCCGGCCGTGCCGGAGAGGGGGCCGGAGATCAGCACCTTCTTCGCGCCGGCCTCCAGATGGGCCGAGGCCTTGGCGGGATCGGTGAAGATGCCGGTGCACTCGAGCGCGATGTCGACGCCGAGTTCCTTCCAGGGCAGGTTCTTCGGGTCGCGCTCGGCGGTCACGCGGATCGGGCCGCGGCCGACGTCGATGGTGTTGCCATCGACCGTGACGGTGCCCGGGAAGCGGCCATGGACGCTGTCGAAGCGGATCAGATGCGCATTGGTCTCGACCGGGCCGAGATCGTTGATGCCGACGACCTCGATGTCGGTGCGGCCGGATTCGATGATGGCACGCAGCACATTGCGGCCGATGCGGCCGAAGCCATTGATTGCAACGCGAACTGTCATGATCCGTCTCCTGTGGTGGCGCGCGGCCGTACCCGCCGGGCATCTCGTTCGCCATGGCCTCTACAGAAGCGGGCGGCCGGGATCAATATTGCCGGCGGTCAGCAATTCTTATGGTCCGGATGACTTTCCGTGATGACGGAAAGCGTCAGCTTTCCTCGGGCTCCGGGGCCAGGCGCGCACGCACGGCCGCGACCACCGCCTCGGTGGTGATGCCGAAATGCTCGTAGAGTTCGGACGCGGGGCCCGAGGCGCCGAAGCCGTCCATGCCGATGAAGATGCCGTTGCGGCCGACGAAATGATCCCAGCCCTGCCGCACGCCGGCCTCGATGGCGACCTTCAGGCCGCCATTGTCGAGCATGGCGCTGCGATATTCCGGGCTCTGCCTGTCGAACAGCTCGAAGCAGGGCACGGAGACGACGCGGGTGGGGATGCCGTCTGCTTCCAGGATGGTGCTGGCGGCCAGCGCGATCTGGACCTCCGAGCCGGTGGCATAGATCGTGACCTCGGCGTCGCCCGAGGTCGAGCTGATCTCGTAGGCGCCGCGGGCGCTCTTGTTCTCGTCGTGCTGGTCGAGCCGGAGGGTCGGCAGGTTCTGGCGGCTGAGGGCGAGCACCGACGGCGCATCGCGCGATTCCAGCGCGAGCTGCCAGCATTCCAGCGTTTCCACCGCGTCGGCCGGGCGGAACACCTGCATGTTCGGCATGGCGCGCAGCGAGGCCAGATGCTCGACCGGCTGGTGGGTGGGGCCGTCCTCGCCGAGCCCGATGGAATCATGGGTCAGCACATAGACGACCCGCAGGCCCATCAGGGCCGACAGGCGCATGGCGCCGCGGGCATAGTCGGAGAAGACGAGGAAGGTGCCGCCATAGGGAATGATGCCGCCATGCAGGGCGAGGCCGTTCATCGCGGCGGCCATGCCGTGTTCGCGGATGCCGTAATGGACGTAGCGGCCGGCATAGTCGCCGGGCACGATCGCTTCGGTCTGGCTGGTGCGGGTGTTGTTGGACCCGGTGAGATCGGCCGAGCCGCCGATGGTCTCGACGACGACGGCGTTGAGAACCTCGAGCGCCAGTTCCGACGCCTTGCGGGTGGCGATCTCCGGCCGCTCCTCGTTGAAGCGTCGCTTGCAGCGCTGCAGCGCCTGGGTAAAGCCGCTGGGCAGGTCGCCGCGGACCCGGCGCTCGAACTCGCCGCGGGTCTCGGCGTCGATCTCGGCGAAGCGACGCTCCCATTCCTTTCGGTGGGTCGACGAGCGCAGGCCGGCGAGGCGCCAGCGATCGAGGATCGCCGCGGGAATCTCGAACGGCGCGTGCTCCCAGCCGAGCGCCTCGCGCATCTGGGCGATCTCATCGGCGCCGAGCGGCGCGCCATGGGCCTTGGCACTGCCGGCCTTGGTGGGCGCACCATGGCCGATGGTGGTCTTGCAGGCGATCAGGGTCGGGCGGTCGCTGCCTTGCGCGGCGGTGATCGCCTCGGCAATGGCTTCCGGGTCGTGGCCGTCGCAGCGCAGGGTGTTCCAGTTGCAGGCGGCAAAGCGGGCCATCTGGTCGGTGGAATCCGACAGGGCGACGTCGCCATCGATGGTGATGCCGTTGTCGTCCCACAGGACGATCAGCTTCGACAGGCGCAGATGGCCGGCAAGCGCAATGGATTCCTGGCTGAGGCCCTCCATCAGGCAGCCGTCGCCGGCGAGCACATAGGTGCGGTGGTCGACGATCGCATCGCCGAAGCGGGCGTTCATGATCCGCTCGGCAAGCGCCATGCCGACGGCGTTGCCGAGACCCTGGCCGAGCGGGCCGGTGGTCGTCTCGATGCCCTCGCAATGCTTGTATTCGGGATGGCCGGCGGTCTTCGAGCCGAGCTGGCGGAAGGCCTTGAGATCGTCGATGCCGACGCCGTCATAGCCGAGCAGATAGAGCAGGCTGTAGAGCAGCATCGAGCCGTGGCCGGCCGAGAAGACGAAGCGGTCGCGGTCGGCCCAGTGGGGGGCGCGCGGATCGAAGGTCAGGAATCGCGAGAACAGGACGGTGGCGATGTCGGCCGCGCCCATGGGCAGGCCGGGATGGCCGGAATTCGCCGCTTCCACGGCGTCGGCCGACAGGAAGCGGATGGCATTCGCCATGTCGCGGTGCGTGTCGGGTGACGTCATGTTCTGCTCCGGTAGCGCTTGGAAGCTGGGCGTTCCGGCGGTGCCGAGACCGGCGGCAAACATCATACGGGCATCGTGCTGTCAACAAAGGCAAAGTCGCAGATCGCGCCGCAGCCGCGCCGGTCGGGTGATGCCATTCGCCAGGCGGGTGGCTGCGAAAGCGCGGGACGAAGAGATTGCACCGCCCGAAAATCGCCTGCACTTTTGGCGGCAATGGTTTAGTGCTCCACATGGACATTCGCCGGCAAGGGACGGCGGAACATGATGGAAATGCGTTTGGGGACCGGCCTGTCCGGTCGCGAGGGGAGATGGAGCCATGTCGGCCGAGGAGGGTTTCGAGGCGGCGCAACAGCGCCTTCGAACCGCGATCCAACGTCTGGACGATCTGGTCGAGCTGCGCCGTGAGCGGGAGGCCGCGGTGCGCGACGCCGCGGTCGAGATCCAGCGCATGACCGCCGACCGGGGCCGGCTGGCGAAGGAGCTGGACACGGCGCTGGCGCGTGGCGAACGGCTGGACCGCGCCAACCGGGACGTCTCGCGGCGTCTGGTCGATGCGATGGAGCGCGTGCGCTCCGTCCTCGACCGGCACAAATCGGCTTAAGCGGGAGAGCGTCGCATGCCCCAGGTGGTCGTGACCATCGACGACAAGACCTATCGCATGGCCTGCGGTGATGGCGAGGAAGCCCATCTGACCGAGCTGGCGAAGGAGGTGGACCGCAAGATTGCCGGACTGCGCGACAGTTTCGGACAGATCGGCGATCTGCGGCTGACCGTCATGGCCGCGATCATGGCGATGGACGAACTGGCGGAAGCAAGGCGGCGGATCGCCGAGCTGGAATCCGGTATTGCCGCGAACGCGGCGCAGTCGGGCGAGAACGAGGATAGCCTGAAGGCCGAACGGGCGCGTTTCGTGGAAACGCTGAACGAAGCCGCAGCGTCCTTGGAGCGGATCGGCACCCATCTTGCCGAGAATTAAGGAAGTTCAATCAATTCAACCCGATGGCAGGATTGCTGCGGTCGGGCGCGGCGCTACATCACGGCGTCATGAGAGCTGACCTGTTCCTTCGTGCATTGCCGTCTCGCTGGCCGCGGCGCGCCGCGATTCTTCTGTCGCTTGCGGTTGGGCTGGCCCTGTCCGGGTGTGCGGCCGTTCTCAACGCGGCGACCAGCGGCGACGGCTACGGCGTCGTCAGCGACATTCCCTATGGCAGCGGCGAGCGCGGCCGCTACGACCTCTACATTCCCGCGACCGTCACCGAGACGACGCCGCTCGTCGTCTTCCTCTATGGCGGCAGCTGGGATTCGGGCGACAAGGAGACCTATCTCTTCGTCGGTCAGTCGCTGGCCAGCGCCGGCATCATCGTCGCGATCCCCGACTACAGGCTCTATCCCGAGGTCCGCTTTCCCGGCTTCGTCGAGGACGCCGCCGAGGCCACGGCGCGGGCGATCGCCACGGTGCGCGGCGGGGCCTACGGCATGCCGGGCGGGGCGCACCCGGTCTTCCTGATGGGGCATTCGGCGGGAGCGGAGATCGCCGGCCTGCTGGCGACCAATGGCGACTGGCTGGCACGCGAGGGCACCGAGATCGAGACGCTCGCCGGCTTCATCGGCCTTGCCGGACCCTACGACTTCCTGCCGCTGACCGAGGATCGCTACAAGCAGATCTTCCCGCAGGAGACCCGCTCGGCCAGCCAGCCGGTGAACTTCGTCGATGGTGACGAGCCGCCGATGCTGCTGATCGCCGGCGAGGACGACACCACGGTCAATCCGCAGAACACCCGCTCGCTGGCCACCAAGGTGCGCGCACAGGGCGGTGATGCCACCGAGATCATCTATCCGGGCGTCGATCATATCGGGGCGATCACGTCCTTTGCCACGGCCCTGCCGCTGAACGACGAGACGATCCGCGACCGCACGCTGCTGTTCATCCGCGAGCGCAGCCATCAGGAGACCGCCCGGTGAGTGCGCTTTCAAGCTACGGGAGCCGGGCGGCGCCCGGAACGACGCCGCTGGTCGGGCGATCGGTGACCGTCGAGCCGATCACCGACGACCGTCGGTTCGGCGAACTCTTCGCCGCCTACGGCCAACCGGGCAACGAAACCCTCTACGATTACCTGCCCTACGGGCCCTTCACGAATGCGGCGGCGTTCTCGGAATGGGCAAACCGCACCTATCTGTTCGGGGAGATGCTGTTCCATGCGCTAGTGCCGGCGACGAGCGGCAGGGCGGAGGGCGTCGCCGCACTGATGCGGATGGACCGGCCGAACGGCGTGATCGAGATCGGCCATATCTGCCTGGCGCCGTCGCTGAAGCGCACGGTCGCAGCGACGGAAGCGTTCTTCCTTTTGATGGGCCGGGTTTTCGATGAACTCGGCTACCGGCGCTTCGAATGGAAATGCGACGATGGCAACGCGCCGTCCAAGCGCGCCGCGCTGCGGCTCGGCTTCACCCATGAGGGGCTCTTTCGCCAGCACATGATCGTCAAGGGACGCAACCGCGATACCGCGTGGTTCTCGATCCTCGACGGCGAATGGCCGGCGCTGCGCGCCGGTTTCGAGGCCTGGCTGGCGCCGGAGAATTTCGACGCTGCAGGACGGCAACGGCGCAGTCTCGAAGACATGCGCCGTGCCGTTGTCGCAGATCGCTGATCAGTCCGTCCGGGCGAAGAAGAACCGCAGCATTTCGCGGCTGGCATCGGGGCCGTTCGGGTCGGTGTAGGTTCCGGCCGAACTGCCGCCGGACCAGGCATGGCCCGCGCCCCTGATCGTCCAGTTTTCCAGCACGGCGCGACCATCGGCGTCGGTATGGAGGGT
Organism: Aurantimonas sp. NFXS3; assembly: GCF_049132005.1. Taxonomy (NCBI): domain Bacteria; kingdom Pseudomonadati; phylum Pseudomonadota; class Alphaproteobacteria; order Hyphomicrobiales; family Aurantimonadaceae; genus Aurantimonas; species Aurantimonas sp. NFXS3. The sequence continues at coordinate 346,482 of NZ_JAGDDZ010000001.1, forward strand.
GCGCTGCCAGGCGACATCGCCTGCGGCCCGGCCGTCCTCGTTTGTGACGGTAAAGCGGTTTCCAGCGCTGGCCTGCGTGATGACACTCTCGGCATTGGCGGGATGCACGGTCTTGTCGCCATCGCCATGGAAGACGATGGTGCGGACCACCTGTCCGGAGACCGGAACCGTCGCGACATTCGCGCCCTGCATGGCGGCGAAGGCCGAGGCCATGTCGCGAGCCGCGCCGCGTGGCAGCCCCGAATGGACGCCGACGGCCGCGTAGAGTTCGGGATAGACCGCGCCCATGATCGCCGCGGCAGCGCCGCCGGCGGAAAGGCCGGCCACATAGACCCGGTCCGGATCCACCGCATGCTCGGCCATGATCTCCCGGGTGATGCCGGCGATGAGCGACGGTTCGCCCTGTTCGCGCATCTGGTCGGCAGCGGAGAACCAGTTCCAGCACTTCTTGACGTTCGCCGCCTTGGACTGGGCCGGATAGGCGACGAGGAAGCCCTGTTCTTCGGCCAGTTCGTTCATGCGGGTCCCGGCGGCGAAATCGTCCGGCGACTGGGTGCAGCCATGCAGCATCACGACCAGCGGCACCGGGCCCGTGGGAAGACTGGCCGGGACATAGAGCTTGTAGTCGCGGCTGCCGGCGACGGCGCTGTAGCGGCGCGTGCGGAAGCGCGGATCGTCCTGGGCAGGCTTGGCCCTGGCCCTGCGGAAACGCGACTGTGCCGGTGCGGCCGTAGGCGACGCCGCGGCATCCGGCGCGTTGCCGAACATCGCACCCATCATGGACCGGGCGACTTCGCCGGGATCGGGCATGGCGGTGTCGCTATTCGAAGCCTCCGGCGTGTGCGCAGCGTCGGATGCAGGCGCCTGGCCCTTGCGCAGCAGCGCCATCGCCTCGCGCAGGCGGCCGCTGCGGGTCAGGCGCGTGACTTCCGCCATGTCGGACGGGGAGGGAATATGCATGGGCTCGATCCTTTGCTGCCGCGCCGCGTCACCATCGAGACCCCAGGCCTCACGGATGGTGCGTGGCTTCGTGAAGGGACGGGGCGGACGATCCTTCGATCGTCCCACGCGCCGGCCTCCTGCGGCCAATGGATCGTGCTTCACATCACCATTCGCCAGAGCGGTAAATGGAAGGGTGGTCAGGCCGGTTCAATGGCCCGATGCTGCATTGCAGCAAAAACTGTCGCCGGCCTGCTCTAGTGCGTGTGCGTCTGCGCGCGCCCCGCCAGTCGGGGCGAGCTCAGCAGGAGCGAAATGGACGGGAATGCGCGAAAGGCGCGTTCCGGTCAGCCGCGCGAACGGACGATCGTCACCATCGCCTCGGACGGATAGATGGATTCGTAGAGAACGCCATCGCCGGGCATGAAGCGGAGAATCGTCTGGCCATCGCTGTCGGCCAGTTCCAGCGAGCCGTCGCTGCTGGAGCGCCAGAGGGCGACATTCTGCAGATCGGGCGAGCCGGCGCAGTCGGGGCCGATCGGCGCCGGCGCGAAATGCCGTGCCGCGCTCTCGGGCGTCGCCATCTTGCAGGTCACGCCGCTCCGCAGGTCGATCAGCCGGATCGCGGCCGGACGCGACGTGTCGCTGGCGGCAGGCGCGATGGAGGCCGTGGTCATGGGATCGAGCCGTGCGTCGATGACCGTCGCTCCGGTGAAGGCGTCGGACGCAGGCGTCAGGGCACCCTGCAGATGCGCGATGACTACGGCGGCGGCAATTCCGGCGCCAAGAGCGGTTGCGGCGAAGTTCATGGAGGGCCCTTTTCTTCGTCAGGATCCATTATGATGCGAACAACCTTAAGCGAAGGTTGATGACCACCCTCGAATTTAGGAATGTGTTCAGGTCTGGTTCGGCACCGCACCCTTCGACGGGTGCGGTGCCGCATGGCTCAGCCCTTGCGGGCGATGCCGGCCTCGACCGATTCGGAGACCGGGGTTACCGGCGCGCGGCCCGAGAACCATTCGACCAGATTGCCGACGACCAGCTTGCCCATCTCGGCGCGGGTGTGGCGCGAGGCCGAGCCGACATGCGGCAGGAGCACGGTGTTCGGCAGCGCCTTCAGCCGCTCGGGCACATGCGGCTCCTTCTCGAAGACGTCGAGGCCGGCGGCGCGGATCGTGCCGTTCTCCAGCGCCTCGATCAGCGCCGGCTCGTCCACGGTGGTGCCGCGGCCGATATTGACCAGGATACCGTCGGAGCCGAGCGCCTTCAGGACCTCGGCATTGACCGCCTTCTCTGTCGACGCGCCGCCCGGGGCTGCCACGATCAGCGTGTCGACGGACTTCGCCAGGCTCAGGAGGTCGGCGTGATAAGGATAGGCCACGTCGTCGCGCTTCGACCGGTTGTGGTATTCGATCTTGACGTCGAAGCCTTCCAGACGGCGGGCAATGGCAAGGCCGATGCGGCCGAGGCCCATGATGCCGGCCGTGCGCCCGCGCAGGGTCGTCTGGGTCAGCGGGTACGGGCCCTCGCTCTCCCACTTGCCCTCGCGCAGGTGCCGTTCGGCGGCGCCGAGTTCGCGCGTCGTCATCAGGACGAGGGCGAGGGTGATGTCGGCAACCTCCTCGGTGAGGACCTCCGGCGTGTTGGTGACGACGACGCCCTTCTTTGTGGCATGGGCCGTGTCGACGCCGTCATAGCCGACGCCGAAATTGGCGATCAGCTCGAGATTCGGAAGCGCGTCGATCATCGCGGCGGGCACCTGGCCCATCTGAGCGATGCCGCGGATCGCCTGACGGCGCTCCTCCGACAGATCCTCCAGCTTGCGGCCGGCGAGATGCTCCACGTCGAACGTCGCCTTCAGGGTATCCAGCGTATCGGGGTTCATCTTGCCGGGGACCAGGATGGTAACGGCGGACAGGTCTGACATGTAGGCTTCCTCTTCTGCGTGTTGTCGTTCGTGTGGTGAAACCCGGACAGGCTCAGTCGGGCCAGCTGTAGTCGCTGGACTGGCGAACACGGAGCTCGGGGGTAATGAGGATGGTCTCGTCGGCGGCGGGCTGGCCGGCCAGGCGAGCCAGCAGCGCTTCGGCGGCGCGGCGGCCGACCTCGCTCTGGCCATTCGACACGGTGCATAGCGGCGGGGTGGCGATCGCCGCCTCGTCGATGTCGTCATAGCCGGTGACCGCGATATCGACGCCGGGACGCAGTCCGGCCCGCGACAGGCCGTACATGAAGCCGAGGGCGACGAGGTCGGAGAAACAGGCCGCGGCCGTCGGGCGGTTCTCGATCTGAAGAAATGTCGCGGCCGCGTCGAAGCCGGAATGACGGTTGCGCGGTCCCTCGATCCGCCATTCGGGGCGAAATTCGATGCCGGCGCGCTCCAGCGCGGCCAGATATCCGGCCTCGCGATCGCGGCCGGTCGAGGTCAGCGCCGTGCCGCCGATCATGGCGATGCGGCGATGGCCGAGGGCGACCAGATGATCGACCGCCAGCCCCATGCCGTAGGAATCGTCGCCGCGAAAGCCGAGGACGCCCGAGCCCTCGACGGTGCGGGCGATCAGCGTGACCGGCAGGTCATTCTCCTCGGGAAGGCGGATGTCGCTGGCCGGTGTGCCGATCGCCGGCGACAGGATCAGCCCGTCGGCGCCCAGCTGCAGCAGCGTGTCGACGAAGGAGCGCTGCTTGGCGAGGTCGTCATGGTGATTGCACAGGATGAAGGTCTGGCGCTGCCGGTCCAACTCGTTCTCGACGGATTTCAGGATCTCGCCGAAGAACGGGTTCATGATGTCGTGGACGCAGACACCGACGATGCCCGAGCGCGAGGTGCGCAGCGAGGCGGCGCGGCGATTGTAGATGTAGCCGAGTTCGCGGGCCGCGCATTTGATCCGTTCGCGGGTGACCTCGGCCACCAGCGGACTGTCGCGCAGCGCCAGCGAGACTGTCGCCGTCGACAGGCCCAGCGAATCGGCAATCGTCGAAAGTTTGACCTTTTGCGCCACTTACGCGGGCTCCTCCCGACGCCCAGTCGATCTATGGCCCAGACTGGCCGCCACGCAAAGCCCGCAGATGTCGTTGCAGGACGGAATGGTTGCGTCAGTCATCGTCCTCGGCGGTGGAGCTGGAGCCGGCAGGCGCCGGGGCGGCATTGCCGAGATTGGCGGTGACGCGTTCGAGGAGCTTGCGCAGGGTCTTGCGCTCCTTGTTGGAAAATCCCTTCAGCGCATCACGCTCGACCCGCTTGCGGGACTTGCCCACCGCATCGACGAGCGCCGCACCGCGTTCGGTCAGGTGGGCGTGATTCTGCCTTCCGTCGCTGTTGGAGAGGCGCTTTTCGACGAGGCCCTGCGCCGCCAGCCGGGTCACGGTCTTGGTGATCGTCGGCGGGCGTACGGACAGGCGTTCGGCCAGATCGCGCAGGGAAATCCCGTCTTCCTCGCCGATCGCCAGCAGGACCGCATCCTGGCCGGGATAGACGTCGAGCAGCGCCAGGCGCTGGGACAGGGCCGTGCGGGCGCCGCGCGCCGCCAAGCTCAACTGCGTCGTCACGGAGCGCTTCCCGGTTTTCTTGCTGGCCATGGAACCCCGATCCGATTTCACGGGGGCAAAAATGACGAAGCCCCGCTATGTTGTCCACCTTGTTGGCCGCTGCGCGGTGGCTTGTCGACCCTTGCGGAGGAATGATGCGGCGTCGCTACGAGGAGATGACAACGACGGAGATGAGCGCCGAAGGCGCCGGTCTGGCCGGTGCCGTCGCCGTGGTCCCGATCGCGGCCATCGAGCAGCACGGGCCGCATCTGCCGCTCGGAACCGACGCGATGCTGGCCGATGCGATGGTCGAGGCGGTCATCGCGCGCCTGCCGGAAGACCGGCCGGTGACCTTCCTGCCGACATTGCGGATCGGCAAATCCTGCGAACATGCGGCCTTTCCCGGCACGCTCAGTCATGAATGGCAGACTGCGACGTCGGCGCTGATCGACGTCGGGGCGAGCCTGGCCGCCGCGGGGTTCCGGCGGCTGGTGATCGTCAACGCTCATGGCGGAAACACGCCGGTGATGGACACGGCGGCCCTCGAACTGCGCCGTCGCCACGGGCTTCTGGTCGCGACCTGCTCCTGGCTGCGCTTCGGCTACCCCGACGGCCTTCTGCCGCCGGAAGAGATCGCCTCGGGCATCCATGGCGGTGCGGTCGAGACCGCGCTGATGCTGCATCTGCGCCCCGACATGGTCCGGCGGCAGGCGATCGCGGCTTTCGATTCGCTGCAGGACGAGCTCGGCGGCTCGGCGGCCCATCTGAGGGCCCATGGCCGGATCGGCTTTGGCTGGATGGCCCAGGATCTCAACCCGGCCGGCGTCGTCGGCGATGCCCGTCTGGCGACGGCCGAGATCGGCGCCGCCATCGCCGCGCATCAGGCCGACGCCTTCACCGCGCTTCTCGACGATGTCCTCGCCTTCGATACGGCGCGGCTCGTCTGATTTTCGCCGCCGGCGGGGAGTTGCTTTCGGGCGTTCACCACCCCCGTGCATTCTCGCCGCGTGGCGCCTATATCGTGCCCGACCCAAGACGGAGAGCTTCCATGTCCGATACGCCCAGCGTGACGCCCGACCAGATTCCCGTGACCGTCCTCACCGGCTATCTCGGCTCCGGCAAGACGACGCTCCTCAACCGCATCCTCTCGGAAGACCACGGCAAGCGCTATGCCGTCATCGTCAACGAATTCGGCGAGATCGGCATCGACAACGATCTGATCGTCGAATCCGACGAGGAAATCTACGAGATGAACAATGGCTGCGTGTGCTGCACGGTGCGCGGCGATCTCGTGCGGGTGGTGGAAGGGCTGACCCGGCGCAAGGGCCGCTTCGACGCGATCATCGTCGAGACCACGGGGCTCGCCGATCCGGTGCCGGTGGCGCAGACCTTCTTCATGGACGAGGACGTGCGCTCCAAGACCCAGCTCGATGCGGTGATCGCGCTGGTCGACGCCAAGCACCTGCCGCTGCGGCTGAAGGATTCGCGCGAGGCCGAGGACCAGATCGCCTTCGCCGACGTGGTGCTGCTCAACAAGACCGATCTCGTGACCCCAGACGAACTGGCCGCGGTCGAGGCGACCGTACGGGCGATCAACCCCTACGCCGTCATCCACCGGACCGAGCGCGCCGGCATCGATCTGAAGCGTGTCCTTGGGCAGGGGGCGTTCGATCTAAAGCGCGTGCTCGACGCCGATCCGGAGTTCCTGACGGAAGCGGAACACGTCCACGACGAGACCTGCGGGCCGGATTGCGGCCATGATCACGATCACGGGCATCATCATCACCACGGCGACGGGCATGATCATTCCGGTCACGACCATGCGGGCCACGATCACGGCCATCATCACCATGGCAAGGTCGCCGAGCTGCACGATGTGACCGTGACGTCGGTGTCGCTGCGCGGCGCGACGCTCGATCCGAAGAAGTTCTTCCCCTGGATCCAGGCGCTCACCCAGGAGCAGGGTCCGAACATCCTCCGGCTGAAGGGCATCATCGCCTTCGAGGACGATCCGGAGCGCTATGTCGTGCAGGGCGTCCACATGATCGTCGAGGGCGACCACCAGCGCCCTTGGCGCGACGACGAAAAGCGCGAGAGCCGGCTGGTGTTTATCGGCCGCAATCTCGACGCCGACGAATTGTCGGCGGAGTTCGAAGCCTGTTCCGCCCGCCAGCGGGCCGATGCCTGATGCCGTCCATCGCGTCCTATGATTTCGGCGACTTCGTCGAGACCGCGGTCTTTCTGAAGGACCAGGCGGTCTTCGCGGTCGCCGATGGTACGGTGCGGTTTCCGGCTGGCGGCGACCGGACGGTGGAAGCCCATGCCGGCGGCCTCCTGACCGCGCGGCTCGATCGCTATGCGCCGCGTCTTCTGACCGGCGGCGAGGATGGGCGGGTGCTTGCCATCGCCGCCGACGGCGCGGTCGAGGAACTCGCCTCCATCGGTCGCAAATGGATCGACGCGGTGGCCGGCGGGCCGAAGAACACGGTCGGTTTCGCGTCCGGCAAGACCGCCTATGTGCGGCTCGGCGCCGGCGAGCTGAAGGAAATCCGCCACGAGCGTACCGTCGAGGACATCGCCTTCGCCCCCAAGGGGGTGCGCGCGGCGACCGCCCATTATGATGGCGCCTCGATGTTCTTTCCCGCCACCGGTGCGGCACCGGCCACGCTGGAGTGGAAGGGCGCCCATCTGGGCGTCGACTTCTCGCCGGACGGACGCTTCCTCGTCACCACCATGCAGGAGAATGCCCTGCATGGCTGGCGGATCGAGGACGGCAAGCACATGCGGATGACCGGCTATCCTTCCAAGGTGAAGGACTGGTCCTGGTCGGCCAAGGGCAAGTTCCTGGCCACCTCCGGCGCACCGGCGGCGATCCTGTGGCCGTTCTCCGGCAAGGACGGGCCCATGGGCAAGGCGCCGCTCGAACTCGGCACCCGCGGCGACACGATGGTCACCGCCGTTGCCTGTCACCCGGCCGAGGACATGATGGCGATCGGCTATGGCGACGGCATGGTGCTGGCGGTGCGTTTCGCCGACGCCAAGGAAGCGCTGCTGCGCCGTGGCGGCGCCAGCCCGGTGCGGACCCTGGCATGGGACGCGAAGGGCGAGCGGCTGGCCTTCGGCAGCGAGGGCGGCGAAGCCGGAATCATCGACATCGCCGGCTGATCCCGGACGCAGTTCACCTATCGGCGGGAGCGGCGGCGCGGCCTTGCGTCCGCCGCCCGCCGTCAGATGAGGTTGGGGCTGTCGGCCTCGGCCATGTCGCTGCTGATGTCGGCAGAGATGGTGCAGACGAGACCGTCAGGCTTGTAGTCGATGGTCACCTCGCCGCCGAACTCGGCGGCCATGGCCTGTTCGATCAGCCGCGAACCGAAGCCCCGGGTGGCCGGCTTTTCGACGACAGGACCGTCCATCTCGCGCCAGACGAAGCTGAGGTGCTTCTGTCCTGCCTGGTGCGCCAGCTCCCATTCGATCGCCACACGCCCGGTATCGTTGGACAGCGAGCCGTATTTGATCGCATTGGTCGCCAGCTCGTGCAGACCCAGCGCCAAGGCAAGGCTCTGGCGTGCGGTCAGCCGAAGATCGGGGCCGGACGCGACGATGCGGGTGTTGTCGTCGGCCGAATGGGTCTTGAGCGAATTGTCGACGATGGCGGCGATCGGGGCCGAGGTCCAGCTGGTCTGGGTCAGGATGTCGTGGGCATGGCCGAGGGCAATGAGCCGCGCCGAGAAGGCGGCCAGCCCGTCCTGGACATTCGCCGCGCGGCGCAGGGTCTGGTTGGCCAGCGCATTGACCATGGCGAGGGTGTTCTTGACACGGTGCTGTAATTCCCGGGTCAAAAGGAGCTGGCGTTCCTCGGCTTCCTTCTCGTCGGTCACGTCGCGCACGGCGCCGACGAAGCGCGTGGTCGCTCCGTTCTCGACGATGGTCTGGCCGTTCGCCTTGACGTGACGGACGACGCCGTCCTCGTGGCCGATCGTGCGATAGAGGACGTCGAAGATGCCGTTCGAGGCCGGGTCGAGGACCCGTTCGACGGTGGCCGCAATGCGCGCGCGATCCTCGGGATGCAGCCCCTCCAGGAAGCTGGTCTCGTAGGTCACCGGCACGTCGGGCGACAGGCCGAAGATCGCCCGGCACCGGTTGTCCCAGACCAGCGCGCCGGTGCGGGCGTCGAAGTCGAAGGTGCCGATCTGCGCCGCTTCCTGTGCGAGCCGCAGCCGCGTCTCGGTCTCGATCAGCGTCTGCTCGGCGCGCCGGCGCTGGCTGAAGGCCCAGGCCCGGTTGAGAACCTCCCGGATGAAGGCGATCTCTTCCTCGACCCAGCGGCGCGGCGTGTCGGAGTGCAGATAGAGCAGAACCTTGACCGTCTGGTTCTCGATGACCGCAATGTTGACCAGCGAGCGCACCTGGATGGCGGCCCAGGCTGCCGCCTGTTCCGGGATCGGCGAATAGTCGGCGGTGTCCTCGATGACGACGATGCCGGAATGCAGCTCGTCGAGGAATTGCTGGCCGTAATGGGCCAGCGGATAGCGCCCGGACAGGGGCGGCGTGCGCCGGTCTGTCCACTCGCCGAGAATGCGGGCGGACATGTCCTGCGGATCGACCGTGGCATAGCCGACCCGGCACGCGCCGAGCGTCTCGCCAAGGATCTGCAAGGCCTTCAGCGTGGCGCTGCCGGCGCCCTCGCTGCGGGTGAGCTCGTCGCTCAGTCGCAGGAGCGCGGCCTGGCGGATTTCGCGTGTGCGCTCGACGGTGCGGTCGACGATCGCTCCGGGCAGGCGGACCGCGCGGCCCTGCGCGTCGGCGAAGCAGCGCCCCCGGGCGAAGATCCAGTGGCTGTCACCGTTCAGATCGACGGTCCGGTATTCTTGGGCGAAGCTGCCGCATTCCTCGACTGCAACGGTGATCGCCGCTGCGACCCGCTCGCGGTCCTCGGGATGGATGCCGGCGATGAAGTCCTGGACCTGCAGCCCTCTTTCGCCCTGTTCGGGGTCGAGGCCGAACAGCCGCGTGAAGCGCGCATCGGCATAGACGATGTCGCCGGGGATGTCCCAGTCCCAGGTGCCGACGAGATCCGAGGCTTCCAGGGCGAGCCGCAGCCGTTCGCGGCTGGCTTCCAGCTCCTCGCGTTCGGCGACTTCGCGGGTCTTGTCGCGCAGGATCTTGAGGAAGCCGGCCGGCGCGTCGTCATCGCCCAGTAGCGGCATCATTTCGCCGCTGGCGAAGAAGCGTCCTCCGTCCGAACGCAGATGCCAGCGATTGTCCTGGGCCTTTCCGCGCTCCAGCGACAGCCGCATTTCCTTGGCGGGGACCCCGGCCTCGATGTCTTCCGGCGTGAAGATCCTGGCGATGGGCTGGCCGATCATGTCAGCCTCGGTCCAGCCGAGGACCCGCTGCGCGGCGTCGTTCCAGGTGGAGATCACGCCATCGAGGTCGGCGACGATGATGGCGTGATCGACGGCGCTTTCGACGATCAGGCGGTAGCGGGATTCGGTGCCATGCAGGGTGCGCTTGAGCGCGGCGATCTCGTCGCGGGCGCTATCGAGCTCCGGCTGGACGCCGGACTCGCGCTCGTCGAGCCTGCGACGCAGCGCTTCGTTCTCGGCCAGGAGGGCGGCCACCCGGTCTTCATCTGCGAACGCCATGCCGCCCAATCTGCGCACCGGAAACCGGCGCGAGGGAAGGTGCCCCTCCGAAACGCCATCTGTTTCGCTTACGTTCTGTCGTATCGCATTTCCGCAATAGTCGGACAAGCAACTCGTGAACGCAAAGGCCTCATTTCAAACGACAATTCGCTCAGGCGATGGAAGCCTGCGCGGCCTCAGGCCACGTCGGCAAGAGGCGTCCGGCCGCTCGCGCGCGCCGGCAGTGCCGGGCGACCGGACGGGGCGACGATGCCGGACGCACCATGCAGATGCCCCTGCGCAAGTTCGAGCGCCAGAAGACGCCGCGGCTCGAAGGGGCCGGGCATGGCCAGTGTCGCGGTGGCGTCGGCGCAAAAGCCGAAACGCGCGTAATATTCCGGATCGCCGACCAAGAGGATCGCGGCGTGGCCGCGCCGTGCCGCCTCGGCGATCGCGTGGCGCATCAGCGCCGCCCCGATGCCGGTTCCGGCCAGCTGGGGATCGACCGCCAGCGGCCCGAGCAGGAGCGCCGGAACGGGACTGCCGTCGCGGGCACCGGCCTCGATGTTCCACAGGCGCACCGTGCCCATCAGCGCGCCGTCCGCGGCGGTGGCGCTGAAGGCGAGGCCTTCGGCCGGCAGGCGACCCTGGCGGATCGCTTCCGAGGATTTGCGCGTGCGACCCGGACCCATGGCCCGATCGAGAAGCGCCTCGCGCGCGTCGATCTGGTGGGGCTGTTCGGCGCCGATGGCGAACAGCCGGGCGGCATTCTCGAAGGCAGCGGCGTGCGGAAAAGCGGACATGAAGACCCCCACGACATGGAAGGAGGCGAACAGGAGCGGAGCCGGAGATCGGGCGACGCGGGTTGAAACCCCGGCGCCGCAGCGCCGGGTCAGCTTCGGAGTTCCAGGCTCCGTCGTCGGGTCGAGAGCATCATCGCGGCGCTCAGATCACGTAGGACCGCAACGGCTCGAAGCCGTTGAAGGCGACCGAGGCGTAGGTCGTCGTGTAGGCGCCGGTGCCCTCGATCAGCACCTCGTCCCCGACCGTCAGAGCGAGCGGCAGCGGGTAGGGGGTCTTCTCGTAGAGGACGTCGGCCGAATCGCAGGTCGGGCCGGCGATCACGCAGGGCTCCGTGTCGCCGCCGTCATGCCGGGTGACGATCGGGTAGCGGATGGCCTCGTCCATGGTCTCGGCGAGGCCGCCGAACTTGCCGATGTCGAGATAGACCCAGCGATTGGCGTCGGTGTCGGACTTCTTCGACACGAGCACGACCTCGGCCTTGACCACGCCGGCGTCGCCGACCATGCCGCGGCCCGGCTCGATGATCGTCTCGGGCAGGCGGTTGCCGAAATGCTTGCGCAGGCTGGCGAAGATCGCGCGGCCGTATTCGGCGGCTGCCGGGACGTCCTTGAGATAGCGGGTCGGAAAGCCGCCGCCCATGTTGACCAGGGTCAGGACGATGCCCTTCTCGGCCAGCGCCTCGAAGACGAAGCGCGCATCGGCGATCGCCGCATCCCAGGCACCAGTGTCGGTCTGCTGCGAGCCAACATGGAAGGACACGCCGGTGGCGACGAGGCCGAGGGCGTTGGCGTGGACCAGCACGTCGATTGCCATGGCCGGAACGCAGCCGAACTTGCGCGACAGCGGCCATTCGGCGCCCTCGCCATCGGTCAGGACGCGGCAAAAGACGCGGGCGCCGGGCGCTGCACGGGCGACCTTCTCGACTTCCTCGACGCAATCGACGGCGAAGAGCGACACACCGAGCTGATGGGCGCGGGCGATGTCGCGCTCCTTCTTGATGGTGTTGCCGTAGGAGATGCGGCGCGGCGTGGCGCCGGCGTTCAGCGCCATCTCGACCTCGGCCACCGACGCGCAGTCGAAGTTCGAGCCGAGACCGGCGAGCAGCTTCAGCACTTCGGGGGCCGGGTTCGCCTTGACGGCGTAGAAGATCGCGGAGTCCGGCAGCGCCTTGCGGAAGGCGTTGAAATTGTCCTCGACGATGTCGAGGTCGACGATGAGGCAGGGGCCGTCCGGACGTCGGGTGGCGAGGAAGTCGAGGATGCGCTGCGTGGCCATTGGGTCTCTCCCATGGTCCCGGCCGTCACGGACCGGGCAATCGATGGTGTGCGCACGCACAGGCCCGCGATGGCCGCCGAAAGGCTGCCGCAGCGGTCCCTTGCGAGACGCGACGATGACCGGCTGCAAGCGCTACGCGCCGTTGCCGGGTAAAGTCTGCCATGGATTGGAGGGCTTGGACCCGCCGCACTTCAGGCAATGATGGTGTGCCTCTTCAGTTTTCCCGGCGGTGGAGACCAGGAGAGACCAGAAAGGCCCGGACCGTCGTTGCTTCAAGGCGTCCACGATTTCGCCAGCAGCGAAACCGACTGGATCGTCAGATCCAGGTACCGTCCCGGCAACCCTCGCATTCGAGGACCGGGGGACGCCCACAGGCACGTGCGACTTGGGGCAAGGCGAGACCTATGCCCGGGATTCGTCATATGCAAGTGGAAAAAGTTCCCGGAGTTGATTTTTGGTCCGGTCCGATCAAGGAAGGGGGCCGGCCGCCGATCGGCAGCAGCGATGCCAAGCCTTCAGAAGGTGCACCATGGATACTCTGACGCGGATGCGCGCCTTCATCTCGGTCGTGGAGAACGAGGGGTTCTCGGCGGCGGCCCGCAAGACCGGGCGATCCAAGGCGCTGCTGTCGAAATATGTCCGTGAGCTGGAGGACGAACTCGGCGCGCTCCTGATCAACCGCACGACGCGGCAGATCGCGCTGACCGCCGCCGGCGAAGTCTATCTGTCGCGCGCCTCGGCGATCCTGTCGGATCTGGAAAGCCTCAACGAGGAGGCCCGCGAGGCGACCGGCGAGGCCAAGGGGACGATCCGGGTCTCGGCGGCCCGCACCTTCGGCGACGCCGAGCTCGGCCTCAGCCTCGTCGACTTCGCCAAGGATCATCCCGATATCGGGCTCGACATCCACCTGGACGACAGCTTCGTCAATCTGGTGGAGGAAGGGTTCGACGTCGCCATCCGCATGACGCGCCTGGCCGATTCCGCGATGATCGCCCGCCGCCTGGCCTCGCTCGACTTCGCCATCGTGGCGAGCCCGGAACTGCTGCAGCGTCTCGGGCGGCCGAATCACCCTTCGCAGATCGCCGGCTATCCGGCGGTCATCGATTCCAATTCGCGGATGTTCTCCAACTGGGTCTTCCGCGATCCGCAGACCAAGGAAACCATCCCGGTGACGGTGTCGGGCCAGTTCACCGCGAACAGCCCGGTGACCGTGCGGGCTGCGGCGATTGCCGGGCTCGGCCTGGCGCTCAGCCCGACCTTCGTCGTCCGGCGCGATCTGGAAAGCGGCCGGCTGGTGACGGTGCTCGACGACTACATGCCGAGCGAGGCCGGCATCTATGCCGTGTTCCCGCATCGCCGGCATCTGCCGGCCCGCGTCCGCCTGTTCGTCGACTACCTCGCCAACTGGTTCAAGAAGTGCGATTCCCGGCGCCTGCAGGGCCTCAGCTGCGACGACCGGACCTGACGGCGGACAGTTGAGAGGCCATTCCCAAGGGGGCTCTAGCACCGCGGCCTTTACCGAAGATTCAGCGATGTCGGCCTAGTCTGGCGGCATGCAAAACCGCGCCCTTCTCGCGGCCTTCGCGGCCGTCGTCCTCACCACCGCGTCGTCGCCCGCCTACAGCCTTGCAGGCGGCGCGGCACGCGAGATCAGTTTCGCGGCCGAGCACGATTCCGGCACGATCATCGTCAAGACCGGGGAGCGCAAGCTCTACCTGGTGACCGGAGGCGGCCGGGCGCTGGTCTACGACATCGCCGTCGGCAAGCCGAGCGAGCAATGGTTCGGCAAGAGCTGGGTGTCGAAGAAGCGCGAGCATCCGACCTGGACGCCGACGCCCTCGATGCGGGCGCGCAACCCGCGGCTGCCGCAGTCGATCGGGCCGGGTCCGAAGAACCCGCTGGGCGAGCGCGCGATCAATCTGGGCTGGGGTGCCTACCGCATCCATGGCACCAATTCGCCGAACTCGATCGGCAGCGCCGCCTCGTCCGGCTGCTTCCGGATGCGCAATGCCGACGTGAAGGATTTGTTCGAACGGGTGCATGTCGGCGCCCAGGTCCTCGTCCTGCGCTAACGGCTTCGGCTTCGCGAAAGCCTCCCGGTTCAAATTTCGGCCATGCTTGTCCTGTTCTGGTTGGCGGGACTTCACGAGGGATGGCGATGATCGACCGAGGTTTGGCTGCTGCGCTGGCAGTGATGGCGGTGTCACTGACGCCGACGATTGCTGTTGCCCATCCGCATGTCTTCGCCGAGGCCAATGTCGAGATCGTCGGCACGCCGGACGGACACCTTGGGGCGATCCGCAACATCTGGCGCATGGACGAACTCTTCTCCTCGTCGGTGCTGGTGGATTTCGACACCAACGCCAATGGTCAGCTCGAGGATGGCGAGCTCGTCGCGGTGGGCGACACCGTGAAGGAATCCATCGCGGAGTGGGATTTCTACACCTTCGTCGAGGCCGACGGAAAGAAGGTGGCGATGTCGCCGCCGGACGAGATCCGCACCCTCTGGGAGAACGGTCAGCTGCTGATGTTCTTCGAGATGCCGGCCGCCGAAACCGTCGATCTCTCCAAGTCGAAGCTGACCGTGTCGAATTTCGACGAGACCTTCTTCGTCGCCTTCGATTTCACCAGCGCCGACGACTTCCTGATGATCGACATGCCGAAGAGCTGCGCCAAGCAGCTGGTCGTGCCGGACCAGGATGCCGCCGCCAAGGAATGGATGGAATCGGTCGCGAGCCTCGGGCCCGACGAGAGCATTCCCGAGGACGGCATCAATTACTCGCAGGCGCTGGCGACGCGGGTGGAGGTGTCGTGCGCGGCCGCGAGCTGATCGTCCTCTGCGCCGTGCTCCTCGCCGCGATGGCGGTGGATCCGGCGCTGGCCAAATCGTCGCTCGGCATCGGCAGCGCCGAAGTGACGGCGCAGCCATCCGGCGGCTTCTTCGGCGCGATCTTCACCGAGATCGCCGTCTATCAGCGCCAGTTCTTCACCTCGCTGCGCCATGCGCTGGTGGCGCTGAAGACCGATGGCGCGGCGTTGCCGTTCCTCGTCGGGTTGTCCTTCGTCTACGGCGTCTTCCATGCCGCGGGCCCGGGACACGGCAAGGCGGTGATCTCGGCCTACATGCTGGCCAACGAGGTGCAATTGCGCCGCGGGATCGTCCTCTCCTTCGCCTCGTCGCTGGTGCAGGCGATTTCGGCGATCGTCGTCGTGGGCGCCGGCTGGTTCCTGCTGCGCGGCACCGCAGTGTCGATGACCGACGCGACCGATCTTCTGGAGATCGCCTCCTATGCCCTGATCGCCGGCTTCGGTGCGTGGCTTTTGATCCGCAAGCTCGTCGGGCTGGCGCGGCGGATGCGGCCGACGGGCGGCGCGCTTGCATTTGCATCGCCCGGAGGTTTCGCCGCCTCGCGAAGCGGCGGGGCGGTCGGAGGCCTCGCCTTCGCGGCCCCCGAGCGGACCCGATCGGCGCCGCTGATGCAGCCGGCCTCGTCGGGATTTGCCGCGGAGATCTGTACCGACGATGCGGAACTCTGCGGGTGCGGGCGGTCCCACATGCCCGATCCGAAGGCGCTGAACGACCGGATGACATTGGGCTCGGCCCTGTCCGCGGTGATCGCCGTGGGGCTGCGACCCTGTTCGGGCGCGATCGTCGTTCTGACCTTCGGGCTGGTCAACGGCTTGTATCTCGGCGGCATTCTCTCGGTGTTCGCCATGGCGCTGGGCACTGCGATCACCGTTTCCGCCATCGCCTCCCTCGCCGTTTTCGCCAAGGGCACGGCGCTGCGCTTCGGCGGCGATGGAGCCCGCGGACGCTGGATCGGGGCCGGCCTGGAAATCGCCGGCGCGCTGTTCCTGATGCTGGTCGGCCTGCTCCTGCTCGGCGGTGCGCTGCAGACCGTGTGATCCGACGGGTCTTTCAGGTGAAACACCGTGCAGCAGACCTGACGGCGGGCTGTCTGGCGCACATCAGGTGAAGTCAACCCGATATGCGCCTTTTATGACCCAAGGGAAAACGTCCTGATCAACAGTTGACGTTCCGGTGTTGCGCTCTCTGTGTTCCCGTATTGCAATCAATATTGGGAATATTCGCAATGAAGACTTATTTTATTGCCTCGTTATTGGCTTTTATGTTCATCCTGCCGCAGTCGAGTATGCCTGCATTCGCGCAAACGTGCCCCAGCGTGATGGAATGCATCGGAGACTCAACGTCACGGTCGGAATGGCGGTATTGCAACAGGCAGGCTCGCCGGTGCGCGCGAGGGCTGACTCGCGAATGCCGGAAGACATGCCGCGAGATGAAGCGGGATGCGATCGATGCGTGTCAGGAGACATTCACAGGCCGCGACCGGCGCGACTGCAAGAAGGATGCCCGCGCCGAATTCCGCGATTGCAAGGCGGACATCTGCGGCTGACCCGGTGCCGTCCTAGATGCGGGCGGAACTGTCCGCGCGCCGGGCCAGCCCCTGCAGCCGCGGCCTGATCCGCAGGAACTGCCGGTAGGCGCGTTCGAGCACCCAGAGGACGGCGCCGTTGCGGGCGGCGAGGCCCAAGGGCCGCAGGCGCGGGATGGCGCGCCACATGGCCGCGAAGGCGGCGGCGCCCGACAGAAGCGTGCCGTCCTCGCGGGCGTGGAACCTTGCCAGCAGGTCGCCGCGGTCGATCGGGCAATCGGCGCTCGCATCATCGACATCGATGAAGTCGATCGCCTGCGCGGTGTCGAGCCGCCGCATCATCGCGATCTCGCGGCGGCAGAGCGGGCAGCCGCCATCGTACCAGACGGTCAGCTCGCTCATCGCGGCGCGTCGGCGCGTCGCGCCGCATGGGCGCGGCAGGCATCGCCGAAGGCCTTGAAGATCGCTGTGGAGGCAGCGTCCGTTTCCGCCCAGTATTCGGGGTGCCACTGGACACCGAGGGCGAAAGCCTTCGCGCCCTCGACCGAGACGGCCTCGACGGTACCATCCGGGGCGCTCGCTTCGACGGTGAGGCCGTCGGCCAGCCGGTCGATCGCCTGCCGGTGCAGCGAGTTCACGCGGATCTCGTTACTGCCGACGATCCCGGCGAGCACGCCGCCCGGCGTCACCGCCACGGCATGGCGCGTGGCATAGCGCTCGCGCTGGTCCTTGTTGGGCGTTGCCCGATGATCCATGCGGCCATCCAGTTCCTGGATCTCGGTCGCCAGCGTTCCGCCCAGGGCGACGTTGAGTTCCTGGTGCCCGCGGCAGACGCACAGCATCGGCACGCCGGCCGCCAATGCCCCCCGGATCATCGCCTCGGTCAGCCGGTCGCGGGCCGGGTCGAAGGGCTCGTGGGCCCGGCTCGGCGGAACGCCGTAGCGATCGGGGTGCACATTGGAGGCCGAGCCGGTCATCAGCAGCCCGTCGACGCGGCCCAGAAGGGCGTCGACGTCGAATTCGCCGGACAGGGCCGGCACGATCACCGGAGTGGCGCCGGCAACCCGCGTCAGTGCCTTCAGATAGGTGTCGGGCGTGGCGTGCCAGTCGTAGTTCTCGAAGCTGCGAACGTCGGCGGGCACGGCGACGAGGATGGGGGAGGCGGTCATGAAGGGGCCTTCGGCGACAGGGTTTCCCGGCAGATAAGGTGACCGCCGCCGAATGTCGAATGCCGTGCTGCCGCAGGCGGTGACGCTGCGAAGGCGGGGCCGGAATGAGCTTTCGCGCGCGGTGCTTTCGCTGATCTCCGCAGTAAGCTAATCAGTAAATGTCGGGTGCGATCGGGAGGAGTGATCGCCGTGACTTCCGGTCGGCAGAATTGTTCTGCGATGTGAACAATAAGTGGAGGGTATGATATGGATCGTCGTTCTTTCATCAAGAAGGCGGGCGGTGCCGGCCTTGGCGCGGCCGCGGCCTCGACGCTCGCGGCGCCGGCCATCGCGCAGGAAAGCCCGCAGCTGACCTGGCGGTGCACTTCGTCCTTTCCCAAGTCGCTCGACACGATCTATGGCGCCGCCGAGACAATGGCCGCCTTCATCAAGGGCGCATCGGACGGCAAGTTCGACGTGCAGGTCTTCGCCTCGGGCGAGATCGTGCCGGGGCTGCAAGCCGCCGATGCCGCCGCCTCCGGCACCACCGAGATGTGCCACACGGCGTCCTATTATTACTGGGGCAAGAACCCGGTCTATGCGCTCGCTACCGCGGTACCCTTCGGCCTCAACGCGCGCCAGACCAACGCCTGGCTCTATTACGGCGACGGCACGCGGCTGATGAACGAGTTCTTCGAGACCGAGGGTCTCTATGGTCTGCCCTGCGGCAATACCGGCGTCCAGATGGGTGGCTGGTACCGCAAGGAGATCAACACCCTCGACGATCTCAAGGGCATGAAGATGCGGATCGGCGGAATGGGCGGCAAGATCATCGAGAAGCTCGGCGTGGTGCCGCAGCAGATCGCCGCCGGCGACATCTACCCGTCGCTGGAGAAGGGGGTCATCGACGCCGCCGAATGGATCGGCCCCTATGACGACGAGAAGCTCGGCTTCGTGAAGGTCGCGCCGTTCTATTATTATCCTGGCTGGTGGGAAGGCGGCCCGGCGCTGCACACCATGATCAATCTGGAAAAGTGGAACGGCCTGCCCAAGCACTATCAGGAGATCGTGCGCGCCGCCTGCCAGGCGGCCAATTGCGACATGATGGCGTCCTACGACCACAAGAATCCGGCAGCGATCAAGAGCCTGGTGCAGCAGGGCGCGCAGCTGCGGCCGTTCAGCCAGGAGATTCTGCAGGCGGCCTATGATGCGGCCAAGGAGACCTATGCGGAAATCTCCGCCGAGAATCCGAAGTTCAAGGAGATTTACGAGAACCAGCTGGCCTTCAAGAAGGACGCCTTTCTCTGGGCGCAGCTCAGCGAATATACCTTCGACACTTTCATGATGATCCAGCAGCGCAACGGCACGATGTAGCCGATGCAGTGATCATGGCCGGGCCCGGCATGTGCCGGCGCCCGGCAATGCCATGGGGGATGGCCGACATCATCTGTGCCCGGCCACGCGATGTCTGGAAATCGGGCCGGGCGGACGCCATGTCCGGGATAACGCGCGCGCATGATCCTGACGACATCGCGCCGCCATCTTGTGACCGGCGCAGGTGCCGCGTGCTGCAACGAGACTGCAGCCGCCGCCGGACGCCGTGATCGCCCAGACCACGGAGCGGCCCCGTGAACGCCCAGATCCCCTTCGACAACAGTTACGCCCGTCTGCCGGCCGACTTCTACGCGCAGGTTGCACCGGCCGTCGTGGACGCGCCGCAGCTCATCAAGGTCAATCGCGCACTGGCCGCCGAACTCGGCATCGATGCCGACATGCTGGAAACGCCCGAGGGCGTCGACATGCTGGCCGGCAAGCGGCTGCCCGAGGGCGCCGAGCCGATCGCCATGGCCTATGCCGGACACCAGTTCGGGCATTTCGTGCCGCAGCTCGGCGACGGCCGGGCGATCCTTCTGGGCGAGGTGGTCGACACGGCCGGTCGGCGGCGCGATCTGCAGCTGAAGGGCGCGGGGCGCACGCCGTTTTCGCGCGGCGGCGACGGGCGCGCGGCGCTCGGCCCGGTGATGCGGGAATATATCGTCAGCGAGGCGATGGCGGCGCTGGGCGTTCCCACAACGCGGGCGCTCGCCGCCGTGACCACGGGCGAGAGCGTGTTTCGCGAAACGCTGCTGCCCGGCGCGGTCCTGACGCGGGTGGCGTCGAGCCACATAAGGGTCGGCACCTTCCAGTATTTCGCCGCCCGCGGCGACGAGGCGGCGCTGCGGGAATTGAGCGCCCATGCGATAGCCCGCCACTACCCGGAAGCAGCGGAGGCCGAGGACCCGTATCTGGCGCTGATCGCGGCCGTGGCCGGCCGGCAGGCCGAACTGGTGGCGCGCTGGCTCAATCTCGGCTTCATCCACGGCGTGATGAACACCGACAACATGGCGATCTCCGGCGAGACCATCGATTACGGTCCCTGCGCCTTCCTCGACGCCTATCATCCCGGCACGGTCTTCAGCGCCATCGACCGGCAGGGCCGCTATGCCTATGCCAACCAGCCGAGCATCGCGCTGTGGAACCTGACGCGGCTTGCCGAGACGCTGCTGCCGCTGATCGACACGGATGAGGAGGCGGCGATCGCCAAGGCGCGCGACGCGCTGTCCGGCTTCTCGGACCGCTTCAACGCCGCCTATGTCGGCGGGCTCCAGGCGAAGCTCGGCCTCGGCGAAGCGCGCGAGGGCGATCTGGAACTGGCGCAGGACCTGCTGGAGCGCATGGCCGCGAATACCGCCGACTACACGCTGACCTTCCGCCGCCTCTGCAATGCGGCGGACAGCGAGGACACGGATGCCGGCGTTCGGGCGCTCTTCGACGATCCGGCGGCCTATGACGAATGGGCGACGCGCTGGCGTGCGCGACTGTCCGAAGAGACCCGGCCGGCCGGCGAGCGGGCCGCTGCCATGCGGCGGGTCAATCCGGCCTTCATCCCGCGCAATCATCGCGTCGAGGCGGCGATCGTCGCGGCGGTCGAGCGGCAGGACTACGCGCCCTTCGAGGAATTGCTGGCAGTGCTGGCCAATCCCTATGAGGACCAGCCCGAGCATGCCGCCTATGCCGAGGCGCCACGGGCCGAGGAACGGGTGACGCAGACCTTCTGCGGCACCTGATCGGCCTTCGCCAAACCGGCTGGGCTGTGCTAGCGCGCGTGCACGAACAGCCCTTTGACCGCCCGAACGATGAGTGACGCATGATCCCCTGGGAACGTCTCGATACGGCCGAGGTGCCGGCTGGCGGCCAGCTGAAGCTGTCGCGCCGCGGCGCCGAATATTCGATCATGGTCGGCACCATCGAATTGATGAACAGCCGTCTCAGCGGGTCGGAGGAGGCGCTGGCGACGCTGACGCAGGAGCGGATCGCCGACCGGCCCGAGGCGCATGTGCTGATCGGCGGGCTCGGCATGGGCTTTACCCTGCGCGCCGCGCTCGCCGTCGCCGGGCCGAAGGTCCGCCTGACCGTCTCGGAACTCGTTCCGGCGATCGTGACCTGGGCGCGGGGGCCGATGGCCGATCTGTTCGACGGTTGCCTCGACGATCCGCGCGTGTCGATCTCGCAGGGCGACATCGGCGAGCTGATCGCCGCGAAGAAGGAAGCCTTCGACGCGATTCTCCTGGATGTCGACAACGGCCCCGAAGGGCTGACGCGCCGCGAGAACGACAGGCTCTACGACACCAAGGGCCTGGCGCGGACCTATGCGGCGCTGCGGCCGGGCGGCGTTCTCGCCGTCTGGTCGTCGGGACCCGACAGCAGCTTCACCACGCGGCTGCAGCGCACGGGCTTTGCGGTCGAGGAGGTCAAGGTGCGGGCCCGGCAGACAAAGCGCGGTGCGCGCCATGTCATCTGGCTCGCCACCCGGCCATGACGCCGGGTTTCCGGGTGGCCCGGCTGCGGCAACCGTGCTGGCAATGGGGCGTTGGCGAAGGCTAGACTTGCCGCGCCGCCGCTTTGCCTGCCGAGAGACTACACGCCCCATGCCGCCTGCCTCCCGACCGCCCGTTTCCCTGAGCAAGGCCGAAGCCCGGCGGATCTGGCTGCGCGCCCAGCGGCTGGACGTCGCCGCGCCGTTCGGCGACGGGCCGGACGCGACCCGCGCCGCCGTCGAGCATCTCGGCTACGTCCAGATCGACACGATCAACGTCATCGAGCGCTGCCACCATCACATCCTGTGGAGCCGCATTCCCGGCTATCGCCGGGCGGATCTGCACCGGGCCCAGAGCCTCGACAAGAGCGTCTTCGAATACTGGACGCACGCCCTGTCCTATGTCCCGACGCGCGACATCCGCTTCTTCCTGCCGGAGATGAAACGGCATCGGGAAGCGCCGTCGCGCTGGTTCGAGCGCGTGAGCCCTGCCGACCTGAAGAAGGTGCTGACGCTCATCCGCAAGGAGGGGCCGTTGTCGATCCGCGATATCGAGGACGACGTTCTGGTCGAGAAGGATCATGCCTGGGCCAGCCGCAAGCCGTCGAAGCGGGCGTTGCAGATGGCGTTCTACACCGGCGCGCTGACGGTCAGTGAGCGCACCGGCATGCTGAAGACCTACGAGCTGATGGACCGGCATTTCGGCTGGGAGCGGCGGCCGCGCCCGGCGAGCGAGCGCCAGGTCGCCGCCTATATGCTGGATCGGGCGCTGCGGGCGCAGGGTCTCGTCAGCCTCGATTCTGTCTGCCATCTTTCCGCGGCCCGCAAGCCGGCGATCCGCGAGCTGATCGCGGCGCGCGTGCGCAGCCGGGAGCTGGTCCCGGTGGCGGTCGAGGACGCCGGCAAGGTCGAGCACTGGGCCGAGCCGGAGACGCTGGCGACGATCCCCGAGGCCACCGCGCCGGTGGTCCATGTGCTGTCGCCCTTCGACCCGCTGATCATCCAGCGTCGGCGACTGGCCCTGTTCTTCGATTACGAGCACCGCTTCGAGGCCTATGTTCCGAAGGAGAAGCGGGTTCTCGGCTATTTCGCCCTGCCGGTTCTCGTCGGCGACCGGATCGTTGCGGCCATCGACCTGAAGACCGACCGCACCGAAGGCAGGCTGCTGACGCAGCAATGGAGCTGGGTGGGGGAGGGTGAGCCGTCTCGCCACACGCAGCCGATCGAGGACGCGCTGCACAGTTTCGAGGCGTTTCAGCTCCAGGGCTGAGGCGCGGGGCGGGGGCGTCCTGCCGGCAGCTCTCCCGGCCGGGCACCCGAGCATCGCGATGCGCGCTTGCCTTTTGATCCTCGATGCTTACGATCCCGCGCGACGGCTGGCGGGAGGACCCGGCCAGCATGGATTCACGCCGCCGACGAGGCGGCGCCTTGCATTCGGGGAGGCATCTCATGGACAGACGCAAATTCATCGGTGGTGCGGCCAAGGGCGCGATCGGCGCCGGCGTGGCCGGCCTTGGCGCGTCGAGCCTCGCGGCTCCCGCCATCGCGCAGGAGCGCCCGCAGATCCAGTGGCGCCTCACCTCGTCCTTCCCGAAGTCGCTCGACACGCTGTACGGGACGGCCGAAGCGCTCGCCAACCATGTGCGCGAGATCAGCGACGGCCAGTTCGACATCCAGCTCTTCGCCGCCGGCGAGATCGTGCCGGGCGGCCAGGTGCTCGACGCGGTGCAGGGCGGCACGGTCGAACTCGGCCACACCGCGTCCTACTACTACGTCGGCAAGAACCCGGCCTTCGCCTTCGGCACGGCGGTGCCGTTCGGCCTGAACGCACGCCAGCAGAACGCCTGGTTCTACGAGGGCGGCGGCAACGAACTGCTGAACGAATTCTACGCCAAGAGCGGCGTCCATGCGATGCCGGCCGGCAATACCGGCGCGCAGATGGGCGGCTGGTACCGCAAGGAAATCAACAGCGTCGAGGATCTGAAGGGTCTGAAGCTGCGGATCGCCGGTCTCGCCGGCCGCGTGGTGGAAAAGCTCGGCGTCGTGCCGCAGCAGATCGCGGCGGGCGACATCTATGCCGCGCTGGAGCGGGGCACGCTGGACGCCGTCGAGTTCGTCGGTCCGTATGACGACGAGAAGCTCGGCTTCTACCGGGTGGCGCCCTACTACTACTATCCGGCCTGGTGGGAAGGTGGCGCCGCGCTGCACCTGATGGTCAATGCCGACAAGTGGAACAGCCTGCCGGACAGCTACAAGGCGATGCTGAGCGCGGCCAGCCGGGCGGTGAACTGCTCGATGATGGCCAGCTACGACTATCGCAATCCGCTGGCCCTGAAGCGGCTGGCAGAGGGTGGCGCTCAACTGCGTCCGTTCAGCCAGGAGATCATGCAGGCGAGCTTCGCGGCCGCGCAGGAACTCCACGAGGAGATCGCCTCCGAGAACGAGGATTACCGCAAGCTTCTGGAGAGCCAGAACGCCTTCAAGCGGGACGCCTATCTGTGGAGCCAGATCTCCGAATACACCTTCGACACCTTCATGATGGTCAAGCAGCGCGAAGGCGCGCTCTGATCGAAAGGTCGCGTGCCGCCCGAGGCGGCGCCGATCGATGGTTCCGGGCAACGGCCCGCCATGGCACCCGCCGTGGCGGGCCGTTGTCCGACCGTAATGCCCGTCGGCACCCGCCGGCGGGATTGTCGTGCTGGCATGGACGGCCGCTCGCGCCGGCCCGAGGCCAGACGTTCGCTCCCCAGCGCCGGACCCCCGTGTCCCCTGGCGCAGTCTAAGGTCTTGTTCGATATGGATCGTCGTAAGTTCATCAGGAATTCCACCGTCGGCGCCCTGGGCGTTGCCGGCGCCGGCTCGCTCGCAGCCCCGGCCATTGCGCAGTCGACGCCGAAGGTGCAGTGGCGTTGCACCTCGTCCTTCCCGAAATCGCTCGACACCATCTATGGCGGTGCTGAGGACATGGCGAAGTTCGTGCGCGAGGCGACCGACGGCAATTTCGACATCCAGGTCTTCGCGGCCGGCGAGATCGTGCCGGGCCTGCAGGCCGCCGACGCGGTCAGCGACGGCACCGTCCAGATGTGCCACACCGCATCCTATTACTATGTCGGCAAGGACCCGACCTACGCGCTGGGCGCCACCGTGCCGTTCACGCTGAACGCCCGCGGCCTGCACGCCTGGCTCTACTATGGCGGCGGCCTCGGTCTGCTGAACGAGTTCTTCAACACCGAGGGCCTGCACTATCTGCCGGGCGGCAACACCGGCACGCAGATGGGCGGCTGGTTCCGCAAGGAGATCAACACGGTCCAGGACCTCAACGGCCTGAAGATGCGCATTGCGGGTCTCGCCGGTCAGGCGCTGCAGAAGCTCGGCGTGGTGCCGCAGCAGATCGCCGGCGGCGACATCTACCCGTCGCTGGAAAAGGGCGTCATCGACGCCGCCGAGTGGATCGGACCCTATGACGACGAGAAGCTCGGCTTCTACAAGGTCGCGCCGTTCTACTATTATCCCGGCTGGTGGGAAGGCAGCCTGGCGCTGTGCTTCTTCTCCAACAAGGCCGAGTACGACAAGCTGCCCGAGGCCTACAAGAGCCTCCTCGCCACCGCGTCGCGCGCCGTCACGCTCGAGATGCTGTCGGAATACGACTACAAGAATCCGACGGCGCTGAAGACGTTGGTCCAGAGCGGCGCGCAGCTGCGCCCGTTCAGCCAGGAGATCATGCAGGCGAGCTTCGACGCCACGCAGGAGGTCTATGCCGAGATCAACGGCAGCAACCCGGCCTTCAAGAAGATCTACGATTCGATGGTTGCTTATCGCAACGATACCTATCTCTGGCAGCAGGTGGCCGAATACACCTTCGACACCTTCATGATGATCAAGCAGCGCGAAGGTGCGCTGGTGCCGCAGGGCAACTGATCGCTTGACGATCCGATCCGAGACCGAAGGCCCGGTGCGTCAGCGCGCCGGGCCTTTTCCTTGCCGAATGATTAAGCCGCGGCCGGCCCGTTAACCGGCTGTTAACCATGTCGGGACAATGATCGCTTCGCGTTCCGCTACGAGGCTTTCCCATGATCCCTGTCATTTCCGTCGGCTCCCTGAAGACCTCCGGCACGTCCACCCTGGCCATGACGCTCGCGGGCGTCGCTGCGGCCGCCGAGATCCCGGTCATCGTCATCGACGCCGCGCGGGACGGCGATCTGGCCGCCTGGGCACAGGCCGGCCTGCCCGCCAAGGTCACGGTGGAGCGGACCAACGATCCGCTGGTCATCGAGCAGCTCGTTCGCGCGGCGCGCCGCCGCGGCGACGCGGCGATCATCGACGCCGGGGACGAGGGTGAGATGATCCGGCTTTGCGCGCGTCTTGCCGATCATGCGCTGATCCCGGTGCGGTTCTCGCCGCTGTCGGCCTATTCGGCGCTCCTGACCGACCAGCTTCTGGCGGCCGATGCCGGAACCGGCCGCAAGGGCCGCGACCGCTGCTTCGTGGCCAGCGCCGTGACGGCGATCCCGAGCCGCGTGGCCCGCAGTGTCGAGGCGATCATCGGCACCAGCGAGACCCGCCGCCTGCCGATCGGTCTCGTTCAGCGCGCCGCCTACGAGGCGCCGTTCCTGCATGGCGGCACGATCTTCACCCTGCCCGACGAGGTCGCGCCCGGCCTTGACCGCGCCCGCGCGGAAGCGGCATCGCTCGCCTACGAGCTCGGCATTCTGGGCCGGGTCGCCGAGACGCCGGCCGCACCGGTCGTACCGGCCGCCGAAGCCCGTCTGCGCACCGCCGCCTGACCATCGGCAGACTTCGCCATGAAACGGCCCCGGCGTCGGCGACGCGCGGGGCCGTTTTGCGTTGGCCCTCGACGAAATTCAGCGGCCGGTGGGGATCAGGATCAGGACGTGCAGGTCTTCCGTCGGCGTGTAGTCGCGCTTGCGGACCTCGAAGCGGGTCGGCGCGATCTTGGTGACGCCGGTGGCGCAGAAGCTGACGAGGTTCTCCGGCGCGCCCTTGTCGATGACCATGCTGAAGTCGCCGATCGGCTCCGCCCAGTTGCCGCCCGTCGTCAGGATGTAGTCGATCCAGCGCTCCTGGAAGGGCATGGCATCGGGACCGGCCGCCCGCGTCCGTCGCTCGACGGTGGCCATGAAGTCGTCGTCGATGCAGTAGCGCTCCCGCTGGGCGGCGACATCGTCGGGACCGGCCCATGGCTGGCCCAGCATGGCGCCGACGCCGCCACCGACCGACGGGACGTAGTCATGCTCGACGATCGTCCTGCCCGGGGCGAAGGTCTGCTCCCAGTGATAGGTGGCGCGCAGCGTCCAGTCGGGCGCCAGATGCGTCTCCATTCCCTGGCCGATATCGTAGGTTTCCTCGATCGCGATGCCGAGGTCGAGCACGATGGCGCGGTCGGAGGGCGGCAGTGCGTCGAGTGCGTCGCGCGCCGAACTTGCCTGCGGGGCGAGGGGCAGGCGCAGTTGCCGCATCGTCGCCGTCACGTCGCGTTCGTCCACGAAGACCTTCTGCTCGAGGCGCATGGCGACCGGCTCGCCGTCGACGCGGGTCGAGAAGGCCAGTGGGTTGTCCGGGTCGCCCGACGGGATGGAGACGTCGCCGCCATAGGGATCGATGCGGATATCGGGCATGGGGAAGGCGACGGTCGTCGTCACCGGTTCGGCCCCGGCGTTCACGAACTCGTAGCGCACCGAAATGCGCTCCTCGGAGATGAACAGCTCCTCGCGCTGCATGGCGATGGCGTCGGTGGTGGTGAAGACCAGCCCGCCCGCCGCCAGATTGGCCGTCGTGTCGTTGGCCTGCGCGCTGCTCGTAAGGGCGAGAATAGCGACGGCGGCAAGGGCCGTTGCCCGGTCTGGCGTGATCGTCATGCGCGTGTCTCCCGGCCCGTTTGGGGCCGAGACTAGCCTGCAGCGGGAGCGGCCGGAAGCGTCATTCCGCCAACGCGGAGGATGACGCGCCGCCGGTTACTGGATGACCGGCGGCTGCGACAGGTCGACCGGAGCGGGCTCGCCGCTCGGGGCGGCCGGTGCTGCGGGTTCGGCTGCGGGCGCTGCCGGTGCGGTGCCCGTCGCCGGAGCCTGGCCGCCGCCAAGGCCGGAATTGAAGTCCAGTGGCGGCAGGCCGAAGGCCGGCTGGGCGGGAGCGGTCGCGCCAGGCTGTGCCGGGGCCGACGGACCACCCGCCGGAGCGCCGGGTTCACCGATGGGCGGCAGGCCCAGGGGCGGCAGGCCGAGCGGGTTGTTCTGCTGATTTCCGCCGGTTCCCGATGCGCCACCCAAGGGCGGCAGGCCGAGGCCGCCGTCGAAGGACGGCATCTGCAGCCGGATCTCGGACGGGTCCATCTGTGGGACCTCGGTCTTGTAGCGCATGACCATCTGCGGGAACATGATCGTCAGGGCGACCATGATGATCTGGATGCAGACGAAGGGCACCGCGCCCCAGTAGATTTGGCCCGTGGTGATCGGCTCCATGCGCTTGCCGGTGATGCGGTCCAGATACGGCACGCGGGCCGCGACCGAGCGCAGGTAGAACAGCGCGAAGCCGAAGGGCGGATGCATGAACGAGGTCTGCATGTTCAGCCCGAGCAGCACGCCGAACCAGATCAGGTCGATGCCCAGCTTGTCCGCCGCCGGCGCCAGCAGCGGCACGATGATGAAGGCGAGCTCGAAGAAGTCGAGGAAGAACGCCAGGAAGAAGACCAGGATGTTGACGACGATCAGGAAGCCGGTCTCGCCGCCGGGCACCGAGGTCAGGAGTTCCTCGACCCAGATATGGCCGTTGACGCCGTAGAAGGTCAGCGAGAAGACGCGCGCGCCGATCAGTATGAACAGGACGAAGGCCGACAGCTTGGTCGTCGATTCCATCGCCTGGGTCATCAGGGACAGGTTCAGCTTGCGCTTGCCAAAGGCGAGGATGAGCGCGCCGACCGCGCCCATGGCGCCGCCCTCCGTCGGCGTGGCGACGCCGAGGAAGATCGTGCCCAGCACAAGGAAGATCAGGGCCAGCGGCGGGATCAGGACGATGATCACCTGCTGGGTGAGGTAGGACATCAGCGGCAGCTTGAGCGCCTTGTTGGCGACGGCCACGACGTAGACGGCCAGAACCGCGACCGTTGCGCCCCAGATGCCGGCGCCCTGCGCGACCTTGCCGTCGAGATAGACCGTCATCCCATAGGCGATGACGACGGCGGCTGCCGCTGCGATGGCGAGGGAGGTGACGCCGCGGCCGAGCGTGCGGGCCTCGGGCGGCAGGGCCGGCGCCACATTGGGCCGCAGCATGGTCAGGATGAAGACGTAGCCGACATAGAGCGACGTCAGCACCAGCGCCGGCACCAGCGCGCCGGAATACATGTCGCCGACCGAGCGGCCGAGCTGGTCGGCGAGGACGATCAGGACCAGCGACGGCGGAATGATCTGCGCCAGCGTGCCGGAGGCGACGATGACGCCGCTGGCCAGCCGGCGGTCGTAGCCGTAGCGCAGCATGATCGGCAGCGAGATCAGGCCCATGGCGATGACCGAGGCGGCGACGACACCGGTGGTGGCCGCCAGGAGCGCGCCGACGAAGATCACCGCATAGGCGAGGCCGCCCCGCAGCGGGCCGAAGAGCTGGCCGATCGTGTCGAGCAGGTCCTCGGCCATGCCGGAACGCTCGAGGATCAGTCCCATGAAGGTGAAGAAGGGGATCGCCAGCAGCGTCTCGTTGGCCATGACGCCGCCGAAGAAGCGGTCGGGCAGGGCGCCGAGCAGCGGCCAGAACAGGTTGATGTCGGGCGACAGCGGCGCCAGTTCGACGCCGATGATGAAGAACAACAGGCCGTTGGCAGCCAGCGAGAACGCCACCGGGTAGCCGAGCAGCAGGAAGATCACCAGCGAGCCGAACATGATCGGCGCCAGATTGTGGGCGACGAACTCGATCATCGGATGGCTCCCGAACCGCCGTTGCGGGCGTCGTCATCAAGGGGTGGAGGTTCGGTGCCGCCTTCCGGACGGTCGGGGGCGAGCGCCGCCAGCTCGACCGGCTCGGCATGGCTGGAGGCCATGGGGGTGGTGTCCTCCATCCCGCCGAACAGGATCGCGCCGCGCTTGATCAGCTCGGACAGCCCTTGCAGGAACAGGAGAATGAAGCCCGCCAGCAGCAGCGCCTTGGCCGGCCACAGGATCAGGCCGCCGGCATTCGGCGAATATTCGCCGCGATTGAACGACTGCAGGACGTAAGGGGTCAGCAGCCAGATCATCAGGCCGGTGAAGGGCAGCAATGCGAGGATGTGGCCGAGAAAGTCGATCCAGTCGCGGGTGGGCTTCGACAGGATGTTCGAGACGATGTCGACGCGGATGTGTTCGTTCTTCAGCAGCGTCCAGGCCGCGGCGAGCATGAATATGGCGCCGAACAGGTACCATTGCAGCTCGAGCCAGGCATTGGACGAGATGTCGAAGAGCTTGCGGATCACCGCATTGCCGGCGCTGACCAGCACCACCAGCAGGACGAGCCAGGAGACGCCCCGACCGACGAAGGTGGTGACGCGATCGACGCCGCGCGAAAACGATAGAAGAGCTGACATCCGGCCGGATCTCCCCATGGTGCCCTGGCGCGCCGTGAAGTGAGCTTCGGCCCGGTTCGCCCCCGTTTCTGTCCCCGCGACGCGTTCGACGGGCGAAGCCGCTCGAAAGCGCTGCGCCGACAGTCTGCCCGAAGCCTGGGAATTCGCCCGTCGTTAAGGAAAATCCCGAAGCAGCGCAAGAGCCGCGCCCGGTGATACCATGTCGGACGAACAGGCTTTTCGCCGGCTGGCGGGCAGCCCCGCCGGGTCCCTTGCGGGATGATCCCGAAAGGCTTTGACGGAGACGGCGCCGGGCTGCAAAACAGTAAGCAAGGCAGAATGCTTGGAGCGTGTCGGCGATCCTTCGCCGGCATGTCGGCCAGGGGAGGACATCGCGCCATGACCACACGCACCGTTTCGCTCGACGACAAGTACGATCTCGACGTCTGCGACGTCTTCCTGTCGGGGAGCCAGGCGATCGTCCGACTGGCGCTGATGCAGGCGGCGCGGGACCGCCGGGCCGGGCTCGACACGGCCGGCTATGTCACCGGCTATCGCGGTTCGCCGCTGGGAGGTCTCGACCAGCAGTTCGCCCGGGCCAAGCCGGTGCTGTCGAAGAACGGCATCATCTTCGAGCCGGCGCTGAACGAGGATCTGGCGGCGACGGCCCTGTGGGGCGCGCAGCAGGCGGAGATCCGCGGCGAGGGCCGCCACGATGGCGTCTTCGGCATCTGGTACGGCAAGGGGCCGGGCGTCGACCGCTCCGGCGACGCCTTCCGCCACGCCAATCTGTCGGGCACCTCGCGCAATGGTGGCGTGCTGGCGCTGATGGGCGACGATCACACCTGCGAATCCTCGACGACGGCGCACCAGTCGGAGTTCGCCTTCGTCGACGCGATGATCCCGATCTTCAATCCGGCCGGCGTGCAGGAGATCCTCGACTACGGCCTCGCGGCATTCGCCCTGTCGCGCTTCTCCGGCCTGTGGACGGCGATGAAGTGCGTGAAGGACAACATCGAATCGACCGCCACGATCCATTGTGACCCGTCCGGCCTGCGGTTCGAATTTCCCGAGATCGACATGCCGCCGGGCGGGCTCAACATCCGCCGCGCCGCCCATCCGCTGGAGCAGGAGGCGATGCTGCACGATTTCCGCCTGCCGGCGGCGCGGGCGTTCATCGCGGCGAACCGCCTAGACCGGATCGTGCATTCCGGCGGGCGCGGGGCAAAGACCGGCATCCTGTCGCTTGGCAAGTCCTGGCTGGACGTCGAGCAGGCGCTGGCGAGCCTCGGCATCGACGAAGTGGCGGCCGCCGATCTCGGCGTCCGGCTCGGCAAGGTGGCGTTGCCCTGGCCGCTCGATCCGGACTTCGTGCGGCGCTTTGCCGCCGGGCTCGACCGGATCATCGTGGTGGAGGAAAAGCGCGGGCTCGTCGAAGGGCAGGTCAAGGAGATCCTCTACCGCACGGCCAATGCGCCGCTGGTGATCGGCAAGACAGACGAAGCGGGCGGGACGCTGTTCACCCCGAAGGCCTCGCTCGACGCCAACGACATCGCCGTGGCGATCGGCCGGCGCGTCGTCGAGCGCAGCCCGAGCGAAGCGCTGGCGGGACATCTGGCAAGCCTCGAAGCCCTGTGCGGCCACACCGCGGCGACATCCGAAATCGCGTTGCGCACGCCGTATTTCTGCGCCGGCTGCCCGCACAGCTCGTCGACGCATGTGCCGGAAGGCGCGCGAGCCTATGCCGGCATCGGCTGCCACTTCATGGCGCAGGCCATGGACCGGTCGACCGAGGGCTACACCCAGATGGGCGGCGAGGGCGCCAACTGGATCGGCGAGCATCATTTCTCGTCGCGTCGCCACGTCTTCCAGAATCTCGGCGACGGCACCTACAACCATTCGGGCGCGCTGGCGCTGCGGGCGGCGGCGGCCTCGGGCGCCAACGTCACCTACAAGATCCTCTACAACGACGCCGTCGCCATGACCGGCGGTCAGGCCCATGAGGGCGGGCTGACGGTACCCTCGATCGCCGCGCAGGTGGCCGGCGAGGGGGCGAAGCGGATCGCCATCGTCTCCGACGAGCCGGAGAAGCACCGCGGCAATGCCGGTCTGCCGGCGGGGATCACCATCCACCATCGATCCGAGCTCGACGCCGTGCAGCGCGATCTGGCCGAGGTCGAGGGCCTGACGGTGCTGATCTACGACCAGACCTGTGCCGCCGAGAAGCGGCGCCGGCGCAAGCGCGGCAGGTTTCCCGATCCGGACAAGCGCGTCGTCATCAACGAGCGGGTCTGCGAGGGCTGCGGCGATTGCGGCGTCCAGTCCAACTGCGTGGCGATCACCGCCGTCGAGACCGAGTTCGGACGCAAGCGCCAGATCGACCAGTCGGCCTGCAACAAGGATTTCTCCTGCCTCGAAGGCTTCTGCCCCTCCTTCGTCACCGTACATGGCGGCGCGTTGAAGAAGGGCGCGCGCAGGAGCGCCGAGGCTCCTGAGGTGCCGGAGCCGGCGGCCCGCGACCTCGATCAGCCGGTGGGCATCGTCATCACCGGCGTCGGCGGCACCGGCGTCGTGACGATCGGCGCGATCATCGGCATGGCGGCGCATCTCGACGGACGCGGCGCCGGGATCATCGACATGGCCGGCCTTGCCCAGAAGGGCGGCGCGGTGATGAGCCATGTGCGGATCGCGCGCACGCCGGCGGAGCTGAAGTCGATCCGCATCGCGGCCGGCGACGCCGGGCTGGTGATCGGCTGCGACATGGTGACCGCCGCCTCGGCCAAGGTGCGCGCCACCATCGCGGCGGGGCGGACCGAGGTCGTCGTCAACAGCCACGAGACCCTGTCGGGCGAGTTCACCCGCAATGTGGACTTCTCCTTCCCGACGCGGCGACTGATCTCGGCGCTGGGCGAGGCGGCAGGCGACGACCATCTGCATATCGTCGACGCCGAACAACTGGCTGTGGCGCTGTTCGGCGACGCGATCTTCGCCAACATGCTGATGCTGGGCATGGCCTATCAGACCGGCGCGTTGCCGGTGTCGCGCGCAGCGATCCGCAAGGCGCTGGAGATGAACGGGGTTGCGGTGGCGGCCAATCTCTCGGCCTTCGAATGGGGCCGGGCCATCTCCCATGATCCTGCCAACATGCCGGTCGCGCAGGACAGCGGCGATGAGCGGCTGGAACATCGCCGCGTCTCCGAGACCCTGGACGAGGCGATTGCACGGCGCATTGCCGATCTGACCGCCTATCAGGATGTGGCCTTCGCCGAGCGCTACCGCCGGCGCGTCGATGCGGTCCGGGCCGCCGAGCAGCGGATGGCGCCCTGCCGGAGCGACCTGACCGACGCCGTCGCCCGCCAGCTCTACCGGCTGATGGCGGTGAAGGACGAATATGAGGTCGCGCGGCTCTACACGGACGGCAGCTTCGCGGCGCAGATCTCCGACCGCTTCGACGGCTACGACCGGCTGGAATTCCATCTCGCGCCGCCGATCATGGGCGAGACCGGGCCGAAGGGGCGCGCGAAAAAACGCGCCTTCGGGCCTTGGATGATGACCGGCTTCAAGGTGCTGGCGGCCATGAAGGGCCTGCGCGGCACGTTGTTCGATCCCTTCGCGCGCACCGCAGAGCGGCGGGCCGAGCGCGGGGAACGGGCACAGTACGAGGCAACGCTCGATCGCATTCTGGCCGAGCTTTCGCCGGGCAATCACGACGCCGCGGTGGCGCTGGCGCGCTGGCCGGAGACGCTGAAGGGCTTCGGGCCGGTGCGTCGGCGCTTTGCCGCGGAGGCCGCGACCAGGCGCGAGGCGGCGCTGTCGGCCTTCGACCATGCGGGACGGATGGCGGAAGCGGCGGAATAGAGCGAGGAGCAAGCGAGCGGCGGCGTTGCGGCTGCCGCTTGCCAAGGGCTAGAAGGCCCCATGACCTCGAAACGGGCCGACACTGCCGGCGATACGCCCAAGCCGCCACGGCCGATAACGCGCGAATGGCTGTTCCGGGCCGCGGCGTATTACCTGGAACGCTATTCCTCCTCGACCGCCAATCTGCGCCGGGTGCTGGAGCGCAAGGTGATGCGCCGCGCCCATGCACGCGGCGAGGATGCGGGCGCGTTTTCGGACGAGATCGACGAAACGGTCGCCAAGTTCGTCGAGCTGAAGCTGGTCGATGACCGCGCCTATGGCGAGGCGCGGGTGCTCAGCCTGCGGCGGCGCGGCACCTCGCAGCGCATGGTCGCGGCCAAGCTGTCGGAAAAGGGCGTCGAGCGGGATCTGGTGGAGGAACTCCTCGCCGCCGACGAGACCAGCGACCGGCAGGCGGCGTTTGCCTATGCACGGCGCCGGCGGCTGGGTCCGCACCGGCTGCGCAACCGCGCCGAGCGCCGCGATCGCGACGTTGCCGCCATGGTACGGGCGGGCTTCGGCTTTGCCGATGCGGTGGCGGCGATCGACGATCTGCCGGATCCGGAGTGAGCAGGCCGGTGGCGCTTCAACTCCTCAGCCGAAATCGCCGCCGAAGAGCGCGGCGAGCAGCTTGCCGTTGAACCACAGGATGTCGACGAACCAGTCCCAGCCATAGACGACGTTCACGCCCGGCGTCAG
The DNA here is from genome assembly GCF_049132005.1 of Aurantimonas sp. NFXS3. NCBI lineage: Bacteria > Pseudomonadati > Pseudomonadota > Alphaproteobacteria > Hyphomicrobiales > Aurantimonadaceae > Aurantimonas > Aurantimonas sp. NFXS3. Next base: position 381,188 of record NZ_JAGDDZ010000001.1, read on the forward strand.
GGCGAGGACCAGTTCGCCGACGGCCGGAAGGCTGATGTCGTTGCGGATGGTGAACCATTTGGCCAGTGCGGCGATGTAGCCCTGCGCGAACAGCCAGACCGGAGCCAGGGACAGTATCGTGCGCGCCGTCCGCGGCACGGCCGTCGGCCGGCGCCGGACTTCGAGGATATTCACGAAGCATACGGCGACGAAGGCGAAGCTGACCCACAGCGACGCGAGGCCCGCGACGATCTGCAGAACCAGCGAGAGATCCGAGAAACCCAAAGGCCGGTCCCCTGGCATTGGCGTGTTCGGGACGGCCGCCGAATCCGGCAGCGGCTGCCCCCTCCTCTTACAGCTTATCGCGGGAACATCGCTGCACGCCAAGACGTGTTCGCTGATCTTCAACGCACCGGACACGTTCAGGATCGTTGAGTAGCGGAACTTGGCGCCCCAGGCCCCGTTTGGTGGGGGAACGTCACATCTCGCCGAGCCGGTCCGCAGCCTTTCCCTCAAGGATGGCGTGTCGGCGCTCGGCCGAATGAAAGGGACACGACCATGCCAAGCATCAAGGAATCCAAGATCGCCATTCTGGCCACCGACGGCTTCGAGCAGGTGGAACTGACCGAACCGTTGGCCAAGCTGAAGGAAGCCGGCGCCGAGGTTCATGTGATCTCCTCGAAATCCGGCACCATCAAGGGCTGGGACCAGGATCACTGGGACAAGGAGATCACGGTCGACAAGACGCTCTCGGAAGTGCGCGTGACCGACTATGACGCACTGGTCCTGCCGGGCGGCCAGATCAACCCGGACGCCCTGCGCGCCGACCCGAAGGTGGTCAGCTTCGTGCGCGAGTTCTTCAACTCCAAGAAGCCGCTCGCCGCGATCTGCCATGCACCGTGGCTGCTGATCGAGGCGGACGTCGTGCGCGGCCGCGACATCACCTCCTACAACTCGATCAAGACCGACGTGAAGAACGCCGGCGGCAACTGGCTCGACCAGGAGGTCGTCGTCCACGAGGCGCTGATCACCTCGCGCAACCCGGGCGACATCCCGGCCTTCGTCGCCAAGATCATCGAAGAAGTGGAAGAGGGGCGTCACGAGGACCGCAAGGTCGCCTGATCTCTCTCAGCCGATTGCAACCGCGATCGTCATGGCCGGCGTCTTCGGGCGCCGGCCATTTTTGTATGCCAGTCGCTTGGTTGCGGAGCCCGTCGCAGGTGGAAGGGGTCGCTTTCGCATCGGTGGATGATCATGCTGCATTGCGGTTGCCATTGCCACATTGTGGCGGGATCGTGTATGTGCCGAGCGACTGACGATCAGGAGAATTTCGAATGGCAGGCCTGCCGACCTACGACACCGATCATCCGGCCGAGATGGATTATCCCGAGCACGAGCGGACCTATGAGGGCTTCCTCGTCGCGACCAAGTGGGGCTCGATCGCCGTCATCGCGATCATGCTTGGTATGCTCGTCGGCCTGCTCGCCGGCGGTGGCTTCATCGGCGGTTTCGGCACCTTCATCGCCCTCATGGTGATCGCCTACTTCGTCGCCTGAGACGATCGTTGCGACTTCGGGCAGCCAGCGGTGCGATCCGCGCGCCGGCTGCCCCATGACTGAATACAATTCCGGGAGGCCTACGCGTTGAAACTGTTCGTGCCAAAGGAGCGCGAGGCGGGCGAGCCCCGTGTCGCTGCCTCGCCCGACACGGTGAAGAAACTCACCGGTCTGGGCGCCACGGTCGTCGTGGAAACCGGCGCGGGCGCCGATTCGCGTATTACCGACGCGGCCTTCGAGGCCGCCGGCGCCACCATCGGTTCGACCGCTGATGCCGGCGACGCCGATGTCGTGCTGAAGGTCCGCCGCCCGTCGGCCGATGAGCTGAAGTCATACAAGTCGGGCGCGCTGGTCATTGCCGCGATGGACCCCTATGGCCGCGACGATGAGGTCAAGGCCATGGCCGAGGCCGGCGTCCTCGCCTTCGCCATGGAGTTCATGCCGCGCATCACCCGCGCCCAGTCCATGGACATCCTGTCGTCGCAGGCCAATCTCGCCGGCTACCAGGCGGTGATCGACGCGGCGGCCGAGTTCGACCGGGCCTTTCCGATGATGATGACTGCGGCGGGCACAGTTCCGGCCGCGCGCGTCTTCGTCATGGGCGCCGGCGTTGCCGGTCTGCAGGCCATCGCGACCGCCAAGCGCCTCGGCGCCATCGTCACGGCCACCGACGTGCGGCCGGCGGCGAAGGAGCAGGTCGAGTCCCTGGGCGGCAAGTTCATCGCCGTCGAGGACGACGAGTTCAAGGCCGCCGAGACTGCCGGCGGCTACGCCAAGGAGATGTCGAAGGAGTATCAGGCCAAGCAGGCCGAGCTCGTCGCATCGCACATCTCCAAGCAGGACGTGGTGATCACCACGGCACTCATCCCGGGCCGGCCGGCACCGCGCCTCGTGACCCGTGCGATGGTGGAATCGATGAAGCCGGGATCGCTGCTCGTCGATCTCGCCGTCGAGCGCGGCGGCAATATCGAGGGTGCCGAAGCTGGCACCGTCACGCAGGTCGGGCCGGCCAAGATCATCGGCCATCTCAACGTCCCGGGTCGCATCGCGGCGAGCGCCTCGCTGCTCTATGCCAAGAACCTCGCGACCTTCCTCGAGACGATGATCGACAAGGAAACCAAGGCGCTGAAGATCGACTTCGACGATCAGCTGGTGCAGGCGACGCTGCTGACCCGCGACGGCAAGGTCGTGCATCCGAACTTCGCCGCCGCCGAGGCGCCGGCCGCACCTGCCACGCCGGCAAGTGACGCGGCAGAGAAGACCGAAGGGGGAGAGGCGTAATGGCCGAGGAAACCGCTCAGGCGACGCTGCAGCGTCTGAACGATGCCAGTGTTGCCATCCGCGACGCGCGCACCGGTGTCGAACGCATGCTCGGCGAAGGCTATGGCGAGGCGGCAGGCGCCGTCGGCCATGCCGTGTCCGGCATCGATCCCTTCGTCTTTCACCTGGCGATCTTCGTCCTGGCGATCTTCGTCGGCTACTACGTGGTCTGGTCGGTGACCCCGGCGCTGCACACGCCGCTGATGTCGGTCACCAACGCCATCTCCTCGGTGATCATCGTCGGCGCGATCCTCGCCGTCGGCATCTCCGCCTCGGGCATCGCGACGACCTTCGGCTTCATCGCGCTGATCCTGGCGTCGGTGAACATCTTCGGCGGCTTCCTCGTCACCCAGCGCATGCTGGCGATGTACAAGAAAAAAGAAAAGTGAGGCGGTAGCGACCGATGACAGAGAATTTCGCCGCCTTCCTGTACCTCGTCTCGGGGGTGCTCTTCATCCTCGCGCTGCGGGGCCTTTCCCACCCGACGACCAGTCGTCAGGGCAACATGTTCGGCATGGTCGGCATGGCCATTGCCATCGTCACCACGCTGCTTCTGGCCGGTCCGTCCTTCGGTAGCCTGGTGCTGATCGTGCTGGGTATCGCCATCGGCGGTGCCGGCGGCGCGATCGTCGCCAAGCGCATTCCGATGACGGCGATGCCGCAGCTCGTCGCAGCCTTCCACTCGCTGGTCGGTCTGGCCGCCGTGATGGTCGCCGCCGCGGCGCTCTATGCGCCGGAAGCCATCGGCATCGGCACGGTCGGCGCCATTCACGGCCAGGCGCTGGTCGAGATGTCGATCGGCGTGGCGATCGGTGCGATTACCTTCACGGGCTCCATCATCGCCTTCCTGAAGCTCGACGGCCGGATGAGCGGCAAGCCGATCATGCTGCCGTCGCGCCATCTCATCAACATCGCGCTCGGCGTGGTCATGGTGGCGCTGGTCATCGGCTTTGCCGTGACCGAGAGCCACGTGATGTTCTGGCTGATCGTCCTGGTGGCGCTGGCGCTCGGCGTGCTGCTGATCGTGCCGATCGGCGGCGCCGACATGCCGGTGGTCGTCTCGATGCTCAACTCCTATTCGGGTTGGGCCGCCGCGGGCATCGGCTTCACGTTGCAGAACCTGGCGTTGATCATCACCGGTGCGCTGGTCGGCTCGTCCGGCGCCATCCTGTCCTACATCATGTGCAAGGGCATGAACCGGTCGTTCATCTCGGTCATTCTCGGCGGCTTCGGCGGCGAGAGCGGTCCGGCCGGGGCCGACGATCTGGGCGACCGCACGGTCAAGCAGGGCTCGGCAGAGGACGCTGCCTATCTGATGAAGAATGCCGGCCGGGTCATCATCGTCCCGGGCTACGGCATGGCGGTGGCACAGGCCCAGCACGCGCTGCGCGAAATGGCCGACAAGCTGAAGGAAGAGGGCGTCGAGGTGAAATACGCCATCCATCCGGTGGCGGGCCGCATGCCCGGGCACATGAACGTGCTCCTGGCAGAAGCCAACGTGCCCTATGACGACGTGTTCGAGCTGGAGGACATCAACTCCGAGTTTGCCCAGACCGACGTCGCCTTCGTCATCGGCGCCAACGACGTGACCAACCCGGCGGCGCGCGACGACAAGGCCTCGCCGATCTACGGCATGCCGATCCTGAACGTCGACCAGGCGCAGACCTGCCTGTTCATCAAGCGCTCGCTCGGCTCCGGCTATGCCGGCATCGACAACACGCTGTTCTACAAGGACAACACGATGATGCTGTTCTCGGACGCCAAGAAGATGGTCGAGGACATCGTCAAGTCGCTGAACGACTAGGGTCTTCGCGACCCTTCGCTCTGCCCATGTGAAAAGGCCCTGCCGGCGATGCCGGCAGGGCCTTTTCCGTTTCTGGACCGTGGGTCGGGCGGCTTACTTCGGGCGGACTTCGCCCGGGCCTGCCGGGACGGCCGGAACCGCGACCGTGGCCGGCTCGGTGACGACCGGCTCGGCCGGCGTCAGCGTGAACTTCGACACGCCGATCGCGGCGTTAATGCCTTCCTGCGCCTGGACGCTGACCGGCTGCAGCGAATAGCTGTCCTGCGCGCCGCCGACGAGCACGTTGGCACCGCCGCCGACGATGGTCGAGGCATCCGCCGTGGCGCCGACATAGGTGCCCTGGAGGCCGTTCGGCTGGTAGGTGTAGCCGTCGGCCGTGACGACGGCCCAGGTCATGACCGTGCGGCCGGTGACGCCGACATCGAGGCCGAAGGTGTCGAGGGTCGCGGCATAGAGCTCGACGGGGCCGTCACCGGCCGGCGTGAACTCGCAGACCAGATCCTCGGAGGATCCGACGATGAAGCCCGTCGCGCCGTCGCTGTGGCAGCCGAGCACGCCGGCCTTCACTTCTGCCGCCTGGGCGGAGGTTGCGGCGAACGGTGCCGCGGCGAGCGTGGCTGCGATGGCGAGGCTCGAAATTCTGGAAATCATAAGGGCATTCCTTGCATTGTTCTGTCCCGTTCGCCGGGGAGAACAGCGCAGGAGCCTTCCTGTTCCGTGACGGATGATGTCATTTTGAAATGGCCGTGATCGCGGAGGTCACGGACGCTCTCCCGATCGCCGGGGAGAGCCGGCCCGACCGCTTGCGCGGCCGGGCTTCGTATTGATCAGGCGGCGTTGCCGCCGCGCGTGCGGGCCATGCCGTCCTTGGCCGGCACGTATTTAGGGTCGATCTGCGCGCCGCGCGCATAGGACTGGAAGGCGCGCTTGGTCTCGCCGCGCCGCTCATAGACCAGCGCCTGGTTGGTCCAGTACTCGGCCTTGGTGTCGTCGAGCTTCAGGGCGGTATTGAAGTCGGTGAAGGCATTCTCCTCGTCGCCGAGGGCGAGATAGGAGACGCCGCGTCCCGAATAGGGCTCCGAGGCGTTGGCCTGCAGCGAGATGGCCGTCGAGAAGTCCTCGATCGCCTGCTTGTGCTGGCCGTCCTTCTGATAGAGCAGGCCGCGATTGTGATAGGCGCGCGGGTCTGTGGTGTTCAGGTCGATGGCGCGCTGGAAGTCGGCCAGCGCCTCGCGGTTGCGACCGGCCACGCGGTAGACATTGCCACGGCCGATATAGGCGGAATCGTAGTTCGGGTTGATCCGCAGGGCGGCGTTGTAGTCCTCGACGGCCTTCAGCGGCTCGTTGGTCTGACGGTAGACCAGCGCGCGGTTGGCATAGGCCTGATGGAAATTCGGGTCGAGCTGCAACGCCATGGTGAAATCGGCGATCGCGGCCTTGTAGTTGCCGGCGCGGCCATAGGCGGTGCCGCGCACATTGTAGGCTTCGGGGTCCCGCGGATTGGCGTCCACCGTCTGGCTGAGCGAAGCCAGGTTCTGCTCGAGACCCTGGTTCTGGTCGAGCGCGATCGCGGTCACGGCGGGGCCGTCGGCGGTCTGGCAGGCGGAGAGAATCGCGATCAGCCCGAGCGCCGCGGTTGCCCGCAGAAGTCCAGCCGCGCGACCGGCGGGTTCATGCGGCGCGCAATGGTCGGCCGGGTGAAGGGCGATCGGGTGGGAAAGCTGCGGCATCGACGGACTGTTCCTCAAGAGACGGTTCGGACGTTCGGATCGCCTGGGACGCTCGCCCCGCGCGACGGCAAACCGAACTGTCCTATGCCATGCATGCGGTTGCGCCGCAAACGACGAAAGGCGGCGGCCGGAGGCCGGCCGCCGCACTTGAATCGCCAAAACGGTCGAAATTACGGCTGCTTAGTGAACGCGGCCGCCGGCCAGCAGGCCTTCGCGCTGGGCCTGCTTGCGGGCCAGCTTGCGGCTGCGGCGGACCGCCTCGGCCTTCTCGCGGGCCCGCCTCTCGGAGGGCTTCTCGAACGCGCCGCGCATCTTCATTTCGCGGAAGATTCCTTCGCGCTGCATCATCTTCTTGAGCGCGCGAAGCGCCTGGTCGACGTTGTTGTCGCGTACAACTACCTGCACAGGGGTGTTCCGTTTCTGAAGTGTGGACGGGCCGTATAGGGACGAGAAAAGCTGTGCCGCGGAGCGTGTTGCTTCGAAGCGCGCTGGCCGATAGCAGATGATCGCCTTCTTGTCGAGGTCGTCCGGCCACACTGGCCGTGCCGAATCGCGTCAGCGGTTCGCAGCGCCGGCGGGACCGGGGCCAGCGGCATCGAAATCGGCCTGGGAGACATTCGTCACCACGAAGTCGGCGACCCTGACGAAGGCCTCGTCGGTGTCGCCGCGAAACGAGAGGACGCGGCTGAAGACGTCCCTGCGATCCTCGATGTCGATGATGTCGACGCGGCCCATGCCGACAAGCGTCGAGACCTTCTGGAAGGCCCCGAGCAGGAGATAGTCCACCTCGAGCGCCGCCGCGGCCTCGACCGCCTTTTCGACACTGAGCGTGCCGACGCTGCATTCGGGCTGGCCGCAGGTCAGCGCGACGACCTCGTAGGCAGCGCGGTCGGCGAGGCCCTCGCCGAGTTTCGATTCGAACAGCGCGATCCGTGCGGCATGTTCCGCCGTCCTGTCGCCCGGCTCGCCGGACGTATCGAGATAGTAGATGTTGGCGAGTGCGATCCGGGGCGTATCGCTGTTTGCCGCGGCAGATCCCGTGGCCGATACGGCGATGAGGCCGGCGGCGAGGCCGATGGCGAGCTTGCGTGGAAATCCGTTCATTCCTGGTTTCTCCGTCCTTTCGCCCACCCGCCGGTGTTCCGGCCATGTTGCATCGGTCTCGCCGTGTCCGCCCCAGAACAGGGGCCGGCAGGCAATCGCGATTTCACGATGGATATCGTATCCACCAAGAGTATATGCGCCCGCGCAGCCTTCGCTGCTTCAAGTGCAGTGCAAAATTGCCTAGGGTTGCGAAACTGACCCTAGGCCACCTGAGCGGGACACAACATAACATGAGTGACATTCGACGCGAGCGGACAATGGCTTCGGCCTCTGCACAGGCCTTGCCGCGCATCTCCTGGGGGGCGATCGTCGCGGGTTCGCTGCTGGCGATGGCGCTGCAGTTCATGCTCGGCCTGCTGGGCCTGGGCATCGGCCTTTCCAGCATCGAGGCTGCCGCCGCCGGGGATGCAGGTGCGCTCCTGTCCGCCGGGGGGCTGTGGACCATCGCGGTGGTCCTGATCGGCCTGTTCGTCGGCGCCTATACTGCCGGCCGCCTGTCCGGCAGCGTCTCTCGAACCGATGCAGTTCTGCACGGCGTCATCACCTGGGCCACTTCCACGCTGGTGGTGGTGTTTCTCCTGACCAGCGGTGCCTCGGCCGTGGTGGGCGGCGCCTTCGGTGCGATCGGCAGCTCGATTCAGGGGCTGACCCAGGCCGCCGCCACGGCCGCACCGCGATCGGATTCGGGGCTTCCCGATCCGATCCGCCGCGAGGTCGCGCAGCTTCTCGATCGCGCGGCGGCCGCCCCGGCCCCGCAGGCGGCGACCGACGCCGCAGGACCTGACGGCGAAGACGGCGTGGCGGGCGACGGTGAGGCGAATGTAGCGAGCCCCGCTGCGCCGGCCGGGTCTGTCGATCTTGCCGGCGCGGTGACGACGATCGCCGCCGGACTTGCCGAGGATGCCACGTCCGACGAGCGCACGGCCGCCGTGCAGGCGATTGCCGACGGAGCGGGCATCCCGACGGCGCAGGCGCGCCAGCGGCTGCAGGCGTTCCAGCAGCGTTTCGACGAGGCGCAGCGCGATGCCCGGCGCGCCGCGGCCGAGGCGGCGCAGGTGGTGTCCTCCGCCTCCTTCGGTGCCTTCGTCGCATTGCTGCTCGGGCTGCTGGTCGGCGCGGCCGGCGGTTTCGTCGGCCGGTCCCGCCGACCGGTGATGTAAGAGCGCCAGGGCCGGCGGCGATCGCGGACCCCGCGCCGTCGCCGCCGGCATTTCGTCGCTGCGTCACCGGCCGTCGCAATCGGAGCATGGTGCGGCGCGATCCCCGCTAGACATGAGGAGTGCGGCCATTGCTCCAGCGGGCAGGGCGGCGCTACACCTGACGGGCGGACGGTGTCCTTGATCGTGCGCCATTCGGATGCGGGGCGAATTATGCGACGATTTTCGGCCTTTGCGCTGGCACGCGAAGCGATGCGCAGCCATTCCGGCTGGACCGAGCAATGGGCCTCGCCCGAACCGCGCAAGACCTACGACGTGGTCATCGTCGGCGCCGGCGGCCATGGGCTGGCCACGGCCTATTATCTCGCCAAGGAGCACGGCATCACCGACATCGCGGTGATCGAGAAGGGCTGGCTCGGCGGGGGCAACACCGGCCGCAACACCACGATCATCCGCTCCAACTATCTCTATGACGAATCCGCCGCGCTCTACGACCACGCGGTCAATCTGTGGGAGGGCCTCTCCCAGGACCTCAATTACAACGTCATGTTCTCGCCCCGCGGCGTCCTGATGCTGTCGCACAACGAGCACGACCGGCAGGGCGCCCAGCGCCACATTCACGCCAACCGGCTGAACGGCGTCGACAACGAATGGCTGACGCCGGACGAGTGCAAGGCCTATTGCCCGCCGCTGAACATCTCGACGAACACGCGCTATCCGGTGATCGGCGGCGCATTGCAACGGCGCGGCGGCACCGCCCGGCATGACGCCGTCGCCTGGGGCTATGCCCGCGCGGCCTCGGCCCGCGGCGTGCATGTCCTCCAGAACACCACGGTCACCGGCATCCGGCGCAGCGCCGACGGCCGTGTGGCGGGCGTCGAGACCTCGCGCGGTTTCATCGGCGCCCGCAAGGTCGGCGTCGTGGCGGCGGGCAACACCTCCGTCGTCATGGACATGGCCGGCGTGCGCATGCCGATCGAGAGCTTCCCGCTCCAGGCGGTGGTCTCCGAGCCGGTGAAGCCGTGCTTTCCCTGCGTGGTGATGTCGAACACCGTCCACGCCTATGTCTCCCAGTCGGACAAGGGCGAGCTGGTGATCGGGGCGGGCACCGACCAGTATCCGTCCTATTCGCAGACCGGCAGCCTCTCGATCTTCAACCACACGCTCGACGCGATCGCCGAGATGTTCCCGATCTTCCGGCGCATGCGGATGCTGCGGACCTGGGGCGGCATCGTCGACGTGACGCCGGACCGCTCGCCGATCCTGTCGAAGACGCCCGTGCCGGGGCTCTACGTCAATTGCGGCTGGGGCACCGGCGGCTTCAAGGCGACGCCGGGCTCCGGGCATGTCTTCGCCCACACGATCGCGCGGGACGAGCCGCATCCCATCAATGCCGCCTTCAGCCTCGACCGCTACGAGACCGGGCGCTTCATCGACGAGGCGGCCGCGGCCGCCGTCGCCCACTAGCGCGGAAAGGCGGACGATGCTGCTGATCCACTGCCCCTATTGCGAGGACGACCGGCCGGAACCGGAGTTCCGCCATGCCGGCGAAGCGCATATCGCGCGGCCCTCCGCGGAGCTCGACGCCGGGCGGGCGGTCGCGGAATCCCTTTATCTGCGCACCAACACGCGCGGCGTGGTGTTCGAGCGCTGGCGGCATGTGCATGGCTGCGGTCGCTTCTTCAACGCCGCCCGGCATTCCGTGTCCGACCGGTTTCTCGCCTTCTACAAGGCCGGCGAGCCGAAGCCGGACATCGCCGCCGAGCATGGCCTTGCCCTCGATCCTCTCGGCGCGGGCGCCACGCCGGCAACCATCGGCGCCGACGGGCTCAATGTCGGTGGCAGGGAGACGGGCCAATGACGTCGCGGCGACTTCCCGAGGCCGGCCGTCTCGGCAATGCCCGGCGCATTGCCTTCAGCTTCGACGACCAGCGCTATGCGGGCCGCGAAGGCGACACGCTGGCCTCGGCGCTGCTGGCGAACGGCATCCATCTGACCGGCCGCTCGTTCAAGTATCACCGGCCGCGCGGCATCGTCGGCTCGGGGCCGGAGGAGCCCAATGCGCTGGTCGAGATCCGCCGCGACGCGGCACGGCGCACGCCCAATATCCGCGCCACCATGCAGCCGCTCCATGACGGGCTGGAGGCCGTCAGCCAGAATCGCTGGCCGTCGCTCGATTTCGATGTCGGCGCCGTCAACGGTCTGTTCTCGCGCTTCCTGACGGCGGGCTTCTACTACAAGACCTTCATGTGGCCGAAGACCTTCTGGCACCGGGTCTACGAGCCCTATATCCGGGCCGCCGCGGGGCTTGGCCGGGCGCCGGATGCGCCCGACACCGACACTTACGCCAATCGCTTCGCGCATGTGGACGTGCTCGTTGCGGGCGGGGGCGCAGCGGGTCTTGCCGCGGCGCTCGAGGCCGGCGCGAGCGGGGCAAGCGTCCTGATCTGCGACGAGAATGCCGGTTTCGGCGGCTGGCTGCGGGCCGAAAGCGGCACGACGATCGACGGCGTGCCGGCGATGGACTGGGTCGCCGATGCGGTGGCCCGTCTCGCGGCGATGCCGAATGTGCGGGTGATGCCCCGCACCACCGCCTTCGGCTATTACAATCACAACATGGTCGCGCTCTGCGAACAGGTGACCGAGCATCTGGCGCAGCCTGACCCGGCCCTGCCGCGCGAGCGGCTGTGGCAGGTGCGGGCGAAACAGGTGGTGCTGGCGACCGGCTCCATCGAGCGGCCGCTGGTGTTTCCGGACAACGACCGGCCGGGAATCATGCTGGCAGGTGCGGCGCGGCTCTATCTCAACCATTACGGCGTCGCGGTGGGCGAGCGGGTCTGCGTCTTCACAGCCCATGACGCCGCCTATGCCACGGCGCTGGATCTGAAGCGCGCCGGTGTGGACGTGCCGGCCATCGTCGATCTGCGCGACGAACCGGGGGCGGGTCTTACGGGCGCAGCGCGGGCTGAGGGCATCGAGGTGCTCTGCGGCTATGGCGTGAAGAGCGTACGCGGCCGGCGCCGGATCCGCGGGATCACCATCGAGGAGCTGCGCTCGGGCCACGACAATCGCAGCTTCGACTGCGATGCGCTGCTGATGTCGGGCGGCTTCACGCCGTCGGTGCATCTGTTCTCGCAATCGCGCGGCAAGCTCGCCTTCGACGCCGACCTGCAGGCCTATGTGCCCTCCGAGCCGGTGCAGGCCTGCGTCAGCGTCGGGGCGGCTGCCGGCCAGTTCGATCTCGCCGAAACCATTGCGGGCGCACGCCGCGCCGGTCGCGCCGCCGCTGGCGGTGATGACGCTGCGGCGGAGTCGGTCACGGTTGACGGCGCGGCCGGGTTCGGGGGCGGCATGGCCGGGGCGACGCCGGCGGCCGGTCCAGGCAAGGCCGTGAAGGCCTTTGTCGACTTCCAGAACGACGTGACGGCCCGCGACATCCGTCTCGCGGTCGCCGAGGGTTTCCGGTCGGTCGAGCATATCAAGCGCTTCACCACCACCGGGATGGCGACTGACCAGGGCAAGACGTCGAACATTCACGGGCTTGGGGTCGCGGCCGAGACACTCAGCCGGCCAATGCCGGAGGTGGGGCTGACCACCTTCCGCGCGCCCTTCACGCCGGTGTCCTTCGGCACCATTGCGGGCTTTGCACAGGGGGCATTGTTTGATCCGACCCGGCAGACGCCGATCCACGAGAGCGCGGCGGCAGACGGCGCGGTCTTCGAGGATGTCGGCATGTGGAAGCGCGCCTGGTATTTCCCGCGCGGCGCCGACAAGCACGCGGCGGTGGACCGCGAATGCCGCGCAGTGCGCGAGGCGGCGGGTCTCTTCGATGCCTCGACGCTCGGCAAGATCGAACTGGTCGGCCCCGATGCGGGAGCGTTTCTCGATCTGATGTATGCGACGCCGCTGTCGCGGCTCGCCGTGGGCAAGTGCCGCTATGCGCTGATGCTGAACGAGGCCGGCTTCATCATCGACGACGGCATCGTTGCGAAGATCGCCGAGGACCGCTTTCACGTCACCACGACGACGGGCGGTGCGCCGCGCGTGCTCAACCTCATGGAGGATTACCGCCAGACCGAATTCCCGGAGATGGCAGTCTGGACAAGCTCGATCAGCGAGCAATGGGCGGTGATCGCCGTGCAGGGGCCGCGGGCGCGGGACCTGATCGCGCCCTTCGTCGAAGGGCTGGACATCGGGCCGGACGCCTTCGCGCATATGTCCGTCGCCGAATGCCGCTTCATGGGTCTGCCCTGCCGGCTGTTCCGGGTGTCCTTCACCGGCGAGCTCGGCTTCGAGATCAACGTGCCTTCGGATTACGGCCGCAGCGTCTGGGATGCGTTGCGCGAACGGGGACGCAGCCTGGGCGTCGAGCCCTACGGCACCGAGGCCATGCATGTGCTGCGGGCCGAGAAGGGCTACATCATCGTCGGCCAGGAGACGGACGGGACGGTAACGCCGGCCGACGCCGGCATGGCGTGGGCGGTGTCGCGCAAGAAGGCGGATTTCGTCGGCAAGCGCGGGCTGGAGCGACCGGACCTCTCGGGCCCGGGCCGCAAGCAGCTTGTCGGCCTGAAGACCGCCAATCCGCTGACGGTTCTGGAAGAGGGCGCGCAGCTCGTTGCCGACCTGAACCAGCGCGTGCCGATGACGATGCTCGGCCATGTGACCTCGGCCTATCGCTCGCAGACGCTGGGGCGGTCCATCGCGCTGGCGATGGTCAAGGACGGGCGCAGGCTGGTGGGCCAGACCCTCTACGTGCCCATGCCTACGGAGACGATCGCGGTGGAAGTGACGGAGCCGGTGTTCTTCGATCCGGACGGGGAGCGACTGCATGGTTGATGCGCAGACGGATGGACCGAAGGGGGCAACGCCGGCGCATGGGGCCGGCAGGACCGGCGACATGCCGCGGCGGCTCTCGCCGCTCGACGGTCGCCAGGCCAGCGGGCCCGGCGTGACGCTGGTTCCGGCCGCGCCACGCCGCCGTCTGATCCTGCGGGCGAGGGGCGATGCCATCGCCGTCGCCGGTACCGCGCTCGGCCTGGAACTGCCCGTGCGGCCGAAGACGAGCGCCCGGCAGGGCGGCGTATCGGCGCTCTGGCTCGGACCGGACGAATGGCTGATTATTGACGAGAGCGAGGCGGCGGAATCCCTCGCCGCGTCGGATGGGCCCTTGGCCGAGTCGCTCGTCGCGGTCTCCGGTATCGCCGTGGTCGATATTTCCCATCGCAATGTCGCGATCGTGGCCCACGGGCCGGCCGCCGAAGCGGTCGTTGCCGCCGGCTGTCCGCAGGATATCCGGCCGGTCAGTTTTCCGGTCGGGGCCTGCAGCCGCACGGTGCTGTCGAAGGCGGAGATTGTGTTGTGGCGGACCGGCGAACAGCGCTTCGAGATCGAGTGCTGGCGATCCTTCGCCGATTATGTCTGGACGTTCCTGGCCGAGGCGAGCCGCGCTCCGGCGGTGTGAGACGGGTCAGAGCGGACGCATCGACCGCCGGAAGGCGTCGCGGTCGATGACTCGCTCGACATAGGCCTGGATGGGCGTGCTGTCGCCGATACGGGGTGCGCCGATCATGCCCGCCCAGCTCAATTGCGCGCCGATATAGAGATCGGCGGCGGAGAAATGCTCCCCCAGCAGGTAGGGGCCGCGCGACAATGCGGCTTCCAGCGTGTCGATCACGTCGTTGTAGCAGCCCCACCCGACGGTGGATTTCGACAGGGGGACGGCATCCTTGCGCATCATCGTCTCGGTCAGCGCCGGTTCGAAGCAGCTTCCGCCGAAGAACAGCCAGCGATAATAGCTGCCGCGCTCGGGGCGGTCCTGACGGGGCGCGAGGCCGGCGGCGGGATAGGCATCGGCGAGCCAGGCGATGATGGCGGGCGTCTCGGTGATCACGGTGCCGTCGTCCAGCACCAGCGCCGGGATCTTGCCCATGGGATTGATTGTCAGGAAGTCCGGGCGGCGATTGTCGCCCGCTTCGAAATCGATCGGCACGATGTCGTGCTCGGCGCCGACTTCCTCGAGCATCCACCGGACCATCGCGGCCCGGCTGCGTGGATTGTGGTAGAATGTCAGCCGACCCGGCATCGTCCGTCTCCCGACCATGGCCCTGCATCCGGGGCGATCATGGCAGAGTGCGATGACGAGGGGAAGTTACTGCCGGCCTGGCTCAGGACGGGGTGCCGTCGGCCTCGCGCTTGGCCTTCAGCGCCGTGGCGTACCATTCGAATTCGTCGAGCCATTTTGCAGCCGAGCGGTCGATCCAGTCCTCCGTGGCGGCGCCGTCCTCGCCCAGCGACTTGCCGATGGAGGGAATGGCGAGGATCGACGGCAGGCTGGGCATGCCCATTTCCGCGAGGATCGGGCGCAGCGCGATCGCCGCCCTGACGCCGCCGAACCGGCCGGCGGAATAGGAGACGATCGTCGAGGGGCGCCAGAAATACTCCTCGAGAAAATAGTCGAGCGTGTTCTTCAGCGCCGGCGGAACCGACTGGTTGTATTCGGCGCTGACGACGACGAAGCCGTCGGCCCGCCGATAGAGGTCGGCCAGCCGCTCCAGCTTCTCCGGTGCCTCGCCGCGCGGATATTCCTTGTACATCCTGTCGAGGAGCGGCAGGTCGAGCTCCATCGGGTCGACCAGCACCGGTTCGTGCCCACGTTCGCGCAGCTTCGCGATGACGAATTTCGCCGCCTTGATGCCCTGCCGTTCGGTGCGCACCGAGCCGAGGATGACGGGAACGAGCAGGGACATGGACGTGACCTCCTTGATTGCGAAGGAGGATCGTCCGCCGGGTCAGCCCACCGCGTCAAGCGTCAGGATGTGGTTGTCCCATTCGAGGTCGGCCCGGGTCGGGGTGTCGTCGTCTTCGAGACGGACGATGTCGCCGGCGCCGCTGGTCGCCATGAAGCCGGAACCGGCAGCGGCGAGGCCGCAGCCGTCGCGCAGGGCATGGCGGGAGAGGATGTCGCCCGTGGCGGCCTCGAGGATCAGCATCGTATTGCCGACCGGCGAGGAGACCGCGACGCGGGCGCCGTCGCGGCTGGTGGCGACCGAGCCGATATAATTGCCGAGGCCGGCGAGATCGGTTTCCGGCATGGCGGTGAGGGCCAACGGCCTGCCGGCTTCGGCAAAGCCCACCAGCGGCGGCGCGTCGCCGGATGCGCCCTGATACTGGCCGCCGAACCAGACCCGGTGCTGCGCATCGACGGCGATGTGATGCAGCGACAGCTTGTGCAGATGCGAGGGCAGCAGCTGCCGGTCGAGAAGGTCGCCGCTGCGCCGATCGATGAAGGCGATGGACGGCTCCATGGTGGCAAGGTTCAGTTTCTGCCGGCCGTAATCGGGGTGGGTCTCGATGCCGCCATTGGCGACGACGATGGTCTCTCCGTCGGGCATCAGCAGCGCCTCGTGGGTGTCCATGCCGTGGGAATCGAACTCGCCGATGCGCCGGTAGCCGGCCGCGACGTCGTAGACCCCGATCACGCCGTGCGCCGCGTCGTAGTTGTTTTCGGTGGCGTACATCAGCGCGCCGTCGGGCGAGAAGAAGCCGTGGCCGAAGAAATGCCGGCCTTCGATCGAGGTCAGGGTCTGGAGTGTCTCGCCACTGACGGGATCGAAGACGATGGCGAAGGTGCGCGGGCGGCGGGCGAAGACCACCGCGCGGCGACGGACGGGATCGTAGGCGACGTCGTGGCCGCGATCGGGCAGGGAGACGGTCGAGACGATCTCGCCGCGCTCGGAAAAGATCGCACAGCCATAGCTGCCGTCCGGCCGGCGGCAGGAGGCGCCGAACAGGGCGTCGGTTCGCTCAAGTGCAGCGGCAGAACGGGCAGTCAAGCCCCCGACGAAGGCGGCTCCGGCACCGGCGAGAAAGCGCCGACGGTCGAGAAGGATGCCGCGGCTGGCGGGATGCGGGCGGATGGACATGAGACAATTCCCGGCGCCTGCCATGGGCAGCGCCTGCGTTGGTTCGGCGTGAGCGCCCCTCAATCGCCGTCGAGGGCCGAGAAGCCGGCGGACAGGCCGAGAATGGGCGAGACCTGTTCGGCGAACTGGCTCTGCAAACTGTCGGTGACGATCAGGAGATAGGTCAGCCCCTGACGCTTGTCGGGTTCGCTTGCGACGTCCGTCAGCGGCGGCGCGAGTTCGGACAGGGTGCGGTCGGCGTTGGCGAATTCGAACAGGATCGAATCTGCCAGATAGGCCTGCGGCGCGGGCAGGAGGGCAGCGAGCTTCGATGCGGCGAAAAGGTCGTTCATGCCGGCGAAATTGGCGCGCAGGGACGCCAGCGCGAGTTCGGAGCGACGAAACAGGAAGAGATTGGGCTTCGCAGCCTCGGCGCTTTCGCCCATTGCCGGGCGCAGCCGCAGGTCGCGGATCGCCTCGAAGCCATGAATGAAGATGCCGACGATTTCCTGCAGCGAATCCTCGGCGCTGCGCCAGGCCGGATCGGCGGCGTCCGGCGCCGTCAGGCGGGCGGCTATACCAGCGTCCGGGGACCAGGCGGCGTCGAGTTCGCCGGCGATGGAGGAAAGGTTGCGGGCGATGGCGCGGCCGTAGATGCAGCGAAAGCCGCCCCGATCCGTTGCGAGCGTCTCGGCATCCGTCCCGTGCAGGACGAATTCCAGCGCACCCAGCCCCTGGACGGCGACCGACTTGTCGGCGAGGCGCTGCTGCGTGGTCGCTGTCTCGTCCTCGCCGCCGAGAATGCCCTGGATCTGGCGGAGGGCGATGCCGCGGCGGTCGGGGAAGAACAGGATCTTCTCCAGCCGGTTGTCGGCCATGACCGGGCCGAAGCGGACGAACTCGATGCGCGACCAGCTCGCCGCGAGATCGGCGAAGCGGTCGCGGGCGTCCTGCAGCGTGGTGTCGCCCGGTTCGCTGCAGAGACTATCCATGGCGCTCGCGGCGGCCGCGGCGTGGTCGTGGAATCGCGCATAGCCGGGCCGGATGAAGCCGTCGATGGCGTTGGCGACGACCGCCAGTTTCTCGGCCTCCGTCGCGCGGGACGGCTCGGCCGTGCCGTCCTCCTGGCCGTGCGAGGCC
The DNA here is from genome assembly GCF_049132005.1 of Aurantimonas sp. NFXS3. Taxonomy (NCBI): domain Bacteria; kingdom Pseudomonadati; phylum Pseudomonadota; class Alphaproteobacteria; order Hyphomicrobiales; family Aurantimonadaceae; genus Aurantimonas; species Aurantimonas sp. NFXS3. Next base: position 398,882 of record NZ_JAGDDZ010000001.1, read on the forward strand.
GTGGCGCCGGCAAACAGGAGCGCAAGGCCGACAAGCGCGCGGCGGGACAGAGAGGCGATCATAGGGACTCCAGGAAAGCGTGCAGCGCGTCGCGGTCGGCCTTGTCCATCGCAGCATAGGCGTCGCGCGCGGCCTGGCCTTCGCCGCCATGCCACAGGATCGCTTCGGTCAGATTGCGGGCGCGGCCGTCGTGCAGAAACATCGTGTGGCCGTTGACGGTCTCGGTGAGCCCGATGCCCCACAGAGGCGGGGTGCGCCATTCTTTGCCGTTCGCGTCGCCCACCGGGCGGCCGTCAGCAAGGCCGTCACCCATGTCGTGCAGCAGGAAGTCGGAATAGGGCCAGATCAGCTGGAAGCGCAGCGCCTTGTCCTCGGCATTGCGCGAGGTGACGAATTTCGGCGTGTGGCAGGCGGCGCAGCCGGCATCGTAGAAGAGCTGCTTGCCCTTCAGGACCTCCGGCGCATCGACGTCGCGCCGGGCCGGGACCGCGAGATTCTGCGAATAGAAGGTGACGAGCCCGAGGATCGGATCGGGCGCCTCCACCTCGCCGAGGCGCGGCTGCACGCCGGAGGGCGCGTCGCGGCAGACGGTCTGGGCAATCGAGCATTCGCCGAAGGCATCGGTGACCAGCGGTGTCGAGATCCCGATGTCGCCGGAAAAGGCTTCGGCCGTCTGGGTCTCTATGGTTGGGATGGTCGCCTTCCAGCCGAAGCGGGCGAGGACCGGCTCGCCGGTCTTCGGGTCACGCGCCATGGACGGCTTGCCGGAAATACCATCGCCATCGGAGTCGTTCGGGTCGGCGAAGGCGAGGATGTCGGCGGGCTCGATCTGCTCGACGAGGCCGAGCCCGATCATCGGCGGGGCGACCCGCGGCGACATCAGGACATTCCCGGCCATCGGCCCATAAGCGAGATCGGCGACGGAATAGGTCGGGTGGCGCAGCGAGACGTTGGTGCCGTCGGCAAGGGTGACGTCGCGCTCGTCATAGTCGATGACGACGCGGCCCTCGGGCTTCAGGCCCGGCGTGGCGAAGGTCTGGAACTGGCCGCCATAGGTTGGCTCGGGAATGCGGCTGAGTTCGTGCGTGGCGAGCTTGCGGCGCTCTTCTTCCGTCGAGGGGGGCACCGACAGGCGCAGGAACATGGAGACCGCGTCTTCGCCGGGCCGGGGCGGGCGGCCGCGACCGTCCTTGATATGGCAGCTCTGGCAGGAGCGGGCATTGAACAGCGGCCCGAGACCATCGGACGCCTCGGTCGAGGAGGGCGAGGACACCCAGAGCTTGCGGAAAAGGGCATTGCCCAGCTTGAAGCGGTCTTCGCCGGCGAAGGTCTGGTTGGCCGACACCTGGCTGAAGGAATCGCGATTGACGAGCTTGGTCGAGGTCGCGCCACCGCCGGGCATCGCCTCGAAATCTTCCGGTCTGGTGAAGTCGCTGGTCGGGGCCGTGACCACCCGGACACGGGCCAGATCCTTCGGGGTCAGGTCATCGCGGACCGGCCGGTCCAGCCCGATGGCGGCGCCGATCGGAAGCGCCAGCGGCACGGTCAGCGCCGCCGCGAAGATTGCCATGCCTGCGGCGAAGCGCATTCGCCTCTCCCGATATCGACGCGGCGAACCCGCCGCGCCCCGGTATTGTCGATTATCGCGCCAGCCGCACTGCGGCGAAGGGTCTCGTCGGCGCGGTCAAGGCCACCTCCGACGATCCCTGGGGCCGCCGGCGGTGGCGCTGCAGCTTACTGGAAGACGGCGTTGACGTTGTCCAGACTGTCGGAGCCCTCGATGCTGACATTGCCCAGATCGAGCGCCGCGACGGCACGCTCGATGGCGCGGGTCTGGTCGACCAGGCCGTCGATCGCGGCCTGGACGCGGGCGTTGCCCTCGTCGTTGCCTTCGCCGATCTGCTGATCGTAGGCCTCGCCGTCCTCGGCCGCCTTGGCCATCGTCTCCATCGCGGACACCGTCGCGTCGAGCTTGGCGCGCAGCTCCTGATCGATCTCCGGCGCGCTGGCGGCAACGAGGTCGGAAACGGACGGGCCCTCGACAATCGTTCCGTCCGTGCGCTCGTAGCGGCCGGTATAGACGTTGCGAATGCCGATGGCGTCGTGGAGGTGCGAGATGTGGGTGTTGTCGGAGAAGCAGTCATGCTCCTCCTCCGGATCGTGCAGCAGCAGGCCGAGCTTCATGCGCTCGCCGGCCAGTTCGCCATAGGAGAGCGACCCCATGCCGGTGAGGATCGCGGAAATGCCGTTCTCGGGGGAATCGAGCAGAGCCTTGCGGGCCGCGCCGTCCTCTTCCCAATTGCCGACCATCTCTTCCAGATCGGTGACCAGCAGGTCTGTGGCCGCGTCGAGATACTGGCCGCGCCGGTCGCAATTGCCGCCCGTGCAGTCGTCGCCGCTGGCAAAATCGGTGTGCGGGCGCTCGCCGGCGCCGGCATCCGTGCCGTTCAGGTCCTGGCCCCAGAGCAGAAACTCGACCGCATGGTAGCCGGTGGCGACATTCGCCTCGACGCCGCCGGCTTCCTGCAGCTTGTCCTGAAGGAGTTCGGGCGTGATGGTCGAGGCGTCGATGGTCTCGCCGCCGATGGTGATCGACGGGTTGGCGATGACGTTGGCGGTGTAGAGATTGTTCGCGTCGGACTCGGTGCCGTAGGTGCCCGCGACGTAATCGATCAGCCCCTCGTCCAGCGGCCAGGCATTCACGCGGCCTTCCCAGTCGTCGACAATCGGATTGCCGAAGCGGAAGGCCTCGGTCTCCTGGTAGCTCGGCCGGGCAGCGCGCCATGCGTCACGGGCGGCCTTCAGGGTCGCTTCGCTGGGATCGGCGATCAGGGCGTCGGTCGCCTCGTCGAGCGTCTTCGCCGCAGCCAGCGCGTCCTGATAGCCGGCAAGCGCGATGTCGGAATAGTTCGCGAGAACCGCGGCCTTGTCCGGCGCGTCGTCGGCGGCGAGGGCCGACGGGGCAACTGCCAGCAGGAAGACGCCGGAAAGGGCGGCGAGGCCGGTTCGGGCCATCGGGCGGAGAGAGTTCATGGTCGTGCTCCAGTTCTGGCCGAACGCCTGTCCGGCTTCTGCCAAATTGCCAGGGGCGAGCCGTCAGCCCGTGACTGTCGTTTCGGGCTAGAACTTGGGCCGGTGTAAAGTCAACTCTTAAAGTCCAGTTTAGAGTCGTTCAAAGAATCCGATCTGCTTGGTTTTGCTTGTGTTGCGGCAGATGATTTGTCGGCCGAGGGCGCACGGAGTCCGGCATCGGCGAGCGCGCCGCCCGCCGATGCCGGTTGCCGGGGGAGCTACCCCTTGGAGACGCCGCGCAGGAGCATGAGGAAGCTCGGCTCCAGGTCGAAATTCTCTATCGCCGTCGTGGCGACGGCGTTCTGCTTCCAGTTGGCGATGAAGGCCCAAGGCGCATCCTCGTGGATGATCGCCTGCACCCGGTTGTAGAGGGCGCCGCGAGCTGCGGGGTCGGTCGTCCGGCGGGCTTCGGCGAGCAGGCGATCGACTTCGGCGTTGGCGTAATAGCCCGCATTAAAACCGCCCGTCTCCGGCATGGCATCGCTGCGCAGTGCCAGGAAGGGCAAGGTGTCGGGGTCGTTGGTCATCCACGCCATCTCGGCCATGTCGGCCTTGCCCGCGAGCCCCGGATTGACGTTGGAAAGAAAGGTATTCCACTCATAGGTCTCGATCCGGGCATTGAGCCCGACCGCCTTCAGATCAGCCTGGATGGCTTCGGCCATGGCCACGGGATCGAGCATGCCGGACCCGCCCTCGGCAACGTAGAAGGTGAGGGAAGCGCCCTCGACGCCGGCCTGCCGGATCAGCTCGCGCGCCTTCTCCGGATCGTGCGGGTAGGGCTGAACGGAACCGTCATTGGCCCAGTCGAAGGCTGGCGGAATGGGGCCGGCGGCGATCTCCGCTGTGCCCTGCAGGACGTCCTCGATGAGGCTCTCCTTGTCGATGGCGTAGTTGACCGCCTGGCGAACGCGCTTGTCCGAGAAGGGGCCTTCCCTTGTGTTGAGGATCAGGAACCAGAGATGCGGGCCGGTTTCCTCGTGGACGACGAAATTGGGGTTGTCGCGGAAGGCGGCGAGGCTCGCGGGCGGCACCTCGGCCATGATGTCGATACCCCCCGACAGCATGTCGGAAGCACGGGCGGCGGCGTCCGGGATCGGTCGGAAGACGACCGTCTCCATCGATGGCGTGCCATCCCAGTAATCGGGGTTGCGGGCAAGGGTGACAGCCTCGTCCGGTGTCCATTCGGTGAAGCGGAATGCCCCGGTTCCGACGGGCGCGCGGGCAAAGCCCTGGCCGCTTTCTGCAACGGCCGACGGGGAGACGATCAGGCCGGTCGGGTAGGCCAGATTGGACAGGAATGGCGCGAACGGCTCCTTCAGCTGGAACGTCACGGTCATCGGATCGGGGGTCTCGACGGCCTCGACCATGGAAAAGAAGAAGGCGAGGGGAAAGGGGCCCGTGCCGTGCTGCGGGTGGTCCGGGTCGAGCATCCGGTCGAAGGTGAATTTCACCGCCTCCGCATCGAACGGCGTGCCGTCGTGAAAGGTCACGCCTTCGCGCAGATTGAAGGTGTAGGTCAGCTGATCGTCGGACACGGTCCAGTCGGTCGCGAGCGCCGGTTCGACCTCGAGCGTGCCGCGCTTGAAGCGCACCAGCCCGTCAAAGACGTTCACCAGGATGCGGAAGTCGTTGGTCGCCGTCACGGTCTGCGGATCGAGCGATTTCGGCTCGGCGATCTGGCCGACGACGAGGGTCTCGTCGGACGTCTGCGCGGCGGTCGGTCCGGCGAACACAGTCAACAGGACTGCGAGGACGGTGACGAACCATCTCATGAAACTGCTCCGGTCAATCGGCTGGAAAAGCGATGTTGCTGATTCAGCCTTATGGATCAACCGGCGGGCCGAAATGAGACGCCGCGCGTGTCGTCAGCCCGATTGGGGCGTCTTTGTCCTTGAGCAGGTACCCGGGCATGGCCGGGCGGAATGCTCAGAGGAGAACGTCGAAGAAATATCCGGCCATGGCGAGGAGGGTTCCGACCACTGCCGTCGGGATCATCACGCTCGTCATCCGGTTGTCGGCGACGGCCGCGCCACTCGCCAGATCGTCGCGCTGCGAGCGGGCCAGATAGAAGCCCCGTCTGCCCAGCCGGACCTGCTGCCGTGTCGGTTCGGCCTGCGCCCAGACCTGCGGCGTGTAATGTACCGGCTCCGCGGCATGGACGGGCTCGCGCACGACGTCCGCCTGGGCGGCTGTCGTGATCGGGTCTGCCGCTGCGGATGGCGCCGCTTCAGTCGCGGGCACATCGGCGGAGACAGCATCCGTCCGCGCCGCGCTGCCGCCGCAGGCGAACATCATGTATTCGTCGCTACCAAATCCAGGCGGGAACGCAGAAACACCGAGCATCACAGACCTCCAAACCGTTAACGCGCGAACGGCCGTTTCGTTGCGCGGACAAACCCTCGAAGTCACTGATCCGGTTTCTTTAGTCGGCTCAAAACGGGCGCGATCGACGCCGCCGGCTATTCAACCGATTTTAATACCGGCGAGCATGCGCCCGGTACTGGACGTCACGCGTCCGGGTCATCAATAGGGATGACGAACCAACCGGTGGGCCAGGGTGGCCGCCGGTGCCACGAAGGGGAGAGACATGCTAAGAACGCAGACCGTCCGCGAGATCCTGTCCTGGTACGAGGGCGAGACGCCCGGCCTGAAAAGCAATCTCTCCCGCCTCTTGATGCACGGCAAGCTGGCGGGTACCGGCCGCGTCGTGATCCTGCCGGTCGACCAGGGCTTCGAGCATGGTCCGGCCCGCAGCTTTGCGCCGAACCCCGTCGGCTACGACCCGCACTATCTCTACCAGCTGGCCATCGACGCTGGTGTTTCCGGTTATGCCGCTCCGCTCGGCCTGCTCGAGCAGGGCGCTGACACCTTTGCCGGCGAGGTGCCGCTGATCCTGAAGCTGAACAGCGGCAATTCGCTGGTCGGCGGCGCCGACCAGGCGGTGACGGCGAAGGTCGAGGACGCCATGCGTCTCGGCTGTGTCGGCGTCGGCTTCACGATCTATCCGGGTGCCGACAATTCCTACGCCATGATCGAGGAACTGCGCGAGATCAGCTACGAGGCCAAGTCGCGCGGCCTGATGACGGTGGTGTGGTCGTATCCGCGCGGCGGCAAGGTGACGAAGGACGGAGAAACCGCGCTCGACATCATCGCCTATGCCGCGCACATGGCGGCGCTGATGGGCGCGACGATCATCAAGGTGAAGCTGCCGACCAGCCATCTCGATCTCGACGCGGCCAAGACGGTCTACGACAAGTACGAGATCCCCGGTGACACGGCCGCAGCGCGGGTCCGCCACATCATGCAGGCGGCCTTTGCCGGCAAGCGCCTCGTGGTCTTCTCGGGCGGCGCCGCGAAGAACACCGACGAGTTGCTCGACGAAGTGCGCGCTATCCGCGAAGGTGGTGGCAACGGCTCGATCATCGGTCGCAACTCCTTCCAGCGCCCGAAGGAAGAGGCGCTGGCGCTTCTCAACGAAGTCATGGACATCTACCGCTAGACCAATGTTCGGCGGCGCCGGGACAGGCGCCGCCGGTATTGGAGTTGCCGGGCCCTCCGGGACCTGCGCGTTCGTGCTAGCGTGACGCCATGTCGGCGCTCTTCCTATCAAGCCGGGTCTTCGATGCTCTCGCGGCGGTCTGGCTGGCGGCGGTGCTGTTCGCTGCCGAGGGACAGGCGAATGCTGCCGAGCTCCTGATGTTCGAGCAGGCTGGCTGTCCGTTCTGCGAGGCCTTCGACGCCGAGATCGCACCGGGCTATCCCGCCAGCAACGCCGGGAGGCTGGCCCCGCTGCGCCGGGTCGACATCCATGACGATCGTCGCGGCGGCATCGATACGCTGGTGCCCGCCGTCTTCACGCCCACCTTCGTGCTGGTGGACGACGAGGGCCGCGAAATCGGACGGCTCGAGGGCTATCCGGGACGTAAATGGTTCTATCCCGAAATCGACGCCCTGATTGACCGACTGCCAGCCGGCGAGCCGGCGGCGGAAACGGCTCCCGAATGAGGCGTCCGTTCGCAGGCCGTTGACGCCCGGCGGCGCCGAAACGACAGCGGCCGCCCGAGGGCGGCCGCGATCTGCGTCTCCGGGAAGTGAGCCTACTGGGCCGCAGCGGCAGCCAGGGCCTCGGCCGGATCGCGCGTTGCGCCGGCTTCGTCGAAGGAGGCGAGATAGGCGATGATATCGACCATCTCCTGTTCCTTCTTGATGCCGGGGAAGACCATCTTGGTGCCCTTCACCACATCGCGCGGATTAGTGAGCCAGGCCGTCATCAGTTCCTCGTTCCAGGCCGCCTTATCAGCCGCCCATTCCTGGAAGGCCGGCGAGAAGGAATAGCCCTCGACCGCGCCGGGCTTCTCCCCGATGACGCCGTTCAGCTCGGGGCCGATCTTGTTCTTGGCGCCTTCGCCGACGGCGTGGCAGGCCATGCATTTGCGGAAGACCTTCTTGCCGGCATCCGGATCTCCGGCGGTCTGGGCAAGAGCCCCGTTCGCCAGTGTCAGCGAGAGCAGGGCTCCCGCAGCGACGATCAACCTGTTCATATGTCCTCCAACCAATGACGGTGCCTTCGGAAGGATATGGAACGGTTCCAGAGAGGGCAATCAGCCGGACCGCGAATTCAGGTCGCAGGCGGCGTGGTCGCGCGAATGGAATGGCGGCGCGGCGCGGGCGGCAGGCTCTCACCGCCCTGGCGCGCCTGCTCATGCGGCGGTCCGGCCTGCCCAGATGAAGTGTATCCAAGCAGGGAAGGTGGCAACGCTCCAGTTTCCCGAAGCGCGATGACCGGCCGGACTAACGAGAGCTGAGGCGCGGCGATCGGCGGATGTCCATGCGGATGTGTCAGACAGACGATCTGCGCTCTGATCTGGACCGATGCTCCATCGGTGAAAATCGGTGATTGAGCATGGCGGGAATGGGGCGGCTTTCCGCTCGGTCGTCGCCCGATCCGCAATCCTCGTCGACGCCCTGCTATGCGGGGGGCAGGCCGCGTCGGGGCCCGGCGGGCACGTTGCTGCATCGCGGTCTAGGAATAACTTCCGACACAACTTCGCCTCATTGATTAAGGGCGTCCGTGAACGGGCGGTTGACGTAAACCATCGTTTTTAAGGGAGAATAAAGGGTCGGGCGTTACGAAGGATTCACGACGCCGGGTCCTGCAGGTCCTCGTTGCGGATCGGCAACACGGCGAAGGAGAACGTATTCCTGCCATTTTCTGAGCACGGATGCGAACCATAACCCTCCCGAACCCGACAACACGGGTGCGGCATTCGGCGCCGACGGCAGCGTCGGTCCGGAGACAAGGTCGCGCAAGCGACATAATGGAGTACGACTATGAAACGCCTTGCATTGCTTCTCGCCACCACGGCTTTCGTGACCCCGGCCCTGGCCGCGGACGTCATCTATGAGGAGCCGCCGGCACCGGCGCCGATGGCCATCGAGCCTGTCGCCACCACCGCAACCTGGACCGGCCTCTACATCGGTGGCCAGGCTGGCGTCGCATTCGGCAACGAGTCCGATGGCGCGACGTTCAACCCGGGCGGCGGCGGCGCATTCGGCACCGGCACGTATTCCGAAGATGACGACAATGCCGGCTTCATCGGCGGTGGTCACATCGGTTACGACTACCAGATCAACGACTTCGTCGTGGGTGCGGTCGCCGACATCAACTACATCGACGCCGAGACCAACCGCTCCTACACGACCGGTGGCTCGACCTTCTCGACGAGCAGCGACATCAACTACCTCGGCACGGTCCGGGCGCGCGTTGGTTACGCCATGGACAGCGTCCTGCTCTACGGTACGGGCGGTCTCGCCTATGCCGGCGTCGACAACGACGCGACCGCTCCGGCTTCGTCGGGTAGCTTCGCTGGCTACACCTTCGACCAGGACGAAGACGACACCGACATCGGCTATGCCGTCGGCGGTGGCGTGGACGTGATGGCGACGAACAACATCTCGTTCGGCGTCGAGTATCTCTACACGAACCTCGGTTCGAACGATCAGACGGTCACCGGTACCAACGGCACCAACACCGTCAGCTTCACCAGCGAGTCGAACAACGACGACCTGGACTTCCACACGATCTGGGCCAAGGCCTCGTATCGCTTCAACTAAGAACGGTTCCGGACGCCTCAGGCGTCCGGTTTCGCTTCAGAGCCCGGCGGATCCTCGCGATCCGTCGGGCTTTTTCGTTTGTGGATTTCCGAAACCGGCGGGAATGACCGTGGTCAGGCCAGCGGCGGCAGCCCGAGATCGGCGCGGCGCGGCAGGTCGGCGCCGCGACGGGAGCAGGTGACCGCGGCCGCCCCGACCGCGAAGCGAAGCAGCGATTCCACGCTGGCCTGGTCGGCCTGCTTCAGGGCGGCGCGTGACAATTGCCCGCGCTCCTTGAGCGCAGCCAGAAGTGCGGCCTGAAACGTGTCGCCGGCGCCGACCGTATCGGCGACGACGATCCGCTGCCCCGCGACCGTGGCGGTGACGCCGCCACCCGTCAGCGCAATAGCGCCGTTCTCTCCGCGCGTGACCACCGCCATCTCCGCTCCGGCGCCGACCCAGTCCGCCAGCACGGCTTCGGCGGCGCGTCCCGGATAGAGCTGTTCGAGATCCTCCTCGCTTGCCTTCACCAAACCGGCGAAGGGGACGATCTCGGCGACTTTCGCGCGCCAGATGTCGATGTCCGGCTCGATCGCGGTGCGGATGTTCGGATCGTAGGAGATGAAGCGTCGCCCGGATTCCTGGCGCACCAGCTTCATCAGTGCGGATGCCGTCGGTTCGGTGACGGTGGAATAGGACGCGACATGGATCGCGGCGAGCGCCTCGGGAAATTCGGCCGGTACGTCCGACGGTTCGACCGAACGGTCGGCCGTGCCCTCGATGTAGAAATCGTAGGCCGCCGAGCCGTCGGCCGCTAGCGAGACCATGGCGAGCGTGGTGTTGCGATCCGTCGGGATCAGGAATTGCTGGTCGATCGCCTCGCGTTCCATGAAGCCGCGAATGCGGGTGCCGAAGATGTCGCGCGAGACCTTGGTGAAGAAGCCGGCGGGATGTCCGAGGCGCGCCAGACCGAGCGCGACATTCAGCGGCGAGCCGCCGACACGGCCGGCAAGCGCGATCTGCGCCACGTCGTCGCCGGTTTCGACGAAAAGATCGAACAGCGCATCGCCGCAACTGAGGAACATGGCAGGCCTCCCGCACCCCGGATCCACTCTGGTGCCTTTAGCGGCTAGCAGGTCTCGGCGAAACGGGGAAGGCGAGGGGCGGTCGGGACGGACGCTGCAATGGGCTTTCTTCCGCGGCCGCCACGCCTATGATCGCCGAACGGAGCAAGTAACAAGGATACCGCAGCAATGGCATTCGAACGGGTCAACGGCGTCGTTCTCCATCACAAGGTCGAGGGGAACGCGGCAGGGCCGACGCTGGTCTTCGCCAATTCGCTCGGGACCGATTTCCGCATCTGGGACGCCATGGTGGCCGATCTGGCGGCCGATTACCGGATCGTTCGCTACGACAAGCGTGGTCATGGCCTGTCGGAGGCAACGCCGTCCCCCTATGCGATGGAAGACCACGTGGCCGACCTGAAGGCGCTGATCGATCATCTGGGTCTCGTCGATCCGCTGGTCGTCGGGCTGTCGATCGGCGGCATGATCGCGCAGGGGCTCGCCTCGCAGCATCCGGGCGTCGCCAAGGGGCTGGTGCTGATGGATACGGCGCATCGCATCGGCTCGGACGAGCTGTGGAACCAGCGGATTACCGCGATCGAGGCGGACGGCATCGCGGCCATTTCCGACCAGATTCTGCAGCGCTGGTTCACGCCCGACTTCCGCGCGCCCGGCAAGCCCGATTTCGTGGGCTATTCCAACATGCTGCTGCGCACGCCGCTGGCCGGCTATCTGGGCAGTTGCTGCGCCCTGCGCGATGCCGATTATACAGACGCGACAGGAGCACTGACGCTGCCGGTGCTCTGCGTCGTCGGCGACCATGACGGCTCGACCCCGCCCGATCTCGTGCGCTCGACTGCCGATCTCATCGCTGGCGCGCGCTTCGAGATCGTCGAGAATGCCGGGCATCTGCCATGCATCGAGCAGCCGCAGGCGACGACGCGCCTGGTCGCGGACTTCGCGGCCGAGGTGTTCGGCGGCGCGGGCAACCAATGACGGCAGCCGTCTTCTCCAATCCGATCCTCGCCGGGCTCGTGGGGGACGAGGAGCTCTCCTCCTACTTCACCGCCGCATCGGACATTGAAGCCATGCTGGCCTTCGAGACGGCGCTGGCCGAGGCCGAGGCCGCGGAAGGGCTGATCGCCGCAGAATCAGCTGCCGCGATCGCGGCGCGGACGTCGGGTTTCACCCCGGACATTGCCGGTCTGGCGGACGGAACGGCCCGCGACGGGGTGGTCGTGCCGGACCTGCTGCGTCAGCTCAGGGCCGATCTCGCCGACGATCATGCTGCGGCGCTGCACAAGGGCGCGACCAGCCAGGACGTGATCGACGCGTCCATGGCGATGCGCATGCAGGGGGTGTCCCTCGTCCTCGATCGGCGGCTGGCGGCACTGGTCGACGGGCTGGCAGAGTGGAGCATCGCGGCCGGCGATGCTGAGGTGATGGCCCATACCCGCATGCAGGCGGCCCGCCCGACCCGGTTCCAGCGTAAACTTTCGGCGTGGTCGGACCCGCTGGTGCGGTGCCGGCTGCGGCGCGAGGAGATCGCCCCGCGGGCCTTCGCGCTGCGGTTCGGCGGCGCCGTCGGGGACCGTGCCGGTCTCGACGGCAAGGGGGACGCGATAGCCGCGCGCGTCGCCGAGACGCTGGGGCTCTGGTCGGCGCCGGGCTCGCTGCATTCGGACCGCGACGGCATCGTCGAGTTCGGTACCTGGCTGTCGCTGATCACCGGCGCGCTCGGCAAGTTCGGGCAGGACGTCGTGCTGTCGTTGCAGAACGAGGTCGGCGAACTGGCGCTGCAGGGAGGTGGCGGATCCTCGGCCATGCCGCACAAGCAGAACCCCGTCGGGGCGGAGGTGCTGGTCACGCTGGCGCGCTTCAACGCCACGCTGGTCTCGGGTCTGCACCACTCGCTGGTCCATGAGAACGAGCGGTCGGGTGCGGCCTGGACGCTGGAATGGATGATCCTGCCGCAGATGGCGATGGCCGCCGGCGCGGCGACGCGCACGGCGCAGGATCTGCTGGGCCGGTTGTCACTGGCGGAGGCGGCACGAACAGGCTGAGCCGATCGCGAGCGGCACGGAAACTCCGCTCGTGTTTCCGGCCTTCTTCGAAACGCGAACGCGTTGCCTGGCGCAACGATCGGGCGACGCGCCCTTGTCTGGCTGCCGTTCAGGCGGCGCGGTCGAGACGCGAGCGCGAAGCGGGTTGCTGCGAGCCGCCGCGCTGATGGACGGCATCGTCCTCCAGGCGGAAGCGTTCGACCACATCACCGAGATTGCGGGCATCGGCCGCCAGCGCCTGCACGGCGGCGGTGGTCTCCTCGACCAGGGCGGCGTTCTGCTGGGTCGCCCGGTCCATCTCGGCGGCAGCGCCGGAGACCTCCCTCAGGCTCGTCGCCTGTTCGGTCGCGGAGACCGCGATCCGGCCGATGACGTCGGTCATCGCGGCGACTTCCTGGACGATCTCGTCGAGGCTGCGACCTGATGCGGTGACGAGTTCGACGCCGTTCTTCACCTCCTCGCCGGAGGCCGAGATAAGCAGCTTGATCTCCTTCGCCGCATCGGCGGAGCGCTGGGCAAGGCCACGCACTTCCTGCGCGACCACGGCGAAGCCCTTGCCGGCCTCGCCGGCACGGGCCGCCTCGACGCCGGCATTCAGCGCCAGGAGATTGGTCTGGAAGGCGATTTCGTCGATCACCCCGATGATTTCGCCGATCTTGTGGGAGGAGGTCTCGATGCGGCTCATCGCGGCAACGGCGCGCGAGACGACCTCGCCGCCCTTTTCCGCCTTGTCGCGGGCTGCCGTCGCCACGGTCCGCGCCTGGCTGGAACTCTCGGCCGTTCGGTTGACTGCCGCCGTCACCTCGCCGAGGGCCGCGACCGTCTGCTCCAGGGAAGCCGCCTGCTGCTCGGTGCGGTGCGCCAGATCGGCGGAGGACTGGGCGATGCCGCCCGTCGCCTGCTCGACGCTGCCGACGGTAGATGCCACTTCGGCGAGCGCGTCGGCCAGAGCGCCGATGGCGCTGTCGAAATCGGTGCCGATCTTGCCGAAGGCGGCCGGCAGCTTCGTCGCGAGGCGGGCGCGAAGGTCGCCGCCGGCGATCTGGTTCAGCGCCGTCGCCAGTGTCTCGATGGCGCGGGTCTGCTCCTCCGCAGCCCTGGCTTCGGCGGCCTGCGCCTTCGCACCCTCCTCACGCATCTCGACCATCACCGTGAGGTCGACGAGGAAGGTGACATAGGCGGGTTTGCCGTTGATTTTCGTCGCCATGATGGTGACGAAGCCGGGAAAGGTCGTGCCGTCGAGACGCTTGGTCGTCCATTCGAAGCGCGCCGCGCCGTTCTTCGTCGCCTCGGCGAGAATGTCGCGGAGCCGGGCGTCGCTGCGACTGCCATCGGGCTGAGTGTCCGGGGAAATCGCCTTCGGGGTGAGGCCGACGATGCCCTCGCGCTTGCCCCTCAGCATGGCCTCGGTCGCGGGATTGCAGTCGCGGATCACGCCGTCCTGCAGGACGTAGTAGCCGTCGGGCGAGACTTCGATCACCGCGTCGGCGAACTGCTCGCGATAGCTTCTCTGTTTGCGCATCATCTGCAGCATGCCGGCGTCTCCCCCGCAACAATTCCGGGAAGCCTAGCAAGTCGTGGTGAACGAAAGGTTGCTGTTTCCGCGCGTTAAGCATCGGTGCCGGGCTGCATTGCATGTTGCGTTCGCGATCACGCCGGTCTTCTTGGCGTTCCGCTAGGTCCCGCGCAGGGCGTAGGTGCCGAAGGCCGGGACCTTGATCGCCAGGCGGCGGGGGTCGAGCCCGGCGACGAGGCCAAGGAAATTGACCTCGAAGCCCGAATCCCAGCCGACGACGAGGCCCGCATAGCCCCACAGCGAGAGGCGGAACTCCGCCCGGTCGGGATCGAGCGCGACGAGGCGGCCCTCGGAGGGGTAGTCGCGGCCAATCGCGGCGGCCGGCAGGGTGGCGGCGATGCCGGGCACGGCGCGCATCACATGGGCGACGAAGGTGTTGGAGTTCGGCCCGGGGAAGATGTGGTAGCCGCCCGACGCTGCGAAGGGGTAGGAGGCGATGGCGTCGCGGACCTGCGGGATCAGGCGTTCGGCGCGCTCTCCCGTGACGGCGACGACGATCTCGGGAACATTGGAGTACCACAGGCCATCGGCCGGCCGGTGGTTCTGCCGGATCGGCATGCCCCAGCCGACCTTGTCCCAGCGCTCGTAGGGGCTGGCGCCATCGCCCTTCAAGACGATCCAGGAATGCTGGGAAACGGCGCCCTTCATGCCGCCGGTGCGCGCGGCGAGAATGTAGAGGGCCGCCGGCGTGCCGTCGTCCGGCACCGGCAGAATCTGGGCCGAGCTCCAGTCCGCCTGGCGCCACGAGCCGGGATGTTCGCCGGTCCACCAGAGCAATGCGGACAGGGCCGCCGGCAGCACATAGACCCCGGCAATGAGAAGCAGCAGCAATTTCAAGGGACGCATCGGCTCGCGGGCAGGTGGCGGGGGGCGTATCGGACTGATATTGAGGCGACGTTTCGAAACAGCAGCTTAAGGTCGAGGTGCCCAATGGCAAACCCGGTTCTCGTGGAAGTGACCCGCGGTGGTATCGTGGAGAGTTTCCATCGCGGCGGTTTCGCGCTCGTCGATGGTTCGGGCGAGATGGTCGACCATCGCGGAGACATCCTGCGGCCGGTGTTTCCGCGCTCGGCGATCAAGGTGTTCCAGGGCATTCCGCTGATCGAGACGGGCGCCGCCGATGCCTACGGTTTCGGCGACCGGGAACTGGCGCTGGCCTGTGCCTCCCATTCGGGTGAGGACGGCCATGCGCGTCTGGCGGCGGAGATGCTGGCGAAAGCCGGGCTCGACGGCACGGTGCTCGAATGCGGCTGCCACTGGCCGTTCGACGCGTCGGTGTCGCGCGAGCTGGCCCGGCGCGGCGAGAAGCCGACGGCGCTGCATAACAACTGCTCGGGCAAGCATGCCGGCTTCCTCTGCACGGCGGTGCATCAGGGCGAGGAAACCCGCGGCTATGTCGGGCTTGGTCATCCGGTGCAGCAGCGCGCCAAGGCGGTGATCGAGGATCTGACCGGCTTCGATCTGAATTCCGATGTCTGCGGTACCGACGGCTGCTCGATCCCAACCTTCGCTGCGCCGCTGAAGAGCTTCGCCCATGGCTTCGCCAAGCTGGTCAGCGGACATGGGATCGCCCCCGAGCGCGCAGCCGCCGGCCGGCGGCTCATCGACGCCTGCATGGCCCATCCCTGGGAAATGTCGGGCACCGGCCGGGCCTGCGAGGCGCTGATGCAGGCCGCGCCCGGCAAGGTCTTCGCCAAGACCGGTGCGGAGGGCGTGTTCTGCGGGGCGCTACCGGAGTTCGGCCTCGGCTTCGCGCTGAAGATCGATGACGGGGCGACGCGGGCCAGTGAGGTGCTAGCGGCAGCGGTCATCGCCGCGGCGCTGCGCAGCCACGATGCCGATCTGGCGGCCCGTTTCGATGCGCTGTCCGAGACGACCCTGCGCAACTGGGAGAAGACCGAGGTCGGCGCCGTCCGGGCGACGCTCGACTAGTCCGGCGTCAGGCGCTCAGCTCCAGTCGCTCTTCGGCGCCGACCGCGTCCGCTCGCTGCTCTTGGCAGGGCTGCGGGTGGAGCGCCGGCGCGGCGCCGGTTTGGTCGTCGGCTTCAGCCGGATGTCGACGCTGCCGCCCTCCGGGTCGTCCACCTCGAACAGATCGGTCGAGCGCACGAGGTCCGACAGCTTCTTGAAGCCATAGGTACGCGGATCGAAGTCCGAGGACAGGTTGAGGAGCTGCTTGCCGAAGCTGCCGAGATTCACCCAGCCATCCTCGGTGTCCATCTGGTCGATGACCCGCTTGAGCAGTTCGGCGGCTTCCTGCGGCTTGGCGAGCGGTGCGCTGGTCGGCTTGCCGTCGTCCTTTTCCGGTGCGATGCGCTGGGGCAGCAGGTTCTCGGTGTAGATGAAGCGGCGGCAGGCCTGGCGGAAGCTCTCGGGGGTCTTCTGCTCGCCGAAGCCGTAGACGTCGACGCCCTGCTCGCGGATCCGCGCCGCCAGCCGCGTGAAGTCGCTGTCCGACGACACCAGGCAGAAGCCGTCGAAGCGTCCGCTGTGGAGCAGGTCCATCGCGTCGATGACGAGGGTGATGTCGGAGGCGTTCTTGCCGGTGGTGTAGGCGAATTGCTGCTGCGGGATGATGGCGTGGCGCGACAG
The DNA here is from genome assembly GCF_049132005.1 of Aurantimonas sp. NFXS3. Lineage (NCBI taxonomy): Bacteria > Pseudomonadati > Pseudomonadota > Alphaproteobacteria > Hyphomicrobiales > Aurantimonadaceae > Aurantimonas > Aurantimonas sp. NFXS3. The sequence goes on from NZ_JAGDDZ010000001.1 coordinate 415,342, forward strand.
CACGTCGGCCCAGCCCTTCGAGCGCGACGAGGAGAAGTCGCCGTAGATGCGGCGCACGCTGGCTTCGCCGATCTTGGCGATTTCCTCGAACAGGCCGTCGGCGATCCGCGATGAGGCGTTGTCGGCGTCGATCAGCACGGCTAGGCGCGCAGTGCGGTCTGGTCTTGTGTTGGACATGCAGAAATCCTTGGCTCTCGTGAGAGGCGATCTAAGGCGCGCGGCGCCGGTGCACAGGCATTGGCTGCGACACGCGCGAAATGGAGGATTGCGACGGTGGGGCGGCCGTCATCGGTTCCCGCCGGAGCGGGGCAGACCCAGATGGTCGAGGATATCTTCGGCAACGGCCGAGGGCGCCCGCTCCCCGGTGCGCACGGCGTTTTCACCGGCGGCGATCTCGGCCGGCCAGTTCGGCCCGGACAGGACGCGCCGGCGGATCGCGGCGTCGAGGCTGGACCACAGCCAGCGCACGCGCTGGTCGGCCCGGCGTTCGTCCCAGGCGCCGTTGTCGCCATGCACCTGCCGGAAGCGTTCGATCTCGCCCCAGAGCGCGTCGAGCCCGGCGCCGGTCATGCCGGAGACCGTGGCGACGGGAACGCGCCATGCGGCCGAACGCGGCGCCAGTATGTTGAGCGCCGAGCGGATCTCGGAGGCGGCGGTCTTCGCCGCGTCGACATTGCCGCCGTCGGCCTTGTTCATGGCGATGATGTCGGCGACCTCGAGAATGCCCTTCTTGATCCCCTGCAATTCGTCGCCGCCGCCGGGGATCATCAGGAGAAGGACGAGATCGACCATCTCCGCCACCGCGACCTCGGCCTGGCCGACGCCCATGGTCTCGACGATCACCACGTCGAAGCCGGCCGCTTCGCAGAGAAGCATCGTCTCGCGGGTCTGGGCTGCGACGCCGCCGAGCGTGCCGGAGGACGGGGAGGGGCGGACATAGGCATTGCGATCGACGCTCAGCCGCGCCATGCGGGTCTTGTCGCCGAGAATCGAGCCGCCGCTGCGGACCGAGGACGGGTCCACCGCCAGCACCGCGACCCGGTGCCCCTTCGCCGTCAGCATGGAGCCGAAGGCGTCGAGAAGGGTCGACTTTCCGACGCCCGGAACGCCGCTGAGCCCGATGCGGATGGCCCGTCCGGTTTCCGGCGCGAGACGATCGAGCAGCGCGGCTGCCGTCGCGCGATGGTCCGCGCGGGTCGATTCGACCAGGGTGATCGCCCGCGAGAGCGCGGCGCGCGATCCTTCGAGCAAGGATGCCGCCAATGTGTCGGGATCGGTGAAATCGGCCATGGGAGCCTGCAATAGTGGGCCTCGGCGTGGCTGTCGACCATAGTGGCGCCGTATAGGAAACATTCCCGATAACGGCTCGCACCGGTCTTTGTGACCCCGCGTGGCTTTCGATGATGAAACGCTTTTGCTAGCTTTCCGTTGGTGGGTACAGCGATCGACCTTCTGTCGGTCGCGGCACTTTGGGAGAATGACAATGGCCTGGAACAAGCCCGTTATCACGGAAGTCTGCGTCGCGATGGAAATCAACGGCTACATGCCGATCGAATTCTAATTGTCGACTGCACATGATAGCCGCGGGCGGGCACAGACCCGCCTGCGGCTTTTTGTATTGGGCTCCGCTGCCGGCGGCGGCTATCCCCAGTGGAACTGCCTCTGTGACGTATGCCGCCTCTACTGGACCGGCGACACCCGTGTCAGCGCGCGCTCGCAATCCTCGATCGCCGCGACGGCGGACGGTGAGAACTGGCTTCTTCTGAACGCCTCTCCCGACCTGCGCGAGCAGATCATGCGATCCCCGCCGATCTCGCCGATGGCCGGGGCTGCCGATGCGACGCGGCGTGCGTCGCCGATCGGTGCGGTGCTCGTCACCAATGGCGATGTCGATCATGTCGCCGGCCTTCTGACATTGCGCGAGAAACAGGCTTTCCCGCTCTACGGAACGGCAGGCGTTCTCGACGTCATCCAGCAGAACCCGATCTTTTCCGTCCTTGACCCCGCTTGTGTCGAGCGCCGGCCGGTCGCGGTCGGGCAGGCGTTCGAGCCGGTGCCCGGACTGGAGGTCGAGATCTTCTCGGTTCCCGGCAAGGTCCCGCTCTACCTGGAAAAGGGCGAGGTCGATGTCGGCGAGGAAGGCGAGATGACCGTCGGCGTCCGGCTGACGGCGCATGGCCAGACCGCCTATTACATTCCCGGCTGCGCCGCGGTGACGGAACCGCTGCGCGAGCGCGTGCGCGGCGCCGACGCGCTGCTCTTCGACGGGACCGTGTTCGACGACGACGAGATGGCGCAGGCCGGCGTCGGTCCGAAGACCGGCCGGCGCATGGGCCACATCCCGATCTCGGGCGAGGGCGGCAGCCTGAACGCCTTCGACGATCTGGGGATCGGTCACCGGACCTATATCCACATCAACAACACCAATCCGATCCTGATCGAGGGATCCGACCAGCGGCAGGCTGTCGAGGCAGCCGGCTGGCAGGTTGCGAAGGATGGCATGGAGATCGCGCCATGACGGCCATGATGGATCGCGAGGCCTTCGAGGCGGCGCTGCGCCAGATCGGCGCCGAGCGTTACCACCATCTGCATCCGTTCCAGCAGATGCTGCAGAATGGCGAGCTGAGCCGCGAGCAGGTTCAGGCCTGGGCCCTCAATCGCTACTACTACCAGTCGCAGATCCCGGTGAAGGATTCGCACATCCTGGCACGTCTGCAGACGACGGAGTTGCGGCGCGAATGGCGCCAGCGGATCATCGACCACGACGGACAGGAAGCGTCCGAGGGGCAGCCGGCGCAGCGCGGCGGCATCGAGAAATGGATTGCCCTGACCGATGGCGTCGGCCTCGATCATGCCTATGTGGAAAGTGGAGCCGGTATCCTGCCCGGCACCCGTTTCGCGGTCGATGCCTATGTGCATTTCGTGCAGGAGAAGACGCTGCTGGAGGCCATCGCCTCGTCGCTGACCGAGCTGTTCTCGCCGAATGTCATCGGCACGCGCGTGCGTGGCATGCTCGAGCATTACGACTTCATCTCGCGCGAGACGCTGGCCTATTTCGACAAGCGTCCCGTGCAGGCCAAGCGTGATTCCGATTTCGCGCTGGAGTATTGTCTGGAGAACGCCCGCCGGCCGGAAGAGCAGGAGGCGGTGCTCAACGCCCTGCGCTTCAAGTGCCACGTGTTGTGGGCGCAGCTCGACGCCCTGTATTTCGCCTATGTCGCGCCGGGGCTGACCCCGCCCGATGCCTGGCAGCCCGGCACGGCAGAGAAAGAGAATCCGAGATCATGACCGAGATTGCCGACACCACGATTCCGAAGCTGCCGCACGGCGTGAAGTTTCGCGAAGACAAGGTCCGCGGCAATTTCATCCTGGTCGGCCCGGAGCGGATCTTCAACGCCGACGGCGTTGCGACCGAGATCCTGAAGCGGGTCGACGGCAAGTCCGATTTCGGCACGATCGTCCGCTCGCTGGCCGAGGTCTTCGCCGCTGACGAAGCCACCATCCGCCCCGATGTCGCGAGCTTCCTTGTCGATCTCAGCGACAAGCAAATGGTGACGTTATGAACGAAGCCGTCTTTCCCCAACCGGCCGGTGAGCCGGTCGCGCAGCCGACGCCGGCGCCACCGCTGGGCCTTCTGGCCGAACTCACCCATCGTTGCCCGCTGCGCTGTACCTATTGCTCGAACCCGCTGCAGCTCGACGGCCGGTCCAGCGAGCTCGACACCGAGACCTGGAAGCGGGTGTTCAGCGAGGCCGCCGAACTCGGCGTCATCCATATCCACCTGTCCGGCGGCGAGCCGACGGCGCGCAAGGACATCGTCGAGCTGACCCGCCACGCCAGCGAGGTGGGCCTCTATACCAACCTCATCACCTCCGGCGTCGGCGTCAGCGACGACACGCTGGATGCGCTGCTGGAGGCCGGTTGCGACCATATCCAGCTCTCGCTGCAGGGGGCGGATGCCCAGATCACCGAGCTTGTCGGCGGCTATCGCGGCGGCTTCGAGAAGAAGGAAGCCTTCGCCCGTTCGGTGGTGGAGCGTGGCTTCCCGCTGACGCTGAACGCGGTCATCCACCGGATGAACATTCATCAGGTGCCGCAGATGATCCAGAAGGCCGTCGATTTCGGCGCCAAGCGCCTGGAGATCGCCCATACGCAATATTACGGCTGGGCCCTCAAGAACCGGGCACAGCTGATGCCGGCGCGCGAGGACGTCGACCGGACGATCACCGAGGTCGAGGAAGCCCGCGAGCGGCTGAAAGGCACGCTGGTCATCGACGCGGTGTTCCCGGACTATTACGCCAAATATCCCAAGCTGTGTAACGGCGGCTGGGGCGCGCGGACGCTGAGCGTGACGCCGGCTGGGCGGGCACTGCCCTGCCATGCGGCCGAGACGATCAAGCATCTGGAATTCTGGTCCGTGCAGGACCATTCGATCGCCGACATCTGGTCGTCGTCCCCGGCTTTCGAGGCCTATCGCGGCACGTCGTGGATGAAGGAGCCCTGCCGTTCCTGCGAGCGCCGGCACATCGATTTCGGTGGCTGTCGTTGCCAGGCGCTGGCGCTGACGGGCGATGCGGCCAATACCGATCCGGCCTGCATCAAGTCGGATATGCATCAGCGGCTCGGCGAGATCGCCACGACGGAATCCTCGGCGGTCGTTGACCCCGGCGCCGCGGTCTATCGCGGATTCCGCGCCGGATAGCCTTCCCCGTCACCGGGCCCCGGGACGGGGCGCCGGTTGCGCCCCTGCGTTTCGTCAGGCCGTCATGCCGGCCGTCTGTCCCGTCGCCTGCTTCCAGGAGAAGCGCCGCGCGGCATTGTCGTTGGCCGAGCCTGCCCAGCGCGCGCGGTCGACGAGGCTCGTCGACGGACCATACAATTCCGCCCGTTCGCCGGCTGTCGACTGGAACACCGGAAACTTCGGGTGGAGTTCGCGGCGCAGCGTCTGCATGTCGTTGTAGCAGAGCGCGATCGGCTTCTTCAGTCCGGGATAATGCCGGGCCGGGGTCCGCGGGTGCAGAAGGCAGATCCGGTCGTAGAAGGGCACGTGTTCGGGCCGGACCGTCGCCAGCATGTAGGTGGCGTCGAAATGGTCGGCGAGCATGGAGCCGAGCCTGAGGCCGGCGAAGGGGAGGAGCGTCGTCATCTTCCGGACGCTATGGTCGACGACGAAGCGGGTCGGGTCGACGAAGCTTTCGCCCTTGTCGAGCAACGGCGCCAATTCAGCGCCGAAGACATCCATGGCCGGGCCGACGCGGCATTCCGGGGTGGTGATATGCAGGCGGATCGAGGCGACGAGTCGGTCATCGATCTCAATGCCCAGAACGAATGCGTTCACATCCTCGTCGTGACGATCTGAGAACATGCGGGACGGTGCTTCGCCGATCGCCCCTTCGGCAAGATACGCATCGTAGCGCAGGCGATAGATCTTTTCGCGATCGGTATCGCTGGTGGCCTGGAAATAACGGACGCTTCTCATCACGCTGGATATCTGAGAGCGACCGGAGAGTTTGCCAGACTTGCTCGTGCCTCGTTCCATGCTTCGTCAGTCCCCGCTGCATTTGACGACGATATCGTTCAAATTGTGCAGACAGGATTACGCATTTCTAAATATATGCAAAGCTGATATTGGGAAAGTAGTTAATTTCCGTTAACGAATCCTCTGTTGCGTTGATTCTGTTCACGGATTCGTAGCGCCACTTGTGGGGCGAGCGGGAAATCGAGCGCCGCTTACTGTCCGGCAATGGCGATCCGCGGGCGGCTCTCGGCCATCTCGCGGCTGGACGAACTGCTGGCCCGGAGCAGGGTGCCGATGGCCGTTTCGGGCAAGGGGCGGCCGAAGACGAAGCCCTGGATCTGCGTGACCTGCGGGTCCGAAGAGACGAACTCCAGGAGCTCGATCGTTTCGACACCTTCCACGACGATGCGAAGGTCCAGTGAGGCGACGAGGTGCACGAAGCCGCGCAGGAGCGACTGGCGTCGCTTGTCGGCGATGATGCCGGTGAGGAAGGACCGGTCGATCTTTACCTTCCCGATCGGCAGACGCGCGATGTAGCTGAAGTTCGAGAAGCCGGTGCCGAAATCGTCGAGCGCGATGGAGATACCCATGTCGCGCAGGGCTTCAAGCTTGGCAAGGACGGGCTGGTGCTCGCCGAGAAGCAGGTTCTCGGTGATCTCGATCTCCAGCCGTCGCGGATCGAAATTCGTCTCGCGCAACGCGGTGGAGATGACCTCGACCATGTCGGCGCGCAGCAACTGGCTCGGCGATAGGTTCACCGCAACGGCGACGGAAGACGGCCAGTCGCTGGCGATCCGCATCGCCTCGTAGAGCGTCCAGTCCGTCAGCATCCCCATCAGGCCGGTTTCTTCGGCCACCGGCAGGAACTCTCCCGGCGAGATCATGCGCCCGTCCGGCGCCATCCAGCGGATCAGCGCCTCGCAGGTGGAAATCCGCAGGGTGTTCGGCTCGACGAGCGGCTGGAAGAACAGGCGGAGCTGATTGTCCTCGAGGGCCAGACGCAGACCGGTCTCGATCCGGAGGCGATTGGTCTCGCGATCCAGCATGTCGGCGACGAACATGCGGGCCGTACTGCGGCCGGCGCTCTTGGCCTGGTAAAGGGCGGTGTCGGCCTGACGGGTGAGAAGCTCGGCGTCCTCGCCATGCAGCGGGAAGAGGGCGGTACCGATACTGCAGCCGGTCGCGGCCGGCGCCCCCTGGATCATGAAGGGTTCGCGCATCGCCTCGACCAGCCGGTCGGCGAGGCCGGCGGCCGCTTCGGCATCTGCGCCATATTGCAGGATCAGGAACTCGTCGCCGGCGAAACGCGAGATGAAGCCGCTGGTCCCGACAACCTCGCGGAACCGCCGTGCCGTCTCGATCAGGACGGCGTCGCCGGCCTTGTGGCCGAGCGTGTCGTTGATCCGCTTGAACCGGTCGAGGTCGACGAAATGGACTGCGAAGGGCTCGTAGGTGTCGCGGGTCAGCTCGTCGAGGCGGCGATTGGTGTAGGCCCGGTTGGGCAGATGCGTCAGCGTGTCGAAATGCGCCAGTTCCTCGTTCATGCGGGCCGCGCGCAGCGCCCCGAGGAAGGTCTCGCAGATCCGTCCGTTGGTCCTGAGAATGCCGGCGAAGAACACCAGCAGGATGAAGGCGTAGCCGACGTACCAGGCCGTGCCCTGGATGAGCAGGCCAGCGACCATCGGCACGGCTGCGGCTGCGGTCTGGACGCGGGCGATCAGCGGGCTCGGGAAATTGCGCGCCTGGATGCCGATCAGATAGCCGATCGCCGTCGCGAAAGAGACGACCTGGGCGAAGGCGCCGCCGCCGACGAGGAAGACGATGGTGGTCCAGGCGCCGACGCTGGCGACGTGGACGGTGCCGAGGACGAGATAGAGCCGTTCCCAGAAGACGACATCGAAGTCGGCATTGTGGGAGCGCTGGCGGACCATCAGCATGGTCACCAGGCGGATTGCGGCAATCAGGGAGGTGAAGGCGACGACGCTCCACAGGGCGTTCTGCCCGGTCTGGATCGCGGTCATGGAGGCGCCGACCGCGACGGCCACCGACGCATAGGCGAAGGACAGCATATCGCCGTGCAGCGAGCGGACGATCTCGACGCGCTCGCTCGCTTCCCATCCGCCCAGCTGCAATTCTCGGGTCAGCAGCATACCGTCGGCCTCGCTTTCATCAGCGAAACTTGATCGAATTTCGTTAAGACATCATTTAGCTACTTCTGCGCGATCATGTGCGGCCGATACACGCGCGACCGAGATCGGTGACCTGCGAAGCCGCTAAACGTTGGGCGTAGGCGCCTGCGCCCGGCTAGAGCCAGTTCTTGTAGCGGAACAGGATCATCGGGACGATTGCGGAGACCACCATGGCCGCGAGCGCCAGAGGGTAGCCGAACGTCCAGCCGAGTTCGGGCATGTGCGTGAAGTTCATGCCGTAGATCGACGCGATGAGGGTCGGCGGCAGGAACGCCACCGCCGCCACCGAGAAGATCTTGATGATGGCGTTCTGCTCGATCGAGATCATGCCGACGGTCGTGTCCAGCAGGAAGGTCGTCTTGTTCGACAGGAACGAGACGAAGTCGTTGAGCGAGTGGACGTCGCGGGACATCGCCTTGACGCGCGGCCTGGTGTCCCGGCTCGACGGCTTGCGGCCGTCGAGGACGAGTTGCAGGAAGGGCAGCAGCCGGTCGAGGGTCGCGAGGCTCTCGCGGACCCGCGACGTGAGATCGCCGGCCGCCCCTATCCGCCGCAGCAGCGACTTGAAGTCCGCGGTGCCCGTCGGCTTCTTTCTCGCTGACGAAGAGAAGATGTCGTCGCCGATCCGGTCGAGATCCGCGGAGATGGATTCCAGGAGATCCGCGACCCGGTCGACGACGGTCTCCAGAAGGCCGATCAGGATGCTGTCGGCCGTCGGCGTTCCGGGGTGGCTTGCCGTCTTGGCGGTCTGCGTCGGCTGCGGGCTCTCCGGCGACATATGAGCGGCGCTGGGTGTCTCGCGGCAGAGCTTGGCGGCATAGATCGCGAAGCTCTTCGGCTCGCTGTAGCGCAGGGTGATCAGCCGGTCGCCGGTCCGGATGAAGGTGACCGGCGCGAAGGACGGCTTGCCGCTGTCGAGGCCGAAGACCACCGAGGCAGTCATGAAGTCGGCGCCATCCTCGGAATAGAGCCGGCTCGAGACCTCGATCTCGTCCATCTCCTCGCGGGTGGGCACGTCGATGCCGCAGAGCCGTTCGACGGCGGAGACATCGTCCGCAGTCGGGTTGAGGAGATCCAGCCAAACTGCCTCGGCCGGGATCGCGTCGCCCTGCACCGAACGGGGGCGCATGAACCGGCCCAAGGGCGTGTAGGCCTCGATCATGGGCGCCATCCGCCGAAGGCGCGGGAACGGCGCTTCCTGCCGGGATCGCCGCTCGATGGCGCAAGCGCACCGATGCCGTGGGTCGTCACGAGCTCTACTCTGCCGCCAGCTTGCCGTGTCCGAGATGGGCGGCGAGGGACTGCAGGAGATCTGCCGCCGCTTCCGCGACGACGGTGCCCGGCATGAAGATCGCCGCCGCGCCGGCTTCCTTCAGCGCCGGGACGTCCTGGGGCGGGATGACCCCGCCGACGACGATCATGATGTTCTCGCCGCCTTCCCGGGCGAGGGCGGCCTTCAGTTCCGGCACCAGAGTCAGGTGACCGGCGGCCAGCGACGAGGCGCCGACGATATGGACGTCGTTCTCGACGGCCTGGCGGGCCGCTTCCTCCGGCGTCTGGAAGAGCGGGCCGATATCGACGTCGAAGCCGAGATCGGCAAAGGCCGAGGCGATGACCTTCTGGCCCCGGTCGTGGCCATCCTGGCCCATCTTGGCAACGAGGATGCGGGGACGGCGTCCCTCGGCCTCGGCAAAGGCCGCGCTCATCGCCTGAACCTGCGCAACACGATCCGCCATGGGACCCGCCTCCCGCTTGTAGACACCTGCCACGACCTGCGCCTTGGCGACATGGCGGCCGAACACCGTCTCCAGCGCATCGGCCATCTCGCCGACGGTCGCCTTGGCCCGGGCCGCCGCAATGGACAGTTCGAGGAGGTTGCCGTTGCCCTCGGCCCCCGCGGTCAGTGCGGACAAGGCCGCTTTGGTCGCGGCATCGTCGCGTTCGGCCCGCAATTGCTGCAGCTTCTCGATCTGCTGACGCCGCACATCGGCATTGTCCACCCGCAGGACATCGACCTCGTCGTCGCTGGCATTGCGGAAGCGGTTGATGCCGACGACGGTCTGGGTGCCCGAGTCGATCCGCGCCTGGGTCTTGGCCGCGGCTTCCTCGATCCGCAGCTTCGGCAGGCCCTTTTCGATGGCCTTCGCCATGCCGCCCATCGCCTCGACCTCGGCGATATGCGCGAGCGCCTTTTGCGCGAGAAGATGGGTCAGCCGCTCGACATGGGCCGACCCGCCCCAAGGATCGATCAGGCCCGTCGTGCCGGTTTCATGGGCGAGCACGAGCTGGGTGTTCCGAGCGATGCGGGCGGAAAAGTCGGTTGGCAGGGCCAGCGCCTCGTCGAAGGCATTGGTGTGCAGTGACTGGGTATGGCCCTGCGTCGCTGCCATCGCCTCGACGCAGGTTCGCACCACGTTGTTCATCACGTCCTGTGCCGTCAGCGACCAGCCGGAGGTCTGGCAATGGGTGCGCAGCGAGAGCGAGCGCGGATCCTGCGGCGCGAAGTTCTCCTTCATCAGCGCCGCCCAGATCAGCCGTGCGGCCCGCAGCTTGGCGATCTCCATGAAGGCGTTCATGCCGACGGCCCAGAAGAAGGACAGGCGCGGCGCGAAACGGTCGATGTCGAGCCCGGCCGCGACGCCGGCGCGAGCATATTCGATGCCGTCGGCGATGGTGTAGGCGAGCTCCAGGTCGGCCGTCGCCCCGGCTTCCTGCATGTGGTAGCCGGAAATCGAGATCGAATTGTATTTCGGCATGTTCTTCGAGGTGAACTCGAAGATGTCCGAGATGATCCGCATCGAGGGCGCCGGCGGATAGATGTAGGTGTTGCGGACCATGAACTCCTTCAGAATGTCGTTCTGAATGGTCCCGGACAGATCGGCCTGCGCGACACCCTGTTCCTCGGCCGCAGCCACGTAGAGGGCGAGGACGGGCAGCACCGCGCCGTTCATGGTCATCGACACGCTCATCTCGCCGAGCGGGATGCCGTCGAAGAGCTGGCGCATGTCGATGATGGAATCGATGGCGACGCCCGCCATCCCAACGTCCCCCGCGACGCGCGGGTGATCGGAATCGTAGCCGCGATGGGTGGCGAGGTCGAAGGCGACCGACAGCCCTTTCTGGCCCGCGGCGAGGTTGCGGCGGTAGAAGGCGTTCGACGCCGCGGCGGTGGAGAAGCCGGCATACTGCCGAATGGTCCAGGGCTTCTCGACATACATGGTCGGGTAGGGGCCGCGCAGATAAGGCGCGATGCCCGGCTGGGTATCGAGGAAGGGGTAGCCTTCCAGTGCCTTGGAGCCGTAGGCGCCGCCGATGGTGATGCCTTCGGGCGTTTCGAACCCGTCGGTCGCCGGCGATTGCGGCGCGGCTGCGTTCGGGCGGCTCCAGCCGATCTGCCTGAAATCCGGGATCGCGCTCATCGGCTGGCCTCCGAAGTTTCGCTGAGACGGTGCGGACGCAGGGGCTCGCAGCGCATCTCGCCGTCGGACGCCGTGGGATCGCTTCGATCGGCGGCAAGGATCGTGTGATCGCGCTCGCTCTCGAGCGGGTAGAGGCTGGCGCCGATGACGATTGTCTTGCCCTCCTCCAGCCGCCGCTGGCGTTCCAGGCGGGCGTCCATGACCCGGCTCTGCAGGGCGCCGGTCTTCAGGCTGGCGACGATGCCGCCTTCGGCCTCGATCTCGCGGAATTCGTTCCACGCGGCTTCGGCGGTCAGGTCGGTCAGTGTCTCGATGCTGCCCGAACCGGCGGCGGGGTCCGCGACCAAGGCGAGGAAGCTCTCTTCCTGCAGGATGATCTGCAGATTGCGGGCAAGGCGTCGCGCCGCGCGATCGGGCAGGCCGAGCGGCGCGGTGTAGGGCAGGACGGCCAGGCTGTCGGCCCCGCCGGTGCCCGCGGCGACGGCCGCAACGGTGGCGCGCAGGATGTTGGTATGCGGGTCCATGGCAGCCATCATCCGCCAGGACGTCTCGGCATGGATACGGGTCGCGGACGGCGCATCCTCGCCGCAGGATTCCAGCAGCTTCGCCCAGAGCAGGCGCAGCGCCCGCAGCTTGGCCGTCTGCTCGAACTGGCGCTGGTCGACGGAGAGGGTGAAGCCGATCGCGGAGGCGGCGTCGGCGACGTTCAAGCCGGCGTCGGTCATCGCGCGCAGGTAATACAGCGCGGTCGCCAGAACGGCGCCGAGTTCCTGCGCGGCGGTGGCGCCGGCGTCGTGGTAGAGGCGGCCGTCGGCCTCGGCGACGCGGCCGGTGAAACCGCTGGCCCGCAGCCCCTTGGTGGCGCGGCCGGCATGGGCCCGGAAGGCGCTCTCGGCACCGGGAAAGCTGCCGGTGAAGGCAAAGGGGCCGACCGCATCGAGGCAGAGATCGATCGCCAGCGTCTCGAATGCCTGGTCCCGCGTTTTCGCCAGCGAACGCAGGGCATCCACGGCAATCCGGGCATCCATATGCGGTTCGATCCGCAGCGCGATCATGGAGAGATCGACCCCATCGAGGGCGCGGGCGATCGCGTCCGCCTCCATCGGCAGGCCGAAACCATGGGCAGAGGCCGAGCCTGCAAAGACCAGGGACAGTGCGTTGGCGCCGCCTTCCAGATCGGCCAGCGCTTGCTGGTTGGCGCGGGCCGGATCGCGGTCGTCGACCCGCTGGACGATCTGCCAGGGACCGGAGGTCGCGCGCCCGAGCGGCGCGGCGGTGCGGCGCCCGTAGAGGGGACCGTAGCCGAACCCGTCCTCGGCTGTCGTCACGAGGGATTCGAACGATCGCCCCTTCAGGCCCTTTTCGACGCGCGCTCGCCAGCCGGCTTCGTCGACTTCCGGAAACTCGATGGCTTCGATCGTCAGCGCCGTCATGGGCCCTCCTCGTGCTGCCTGGTCGCGGCCATCCCCGAAAGGCGGTCGCGAAGGTCAGGCGGCCTGGCTCCCCCGCCTGTCCTTCTCACTCATCCGGTTGCTTCCATAGGCTGTCCGGCCGGGAAACGAAACTGGCGTTGCCATGGCGTCTGGCCAGACCCGCGCTTGCCCGTGCGAGCTAGTGCGGGATCACGGCGTCAGAGGGCGCTCGCAATTTCCACACCACGCCCGAGACCGCGTAGTCCATCTCGACCGACCCGTTCAGGCCGCGCGAGGTCATCTTCTGGGTGACCAACGTGCCGAATCCCGAATGCTTGGGCTCGATCACCGGCGGTCCGCCGCTCTCGCTCCAGGTGATGGTGAACTCGGCATCCATCGACCAGGAGATCACGACCTTGCCGTCCGACGTCGAGAGGGCGCCGTATTTGACGGCGTTCGTGGCCAGTTCGTGCAGGGCCAGGCCGAGGGTCTGGGCAGCCGTCGGGTTCAGCCGGACCGACGGCCCGCGAACCTCGATCTGCTCGCCCCCGGCGCCGAAGGCATGGAGCTGGGCGTGCACGAGGTCCTTGACCATGGCGCTTTCCCAGGCGCGGCTCGACAGGAGATCGGCTGAGCGTGCCAGCGAACTCAGTGCCTCGGAAAGGGTCGCCAGGAACTGCGTGGTGTCGGCGCTTTCCTTGGCCGCCCGGCGCGCGATGGCCGCGATCAGGGCGTACTGGTTTTTGGCGCGATGGGTCATCTCGCGCATCAGGAAGCGGTTCTGTTCCTCGGCGTCGCGGCGCGCGCGGGAGGCCTGGGCGAGGACCTTCGACACCTCGGCAACCTCGGCGATGTCGGTGCCGATCGTCGCCGCGGGCTCGCCGGCGCCGATGGCGGCAGCCTGCTTGGACAATTGCAGGATCGGCGCGGCGATGCGACGACCGAGCAGAATGCCCAGCAGGATCGAGAACATCAGGAGCACCGTGCCGGCGCTGATCAGCAACAGCCAGGATCGCAGGACCGGCTGTACGATGACCGAGTTGGGCACGGCGAGCGTCGTCGTCCATCCGGTCAGGCTGGATACGGTGGAAGCTTCGATCAGGTCGCGGCTCATGCGGGCGCCGAGCGTTTCGATGATCGAGGGATTGTCGTAGGAAATGCCCTGCTGGGCCTCCATCCGGCCTTCGCTGGTGACCGCGGCGAAGACCCGCTTGCCGTTCGAATCCTTGATGATGGCGGACCATTCGCGCGGCAGGTTGCGATCGGCGATCACTGCGCTGAGCGTATCCGCGGCCTTGCTGATGATCAGGACGTAGGAGACGTCGTTGCCGCGAAACACCGGCACCGCGACATGGAACACGAAGCGTTCGGAGCGATCGCCGAAGAACACGCCGGACACGGTCGGCTGTCGGGTCTTGCGCACCCGATCGACGGTTTCGGTGTAGCTCATGGCGCGAACCGGAGCCGGATAGGGATCCAGCGTCGAGGCGACGATCCGACCGTTCGGCTCCACGAGCGCGGCATCGGTGTTGGTGGTTTTCAGCGCCGCGACCGTGCGGGCGTGGAACCCGGCCAGTTCACCCTCGGCCAGGGACGGCGAGGAGGCCAGCACCCGGCCGGTGGTGATCATGCCGTAGATCTCACGATCGACCGCGTTGGAGATGATCTCGGCGGTGTCGTTGACCTGGGCAGCGGCGATCTCGCGCTGCTGGGCGGAGAATTGCAGGATCAGGAATGCGCTGAACAGAAGGGCCGGGATCAGGACGATGACCGCGAACAGCACCAGATGCGCGAGGAGCGGCGGTCGCCGGAACAGGCGGGAAAGGTTGAACGACCCGGCAGCCCACGAACGCGTCAGCGAAGAACGCAGCCGGGACACATGCTGAGGGGTGGCGCCCGGTTCGGCGCTGATCGGATCAGATGTCATTCAAGGACCTCGCTCCCCCGATGACGTCGTGTTCCTTCAACACGGCCACATTTCCGTTGTTCGCCAAGACCATAGGCGAAGGCAACGGCTTTATCCAGCGCGCGGCTGGCGGTCTGCGCGGAAAGGTGGCCGGCCCCGTAGCGAGGCCGGCCATGTCATGGCGTCCGGGGCGCTGCCGCTCAGATATACTGCGACAGGCCGGGCACGGAGGAGAGGGCCTTGTCGACGGTCTCCGGGTCGGTCTGGGTCTTGGCGAAAGCCACCAGCTCGCGCGCCACGGTCTGGATCTCGCCCATGCCGAGGCCGAGGCCCATGAGCTTGGAGCCGAGGCCCATGATGCCGCCGCCGAGCATGCCGCCCATCAGGCCGCCGCTGCCACCTTCGCCGGCGGTCGCCATCGCGTCTTCGGCGCCGGGCGTCTCGGCGATCATCTTGCCGACGGCCGGATCGTCCCCTTCGGCCTTCACGAAGGCGAGGATGTGCCCGACGGCCTTCTTGGCGGCGGCCTCGTCGATACCGGTTTCGGCGGCAATCTTGGCGAACAACTCGTGCATGGATGGTCCTCTTGGATCGGAGGCTCGGCCTCGGACATGCCGCTGAAAACCGGCCCTTATGGGGTCGGCGCGAATCAGCGGGACTTTGGCAAAGCCGGCGGGGGCGCGCAATTGCAATCGGCGACGGCGCCCTGATGTGCGCTTGTGTCGCCGGAAGACCGGCATGTAAGCTCCGGCCTCCGCAAGAGGGGGACGCCGCATGCTCGAAGACGGTCGGATATATCTGGGATCCAGCCGCGACCCGAAGGACGCGATCAAGAAGGGTGAGTATCTCGACCTGACACGCGCCAATCGCCACGGCCTGGTGACGGGGGCGACCGGTACCGGCAAGACGGTGACCCTGCAGATATTGGCGGAAGGGTTTTCGGAGGCCGGCGTGCCGGTGTTCTGCTCCGACATCAAGGGCGATCTGTCCGGCGTGTCGCAGCGCGGCGAAGGCAAGGATTTCCTCGTCGCCCGGGCCGAGGCCATCGGTCTCGATCCCTATTACCACGACCTCTATCCCGTCGTGTTCTGGGACGTCTTCGGCAAGAAGGGGCACCCGATCCGCGCCACCATTTCCGAAATGGGGCCGCTGCTGCTGTCGCGGCTGATGAACCTGTCCGACGCCCAGGAAGGCGTCCTCAACATCGTCTTCAAGATCGCCGACGAGGAGGGGATGCTGCTCCTCGACCTCAAGGATCTGCAGGCGATGCTGGCCCATGTGGCCGAGAATGCCGACGACGTCTCGAAGCTCTACGGCAATGTCGCCAAGGCCTCGGTCGGCGCGATCCAGCGGTCGCTGCTGGTCCTGGAACAGCAGGGGGCGGAGAATTTCTTCGGCGAGCCGGCGCTGGCGATCGCCGACCTGATGCGCACGGACCGGGACGGGCGCGGCATCGTCAACATGCTGGCCGCCGACCAGCTGATGATGAACCCGCGGCTCTACGCGACCTTCCTGCTCTGGCTGCTGTCGGAACTGTTCGAGGAACTGCCGGAGGTCGGCGACCCGGACAAGCCGAAGCTCGTCTTCTTCTTCGACGAGGCACATCTGCTGTTCGACGACGCGCCGAAGATCCTCGTCGACCGGGTCGAGCAGGTGGTGAAGCTGATCCGCTCCAAGGGCGTTGGCGTGTATTTCGTAACGCAGAACCCGCTCGACATGCCCGAGGGCGTGCTAGCCCAGCTCGGCAACCGGGTTCAGCACGCGCTGCGGGCCTATACGCCGCGCGAGCAGAAGGCCGTGCGAACGGCGGCCGAGACCTTCCGCCCGAACCCGGAATTCGACTGTTTCGAGGCCATCACCAAGCTCGGCGTCGGCGAGGCCCTGGTCTCGACGCTCGACAAGAAGGGCGTGCCCTCCATGGTCGAGCGTACGCTCATCCGTCCGCCGGCCGGCCGGCTCGGTCCGGTGACCGAGGCGGAGCGGGCGCAAACGATGGCCAAGAGCCCCGTCGCGGGCCAGTACGACCATGCCGTCGATCGGGAATCTGCCTATGAGATGCTGATCGGCCGGGCCGAGGATCAGCTCGCGCAGGAAGAAGAGCAGCGCCGGCTGGAAGCCGAGCGGAAGGAAGAAGCGGCACGGCGCGCCGACGCCGCGCGCCGCCGTGAAGAGGAAGAGCGGGACGCGCCGCCGCCTCGCCGGACGCGAACCGGTTTCCAGCTTCCCGACTTCGGCCTTGGTGGCGATGGCCGCGACGACACCCAGGAGGTGGAGGAGGCAGAGCCCGCACCGCGTCGCCGCTCGGCGCCCCGTCGGCGTTCGTCGGGCTATCAGCGTCAGACCGTGACCGAGACCATCATGAAGCAGGTCGGCCGTACGGTCGCCTCGACGGTGACCCGGGCGATCCTGCGCGGCGTTCTCGGCAGCCTGAAACGCGGGAAGTGACGCGAAAAGAGCGTTGCGCCTCGTCCGCGGCGGCGTCGGGGCGGGGCGGTGGCTTTCAAACCGGCGCGCCGGTTCCCATCTGTCAGGTGACGCGGAATGGAAGGAATGGGCATGAACCGGAAGTCGACACTCGCATCCTACATCCTCTGGCTTCTCTGTTTCGCCGGGATATGCGGGCTGCACCGGTTCTATCTCGGCCGGCCCTGGACCGGATTGCTGTGGCTCCTGACGCTTGGTCTGCTCGGCATCGGGCAGATCATCGATCTCTTCCTGATCCCGGGCATGGTCCGCGAGGAAAATCTCGAAAGCCGCATCGACATGATGGAGCGCGAGCGGGGCCGCCTGTCGTAAGGTGTTGAGGGCGGCGCAGATGCGCCGCCGTCCGGTCCAGGGTCAGTTCAGCAGCCTTGCGGGTTGCCAGCTGGCCGCAGCCAGATCCGCAACGGCCGGCGTGCGGTCGCTCAGCATGACCGCGTGCAGATCGGCCGTCGTATCGGCCTTGCCCCGCCCCAGTGCCGCCACAACGCGGCCGGCGACGATGTAGAAGGCGGTGTAGCTGCCTGCGTCGAGATTGCCCTCGATGTGGACGTCGTCGTAGGTCCGAGCATTTCCGACATAGTGGATCGGGCCGTACTGCGCCGACCAGAAGAACGGCACGCCGTCGAAGGTACCGGCTTCCCCGAGCATCGCTGCGGCGGCGTGGCGACCATGCTGCTCGGCGACCCGCCAATGCTCGATGCGCGTGCTGTAGTCCCGTCCCTCCAGCGGAACGGTCGCCACGTCGCCGCCGGCAAACAGGCTCGCATCCACCGACAGATCGGCGGCGACATCGAGCCCCCCTGCAACGTCCTCGCCGAAGATCTCCAGGCGAGGCCTGGCACCGACGGCGATGAGGACGATCTCGGCCGGGATCCGGGTGCCGTCGGCCAGATGAACCGTCTCGACCTTGCCGTGCTTCGCCTCGAGTTCGGAGACGACCGAATTGGTGCGCAGATCGACGCCTTTGGCCCGGTGCTGGGCTGCGATCTGGCCGGCCACCGCGTCCCCGAATTTCGAGGCGAAGGGCAGGGTCTCGCGGGAGATCACGGTGACGGTCTTGCCGTTCTGGACGAGACCGGCAGCGATCTCCATGCCGATGAAACCGGAGCCAATGATGACGACACGATTGGCGGCATCGACGGCGTCCTTGATCGCCCTGGCGTCGTCATGGCTGCGCAACGTGAAGACGTTCGGCAGACCGGCATTGTCGAGCGGGAGCGTGCCGGCACGGCTGCCCGGCGCAGCGAAGCACTTGTCGTAGACGAGACCCGCATTGACGCCGTCCTTGCCGCGGAACTGGATGGTCCGCGCGGCGCGGTCGATCCGCGCGACCGGCTCGGTCATCCGCTCCACCCCGATCGCGTCGAGACCGCCATCGCCAAGGAGCGGCAGGTCCGCGTCGGATTTCTTGCCCTGCATGTAGGCCTTGGACAGATCGGTGCGGTCGTAGGGCGGTTCGCCTTCGTCGCCGAACAAGACGATACGGCCGTCGAAACCGCGGCGCACCAGTTCCTGGGCGCAGGCAACGCCGGCAGCCCCGGCACCTAGGATGGCGAAGAGACGGTCACCGCCCGCCTTGCGCGCCGCGGGCTCCACCTCGGGCCGATGGACGCCGGCGCCGTCGGGAATGTCGAGATGGACCCGGCCTGAGGCGATCTCGGTGGTGAAATGGTTGAGGCAGCCCTGTCCCGGCGGCTCGATGTGGTCGCCGCTGGTCAGGTCGAAGATGGCATGATGCCACGGGCAGATGACCCGGTTGCCAATGCGGGTGCCGTTCTTCAGCGGCGCGCCCTTGTGCGTGCAGATCGCGCCAGTGGCGTGGACCGTGTCGCCGTCGCGGATGAGCAGCACCTTCAGGCCGTCGAGCTCGACTTCGGTCATGCCGGTTTCGGGCAGGTCGGCGAGTGCGCAGACGTCATGTTTCATGAAAATGCGGTCCCTTGGCCGGATCTGGAAGTCTTCCAGCCAACGGGGCGCAAGTCGGGACGTTCCGTCCGCGACCTCGGGCCGCGGCAGTGATCCGGCAAGCAAAAGGGGCGAGCGGTCCGGCCGCTCACCCCCTCATGTCAGTAGGAAATTCGCTCTGCGATCAGGCGACGAGACCGCCCTGGCGGACCAGAACCGGCGAACCCGACGGAACGCGGTCATACAGGTCGATGATGTCCTGGTTCATAAAGCGGATGCAGCCCGACGAACCCGACGTGCCAATGGTCCAGTATTCCGGCGACCCGTGCAGGCGATACAGCGTGTCCTTGCCGTTCTGGAACAGATAAAGCGCGCGGGCCCCCAGCGGGTTGTCGATGCCCGGCTCCATGCCGTCGGCATATTGAGCCAGTTCCGGCTTGCGGGCGATCATCTCCTTCGGCGGCGTCCAGGTGGGCCACTTCTTCTTCCACTGGATCTTCGCCCGGCCCGACCAGCCGAAGCCTTCGCGACCAACGCCGACGCCGTAACGCATAGCGCGGCCGCCGGGCTCGACGACATAGGCGAACTTGTTGGCGGTATCGACAACGACCGTGCCAGGCTTCTCACCGGTGGGATCGGCGACTTCCTGCCGGTAGTAGATTGGGTCGACGCGGCTCAGATCGATGGCCGGGATTCGGTAGCCTTCATCCACCACGGCGTCGTACATCGCGCGATACCGTGCCGGAGCGCCGCCCTGCGGTGCGGGGTAGGGGGCGACGGAGGCGATGCGCGCGCGCGAGCCGCTGGTGCAGCCGGCAGCAAGTGCAGTTGCGCCGATGCCGAAGCCCAGGAGCAGCCTGCGCCGCGAGAAATGTGCGGAATTTTCCATTGTGGTCCAGCCTTCGATTTTTCTTGGCGGGATCGGTAGACGCGCCCCGCTTTTTGGCATTCGCAGGCTAAACCTGCGGACTTCGGAGAGGTTCCGCAGCCATCACAGCTGTTTGACCAGGAAGGAAAACGCCGCTCAAACGAGTTTCGGCAAATCCCGCAGATCGGGCAGGACCCCGCCCGGCTGCAGGTCCAGATACTCGTCCGGTTCGCCGCCGCGGTTGATCCAGACCGTATGGAAGCCGAAGGCAGCCGCGCCGGCGATGTCCCAGCGGTTGGAGGACTGGAACGAGACCGCGTCCGGGTATAGCCGGAAATGCGTCGTCACCAGATCGTACATGGCGGGCGCCGCCTTGTAGGTCCCGCAATCCTCGGCGGAAAAGACGATGTCGAAGACGTCGTCGAGACCGGCGGAGCGAACGGCGCGCGCCAGCATGTCGCGGGAGCCGTTGGACAGGATCGCCAGACGGGCGCCGCGGTCGCGCAAGGCACGCAGCGTCGAGGGCACTTCCTCGAAGGTATCGAGGTCCCGGTAGGCTTCCAGGAGACGACCGCGCAGCGACGGATCGGCTGTCGGGACCTTCTGGAATGCGTAGTCGAGCGCGTCTTCCGTCAGATCCCAGAAATTGCGATGGGCGCCGCCCATCAGACTGCGCACCCAGGAATATTCCAGCTGCTTGCGGCGCCAGATGTCCGCCAGCAGACGTCCGTCCTCGCCAATCTCGCCTGCCAGGCGAGCGACGGCGGCGCCGGTGTCGAACAGCGTGCCATAGGCGTCGAACACATAGACTGAATGCAAGGACGTCTCCCTCGGGTTGCCGGGCCCCGTTGGGTCATATGGGCAGGGTCTCGCGATTGAAAGGCCGAGGAAGCATCGCCATCGCATTCGCGGCCGCCTCGGCCCGGCGCGTGACGAGACGTTGCGGCTGCGCTATGGACGGGCAGGGGCCGCGCCGTGCCCCACGCTTCATGCAGAGCCAATCCGGAGCCGGCCATGCCGCAGGAATTTTCCCGTACCCGCACCTTCGTCGATGGCCATTGGCACGACGGCAACCCCGGCCTGATCGGTCCGCGCAGCCACGCCATGTGGCTCGGGAGCTCGGTGTTCGACGGGGCGCGCTGGTTCGAAGGCGTCGCGCCGGATCTCGACCTTCATTGCGAGCGCGTCAACCGGTCGGCCGAGGCGCTGGGCCTGAAGGCGACGATGGTGGCCGACGAGATCGTCCGCCTCACCCACGAGGGTCTGCAGGATTTCGACGGCAAGACGGCGGTCTATATCCGGCCGATGTACTGGGCCGAAGACGGCGGCTATATGGGCGTTCCGGCCGATGCCGCGACCACGCGCTTCTGCCTGTGCCTCTACGAATCGCCGATGATCGCATCCTCCGGCTTCACACTCGGCGTGTCGCCGTTCCGCCGCCCGACACCGGAGACCATGCCGACGCTGGCGAAGGCCGGCTGCCTCTATCCGAACAACGGTCGGGCGATCATGGAGGCCAAGTCGCGCGGCTTCGACAATGCGTTGGTTCTCGACATGCTCGGCAATGTCGCCGAAACCGGCACGTCCAACCTCTTCATGGTCAAGGACGGCGTCGTGTTCACTCCGGTCCCGAATGGCTGCTTCCTGAACGGGATCACGCGCCAGCGCATCATTGCGCTGCTGCGCGAGGCCGGCCGCGAGGTGGTCGAGACGACCCTGACCGTCGCCCAGTTTCGCGACGCGGACGAGATCTTCTCGACGGGCAATCATTCCAAGGTCGTGCCGGTCGTGGGCATCGAGGACCGGCAGATGCAGGCCGGCGCGGTCTATGCCGAGGCGCGCGAACTGTACTGGTCATTCGCCCGCAGGGCAGCGTAGGAAGGACTGGCCGAAAAACGGTGGCAAATGCGACCGTTGGCACTAGCTTCGTTCTCGCCGATTTTTGCGCGTGGCGGAAACACTCCCCGTGTTGAGCCGTTGCGCCCCTAACGACACCAACAGAAGGAGACGGACCATGGCTTTCACGCTTCCGGAGCTTCCCTACGCCTATGACGCGCTGGGACCCTACATGTCTGCCGAAACGCTCGAGTTTCATCACGACAAGCATCACCAGGCCTATGTGACCAAGGGCAACGAGCTGGCCGAGAAGGCCGGCATGGCCGATCTGTCGCTGGAGGAGGTCGTCAAGAAGTCCTACGGCACCGATCAGGCGCTCTTCAACAATGCCGGCCAGCACTACAACCACATCCATTTCTGGCAGTGGATGACGCCGAACGGTGGCGGCAAGAGCCTGCCGGGCAAGCTGCAGACCGCGTTCGACAGCGATCTCGGCGGCTACGACAAGTTCAAGGCCGATTTCGAGGCCGCCGGTGCCGGCCAGTTCGGTTCGGGCTGGGCCTGGGTTGCCGTCAAGAACGGCAAGCTCGAGATCATGAAGACGCCGAACGGCGAGAACCCGCTGGTTCATGGCGCCGTGCCGATCCTCGGCGTCGATGTGTGGGAGCATTCCTATTACATCGACTACCGCAATGCGCGCCCGAAGTACCTGTCGGCCTTCGTCGACAATCTGATCAACTGGGATCACGTGCTCGAATGCTACGAGAAGGCGACCGCCTGATCGCGGCCATCCTTACCGGTCAACCCTGACCGGTTGTTCACGAGAAGGCCCCGCGGCATCCGTCGCGGGGCTTTTTCATGTTTGCACCCCACGTGATCGTGAGCGCGACGACGGGTTTTCAAGATTGCACGGTTGCCGGATCTGGTTTCAACTTTCACCGCACCGGCTGTTCTGGCCGGAATACCGGGAGAGTTTACATGCTGCAGAGCAAACTCATCGTCGTCACTGCGGGTGTCGTCCTGTCCGCCGCAACCATGGTCCCCGCCTTCGCGCAGAATGTCGAACCCATCGAGGCCCGCCAGGCGCTGATGGAAGACAACGGCGACTCCGCCAAAGCCGGCGGCGCAATGCTCAAGGGTGAGGCTCCCTTCGATGCCGCGAAGGTCGCGGCGATCTTCACCGAGATGCACGACGTGGCGATGAAGTTCGGCGACTACTTTCCCGAGGACAGCAAGACCGGCAACGACACCGAAGCGGCGCCGGCGATCTGGGAAAAGCCGGATGAGTTCGAGGCAGCACTCGTCAAGTTCCAGGAGGACACCCAGGCTGCCATTGATGCCGCGCCGCAGGACATGGAGTCCTTCAAGCAGGCATTCGGCATGGTTACCCAGAACTGCAAGGGCTGCCACGAGGATTTCCGCATCGACAAGGACAAATAGGCGGTTCGCGGCATGAGGCCGATGCGGTTGCGATCGGGCGAGGCTGGCCGTTTGTTCGGCCGGCGGGATGAGCCGGGGTCGGTGCGATGCTCGACCGGATCCTGACGGGCCTCTTTCTCCTCGTCATCCTGGGAGCGGGCGGCTTCTATCTCCTGACCATGCCGCAGCGCCTTAATGCCGCGACCCTAGAGGAGGTTCCGGCCGGCGATGCCACGAAGGGCGAACGGCTCTTCTGGGCCGGTGGCTGCGCGTCGTGTCACGCGCCGGCCAAGGCGAAGGACGACGATCTCCTGAAGCTCGGCGGCGGGGCGCCGCTCGAGACCGATTTCGGCACGTTCCATGCGCCCAACATCTCGCCCCATCCGGTCGACGGAATCGGGGGCTGGAGCTTCGCGGATTTCGCCAATGCAATGCAGCGGGGCGTCGATCCCGCCGGCCGGCATCTCTATCCAGCCTTCCCCTATACGTCCTACGTCAACATGCAGTTGGTCGACGTGGCCGATCTCTGGGCTTTCCTGCAAGGTCTGCCAGAGGTCGAGGGCAAGGCCCCGTTGAACGCGCTGACCTTCCCGTTCAATCTGCGCCGCGGGGTCGGGCTGTGGAAACTCGCCTTCCTCGGCAATGGCGAGCCCGCGGTAGACTTGCCGGCGGATGTTCCGGAGGCGGCGCATGACGGGCAGTATCTCGTGGAGGGGCCGGGCCATTGCGGCCAGTGCCATACGCCGCGCAGCTTCGGCGGAGCCGGGGGGCTTGAACTATCACAATGGCTGGCCGGCGCGCCCAACCCGGAAGGCGAGGGACGTGTGCCCAACATCACGCCGTCGCCGTCGGGGATCGGCGGCTGGTCGGCCAGCGACATCGCCTATTATCTGGAAAGCGGCTTCACGCCCGACTTCGATTCCGTCGGCGGCGCGATGGTCGACGTACAGGAGAACATGTCCCGACTGCCGGACGAAGACCGGGAGGCGATCGCGGCCTATCTGAAGGCGATCCCCGCAGTCGAGAGGGATGCAGGGGCCGCCGAGGCATTGCCGTCGGATTAGGCTGAGTCTGCTGCCGTGCTGTCGGTGCCGGCCGTATTCGCTGACACCAGGCATGGCGGGCGGAACGGTCCCGCCCGCCATGCGCTCGGTCGGATCAGCCGGTGGTCAGCGTATCCTTGCCCATCAGCCGCAGCGCGAAGGCATCGACGAAGGCGACTTCCTCCAGCTTGGAGAAGCGGCCGGAAGCGCCGCCATGGCCGGAATCCATGTTGGTCCGCAGTATGACGGGGTTGTCGTCGGTCTTCATGTCGCGCAGGCGCGCGACCCATTTCGCCGGCTCCCAGTAGGTCACGCGCGGGTCGGTGAGCCCGGCGAGCACCAGCATCGGCGGATAGGCCTGCTTCTTCACGTTGTCATAGGGGCTGTAGGACGCGATCACCTCGTAGTCCTCGCCGGACAGGATCGGGTTGCCCCATTCGGGCCATTCCGGCGGGGTCAGGGGCAGGGTGTCGTCGAGCATGGTGTTGAGCACGTCGACGAAGGGCACGACGGCGATGATGCCGCCGAACTTTTCCGGTGCCATGTTGGCGACGGCGCCCATGAGCATGCCGCCAGCCGAACCGCCATGGGCGACGATGCGCTCGTAGCGTGTGTAATTCTGCGTGACGAGGTGGTCGGCACAGGCGATGAAGTCGGTGAAGGTGTTGGCCTTGTTGCGCCGGCGGCCGGCATCGTACCAGGCAAAGCCCTTGTCCTTGCCGCCGCGAATATGGGCGATGGCATAGACGAAACCGCGATCGACCAGCGACAGCGCGTTGGCGTTGAACGAGGCGGGGATCGCGATGCCGTAGGAGCCGTAGCCGTAGAGAAGGCACGGCGCCGAGCCGTCGAGCGGCGTATCCTTGCGGTAGAGCAGCGAGATCGGCACCAGCTCGCCGTCCTTCGCCGGCGCCATGATGCGCCGGGTCACGTAGTCCGCCGGCTCGTGGCCGGAGGGGACTTCCTGCGTCTTCAAGAGCGTGCGTTCGCGTGTGGCGAGATCGTAATCGAAGGTCTGGCTCGGCGTCGTCGGCGAGGAATAGCTGAAGCGGATCGTGTCCGTGTCAAATTCGTAGGAGCCGGCAAGGCCCAGCGAATAGGCTTCCTCCTCGAACGCTATGGCGTGCTCCTCGCCATCCGAGAGGCGCTTGACGACGATCCGAGGCAGACCGTCCCTGCGCTCCAGCCAAACGAGGTGGCGCTTCAGGATCATGTGGTTGAGGATCAGCCGGCCGCTCTCATGCGGGACATAGTCCGTCCAGTCGGAGCGTTTGGCCGCGTCGGTCGGCGCGGTGACGATCTTGAAGTCCGGGGCGCCGTCGGCATTGGTGCGGATGTAGAGGTAGCCGCCACCCTCGTCGACGTCGTATTCGACGCCGGTCTCGCGTTCGGCCACGAGCCGCGGCTCGGCGGCAGGGTTGTTCGCCGGCAGAAGCCAGCATTCGGACGTCTCGTGGTCGTGAATGTCGATGAGCATGAAATCGCCGGACTGGGTCTTGTCGACATCCATGAAGAAGCCGGTGTCGGTCTCCTCGTAGATCAGGCGGTCATCATGCGGATCGCTGCCGAGGCGATGATAGAAGACCCGGCTCGGGCGGTGATTGCTGTCGAGACGCGTGTAGAAGAAGCCGTCGGAACGCGCCGACCAGGCGGCGCCGCCGCTGGTGTCCTCGATCGTGTAGTCGAGATCCTTACCGCTATCGAGGTCGCGGATCGAAAGGGTGTAGAACTCCGAGCCCTTGTCGTCATGCGTCCAGGCGAGCCAGCGATGATCGGTGGAATGGGCAATGCCGCCGAGCGAGAAATAGGCGCGGTCGGCAGCCTCGACCTGTCCGTCCAGAAGCACTGTCTCCTCGTCGTCATTGCCGTCCCGCGGCCGGCGAACGAAGCGGGGATATTCCGCACCGGTCACATAGGAGATGCCGTAGGCCCAAGGTCCGTCAGGTGCCGGAACGGAGGAATCATCCTCCTTGATCCGGCCGCGCATCTCCTTGACCAGCGCCTCGCGCAGCTCCGTGGTGCCGGCCATGACGGCTTCCTGGTAGGCGTTCTCCGCAACTAGATGATCGCGGATCTGCGGGTCGAGCACCGCCGTGTCCTTGAACACGTCCTGCCAGTTTGGCGCGCGCAGCCAGGCGTATTCGTCCGAACGTTCACGCCCGTGGCGGATGTCGGTCACCGGACGGCGTTCGGCCTGCGGCGGTGCGGGGATGTGCGGCGGTGTCTTGGTGTCGGTCATCGAGCCTGTCTTGCTGACGTCTCTGGGAAGGGCGGACAATATCGCGGATGCTGCACCGATAGGGGTGCGGAACGTCGTGGGGAGGACAATTGGGAAAGAGCCCCATTCACTGGCAGGTACACCTCGTCCTGCGCCGGGCTATCCCCAGCATTTCGTCCGCGTTCGCGGCGCCTCATGCCGATGGCCGCGGTTACGCATCCAACTATGCACCGGGGTGGGATGCCGCAACCCGCGGCCCGCAATGATCGATGGACGCCCATTCCATCAAAACTTGGTCAGACACGTTGCCTTGCCGCAGCGAACTTGGCTTCGTATGAGGGGGCAATGATGCGACGCGTGTGCTTCGCTATCGATGGAAACGGGGAGCGAGGCAGCGCATGACGGGGATCGAGGCCAACAGCGGATTTCTCGCGCTCGCCCTGCCATTTCTCGCTGCGGCCCTGGCACCCATCCTCACCCGCTTCCTGAAGCAGCATTCGTGCTGGGTGCTGGCATTGGCACCGGCCTTTGCGTTCCTCATCTTCCTCGGCGCGCTGCCGGAAGTGGCGGGCGGGAACGTGTTTCTCTTCGGCCTCGACTGGATCCCGTCCTTCGACGTCCGGTTCTCGTTCCGGCTGGATGGCCTGTCCTCGACCTTCGCTTTGCTGATCACCGGTATCGGCACGCTGATCATCCTGTATTCCGGCGGCTACCTTGCCGGGCATCGGGATCAGGGACGCTTCCTGTCCTTCATGCTGATGTTCATGGGCGCCATGCTCGGGCTCGTCATGTCCGACGACCTGATGACGTTGATCGTCTATTGGGAACTTACCTCGATCACCTCCTTCCTGCTCATCGGCTTCGACCACGAGCGGGGCGCGGCGCGGCGCGGCGCGATCCAGGCGCTGGTGATCACCGGCGGCGGCGGTCTGGCGCTGATGGCGGGGCTGATCGCAATCCGGGAGCTGACGGGGCTGACCTCGCTCAGCGACGTTCTCGCGGCCGGTGACGCGCTGCGCGAAAGCAGCTTCTACGTTCCGATCCTGATTCTCGTCCTGGCAGGTGCCTTCACCAAGTCGGCGCAGATGCCGTTCCATGTCTGGTTGCCGAACGCGATGGAGGCGCCGACGCCGGTCTCGGCCTATCTGCATTCGGCAACGATGGTGAAGGCCGGCGTCTACCTCCTGCTGCGCCTGCATCCGGCGCTCGGCGACACCGCGCTCTGGACGACGATCCTGCCGCTGTTCGGCGCGGTGACGCTGGTGGTGGGCGCGCTTCTCGCCGTGCGAGCGACCGACATCAAGATCACGCTGGCCTATACGACGGTTGCCTCGCTTGGCCTTCTGGTGATGCTGATTGGTGTGGGAACCGAAACGGCGATCATCGGCGCGGTGCTCTATCTGATCGCTCATTCGCTGTTCAAGGGCGGCCTGTTCATGGTCGCCGGATCGGTGGACCACGGCGCTCACACCCGCGAGATCGATCATTTGGGCGGCCTCGGCAGGGCGATGCCGATCACCTTTGCGGCCGCGCTGCTCTGCGCGCTGTCCATGGGCGGCATCACGCCCTTCGTCGGTTTCCTCGCCAAGGAGGAAATCTATCATGCGCTGGAGTATGGCGATCCGTATCATATCGCCCTGATCTGCGCGGCGATCGCCGGCAACGCGCTGATGTTCGCGGCGGCCTTCATCGTGGCTCTGAAGCCCTTTATCGGCCGCATGCCGGAGACCATCCACCATCCGCATGAGGGGGCGCCGACCATCTGGCTCGGGCCTCTCGTCCTAGGTGTCAGCGGCCTCGTTGGCGGGTTGTTCTACGGCGCCTATCACGCGTTCTTCTCGTCGCCGATGGCGTCGGCGGCCGTCGGTGAGCCGGTGGCGATCGAGATCGGCTGGATGCCGCATCTGAACCTCGCTTTCGCCCTGTCGATGGCGACCATCGCGCTGGGCGTGGTGATCTATCTTCTGTCGGAACGGCTGCGCGCCGGGCTGACCGCATTGCTCGCTGCAATCGGCTGGGGGCCCGATCATGGCTTCGATCAGGCGATGCGCGGGCTGATCCGCGGTGCCTTTGCGATCACGAACCTCCTGCAGTCCGGCCGGCTCGACTATTACATGACCGCGACCGTCGCAGTGATGACCGCAGCGCTGTTCGGGGCTATGGCCTTTACCGGCGGTTGGCCGGCGATGCCGGAGTTTCCGCAGGTCACCTATTACGAGTGGATCGTACTGGCGCTGCTCCTCTGCGGTCTCTTCGCCGTGGTCGTCGCCAAGAACCGGCTGACGGCGATCGTTTCGCTGGGTATCCAGGGCTTCGCCGTCGCCCTAATCTTCATGCTGATGGGCGCGCCGGACCTCTCCTTCACCCAGTTCATGGTCGAAACCTTGTCGGTGGTGATCCTCGCCCTCGCGATCACCCGGTTGAAGCTGTCGCCGACCGATCATCGCCCGACCCGCGAGAAGCTGCCGGATGCGGCGCTGGCAGCGGCGGCCGGCGCGGGCTTCGGCCTGTTCCTGCTGGCAGTCGTTCAACGGCCGTTCGATTCCGTCCTCTCGGACTTCTTCGAACGCTACAGCTACGCCATTGCCCATGGCCGCAACATCGTGAACGTCATCCTCGTCGACTTCCGCGGCATCGATACGATGGGCGAGATCGCCGTGGTGATGACCACCGGGCTGGGCGTCCTCGCGCTGATCCGCGTCCGGGTGAAGCGCCGTAATCCGCGACCCGCCGATCCGATGGAGGTGACGCCATGAGAACGGTCATCTTCCGTTTTACTGCGCCGTATCTAACCAGCCTGATGGTGCTGTTCTCGATCTTCGTGCTGCTGCGTGGCCATAACGAGCCCGGTGGCGGGTTCATCGGCGGTCTGATCGCCGCATCGGCCTTTGCGATCTACGGCATCGCCTGCGGGGTCGCGCCGGTGCGGCGAGCTCTCTATTTCCATCCCATGGCGATCGCTGGCAGCGGGCTGATGCTCGCTGTCCTGTCCGGCGTCGTGTCCATGGTCGTGAGCGTCGAGTTCCTGACCGGCGTCTGGAGCTTCCCGGCATTTCTCGGCGGTGACGTCGGAATCTCGACGCCGCTGTTCTTCGACATCGGCGTCTATCTCGTCGTGGTCGGTGCGATCAGTACGATCGGGCTCGCCCTCGAGGAAAGGGAGACGGACTGATGGAGACTGCACTCGCCTTTGTCGTCGGCTGTCTCTTTGCCGTCGCCTTCTACCTGCTCTTGTCCAAGCACATCATCCGCATGCTGCTGGGCGTCGTGCTGCTCGGCAATGCGGTCAATCTCCTGATCTTCACGGCCGGCCGTCTCGGGCCGATCGCGCCGCCGATCATTCCGACCGAACTGGCCACCCCGGATGGGCCGATCGCCAATCCTTTGCCGCAAGCACTAATCCTGACCGCGATCGTGATCTCGTTCTCCTTCTTCGCCTTCCTGCTGGTGCTCACCTATCGCGCCTATCAGGACCTTGGCACCGACGACACCGACCAGATGCGCATCGCAGAACCCGAGGACCAGGGGCTTCCGCCCCTGGGATACTGACATGGCGACGACAGGCACCGCGGATACGGGCGGATACGGCGAACTGGCGGCACTGAAGGCCGAAGCGATGATGGCCGGGCCCGTTGCCGCGTCGGACTATCTCATCGTGCTGCCGGTGGTGATCTGCTTCATTTTCGGGGCAGGGCTCCTGATGATGCGCAAGCGCACGGGGCGCCAGCCCTGGGTTGCTATCCCCGGCCTCGCATTGCTGTTCGCCGTGGATCTCGCGCTTCTCGCCAAGGTCGCGACCGAGGGAACGCAGACCATGATGATGGGCGGCTGGAAGCCGCCCTTCGGCATCGCCTTCACGGTCGATCTGATGGGGGCGTTGTTCGTTGCGGTGACTGGTTTCGTCGCGCTGGCCTGCGGCATTTATGCCGTCGCCTCCATCTCCCCGACCGAGCGGCGCTACGGCTTTTACCCGTTCCTGTTCCTGATGATCGGCGGCGTCTCCGGTGCCTTCCTGACCGGCGACATCTTCAACCTCTATGTCTGGCTCGAGGTGCTGCTGATCGGATCCTTCGGGCTTCTGATCCTCGGTTCCGAACACGAGCAGCTCGACGGCGCGACCAAATACTGCTTCCTGAACCTCGTCGGCACGACGCTGTTCCTGATCACCACCGCCTATCTCTACGGCGTGTTCGGCACGCTCAACATGGCCGACATCGCGGCGAAAGCCGCGACGATGGAGGGGGACAGCGCAGTCACCATCATCGCCGTCATGTATCTCGTCGCCTTCGCGCTGAAGGCGGCGGCCTTCCCGCTGAACGCGTGGTTGCCGGCCTCGTACCATACGCCGCGCTTTGTCGTGTCGGCGCTGTTCGCGGGCCTGCTGACCAAGGTCGGCGTCTACGGCATCATGCGCGTCCTGATTATGCTGTTTCCGCCCGAGCATCAGGTATTGGTGCCGATGATCGCCTGGATCGCCGGCCTGACGATGCTTCTGGGCGCGCTCGGCGCGCTTGCGCAGACCGATCTCCGGCGGCTCCTGAACTACATGGTGATTGCGGGCATTGGTACGATCCTTGCCGGTCTCGCCGTGCCGCAGGTCGCGTCCGTGATGGTCGCGCAGGCCGACGGTGGCGCTGCCATGGCCGCAACCGCCGCTGCAGCCCCGGCGGCCCAGACGGGTCTTGCCGGGGCGATCTACTACGCGCTGCATTCGATCGTCGTGATGACGGCGCTTTATCTGGGGGCAGGCGTCGCGGCACGTTTGAACGGCTCCTCGTCTCTGGCCGAGATGGGTGGGCTATGGCGCCGCTATCCGCTGCTGGCGGCTCTCATGCTGGTGTTCCTGTTCGGCGTGTCGGGCCTGCCGCCGTTCTCGGGGTTCTGGCCCAAGGTTGCGCTGGTTCGCGCGACGATCCTAGCCGATCTGCCTTGGCTTGCAGCGACCATTCTGGTGTCCGGCTTCCTCCTGACCATCGCCAGTGCCCGGGTCTTCGCCCTGGCTTTCTGGCGGCCGCTGCCGGCAATGAGCGCAGCAGGCAGCGATGCCGAGGCCGGTCAGATCGAGAGGGAGCAATTCCAGGCGCCGGGACGCGACAAGCCGTTGTCGCTCATTCCGCTGCTGGCGCTGGCCGCGTTCGTGGTTGCCGCCGGTGTGTGGCCCGAATGGCTGGCGCACCTGACCAGTGCGGCGGCGGCAGGCGTCCTCGATCCGTCTGCCTATCTGCAATCGGTGTTCGGAGGCGCGTCGTGAGGCTTTCGCTCTTCAATCTTGTTCTGGCGCTGATCTGGGTCATCGTCTCCGGGTCGTTCACGCTGATCAACCTTCTGTTCGGCTTCGCGCTCGGTGCGGCCGCGCTCTACCTCATCCGCGAACAGGTCGGCACGGTCGGCTATATCGGCCGCGCGCGCCGGATCTTCGCGCTGTTCCTGCTGTTCCTCGTCGAGCTCATCAAGTCGGCCTGGCGGGTGGCGGTCCTGGTGCTGAAGCCGCGGATGGATCTGAAGCCCGGGATCTTCGCCTATCCGCTGAAGGTGGAGAGCGATTTCGAGATCACGCTGCTGGCCAACCTCATCACCCTGACGCCGGGCACGCTGTCGGTCGATGTGTCTGAGGATCGTTCCACCCTTTATGTGCACGCCATCGACTGTTCTGATCCTGAGGCGGCTCGTACGGATATCGCCACCGGGTTCGAGGCCAAGATCCTGGAGGCGTTCCGATGAGCCTTCATGATTTCGCCGTGGGCCTCTTCGCGATCTCCGTGGATGTCGCGCTGGTGCTCTTGGGCCTCGCCTTTCTCTTTACCGTGATCCGCATCATGGTGGGGCCGACGCTGCCGGACCGGGTGCTCGGCCTCGACATGCTGACCAGTGTCGCCATCGGCTTCATCGCCGTCATCGGCATCGACACGGGCTTCACGCTCTATGTGGATATCGCGATCGCGCTCGGCCTCGTCGGCTTCCTCGCAACGGTAGCCTTCGCCCGGTTCATCCAGGCACGCGGAAAGACCGAGGAAGAACGCTTCGAGGCATTGCCGCTCCGCGATCCGCAAGCGCGTCACGTCGAGCCGCTAGAGGAAGGGAAGACGAAATGATCGCCGATCTCGTCCTTATCGTCTCCGCGCTCCTGATGCTGGCCGGTGCCGCCTTTGCCGCCATCGCGGCGCTGGGCATCCTGCGGCTGCCGGACCTCTACACCCGCATGCATTCGGCCTCGAAGGCCGGATCGGTCGGATCGGGCATGTTGTTGATCGCACTTGCGCTGACTGCGGATTCGACGCCGGTCGCGCTTCGGGCGCTCGCTGCGGTCGCGTTCTTCCTGCTCACAGCACCGCTGTCCGCCCACCTTCTCGCCAAGGCGTCCTATGCGGTCGGCTATCAGCTCTGGCCCCAGTCGGTGCTCGACGAAATGCCGCCGGTCCAACCGACGACGGAAGCGTCCCAGACGCCTCATCCAACCGTTCCTGCCGACCGGCACGGCGGGCCGGCCTGATAGGTCGGTTTACAGAGGCGTCCCTATGATCGCACTCCTCGTCGGCTTCGCCGGCCTCTTCGGAGCAGCAGGCGTTGCCGGGGCTGCGGTGGCGGCGCATGGCGGTGGCAACGCACAGTTGGCGGCAACTGCCGCGGCGATTGCTCTCGTCCACGCGCCATCGCTTCTCGGCCTTGCAGCGTTCGTTTCCAGAATGCCGCGGCTCGCTCCGCTGTCCGGCCTGCTGATCATTGTCGGAACGCTTCTGTTTTCCGGTGATCTGGCGGCCCGAATTGCCTGGGGCGAGCGACTGTTCGCCAATGCTGCGCCGCTCGGCGGAACCCTGCTGATCGCCGGTTGGCTCCTGGTCGGCGCCGCCGGGATCGGGCTCGCGATACGCCGCCCCACATCGTAGCCGACGCACCGGGGCGCAGGTCGCAGCGCCGTTTCAGCTGCCGCAGGCCATTTCATGGGAGAGGATCATGACAAACGGGTTCGATAGAGCGCTTTTTGCCGACCAAACGGTCGTCGTCACGGGGGCAGGGCGGGGGATCGGCGCGGCAGTCGCCCGGGCGTTTCTTGCGACGGGTGCGGCAGTTGTCGCCCATGTCGGCCGCACCGTGGAGCATGCGGAGAGCGACCTTCTCGCAGACCTGCTCGATGCGCACCGCGCACGGCTGACAGTGCTCACTGGGGATTTGGCGCAGCCGGATGGTGGCGAGAGGCTGGCGCGCGCCATCCTCGCGGAGGTCGGTGACCGCATCGACGTTCTCGTCAACAATGCGGGCACGATGGGCGGCCGGGTTGCTGCCGGTGAGGTCACGCAGGCCCAGTACGATCAGGTCGTCGATCTGAACGTCCGCTCGGTCGTCACCCTCACGACCGCACTGCTGCCGGCGCTGAAGGCGGCCAAAGGGGCGTCTATCGTCAACACCTCGTCGATCTCGGCGACGATCGGCGGCAGTGCCGGTTCCTCACTCTATTCGGCGTCGAAGGCGTTCATCTCGACCTGGACGCGTGCGCTCGCCCGCGAACTCGCGCCCGACCACATTCGCGTCAACGCGGTGTCGCCGGGCACCATCATGACCGACTTCCACCGCCGTTACTCGACCCAGGAAAAACTCGACGCAACGGCGGCATCGATCCCGCTGAAGCGGCTCGGCACTGCAGAGGACTGCGCGCCGGCCTATCTGTTTCTCGCAAGTCCCATCCTGTCCGGATATGTCACCGGACAGGTGATCGAGGTGAATGGCGGCCAGTTCATGGGCTGAGGCCCGCCGAGGCGCACCTCTCACGACATTTGCGAGCCTCTGGTCGGCTACTGTCCGACGATCTCGCGGGTGGAATCGAAGACGATGTCCTTGTTGCGGTCCTGGATGTAGCGCAGGTCCCATTCGTCGCGGCACAGATAGACCGGCCGCTCGTCGCGATCGCGCGCGACATGGGTGACGTTGTCCTTGACGAAGGCCTGCAGGGTCGCCTCGTTCTCGCAGCGGATCCAGCGCGCCACGTTGAACGGCACCGGCTCGAAGCTGACATCCGCCTTGTATTCCCCGGCGATGCGAGAGGCGAGCACGTCAAGCTGCAGGGGGCCGACGACGCCGACGATCCAGTCGGAACCGATCGACGAGCGGAAGACCTGCACGAGACCTTCCTCGGCCAGATCCTCGAGGCCACGGCGAAGCTGTTTCAGCTTCATCGAATCTTCGAGCCGGACGCGGCGGAGCACTTCCGGCGCGAAGGCGGGAAGTCCTGTGAACCGGAAGTTCTCGCCTTCGGTCAGCGTGTCGCCGACGCGGAGCGTTCCGTGGTTCGGAATGCCGATGACGTCGCCAGCGAAGGCCTCCTCCGTCAGCGCGCGTTCCTGGGCGAAGAAGTAGATCGGGTTGGAGACGGCCAACTGCTTGGCCGAGCGGACATGGTCGAGCTTCATGCCGCGCTTGAAATGGCCCGAGCAGAACCGCACGAAGGCGACGCGGTCGCGGTGCTTGGGGTCCATGTTCGCCTGCACCTTGAAGACGAAGCCGGAGACCTTGTCGCCCTCCGGGGCGATGGGTCCCTTGTCGGAGGGCTGAGGCCGCGGTGCCGGGGCATGCGCCGCGATCAGGTCCATCAGGCGGTCGACAGCGAAGTTCTGCAATGCGCTGCCGAAGACCACAGGGGTCAGATGCCCCTGACGATAAGCGACGGGGTCGAAATCGGCATAGCCCTCGGCCGCTAGTTCCGCGGCATCGCGGAAGCTAGCATAGGTGTCGGGATGCATCACCTTGGCGAGACCGGGGTCGTCCAGGCCGCCCTCGAAATGCACCGTCTTGTCGCTGCCGGCGACGAGAAAGTCGTTGGCGGCCAGATCGTAGCAGCCCTTGAACAGGCCGCCCTGGCCGACCGGCCAGACCACCGGCGCCACGGTCAGGGCGAGCTGCTCCTCGATCTCGTCGAGCAGTTCGAAGGGGTCAAGGCCTTCGCGGTCAATCTTGTTAATGAAGGTGACGATCGGAATGTCGCGCAGGCGGCAGATCTCGAACAGCTTGCGCGTCTGCGCCTCGATGCCTTTGGCCGCGTCGATCACCATGATCGCGCTGTCGACAGCCGTCAGTGTCCGGTAGGTGTCCTCGGAAAAGTCACTGTGGCCGGGGGTGTCGAGCAGGTTGAAGGTGATGCCATGCTTCTCGAAGGTCATCACCGACGAGGTGACCGAGATGCCGCGGTTCTTCTCAATGTCCATCCAGTCGGACTTGGCGCGCCGGCCGTTGCCTTTGGAGCGGACGGCACCGGCCATCTCGATGGCGCCGCCGGCCAGAAGCAGCTTCTCGGTCAGCGTCGTCTTGCCGGCGTCCGGATGCGAGATGATGGCGAAGGTGCGCCGGGTCGTATGATCGGATCGCGTGGCCGAAGCATTGGCACGGGTCGGCAGGGTATCGGCGGTCGCGCTCACGAGAAACTTCTCCAGATCGAAATGGTGTTGCCGCGCCATGCGGCGGCGGGGCAAACGCCGGTTGGCGGTCACTCGCGTCGGGACGCCGGATCGCCCTTCGGTTCTGCCCGCGGAACGTCGCCGGTGGCGCGCTCCTGCAACTGCATGCCGCCAGATAGTCGCTTTCGGTGCAAATTGCACGCCCGCTGCATCGGTGCGCAGGTATCGGTGGCGGAATTCCAATCGGTCTCGTGCCGATTGCCTGATAGCCGCAGGGCAGGACGGGTCGTCATGGAAGGATTGCGAGGTCGGCGATAGTTCGGGCCCTGCCAACCGGGGCGCAGGCGTATCCCGGCTCCGCTGTCGCTCGTTCTGCGGTGTGCCGGCCATGGGGTGCAGTAGTGCGTTAGGGTGCGCCCAGTCGCCCCGCATAAACACAGCGAATGATCGGGCGCGTTGCTACCCGGGACAGAGAACGAGCTGGCACCCGTGTTGCGTTGTGCTGTTGCCGCAACGGGAGTTGTGCTGATTGCGCCCGATGTCTTGAAACGGACACGGATGGCTGCCTACATGAGACCTGATCAGGGCCAATCGGGACTCTGGTCCGCGCCCGTGGAAAGGGAAATTGACACTGAGACCTGCGGCTGAAACGAAGGACGTCTTCGAGACCTCTCCTTCTGACGCGCCCGCCACCGATGCTACGGTTGGCCGGTCCGCAATCGAACTCGTCACCTCGAGTCTGGAAGATTCGAAGGGCGAAGACATCGTCTCCATCGACATGCAGGGCAAGTCCGCACTGGCCGATCACATGGTGATCGTCTCCGGTCGGTCGAACCGTCATGTCAGCGCCGTCGCCGGCAACCTCCTTCGCGACCTCAAGCAGCAAGGCTTCGGGTCCGAAATGAAGGTGGAAGGCCTGCAGAATGGCGACTGGGTACTGATCGATACGGGCGACATCATCGTCCATATCTTCCGTCCCGAAGTCCGCAGCTTCTACAATATCGAGAAGATGTGGACGGTCGGCGACGCTGGAGATTCGACGGTACACTAGAGCCCTGCGCGTCCCCCGAAGGGGACGCCGCAGTTTCTGGACCGCGGCGGCGAGGCTGCCCGAGGCCAGAACATAAAGATGAGCAGGCTTCGGCCGAGAAGGAGCTCGGGCGATGCGGCTGACCATTGCGGCCATCGGTCGGATGAAGGTCGGTCCCGAGCGTGAGCTCGCGGATCGCTACCTCGATCGCCTCAAGAAGACGGGCGGAGCGCTGGGGCTGGACTATGCCGGCCTTTCCGAGTTCCCCGAATCGCGTCTGTCCACGACGGCCGAACGCAAGCGCGACGAGGCGGCGCGGCTGATTGCGCCCTTGGCGGAGGCAAGTGTGCGGATCGTTCTCGACGAAAGGGGGCGAACGCTTTCGTCGGAAGAGTTCGCAGCAGCATTGGCTGATTTTCGCGATGCGGGACGGCGCGACGCTGCGGTCCTCATCGGCGGTCCCGACGGTCATGACGAGGCCCTCCGATCATCGGCCGATCTGACGCTGTCGCTCGGCCGCCTGACTTATCCCCATCAGATCGCGCGCATTCTCATCGCCGAGCAGCTTTACCGCGCGGCGACCATCCTGGCGGGCCATCCCTACCACCGGAGCTGATCTTCGGGGCAGGAGAGGCACGAGAGATGCGGTCCGGGGGGCTTCAACCGGAGCTGCCGGGAGGTGCGAGCCAAGATTGTGGATATGCCCGCACGGTGGCGTTCGCAGCCTGTCGTCCGACGATGGTTGATTGCTTGTTAACGGCCTGATTCTATCCTCCAAATCAGCTATGACATCCCTGCGATTTGCACGGGAAAGGGCGGTCTTGATCAACGGGCGGACAGGCGGCGACGGACGCAGACACCGGCGGTGGCGCATCACTGCTGCCCTGCTGTGCGCCATGACTGCGCTGCATCCGCTGCCATCCTTGGCTCTGTCGGAAGATGGCGCAGCCTCGCCGGATCGTTCGGACCTCGATCCAATGGCGGTCGGCTCGGTCGAACCGGCGAGTTCCGACGTCCTGGAACGTCAGCGACGCCAGACTGCCGCCGACCTCGTCGCCCTGTCGCAAAGCATCGAACTGTCGGAAGAGACCATCAGGTCGCTGGATGCGGAGATCGCCGCGCTGTCCGAGGATCAGGGTCGTGTTCGCGCTGCCATGATTTCGGCCGCCGAGGCCCAGAAGGGTATCAGCCGGGAGATCGCGGCGACGGAAGAGCGCGTTGACAGGCTGGCAACCGAGGAGGGAACGATCAAGGCGTCGCTGCGCGAGCGCCGCGGTCTTCTGGCACAGGTTCTGGCGGCGCTCGAGAGAATGGGACGCAAGCCGCCCCCCGCGTTGCTGGTGAAGCCGAACGACGCACTCGGCTCGGTCCGCAGTGCCATTCTGCTGGGCGCGGTGGTCCCGGCCATCCACGAGCAGACCACCGCCCTGGTCGCTGATCTGGAGCGGCTGGCATCCGTGCGGGCCGAGATCTCCGCTGAGAAGCAGCGCTTCGCCGAACAGCTCACGCGCCATCGGAAGGAAGAGCAGCGGCTGGAACGGCTGATCGCCGAAAAGCAGCGGCTGGAAGCGGCCAATCGCGATCGTCGCGCAGCCGAAGCAGCGCGTGCCGCCGATCTCGCGGCGAAGGCAACCGATCTCAAGGATCTCATCGCCTCGCTGCAGGCCGATGTCGAACAGGCGAGGGCGACCGAAGCGGCGGAAGCGGAGCGTCGCGCTGCGCAGGAAAAAGCGCGAGAACTGGCACGTGTCGCAGCCGAGGCCGAGGCCCGCAGCCAGGCGACCCGGCTGGAGGCCGAACGGCTGGAACGCGAGCAGGACGTCATCGAGACGCGGCGAACGGCGCGCATCGGCGCGGATGGCGATCCTGAGGCATTGGTGACTGCACAGGCGGATGTGCCGCTTCCTGGCGACGAAGCGCCGCAGGACGGTCCTGCCCTCGCATCCGCCGAGACGTCCTCCGATGCTGACACGGAGACAGCGGCCGCAGACGCTTCGAACCCGGACGCCGAAGAGGCGGTCGAGGTTGCCGCGCTCGATACGTCCGCGGACAAGGTCGCCCGGCCGTCGTCCGCGGGACGCTATGATATTGCGTCACTTCGCCGTCAGGCGCCGCGACTTGCGCCATCCGCCGCATTTTCGACAATGAAAAAACGATTGTCGAGGCCGGTAGCTGGCAAGCAGCTCATCGGATTCGGGGAGAAGGACGACATCGGCCGCGAAACCACCGGAGCATCATTCGCTGCCCGCGCGCAGGACGTCGTCACCGCCCCCGCAGACGCGAATGTGCTCTACGCCGGACCCTTCCGTTCCTACGGGCAACTATTGATCCTTGATGCGGGCGACGGCTATCATGTGGTCTTGGCCGGAATGGCCCGGATCGATGTGGAACCGGGCTCGTTCGTGTCGGCCGGGGAACCTGTCGCGACGATGGGGGCCAAGCGCCTGGCGAGTATTGCAGTTGCCGAATTCGGTGTCTCGGAGCCCGCGCTCTACGTCGAGTTCCGAAAGGACGGAAAGCCGGTGGATCCGTCACCTTGGTGGATCGACCAACCCTCTGGAAGGACGAGGAATGATTCGTAAGCTCTCGATACTCTTTGCCGGGGCGCTGATGGGGGCAACGGCAATGACCGTGGTCGGTCAGAACGCCGGTGCTGCGAATGCTGCAGGTTCCGACACCTATCGGCAGCTCGCGATCTTCGGCGACGTGTTCGAACGGGTTCGCGCCCAGTATGTCGATGAACCGGACGACCAGAAGCTGGTCGAGACGGCGATCAACGGCATGCTGACGTCGCTCGATCCGCATTCGAGCTACATGAACGCCGAGCAGGCCGCCGACATGCGGACCGAGACCCGTGGCCAGTTCGGTGGCCTTGGTATCGAAGTCACCATGGAAGACGAGCTGGTGAAGGTCGTTTCTCCCTTCGACGGTACGCCTGCCGACAAGGCCGGCATCCTGGCCGGCGACCTCATCGCCGAGATCGACGGCGAGCAGGTTCGCGGACTGACGCTCGGCGAAGCGGTCGACCGGATGAAGGGCGACATCGGCACCAGCGTCGATCTGGTCATCATCCGGGAAGGCGCCAATAAGCCGGTACGCCTGACCGTGACGCGCGACGAGATCAAGGTGCCGTCGGTGCGCCACTCGGTGAAGGGTGACATCGGCTACATCAAGCTGATGAAGTTCAACGAGCAGACGACGGTCGGCCTGGAAGAATCCATCGCCGACATCGAGGAGAAGATCGGCGCCGACAAGGTGAAGGGCTACATTCTCGACATGCGGCGCAATCCGGGTGGCCTTCTGGACGAGGCCGTTTCGGTGTCCGATGCGTTCCTCGGCAAGGGCGAGATCGTGTCGACCCGTGGTCGTAACGCCGATGAGACCCGCCGCTACAACGCGCGCTCGGGTGACGAGATCGACGGCAAGCCGCTCGTCGTCCTGGTCAATGGCGGTTCGGCGTCGGCCTCGGAGATCGTCGCGGGTGCCCTGCAGGACCAGCGCCGCGCAACGATCGTCGGCTCGCGTTCCTTCGGCAAGGGCTCCGTGCAGACCATCATCCCGCTTGGTGCCAACGGTGCTTTGCGGCTGACGACGGCGCTCTACTACACGCCGTCCGGCCGCTCGATCCAGGGTCGCGGCATCGATCCGGACATCACCGTCGAGCAGCCGCTGCCGCCGGAAATCCGCGAGCAGATGGGCCTCGATGCCGAGGACGACCTGACGCGGGGCGAATCCTCCCTGCGTGGCCACATCACCGGCAACGAGGAGACCGACGAGGGCTCCGGTTCGCTCGACTACGTGCCGCCGGAGGAAGAGGACGATCTGCAGCTGCAGTATGCCCTCGATCTTCTGAACGGCGTGAAGTCGAACGCGATGTTCCCGCCCAAGCAGGAAGCCAACGCGGCCAACTGATCCGGTCGTTGCCTCCAGCGATCCGGTGAAATACAGGCCCGGTCGTCCCTTGGACGGCCGGGCCTTCTGCTATCTATCGCCTGATGGTCAGTAGTCCTGCTACGTCCCGCGAGCCCCGTTCCAGCTTGGCTCGCTAAACGAGATCAATGCGCGGTCCCCTTTATCAGCCTCTCGGTCTCGACCTCGACGACGGCGTGATCCGGCGGCGCCGGCTGTCGGGCGCGACCATTGGGTTCGCCTGCGCGGCGACGACGATCATTGCCGGCTCCGCCGCCATCGCCCTGTTCGGCCAACCCGAACCGCGGATGGTGGATCGCTTTGCCGTCGCGGCATCGTCTGAACCTGCCCCGACCGTCGTTGCTGCGCGCCCGGCGCCTGTCGTGCGCGAACAGCTCCCTGTAGTGATTTCCGGCTCGGATACCGCACCGCCACCGCGTGGCGGTGTCGGCTTTCGCGTCGAGGATCCGCAGTCGCTCCGTCAGAACCCCAGTACCGCCCACATGCCCGACGATGCGCTCATCGAAGACAGCGCCTATGGGCCGCTGCCCGCGCGCGCGCCGGACGGGCGGCGCCCCTACGATGTCTACGCCGGGGCCTGGAGCGGAAAGCCCGGAACGCGCATTGCCATCGTCGTGGGTGGCCTTGGCATCAGCCAGACGGGGACGATGAACGCCATCGAGTCGCTGCCGCCCGGAGTGACATTCGGCTTTTCGCCATCCGGCAACAGTCTCGATCGGTGGATGCAGGAGGCCCGTCGCAGCGGCCATGAGCTGGTTCTGCAGGTGCCACTGGAGCCTGTCGGCTATCCGCAGGTCGATCCGGGCGAGGACACGCTCACTGTCGACGATGCCGCTGCCGGCGACCTGAGCGCGCTCCACGCCTCTCTTGCGACCATCACCAACTATGTCGGCATCATGAATTACATGGGTGGGCGCTTCGTCGCCGAGCCCGCCGCCATGGAGCCGTTGATCGCCGAACTCGGCCGGCGTGGCCTGATGTTCTTCGACGACGCGTCGTCCCTGCGTTCGGTGGCGGCCGACACCGCGCAACTGCAGAGCGTGCCCGCGGCGGTGTCGGACCTGTCGATCGACCGATCGCAGGATCCGGCGGATATCCGCAGTCAGCTCGACACGCTGGAGCGGATCGCCCGCGCCGAAGGGACCGCGATCGGCGTTGCGTCGGCCTTTGATGTCAGTGTCGCCACCATTGCGAAGTGGATCGGCGAGGCACGCGGACGCGGGATCGAGATCGTGCCCCTGTCGGCCCTCGCCAACGATCCCGAGCGTCGCTGACGCGGTTGATTCGACTGCCTGCGGTGAGTGGCACTCACGGGTTCGTCGCACGGCTCGGCTCGGCTCCCCTTGTTCGCATGGCACCCTGCCCGATAATCGCAGGGGAGGGGAGCGATGGCTCCCGCCAAACGAACACTGGTGAACGATGAAGCCTATCGAATTCGAGAACCTGCCCTACCGACCCTGCGTCGGGATCATGGTGCTGAACAAGGAAGGGCTCGTCTGGGTTGGCCGGCGGTTGATCGAGGACCAAGGCGAGATGTCCGGCGCGTCGCAACTGTGGCAGATGCCCCAAGGGGGCATCGACAAGGACGAGGAGCCCCTGCCAGCGGCGAAACGCGAACTCTTCGAGGAAACGGGCATGCGATCGGTCTCGCTGCTCCATGAGGCTCCGGACTGGATCGACTACGATCTGCCGCCCCAGCTCGTGGGCGTCGCGTTCAAGGGGCGCTATCGCGGCCAGACCCAGCGCTGGTTCGCATTCCGCTTCGAAGGCCACGAAAGCGAGATCTCCATCAATCCGCCGCCTGATGGGCACGCCGCCGAGTTCGACGACTGGGCCTGGAAGCCGGCAAGCGAGGTCTTCGAGCTGATCGTCCCCTTCAAGCGCGACGTATACGGCCGGGTCTTCGAGGCGTTCCGCGATTTCACCGCCTGAATCGGCTCGTGTGACCGGCGCCGTGGAAAGCGCGGGGCCGACACGCCATAAAAAAAGGCCGGCTGAGAGCCGGCCTTTGTCGATCAATTGGTCGTCGCCGTCAGACGCCGGCGGCGGTCCGAGCTTCGCGAAGCTGCGCGAGGGAATGCTGCGCCTTGGCCTTCGCCTCCGGGGTGACGGCGTCGGCGACATCCTCTTCCGCGTCGCGGATCTGGCCGTCGAGCTCGGCACTGTCGAGCTGGTCGACCGGGGTCGCACGCTCGGCCAGCAGGGTGAAGCCATTCTCGTTGACGTCAGCGAAGCCGCCGAGAACGAAGATCCGCTGTTCCGCGCCGCCTTCGAGAGTCGCAACGACGACACCCGGCTTCAACGTCGTCATGACCGGCGCATGATGCGCCATGACCGTGAAATAGCCTTCGGCGCCGGGCACGTTGACCGCCGTCACTGCTTCCGACAGGAGCAGCTGCTCGGGAGAGACGAGTTCGAACTGGAAGCTGTCAGCCATCTGTCGCTTGCCTGTCTGGCTCCGCACCGACAATGGCGGCAGAGCACTTCATGGAATGGGGAAAGCGGACGCTGCCCGCTTTCCTTCAGTTCGGTCGTTCAGGCTTACGCGGCTTCCGCAGCCAGGCGCTGAGCCTTCTCGACGGCCATCTCGATGGAGCCGACCATGTAGAAGGCGGCTTCCGGCAGATGATCGTATTCGCCGGCCACGAGGCCCTTGAACGACTTGATCGTGTCTTCCAGCGGAACCAGCTGGCCCGGCGCGCCGGTGAAGACTTCCGCGACGAAGAAGGGCTGCGACAGGAAGCGCTCGATCTTGCGGGCGCGGGCCACCGTCAGCTTGTCCTCTTCGGACAGCTCGTCCATGCCGAGAATGGCGATGATGTCCTGCAGCGACTTGTACTTCTGCAGGATTTCCTGGACGCGGCGGGCCACATCGTAATGCTCCTCACCGATGATCATCGGCGACAGCATGCGCGAGTTGGAGTCCAGCGGATCCACGGCCGGGTAGATGCCCTTTTCGGAGATGGCGCGGTTGAGAACCGTCGTCGCATCCAGATGGGCGAAGGACGTTGCCGGAGCCGGATCGGTCAGATCGTCGGCCGGCACGTAAATGGCCTGCACCGAGGTGATCGAACCCTTGTTGGTGGTCGTGATGCGCTCCTGCATCTGGCCCATGTCGGTCGCCAGCGTCGGCTGATAGCCCACGGCCGACGGAATACGACCGAGCAGCGCCGACACCTCGGAACCCGCCTGGGTGAAGCGGAAGATGTTGTCGACGAAGAACAGAACGTCCTGACCCTGGTCGCGGAAATGCTCGGCGATGGTCAGACCGGTCAGCGCGACGCGGGCGCGGGCACCGGGAGGCTCGTTCATCTGACCGTAGACCAGCGCAGCCTTCGAACCCTCGGCCGAACCGTTGTTCTCGTGCGGGTCCTTGTTCACGCCGGATTCGATCATCTCGTGGTAGAGATCGTTACCTTCGCGGGTGCGCTCGCCGACGCCGGCGAAGACGGAATAACCGCCGTGCGCCTTGGCGACGTTGTTGATCAGTTCCTGGATCAGAACGGTCTTGCCGACGCCGGCGCCGCCGAACAGGCCGATCTTGCCGCCGCGGGCATAGGGAGCCAGGAGGTCGATGACCTTGATGCCGGTGACCAGGATCTGGCTCTCCGGCGACTGTTCGATATAGGCCGGGGCTTCCTGGTGGATGCCGCGCTTGGATTCGTACTTGATCGGGCCGACTTCGTCGATCGGCTCGCCGATGACGTTCATGATGCGGCCGAGCGTACCGTCACCGACCGGCACCTCGATCGGGCCGCCGGTATCGGTGACCGGCTGGCCGCGAACCAGACCCTCGGTCAGATCCATGGCGATCGTGCGAACGGTGTTCTCGCCGAGATGCTGCGCGACCTCGAGCACCAGGCGGTTGCCATGGTTGTCGCACTCGAGAGCGTTCAGGATCGCCGGCAGGCCTTCGTCGAACTCCACGTCGACGACGGCGCCGATGACCTGGGCGACGCGGCCCGTCGAGCCGGTTGTGTTTGTGTTGTCAGCCATCGGTGGCCTCCTCTCAGATACCTAGAGCGCCTCGGCGCCCGAAATGATTTCGACCAGTTCCGTCGTGATCTGCGCCTGACGCTGCCGGTTGTA
This sequence comes from Aurantimonas sp. NFXS3, assembly GCF_049132005.1. Lineage (NCBI taxonomy): Bacteria > Pseudomonadati > Pseudomonadota > Alphaproteobacteria > Hyphomicrobiales > Aurantimonadaceae > Aurantimonas > Aurantimonas sp. NFXS3. The sequence continues at coordinate 459,991 of NZ_JAGDDZ010000001.1, forward strand.
GGAGACCGACAGACGGTCGATCATGTCCCCGGCGTTGCGCGTGGCGTTGTCCATCGCCGACATCCGCGCACCCTGTTCGGATGCCGCGTTCTCCAGCAATGCATGCAGGACCTGAATCTTGATGTTGCGCGGGATGAGGTCCTCGAGGATCTCGCCCGGCTCAGGCTCGTACTCGTAGATCGTGGAGACGTTCTCTTCGGCGCCGGTATCGACCGATGCGGGAATCAGGCGCTGACGCGTCGGGATCTGCGTCACGACGTTCTGGAACGCGGAGTAGAACACCGAGCAGACGTCGAACTCGCCCTTTTCGTAGAGATCGATGATTGTCTGGCCGATCTCCTCGGCGTGCTCGAAGCCGACACGCTTGGCTTCGCGAAGGTCAGTGCGCTCGATGACCTTGGAGGCCAGATCGCGGCGCATCTGGTCCCAGCCCTTCTTGCCGACGACCATGAACTTCACGGTCTTGCCGGCCGCCTCCAGCTCGCGCTGATGCGAGCGGGCCAGCTTGACGATGGACGAGTTGAAACCGCCGCACAGGCCGCGATCAGCCGTGCAGACGACGAGCAGATGGACATCGTCCTTGCCGTTCCCGACCATCAACGGAGGACCATCGCCCTCCATGGCGCCGGAAATGTTGGCGAGGACCGCTGCCATGCGGTCGGCATAGGGCCGCGCGGCCTGCGCTGCCTCTTCCGCCCGGCGCAGCTTGGCCGCCGCGACCATCTGCATGGCCTTGGTGATCTTCTGCGTGGACTTCACCGACGCGATGCGGTTCCGCAGATCCTTCAGGGATGCCATGGCTTGGCGCTATCTCCCGCTGGCTTGGCTTCGCCCCAATGGGCGAAGCTCAGGCAGGTTTTCTGGCTCAGGCGAAGTTCTTGGCGAAGCTGTCGATCGCCGACTTCAGCTTGGCGCGGAGGTCGTCCGAGAGCGCCTTTTCGGTGGCGATCTGGTCGAGAACGGCCTTGTGCTCGCTGCGCAGCGAATTCAGCAGACCCTCTTCGAACTCGCCGACCTGGTCGACCCGGAGCTTGTCGAGATAGCCCTGGGTGCCGGCGAAGATCACCGCGACCTGCTCTTCGGTCTTCAGCGGCGAGAACTGCGGCTGCTTGAGCAGTTCCGTCAGGCGCGCACCGCGGTTGAGAAGACGTTGGGTTGCGGCATCGAGATCGGAGCCGAACTGCGCAAAGGCCGCCATCTCGCGGTACTGTGCGAGCTCGCCCTTGATCGAACCGGCAACCTGCTTCATCGCCTTGATCTGCGCCGACGAACCAACGCGCGACACCGAAAGGCCGACGTTCACTGCCGGGCGGACGCCCTGGAAGAACAGCGTGGTCTCGAGGAAGATCTGGCCGTCGGTGATCGAGATCACGTTGGTCGGAATGTAGGCCGACACGTCGCCGGCCTGGGTCTCGATGACCGGCAGTGCGGTGAGGGAACCTGCGCCCAGCTCGTCATTGAGCTTGGCGGCACGCTCCAGCAGGCGCGAATGCAGGTAGAAGACGTCGCCCGGATAGGCTTCGCGGCCCGGCGGGCGGCGCAGCAGCAGCGACATCTGGCGATAGGAGACGGCCTGCTTGGACAGATCGTCATAGGCGATCACGGCGTGCATCGCGTTGTCGCGGAAGAACTCGCCGATGGCACAGCCGGTGAACGGCGCGATGTACTGCATCGGTGCCGGGTCGGACGCGGTGGCGGCGATGACCACCGAATACTCCATCGCACCGCGCTCTTCGAGCGTGCGAACGAACTGCGCGACGGTCGAGCGCTTCTGGCCGACGGCGACGTAGATGCAGTAGAGCTTGTCGGCTTCGCGGTCTTCGTCATGCGCCGGTTTCTGGTTCAGGAAGGTGTCCAGAATGATGGCGGTTTTGCCGGTCTGACGGTCACCGATGACGAGCTCGCGCTGGCCGCGGCCGATCGGGATCAGAGCGTCGATGGACTTGAGGCCCGTCGACATCGGCTCGTGCACGGATTTGCGCGGGATGATGCCCGGCGCCTTGACGTCGACGCGGCGGCGCTCGGTGGACTCGATCGGGCCCTTGCCGTCGATCGGGTTGCCGAGACCATCGACCACGCGGCCCAGAAGGCCCTTGCCGACCGGCACTTCCACGATGTTGCCGGTGCGCTTGACGGTGTCGCCTTCCTTGATGGCCCGGTCCGAGCCGAAGATGACGACGCCGACATTGTCGGCTTCAAGGTTCAGAGCCATGCCCTGAATGCCACCGGGGAACTCGACCATCTCGCCAGCCTGGCAGTTGTCGAGCCCGTAGACGCGGGCGATACCATCACCGACCGACAGAACCTGTCCGACTTCCGAGACTTCCGCCTCGGAACCGAAGTTCTTGATCTGGTCCTTGAGGATTGCGGAAATTTCCGCGGCGCGGATGTCCATCAGCCGACCTCTTTCAGTGCAAGCTTAAGCGAATTGAGTTTGGTGCGAAGCGAGGTGTCGACCTGGCGCGACCCGATCCGGACGATGAGTCCGCCGAGGATTGCCGGGTCGACGCTTTCGCGCATGGTCACGGTCTTGCCGGCGTAGGAGCCGACAGCCTCGGCGAGCTGACTGCGCTGCTCGTCGGTGAGGGGATGAGCACTGGTCACCTCCGCGGCGATCTCGCCGCGGTGATCGGCCGCCATCTTGCGGAAGCCGCGGACCATGCCCGGAAAAGCGAACAGGCGACGGTTGGCCGCCACGACGCGCAGGAAATTGCCGGTGAGCTCGCTCGGCTGGACCGACGCCATGACGGCATCGATCGCCCTGAGCTGCTCGCCCGACGTGAAGGCCGGGCTCTCAACCAGCCGCCGGAAGTCGGCGCTTTCGTCGATCAGTCCCTGAAAAGCGACGAGCTCGGACTCGACGGTTTCGACCGCGCCGTTGTCACGTGCGAGTTCGAAGAGGGACTGGGCGTAGCGGTCTGCGACCCCCGAAACGGGAGAGGATGATTGTGCCACGGACGACCGTTTCTCTTTCGCGTTCCGTTCAAGCTGTTCGTTGCGCCCCGAAGCGAGATCGCCCCAAAATCTTGAAACCGTTAATTGAATACCGGGAGGCGCGCGAGCAAGTCACGCCGTCCTTCCGAAGACAGGGGACCCTCTAGCATAGGGTTTTCCCGGCGACAACTTGGCTTCGGTGCGGTTTGGGCCGCAAATTCGCGCATTCCGGCGTCAGTTGGGGATGAAGCCGAAAACCGGCGCCAGCGCTGCCCCAGCCAGTGCCAGCGCGACGAGCAGGAACACCCAGTTGAACAGGGTGGCGCCGCGGTCGGACAGGATCGATACAAAGCGGCCGAAGCCGGTGAACAGCCAGCCGGCGCCCAGCGCCATCTGAACGAAGGGCTGATTGTAGAAGGCCACCGTGACGATCCCGACGCCCAGCCAGAAGCCGGCGATCGTCGCGCGTGATTCTGCCAGTGCTTCCGGATGGGTCTGACGTGTCTCCAGCCGCAGAAATCGCAGCGTGATTCGTGGCGCAAAGAGTGCGACCAGGCCCATGAGGATGGTGATGCAGGCGGCCCCGAAGGGCAGCATGTCGGCGTTGGTCTGCGGCAGGGCGAAGTCCATCGGGGCTCCATTGGCGGGATCGGCTGGCCCGCGGCCTTATAGAGGCGCACCCGCCAAGGTGAAAGGGCCGTCAAGAGCCGGTGCAGAGGACCCTGGATAAGGCCGGTGAGTGCTCTCAGGCGAAGAGGCCGTTCAGCCGTTTCCACGTCGGTGCGACGACATAGCCGATCACGGGAATCAATGCCCCGCCAGTCACCAGGCCGACGATGCCGGCGCCGGTGGCGGAGACGATCCAGTGGACGGCACCGGTGAGGACCGGAACCGCGTGGGCAGCGACTTCCGCCAGATGTTCGATCGTGTGGCCGATCCACGGCGCGCCATAGCCTTCGAGCCCATGCACGATGATGCCACCGCCGACCCAGATCATCGCAGCGGTCCCGACGACCGTCAGGGCCTTGAGGAAGAACGGCATGCCAACCACGAGGCCACGACCGATGCCGCGCAAGAGACTGCCGAAGATCGATTCCGACTGGTTGCCCGCCAGCGCGACGCCGACGTCGTCGGCCTTCACGATGATCGCGACGCTGCCATAGACGACGGCGGTGATCCCGATGCCGACGAGTGCGAGAACGGCAACTTGAGTCCAGAAGCCGCCGACCTCGAGGCCGGAGAGGGTGATCGCCATGATTTCGGCGGAGAGAATGAAGTCGGTCTTGATGGCACTGGTGACCTTGCGGTCCTCCAGCGTCTTCGCGTTCACGGCCTTGCCGATTTCTTCCTCGTGAGCGTGGGCCCTGTGCGGGAACAGGGCCTCATAGACCTTCTCTGCCCCCTCATAGGACAGATAGAGGCCGCCGAGCATGAGCAGCGGGGTGATCGCCCAGGGGGCGAAGTAGCTGAGCGCCAGGGCGATCGGCAGCAGGAAGATCAGCTTGTTCTTTAGCGAACCGACGGCGATCTTGCCGACGATCGGCAGTTCGCGCTCTGCAGCGAAACCGGTGACGTAGCGCGGGGTGACGGCCGCATCGTCGATGACAACGCCGGCGGCCTTGGTGCCGGCCTTGGCCGCCTGACCCGCCACGTCATCCAGCGAGGCTGCGGCCACCTTGGCTAGACCCGCAAGGTCATCGAGCAGCGCGATCAGTCCAATACTCACGTCATCTGCCTCATAGCCGAATCAATATCCAAGCGCGTGAAGCCGATCGGCCGTGGCGCGAAGCCGCAAAGCTGGCGCGCTCCATGGAAAGGTCCAGTGGTGGGGTCCAGGTCGGCGCGGTCCCGTTAGCTCCGGCACTCGCCGACGATCTCGACCTGTTCCTTCTTGTCACCCCAGTACACGGTCATGCTTCCCTCGAATTCCGGGGTCTCGTTGGCCCGGTCGCGGACGACGCTGATGACGAGATTGACGTTGATCCGCGGTTCGCCGGCCGATCGCCAGACGGTGACCACGGCTCCATCCTTGGTCGCGGCGGTCCGGCCCTTCTCGAGTTCACGCACGAGACCGTTGGCCATGACATAGCCGCGTTCGAGACCGGCCTGGCTGCCATCGACCATGGTGAGGAAGACGAAAGGCGCCGGCGCACCCTCCAGCGTGTCTTCCCCATGACGGTTCGGGTCGGTGAAGGTGCAGCGGCTGGTCAGCGGAAACCAGTGCATCAGGCCGAGGACCAGAACGCGTGGCGTCTCAGTGGCATTCAGCGACGGCGTCTGTCCGGGCTTCGGCGGAGCAAAGGGCGATGTCTCGAGGCGAACAGCGTTTTCGGAAGATGCGTCCTGCGCCAGTGCGGGCACGCAAGCCGGCAGACCGATCGCGCATGCCATCGCTACCGCCATGATCTTCTTCGTGCCACCATCCCGCATGCGCATCGTTCTCTCCCTCATGCCCGCTCGTCCTTCCACTTGTCCTATAGAAAGCTTTGCGGGTCCACGTCGACCTGCATCTGTACCGATCCCCGCGGGCGGGGAGCGGCAGCGATCAGGGCCCGCAGGAACCCCTGGATATGCGCCTTGCGTGGCGCGTGGACGAGGAGCCGGAACCGGTGACGGCCGCGCAGCACGGCCAAGGGCGCTTCCGCCGGTCCCAGAACCTCGATCGCGGAATCCTGAGGCGCGGCGCGGCGCAGTTCCCGGCCGTATTCTTCCGCTTCCCTGCGGCTGTTCGCCGACACGATGATGCTGGCGAGCCGTCCGAAGGGGGGAAGGCTTGTGCGTTCACGCTCGTTGACCTCGCGCTCGTAGAACCGCTTCGCGTCGCCCGAAGCGATCGCCTGCATCACCGGGTGTTCGGGCTGCCAGGTCTGGATCATGCCGCGGCTGGCGCGCCCGCCGCTGCGTCCGGCTCGGCCCGTTACCTGATGGAGGAGCTGGAAGGTACGCTCGGCGGCACGCGGGTCGCCATTGGCGAGCCCCAGATCGGCGTCGATCGCCCCAACGAGCGTCATCATCGGGAAATGGTGACCCTTGGCGACGAGTTGGGTGCCGATGACGATGTCGGCCTCCCCATCGGCGATGGCGTCGAGTTCGCGGCGAAGGCGCCTTGCGCCGCCGGGCAGGTCCGAGGACAGGAGGATCGTCCGGGCGTCCGGAAAATCGGTGAGCATTTCTTCGGCGATGCGTTCCACCCCCGGGCCGCAGGCAACCAGATGATCGAGCGTCCCGCATTCCGGGCAGGCCTCGGGCCGGGGCACTGCGAAACCGCAATGGTGGCACTGCAACTGACCGCGCAGGCGATGGTCGACGAGCCAGGTCGAGCAGTCGGGGCACTGGAACCGATGGCCGCAGACCCGGCACAGTGTCAACGGCGCATAACCGCGTCGATTGAGGAACAGCAGCGCCTGCTCGCCCTTGGCGACGGTTTCCGCGATCGCAGTGGCGAGCACCGGGGAGACGAAGCGGCCCCTGGCCGGGGGGGCGCTACGCATGTCAATCAGCGAAAGGTCCGGCATCGCGGCCTCGGCGAAGCGGCCGGTGAGGCGCACATGACCGTAGCGTCCGGACGCCGCGTTGACGCGCGTCTCCACCGATGGTGTCGCGGAGGCGAGAATGATCGGAAATGCGCCGATCGAGGCGCGAACCACCGCCATGTCGCGGGCGTGATAGAAGGTTCGATCTTCCTGCTTGTAGGCCGGATCATGCTCTTCATCGACGATGATGAGGCCGAGATCGTTGAACGGCAGGAACAATGCCGAGCGTGCGCCGGCGACGATGCGGACCCGGCCCTCGGCGATCTGGCGCCAGACCTTCTCGCGCTGGCGCGGCGGGACGTCGGAATGCCACTCCGCCGGCGGAGCTCCGAAGCGGGCATGGAACCGGTCGATGAAGCTCTGGGTCAGGGCGATCTCCGGAAGCAGGATCAGCACCTGGCGGCCCTTTTCCAACGCCGCGGCGACAGCCTCGAAATAGACCTCGGTCTTGCCCGAACCGGTAACGCCCTCCAGCAGCGTCGCGGTGAAGCCATCGACGGCGACCGTTGCCGCCAGCGCATCAGCGGCCGCTCTCTGGTCCTCGTTCAAGTTGGCACGGCCATAGGTCGTGTCGGGTTCTGCGACGGCAGGGGGCGGAGGCAGGCGGACGCGCTCGAACACGCCCTGCTTGATCAGCCCGTCCACCACCGACGTGGTGACCCCCGCGGCATGAGCCAGGCCGAGCCGTGCCCAGGTCGGGGCTTCGGCTGCCGTCGCCAGAACCCGCTCGCGCGCCTCGGTCAGGCGGCTTGGTGGTGTGTCGGTGAGAGCGATGCCGTCGATCCATGGCTCAGGATCGAAGGCCGCAGGTGCGCGCAGGGCCATGCGGGCCACGAGGCCGGGGGGCGACAGCGTATAATCCGCGACCCAGTCGATGAACCGGCGCATGGTGTGGTCGAGGGGAGGGCAATCGAACACCTTGGTAATCGACCGCAGCTTGCGCGGATCGACATCGTCGGTGACCCCATCCCAGACGACGCCCGCGACCTGCCTCGGCCCGAGAGGCACCTGGACGATCGACCCGGGCTGGACGGACATGCCGTCCGGCACCGCATAGGAGTACGGCCGATTGCCCGGCAGCGGGACAAGAACCGGCACCGTGGTCGTCGCAAAGAGCTGGCCGGTCTGATTCAAATGACTGCGTCCGGTCGTAAGAACTTGGGTGGGCGGGGCTGCGAGGTTTCGAATCGCTGCGGCCGCGGGCCAGTCTATGCAGGTGGGAGGCCCCTCGAAAGGAAAGCCGCGCTCGCAGGGCGGCGCCACGTCTCAACTGGCGGCGGATACGGTGATCTGCAAGTCCGCCCGGCATGTTCTCGGCCGACCGCCGGCCCCTATATGAAGAGAAGAAGCCGGTCGCATGTAGCGCGAACCGGGGCCGGGCTGTTATGCATCCCGCGAATGATCACCGAGCCGAATGAGGGCGCCATGAAATTCTTTGTCGATACTGCCGATCTTTCCGAGATCAAGGACCTGTCCGAAACGGGTCTGATCGACGGAGTGACCACCAATCCGTCGCTGATCATGAAGGCCGACCGGCCGATGAAGGATATCATCGCCGAGATCTGCGAGATCGTCGACGGTCCGGTATCCGCCGAGGTCACCGCGGTCGAGACCGACGAAATGATCCGCGAGGGCAAGCTCCTTGCCGGCATCGCGGAGAATGTCTGCATCAAGCTGCCGCTGACGCTCGCCGGGCTCAAGGCGTGCAAGGAGCTGACCGACGAGGGTTTCCAGACCAATGTCACGCTGTGCTTCTCGGCGGTGCAGGCGCTGCTCGCCGCCAAGGCCGGTGCCACCTACATCTCGCCGTTCATCGGCCGGCTCGATGACATCAATATCGACGGCATGGGGCTGATCGCCGACATCCGGCGGATCTACGACAATTACGGTTTCGAGACCGAGATCCTCGCAGCCTCGATCCGGACATCGAACCATGTTCGTGAAGCCGCACTGCTCGGCGCCGACGTGGCGACCGTCCCGCCCGCGACCCTGAAGGGCCTCGTGAAGCATCCGCTGACCGACAAGGGTCTCGATGCCTTCCTGGCCGATTGGAAGAAGACCGGCCAGACGATCGCCTGATCCGAACACACAGGTCATCGATATGAGAAAGGGCGGTGTCGCAAGACACCGCCCTTTCGTGTTTCACGCTCACTCAGACGGCGCTTACGCCTGGAAATGGCTCTCCATGAAGTAGATGCCCTTGTCGAGGCCACGGCCGATCGCGGTGAGCAGGTCCTCGGTCAGCGGATCGCCGGCTTCCGAGGCTTCCTCGATGCCCTCCGCGACGGCCGCGCTCCACTTGGCGTAGCTCTCGGTCAGCCGCTTGAGGTGATCCTCGGACTTTACGAGGTCGAGCGGGTAGGGGTCGAGAAGCGAGTTCTCGGAGGCCGCCTGCACGGTGCCGTGGGCCTGGCCGCCGATCGCGGTCAGTCGCTCGGCGATGGTGTCGACATATTCCTCGGTCTCTTCGTGCAGATCGTCGAACAGCTCGTGGACGGCGATGAAGTTCATGCCCTTCACGTTCCAGTGGGCCTGCTTGGTCTGGTAGGTGATGTCGACGGCGGTCGCGAGGTGCGTCTGCAGGAGTTCGACCATCGATCCGCGGATGTTCTCCGAGATCGGGTTCATGGTCTTGTGCATCTTCGTCTTGGTGGTCTTGGCCATGGTGGCTCCTTGCGCTCAGGTCCCGCCGCCGCTCGCTGCGATGGGGGACGAAATGTGTTGTTCGCTTCGATAATCGATCCTGCCGATAACGGTTCCATCTGCGACCAACCGCCAAGGAGATTTCGCCCGTTCAAGATGCCGTTCGGCGGGCGCTCGCCCTTCCCAAAATCCGTTCGATGCCCAACTGCCGCGACGATGCGGGTCTTGCCCTGACGGCAACGACCCGAACGGATTCAACGGAGTATCAAAATGAAGACCATGCTCATCACTGGCGCCTCGACCGGGATCGGTGCCGCGACGGCGCGACGTGCTGTCGCGGCCGGCTATCGGGTCGCCCTTGCGGCCCGCTCGAAGGACAAGCTCGATGGTCTCGTCACCGAACTCGGCGAAGACAACGCGATGGCAGTTGCCTGCGACGTCAGCGATTACGCCGCGCAGCAGGCGATGACTGCGGCGGTGCTCGAGCGCTTCGCCAGCATCGACGTGGTGTTCGCGAATGCTGGGGTCGGTTCCAATTCGTCCGGCACGGCCAAGGGGGATGTCGAGGACTGGCACCGGATGGTGACCACCAATGTGCTCGGCGTCATGTACACGGTGAAGGCGACTCATGATGCCGTCGTCGCAGCAAAGGGGCATTACGTCCTCACCGGGTCGATCGCCGGCCGCAAGGTGCTTGCCGGGTCGATCTACGGCGCGACCAAATGGGCGATCACCGGCTACGGCCAGAACCTGCGCGAGGAACTGCGCGACGACGGGGTGAAGGTGACGCTGATCGAGCCCGGCATGGTCGACACGCCCTTCTTCGACCAGCGCAAACCCGACGCCATGCAGGCCGACGACGTCGCCGGTGCGGTCCTATACGCGATCTCGCAGCCGGAGAACGTGCTGACGGGCGAGATCTGGATCGAGCCGATGAAGCGCTGAGCAGCGCCGGGGCGGCGGACCGCTACTGGTCCGCCGATGCCGCGGTCGTCAGCTTGTCCAGCGCGCCCTGCATAGCCTTGATCGACGGATGGTCGGGTGCGAAGCCGTAGCGTTCGGCAAGCTCGGCCGGATCGACATAGCCAAGCATGGTGACGCCGTCCTCCTCCCAGACCAGTACCTTCTGGGGCAGGTCGATGGCGACGCGCCGGTTCTCGGCGATCAGCGGCGTGCCGAGCTTCGGATTGCCGAAGATGACCAGTGTCGTCGCCGGGATCCCGGTGTCGATGGTCGCGGCGTTGGCCTGGTGATCGACGGTCGCCATGACCTTTGCACCGGCCTTGTTTACCGCCGCGGTCAGGGCGGACACCGTGTCCGCCACCGACCTGGCACTCTGCTTCGTCACCCAGTCATCCGCCGCCCTAGCCGGCATGCTTATGACGAGCAGCGCGGCGGTGACGGTGGCGATTGCGCCGATGGGAGATCGCATGGGGCTCATCCTCTAGACGGGTGACAGGCTTGGCGCAGGTGGGCGATCAGCCCATGGCGTCCTTGATGCCCTGATAGGCCTTGTCGCCCCATACGTCCCGGACCCGGGCGTTGCGACCGCAGCTGAAGCGGTAGTACTTATATTTCAGCGCATTCTTCTTGTAGTAATCCTGGTGGTAGCCTTCAGCGGGCCAGAAGGTCGGGGCCGAGTTGATGGGGGTCACCACTTTCGGCAGATCCTTGGCGATGGCGGCCTTGGAGGCCTTGGCCTTCTGCACCTGGCTCTGATCGGTCGCGAAGATCGCCGTCGTATAGGCGTGGCCGCGGTCGCAGAACTGGCCGCCGGCGTCGGTCGGATCGACGGAATGCCAGAACACGTTGAGCAGCTGATCGTAGCTGACGCGCTTCGGATCGTAGGTGATCTTCACCGCTTCGACGTGGCCGGGGTGGTTCTGGTAAGTGGGGTTCTGGTTCTGCCCGCCGATATAGCCGGAGGTGGTGTCGAGGACGCCGGCGACGTGGTCGAAGTCGCTCTCGACACACCAGAAGCAACCACCGGCGAAGATCGCGGTCTCGGTGCTCTGGGCGGCGACGCCGCTCGGCATCAGGCTGGCGCCTGCCGCGAGGGCTGCGGCGGCGAGGCCCGCCAATGCGAATCCGGTTCGTCCTGCCATGGTCTCGTTCCCTTGCTGGTCTGGGGCCGCCGCCCGTGTCGGCACCATTGGTGCGCGATCGGAGGCTGCGGGCTCAACACAAGCTTCGGTGAGGCGGGGCGAATTGTTTCAGGCGGGACGACAAAAAGATCGGTGGGCGGTGTCGATGCGGCGAGATTTCCCCGCCGCATCGGAATCGCTGGACGGAAGGCTCAGCCGCCGTCGGCGGTGAAGCCGGCGGCCTCGATGCCGGCGGTGGCGGCGGCCTCGTCATTGTCGGAGGTGTCGCCGGTGATGCCGACGGCGCCGAGGATGACATTGCCTTCGCCGCGGATCAGGACGCCGCCCGGCACCGGCACCAGCACGCCCTTGGCCAGGGCGTTCATCGACTGGATGAAATAGGGCTGCTGCTCGGCCCGCTGCCAGATCGCCCGCGAGCCCATGCCCATGGCGATGGCGCCATTGGCCTTGCCGGTGGCGATGTCGGGGCGCATGCGGGCCGAGCCGTCGGCGCGCTCCAGCGCGATCAGCGCGCCGCCGGCGTCGAGAACGGCCACGGTCAGCGGCTTGAAGCCCTTGGCGGCGCCCATCTTCATGGCCTCGGCGATGATGATGCGGGCCTTGTCGAGTGTCAGCATGGTGTTTCCCTCCAAATGGATTGCGCCCGGCAGATAGCACAGGCGGGGAGGGAGTCACCTATTGGCGGAGGACGTGCCGCACGGGGCCGGGTGGTGGGTGAAGCGCACGCCGGCCTGGCCCGGACGGCTCCAGATCAACTCGACCTCGTGGGTGGTCCCCTCGGCGAGATCCTGCAGGAGGAAGATGCGCGGCAGATCGACATCGACGATGAATTGCAGCTTGGCGCCGCTGTCGGAGCGGTCGACCATGGCGCAATCGGCGATGATGGCGTTGCGCATGGAGAGGACGCGCTGGGGCCGCAGCCGCGTGCGCACCCGGCGGGCGCTGCGCTTGTCGCGACCCTGAAAGCCGGTCGCCTTGCCCCATCTGGCCAGCAAACTGCCCATAGCTCTCACCGCGTCTGTTCCTTGCAAGAGTATCGCCGGAATTCGTTAACCGGGCACAACCCGGCCGGTAGAATCCGGCGGAAAACCGCGTCCTGTGGTCGCAGCCGGCCGGCCGCTCGCCGGTGGCCGTTCCGGCTCAGGCGAAGCGGCGGGCGGCGTCGATCGCAAGGCCGAGGCCGACCGAGCCGAAGGCGTCGGACTGGGCGATGCGGGCGGCGGGAAAGCGGGCGGTGGCGGCGGCGCGGACGGCCGGCACCTGGGCACCGCCGCCAGTCAGGATCACCGTCTCGATCGCCTGCGGCCCGACCCCGGCCGTCGTCAGCGCGTCGTCGATGGCGCCGCCGATCCGGCCGACCAGCTCGGCGGAGGCGGCCTCGAACTCGGCGCGGGTGGCGGGCGCCTCCAGGAGCAGGCCGAGCTCCTGCAGCCGGATCGTGGTCGCATCGGTCTCGCTGAGGGCGATCTTGGCGGTCTCGACGGCGCCGGCGAGGCGATGGCCCGAGCGGTGGACGAGCAGATGCTCGAAGCGGGCGAGCTTCTCCGGCTCGGCGGCCTCGCGGGCGAGACCGCGAATGTCGCGCAGGATCTTGGCGGTATAGAGCGTGTTGACCCGGTGCCAGGTGGCCATGTCGTTGAAGTACCAGACCGGCATGCGGCGCTTGCCGTCGGCGGTGTGGCTGCCCATGCCGAGACCCGGCATGACCCGGGCCAGCGACAGCACCCGGTCGAAATCGGTGCCGCCGACATGAACGCCGGTCGAGGCGAGGATGTCGTCCAGCCGGTCGCCGGCGGCGGATTTCGCGCGCTCGGGCGACAGGCGCACCACCGAAAAGTCCGAGGTGCCGCCGCCGATGTCGACCACCAGGGCGAGCTGCTCGGCCTCGATCCGGCTCTCATAATAGAGCGCGGCGGCGACCGGCTCGAACTGGAACTCGATGTGGCTGAACCCCTCGGCGCGGGCGGCGGCGGCGAGCTGGTCCTCGGCGGTCTGGTCGGCGCCCGCATCGTCGTCGATGAAATGCACCGGCCGGCCGAGCACGACGCGGTCGATGGCGACGGCGTCCGGCCCGCCCTCGCTGCGGGCGGCCTCGGCCTCCAGCTTTCCGCGCAGATGTTTCAGGAAGCGGCCGATCAGCGCCTCGAAGCTCATGCGCTGGCGACCGATCGGGGTGGTCTCGGCCATCAGCGAGGTGCCGAGGATCGATTTCAGCGCTCGCATGAAGCGGCCCTCGGCGCCGTCGACATATTCGAAGATGGCGGCGCGTCCGAAATAGGTGCCGCCATCCTCGAGGCTGAAGAACAGCGCCGACGGGATGGTCGGGCTGTCCGCCTCGACCGGCACCAGCGCCGGCGCGCCGCCGGGCGCCGCAAGCGCCAGGGTGGAATTGGTGGTGCCGAAATCGAGGCCGGGGAAGCGGGGCATTGGTGAAACTCGCGGAAGGAATCGCCCGCGCGCCCGGAACGGGACGGGGCGCAGGCAAAGCAGTCGGGGCAGGGCGGGACGGCGAATCGGAAGCCGCGGTGTCTAGCCGATGCGCGGCCCAAGATGAAGGCGCGCGGACGCATTTCCGCGCCCGATCCGGGCCGGAGCCTGACTGGCCCGTCTCCCGCTGCGGCGGCCGGGGGCCGTTTCGGCGGGATCGTCTGGCCGCCCCGGGCTCCGCCATGGGGCGGGACGGGCGACGGCGCGCCGGAGGCGAACCCTCCGATGTCTTGGTCTTACGGTCCGCCTCCGGCGTGCCGCGCGGTGGGTGCCGGAAACGCGGGCGGGGTCTCGTCACCCGTCCGCCGCCGAACCATTCCCCCGCCGCCGCCGGCTTAAGCCGGGGCGAAGGGTTCCGGGAAGCTGCCGGCAGGAGCACGACCTCCCGCCCGGCAACGTGCCGCCTTCCCCGCAGAACGGAAGGCCGGCTCGGCCGTCACCGGCCCGGTTCCGCCGCTCCGGAGGCGACATGAACCGGCACCGCCCGCCAGGATTGCTCCCTTGGCCCCCGAACGATCCCGGTGATCATTCGCGCCCGTTTCGCGGGCCGGCGGTGAAAGGATGATGCGGGAGGTGGGGAGGGTGGGGAGAAGTTTTTTGTGGGGTAAGCCAACCGGATTATCAAATGCAGCACGTCCTTGCGTCTCCGGAGCCGCGTTTAGCGGGCGTGCAACGGCTCGTTGCAGTGATCTGCCTAGGCGAAGAAGGCTTAAGCGCTGCAAAGTGCCGATCTGGCAGATGCCATTGTCAAAGCGTAATCCAAATAAGTTCCGTAACTTCTCTGCAATTGGTAGCAACCTCTCGCCGAGAAATTTATACTTTATGAAGCTGGCTCTTTCCCGGAGCCCGGCGCTGAGTAAAGTGCAGCAAGTGGGCTAGTGGTCGTCGGCGGTACGGTTGAAAGCGACTTAAGCATTTCAGTCACTGCAGTCCCCACCAAGCCAAAGATGGCGATTGCGTCATCAGTGGATAGGATCACATCCGGATGTATAAGGGGATTGCGGAACCGGTTGGAGATTTCCCGCAGCAAAAAGAGAATATTCTCGTCGCCCTTCCCAGCCTGTTTCATCGCATTCACGTACACAGCGATGTTGCGAACTTTCGGCGGCGCTTTACCGCTTACCTCTTGAGCGTAGTATCTCCTAAGGACGGTTTCTAGAACGCGGAAAACATGAAACCCCGCAGCTGTCGAATTCTCGTACGCGAGACACTTGCCAGCCTCACGTGCGTCAAATATCGCATCAGGAACTTTAACTCCCAGATCATTAGGGAACATGGTTTCCCCATTGATCAGAAGAGACCATGAGTCGTAGGCGCCCTTTTGAGACACGAAATATGCGTGAATTATAGCGAGTTCTGACAATAGTGTTACTTTATACTGTTCGAATGATGTTTTAAGTGCAAGCATCTCTAAATGCGTAATCATTCGTTCGAGATCTGGATCGCTGGTTATGGAATGAAGCCGGTTGAATAGGTCTTGCGACCAACCGTACGAAACGCGAAGGTGTGGGGCGTAGAACGTGTTTGTATATAGTTCTTGAATAGCGTTCTGGGCCGTCAGTGCAGGAAGCTGAATAATTCGATATGGTGTCTCTTGAACAGTCAGGGCGCCGAGTGGTTCGATACGAGTTGCTAAATTGTAAATGTAGCTAAGAGAAATTCTGATCATGATCCGCCTCTCAGATTAATATTACGGCATGGTGGGTTGTTATTGATCGATATTATTTGGTGGATAGTATGATATAGGGTTGCTGTTCGGAATATACTCATCCGCAACTACGAAGTTGCATGATGAATTGCCTAGATCTTGAATGAAGAGATCCAGATATACAATGCGTATAGCCGGGCAAATGGGTGCCCCAGTAATGCGCCTCCAGTTGCGCCCTCGCTCCATCCATACGAATCTTGAAGGCGAACAGACGACCTCTTGAGGTTTCGGACGGTCCGCAACCACCCTAAGCACCTGTTTCATTTGGTGGCTCTGGTACCGGGACCCGCAAATCAACCCTTAACGAAGACGATCAGCACGACGAGCGCGGTGATCCAGACGAACAGTCCGAACCAGCCCGCCATGTTGGACTCGACCAGTATGCTGCCATCGGTTTCGCGTCGGAAGCCGAACCAGTTGAAGCCACCCTCGCTGCTGCGGAGCGTCTGGACCCTGAGCTTGTCGAAACTCAGGGCGGGCAGGAGGTATCGAGCGGTGGTGTAGCCGACGACGTCGCCGATCATGTCGAACACGGTTGGGTATCCTCATCGCTGGCCGGCAGGCTGGTGCGTTGTCGCCATGGTTCGACAGGCTCACCATGAGGGTGCAGGGGGCGGCGGATCGTTGCGTCAGTCAAGCGTGGCGGGTGGCTGTCGGCGGAGGTCCGGGCCGGTGCGGGTGGCGGCGAGGGTGGGGAGGCAGTGGTAGCGCCGGGCGATCAGCGCTTCCTTCTTGGCGCGGGTCCAGCCCTTGATCTGCTGCTCGCGGGCGATGGCGTCGAGCATGCGATCGTAGGTTTCGGTAAAGACCAGGACGACGGGGCAGCGTTTGCGCGTGTAGCCGTCATAGAGGCCTTCATTGTGCTCCCACAGCCGGGCTTCGACCGGCTGTTTCGTGAGGCCGGTGTAGTAGGAGCCGTCGACGCAGCGCAGGATGTAGACCGTGGCTTCGAGCGGCATGGGCTGGTCCCGGTCTGGTGGCGGGGTGCGGCCTTCGGTGGGCTGATCCTTGGACAGGCTCATCCTTCGACAGGCTCACCCTTCGACAGGCTCAGGATGAGGGATCTGGCGGGGCGAGGCAATCGGGATCTGGGCGGTGGTGCGTCACCCTCGTGGTACGACAGGCTCACCATGAGGGTGAAGGGGATGGCGTGCCGGCTCTAGCGGCCTGCGCGGTTCGCGTCTGGACGATAGACGAGGAGCCGGGAAGCCGAAGGTGCTGCCAGCGTGCCAGCGAGCCAGAGTGCCGGTGTGGTTGGGAGCTTGGGAGCCTGGAAGCGGCAGCACCTGGCATCTAGACGCGGCGGTTCAGGAACCCCTCATGGTGAGCCTGTCGAACCACGAGGGGTGCCCGGCGTCTCAGCTCGCCGTCTTCAGGGCGGCTATGAAGGCTTCATGCGGCTGGCGGCGGTATCGTACAACGTTCAGGCCGCAACATCACGCGTCGCTCTGCCAGTCCTCGTGGGCGTGGCGGATGCGCAATATGATGATGTCGCCGTCTTCGACGAGGTAGACGACGAGATGCGCCTTGAAGGGATGGATTCGGACCGGCGGGGAGATTTCCTGACGCTCACGGGCCATTCGGGGACTGGCGGCGAGCAGCGCAAAACGCGCGAACAGTTCGTCGTGATAGCGGCGCGCCTGCCGGTGGCCGAAGAGACGGATGCCGGCTTCGGCGATCGCGACGAGGTCGTCTTCCGCCGCACGCGTCAGCCGAAAGCCCATGCTCAGTCCGGTCGGTCGGCGCGCGCCTCGGCTTCGGCGAACAGGGCATCGGGGGAGCGGTTGCCGATCCCGCTGGCGAGGGCCTCGTCGACCCTGCACTGCATCGCCGCGATCGCGTCCCGGCGCTGCTTTTCCCTGTCGATGAGATCGCGCACGAAGTCGCCAGCGTCGGCATAGTGGCCGGATTTGGCCTGGTCCTCCACCCATTGCTTCATGGGATCAGACAGGGACAGTTTCACCGACGCCATCGCATCTCTCCATGCCCCGCATCTGGGAGGGACGGGCGCGATCTGTCAATCCGGTCGCCCGGCTGCCTGGCCGCGACCGGTGCCAGTGATGCGCCGCCCTAGCTGTCCATCTTCAAAGCGGCGATGAAGGCTTCCTGGGGGATGTCGACCTTGCCGAACTGGCGCATGCGCTTCTTGCCCTCTTTCTGCTTGTCGAGGAGCTTGCGCTTTCTTGAGGCGTCGCCGCCGTAGCATTTGGCGGTGACGTCCTTGCGCAGGGCCGAGATGGTCTCGCGGGCGATCACCTTGCCGCCGATCGCCGCCTGGATCGGGATCTTGAAGAGGTGGTTGGGGATCAGCTCCTTCAGCTTCTCGCACATGCCGCGGCCGCGGCGCTCGGCCTGGCTGCGGTGGACGAGCATGGAGAGCGCGTCGACCGGCTCGCCATTGACCATGATCGACATCTTGACGAGGTCGCCCTCGCGGTAGTCGGCCATGTGGTAGTCGAAGGAGGCGTAGCCCTTGGAGATGGATTTCAGCCGGTCGTAGAAGTCGAAGACCACCTCGTTGAGCGGCAGCTCGTAGGAGACCATGGCGCGCTTGCCGACATAGGAGAGGTCGGTCTGGTTGCCGCGCCGCTCCTGGCACAGCTGCAGGATGTTGCCGAGATAGTCGTCGGGGGTGAGGATCGTGGCCTTGATCCACGGCTCGTGGATCTCGGCGACCTTCATCACGTCCGGCATGTCGGCCGGGTTGTGCAGCTGGATGGTCGAGCCGTCGGTGAGCTTGATGTCGTAGACGACCGAGGGTGCGGTGGCGATGAGGTCGAGGTCGAACTCGCGCGACAGGCGCTCCTGGACGATCTCCAGATGCAGAAGGCCGAGGAAGCCGCAGCGGAAGCCGAAACCCAGCGCAGCGCTGGATTCCATCTCGTAGGAGAAGCTGGCGTCGTTGAGCCGCAGCTTGCCCATGGCGGCGCGCAGCTCGTCGAAATCGGAGGCGTCGACCGGGAACAGGCCGCAGAAGACGACGGGCTGGGCCGGCTTGAAGCCCGGCAGCATGGACGTCGTCTGGCGCTTGTCGTCGGTGATCGTGTCGCCGACGCGGGTGTCGGCGACTTCCTTGATCGAGGCGGTGATGAAGCCGAGCTCGCCGGGGCCGAGCGCCTCGACCTGGACCATGGCGGGGGTGAAGACGCCGACCCGGTCGACCGGGTAGCGGGCGTCGGTGCCCATCATGCGGATGGTCTGGCCCTTCTTCAGCTCGCCGTCGATGATGCGCACGAGGACGATGACGCCGAGATAGGCGTCGTACCAGCTGTCGACCAGCATCGCCTTGAGCGGCGCCTTGCGGTCGCCCTCGGTGGGGGCGGGCAGGCGGTGGACGATGGCCTCCAGCACGTCCTCGATGCCGAGGCCGGATTTCGCCGAGATCATCACCGCGTCGGAGGCGTCGAGGCCGATGACCTCCTCGATCTGCTCCTTGACCTTGTCGGGCTCGGCGGCCGGCAGGTCGATCTTGTTGAGGACCGGGACGATCTCGAGATTGGCGTCGAGGGCGAGATAGACATTGGCCAGCGTCTGCGCCTCGACGCCCTGCGCCGCGTCGACGACCAGCAGCGCGCCCTCGCAGGCGGCCAGCGAGCGCGACACCTCGTAGGCGAAGTCGACATGGCCGGGCGTGTCGATGAGGTTGAGGACGTAGGTCTCGCCGTTCTTCGCCGTGTAGTGCAGGCGGACGGTCTGGGCCTTGATGGTGATGCCGCGCTCGCGCTCGATATCCATCGAGTCGAGGACCTGGGCCTTCATGTCGCGCAGTTCCAGCCCGCCGGTGGACTGGATCAGCCGGTCGGCAAGGGTCGATTTCCCGTGGTCGATATGGGCGACGATCGAGAAATTGCGGATGTGGTCGAGGGGCGTATTCGCGGGCATGGTGCTCATGTCGCGCGATATAGAGATTTGTAACGGTTCTTGGAAGCGCCGTTTCGCATGGACGGCCAGCGGGCGGGGATATGTGGCCGCGAAGGCGCGGCGGCGGACACCGAAAGTGCCGCCGCCGCCAAGCTCAGGATGGGGCGTTCAGCCTAGTCGCAGATGGTGACCGGGCCGACATCCACGCAGCCCCTGCGGCGATCCCGCCGCCGCCGACGCCGCCTGCGCCGCTCGCGCCGCCGCCGCCTGCGCAGGTCCCGCCGCCGTTCGCGCCGGTTCCGCCGCCGCCGACGCCGCCGCCGACGCCTGCGCCGCCGATCGTCGCGGCGCTGGGCGACCTCGTAGCTGCCATCGTCCTCCCCGTCGGGCAGGTCCGAATCCGGATCGGGCTCCGCCGCGTCGGCAGGGGCCGTCAGAATGACCGTCGGGGCGACGAGCGCCAGACCGCCGGCCACGCCGAGACCGATCAGGAACCGGCGGCGCGACGGCTCGACGGTGTCCTCATCGGGT
This sequence comes from Aurantimonas sp. NFXS3, assembly GCF_049132005.1. Taxonomy (NCBI): domain Bacteria; kingdom Pseudomonadati; phylum Pseudomonadota; class Alphaproteobacteria; order Hyphomicrobiales; family Aurantimonadaceae; genus Aurantimonas; species Aurantimonas sp. NFXS3. The sequence goes on from NZ_JAGDDZ010000001.1 coordinate 479,793, forward strand.
GGACCGGCATCACGCCGTCCGGCTCCGTATTTCCAAAACATCCATTGCATGCTGTCCTCCAAGTCGACGCCGCATGGCGCCGCGCTGCCGGCTTCGAGCATGACCGGTGCGGCAATCCGGTCGGCCAGGCAGCCCTGCCAGAAAGAAAACATAGATGTATGAGAGATATGGTCCAGTCAAAAATGTCATATTCTGACGGATATGCTCGCAGCGGTGGCATTTTATTCCGCAGAGGAATGTTGGTGATTGCTGCAATGTTGTGTGGCGGAGCGTCGATTCTGGGCCGTCGCGCCGGCAATTGCGGCGTTCCGCGCCGTGCGGGCGGCGGCTGATGGGGCAGGAGATCGAGCGCAAGTTCCTGGTGGCGCATGACGGCTGGCGGGCGCTCGCCACGGGCTCGGCGCAGCTCGAGCAATTCTACCTGTTCAGCCGGGAGGGCGCGTCGGTACGGGTGCGGATCCGCGATGGCGGGGCGGCGCGGCTGACGATCAAGACCGGCCGGGACGGGCTGTCGCGCGGCGAGTTCGAATACGACATTCCGCTGCAGGACGCGGTGGAGCTGCGCGAGAGCCGGGTCGGCAAGCTGGTGGAGAAGACCCGCCATATCGTGCCGCTGGCGGGCGGCTGGCAGGTGGAGGTGGACGTCTTCGCCGGTGCGCTGGACGGGCTAGTGATGGCCGAGATCGAGCTGAAGACGATGGACGACGCGCCGCCGCTGCCGGATTTTCTCGGCCGCGAGGTGACGGGCGACGCGCGCTATTTCAACTCGCAGCTGGCGCTGGAGGGAATGCCGTCGGCGCCGGATTGACGCCGGGCCAGCTTGGCAGGCGGCAACCCGGCGCCATCTTGGCAAAGGCGCGGCCGGCGTGGTCGGTGCGCCGCAGATTCCAGTCGAAGGTGCAGATGCCATGGCCTACAAGCTCGACCCCGCCGCGCCGCTCGATGCCGAGTTCCGGCGCATCGCCGGCGAGCAGCTGCGCCGGGCGGAGCGGGTGCTGGTGGCGACCGACGGCGACCCGAATGCCGCCGTGCACGAGGCCCGCAAGCGGCTGAAGAAGCTGCGCGGGCTGACGCGGCTGGTCCGCGATGCGCGGCCGGCCTTCCATGCGAAGGAAAATGCCCGCTACCGCGACCTGGCGCGAAGCCTGTCGGGGGCACGCGACAGCGGCGCGCTGGTGGAGGCGCTCGACCGGCTCGCGGAGCATTACGGGGCAGAGGTGGCGCCGGCCGTCTTCGAGCATGTGCGCAGCGAACTGATGGCGCGGCGCGAGGCGGCGACGACGCGCGATCTCGGCCCGGCGATCGAGGCGGCGGCGCGCAGCCTCGGGGCGGCCCGCCACAAGCTCGACGGCTTCGTCATCGCCCCCAAGGACAGGGCGGGCGACGCGGCGACGATCATCGCCGAGGGCTTTGCCCGCACCCATGACCGTGCGCGGTCGGCGCTGGCGACGGCGCGCAAGGAGGGCGACGACGAGGCCCTTCACGAGCTGCGCAAGCGGGTCAAATATCACTGGATGCATCTGCGGCTGATCGCACCGCTGTGGCCGGACGCGATCGCGCCGCTGACCAAAGCCGCCAAGGCGGTCGCCGACGGGCTGGGCCTCGACCATGATTATTCCGTGATGCGCCAGGAGATCGCGGCGACGCCGGAGGCCTTCGGCACGCCGCGCGAACTGGCCGTCCTGGCGGCGCTGATCGATCGCCGGCAGGCGGAATTGCGCGTCGCTGCGCTCGATACGGCGCGGCGGCTCCTCGCCGACGATCTGGACGGCGTGAAGACGCGGGTGAAGCGGCTGTACCGGGCCGGGCCAGTTCGAGGGGCGAGCTAGCCCGGCGCGCCGGTCGCCTCGCCGCTGGAGGTCCTGCGTCAGACGGAGTGATCGCAGCGGGGGGTGGAGGCCGACGGACGTCATTGCGCGGTAGGGGCCGGGCGCCATGCGGTGCCCGGTGTCGGCGGTTTGGCGGCGCGGCTCGAAGGACAATGCCCGACCCGGCGATCCGTGCCCGACGCAAAAAGGGCCGCCGGATCAACCGGCGGCCCTTCGTTCATGCGGGAGCGTCGAGGCTTACTGCTGGCCGACGGTGATCCGCGTCTCGTCTTCGAGCTCGGGATACTGATCGTCGTCGAACTCGCTCAGCGCGTCGATCTGGCTCTCAGTGACGTTCGGCGCGATCATGCCGCGGTCGGTCGCCATCAGCGAGGACAGCGGGATCGCCACTTCCTTCTCGCCGAGGCCGAGGAAGCCGCCCGAGCCGATGACGGCGAAGAGACGGTTGTCGACCTTCACGATCTCCTGAATGTCGCCGAGGACTTCGCCATTGGCGCCGATGATGTCGTAATCGGTGACTTCCTCGACGGTCATCTCACGCTCGCTCGAAGAGCCCGGATTGATCGCCATGGTTTCGTTGTCGGTCGCCGAGCGCTCGCCTGCCGTCTCCTCGGCGGTCACACGCTCCTGACGGTCCTGGCTGGCGGCGTTGCCCTGCTGCTGACGATCCGCGGCGGTGTCTTCCGAACCGTCCATCGGCGAACCATCGGCGTTCTGATAGATGATCTTCGGCTCGCCCTTCTCCTGGTTGACGGAGACCTTGGCGTCCTCGCTCTGATAGCGGATCTGCGGGCGCTGGTCGGACTGGCGGACCTGAACATTGGCGTTGGCCTGGTCGACCGTGACATTGGCCTGCTCGTCGCCATCGTCCGAGGTCTCGACCGCGGCATTGCCGGAATCATCGACGGAGACCCGCGGCTCGCCCTGGCTGACTGAGACTTCCGGCTGCGCCATCTCGACGTCGACATTCGGGTCGGGCATGCGGACGGTGATGGTCGGCTGCGGAATGTCGACGCTGATCGTCGGCGCCGGCTGGTTCACCGTAATGGTCGGCTGCGGCTGCGAGACCGAGACGTTGGGATCGGCCTGGTTGACCTGGACGTCGGGCTCGGGAACGTCGACCTTCACCGCGGGGGCATCCGGCTGGACAACAACGTCAGCGGTGGAATTTGCGTTCTCGCTGTTGTTGTCCTGAGCGAAAGCGGTTCCGGTCAGTGCCGAGCCTGCAAGAAGAGTGACGACGAAAATATTACGCATGTAATATTACCTTTCTATTCGATTGGTAACATAACGAAATCTCCGATTGAGATCCCGCTTGCTGGATGATGGCAAAACGGGGGCAGGACCAGTCTGTTCCGTTATTCGTTTTTCGGTTTTTGTAGCCGCGACGTGAAAATGGCGTCACTGACCCAGGGCGATCTGTCCGGGGAGGGCGCGGCCGGAGCGGCCGTCCCGTGCTCTAGGCGGCGCAGCGACGGGCCGGCCGACCCGAGCGACGAACCGGCGCCGGACAGGAGGCGGAGCGGGCCGGGCATGATTCCGAGGGGCAGGGTCGCCGATCCTCGGTCGTGTCCTAGCTGGAATGGCCGCGAAACCGAGGCGAAGGGAAAGGCGCGCCATGAGACAGACCGGTCTGACGATTGCCGTTGCCCTGACCTTGGCGCTCGGCGTGATGACCCTGCTGCCGCTTCTGGAAACCAATGCGTGGTGGGTGCGCTACCTCGATTTCGTTCGCCTGTATGTCGGGGGTGCGCTGCTCGTGCTGATCGCCCTCCTCGGCGCCACCAGGGCCTGGCGGTGGCGAACGGGGGCGGCAATCATGGCTATCTGCGGGGTGCTGGCGGCGCTGCATCTCGCCAAGCTGCATGTCTATATGCCGGTCGTGGCGCCCATGGCCGCCGCTTCCCCCACCTGTCCGTCGGGCTCGGGGCTTTCGGTGATGGTGGCGAACGTCAAGAAGGGCAACCGCGACTTCGCGGCCTTCCGCGACGTGGTCACCGACGCCGACCCGGACATCCTGCTGGTCCTGGAAACGGACCAATGGTGGGATACCCAGCTGGCCGCCCTGCAGGACCGCTACCGGACCAGCATCGAGAGCGTGCCGCAGGCCGTCGAATATTACGGCCTGCATCTGTTTTCCAAATATCCGCTGGCCGATCCGGCGGTGGAATTCTGGTTCGAGACCGGCACGCCGAGCGTGACCGCCGATGTCACGCTGCCGGCCGGCACGGTCCGTTTCATCGGCATTCATCCGCGGCCGCCGCAATCCTTCGAGCATTCCACCGCCCTGCGCGACGGCACGATGGCGCAGGCCGCCCTTGCGGCGGCCGATTCGACCATGCCGACGATCCTGGCCGGCGATTTCAACGCCGTGCCCTGGGAACGCACCTTCCGCCGCATGCTGCGGGTGGGCGGGCTGCTCGATCCGCGGGTCGGACGCGGCTATGTCGCGACCTATGATGCGGAAAGCCCGATCCTCGCCTGGCCGCTCGACCATATCCTGTTCCAGGACGCGATCGGCCTGCGCGGCTTCTCATCGCTGCCCAATGTCGATTCCGACCATTACCCGGTGATGGCCGAATTGTGCCTGGCGCCCGACATGGCGGCCCGGCAGGGCGCCCCCGCCGAAGAGGACGGCGATCGGGAGGAACTGCGCCGGGCGATCGAGGCCGCGCACGACCGCGCGGCGCAGATGTAGGCCGCCAGGCGGGACCGCAATCGCGGAGGGGCGCTGGCGCACGGGACCCGCCCGGTGAGGCACGACGAAAGGAGGCCACATGCTGGGCTTGCAGGATGCATCGATCTGGCTCGTGGGCGGCGCCTTTCTCGCGGCGGCCGTGGCCATCGGCTTTGCCGGGTTCCGGCTGTCCTATGTGGCCGACACCCTGGCCGACCGGACGGGCATGGGCGAGGTGGTGGCCGGCGCGCTGTTCGTCGGCGCGGCGACGTCGCTACCTGGGGCGATCACCTCGATCTCCACCGCCATGCAGGACGCGCCGGGCCTCGCCGTCGGCAACGCGCTGGGCGGCCTGACCGCCCAGACGGCCTTCATCGCCATCGCCGACCTGTTCTATCGCCGGGCCAATCTCGAACATGCCGCCGCCAGCGTGACCGGGCTGGCGCAGGGCGTGCTTCTGGTGGTGCTGCTGACCATCCCCCTGATCGCTTCGGCGGAGCCGCCGGTGACGATCTGGGGCGTGCATCCGGCCTCGGTGGTGATCCTGATCAGCTACGCCTTCGGCCTGAAGCTGCTTTCCGACATCAAGGACGACCCGATGTGGAAGCCGGTCCAGACATCGGAAACGCGGGAATCGCTGTCGGATCCGGAGGAGGGCGAGGATCGCGAATCCGGCCGCTCCCTGTGGGGCCGCTTCGCGCTCTATGCCGGGATCACCGCGGTGGCCGGCTACGTCATTGGCGAGGCGAGCCTTGCCCTCGTCGACATCACCGGCCTTTCGCAATCGGCGGTCGGCACGATTTTCTCGGCCGTCGCCAATTCGCTGCCGGAACTGGTCACGGCAATCGCCGCGGTGCGGATCGGCGCGGTGAGCCTGGCGGTGGGCGACGTGATCGGCGGCAATGCCTTCGAGGTGATGTTCCTCAGCGCCGCCGACTTCTTCTATGACGGCTCGATCTATGCGGCGATGGAGCCGCAGGACCGGACCACGGCGATCATCGCCATGCTGATGACCGGCGTGCTGCTGCTCGGCATGCTGCGGCGCGAGCGCACCGGCCCGGCGGGGATCGGCTTCGAGAGCGTGCTGGTGCTGCTGCTCTATGCCGGCTCGGTGGTGCTGATCTTCCTGTGATCGCCGGCCTGTGCCGCGCGCCGGGACCGTGCGCCGGAGGGCGGCGTCCGGCGGGGGCATTTCCTCGGCGGCGCTTAGCCGGCATAAAGCGGCCGAACGACACTGGGAGCCCCTGACATGATCGACGCCTTCATCTGCGACTATATCCGTACGCCCTTCGGCCGCTTCGGCGGTTCCCTGTCGGGGGTTCGCGCCGACGATCTGGGGGCGGTGCCGATGGCGGCGCTGATGGAGCGCAATCCGTCGGTCGACTGGGAGGCGGTGGACGACGTGTTCTATGGCTGCGCCAACCAGGCCGGCGAGGACAACCGCAACGTGGCGCGCATGTCGCTGCTTCTGGCCGGGCTGCCCACCAGCCTGCCGGGCGTGACGCTGAACCGGCTCTGCGGCTCGGGCATGGACGCGGTGATCACCGCGGCGCGGGCGATCCGCTCCGGCGAGATGGAGATCGCCATTGCCGGCGGCGTCGAATCCATGTCGCGCGCGCCCTTCGTCATGCCCAAGGCCGAGACGGCCTTCTCGCGCAATGCGGCGATCTACGACACGACCATCGGCTGGCGCTTCGTCAATCCGCTGATGAAGGCGCAATACGGCGTCGATTCGATGCCGGAGACCGGCGAGAACGTCGCCGCCGATTACGGCGTCACCCGCGAAGCCCAGGACGCCTTCGCCGTGCGCTCGCAGCACAAGGCCGCGGCGGCGCAGGCCTCGGGGCGGCTGGCCCGCGAGATCACGCCGGTGACGATCCCGCAGCGCAAGGGCGACCCGGTGGTGGTCGACACCGACGAGCATCCGCGCGGCGACACCACGGTGGAGAAGCTGGCCAGGCTGCCGACACCGTTCCGCAAGGAGGGCGGCACGGTGACCGCCGGCAACGCCTCGGGCGTCAATGACGGCGCCGCGGCGCTGATCATCGCCTCAGGCCCGGCGGCGCGCCGCTATGGGCTGAAGCCGATCGCGCGCATTCTCGGCGGGGCGACGGCCGGCGTCTCGCCGCGGGTCATGGGCATGGGGCCGGCGCCGGCCTCGCAGAAGCTCTGCGTGCGGCTGGGGCTCAACCCGACGGATTTCGACGTGATCGAACTGAACGAGGCCTTCGCGAGCCAGGGCATCGCGGTGCTGCGGGAACTGGGGATTTCCGAGGAGTCCGAGCATGTGAACCCGAATGGCGGCGCCATCGCCATCGGCCATCCGCTCGGCGCCTCGGGGGCGCGGATCACCGGCACGGCGGCGCTGGAGCTGTCGCTGACCGGCGCCCGCCGCGCCCTGGCGACCATGTGCATCGGCGTCGGCCAGGGCATCGCCATCGGCCTCGAGCGGGTCTGACCGTACGACAGCGGCGGCGGCGGATGCGCCGTCGCACTCCGCCCGCGGCGGCAATGTCCGGGGCCCATGGGGCGGGTCGTCGCGGATGGTGGCCGCATGTTGGCGGCCATTGCCGGGCTGTGCTCCCGGCGCAGCGTCATGGATCAAACCGGCCGGATCGACAAAGATTCGCCCGGTCCATGCGCAGGTTTTTTAACAGATTTCCGCGCAACTGGTCCTTGCGACGATGTTCTGGGCGCAATCATATCATAGTATTACTATGTCGTTGGTTGCAGATGCATGCAATTCTGCGTGGTAAGACTCCCCGATAACTCAGTCGTCCTTAGTATGGCCGCAGGGGAGTGCCCGATGCAGTACGTAACGAAAGCCGGAATCCGCAGCCTGTCGGTCGTGCTTGGCCTCGTGGCCTTCGGCCCCGCGGCCTCGGCGGATAGCTTGCGCATCGGCGGCACCGGCGTCGCGCTGGGCGGGATGAGCCTCCTGGCCGAGGCATTCGAAGCGGCGCATCCCGACACCGAGATCGACGTGTTGCCGAGCCTGGGCAGCAGCGGCGGCGTCAAGGCGCTCCTGGCCGGGGCCATCGACCTGTCGGTCAGCTCGCGGGCGCTCAAGGATGCCGAGACGGAACAGGGCGCCATCGCGCGGCTCTATGCGACGACCCCGCTGGCGGTCGTCACCTCGACCGGAACCGACGCTGAGGCGGTGACGACGCCGGACCTCGCGAAGATCTATGCCGGTACGCTGCGCGAATGGCCGTCGGGCGAGGCGATCCGGGTGGTGCTGCGGCCGGAATCGGAATCCGACACGCAGATCCTGCGCGGCCTGTCCGACGACATGGCCGCGGCGGTCGACGATGCGCTGAAACGGCCGGGCCTCGTCAGCGCCACCAACGACCAGGAAAATGCCGAGACGCTGGAGCGCCTGCCCGGCTCGGTGGGCGTCATCGCGCTCGGCCAGATCGCCACGGAAGGCCGCAAGCTGAAGGTGCTGGAACTCGACGGCATCCGGCCGACGCCGGGCGCCACCGACCCGCGCAGCCAGCGGCTGATCAAGAGCCTCTACATCGTCAGCACCGCGCAGACCGCGCCGGCCGCCGAGGCGTTTGTCGACTTCGTCTTCTCGCCGGAGGGCCGGGCCATCCTGGCGGCGAACGACCACACGCCCGCCGAGTAGCCGCCGATGATGTCGCAGCCCACCGAACGGGACGTGATCGCGCCGTCGATGCTGCGCTTCACGACCATCCTCGCGCTGGTCGTGTCGGTGCTCGTCGCCGTGGTGCCGCCGGCGCTGCATTTCTACTACGGCCTGCATTATGCCGAGGGGAGCCTCGCCGCCGAAGCCCGGCTGAATTCTCGGCTGGTGTCGCAGATCGTCGGGCGTAATCCGCAGATGTGGCAGTTCGAGACGCTGCGGATCGACGAGATCATCGCCTTCACCGACGCGACCATGACCAAGACCCTCCTGAATGCCGAGGGCGGGGAGGTGACCCGGATGGGCGCCGCGGCGCTGCCATGGCCGACGGTCACGACCGCCCACCCGGTCTATGATTCGGGGGCGGTGGCCGGCCGCATCCTGATCACCCAGAGCCTTGTCGCGCTGGCCAAGACCTCGGCCCTGCTGTTCCTCGTCTGCGCGGCCGGTGCGCTGGGGGTGTTCTTCGCCCTGCGCACGCTGCCGCTGCGGCTTCTCAGGCGGGCGGCGGACCGCGCCTCGTTCCTCGCCAGCCACGATCCGCTGACCCAGCTGCCGAACCGCTCGCTGTTCAACGAATGGCTGGTGCGATCGGTCGCCGATGTCGACCGGCAGGACGGCAGCATGGCGGTGCTGTGCCTCGACCTCGACCATTTCAAGGAGGTCAACGATCTCCTCGGCCATGCGGCCGGCGACGAATTGCTGCGCCAGGTTACCGAACGGATGACCGCGACCCTGCGGCGCAACGATGTCCTGGCGCGGCTGGGGGGCGACGAATTCGCGATCATCCAGAAGCATTTCGCGCAGCCGGCCGGCTCGGCGCGCCTCGCCGAACGCCTGATCGAGGAGCTGTCGAAGCCCTTCGACCTGTTGGGCAACGAGGTGATGATCGGCGTCAGCGTCGGCGTGGCGCTGCGCCGCGACCCGGAAGACCGCGACGGGCAGGATCTGCTGCGGCAGGCGGACATGGCGATGTACCGCGCCAAGAACGACGGGCGCGGCACGTTCCGCTATTTCGAAGAGGCGATGAACGACCGGCTGGTGGCCCGCAAGACGCTGGAGCTGGCGCTGCGCCACGCCATCGCGCGCAACGAATTGCAGCTGCACTACCAGCCGCAGATCGACTTGAAGACCAACAGCGTGAAGGGCGTCGAGGCGCTGATCCGCTGGTATCGGGGCGAGGACGGGATCGTCCAGCCGAACGACTTCATCCAGCTCGCCGAGGAGACCGGCCTGATCATCCCGATCGGCGAATGGGTCATCCGCGAAGCCTGCCGGCAGGCCGGTGACTGGCCGGAGCTGACCTTTGCGGTGAATGTCTCGCCGGTGCAGTTCCGCCATGGCAATCTCGTCGAGACCGTGCGCAGCGCGCTGGCGGAGGCGGGCGTCGAGCCGCATCGGCTGGAGATCGAGATCACCGAGAGCGTGCTCCTCACTCATACGGACGAGACCATCGAGACGCTGCGGGCGCTGCAGGCGATGGGGGTGCGGATCGCCATGGACGATTTCGGCACCGGCTATTCCAGCCTCAGCTATCTGCGCCGGTTCCCCTTCGACAAGATCAAGATCGACCGCTCGTTCACCTCCGACCTCGGCACCTGTTTCGATGCCGACAGCATCGTGGCGGCGGTGATCAATCTGGGCGCGGCGATGGGCATGGTCTCGAATGCGGAGGGCGTCGAAACCCTCGAGCAGGCGGAATTGCTGCGCGCCCAGGGCTGTAACGAGGTGCAGGGCTTCCTCTACAGCCGGCCGGTACCCTCGGCTTCGATCGCGCAATTGCTGGCGGACTGGAAGACCAAGGCGGCCGAACTGCAGTCTGCCGCCCCGGAGACCGTGGCCCAGCCCTTCGCGCGGTGCGCGCCCGAGCTGACGCAGGCGAGCTGACGCCGAACCAGGCGGTGCTTCCGACGACTGTCACCAACGCGGACGCTGCTGGCTGCACGCAACGCAGGCGGACGCGACGAGAACCGGCTGGCGGCGTTCAGATCATGGCTTTGGGAAAAGTGGTGCCCAGGGACGGAGTCGAACCGCCGACACTGCGATTTTCAGTCGCATGCTCTACCAACTGAGCTACCTGGGCGCCTGCCACCCGCGACGGCCTCGTGAGGCGTCCGGCGAAAGCTCGGGCCTTATAGAAAAGCTCCCGGCCCCTGTCCAGCGCTCTGTCATCGCAAATGCGAAAAAGTCTGGCGGGGCGTTGCGAACCGGCGTCCGGCCCTTGAGCGACAGGGCGCGGAGAGGGCGTTCGGTCCGAGGAGGACAGGGTTTCGTGACAGCGGGGCGACGGTCGCGCCGGTTTTGGCACGCGGCGTCGATGGGGAGAGGAGACGCTGCAGTGCAAAATCCGTCGGGAAGAGCCGAAATGACGGTTGACGCGCGCGGCGAAATCAAGGAAACAGCGCCCATCGCTGCCGTAGCTCAGGGGTAGAGCACTCCCTTGGTAAGGGAGAGGCCCGGGGTTCAAATCCCCGCGGCAGCACCATTTCTTCAAAATCACATCGTCTGGGCCAGGTCGCGGTAGAGCTTTGCCACGGCCTGTTCGACGTCGTCGGTCGTGTAGCCGCTGGCGACGCGGGCGCGGGCGGAGGCGCCCATGCGGGCGGCGAGCTCCGGCTCGCTTGCGAAGCGGGCGAGCGCGGCGGCAAAGCCCTGCGAATCGCCGGCCGGCAGAACGATGCCGTCCTCGCCGTCGCGCACGAAGTCGCCGCAGCCGGGCACCTTCGTGGTCAGGAGCGGGCGACCGCAGGCCGCGGCTTCCAGGAGCGTGCGCGGCAGGCCCTCGCCGCCGCGCGACGGCAGGCAGGCGACGTGATGGTCCGCCCAGACCGCGGCAACATCCTCGGTGCGGCCATGCCAGTCGATGAAGGGCTCGGCCGACCATTGCGCGAGCGTCTCGGCGGAAAAGGCGCGCGGATTGGACGGGTCGGGCGTGCCGTAGAGCGACAGGGTTACGTCGACGCCGCGGCCTCTGGCGAGGCGCACCGCCTCGACGATGGTGTCGATGCCCTTGGACCAGAGCATGCGCGCGACGACGGCGACCTTCAGGGGCGGGGCCGGAGGCAGCGGTGCCTGCGGATAGGCGGCGGGATCGATGCCGGCGCCGCCGACGACGAGGATGCGCGGCGAATCGGCGGGCAGGCGGAGGAAGCCGGCATCGCCGGTGTTCTCCAGAAGGAATCGCGTGCGCTTGCCGGTGAGGGCGACGCGGATGGTGGCGGCGATGGCGGCGCGGATCGCGCGGCCGGCCGTGTCGCTGCGGGCGCCGAGATAGCCGAGGCCGGTGACAGCGTAGATCCGGCGGGAGATGCCGGCGAGGCGGGCCGCGGCGCCGCCGACGAGAATCGAGCGCAGGGCGATGCAATGGACGATCGCCGGCTTCTCATGTTTCAGAATCCTGGTCATGCGCCACAGCGCCGAGGCAACGGCCTTGATGCCGACCTCGCGGCGTTCGGCCTCGAGCGGCACGATGCGGGCGCCGACCGCTTCGATGGGGCCGGCATGGTTGCGAACCCGGGTGACGACCACCGTCTCGAAGCCTGCATCGCGGGCGGCCCGCGCCATGGGCAGGAAATGCGAGACGAAGAACCAGTCCTCGGTGATGATGAACACCACCTTGGGGCGGGCCGGGGACTTTGTCGTGTCGGCGGGTCTTTCCACGAAACGGCCTTCTCGTGCTATCGCCGCTGTGCGGCAGGATGTGCGGGCCGGGGCCGCGGGTCTCGCCCTTAGATCAGAGCGTCGGTCCGGGCAAACACCGGTCGCAGGGGCAAGGGCTGCGCGCGCCATCGAAGGCAGCGAGGCTGGCGCCGGGACAGGGGGGTGCGCGATGGCTGTGCGACCGGGTCGTTACGGCTGGTCGCGGGGGGACGGACAAGCGGGAGACGACGGATGGATTCGCTGAAATTCGGAACGAGCGGGCTGCGCGGGCTGGTGAGCGACCTCATCGGCTGGCCGAGCTTCGGCTACACGCTGGCTTTCCTGCGCCATGTGCGGGACGGCGATCGGCCGGGCGCCGAGCAGATGGTGTTCTTCGGTCGCGATTTGCGGGCGAGCAGTCCGGAGATCCTCGAGGCCTGCATCGCGGCGGCCCATGCCGCCGGTTTCCGGGCGGTGGATTGCGGCGCGGTGCCGACCCCGGCGCTGGCGCTGGCGGCGATGCACCAGGGCTGCCCGGCGGTGATGATCACCGGCAGCCATATTCCAGACGACCGCAACGGGCTGAAATTCTACGGCCGTGGCGGCGAGATCACCAAGTCCGAGGAGACCGGCATCGCGGCCGAGTTCGCGGCCATTGCCGGTGCCGATCCGCGGCCCGGGCCGGAGGCCGGCGGTCAGGCGGCGGAACGCGATGCGCTGGCGGTGTTCGCCCGGCGCTATACCGACTTCTTCGCGCGCGATGCGCTGGCGGGGCTGACCATCGGCGTGTTCCAGCACAGCTCGGTCGCGCGCGACCTGCTGGCGGATCTCGTGGCGGCCCTCGGCGGCACGGCAGTGGCGCTCGGGCGCTCGGACGCCTTCGTGCCGGTGGATACGGAAGCGCACCGGCCGCAAGACGTGAAGCAGATCCGCGACTGGGCGGCAGAGGGCCGCTTCGATGCGATCGTCTCCACCGACGGCGATGGCGACCGGCCGCTAGTGGCGGACGCCAAGGGCGCGATCCTGCGCGGCGACGTGCTGGGGCTCCTGACCAGCCGGGCGCTGGGGCTCACGACGATCGTCACCCCGGTGACGTCGAGCTCGGCGGTGGAGACGTCCGGCATTGCGAACAAGGTGGTGCGCACGAAGGTCGGCTCGCCCTTCGTCATTGCCGGCATGGCCGAGGCGGCGCAGGCCGGCGCCGAGGGCATTGTCGGCTTCGAGGCGAATGGCGGCCTGCTGCTCGGCTCGGCGGTGACCCGCGACGGGCGCAGCCTGCCGGCGCTGCCGACCCGCGACAGCGTGCTGCCGATCCTCGCCACGCTGGCCATGGCCAGGCGGCGCGGCATGGACCTGGCGGCGCTGGTGGCCGAGCTCGATGCCGGCCATGCGGCGGCGCACCGGCTGCAGGATGTGCCGCAGGCGGCGAGCGGCAAATTCCTGACGGGGCTGGCCGAGGATTCGGAGTTTCGCGCCGGCTTCTTTGCGCCGGCGGGCACGGTCGCGTCGGTCGATGCGCTGGACGGCGTGCGGGTGATCCTCGACGCCGGGCCGGTGGTGCATTTCCGCGCCTCGGGCAACGCGCCGGAGCTGCGCTGCTACGTGGAGGCGGGATCGGAGGCGAAGGCGGCGGAGCTGCTGGCCTGGGGGCTGGCGGCGGCGGAGGCCGAGGTGCGGGGCTGACGGCGCCTGGCCGCATCGCGGCGCGACGGCCTGCGCCATCGGGACGGCGCTGAACCGGTGTGCCTGGCGTCCCGCCGGACGGGGTGACCGGAGCTGCCGGTGACCCGTTCAGGTGCCCAAGGGGCCTCGAGGGGCCGCCCGGCGGTCAGCCGCGGGCGTAGATGTCCTCGATGCGCACGATGTCGTCCTCGCCGGTATAGCTGCCGACCTGCACCTCGATGAGCTTCAGGTCGATCTTGCCGGGATTGTGCAGGCGGTGGACGCAGCCGATCGGCAGATAGGCGGCCTCGTTCTCGTGATAGAGGCGGACCTCGTCGTCGATGGTCACCTCGGCGGTGCCGTGGACGACGACCCAGTGCTCGGCGCGGTGGTGGTGGCGCTGCAGGCTGAGGCGGCCGCCCGGTTTGACGCAGATGTGCTTAACCTGGAAACGGTCGCCGATGTCGATGCGCTGGTACCAGCCCCAGGGGCGGTGGATGCGCAGATGCTCGCTGGCCTCGCTGCGGCCGGCCTTGCGCAGCTTGGCGACCATGCGCTTGACGTCGGGCGCGGCATCCTTGGCGGCGACCAGCACGGCGTCGTCGGTGGTGACGACCACGACATTGTCGAGGCCGAGGACGGTGGTCAGCACATCGTCGCTGCGCACGAAGCTGTTGGTCGTGTCGATGGCCGCGACATTGCCCTCGAAGACGTTGCCGTCGGCATCCTTGTCCTTGATCGCATGGAGCGAATCCCACGAGCCGATGTCGGACCAGCCGAAATCGGCCGCCAGCACGCCGCCGAGGCGGGTGGTTTCCATGACGGCGTAGTCGATGGACAGGGACGGCGAGCGGTTGAAGGCGTCGGCGTCGAGGCGGATGAAGTCGAGATCGGTGACCGCGGCGTCGAGGGCGCCTTCGGCCGCGACCAGGACGTCGGGCGCATGGGCACGCAGCTCGTCGAGCATGACGTTGGAGCGGAAGGCGAAATTGCCGCTGTTCCAGACGAAGCCGTCGGCGAGATAGGTCTCGGCCGTGGCGCGGTCGGGCTTTTCGACGAATTTGTCGAGGACATGGGCGCCGTGGCCGAGGGTCTCGGTGCCCGGGCGGATGTAGCCATAGGCGGTGGAGGGATGGTCCGGGGTGATGCCCAGGGTCATGATGCGGCCGCCGGCGGCGAGCTGCGCGGCGGTGGCGACGGCGGCGATGAAGCCGGGCTCGTCGCGGATGACATGGTCGGAGGCCAGCACCAGGCAGGTGGTGCCGGGGGCGCGGCGCTCGGCCATCAGCGCGCCGATCGCCACGGCCGGGGCGCTGTCGCGGCGCTCGGGCTCCAGCACGATGTCGGCGGTGATGCCGACGGCGGCGAGCTGTTCGGCGCAGATGAAGCGGAAATCGTTGTTGGTGACGACGATCGGCCGGCCAAAACCGTCGCCGGCGACCCGGCGGACCGTCGCCTGGAAGGGCGAGACGCCATCCTCAAGGAGCGCGATGAACTGCTTGGGCATCGTGTCGCGGGAGATCGGCCAGAGCCGGGTTCCGGCGCCGCCGGCCATGATGATCGGCAGGACCTGATCGCGCTGTTCCATGGCTTTCCTCGTCGTATCTGAACGTCCGGCATCGCACGGATGCATGACGGCTGCATGTGCCGGTGATCTGTCGGAACACTGCCCTTAGCTACCATGGCAGAGCAAGCGAGGGGGCGAAAGCGGCGCGGGATGGTTGATGCCGTGCTTCGTACGCGGCGGGAGAGCGCCAGCGGCGCGGCGTTTTGACAGGCGTACCTCAAGCGGCTTCTATGCGCCCCTGACGGGCTCCGGGACGGGGCCGGCGGCGCGGGGAGGCGCCGGGAACGGGGAGGCTTTCGATGAAGACGATGCAGGGGCCGGGGATTTTCCTGGCGCAGTTTCTCGGCGATTCGGCGCCGTTCGACGATCTGAAGTCCATCGCCGGCTGGGCGGCGGGGCATGGCTACAGGGGCGTGCAGCTGCCG
Source organism: Aurantimonas sp. NFXS3 (assembly GCF_049132005.1). Classification (NCBI taxonomy): domain Bacteria; kingdom Pseudomonadati; phylum Pseudomonadota; class Alphaproteobacteria; order Hyphomicrobiales; family Aurantimonadaceae; genus Aurantimonas; species Aurantimonas sp. NFXS3. The sequence continues at coordinate 495,241 of NZ_JAGDDZ010000001.1, forward strand.
ACCTGGGACACACGGCTGATCGATCTGGAGAAGGCGGCCGGCTCGAAGGATTATTGCGACGAGATCGCCGGCATCTGCCGCGAGGCCGGCGTCGAGATCACCGACCTCTCGACCCATCTGCAGGGCCAGCTCGTCGCCGTGCATCCGGCCTTCGACGAGGCCTTCGACGGTTTCGCGGTGCCGGAGGTGCGGGGCGATCCGAAGGCGCGGCAGGCCTGGGCGGTGGAGCAGATGAAGCTGGCGGCGAAGGCCTCGGCGCATTTCGGCTTCCAGAGCCACGTGACCTTTCCGGGCGCGCTGGCCTGGCCGTTCCTCTATCCCTGGCCGCAGCGGCCGGCGGGGCTGGTCGACACGGCCTTCGAGGAACTGGCGAAACGCTGGGTGCCGATCCTCGACGCCTTCGACGCGGCGGGCTGCGACGTCGGCTACGAGATCCATCCGGGCGAGGACGTCTTCGATGGCGCGACCTTCGAGATGTTCCTTCAGGCCTGCGGCGACCATCCGCGCTGCCAGATCAATTACGACCCGTCGCATTTCCTCTTGCAGCAGCTCGATTACCTTGAGTTCATCGACATCTATCACGAGCGGATCTGCGCCTTCCACGTGAAGGACGCCGAGTTCAATCCGACCGGCCGGCAGGGCGTCTATTCGGGCTACCAGCCCTGGACGAAACGGGCCGGGCGGTTCCGCTCGCTGGGCGACGGGCAGGTGGATTTCGCCGGGATCTTCTCCAAGCTCGCCGAATACGACTATGATTCCTGGGCGGTGCTGGAATGGGAGTGCTGCCTGAAGAGCCCCGAGCAGGGGGCGGCCGAGGGGGCGCCGTTCATCGCCAGCCACATCATCGAGGTGACCGACAAGGCCTTCGACGATTTCGCGGCGGGCGGGACGGACGCGGCGGCGAACCGGCGCATGCTGGGCATCGAGGGCTGAGGGGAGAACGCATCATGACGAGCGAGGAACAGGACACAGAGCGACCACGCCGCATACGGCTGGGTATGGTCGGCGGCGGGCAGGGCGCCTTCATCGGCGGCGTGCACCGGATCGCGGCGCGCATCGACGACCGGTTCGAGCTGGTCGCCGGGGCGCTGTCCTCGACGCCGGAAAAGGCGCTGGCATCGGCGGCCGAGATCGGCCTCGATCCCGAACGCAGCTACGGCTCCTATGTGGAGATGGCGGCGACCGAGGCGGAACGCGAGGACGGCATCGAGGCGGTGGCGATCGTCACGCCGAACCACATGCATTTTCCGGTCGCCAAGACGTTTCTGGAGGTCGGCATCCACGTCATCTGCGACAAGCCGATGACGACGACGCTCGCCGAGGCGCAGGAGCTGGCGGAGATCGCCGCGGCCTCGGGCAAGATCTTCGTCCTGACCCACAATTACACCGGCTATCCGATGATCCGGCAGGCCCGGGCGATGGTGGCGGCGGGGGATCTGGGAAAGATCCGGATGGTGCATGCCGAATACATCCAGGACTGGCTGGCCGACCGGGCCGAGGATACCGGCTCCAAGCAGGCGGGCTGGCGCGTCGATCCGGCGAAGGCCGGGGCCGGCGGCTCGATCGGCGACATCGGCACGCACGCCCACAACCTTGCCTGCTTCGTCACCGGGCTGAAGGTGGAGCGCCTGTCGGCGGATCTGTCATCCTTCGTGGAAGGGCGCGAGCTCGACGACAATGCAAACATGCTCTTGCGCTTTGCCGGCGGGGCGAAGGGCATGTTGTGGGCGAGCCAGGTGGCGGTCGGCAACGAGAACGGGCTGTCGCTGCGGGTCTATGGCGACAAGGGCGGGCTGGAATGGCGCCAGGAGGAGCCGAACCGGCTGTGGTTCACGCCGCTGGGCGAGCCGAAGCGGCTCCTGACCCGCGGCGGGGCCGGGGCGAACGCGGCGGCGGCGGCCGTCTCGCGCATCCCGGCCGGCCATCCGGAAGGCTATCTGGAAGGGTTCGCGACGATCTATGCCGAGGCGGCGGAGCTGATCCATGCATCGGACGCCGGCGAGGCGCCGCCGGACGGGCTGGCGCTGCCGACCCTGGCGGACGGAATCGACGGCCTCGCCTTCATCGAGGCCTGCGTGGCGTCGTCGCAGAATGACGGGGCGTGGACGGCGCTCTGACGCGCGGCCCGCCCTGCGCCGGCCGGTACGGCCCTGGCCGGGACGACCGGCTGGCGGGACCGATGGGAACTGACGACATGGACGAGGCGTGATGTCGCGACCGACGATCCGGGACGTCGCCCGTGCGGCGGGGGTGAGTCTGGCCACGGTGGACCGGGTTCTGAACCGGCGGGCCGGCGTGCGGGCGAAGACCGTCGCCAAGGTCGAGGAGGCGATGCAGCGCCTCGACTTCACCCGCGACATCACCGCCGCGAATCTGTCGAAGAAGCGCCGCTACCGGCTGAGCTTCCTTTTGCCGGACGGCGACAACAGCTTCATGCGCGGGCTGGCGGCGGCGGTGCAGGCGACCTCGCGGCACTCGTCGCTGGAGCGCGCCGAGGTGACCGTCACCATGGTGCCGGCCTTTGACGGGCCGGCGCTGGTGCGGGCCCTCGACGCCATCGACCGCACGGCGACGGACGGCGTGGCGGTGGTGGCGACCGATGCGGCAGAGGTGCGCGACGCGATCGGCCGGCTGACCGGCGAGGGTGTGCGGGTGGTGACGCTGGTCAGCGACCTGCCCGGTTCCAGCCGCGACCGCTTCGTGGGGATCGACAATGTCGTGGCGGGCCGCACGGCCGCCGGTTTGCTCGGCCGCTTCTGCGGCGGCGCGCCGGGACGGATCGCCGTGGTCGCCGGGTCGATGCTGCTGCGCGACCATGTCGAGCGGCGGCAGGGATTCGAGACGGTGATGCGGGAACACTATCCGCATCTGACCGTGCTGCCGTCGCTGGAAGGGCTGGACGATGCCGAGCGGGTGGCGTCGCTTCTGGGCGAGATGCTGGCGCAAGACGGCGAGATCGCCGGGCTCTACAGCCTCGGCGCGGGCAATCGCGGGGTGGTGACGGCGCTGGAACGGGCCGGGCTTGCCGGCCGGGTGCGCGTGGTGGCGCACGAGGTCAGCCCGCATGCGCGCGCGGCGCTGCACGACGGCATCTTCGATGCGGTGATCAACCAGGATGCCGGGCACGAGGCGCGCAGCGCCGTGCGCATCCTGAAGGCGCTGATCGACGACCGGCCGGTGCTGGAAGCGCAGGAGCAGATCCGCATCGACATCTTCATGCGGGACAATCTGCCGTAGCGCGGCGAACCGGTGCAGCCCCGGTCATGGGACCGAAGGCGATCGGGTCGCGACGACGCGTTCTGCACAATTTTCAGGCAGCGACGGATTGACGTCTGGTAAGCTTAGGATAGCGTGTGTCGTCTTCCCCGGGGGTGGGCAATCTCGGAAGGGAAGATACGAGGCGGCTCGGTGCGCTCCCAACGTGCCGGGCCGCCGCTGCCGGTCAGGGACCGGTTGGGCAGTCGGACACATGGCGGGCCGGCCGGATGGCGGGCCGGGGCCGACACGCGGTCGGCAACCGGCCTGATCGTATCACAAGGGACAGGCTGCCCCCCGTGTGCCTGTTCAGCCTTCGAGCTTCGAACGGGCGCTGTCTTCCAGGTGATAGATGCGGACGCGGGCGATCTCGCGCTCGACGGAGCGGAAGCGGGCGTCGACGAAGGCGTTGTACATGCGGCGCATCGTGCTCGGGCGGGTGGTGGCCATGATCTCTCTCCAATGTTGTCCGGGGCGGCGCCAGCGTGTCCGGCGCGTCGTTCCGATGAGCGAGATATAGGAGGTCTTGCTGCGCTGCGGTATCGGGATGCTTGCAGGTGAGCCATGCGGTGAGCGCATGGGCGAGCGGGGCGTCGTTAAGCCTTCGTCAAGGAAGACCGGCCCGCTTGCGTGCCGCGGCTGGGAGCCCTGCACTTATGCACGCCCGGGTGGCAAAGGAGTTGTGTTAGGCGGGCAAATATCGTTCTGGTTGCTAAGTCAGCGCGCTGCATATAATCATTCCCGCTGGGGAGAGGTATATGCGTCAAGCGTTGTTGTATCGTCTAGGTTTTCTCGGTCCATGGCAAGCGTATCTCAGGATCATGCTTCGTCGCAGGCCCGGCGACGAGAACTGGCAGAAGCGATATCTCTACCCCTTCGACTATATCGAAGCGCGGTGGGCCGACAATCGCTGGGAAACGCGGCCCTATAACAAGACCGACCGCGAAATCGAAGACGAACTCGTCGATACGCAGACCTGGTAACTGTCGCCGGTTGCAGGCATCGGGCGTCCGAGACCGTGTCCGGATGCCCCTGGGCCGTCCAGACGATCCCTCTCTCCGGCAGAAGCGAAGCTGCGGTTCCCTGTCCTCTCCACGGGAGGGGAGGCGAGAGGTTGCACCGGCCGAGCGCGTGGCCGCACCGACATTCGAATCGGGCTCGGGCCATCGCAGCCGCTGTCTGCCGCGGGGCGCTTGGCATTGTCGTGCCGTGAAAGGCGTCAGGTGGAGAAACAGCCTGTGGGCGCAGAGACGCTGCGGCTGCGTCGCGCATCCGAACATGACGTTCGATTCCAGTGACGGGGCAGGCGTTTTTTCCGGGAAGGTTCGGATGGTGGGCGTGACAGGGATTGAACCTGTGACCCCTTCGATGTCAACGAAGTGCTCTCCCGCTGAGCTACACGCCCATCCGACGAGGCGGCTTTGACCACAGACCAAAGCGGTCGTCAATAGGGTCTTGCGGCCATTTTCGCGAAGAATTCGATGGCCGGTCCGACGGTCGCCGGAGCCGGTGCGCGGCAGGCGGATCGGCACCGGGAATGCCGTGATCCGGCAGGCAGCTTGCGCCAGGCGCTAGAGCCGCGCCGGACCGAGGAGCCGCGGCGGGCGGTGATCCCGCGCGGCAGCGGATCGGCGCCGGGAATGCCGCCATCTGATGGGCGGCTTGCGCTAGCGTTAGAGCCGCGCCGGACGGAAAAGCCGCGGCGGGCGGTGATCCCGCGGGGCAGGGGATCGGCGCGCTGGCGCCCGGCCTGCCTCTGCGCAGGACCGGGGTTGGCGAGCGACGCGATTCCGTGTCGCTCAGGCGCCCGTGAGGGTTCAGCCGGTCAGGCGGCGTCCTCGAGCATGCGGGCGACCTCGTCGACCAGCTCACGCAGATGGAAGGGCTTCGACAGGATCTTGGCGTCCTTGGGAGCCTTGGAATCGGGATTGAGCGCGACGGCGGCAAAGCCGGTAATGAACATCACCTTGAGGTCGGGATCGAGCTCGGTGGCGCGGCGCGCCAGCTCGATGCCGTCCATCTCCGGCATGACGATGTCGGTCAGGAGCAGCGAGAAGGGCTCCTCGCGCAGGCGCTCATAGGCGCTGCCGCCATTGTCGTAGCTGACCACTTCGTAGCCGGCCCGCTCCAGCGCCTTGGCGAGGAAACGGCGCATATCGTTGTCGTCTTCGGCGAGTAGAATCTTTGACATTCACGTTATCCGGATACGCCGGGCGCAACGATGCCGGCGGCTGTTCATTGAGGTCGCAATTCCATAGCAGAATGCCGGAACTTTTTCTAAAAGGAATCAGGATCCGGCGGTGGACGGCGGATTTTTCGGTGCGCCATCCAACCGGAAGGGGACAGTTTGGCGAACATACCCATGATCACGACGGCCGGCGGGGCAGTTCCCGCCTTCGAAGTCGTCGAACCGGCCGAGCCGACCATCCCCTTCGTCTTCTGCTCTCCCCACAGCGGTCGCGACTATCCCGCCGATTTTCTGGCGGCGACGCGGCTGCCGGGCGATTCGATCCGCCGGTCGGAGGATCTGTTCGTCGACCAGCTGTTCGAATGCGTGCCCAGACTCGGCGCGCCGCTGATCCGGGCGCGGTTCCCGCGGGCGTTTCTCGACGTCAATCGCGAGCCCTACGAGCTCGACCCGCAGATGTTCTGCGAGCCGCTGCCCGACTACGTCAATGTCGGCTCGGTGCGGGTGACGGGCGGGCTCGGCACGATCCCGCGGATCGTCGCTGAAAACGAGGAGATCTACCGCAAGCGGTTGTCGCTCGCCGAGGCGATCGGCCGGATCGAGACGATCTACAAGCCGTTCCACGCGGCTGTCGAAGAGCGGCTGCGGCGCACGAAGGAGCGATTCGGCATGGCGATCCTGGTGGATTGCCACTCGATGCCGTCGAGCGTGCGGGCGCTACCGGGCGGCCGGCGGCCGGACATGGTGCTGGGCGACCGCTACGGCACCAGCGCCGGCGCCCGGCTCGTGGCCATCGCCACCGGCCGGTTGACGCGGCTGGGCTACGACGTGGCGCGCAACAAGCCCTATGCCGGCGGCTACATCACCGAGCGCTACGGTCGGCCGGCGATCGGCCAGCACGCGATCCAGATCGAGATCAATCGCGGGCTCTATGCCGACGAGCGCATCTATCGCCCGCATGCCGGCTTCGAGGTGCTGGCGGAGCGGCTGGCGGCCTTCGTCGCGGGCTTCGCGGAGGATGTGGACGCCGATTACGGGCTGCCGGCGGCGGCGGAATAGGCCTGCCGGTCATCCGGTCTTCAACGCGAAAAAAAACCGCACTGCGGGAGGGCAGCGCGGTCTGAGTCTAGGGAGGAAACGCCCGTAAGGGCCGCGGTACATCAGCACCGCAAGATCAAGATATGCTGCACTGCGACAGGACGCAAGCGGAATCTGCATGGAAATCGTGCAGAAAAGCTTGGCGCCACATATTGAGGCATATGCGGCGGCCGCCGATGGCCGGAGGCGCAGGGGAAACGCCGCGTGGCGCGCATTCACCGGTCGCCCGGCCCTTGGCGATCCGCTAGGATCGGAATCCTCGTGATCTCAGTGGGTTCTTCGCGCGCATGATTCTTCCCGACGTCTCCTTCCTGTTCGAACTCGCCGATGCGGCGGATGCCGAGACGCTGCCGCGGTTTCGCGCCGGCACGGCCGTGGACAACAAGCGCGCGGCGGATTTCGACCCGGTGACGGAAGCCGACCGGGCGGCCGAACGGGCGATCCTTTCGGCGATCGCGGCGCGCTATCCGGACCATGCGGTGCTCGGCGAGGAATTCGGCGCCAGCGGCACCAGCGACCGGCTGTGGGTGATCGATCCGATCGACGGCACCCGCGCCTTCATCTCCGGCGTGCCGGTGTGGGGCACGCTGATCGGCTATTGCGAATCGGGCCGGGCGCGGGTCGGCATCATGTCGCAGCCCTTCACGGGCGAGCGCTTCGTCGCCGATGGCGAGGCGTCGTGGGGCCTGCATCGCGGAACGCGCACGCGGCTCGCCGTGCGCGACGTGCGCCGGCTGGAGGAGGCGACCCTGTTCACCACCTCGCCGCGGCTGTTCGAGCCGAAGGGGACGCCGCCCTTCGAGGCGCTGGAGGCCAAGGCGCGGCTGACGCGCTTCGGCACCGATTGCTACGCCTTCTGCATGCTGGCGGCGGGGCAGGTGGATCTGGTGGTGGAGACCGGGCTGAAGCCCTACGACATCGTCGCGCTGGTGCCGATCATCGAGCAGGCCGGCGGCATCATCACACGGCTCGACGGCGGGCGGCCGGAATCGGGCGGCGACATCGTCGCGGCGGGAACGCCGGAACTGCACGCGGCGGCGCTGGCGATGCTCAACCGCTGACGGCTGGGCCATCCCGACGCGAGCCGGGATCTGCGCCGTAAGGCATCGTGGTCCGGCTCAGTCGAGGGGCAGGGCGCCGGCGGTGAAGGATTCGAACGCCTCCATGAAGGGGGCGCGGAAGCGGTCGGCCTCCTGCAGCAATTCGTGCCGGGCGAAGGGAATGGTCAGGCTGGAGCCCGAGCGCATGCGCCAGGCCAGCCGCTCGGCGGCGCGGCTGTCGACGACGGCATCCTGGCCGGCGGTAACGATGAGGGTGGGCACGCCCAGCCGGGCGATATTGTCGGAATCCTCCAGCCGGCGCATGGCGCCGGTGACCGCCGCCAGCCACGACACGGTCGGCTTGCCGAGGAACAGCCACGGCGCCGCCTCGGCGAGCGCGGCGTTGCGGGCCAGGCGCTTGGGATCGCTGCTGAGGGCGGGGCTGGCGGCGCGGATGCGCCGGCCGGGCAGCAGCGACGGGGCGACCGGCAGCCGGCCGAGGCCGAGCCAGCGACCGAGCCGGGCGAGACGATGCAGGCCCCTTGTGCCGATGGCGCGGTTCGCCGGGAAGGCGACCAGCGGCGCGCTGAGCACCATGCGCTCGATGCTGTTGACGAGGCGCGGTGCGGCGGTGAGCGCGACGAGGCCGCCCATGGAATGGGCGAGGATGACGAAGGGGCCGCGGCAGTCGGGCAGGGCGACGTCCTGGATGAAGGCTTCCAGGTCGTTCACATAGGCGCCGAAGCGGCGGACATAGCCGCGGCGGCGATCGCGCAGCATGCGTTCCGAGCCGCCCTGGCCGCGCCAGTCGAAGGTGGCGACCATGTAGCCGCGGCGATTGAGCTCGCCGATGGTCTCGAAATATTTCTCGATATTCTCGTTGCGGCCCTGCAGCAGGATGACGGTGCCGCGGGTGCGCTCCAGCGCCGAAGGCGAGACCGCATAGCGCAGGCGCTTGCCGTCGGGGGCGCGGAAAGTCGAGGCGGTGATGCCGGCGGGCGCCGGATTGGCCTCGGTGACGACGAGTTCGTCCGGATTGAAGGCTTCGTTCATGTCGTATCCGCTTCGCCCGGGACCGGCCGTTCTGCTGGCAATCCGGCGGCCATGGCCGTTGCGCGCTTTTAGTGGCCGGGGCCGGGCGGGTCAAAGCCTTCCGCGCCGGCGGCCAGCCGGAGTGGCGGCGGCGTCAGACCCGGAAGGCCGGGGTGTGAAGCTGGCGGCGAGGCAGCGGGACAGGGGTGGGAAGGGGATCGACCGGAAGCCCTTTGACAGGCTTCCGGCCGGAGCGGCCACAGCGGAAGGGACGGGACGCTGCGACCGTTTGGCGGGCCGCCCGATGTCTCGTGGGCGGCTGAAATCTGACGCCACATTGCACCAGGGCAGATGAACGGTCGCGGAAGGCGGCATTCATCTGCGGTTCAGGCAGGCCCGCCGGAAAACCATGCACGATCAGAGCGTTGGGCAGCCTGTCGGGATGGCACGCCTGCGACGCGCGCGGGAGGGCGGGCTCAAGAAAAATCTGCAAGGCCGGCTTGCGGGCGCTCTTGAACGGCAAAAATCGCGCCATTATTTTTGTCATGCGGTCGCCGAGACGGGGCCGCACGCCGGGCTGCATCGCCAATTCGGGATGCGTGCCGGGCGACTTCACGCAAACCTCGTTGCTTCTGAATGGAGAACATCATGCGTCATGTCGATTTTGCCCCCCTCTATCGTTCCACCGTCGGTTTCGACCGGCTGTTCTCGCTGCTCGACAGCCAGACGCTCTCCGACAACGGCCAGACCTATCCGCCCTACAACATCGAGCGCACCGGCGAGAACGCCTATCGCGTGACGCTCGCCGTCGCCGGCTTCGGTGACGAGGAACTGTCGATCGAGGCACGCGAGAACGTGCTGACGGTCAAGGGCGAGAAGGCCGAGAGCCAGGAGAGCGAGACGTTCGAGACGCTCTATCGCGGCATTGCCGGCCGCGCCTTCGAGCGCCGCTTCCAGCTGGCCGAATATGTCGAGGTGAAGGGCGCCGCCCTGAAGAACGGCCTCCTGCATATCGACCTCGTGCGGGTGATCCCGGAGGCGATGAAGCCGCGCCGGATCGCCATCAACACGGCCGACAATGTCAACGAGAAGCAGATCGAGGCGAACGCCGCCTGATCAGCGTACACTCGGAACGGGAAGAGAGCGGCGCCGGAAACGGCGCCGTTTTTGTTTGTGGAGTATATAGGCATATCGCGATTGCTAATCGCGGCGGTCGATATCCCCACTATCCATCTCGATACGCCTTAACTCCTCTCGAGTCTGTGCCAGACGTAGTTCGAGTTCGGCTTTATGAAGTTGCGCCTTCGTAAGGATGGCTTGGTTGTCTTCCATGGTCGCGGTAACCGCGCTAAAAGTAGAGTTGGATCCTTCTTCGCGCAATAAATCCGCTACGCACTGGTGTAGATCCATGTCCGAGCCATGGGGGCTGAACGAAACAATCTCACGTGCAGCATCAATTTTGGGCGCCACTGTAATCAGAGTGCAGCTAACTAAGCGTGCGTCGTATCGGCTTTGTTGGATTCTGTTTTCAGCACCATAGGAATCGTTCTGAGCACGTCCGGTAAGGGCGGTTTGCGTGTTCACTGTACCATCTATCCGGATCGCTGCGATTGGAGTTTCGTGCCAGTCGGTCTGCAAAACAACCTCGGCATCATTCACTGCGCGCATACCTAGTTCCCGCATAGCGCGACCGGTAGCCAGAGCAATCGACATCCAAATCAAAGCGCTCGATGTCGTCGCCAGTTCAAAGCGATCAAACTGGAGCATGTTTTGAAGGGAAGATGGTAACAGAAAGAATAGTGGGACAATTGTCCCTGCCAATACGAATACTACCCCGGTCCAAATTCGGATTCGGGCTTCGCCCGAAACGGGGTTTTTGGCGGCCTTCGATTCATTTTCAATCAATAGGTCAACGAAGAAGCTGCTTTGATCAACGAATCCGTCCCGCGAATCATCTGTCCCATGTGTTCTGACCCGGGCCTGCTTTAGCCTTATCGCGAGTTCAGATTTTAGGACCGAGAGGAATTGCGCGGGTGTGGCGTTAGTAGTGAGATTTCGTAGCATCTCAGTTGACTTGCTTGCGTCTGGTTTCTTTCGTGGTGCAAGCGCCCGTGCAAACCGTAGATCCATCAGGACGCTTATGATGCCGATGCCCAGCAGAGCCAAGACCAGAAGCAAGCTCGGTATGCCAAACGCGCGACCAAAATTCGCTGCGAGTTGTTCCGCCGTCGCTAACACAACCTCAATGCGACCACTGAGAAACAGAACCAGCCCCACCAGAACAACGAATGCCATCACCGCCCATAGCAAGCCTTTAAGCAGAGGCTGGATAGCCCGCTGCATTGGAAGGCGTAAGCTGTGCTGTAACGCAACAAATGCCCTTGGCGTGTGCCGACCATGACGGCCGAGCATGGCTCGATCTTCCTGTGTTAAACGGGCGTTTTGGAAATCCTCGGACATGAGGAGTTCGTTGACTTTACCGATTGGGGGGAGAGCACCCGGTACATCTGCTTCGACGTCGTCACGAGGGCCTAATGCCCATGCACCTCGCATCAGATAGGCGCTGGTGAGTTTGGCTATGCGCAACCAAACGAAGACAAACAACAATGGTGCAAGAACGGCAGCCGCCATCGACATCGCGATGGCAACGTTGGCAGCAAGAGCGCTGACCTCAAAGCGACCGACCATATCGTTAACTGCTAGCGTTGCGAGATATTGACCGATAACCTCGACGGCTTCCTTTAGGCCTCGATTTAAGATCACCGAATAGAGATCGAAACCAGACTGAAGAGCTAGGCGACCAAATGCGATCGCTGAAAATGCGAGAGATAGAGCTAGGCCGATGCCAAGGCTAAGTTCAGCGATTTGGACTGGTCGTGGGCGAGGTGTGGCGGATAAGGTCATTGGAAGCTTTTCGTTTGCTGGAGAAGCGTTGAAAAGCTATCTTATCGCCAGACAATCTATCGTTTTTGTAAAGCGACCAAAGCCCGTTGCGCTTAGTCTCAGCTGTCCCGCGAAACGCTTTAGCGACACCAACGTATGATTGGATATTACGGCGAGAAACTCTCTGAGCACGCGAGCTCCGCTCGCTTCGTTCAGACGCTTTGCACAAAAAAACGCGACGGCCGGGGCCGTCGCGCGCTCGCTCGTTTCTGCCCGGCCGCGTCAGGATTCGTGGGGGGCGTCGTGGCGGCCGAGATTGGTGGCGGTGCGGGCGTCCTTCATCATGCCGGCATGCTGGCCGGTGCCCGTCGGCGCCGCGTTGCGGGCCGTGGTCCAGCCCTCCATCCACGCGGCGCGCAGGGATGAGCCGGCCGGATATTCGCAGGACGACATCGGGAAATTGTTGCGGAAAGCGAGTTCGCCCTGATGAAACGCGTCTGTGGACATGACGTTCTCCTCTGGCTGTGAACCTACGCTACGGAAATCCCGTGCGCGGTCAACCGTTCCGAAGAAAGATGTCCATCGGCCCGATCGGTCCGGGGCGAGCGCGCCCCGGCCGGCCAGAGGGTCGGCAAAGGCCGGTTAAGACCAGTCAGGGGTCCGTCGAGGGCCAGTCCCGGGCGACCGTTGCAGGCCGGTCAGGGGCTCTATCGAAGGCTGGTCAGGGGCCAGTCAGGGGGGGGCGTCGAAGGCAAGTCGGTTCCCTGTCTGTCGAAGGGCCGATTTGCGGCTGACGGGAGTCAGTTGGGACTTCATCGGACGCCGATCGGCCGTCGCTCGGGCGACCGATCGGGGGGGGCGGATTAGGCCAGGAGTTCGCAGAAGCGGTCGACCTCGTCGGGGGTCGTCGACCAGCTCGTGACGAGGCGGACGAGATGCTCGTCGTCGCCGACGATGTCGTGGAAGCCGTGCGGCGGGTTCCAGTCGTAGAAGACCGCGCCGCGGGCCCTCAGCGCCTCGGCCCGGTCGGCCTTGAGGATGGCGAAGCTCTCATTGGTGTGGGTCGGCCAGGCCTGGCGGGCCTGGTTGCTGGCGTCGAGGCCGGCGCGCAGGCGGTCGGCCATGCGGTTGGCATGGCTGCCGAGCTCGAGCCAGAGATCGTTCTCCAGATAGGCCATGAACTGGGCCGCCACGAAGCGCGTCTTGGAGAAGAGCTGGGCGCCGCGCTTGCGGATATAGGGGAACTGGCTGGCCTTGGCGGGATCGAAGAAGACCACGGCCTCGGCGCACCAGCAGCCGTTCTTGGTGGCGCCGAAGGACAGGATGTCGACGCCGCGCTTCCAGGTCATCTCAGCCGGAGTCATGCCGGTGGCGGCCAGACCGTTGGCAAAGCGCGCGCCGTCCATGTGGAGCGCGAGATTGCGGTCATGGGCGATCTTCGCGATCGTCTCGATCTCGTCGCCGCTGTAGAGCGTGCCGGCCTCGCCGGGCTGGCTGATGGTCACGGCCATGGGCTGGCCGGCATGGACGAAGTCCGGCTTGAAGCGGGCAATTTCGCGCTTCAGATTGTCCGGGTCGATCTTGCCGTCGGGGCCGTCGATCGGCGCCATGCGGGCGCCATGGGTGAAGAATTCCGGTGCGCCGCACTCGTCCTCGATGACGTGGGCCTCGCGGTGGCACAGGACGACGCCGCCCGGCCGGTTGACCGCGGCGAAGGCGAGGGAGTTGGCGGCGGTGCCGGTGCCCACGAAGAACACCGCGACCTCGCGCTCGAACAATTCGTCGAAGCGGCGCTCGACGCGCTTGTCGAGATCGCTCGCGCCATAGGCGGCGGCCATGCCGGCGCCGTGGGCGGTGAGGGCTGCATTGATCGCCGGATGGGCGCCGGACCAGTTATCGGAAGCAAAGATCATGGCGGGCAGTTATAATGCGCCGCGGCCAAGGGCAAGCGGGACGCGGCGCGGATCTCCCATGCGCTGCGGGCATGCGGGGGCGGTTGCCGGGCGCGTTCTTTGCAGTCGAGGCGGGTCGTTCAGGGACCAGCGCGCGGACCGGCGCATGCTGAATCCGCGTGGGGCCGGCGAGGGGGCGCTGCCGGGGGTGGCCTTGTGGCGTGGCACCGCTTCTGTCATATTACGGCCGATAGGACAGTGATGCTGCCATAAATCGGCTGGTGAAAAAGCGCGATCTGGCACGATGGCGCGCGGAAAAGACGCGCCCGGGTTCTATCCTGACGCCAGCGGTCATGCGAAAAGCCGGCGGAAACGAGACATTGTCGCTCGGGTTCGGCCCGGACGCCTGAGGGAGCTTCTCCTGAACCAGGCGGACGGCGCGGGACCGGAGCCAAGGTTGCGCCTGAAACGGCGCGACAAGATGCGCGGCCGGAAACGGCGGCGCGACGACGGGAGACGACGCGATGACGAAGCTGACGCCATCCAACGCCGGGACCTTCGAGACCAGCCTCTCGAACGACACCGCCGCCGCGACCATCGGTGCCGCGATCAAGCCGCGCACCATGCCGGAGAAGATCGGCCTCTACGATCCGCGCAACGAGCACGATGCCTGCGGCGTCGGCTTCATCGCGCATATGAAGAACCAGAAGTCCCACTCGATCGTCGAGAAGGGCCTGCAGATCCTCGAAAACCTGACCCATCGCGGCGCCGTGGGCGCCGATCCGCTGATGGGCGACGGCGCCGGCATGCTGGTGCAGATCCCGGACCGGCTGTACCGCGAGGAGATGGCCGGCCAGGGCATCGAGCTGCCGGCCGCCGGCCAGTACGGCGTCGGCCACGTCTTCATGCCGCAGGACGCCGAGAAGCGCCGCCATATCGAGGCGGTGTTCGAGGAGGTCGTGCGCGAGGAAGGCCAGACGATCCTCGGCTGGCGCGACGTGCCGGTGGACAATTCCCAGCTCTCCAAGGCGCCGGAGATCCTGGCGACCGAGCCGGTGCACCGTCAGGTCTTCATCGGCCGGGCGCCGACGCTGACCAGCGACGACGAGTTCGAGCGGCGGCTGTTCATCCTGCGCAAGGTCGTGTCGAACCGCGTCCATGTGGAGACGGAAGGCCGCGACATCGGCTTCTATGTCGTGTCGCTGTCGGCCCGCACCATCGTCTACAAGGGCATGTTCCTGGCCTACCAGCTCGGCGCCTATTACGCCGATTTGACCGATCCGCGCTTCGAGAGCGCGCTGGCCCTGGTGCATCAGCGCTTCTCGACCAACACCTTCCCGTCCTGGAAGCTCGCCCATCCCTACCGGATGGTCGCCCATAACGGCGAGATCAACACGCTGCGCGGCAACGTCAACTGGATGGCGGCGCGCCAGGCCTCGGTCGATTCGGAACTGTTCGGCAACGACATCTCCAAGCTGTGGCCGATCTCCTACGAGGGCCAGTCCGACACCGCCTGCTTCGACAACGCGCTCGAATTCCTGACCGAGGGCGGCTATCCGCTGTCCCACGCCATGATGATGCTGATCCCGGAAGCCTGGGCCGGCAACAAGCAGATGCCGAAGGACACCCAGGCCTTCTACGAGTATCACGCCGCGCTGATGGAGCCGTGGGACGGCCCCGCCGCCGTCGCCTTCACCGACGGCCGCCAGATCGGCGCGACGCTGGACCGCAACGGCCTGCGCCCGGCCCGCTACATCGTCACCGACGACGATCTGGTGATCCTGGCGTCGGAAGCCGGCACGCTGCCGGTGGACGAGGCGCGCATCGTCAAGAAGTGGCGGCTGCAGCCGGGCCGCATGCTGCTGATCGACCTGGAGAAGGGCGGCATCGTCTCCGACGAGGACATCAAGCGCGAGACGGCGTCGGCCAACCCCTATGGCGAGTGGCTGAAGAACACCCAGATCATCCTGGAGAACCTGAAGCCGGTGGCGCCGCGCGCCTCGCGCTCGGACGTCTCGCTGCTCGATCGCGAGCAGGCCTTCGGCTACACGCTGGAGGACACCCGCACGCTGATGGCGCCGATGGCCACCACCGGCCAGGAAGCGATCGGCTCGATGGGCACCGACACGCCGATCTCGGCGATGTCGTCGTCGTCGAAGCTGCTCTACACCTATTTCAAGCAGAACTTCGCCCAGGTCACCAACCCGCCGATCGATCCGATCCGCGAGGAACTGGTGATGAGCCTCGTCTCCTTCATCGGGCCGCGGCCGAACATTTTCGACCTCGAGGGCTCCTCGCGCCGCAAGCGGCTGGAGGTGCGCCAGCCGATCCTGACCAATGGCGATCTGGAAAAGATCCGCAACATCGGTCACACCGAGGACCGGTTCGACACCAAGACCATCGACATGACCTATGCGGCGGAAGCCGGCGCGGCGGGCATGGCGGGTGCGGTGGAGCGTCTGTGCGAGCGCGCCGAGGCTGCGGTCGCGGGCGGCTACAACATCATCATCCTGTCGGATCGGCAGGTCGGCCCGGATCGTATCCCGATCCCGGCGCTGCTGGCCTGCGCGGCGGTGCATCACCACCTGATCCGCAAGGGCCTGCGCACCGCCGCCGGCCTGGTGGTGGAATCGGGCGAGCCGCGCGAGGTGCATCACTTCGCGTGCCTCGCGGGCTACGGCGCCGAGGCGATCAACCCGTATCTGGCCTTCGACACGCTGCTCGACATGCACCGGCGCAAGGAATTCCCGCCGGAGGTCGACGCCAACGAGGTGGTGACCCGCTACATCAAGTCGGTGGGCAAGGGCCTTTTGAAGGTCATGTCCAAGATGGGCATCTCGACCTACCAGTCCTATTGCGGCGCGCAGATCTTCGACGCGGTCGGCCTGCAGTCGGAATTCGTCGAGCGCTACTTCACCGGTACGGCGACGACCATCGAGGGCGTCGGCCTGGAAGAGGTCGCCCGCGAGACGGCCGAGCGCCATGCCCGCGCCTTCTCCGACGATCCGATCCTGCAGCGCTCGCTCGATATCGGCGGTGAGTATGTCTACCGCATGCGCGGCGAGACCCACATGTGGTCGCCGGATGCGGTGGCGACGCTGCAACACGCCGTGCGCACCGATTCCTGGGAGAAGTACCAGGACTACGCCAAGATGGTGAACGAGGCGGCGGTCGAGAGCTCGACCATTCGCGGCCTGTTCCACATCAAGATGGCCGAGGAAGCCGGCCGCACGCCGGTGCCGCTGGACGAGGTCGAGTCGGCCAAGGACATCGTCAAGCGCTTCTGCACCGGCGCCATGTCCTTCGGCTCGATCTCCCGCGAGGCGCATACGACGCTGGCACGGGCGATGAACCAGATCGGCGGCAAGTCGAACACCGGCGAGGGCGGCGAGGAATCGGACCGCTTCCTGCCGCTGAGCGACGGCACGCCCAATCCCGAGCGTTCGGCGATCAAGCAGATCGCGTCGGGCCGCTTCGGCGTGACGACGGAATATCTCGTCAATGCCGACATGCTGCAGATCAAGGTCGCGCAGGGCGCCAAGCCCGGCGAGGGCGGCCAGCTGCCCGGCCACAAGGTCGACGCGACCATCGCTAAGACACGGCATTCGACGCCGGGCGTCGGCCTGATCTCGCCGCCGCCGCATCACGACATCTATTCGATCGAGGATCTGGCGCAGCTCATCTACGATCTGAAGAACGTCAATCCGGCGGCCGACATCTCGGTCAAGCTGGTGTCGGAAGTCGGCGTCGGCACGGTCGCGGCGGGTGTCGCCAAGGCGCGCGCCGACCACATCATCGTGTCGGGCTATGACGGCGGCACCGGCGCTTCGCCGATGACCTCGATCAAGCATGCCGGCAGCCCGTGGGAGATGGGTCTCGCCGAGACCCAGCAGACGCTGGTGATGAACGGCCTGCGCGACCGCGTCTGCCTGCAGGTCGACGGCGGCCTGCGGACCGGCCGCGACGTCATCGTCGGGGCGCTTCTGGGCGCCGACGAGTTCGGCTTCTCGACGGCGCCGCTGATCGCCGCCGGCTGCATCATGATGCGCAAGTGCCATCTGAACACCTGCCCGGTCGGCGTCGCCACCCAGGACCCGGTGCTGCGCAAGCGCTTCAAGGGCGCCCCGGAGCACGTGATCAACTACTTCTTCTATGTCGCGGAAGAGGTGCGGATGATCATGGCGGAGATGGGCGTTCGGACCATGGCCGAGCTGGTCGGCCAGTCGCAGCTGCTCGAGAAGAAGCCGATGATCGAGCACTGGAAGGCGCGCGGCCTCGACTTCTCCAAGGTGTTCTACAAGCCCGATGCCGCGCCCGAGGCAGTGCGCTGGACGAAGCTGCAGGAGCACCCGATCGTCGACATTCTCGACCGCAAGCTGATCGCCGAGGCCGAGCCCGCCCTGTCGGCGCGCCAGCCGGTGACCATCGAGACGCCGATCTCCAACGTCGACCGCTCGACCGGCGCGATGCTGTCGGGCGAGGTGGCCAAGCGCTACGGGCTGAAGGGCCTGCGCGACGACACCATCACGGTGAAGCTGACCGGCACCGCCGGCCAGAGCTTCGGGGCGTTCCTTGCCCGCGGCATCACCTTCGAGCTGACCGGCGACGGCAACGACTATGTCGGCAAGGGCTTGTCGGGCGGCCGCATCGTGGTGCGCCCGCGCGAGGACACCCGCATCGTGCCGGAGGAGTCGATCATCATCGGCAACACGGTGCTCTACGGGGCGATCTCGGGCGAGTGCTATTTCCGCGGCGTCGCGGGCGAGCGTTTCGCCGTGCGCAATTCGGGCGCCGTGGCGGTGGTCGAGGGCGTCGGCGACCATGGCTGCGAGTACATGACCGGCGGTGTCGTCGTCATTCTCGGCGAGACCGGCCGCAACTTCGCGGCCGGCATGTCGGGCGGCGTGGCGTATGTCTATGACGCGGTCGGCGACTTCGCCGAGCGCTGCAACATGGCCATGGTCGATCTGGAGCCGGTTCCGGAAGAGGACGACATCATGGAGAAGCTGCACCACCATGGCGGCGACCTCCAGTACAAGGGCCGGGTCGACCTGTCCTCGGACATGACCAGCCACGACGGCGAGCGGCTGTTCCAGCTGATCTCCAACCATCACCACTATACCGGCTCGCGCCGGGCGGCGGAGATGCTGGAGAACTGGGAGGAGCACCGGCCGAAATTCGTCAAGGTCATGCCGGTCGAATACCGCCGCGCGCTGCAGGAGATGGAGCGCATGCGGCTCGGCGTTGCCGCCGAGTGATCCACCGCGATGCGCTGCGTGGCTGATGTGCCGCGCGGCGCCGGTGGGCCCTTTGGGCTGGACGTCGAGCATTGGGTGCGGCACTGAAGCCCGCACAAGAGACTGTTGGAGTGGGTATGGGTAAGGTCACCGGATTTCTCGAGATCGATCGGCAGACGCAGAAGTATCAGCCGGCATCCGATCGAATCCGCCATTTTCGCGAGTTCACCCTGCCGATGTCCGACGCGGAAGTCGGCAAGCAGGCGGCACGCTGCATGGATTGCGGCATCCCCTATTGCCACGGGCCGACGGGCTGCCCGGTGCACAACCAGATCCCGGACTGGAACGACCTGGTCTATTCCGGCGACTGGGAGACGGCGGCCCGCAACCTGCATTCGACCAACAACTTCCCCGAGTTCACCGGCCGCATCTGCCCGGCGCCCTGCGAGGAAGCCTGCACGCTGAACCTGGAAGATACGCCGGTCGCCATCAAGACCGTCGAGCAGGCGATCGCCGACAAGGCCTACGCGCTGGGCCTGATCCGGCCGCAGCCGGCCAAGCAGCAGACCGGCAAGACGGTGGCGGTGATCGGCTCGGGCCCGGCGGGCCTTGCCGCAGCGCAGCAGCTCGGCCGCGCTGGCCATGCGGTGCATGTCTATGAGCGCGAGACCCGCCCCGGCGGCCTGCTGCGCTACGGCATTCCCGACTTCAAGATGGAAAAGCACTGGATCGACCGCCGCGTCGAGCAGATGGAAGGCGAGGGCGTCACCTTCTTCTGCGGCGTCAATGTCGGCGTCGACAAGACCGTCGAGGAACTGCGCGCCAGCTACGACGCCGTCCTGTTCTGCGGCGGCTCCGAGCGGCCACGCGACAGCGGCATTCCGCATGACGGCCTGTCCGGCGTCTACGACGCGATGCCGTATCTGGTGCAGCAGAACCGCCGGGTCGGCAGCGAGCCGGTCGAGAGCGTCGGCTGGCCGTGCGAGGAGATCTGGGCCGGCGGCAAGCATGTCGTCGTGGTCGGCGGCGGCGACACCGCCTCGGACTGCGTCGGCACGGCGTTCCGCCAGGGCGCCGTCAAGGTAACCCAGCTCGACATCCGGCCGCAGCCGCCCAAGACCGAGAACAAGCTGGAAGTCTGGCCCTACTGGGCGACCAAGATGCGCACCTCGTCGAGCCAGGCCGAGGGCGCGATCCGCGAGTTCCAGATCGCCACGCTGGAATTCGTCGGCGAGGACGGTGTCCTGACCGGCGTGAAATGCGCCCAGGTGGACGAGGCCCGCAAGCCGATCGCCGGCACGGAATTCGTCATCAAGGCCGATCTCGCCTTCATCGCCATCGGCTTTGCCGGCCCGTCCGAGACCGGCTTCATGAGTGATGTCGGCGAGGCGCTGCGCACCAACACCGACCGCCGCGGCAATGTCTCCATCGCCGCCGACGATCTCGGCTACCTGACCTCGGTCGACAAGCTCTACGCCGCCGGCGACAGCCGCCGCGGCCAGTCGCTGGTGGTCTGGGCGATCCGCGAAGGCCGCCAGGCGGCCCGCGCCATCGATCTCGACCTGATGGGCGCCACGACGCTGCCGCGGTAGGGCGGCGCGGGCGGCGATGCGTCGTCGCCCGGCGATTGGCGCCTGAGGGAGCGGATGGCGCCAAGGGCGAGGCATGGGTCCTCGGGTCGGAGCCCGAGGATGACGACCTTGATGAAAGGCGTCGCTCATCGCCGCCGTTGTGCTGCTGCGGATGCGGCTGGAGAGAGGGGCGCGGCTACCTCCGTGCTACCCGCGCCACGCGTTCGCTGCAGGGAGTGTCACGCCCTCTGCGCGCGTCCAAAGCCCGTGTCCGCGTGTCCGCACCACGCTTCATCCTTCGCGATGCGGTCCTGCGTGTCGGCGCACCTCTCCGCGCTCTACACCATGCTTCATCCCTGCCGATGCGACGCTGCAAGTTGGCGCGCTGCCCCCTCCGCGCGTCATCCTCGGGCTCCGACCCGAGGATGACGACCTCGATAGGTGGAAGCGGCTTGTCGCCCACGGTTGCAGGCGAGCGCGGCCGCGATCGTTTATCCCTGCGGCGTTGTTCCGCTGGCGGCGTCGTTGGAGCGGGACCAGTCCTCGATGATGGCGTCGAGGATGGAGGGCATTTCCTCCGGTGGCTCGATGCCGTCGTTTTCGCGCAGCTTGTTGAGATCGAGGGAGCCGCGATAGGCGATGGGCGGGCCGCCCGGCGAGACGGCGGCGCGTTTCTCGTTCCAGGCGAAGTCGTCGGCGCGGCCGGCGATGTTGCCGGTGCTGTTGCCGTTGAGGACGAGCCGGTCGCGTGGCGAGGGCTCCAGCGAGAAGCCCTGGACGGCGCCGGCACCCAGCAGCCGGTCGGCGCCGTCGAGGGAGGGATCGTCGAGGGCGACCGGCGCGGCGTTGACGGCGTTGGCGGCGTTGCTGATCGGCGGCAGCTGCATGTTGGGCAGCTGTTCCTCGCTCAGCGAGAAGGCAGTGCCGGGCGCCGCCGGGTTGCGCAGGCGCTTGGTGATGGCGCGCTCGGCGAAGAAGGCCAGCTTGTCGGCGCCGTCGCCGGTCATGGTGATGCCGTCGGAGCCGCGCAGCTGCACTTTCTGGCCGCTGACGCCGGGGCCGGAATAGACGAAGCCGCCATTGGCGTCGACGAAGCCGTCCCAGACATCGACGAACTCGCCGGAGACGCTGGCGACGCCCTTGCTGTAGAGATCGTTGAGGAAGATCATGTCCTCGCTCATGCGATCGAACTTGAAGGACGGCACGCCGACCCAGACGAGGGGGACGCCCTTCTCCTTGACCGTGCCGGCAATGGCGGCGATCCGCTTCTGGTACTCGGCGACCCAGGCGTCGGAACGCAGCGAGGCGCTGCCGCTGCCGGTGTCGATCTGCTGGCGGTCGTTGGAGCCGATCATCACGACGACGACGGCCGGCTTCTCCTCCTCCATGATCGGACCGAGACTGGTCCGCCAGTTGTAGTAATCCTCGCGCACGAGGCCGGAGGAGCCGTTGGCGCGGGCCTTCACCTTGACGTCGGCATTGTCGGCATAGACGTCGGACAGGCCCTTGGCGAGGCTGTCGGCCATGAAGTCGCCGACGACGAGGACGGTCTGGGCGGTGTCGTTCTTGTCCGGCGCGGCGGCAGCTGCTGCGGCGGGCGCACGCGACGGGCTCGTGCGCTTGGAGGACGAGGAGGAGCGCGAGCGGCGGGTGCGCTGCTTGCGCGGAGCGGCACGCTTGCGAATGACGCGGCGCGGCGGCGCGGCCTCCCGGGTCTGGTTGCCGAACAGCATTTCCAGGACGGTGCGCGGACGCTGCTGGGCGTAGGCCGCCGATTGCGGCACGACCGCCGTGACGAAAACGGCAATGGCCGCCAGCGCGGCGACCATCATCCTGGCGAGCCAGCCCCTTGCGGGGCTGCTGCCGTGTCGAGCTCCCGTCATCGGGGTCTCCGTTCTCTCGTTTGCGCCGCGGCCCGTCAGTTGCGCCGCAGGAAGTCGAGCAGCGCCTTGGAGGCGTTGCCATCCTGGGCGAGACCGGCCCGACCCTGCAACGCCATGATCGCCGATTTCGATCCGTCGCCGATCTTACCATCGATCTTGCCGTCATACAGCCCGCGCGAGGCGAGGTGCTTCTGCAGCTCGTAACGCTCGTTGGTGGAGAGCGGCGTGTAGCCGCGCGGCCAGTCGCGATAGAGGCCGTGATAGCCGGCGATCTGGTCGGCCAGAAGCCCGACGGCGAGGGCGTATTTGTCGGAATTGTTGTAGTTCTTGAGGACGAAGAAGTTCTTCGACATCAGGAAGGCCGGACCGCTGTCGCCGGCCAGCCGGACCAGGTTGGCGCGGTCTGACGGATAGGCGAAGCCGCTGCCATTGGGCCGCGAGAAGCCGAGGCCCTGCCACTGCGACAGGCTGCGATTGTCGCGCTCCAGCTTGCCGCGATACTGGCTCGGCACCTCGACCTCGTAGCCCCAGGTCTTGCCGGTCTGCCAGCCATTCTTGCGCAGGAGGTTGGCGGCGGTGGCCAGCGCGTCGGGGATCGAGCCCCAGATGTTGGGATGGCCGTCGCCGTCGATGTCCGCCGCATAGGCGAGGTAGCTGGTCGGGATGAACTGGGTGTGGCCCATGGCGCCGGCCCAGGAGCTGGTGAGGTCGCCCGGCGCGATGTGGCCGGCCTGGACGATCTTCAGCGCCGCGATGAGCTGCTGGCGGGCGAACTTGGCCCGGCGCTTGTCGAGATAGGCAAGGGTGGCCAGCGAGCGCGGCAGGTTCTTCATGACGTCGTCGCGGGCGAGGATGGCGCCGTAATTGGTCTCCATCGACCAGATCGCCAGAAGAATGTTGCGATCGACGCCGAAGCGCTTCTCGATCCGGTCGAGCCAGTCCTTGTATTTGGCCGCCATCTGGCGACCCTTGGCAACCTGCTCGTCATTGACGCGGTTGTCGAGATAGTCCCAGACGGTGGAGCGGAATTCGGGCTGGTAGCGGGCCTTCTCGATGACGTCGGGGTCGGGGGAGGTGACGCCCTTGAAGGCGGCCCGGTAGACGTTGCGGCTGACGCCGTTGGAAGCGGCGACGGACTCGAAATCGGCGATCCAGCGCTGGAAACCGGCATCGGCCGAGGCCGGCGCTGCCGCAAGGAACGACAGCAACAGGGCCATGATGACCGAGCCCAGCCAGCTCTGCCGGATTGCGGACGCTCGTTGCATATGTCTTCTCCTCAGATAGGGTCGCTGTGCGAAGCGGCAGACTAGAAGCATCTCGTTAAGCGATCGTTCACCAAGACGGCGCATGGGCAGCCGATCTCGATACGCCGGGCCGGGCGATCTGGCCGAACCGACTTATGCCGCTATTTCGGGGCGAAATGGCGGCAATGTGCCGACTGTCACAGGACGGTGAGCACGCGCGTGATAGCGTCAGAAATCCAGTTTGATGAGGACGGTGCAAGGATGAAGAAAGTCAGAAAAGCGGTGTTTCCGGTGGCCGGTCTCGGCACGCGGTTCCTGCCTGCGACGAAGGCGATCCCCAAGGAGATGCTGACGGTCGTCGACCGGCCGGTGATCCAGTATGTGGTCGACGAGGCGCGGGAAGCCGGCATCGAGCATCTGATCTTCGTCACGGGACGCAACAAGGGCGTCATCGAGGACTATTTCGACATCCAGGTGGAGCTGTCGAACACGCTGGCGGAGCGCGGCAAGACGGCCGAACTCGACCTTCTGGACCGGCTGCAGCCCACCCCCGGCACGGCCAGCTTCACCCGCCAGCAGGCGCCGCTCGGCCTCGGCCACGCTGTGTGGTGCGCGCGCGACCTCGTGGGAGACGAGCCCTTTGCGCTGCTCCTGCCGGACATGATCATGCAGGCCGAGAAGGGGTGCCTCGCCGAAATGGTGCGGCTTTACGAGGAGACCGGCGGCAACATCGTGTCCGTCGAGCAGTGCGACCCGCAGGAGACCGACAAATACGGCATCGTCGGGCGCGGCGAAGACGTCGGCTCGGGCTTCCGCCTCGACGGCATGGTCGAGAAGCCGAAGCCGGCCGAGGCGCCGTCGAACTACTACATTTCAGGCCGCTACATCCTGCAGCCGCAGATCTTCGACATCCTGGAGACCCAGGAGAAGGGTGCCGGCAACGAGATCCAGCTGACCGACGGCATGCTGAAGCTGGCCGACCAGCAGGATTTCTACGCCTATCCGTTCCACGGCCGCACCTTCGACTGCGGCTCGAAGGAAGGCTTCATCGAGGCGAATGTCGCCTTTGCCCTGTGGCGCCCGGACATCCGCGACAAGGTGATCGGCAACATGGAACGGCTGATGGACACGGTAAAGCCGAAGGACGCGGCGAAGGCCGCCGAATAGCGGCTTAGCAGAGACGGTAAAGCGCGCCGGCGGCGTTGCCCTGAGGGGCGGCCGCCGGCGTCTTTGTGTGGGGCGGGGGCGCTAGGTGGGGGGCGCGGCGCGGCGCCGTCGAAGCCCAACGCTAGGCGGCCAAGCCGTATCGCCGGTAGGGGAAAAAACGAAAATCGTACGAGTTCGTTTGCTGTTCGGACAACCAGCGTTCACTTGATCAAGCAGACATGCTGATACTGTCTGCTCCTGACCTATAGACGTGAGTCATCGCTCGCTCCCGTCATCTGAAAGTGAAGGCGGGCGCGAGAGCGCTAGGAGCGGGTGGTCTCTCGATCGCGCACTTTCCAAACAATCCAGTTTCCAATACGCAGCTCCCGCTCGCGCTCCACAATACGGACGCGCTTCCGCGCGACCCGACGAGGGGCGGAGTACCAGAAACTAAGGAAATTGACCGTAAGGGTAAGCGCGCTGATCAAGAGGCCGACCTGCACCCAGGAATCTGGGGACATAAAGGCCGGTTTTCATCCGATCATAAAAAAACCCGGCAGAGCCGGGCGGAAATTGGCGCGGTTCGGCACCAAGGTTTATGACATGTCAGAACCCTCGGCCGCTGTCAACATCTCTCATCGGCAACGCCTCGCAAAGTGGCGAACGTCTGCGATGGTTCGAAACCCGCCCGTGTCTTCACCCGCCTCAGGCCTCTTCCCCTACCGCTGCAGTTTCATGCTGATGCGGAGGGTGTCGGAGCCGTAATCGCCCGTGCCGTCGTCGGTGTAGAGCTGGCGGTGGGTGTAGAGGCCGGTGACGGCGAAGCCGCGGTGCAGCCAGTAGGTGAAACCGGCCTCGCCGGTCAGGAGGGTCTCGTCGTCGCCGGGGATGGTGGAATTGCTGAATTCCGCCAGCGCCGTCGCGGTTAGTTCGGTGCGCGTGTCGAGGGCATGGCGCAGGCCCAGCGAGCCCTCATAGGCGACGATGGTGGAGCGGCCGGAGCTTTCGGGCTCAAAGCGGGTCCGCAGGGCGGTGGTGACCTCGGTGCCGCGCTGCGGCGACCAGACGAGGCTGGCGTCCAGCGTGGGGGCGCTGGTCGCCTCGCCGCGATCGTCGTCGGGACGGTTCCAGGCATAGCCGAGGGCGATTTCGCCGCGCAGCTTCTCGGTGACATCGAGGGCGACGCCACCGCGCAGCGCCGGCAGCAGGGCGTCGCGGTCGAAGGTCCCGTCGGCTTCCTCGCCGGGCGCATCGAAGAGCCGGCGGCCGAGGCTTGCCTCGACGAAGGGCGTGACGGCGGGCGAGATCTCGTAGCCGGTGCGCAAGGTCGCGGTGAGGGTGGTGTAGTCCTGGTCGATGGCGCCGGCCGGCAGGTCGGCATAGGCGGTGCGCGCGAGCGTGCCCGTGCCGCTGACGACGAGGCGGCCGAAGCGGCGTTCGAGCTGACCGGAGAGGGACCCCTGCAGGCGGTCGGCCTGGTCGGTGCCGACGAAGCTGTCGGAGATGTCGACGGTGTCCTCGCGGGCATAGTCGATGGCGCCGCGCAGCGTGGCGGTGGTCATGCGGTCGAGATCGAGGCGCAGGCGCCCGTCGAGGGCGGCGCGCGGGTCTTCGGGCGTGTCGCCGGCGAAGTTGCGGCGATAGGTGAGGCTGCCGTTGAGCTCGGCTTCGTGGCGGGACCAGTCGGACAGGAGCCGGGCCGAGATCGTCGTTTCCGAGAAGATGCCGCTCTCGCCATCGACCGCATCGTCGATATTGGTCGAGGCGCCGAGGGTCTGGATCAGCTCGGGATAGAGCATGAAGCGGCCGGCGCGCACGCCGAGCGGGGCGAAGGGATCGGCGTCGCTGGTGGCGACCGGCGCGCGCTCGGGGGTGATGACGGTCCGGCTGGTGCGCAGCGGGCTGTCGACGGCGGGCGCCTCGTCGGCGATGCCGGCGGCCAGCGGCGGATTGCGGGGCGCGACGGCGGGGACCGCACTCGCCGGTCCGCCGGCGCTGGGCCGGGCCGAGAAGGCCGGTGCGTCGCGCGGATCTTCGGCGAGGGTCTCGTCCGCGACGTCGGCCGCCTCGGGCTCGGGATCGAAGCTCCGGACGGGCGCTGCCGGGCGGCTGGTGGCGGCGCGGCCCTGCGGCGCGGCAGCGGGGCCGCTGAAGAGATCGAACTCCGGTGACGACGCGCCGTCGGTCTCGGTGGCGTCGCGCGGATCGGGCGGCAGGGTGCCGGCATCGGTCCCGGCCGGACCGCGGCGATCGTCGCCCGGCGTGCCGCCGGATTGCTCCAGCCGGTCGATGAGGGACGGGTCGATGCGGGTGCCGCGGGTCAGCGGCGCGGCCCTCAGATCATAGGGGTCGAAGGCTTGCGGGGCGGCCGGGCGGGCGTCGTCGGTGCGCAGTTCCGGGAACAGCGGTAGCTGCGCCGACTGGGCGAGGGCAGGGCGGGCGATCGGCAGACCCGGCAGGCCGACGCCGATGCCGGCCGCGCCCAGAAGGGCGGTGGCGGCGATCATGCGTGCGGATCGACGGGGGATGGACGGCATCTCGGTTTGCCTGCGCTCTCATTGCCCGCGCCTTCTTCGCGCCGGTTGCGAAAGCGTAAATTTTCATGGTTAAGGATTCGTTGATATTTTCCGTGGGGCCCCGCAACACCGGGGTTTGCGCGTCACATGCCTTGTTTTGGCCGGACCGAACTGGTCATTGGTCGCCACATCTTGCAACAAAACAGTGATTCCCCGCGTCGTGATCGCCCAATCCATGCCCCAGCCCACCGCCTCGAAACCCGGTTCGCAGTCGGCGGTTCGCACCGTCACCACCGAGGCGGACGGCCTGCGCGCGCTGGCGGCGCTGCTCGAGGCCGAGATGGCCGAGCCGTTCGAGCGGGTGCTGGACCTGATCGCGGGCATCACCGGCCGGCTGATCATCACCGGCGTCGGCAAGAGCGGCCATATCGGCGCGAAGATCGCCGCGACCTTCGCCTCGACCGGCACGCCGGCCTTCTTCGTGCATCCGTCGGAAGCCAATCACGGCGATCTCGGCATGATCGGCCGTGACGACGCGGTGCTGGCCATGTCCTGGTCCGGCGAGACGACGGAGCTGAAGGGCATCGTCGCCTATACGCGGCGCTTCAAGCTGCCGCTGATCGCCATGACCTCGCGGCCGGGCTCGACGCTGGCACGCGAAGCGGATGTGGCGCTGCTCCTGCCGCGGGTGGCCGAAGCCTGTCCGCACGGCCTGGCGCCGACCTCCTCGACGACGCTGCAGGCAGCGCTCGGCGACGCGCTGGCGGTGGCGCTTCTGGAGCGGCGTGGCTTCACGCCGGGCGACTTCCACGTCTTCCATCCCGGCGGGCAGCTGGGCGCCAGCCTCGTCCATGTCGGCGACCTGATGCATGTCGGCGAGGCGCTGCCGCTGGTGGCCTCCGGCACGACCATGGCCGAGGCGATCATCGTGATGTCGCGCAAGAGCTTCGGCTGTGCGGCGGTGGTCGATGCGGGCGGCTGCCTGATCGGCATCGTCACCGACGGCGATCTGCGCCGTCACCTCGGCCCGGATCTCCTGGCCGAGACGGTGGACACGGTGATGACCGCCAACCCCAAGACGATCACGCCGGAGACCCTGGCCGCCAAGGCGCTGGAGATCGTCAATTCGTCCAACATCACGGCGCTGATGGTGGTGCGCGACCGGCGTCCGGTCGGCATCGTCCACATGCACGACCTGTTGCGGATCGGCGTCGCCTGACGAGCCCGCCCGTCCTCAGGGCGCGGGTTCGACCACCAGCACCGAGCCGTCCGCGCCGGTGATCCGGACATGGCCGCCGGCCGGCATGTCCGGGCCGGTGACGCTCCACCAGCTGTCCTCGATCGCGATCCGGCCACGGCCGTCGACGATCGGCTCGGTCAGGACGGCCTGACGGCCGACCAGCCGGGCCGTGCGCCTGTTCAGCCGCTCGCCATCGCCGGCGACGCTCTTGTTGCCGTACCAGCGGCGGCCAAGCAGCGCCGCGGCAACGGACAGGATGACGAAGGCGATGATCTGCTGCTCCCAGCCGAACCAGCCGGTGCCGAGGAAGAAGACGTTCATCCCGACGATCAGCGCGGCGATGCCGAAGAACAGCAGGTAGACGCCGGGCGCGGCGACCTCGAGGGCGAGCAGCACGAGGCCGAGGATCCACCAGCCGTAATCGATCAGAACCTCAGGCATGTCGGTCAGCCCTCACTGCCGCCATAGGGCGCGGTGGGAACCCGCGTGCGCGACTTGCCGGCGGTGGGGCCGGCCTGGGGCCGCGCCCCGGCGGTGGCGTCGTCGCCGAAGGTCGCCCGGGCGAGTTCGCCGATGCCGGCGATGGAGCCGATCAGCGACGAGGCCTCCAGCGGCATCAGGACGACGCGCTGGTTGGGCGCGGAGGCAAGCTTCCCCAGCGCCTCGGTGTATTTCTGGGCGACGAAGTAGTTGATCGCCTGGACGTCGCCGGCGGCGATGGCGTCGGAGACCAGCCGGGTGGCGGTGGCTTCGGCCTCGGCCAGGCGCTCGCGGCCCTCGGCCTCGCGATAGGCGGCGTCGCGGCGGCCCTCGGCCTGCAGGATCTGCGACTGCTTCTCGCCCTCGGCGCGCAGGATCGCGGCGTTGCGCGAGCCTTCGGCCTCGAGGATCTCGGCCCGCTTCTCGCGCTCGGCCATCATCTGCCGGGCCATGGAATCGACGAGGTTCTTGGGCGGGTTGATGTCCTTGATCTCGATGCGGGTGATCTTGATGCCCCAGCTGTTGGCGGCCTGATCGACGACCCGCAGGATCTTCTCGGAGATCGCGTCGCGGTTGGACAGGAGGTCGTCGAGATCCATCGAGCCCATGACCGAGCGCAGATTGGTCATCACCAGATTGAGGATGGCGTTCTCCAGCCCGGACACCTCGTAGGCGGCGGCGGCGGCGTCCAGCACCTGGTAGAAGGCGACGCCGTCGGCGGCGACCGAGGCGTTGTCGCGGGTGATCACCTCCTGGGTCGGCACGTCCAGCACCTGCTCCATCATGTTGAGCTTGCGGCCGACGCGCTCGATGAAGGGCACGATGATGTTGAGGCCGGGGGTGAGCGTGCGGGTGTAGCGGCCAAAATTCTCGACCGTGTAATTGTAGCCCTGCGGGACGATCTTGATCGTCGACAGGAGGACGAGCACCGCGACGAACAGCACGACGAGGACAAGGATGCCCGTTCCCGACAGGAAATCGCCTGCGAACATGAAAAACCTCCGCTGCCGTGACCGTCCCGCATCCTGCTGGGCCGCATCCGGCAATGGCCGCATATCAGGGGAGACGGAAGCGGAACGCAAGGCGCATCTGGGATGTCAGTTTTGCTTAGTATAAACGGCCGCGACCGACACGTCATACGTGTCACCTGATGGTCTTCGTGTGGCGGTTTTGCCGAAATCTGTGCAAAGCCTGCCGACGTTCGCCAAGTGTTCCATAAAAATACACATAATGCCGGAACGGGAGGGAACCGATCCGGGGATCTGCGCTTCCTTTCCCGGTTGACGAAAGGGAATGGCATGGCGCGACTGGCACGACACCGGGTTCTCATCGTCGAAGACGAGCTTCTGATCGCCATCGATCTGAGGGTCATGCTCGAGGACAATGGCTACGAGGTCGTCGGCATTGCCAAGGACTTCTTCGAGGTCATGGACGAGATCGCCGCCGGCGCGGTGGATGTCGCCGTGGTGGATGTCCGGCTGCGGCGCGGACCGAACGGCGTGGCGGTGGCGAAATGGCTCCGCGAGGAGCACGACATTCCCTCGCTCTTCGTCAGCGCCGGCATCGGCGACGCGATGGTGACCGAGGCGCTGGCGGCTCGGCCGATCGGCTTCGTGGACAAGCCCTATGCCGAGACCTGGCTGATCGGGCCGCTGAACGCGGCGACGCAGATGCAGAGCGAAGGCCTCAGCATCTAGCCCGGCCGCGGCACCCGCAAGGCGCCGCATTCCTCTTAAAAACATTGCTGGAGACCGCGCCGGATGCGCGACCCCGCTCGCTTGCCGAACGGGGCCGTTTGCGCGTCGGCGACTAGTCGATCCAGCCGCGCAGTTCGCGGCGGACCATCGCCTCGATGACGTCCATGCCCGGCTCGCTGTCGTTGAGGCAGGGGATATGGGCGAAGTTCCGGCCGCCGGCCTCGTGGAAGATCTCGCCCGCCTCGCCGGCGATCTCCTCCAGCGTCTCCAGGCAATCCGACACGAAGCCGGGGTTGAGGACGGCGATGTCCTTGATGCCCTCCTGCGCCAGCTTCTCGACGGTCTTGTCGGTATAGGGCTGCAGCCATTCCTCCGGGCCGAAGCGCGACTGGAAGGTGGTCATCAGCCGGCCCTTGGGCCAGCCGAGCCGCTCTTCGAGAAGCCGCGAGGTCTTCTGGCAATGGCAGTGATAGGGGTCGCCCTTGCGGAAATAGCTCTGCGGAATGCCGTGATAGGAGCAGATCACCCGCTCCGGCTCGAAGTCGAGCGTCGCCAGATGCGTCTCGATCGAGCGGGCGAGGGCGTCGATATAGACCGGCTCGTCGTGATAGGCGGGCACGGTGCGCACGGCCGGCATCCAGCGCTTGCCCATCATGTGCTCGAAGAACTTGTCGTTGACCGTGGCGGTCGTCGAGGCGGCGTATTGCGGATAGAGCGGGTAGACGAGGATGCGCTCGCAGCCCTGTTCCATCAGCGCGTCGGTGCGCTCGGCGATGGAGGGCTTGCCGTAGCGCATGGCCCAGTCGACGACGACGCCGGCATCGCCGGCCATGCGGGCGGCGAGCTTTTCGCCCTGGGCGCGGGTGAAGGTGCGCAAGGGGGACTCGTTGCGCTCCTTGTTCCAGATCTCGGCATAGGCCGCGCCGGACTTCTTGGGGCGGGTGTTGAGGACGATGCCGTAGAGGATCGGGTACCAGGCGGCGCGCGGCCATTCGATGACGCGCTTGTCGGAGAGGAACTCCTTCAGATAGCGGCGCATCGGCTTGAAGTCGGTGCCGTCGGGCGTGCCGAGATTGACCAGGAGAACGCCGACCTTGGGCTGCTTCACCGGCGGATGGCCCTCGGGGAGGGGGCCGATGGAGCGTTCGGCGATGGTCTTGGTCAGGGCATTCATCGGCAGGTCCTTGCGTCGTGTGGCGGGCGGTCGCTCGTGTCCACGGCAGAACACGCCGGGCGGCGCTGGGCGCCCGGACCGACCTCGTGCAAGGCCATATAGGGAGGATTGCCGGCGGCTGGAACCGCCGGCGATGCGATCAGGGTGCGACCGATTTTCAGGCGCGGGCGAGACGGAAGGTCGAACCGTCCGAGGAGGTGCAGACCATCGTGCCGCCGCCGTGGTTGCAGTTGGCCGCGATCTGGACGCCGCGGGCGACCGAGGTGAAGTTGAGCTGGATGCGCGAGGCGCCGCTCGAGGTGTAGTTGCCCTCGGCCAGGAGACCGTTGGTATCGCGCTCGGCCGAGGTGAAGCGGCCGTTCTGGAACACGGCGGTGTAGGCGATCGGGCCACCGGTCGAGGCCCAGCGGCCCTCGACGCCCTGGTAGGCGGCGGCCTGCGGCAGCGGCCGCGACATCTGGGCCCGCTCGCTCTGGCAGGCGCCCAGGGCAAACGCGGCGAGGCTGAGGGTGACGGCGATACGGCGCATGATACGACCTCGATACTGATGCGGCACTCCGGCGACCGCCGATCCGCTAAGGCAACAATGTTCGCGTGGAGACGGCACCGCGCCGCCGCAACGCTTTGAGACGCGTGCCACGCTATCCCAATTTGAAACGGCTGTCATGACGGCAAGCACGGGCACGGTTCAGTCGACCTTCTCGGCCTTGCGCAGGGGAATGACCGAATGGATCGAGCCGATGGTCTCGATGGAGCGGATCCGCGCGTCGGAGGTGAAGGCGAACCAGTACATGGTGGTGCCGGTGATCAGCGTGCCGGTCTTCTCGTCGCGGCGCGTCCAGTCGCAGCGGCTGGCGGCGTTGTCGTCCTCGCAGACGATGCCGCGCAGATCATAGGAGATGTAGGTGGTGCGCTTCAGCATCTCGTCGAAGAAGGCGCGCGCCTCCTCCTCGCCCTGCAGCCGAAACTCGCCCTCCATGCGGCCGAACCACGGCGCGTCCGACATGGCGGCATTGCTGCGCTGGGACACCATGGCGCCGGGTACGAAGTGACGGGCGATGGAGCCCGCGGCTCCCGCCATCACCGCTTCCATCACTTCCTCGACGATCTTACGCGTGACTGCCGTGTCGACCATGAACTGCTCCGAGCGGAGAACGGCCCGCGCCGCTCTGCCGATTTTCGTCGGGTGACGCAACAAACTCCCACCCGGACGGTCAAACCTTGGATATTCAAGCGGAAAAGCAAGTACCGGGCGTCTCGTTCTGCGGCATCCGCGTGATGAAGTTTGCTCAAGCGACACGATCGCAGCGCCAATTTTGCGGCGAGGCTGCGAAAAAGCGGTGGAAATCGCCGGTTTCCCGACATTTTGCCCATGGCATCGGAGAAGCTTCCCTATGGGAAAATAATTGGGGATAAGGCAGGCGAAAGAACGGCTTGCCGGTGGCTGACGCGTTGTCTCTGCCATTCATGGCCTGAAACGTGCTGCCGGGACGGGCGATTCGCCTGTCGCCCCGCGTTTCGACAGTCGGCGCGCAAAGAAAAACCGCCGGCAAATGACTGCCGGCGGTTGAACACGATGACGCGTGGTGGCTGAGGTCAGCGCACCAGGATGTTGCGGAACTGCCAGGGATCCTTCTCGTCGAGGTCCTCGGGGAAGAGGCCCGGACGATCGGTCATCGGGGTCCAGTCGGTGTAGTAGCCCTTGACCGGGCCGAGATAGGGCGACTGCACTTCCAGGCAGCGCTTGTAGTCCATCTCGTCGGACTCCACTATGCCGGCTTCCGGGTTCTCCAGCGCCCAGACCATGCCGGCCATGACCGCCGAGGTCACCTGCAGGCCGGTGGCGTTCTGATAGGGCGCCAGCTTGCGGGTCTCTTCCAGCGAGAGCTGAGAGCCGTACCAGTAGGCGTTGGCGTCGTGGCCGTAGAGCAGCACGCCGAGCTCGTCGACGCCGTCGACCAGCTCGTTCTCGTCGAGAACGTGGTGGACCGGCTGGAACTTGCCGGCGGCGCCGAACACCTCGTGCAGCGACAGGACCGCGTCGTTGCAGGGATGGTAGGCATAGTGACAGGTCGGCCGGTAGGTGACCTCGTCATCCTTGTTGCGGTGGGTGAAGAAGTCGGCGATCGAGATCGACTCGTTGTGGGTGACGAGGAAGCCGTACTGGGCGCCCGGCGTCGGGCACCAGGTGCGCACCCGGGTGTTGCCGCCCGGCTGCTCGAGATAGATCGCCGCCTGGTTGCCCTTCTTGTGGGTACGGGCGTTCTTCGGCATCCACTTCTCGTGGGTGCCCCAGCCCAGCTCCGACGGCTGCACGCCTTCCGACAGGAAGCCTTCCACCGACCATGTGTTCCAGAAGACGTTCATCGGCTTCGGGTTCTTGGTGCGCTGGGTGTCGCGCTCGGCGATGTGGATGCCCTTGACGCCGGCCTTCTTCATCAGCTTGGCCCAGCCCTCGCGGTCGTCGAAGGTGGGTTCGGTGAATTCCAGGCCGACCTTGGTGGCCACATCCACGAGGGCCTGCTTGACGAACCAGGAGACCATGCCCGGATTGGCGCCGCAGCAGGAGACGGCGGTGGTGCCGCCGGGGTTCTTGCGCTTCTCCTTGCGGACGGTCTCGCGCAGCGCGTAATTCGTGCGGTCGGCGTTCGACAGGCTCTCGTCGAAATAGAAGCCGAGCCACGGCTCGACGACGGTGTCGATGTAGAGGACGCCGAGCTTGCGGCACAGCTTGATGAGATCGAGCGAACCGGTGTCGACCGAGAGGTTGACGCAGAAGCCCTGGCCTTCACCCTCGGTGAGCAGCGGCGTCAGCAGTTCCTCGTAGTTCTTGCGGGTCACCGCCTCGTTGACGAAGCGGATGCCGCGCTCGTCGAGCATCTGCTTGTCGGCATCGTTGGGGTCGATGACCGTGAAGCGGCTCTTGTCGTAGTCGAAATGGCGTTCGATCAGCGGCAGGGTGCCCTTGCCGATTGAGCCGAAACCGATCATCACCACCGGACCGGTGATCTTGGCGTGGATCGGATGGTTCTCTTTGGCCATTTGCGAAATTCCTTCGGTTCAACTCGGAGCCGGTCATCGTCACGGAGTGTTCGGGCAAGCCGCTAGAACGTTTCCGTGACAATTGAAAGTGTGCAGCGCGCCGCGGAAGCGGGCGCCGGCAGGCAAGCCGGACCTATCGGGGACGGGCTTGTCGGTTTCATGGCGCGACCGATACGACATTCTTGCGGAGGCAGGACAGCCCCATGCAGCTTCCCCCGACCCTGCGCGCGGCGCTGGCGGACCGCCTGGACGCGGAATCCTTCGACGATCTGCGCCTCGCCGGTTCGCGGCTGAGCCAGCGCTACCGGGCCGAGACCCGCGACGGGCGCCAGCATCTGGACGGCGAGGCGGCGGTGCTGGCCTATCTGGCGGCGCGCATGCCGGCGACCTTCGCGGCGATCCGGGCGAGCCTCGAGGCGGTGGCCGGGCGGCGGCCGGATTTTGCGCCGGTGTCGCTGCTCGATGTGGGGGCGGGGCCGGGCACGGCGCTGTTTGCGGCCCGCGACGCCTATCCCGAGCTGACCCGGGCAACGCTGGTGGAGGCGAGCGCGCCGGCCATGGCGGTCGGCGAGGCGCTGACGCGGGACGGTTTCGCCGACACGGCGGACGCGGGCGAGGCCCTGCATGTCGACTGGGTGCGCGGCGACCTCGCAACGGCACTGGCAGCGCGCGCGCCGGCCGATCTGGTGACGCTCGGCTATGTGCTGGACGAACTGGCGCCGGCGCAGCTGGCGCCGCTGATGGCGGCGCTCTGGCAGCTGACGGCGGGGGTGCTGCTCATCGTCGAACCGGGCACGCCGGCGGGCTGGCAGCGCATCCTTGCAGCACGCGACGCGCTTCTGGACGCCGGCGCGCATCTGGTGGCGCCGTGCCCGCATGCCAGGGCCTGTCCGGTGACGACGCCGGACTGGTGCCATTTCGCCGAGCGGGTGGAACGCACGCGCACCCACCGGCTGGCCAAGAGCGCCACGGTGCCCTTCGAGGACGAGAAATACGCCTATCTGGCGGTCGCCCGCACGCCGGCCGCACCGCCGGCGGCCCGGGTGCTGGCGCCGGCCCGCAAGGGCAGCGGCAAGGTAACCCTCAAGCTCTGCAATGACGACGGCTCGCTGCGCGACCGGCTGGTCACCAAGCGCGAGGGGGACCTGTTCCGCACCGCCCGCCGCCTCGACTGGGGCGACGCGCTGGAGTGAGGGGCAGGCGGCAAGGGCCATCTACTGCGCCGACAACGAGGCTTGGGACGGGAGGCCAAAGTTGGCTTTGGGTGGGAACGAACCATTCGCGAAGCTGTGAGCGAATGGTAGACATGCGGAATTGCTACTGTTCGCTGACGTTGTCCCAAAGGTGAATTTGTTACGATCATGTGATGATTTGATAGATCACAAGCAGATGTCCTATCGTGGTGGTTGCGATTGATCAGACGTCGCGCCGGTCCGCTTGTCGATCCGCTTTCTGATCGTCTCGGTAATTTTTTTGAATCCGGCATTACTGGGAAACAGCTGATCGTACCAATCCTCGGGATCAAGGGTCCCTCGAAGGTCGACGAAAGTCAGTCGTGACCGCTCGACTGCCAAGGCTGCAGCGATATCGTTGAATTCGTCAATTAGTCTTCGGGACAAATCGTTTGCACCAGCGCCTTGATAACCCCGTGCGGCAAGTTCACTCGCGAGAGGGTGGCTTGGTACGATTGATGGCAGGTAGTCGTAGCCGTGCAGTGCAAACTGAGCGTTCGGTGCCTCAAGCATCAAACCATCAACTATAATGGCTAAATTGGCGGCAAGTGCGCCGAACTTTCTATTAGCAGCTTCTTGCAAAGGTGATTCGCCTGCTACGGGGGGCGCGACTGACGCGACTATGCCGTTCTCTCCAAATAACTCGCACAGTCCAGCGCTGACCAAGACGAATTCTAAATCAGAGGGCAGTGGTACTTCTCGGAACAACAAAGATTCAATGCATTCTCCAGCATTGTCTTGACGGAATACTGCGAATTCTTCAGACAGCTGGTCTCCGATATCTTTCAGTAACAATGGATAATTTAGCCATCCATCGCCTACAACCCCGATAGCCATGCGGCCTTTATCGAGTGCGCGCTGATATCGTAAAGACTTCATTTGCTGAATATGCTGCAGAAATCCGAGACCGCTAGGCGTTTCTCTAGATACGGATTGTCCAAGGCCGCCCGGCCCTTGCCCTTCTTCAAGTGTATTAAGATATTGTAGGATGCTATTTCTCCGGTCATCGCTAGTTATGAGTTTTGCCTCAGCCAGGAGCCGGAGGTTCTGCTTCACCTTATCGACTTCTTCGGTGCCCAGAGCCGCGAGAACGAGATCAGACTGCTCTTTGCGCGTCGCAAGATCTAACTCGCCAATATTGTTCACGAATGCGACTAGGCCGTTCCCGGCTAAAGCTAAAATTCCTGCAACAACTGCAACCAAAAATGGATTTCCGAACGCTTCGGCCCAGTGCTTGGGCTGTGCTTGCCGCTCGGCCAAACCGAGTTCACGTTCGCGCTCTGCCTGCAGTCTGTGCTCTCGTTTTTCCTCGATCGCTACACGCCGCTCCTCAATTGCCATCATCCGCTGTTTGAGCTGAGGGTCGTTCTGATCGGGCATACCGCCCCTCCGGTCTGTCTGCACGGGTAACGATATCCCGGGATTCCGCATTTATAACGCACTGCCGATGCTCGCCCTAGCTGCCTTCAGCTGCAGCGTTCCAAATGACTATTCCGGGCACAAAGCGGATGATCTACGCGCTGCGCTCGAATGTCTCTATTAGGTCGATAGCTGCCATTAGGTCGATAGCTGCCATCCGTAGCGGGCCTCTGCTATCTGATGCAGGAGTGATAGGCGTTCCTTCGCCTAGAGGCGCTGGTAATCCTATCGTTGGGGATGCTAAGCAGCAGACACGATCTAACCGACGATCCAATGACCCGTGACGACAATCCCGACTGGAGCGATGCCGTCGTGGCGCCGCTGGACAGTGCGCTGAAGCTGCAGGCGATCCGGGCCCGGCTGCGGCTCAGCCAGTCGGCCTTCGCCGCCCTGTTGCGGATCCCGCGCTCGACGCTGCAGAACTGGGAGCAGGGGCGGACCGCGCCGGACAGCTTCGTGCGGCACGTCATCGACGTGATCTACGACGATCCCGAAGGCATGCGCCAGCGTCTGG
The DNA here is from genome assembly GCF_049132005.1 of Aurantimonas sp. NFXS3. NCBI lineage: Bacteria > Pseudomonadati > Pseudomonadota > Alphaproteobacteria > Hyphomicrobiales > Aurantimonadaceae > Aurantimonas > Aurantimonas sp. NFXS3. The sequence goes on from NZ_JAGDDZ010000001.1 coordinate 533,024, forward strand.
AACGCGACAGCGCCGCCTGAGCTTGAGGCCCGGCGGCGCTGGTTTGCGATCGTTGTCCGGTGGCTCAGTCCATGGCTTCCAGTTCGTCGATGAAGCCGGAGATCATGGCGAGGCCGCGCGACCAGAAGGCCGGGTCGGAGGCGTCGAGGCCGAAGGGCTGCAGGAGCTCCGAATGGTGCTTGGTGCCGCCGGCCTTGAGCATCTCGAAATACTTCTCCTGGAAGCCGGCCTCAGAGTTCTCGTAGACCGCGTAGAGCGAGTTCACCAGGCAGTCGCCGAAGGCATAGGCATAGACGTAGAACGGCGAGTGGATGAAGTGCGGCACGTAGGTCCAGTAGGTCTCGTAGCCGTCGCCGAGACGCAATGCGGGTCCGAGACTGCGCTTCTGGATGTCCATCCAGATCTCGCCGATCCGCTCGGTGGTCAGCTCGCCGCCGCGGCGCTCCTCGTGCAGGGCGCGCTCGAACTGGTAGAAGGCGATCTGCCGGACCACCGTGTTGATCATGTCCTCGACCTTGGAGGCGAGCAGCGTCTTGCGCTCGGCCTTGGTCGTCGCTTGGTCGAGCAGCGAGCGGAAGGTCAGCATCTCGCCGAAGACCGAGGCGGTCTCGGCGAGCGTCAGCGGGGTCGCCGCCATCAGCGCGCCCTGGCGGCCGGCCAGCACCTGGTGGACGCCGTGGCCGAGCTCGTGGGCGAGGGTCATGACGTCGCGCGGCTTGCCCATGTAGTTGAGCAGTACATAGGGGTGGACGCTCGGCACGGTGGGATGGGCGAAGGCGCCCGGCGACTTGCCCGGGCGGATCGCCGCGTCGATCCAGTCATTGGTGAAGAAGCGCTCGGCGATCGAGGCCATTTCCGGCGCAAAGCCCGAATAGGCCGACAGCACCGTGTGGCGGGCCTCGTCCCAGGAGATGTCGCGGCGGGTGGAATCGGGCAGCGGCGCGTTGCGGTCCCAGTAGTCGAGGACGTCCTGGCCGAGCCATTTCGCCTTCATGGCGTAATAGCGGTGGGAGATCGACGGATAGGCGTCGGTGACGGCCTGCGACAGGGCGTCGACGACATTGCGCTCGACCCGGTTGGCCAGATGGCGGGAATCGGCGACGTCCTCGAAGCCGCGCCAGCGGTCGGAGATCTCCTTGTCCTTGGCCAGCGTGTTGGTGATCAGCGTGAAGGTGCGCAGGTTCTCGCTGAACACGTTGGTCAGCGCGCTCGCCGCCTTGCGGCGCTTCTCGCGGTCCGGGTCCTGCAGGATGTTGAGGGTCGCCTCCAGCGCCAGATCGTCGCCGTCGACGGTGAAGCGCAGCGAGGTCAGCGTCTCGTCGAACAGCCGGTTGAAGGCGCCGCGGCCGGTGATCGCCTTTTCGTGGAACAGCTCCTCGACGCGGTCTTCCAGCTGGTAGGGCTTGTCGAGGCGCAGATCGACGAGCCACGGCCGGTAATGGGCCAGCGCCGGATCGCGGTCCATCGCCGCGTCCATGTCGGCATCCTCGATGCGGTTCAGCTCCAGCGGGAAGAACAGGAGGCGCGACGATATGTCGGTGACCACCGACTGGATGTCGCCGTAGAACTTGGCCCGCGCCGGGTCGGAGGTGTCGCCCGAATAGACCAGCCCGGCATAGGAGATGATCCGCCCGAGAAGCTCCTCCAGCGCCTCGAAGCTGGCGACGGCGGCGGCAAGATTGCCGTCCTCGGCCCTGGCGGCTTCCTCGAGCCGGCCGCGCCAGCGCTCCTGAAACGCCTCGGCATCGGCGCGGGCGCGCTCGACGTCGCGTGTCAGTTCGGGACTGTCCATCGCCGGGTAGAGATCCGACAGATTCCATTCCGGCAGGGCGCCGGTGGCGTCGACCGCCGTCTCGGCGGCGGAAAAGGTCGGTCGGACAGAATGCGTCATCGGGACAATCTCATGGCTTGGCGGGAATACCGGCCGGCGCGGGTCGCCGGACGGTCGTCGGAAAGGATCAAATTCGACTGAAATTGCTGGGACTTTTTTGCCCATTCTCGTTCAGTCGCTTTTTAGCGGTGCGTGTCAATTTGGGTCGTTCTCGCGTCAAGACGAGACTGGAGGCTGACATGAACCGCGTAGTACTTATCGTTGACGACGACCCCATTCAACGGCGTCTGGTGGAAGCCCAGATCGGCCGGATGGGCCTGCGTCCGCTGACCTGCGACGGCGGCCTCGCGGCGTTGCGGGCGCTCGACGCGCACCAGCCGGGCGAAATCTCCGCCGTGATCCTCGACCTGATGATGCCCGACAAGGGCGGCAGCGAGGTCATGGCCGAGATGCGGCGCCGCAATCTCGACATTCCGGTGATCGTGCAGACCGGCAAGGGCTCGATCGACACCGTCGTCGAGGCGATGCGGGCCGGCGCCTTCGACTTCATCGTTAAGCCGGTGTCGCCGGACAAGCTGAAATCGGTGATCGACAGCGCGCTGAAGATGCGCGGCGCGGCGACGCGGCGGACCACGTCGAAGGCGCGCACCGTGCGGCTCGATCAGGGCGACGCCTCGCCGGCGCTGCGGCCGGTGCTGGCGGCGGCGGCCAAGGCGGCGCGCTCGGGCATTCCGGTGCTGATCTCGGGCGAGACCGGGGTCGGCAAGGAATGGCTGGCCAGCGCCATCCAGGCCGGCGGCGACCGCGCCAAGGCGCCCTTCGTCAAGGTCAATTGCGGGGCGCTGCCCGGCGATTTGGTGGAGAGCATCCTGTTCGGCCATGCCAAGGGCGCCTTTACCGATGCCGGCCAGCCGCATGAGGGCAAGTTCGCGGAGGCCAATGGCGGCACGCTGCTGCTCGACGAGGTCGGCGAATTGTCGGCCTCGGCGCAGGTGAAGCTGCTGCGGGTGCTGCAGGACGGCGTGATCGACCCGGTCGGCGGGCGCCAGGCGGTGAAGACCGATGTGCGGATCATCTCGGCGACCAACCGGGATCTGGCGGCCGGGGTGACGGCCGGCCGGTTCCGCGAAGACCTCTATTACCGGCTGAACGCCTTCGAGCTGACCGTGCCGCCGCTGCGCGAGCGGCGCAGCGAGATCGCCAAGCTGGCCCGCCGCTTCGTCGACCGCTACGTGGCGATGGAGCCGCAATCGCCGGTCCGGCACCTGGCGGCCGACGCGATCGCGCTCCTGCAGCGCTACGACTGGCCGGGCAACATCCGGCAGCTGGAGAACGCCATTCACCGGGCGGTGGTGCTGGGCGAGAGCGAAAGCCTGACGGCGGCCGACTTCCCGCAGATCGCGGCGCTGATCGCGGCCGGGCCTGCCGAGGCGGAGGCGACCCCCCATGCGGCGTCCCATGGTGGCCACGGCACCGGAGCGCCGGGCGACCCGGCGCCGATATCCAACGGCCACGGTCGCACCGAGCCCGCCGATTTCGCGGTGCGCGACCAGAATGGCGAAGTGCGGCGCGTCGAGGAGGTGGAGGCCGACCTGATCCGGCTGGCCCATGCCCAGTATCATGGCCGCATGAGCGAAATCGCCCGGCGGCTGGGAATCGGGCGGTCGACGCTGTACCGCAAGATGCGGGAATACAAGATCGACGCCGATTGATCAGCTTGCGCCGGTCAAGATCTTCCCATCCGGCAAGGCGTTGATTTCACGCCGAAACACCACTATCCCGGCGAGTAAGCTTAATCGGGCCTTAACGCTTTTCTTGCAGAATCGGGAGAAAGTTCGCTGACTGTCATCTTCATGCCGCAGTTTCGGAAAAATTGGACAGGCGACGAGAACGGTCATCGGGGTTGCCCATACCGGCGGATGCGTCCGACGGGCAGGCAAGTGTTTTGAGGGGAAGAGACCGCATGTTCGGACATACCGCTCGCGCCGGCCGCTCGGCCTGGCGCCTCGCGACGTTCGCTGCCCTGGCTCTGCTGATCGGCGGCACGGTCACCGCGGCGAAGGCCGAGACCCGCGTCCTGAAGTTCTACAATCTGCATACCAAGGAGAAGGGCAGCTTCTCCTACAAGAGCAACGGCCGCTACAACAGCGGCGAGCTCAAGAAGATCAACTGGTTCCTGCGCGACTGGCGCAAGGGCGAGCAGACCCAGATCGACCCGCGGCTCCTGGACCTGATCTGGGAGGCGTATCGCCAGAGCGGCTCCAACGCCCTGATCAATGTCGTCTCCAGCTATCGCTCGCCGGCGACCAATTCTATGCTGCGCTCGCGCAGCTCGGGCGTCGCCAAGAAGAGCCAGCACACGCTGGGCAAGGCGCTCGACTTCTACATTCCGGACGTGCCGCTGGCCAAGCTGCGCGAGATCGGCCTGAAGATGCAGGTCGGCGGCGTCGGCTATTATCCCAAGTCCGGCTCGCCCTTCGTGCATTTCGACGTTGGCAACGCCCGCCACTGGCCGCGGATGAACCGCAAGCAGCTGATGGCGGTCTTCCCGAACGGGAACACGGTGCATGTGCCGTCCGACGGCAAGCCGCTGCCGGGCTACCAGCAGGCGCTGGCCTCCTACAAGCAGCGCCGCGGCGGCTCGTCGATCCAGGTCGCCAATGCCGGCTCGGGTTCTTCGGGTGGTGGCAAGACGCTGCTGGCCATGCTGTTCGGCGATGGCGACGAGGGCGAGGACGAGGTGCAGAGCGCACCGACGCCGCGGGCTCCGGTGAAGGCCGCAGCCGCGCCGAAGGTCGAGGTGGCTTCGGTCGTGCCGCAGGCGCGCCCAAGCCGGGATCTGCCGGGCGGTGTCGCCGTGCCGGTCGGCGACCGCTTCGATACGGGTGCACCGGCCTCGGCTGCCGCCCCCGCGCAGACCGAGGTCGCGGCCCTGATCAATGCACAGATCCCGGTGCCGACCTGGGCGCCGAGCCGTGCCGTGCCGGCCGACGCCTCCGACGCACCGGCGGCCCGCGAGGATGCGGTGTCGACCCTCGTTGCCGCGCTTGAGGAGCAGGCGAGCGAGACCGTGGCGAGCGGCCAGATGGCCTATGCGGTTCCGACGCCGGGCGACCGCCCGCAATTTGAAAGCGTGCTCAAGGACAAGCCGGCGACTGCCGCGACGGCGATCACCAAGGCCGCGCCCGCCAAAGAGACGATGAAGGCCGTGGAGATGGCCGCCAGGGCGCCGAGCCCGCGTCCGCAGATCGATCCGCAGGCCATCAAGCCGGTGCCGGCGCTGATGACCGCAGCGGCGTCCAGCGCGCCGAAGCCCCGGCCGCAGCCGGCCGATGCGGCGGTTGCCGCCGCGGCGATTTCGGGCAAGGGCGGCCGCGTTCTTAACGCCGTGGTGCAGGAGACGCCGAAGCCGAAGGTGCTCGATCCGCAGGAGGCGATCGCCTCGCGCTTCAAGATCGCGGCGCTTGTCTCCGACACCGACAGCCGGGCCGCGCGTCTGGCGACGGCCAAGCCGGATGCCGGGCGGCTGGTCGGCAATTTGCCGAGCACGCTGTTCGCCTCGGGCTTCGCCCCGGCGGCCAATGCCGGCAAGAGCGACCGCTTCTCGGGCTCTGCCGTCAACTTCCTGCCGATGGTGAAGGTCGGCCAGTAAGGCCGCCGCTCCACCATCCGCGCACGATCCAAGCGTCGACGGCCGTCCGGTGTTGCCACCGGGCGGCCGTTTTCGTTCGGGCATGGAGTGGCAGGACCGGCAACTCGCCGCGGCCGGTGGGCGAGGCGGGACGGCGGGGTGGCGTGGCGTAGAAGACCAGGGCGCGGCGCCAGTTGACCGATACGTAAAAGTCCGTCGAAGCCTTGTATGGGGACGAGGAATGCACGTCGTGCGAGCGCTCTCGACTTCGCTGCAGTGCCGAAGCAGTGCGATATCCGCGTATCTTCGCAACGGCTTGGGCCGGCTTTTTCACCGCAGTCGGTGGTCGCAACTTCACCGATATATCGTTCGCTGGTCTTACCACCGAAGCAGTGCGATGAGACGCAAAGCATTTCCGGTTTCTGCGGCTCATTGAACAATGCCGGACAGTTTCGCCGCATGGTTGTGCCGGTTGCGGGCTCTTGATGTACGCGCATCATTTAGAGTTGTTCTATAATAAGGCAGACATTCGATATTCTGCGGCTGCTTATTCGCCCCGGCAAGTGTGGACAAAATTGTCGGGACTTAGGGGTTGCGAATAATCCACTTGACATTAAGTAACGCCACATAAATACCAAACACGGATGGTGGATTGCCCGGAGGCGAGGCCACCGTTTCGCAATAAACAAACTGCACGAGGCGCGCAGAGGCGCCTGATTCAACAGGCGCAATCGCCACAACTTCGCGCAGCACGGGGTAAAAATGGACCAGATCGAAAACGTCGAAAACAACGAAATGCTGATGGAGCTGACCGCGGAAGTGGTGGCGGCCTATGTCAGCAACAACTCGCTGCCGGTTTCCGAACTGCCTGCACTCATCTCGGACATCTACGGCGCCCTCGGTCGCACGAACAGTGCGCCGCAGGCGGTGCAGGCCGAGAAGCCGAAGCCGGCGGTGCCGGTGAAGAAGTCGGTGACCGACGACTACATCATCTGTCTCGAGGACGGAAAGAAGTTCAAGTCGCTGAAGCGCCACCTGATGACCCACTACAATCTCTCGCCGGAAGAGTACCGCGAGAAGTGGGACCTGGCGCCCGACTATCCGATGGTCGCGCCGAACTACGCCGCGGCGCGTTCGCGCCTCGCCAAGCAGATGGGCCTCGGCCACAAGCGTCGCCGCGCCGCGGCACGCTGAGCCGGCCGCCGCATCGCCGCGGCAGCAACAGAAAAAGCCCGCCGGAGCGATCCGGCGGGCTTTTTCGTGTTCGGTTGAGAGCCTCGGGTGATGGGCGCCGGCGTGGATGCGAGCCGCGCCGGATCCCATGGACCGGCGACCGGCGACGCGTGGTCGCCGTTGCGGGACCGCGGCGCTGGCGCCTATTCGCGCGGCAGGTCCGGGGCCATGCCGAGGGCCTGCAGGTAGAGATCGAGGATCGCTTCCTGCTCCTGGCGCTCGTTCTGGTCCTGCTTGCGCAGCGAGATCACGCGGCGCAGCACCTTGGTGTCGAAACCGTTGCCCTTGGCCTCGGCATAGACGTCCTTGATGTCGTCGCTGATCGTCTTCTTCTCTTCCTCGAGCCGTTCGATCCGCTCGACAAAGGATCGCAGCTGATCCTGGGCGACATCGTTCACGTCGGACATGGTGGGTCTCCGTCTGGCACTTTCGCGCAATGAATTGGCCGGGAACTACCAGACCGGGGTGATTCGGGGAAAGCCCGTTGTGCCGCTATGGCACGTGGCGGCCGCCCGATGCGGCGTCCGCGCGCGAAAACGTTACTCGCTGGGGCGCGTCTGCTCGAAGCGCTGCGCGGTCTCGGGGCTCGCCTCGCGCTGGTAGCGGTCGCGCCATTCGCCATAGGGCATGCCGTAGACGATCTCGCGGGATTCGTCCTTGGTCATGGCGATGCCGTCGGCCTCGGCGGCGTCGCGATACCAGTTGGACAGGCAGTTGCGGCAGAAGCCGGCGAGGTTCATCAGATCGATGTTCTGCACGTCGATGCGTTCGCGCAGATGATCGCGCAGGCGCCGGAACGCCGCCGCTTCGAGCTCGATGCGCTTCTGGTCGTCGATCGGGTCCATGTCGCTCTCCTGTGTCCGTCCGCCTCGCGGCGCCTTGCCCTCGATATCGAGCCGAAGCGTCTTCGCATCAAGGGCGGGATGGTGCGAGGCGGCGGGCAGGGGGCCGGCGGACCGGTTCGGGCTCGCAACCGGCCGGCGGATGATCTAGGACGGCGGCAGCGCAGCGTGGTCATGTCGTTGACAGGTTCGACCGCTATGCGAAAGCTGCCTCTCGTGCGGACACTCTCTCTTTCGGGGAAAGCGTGATGATACCCAACCCGTTTCGCCGGCTGCGCCACGGATTTGCTCTCGGGCTGATGGCCGCCGGACTGTTCCTCGTCTCGGCGCCGCTGACGGCGGATGCCGCCCGCGCCGATTTCCGGGTGTGCAACGGCACCCAGTCGCTGGTCGGCGTGGCCATCGGCTACCGGGCCGAAGCCGGCTGGACCACCGAAGGCTGGTGGCGGATTCCGGCGACGACCTGCAAGGCGATCATCGAGGGTCCCCTGTCGTCGCGGTACTATTACGTGTATGCCGAGGACTCCGATGGCCAGGGCCGCTGGGCCGGGCCGGTGAATCTCTGCATCGCCGAGAACGAGTTCAAGATCGCCGGGGTCAAGGACTGTTTCAAACGGGGCTACCAGAAAATGGGGTTCCGCGAATACGACACAGGCGAGCAGGCCAGCTGGATGGTCCAGCTGACCGAAGCGCCCCGCGAAACAACGGATAGCCAATGAGACGCCATCGCAAGGTCAAGATCCTTGCCACCCTCGGGCCGGCATCGTCCTCCGAGGAGATGATCCGCAAGCTGCATGAAGCCGGTGCGGATGTCTTTCGCATCAATATGAGCCATTCCGACCACGACCTGATGCGCGAGCTCGTCGCCCGCATCCGCCGGGTCGAGTCCGCCGTGGGCCGGCCGATCGGCATTCTGGCCGATCTGCAGGGCCCGAAGCTGCGGGTGGCGAAATTCGCCGAGGGCAGCGTCCAGCTGACGGTCGGCGATGATTTCACCCTCGACGACAATCCCGAGCCGGGCGACACCACACGCGTCTATCTCCCGCATCCGGAAATCCTGGAAGCGGTGGAGGTCGGGCACCGGCTGCTGATCGACGACGGCCGGCTGCAGCTCGTCTGCACCGAGACCGACAAGCACTCGATCAAGTGCCGCGTCGTCGCCGGCAACAAGATCTCCGACCGCAAGGGCGTCAGCCTGCCGGACACGACCCTGACCACCGGGGCGCTGACCGACAAGGACCGGCGCGATCTCGACGCGGTGCTGGCCGAGAATGTCGACTGGGTGGCGCTGTCCTTCATCCAGCGTCCGGAAGACCTCGCCGAAGCGCGCAAGGTGTCGCGCGGCCGCGCCTTCCTGTTGTCGAAGATCGAGAAGCCGCAGGCGGTGGAACGGCTCGACGAGATCATCGAACTGTCCGACGCGATCATGGTCGCGCGCGGCGATCTGGGTGTCGAGATGCCGCTGGAAGCGGTGCCGGGCATCCAGAAGCGGATCACCCGTGCCGCCCGCAAGGCCGGCAAGCCGGTGGTCGTCGCCACGCAGATGCTGGAATCGATGATCTCCGCCCCGGTGCCGACCCGCGCCGAGGTCTCGGACGTGTCGATTGCCGTCTACGAGGGCGCCGACGCGGTGATGCTGTCGGCGGAATCTGCGGCCGGCGAGTATCCGGTCGAGGCGGTGTCGACGATGGACCGGATCTGCCAGCGCGTCGAACTCGACCCGCTCTATCCGGGCATCATCTCCGGTCAGCGCACGCCGCCCGAGGCGACCGGCGCCGACGCCGTGTCGCTGGCGGCCCGGCAGATTTCCGAGACGCTCGGCGTGTCGGTGATCGTCACCTATACGGCGACGGGCACCACCGGCCTGCGCGCCGCCCGCGAGCGGCCGCAGACGCCGATCCTGGCGCTGTCGCCGGTGCTGGCCACCGCGCGGCGCCTGTCGCTGGTCTGGGGCCTGCACTGCGTGGTGACCGAAGACGCCCAGGATCTCGACGACATGGTCGACCGGGCCTGCCGCATCGCGGTGGAGCAGGGCTACGCCAAGTCGGGCGAGCGGATGATCGTGACGGCCGGCGTGCCGCTGCGCACGCCGGGCGCCACCAACATGCTGCGCATCGCCTATATCGGCTCGGACGGCCTCAGCGCGGTCTGACGCGGCCGTTCAATCCACGCGCAACGGCCCGGCGGTCTGTCTCAGATCGCCGGGCCGAGCAGTTCCTCGGACAGGCGCCCGGCGGCGTCCTGCGCCGAATCCAGCGCCGGGTAGACGGCGAGGACCCGCAGATAGGTCTCCAGCGCCTGTTCCTTGCGGCCGGTCTGTTCGAGAATCATCGCAAGGCCCATCAGGGCGCCCCAGTGCCGCGGCTCGCGCAGCAGGGTCTGCTCGATGTCGACCAGCGACTTGCCCAGCCTGTTCATCGAGAAATTCAGCGTCGCCCGGCGGTTCCACGCTTCCGGATAATGCGGCGCGATGACCAGCGCCTGGTCGAGCAGGTCGAGCGCGGCGGCGTTGTCCTCGCGGGTCATGGCGAGGGCGGCACGCTGCATCAGGAGATCGATGGTGGCGCTGCCGCTGCGGCGCCAGTGCCGCTCGATGCGGCCGGCAATGCGGCGGGCGGCGCGTTCGTCGGCCTGTTTGCGCAGCTCGGCAAAGAGGCGGTCGAGTTCCTGCTCCGGCGTCTCGTCGGCGACCTGCGGCTCGGCCTCGTCGGCGGCCTCGTCCTCGGCGACGGGGGCGCTGCCGAAGGCGTCGGGATTGTCGGTCATGCCTTCATCGGGGGGCGGAATCACCATGGGCGGCGATTGCGAATCGTCCGGGCCGGGGAGCGGCGCGGCCTCAGGCGGACGATCGGGCTCGATCAGCGACGGCGGCCCGCCGTCCTGCGCCAGCGCCGGGACGAGGCCCGGGGCGAGAAAGCAGACACCAAGGGTGAGACAATGAAAAACGCCGCGCATGCGGAGAGGTTAATTCTCCGCAGCGCAGCGTCAATCAGAAACTTCGTGATCGAAGGGGCGGGGACGGGCGAGGCCGGCCCCCAGGGGCATCAGCCCTGGCGCGCCTTGAAGCGCGGTGCCACCTTGTTGATGATGTAGACGCGGCCCTTGCGGCGCACCATGCGGTTGGCGCGGTGACGGGTCGCGAGGGACTTGAGCGAGTTCTTGATCTTCATGACAACACCGGAATGTTAGACGCGAGGATCGGGGCTGGCCGTTCCGCCGCAAAATGATGGGCGCGCCGCAGCGGCACGCCCGGAAAGATTGGTGCCGAAATAGCTTTGCCGGCAGCTTTTGTCAACGCTCCCGGCGCCATTGCGACCGCCCTGTGATGCCCGATTTGCGCTGATTCAGTCCGTCAGCCGGGTCAGGTGGCCCATCTTGCGGCCGGGCCTTGCTTCCGGCTTGCCGTAGAGATGGAGGAGGGTGGCGGGCTCGGCGAGAATCGCATCGACGCGCTTCACGTCGTCGCCGATGAGATTCTCCATGACGCAGTCCGAGTGCCGCGCGGCGGAGCTGAGCTTAAGGCCGGCGATCGCCCGCACATGCTGCTCGAACTGGGAGACGACGCAGGCCGCCTCGGTCCAGTGGCCGGAATTGTGCACCCGCGGAGCGATCTCGTTGACGAGGATGGTGTCGTCGCCCTGCACGAAGAACTCGACGCCGATGACTCCGACATAGCCGAGCTTGGCGAGGATGCTGGCGGCGACGGCCTTCGCCGCTTCGCCGACCTGCGACGAGACGCGGCCGGGAACGGTGGAGGTATGCAGGATGCCGAGCCGGTGGACGTTCTCGGCCGGATCGTAGGCGACGACGCTGCCGTCGATGCCGCGCGCCGCGATGATCGAGCATTCGTAGGCGAAGGGCACCTTCTTCTCGAGAATCGCCGGCACGCCGCCGAGGCTCTCGAAGACGTCGGCATGGGGCCCGCCCTTGCGGATCGAGGCCTGGCCCTTGCCGTCATAGCCGAAACGACGGGTCTTCAGGATGCAGTCGCCGTCGAGCTCGACGAGGGCGTGGCCGAGTTCGGCGACGCTGTCGATGGCGCGCCATTCGGCGGTGGCGACGCCGATGCCGTTGAGAAACGCCTTCTCGACGACGCGGTCCTGAGCGACTTCCAGCGCCTCGGCCGGCGGGTAGAGCGGCACGGCGGTGACGGCGGCGCGGATCTGCTCGACCGGCACGTTCTCGAATTCATAGGTGACGACGCTGGTGCGGGCGGCGAGGTCGCGCAGGGCGGCGACGTCGTCATAGGCGGCGACGATCTGCGCGTTGGCGACCTGCGCGGCCGGGCAGCCGGCGTCAGGGTCGAGGACGATCACCCGGTAGCCGAGACGGGCCGCGGCCATGGCCAGCATGCGGCCGAGCTGGCCGCCGCCGACGATGCCGATGGCGGTGTCGGGCATGGCGAAGCGCGCTTCAGCGCCGGGGGCAGGCGGCGTCCTGCTCACGGGGTGTCCACGGGCGCGGCCGCGACCGCGTCGGTCTGGGCCTTGCGCCAGGCGTCGAGGCGACCGGCGAGGGCGTCGTCGGACAAAGCGAGCACGCTGGCGGCGAGGAGCGCCGCGTTGACGGCGCCGGCGCGACCGATGGCGAGGGTTCCGACGGGCACGCCGGCGGGCATCTGGACGATGGAGAGCAAGCTGTCCTGGCCGGACAGGGCACGGCTTTCGACCGGGACGCCGAACACCGGCAGCGGCGTCATCGCCGCGGTCATGCCGGGCAGATGGGCGGCGCCGCCGGCCCCGGCGATGACGACCTTGAAGCCGGCGGCCTTCGCGCCGCGGGCAAAATCGTAGAGGCGCTCGGGCGTGCGGTGGGCCGAGACGATCTGCGCGTCATAGCCGATGGCCAGCGCGTCAAGCGTGTCGGCGGCGTTCTTCATCACCGACCAGTCGGACTGGCTACCCATGATGATGGCGACGGGCGGGGAGAGGGCGGCGTCGCTCATGCGCTGATGTCCGGAATGATCTGATCCTCCAGATCCTGCAGGCGGTCCCGGATGGTCAGCTTTTTCTTCTTCATGCGCTGGACCTGCAGCCGGTCGCAGCCGGTTGCGACCATCGCGTTCACGGCCGCGTCGAAATCGGCATGTTCCTGCCGCAGACGCGCCACCTGCAGCCTCAAGGCCGCCTGTTCCTGATCCGCCATTCTGTTCCTTTCAGGCACCGCCGCGTGCAACCGAACCGGGGTCTCGACAATTGTCCAGACAGTCGTGACGGACGATTAGCAAAACCGCCCATCGGACGATAGCGACCGCCGGACCAATCGACAGTGCGACACTCTTGTGACACCGTCGACTGGTTGCTGGCTCCGGTTCGCATTGCGGACCGCGACCTAACTCACGAAGGGAGAAGCCATGTCCTTGGATACCCATCTCGCTACGCTGGAACAACGCCACTCGGCGCTCGACCACGAGATTTCAGCTGCGCTGGTATCGAAACCGGCGATGAGGGATTCGGAACTCCGGGAGATGAAGCGAAAGAAGCTCCAACTGAAGGACGAGATCGAGCGGCTGCGCCAGCCCGCCGGCTGATCTCAGACCTCCCAAGCCATTCCGCCCCGGCACCGGCAACGGTGTCGGGGCGTTTTTCGTCCGGGCCCGGGCGCCGCGCCGACATTCTCAGCCGATCGCCTTGCGCAGCACGTATTTCTGGATCTTGCCGGTGGAGGTCTTCGGGACCTCCTGGAAGCGGATCTCCTTGGGACATTTGAAGCGCGCCAGCCGCTCGCGGCAATGGGCGATGAGATCGGCCTCGGTGACGCTGCGGCCGGGCTTGAGCTCGACGAAGGCCAGCGGCGTCTCGCCCCATTTCTCGTCCGGCTTGGCGACCACGGCGGCGGTCGCGACATCCGGGTGCTGGTAGAGCGCGTCCTCGACCTCGATGGAGGAGATGTTCTCGCCGCCCGAGATGATGATGTCCTTGGCGCGGTCCTTCAGCTCGATATAGCCGTCCTCGTGCAGGACGCCGAGATCGCCGGAATGAAACCAGCCGCCGCGGAACGCCTCGGCCGACGCCTCGGGGTTCTTCAGATAGCCGCGCATGACGATGTTGCCGCGGAACATGACCTCGCCGATGGTCTCGCCGTCGGCCGGGGTCTTTTCCATCGTCTCCGAATGCATCACCGCCAGATCCTCCAGCGCCGGGTAACGCACGCCCTGGCGCGCCGTCTGGGCGGCGCGGGCCGGACCGTCGAGCGCGTTCCACTCGTCCTTCCACTCGTTGACCACGGCCGGGCCGTAGGTCTCGGTCAGGCCGTAGAGATGGGTGACCTCGAAGCCGGCGTCGCGCATGCCCGACAGCACCGATTGCGGCGGCGGGGCCGCGGCGGTGTTGAAGGTGACGGTCTGGTCGAAGTCGCGCTTGTCGCCGGCATCGGCGTTGATCAGTGTCGCCATGACCACCGGCGCGCCGCACAGATGGGTGACGCCGTGATCGGCGAGGGCGTCGAACATCGCCTTCGCCCGGACCCAGCGCAGGCAGACATGGGTGCCGGCCTGGACGGCAAGCGTCCAGGGAAAGCACCAGCCGTTGCAGTGGAACATCGGCAGCGTCCACAGATAGACTGGATAGCGGCCCATGCCGGAGGCGATGACGTTGGCGTAGCCCATCAGCGCGGCACCGCGATGGTGGTAGACGACGCCCTTCGGATTGCCGGTGGTGCCGGAGGTGTAGTTGAGCGAGATGGCGTCCCACTCGTCGTTGGGCATGTGCCAGGCATAGTCCGGGTCGCCCTCGGCGACGAGCGCCTCGTATTCCAGGCTGCCGATGGCCGGCCCCTTGGCGACCGGGGCGTCGGCGGGGAAATCCGGATCGTCGTAGTCGACGACGAGGGGCGTGACCTTGGCCTTCTTCAGCGCCTCGGCCATGACGCCCGAGAACTCGCGATCGACCAGCACGACTTTGGCTTCGGCATGGTCGAGCTGGAAGGCGATGATGTCGGCGTCGAGGCGGGTGTTGATGGACAGGAGCACGGCCCCGGTCATGGGCACGCCGTGATGGGCCTCGAGCATGGCGGGGGTGTTGGACAGCATCACTGCGACGGTGTCGCCACGCGCAATGCCGCGCCGTTCCAGCGCCGAGCCGAGGCGGCGCGAGCGCGCGTAGAACTCGGCATAGGTCCGCCGCAGTGCGCCGTGGATGATGGCGACCCGGTCCGGATGCACCAGCGCCGCGCGGGCCAGGTGGCTGAGCGGCGTCAGCGGCTGGTAATTGGCCGCGTTGCGATCGAGATGCTCGTCGTAGATGCCCATGTGTTCCGTCCCGAACTCCCCCGTTTGGGGCTGTTCTATAGAAGATCGGGAGGCGCGCGTCACGGCGGATTGCGCCGAACGCCGGCAGAGGGCCCTAGAAGAACAGCGCCCGGGCGCCATCGACGATGAGCTTCAGGCCGACCGGCACCAGCACCATGTAGGCGATCCAGTAGAAGGCCTTCGGGTCGACGCGGCGCACCAGCCAGACGCCGGCAAGGGTGGCGACCGGCGCCAGCGGCATGAGCACCGCCGAGGTCGCCAGATTGTCGGCCGAGAACTGGCCGAGCAGGAAATACGGGATCAGCTTGACGGCATTGGTGGAGGCGAAGAACAGCACCGAAGTGCCGGCATAGACCGGCGGCGGCAGGCGCAGGGGCATGACCGCGACCTGGAAGGGCGGGCCGCCGGCATGGCTGACGAAGCTGGAGAAGCCGGCGATGGCGCCCCAGCTGAGGCTCTTGGCGGTGTTGCGCGGCCGTGGCTCGAGCTGATGGCGCGAGCGCCAGAACCATTCGGCGGCAAACCACAGCGCCAAAAGGCCGATGACGAGGCGGATGCCATCGGCGGAAACCATGGTGGCGGTGAGATAGCCGAGAAGGACTCCGCCGAAGGAGGCCGGCAGCATGATGGCGATGACGCGGCGGTCGAAGGTGCCGCGCCAGGCGACGAGGCCGACGATGTCCATGGCCACCAGCACGGGCAGCATGATCGCCGCTGCGGTGACCGGCGAGATGACGACGGCCATCAGCGGGACGCCGACCAGCGTCAGCGCGCCGCCGAAGCCACCCTTGGCAAGGCCGACGAGAAGCACCGCGGGGATCGCGACGAGATAGAACAGCGGGTCGGTGATCACGCGGCGGACGGCTTCCGGTGGGAGTCAGCAAACGAAGGTGCCGCAGGAGTAGAACCGTCACACCGCCATGGCAACTGCGGGCGATGGCGGCATCCGGCGGGATGCGCCGGGGCATCGGGCCGTGGTCGCGGCCGCGGCGCGGCGGATGTTTCCCACCCGGCGAGTGATTTGCTAAAGCCTTTCGCGAAACGGCCGACACGACGATCGGCGCCCGACATGCAAGGTCAACATTTTCGATGGACACCGAATACATCCGTCCCCGGCTCGTACTCCTGACCACGCCGCTCGGCGACGCGGATGCCGTGACGGCCGTGCAGGCCGCGCTTGCCGGCGGCGACGTCGCCTCGGTCATTCTCGACCCGGCCGGCCGCGACGCCGTCTCCTTCCAGAACCTTGCCGAGAAGCTGGTGCCGATTATCCAGGCGTCGGGCGCCGCGGCGATCGTCGCCGACGACACGCGCTGCGCCGGCCGCGTCCAGGCCGACGGCATCCACATGACGTCGGGCGATCCGGCCGAACTGGGCGAGACGATGGAGCGCTTCGCGCCGAAGCTGATCGTCGGCGCCTCGGGCTTCGAGACCCGCCACGACGCGCTGGAAGCCGGCGAATTGCGCCCCGACTACCTGCTGTTCGGCCGGTTCGGCGGCGACGTCGATCCGAACCCGCATCCCAAGAGCATCGCCATGGGCGAATGGTGGGCCGAGATCGTCGAACTGCCCTGCATCGTCCTGGCCGGTTCGGACATCGAGAGCGTGGTGGAGGCCGCGGCGACGCGAGCCGAGTTCATCGCCCTGTCGGCTGCCGTCTTCGCGCAGCCGGATGCGGCAGGCGAGATGGTGGCGCGGGCCAATGCCCTGATCGACGCCTGGTTCGAAAGCGCGGCCGCATGAGAGCACCCGAACGAGCGGCCGGCGGGCGGCTTGTCCTTTTAGCGGGGCTGGCGGCGCTGATCATCGGCGCCGGGCCGGCCTGGGCCCAGAGCGAGGATGCGCCGGCCGAGGCCGCGACGGCTGATCCGGCGGCGCTGGATCAGGGAACGCTGACCGAGGGCGCGCAGGGCGAGGCGCTGCCGGTGCCGGCGGAGGTCGCGCCCGAGACGCCGCCGGCGGAAGGCCAGCAGCCGTCCCCCAGCGATCTGGCCTACGGCGCCTATCAGCGCGGCTTCTACCTGACGGCGCTGAAGCTGGCCGAGCCGATCGCCAATCTCGGCGACCCGGCGGCGCAGACGCTGCTCGGCGAGATCTATTCGCGGGCGCTCGGCGTGCCGCAGGATCTGCAGAAGGCGGCGCACTGGTACGAGGCGGCGGCCAAGGCCGGCAGCGCCGAGGGCCAGTTCCGCTTCGCGCTGATGCTGCTGGACGGCACCGTGGTCGCCTCGGACATCGCCAAGGCACGCGACCTGATGGCGGCGGCCGCCGAGCAGGGCCTGCCGCTGGCCCAGTACAATTACGCACAGATGATCGTCCAGGCCTCGCCCTCGGGCGGCTTCGAGGAAGCCTTCGGCTATTTCCAGAAAGCCGCCAATGCCGGCGTCGCCGATGCGCAATACGCCATGTCGCAGCTCTATGAGTATGGCCGCGGCGTGCAGGCCGACAGCGCCGTGGCGCGCAAATGGCTGCGCGCGGCGGCGATCAACGGCCTCGGCGCGGCGCAGGTGGAATTCGGCATCTGGCTGATCAACGGCAAGGGCGGCCCGCCGCAGCTGGAGGACGGCTTCCGCTTCCTCAAGCGGGCGGCCGACCGGGGCAATCCCATCGCCATCAACCGGGTGGCGCATCTCTACAAAGACGGCGTGGGAACCGCGCCGGACCGGCTGCAGGCGGCGAAATGGGCGGTGCTGGCCAAGCGGGTGGAAAACTCCGACCCGACCCTCGACGACTTCTTCCGCGGGCTCGATCCGCAGACCCAGAAGTCGGCCCTGGAGGCGGCCAACCGGTTCCGTTCGCGCTGAGCGGGACAGCCGAAACCCGCCACGAGGCTTGAATGGCGGGGTAAATTATGGTCTTGAGCCCCGACCCGCAGAGATCGTCAGACGAAGGCATGGAGCCCGGCACCGGCCGGCCGCCCCCTTCCGGCGAGCGAGCCTGCCGATCAATAACGCTGCCGCTGCCGTGCGACCGGATCGTCGCCGACGCGAGAACCCTTCGAGAGCATCGATGAAGATCAACGGAAACGAAATTCGCCCTGGCAACGTCATCGAGCACAATGGCGGCCTGTGGGCGGCGGTGAAGACCGCCCATGTGAAGCCCGGCAAGGGCGGCGCCTTCGCCCAGGTCGAGCTGAAGAACCTGATCGACGGCACCAAGCTGAACGAGCGCTTCCGCGCCTCCGAGACCGTCGAGCGCGTCCGCCTGGAGCAGAAGGACTACCAGTTCCTCTACGCCGAGGGCGAGATGCTGGTGTTCATGGACACCGAGACCTACGAGCAGCTGGAGCTCCAGAAGGACTTCGTCGGCGAGCGCGCGGCCTTCCTGCAGGACGGCATGATGGTCACGGTGGAAAGCCACGAGGACAAGCCGATCGGCATCAAGCTGCCCGACCAGGTGGTGCTGGCGATCGTCGAGGCCGACCCGGTGGTCAAGGGCCAGACCGCGGCCTCCTCCTACAAGCCGGCGGTGATGGAGAACGGCATGCGCGTGATGGTGCCGCCGTTCATCGAGACCGGCGAGCGCATTCTCGTTGATACCAACGAGATCACCTATCTGCGCCGCGCCGACTGAGGCTGAGCCCGAGATTTCCTGACGGCGGCCGCCATCCGGGCGGCCCTCTCTTATTCGACGAAAGCAGACGATGGCCCGATCCGCGCTTCTCCATGTGATGACGCAGGCCGCCATGAAGGCCGGCCGTTCCCTGATCCGCGACTTCGGCGAGGTGCAGAACCTGCAGGTCTCGATGAAGGGACCGGCGGATTTCGTGTCCAATGCCGACCGCCGGGCCGAGGAGATCGTCCACCAGGAGCTGTCGCGGGCGCGCCCGGACTGGGGCTTCCTGATGGAGGAGCGCGGCGTCGTCGAGGGCAACGACCCGCAGCACCGCTGGATCGTCGACCCGCTGGACGGCACCACCAACTTCCTGCACGGCATTCCGCAATTCGCCATCTCGATCGGCCTCGAGCGTGACGGCCAGATCGTTGCCGGCGTGGTGTTCAACCCGGCGATGGACGAACTCTACACGGCGGAAAAGGGCGGCGGCGCCTTCGTCAACGACCGGCGCCTGCGGGTCGCGGCCCGCAAGTCGTTGGCGGAAGCGCTGTTCGGCACCGGCACGCCGTTCCTCGGCCATGGTGACCATGCCGGCTATCTGTACGAGCTGCGCCAGATCATGGGCGAGACCTCGGGCGTGCGCCGCATGGGCGCGGCCTCGCTGGACATGGCCTATGTGGCGGCGGGCCGGCTCGACGGCTTCTGGGAGCGCAAGCTGAAGCCCTGGGACGTGGCCGCCGGTTCGATCCTGGTGCGCGAGGCGGGCGGCTTCATCAGCGGCATGAACGGCGCCAAGTTCGACCACGAGATCGGCGACGTGGTCTGCGGCAACGAGTTCATGCGCAAGGCGCTGAGCGACCAGATCGCCCTGGCCGAGCGCAAGCGCACGGCTGCCGCCCAGAACGGCTGAGACGACCGCGGCCGCATCGTCGGCCGGGGCAGACGGCAGGGGACGGCTGGCGGGGCGACGTAACGGGCGTTTAAAAGAGCCGCATTATTCCTTACCTTGCCTTATGGTTCGAGTGAACGCGGGCAGCGGGGTCCGTGCCGTGGACCCGAACCGGCGGAGTTGATTGGAACGCGATGCAGGTCTTCAGATCGTCTACGGACAACACCGGGCGGCCGGATGATTTCGATCCGAACCGGCTGTCGAGCCCCATGGTCTTCCTGTGGTCGATGCTGGTGTTCCTGGCGCTGGCCTCCTTCGTGGCGGCAATCCTCGGCCGGCAGATCTCCACCGCCTTCGCCACCAATCCCGGGCTGAACGGCCTGATCATCGGCGTACTGGCCGTCGGCATCCTTTTGGCCTTCCTGCAGGTGCTGCGGCTGTCGCGAGAGGTCCGCTGGGTCAACGCCTTCCGCGAGGGCTCGTCGGATTTCGACCGGCTGAAGGATCCGGTGCTGCTGGCGCCGATGCGCGGCCTGATCGGTCGTCGGCGCTCGATCTCGCTGTCGACCCATTCGATGCGCTCGATCCTCGATTCGATCGCCACGCGCCTCGACGAGACCCGCGACATCGCCCGCTACCTGATCGGCCTGCTGGTGTTTCTCGGCCTGCTCGGCACGTTCTGGGGCCTGTTGCGCACCATCGGCTCGATCGGCGCGACCATCCAGGGCCTCGATCCGGCCGCCGGCGACACCGCCAGCGTTCTGGACGCCCTGAAGGCGGGCCTTGCCGCGCCGCTGTCGGGCATGGGCACGGCGTTTTCCTCGTCGCTGTTCGGCCTGTCCGGCTCGCTGGTGCTCGGCTTTCTCGACCTGCAGGTCGGGCGGGCGCAGAACCGGTTCTATACCGAGCTGGAAAACTGGCTGTCCTCGGTGACCGATGTCGGCTCCGACATGGTGCTGCCGCCGACGGGCGAGGGGGCGCAGGTGGCCGCCGGCGGTTCGGAGCAGCTGCGGCAATTGTCCGAGCAGATCGACAAGATCGCCAAGGACCAGACCACGACGCCGCGCACCAGCGCCGCCATGGCCAATCTGGCCGAGAGCATCCAGGGCCTCGTCACCCACATGCGCAGCGAGCAGCAGATGCTGCGGGACTTCGTGGAGACCCAGGCCGGTGAGCAGCGCGAGTTGCGGCAGGTGCTGGACCGGCTCGCCGGCAGTCTCGGCGACAAGCGCAAGGAACCCTAGCCATGGCGCTGTCGCGCAACCGCAGGAGCGATCGGTCGGTCGATTACTGGCCGGGCTTCGTCGATGCGCTGTCGACGCTGCTCCTGGCGATCATGTTCCTTCTGTCGGTGTTCGTGCTGGCGCAGTTCCTGCTCAGCCGCGAGATCACCGGCAAGGACGAGGTGCTCGACCGGCTGAACAGCCAGATCAACGAGCTGACCCAGCTGCTGGCGCTGGAGCGCTCGACCACCCAGGACAACGAGGACCAGATCGCCAATCTGCGGGCGTCGCTCGCCGGCATCGAGGAGGAGCGCTCGCGCCTGCAGGAGGCGCTGGAATCGGGATCGGGCTCGGCGGCCGCCGCCTCGGCCCGGGTCGAGGGCCTGCAGACGGCGCTCAGCGAGGAGCAGGAGCTGTCGCAGCGGGCCCGCTCGCAGGTGGAGCTTCTGAACCAGCAGCTTGCCGCCCTGCGCCAGCAGATCGGCGCGCTGGAGCGGGCGCTGGAGGTGTCCGAGAGCCGCGACGCGGAAAGCCAGACCAAGATCGCCGATCTCGGCCGGCGCCTGAACGTCGCGCTCGCCCAAAGGGTGCAGGAGCTGTCGCGCTATCGCTCGGACTTCTTCGGCCGGCTGCGCGAGATCCTGTCGGATCGCGAGAACATCCGCATAGTCGGCGACCGCTTCGTGTTCCAGTCGGAAGTGCTGTTCCCCTCGGGGTCGGACGTCCTGCAGGAGGAAGGCACCGACGAGATGGCCAAGCTCGCCGAGGCGATCGTTGCGCTCAATCGCGAGATCCCGTCGGACATCAACTGGATCATCCGGGTCGACGGGCACACCGACAACGTGCCGATCTCCGGTGGCCGGTTCGAGGACAATTGGGAGCTGTCGACCGAGCGCGCCGGCGCGGTGGTCAAGTATCTGATCAGCCAGGGCGTGCCGCCCGAGCGGCTGGCGGCGACGGGCTTCGGCGAATACCAGCCGATCGATCCCGAGAACACGCCCGAGGCCCGCGCCCGCAACCGGCGCATCGAGTTCAAGCTGACCGAACGCTGAGCCGCCGCGTCATCTCGAGCCTCCGAGACGCTGCGACCTTGCGGCGCGCCTCCCGCCGCCGTCGGTGGGCGGTGCATGATTGACGATGTCGCGAAGTGCATGCCAGCATCCTGCCCGAGGGGAAGGGCACCCCCTCCACAACGATCGCGCCCAGCGCGGCAGGGGAGGAAACATGCACAGGATCCTGATGAGCACGGTCGCCGTGTTCGCACTCATGGCGGTGTCGCCGGCGGCGGCGCAATCCGACGACAACATGAAAAAGCTGCAGGGCATGCAGTCGACGGGTACATCGATGGATTTCCAGACCATCGACCAGACCGGCGGCTATGCCGACCAGCTGCGCAAGAACCTGGAAGCGATCACGCTGCCGGACGGCTTCGAGATCTCGCTCTACGCGGTGGTTCCGGACGCCCGCCACATCGCTGTCGGCCCGCAGGGCGTCGCCACCTTCGTGGGCACCCGCAAGCAGACCGTCTGGGCGATCACCGACCGCGACCGTAACCGGGTGGCCGACGAGGTGAAGCAGTTCGCCCCGTCGATCGACTTCACCATCCCGAACGGCGTCTGCTTCTCCGATGACGGCTTCCTGTTCATCGCCGAGCAGAACCGGGTGCTGGTGCTGCCGGCCGCCGAGTTCTTTTACGAGAGCCCGGACGTGGCCGTCGGCGTGGTGGTGGACAAGGGCGAGCTGATTCCGGCCGCCGAGGAATCCTTCAATCACACCGCCCGCGTCTGCCGGATCGGGCCGGACAACAAGCTCTATGTCTCGCTCGGCCAGCCCTACAACGTGCCGCCCGAGGAGAAGAGCGACCTCTACAAGCGCGAGGGCATCGGCGGCATCGTGCGGATGGAGCGCGACGGCAGCGGCCGCGAGGTCTACGCCACCGGCGTGCGCAATTCGGTCGGCATGGACTTCAACCCCGACAATGGCGAGCTGTGGTTCACCGACAACCAGGTCGACGGCATGGGCGACGACATCCCGCCGGGCGAGCTGAACCGGGCGACCGCGTCCGGCCAGGATTTCGGCTTCCCCTGGTATGGCGGCGGCAGCGTGCGCACCAACGAGTACAAGAACGCCGAGATCCCCGCCGACGTGGTGATGCCGGAAGTCGAGATGGACGCCCATGCGGCCGATCTGGGCATGACCTTCTATGACGGCGACAGCTTCCCGCGGAAATATCGCGGCGGCATCTTCTCGGCCCAGCACGGCTCGTGGAACCGGACCGACCCGATCGGGGCGCGGGTGATGTTCACCTCGCTCAACGAGGACGGCTCGGCCAAGGAGACGGAAGTCTTCGCCGAGGGCTGGCTGTCGGACAGCGGCGAATATATCGGCCGCCCGGTGGACGTGGCGACGCTGAAGGACGGCTCGCTGCTGGTCTCCGACGATCTGGCGGGCGCGATCTACCGGATCGCCTACACCAAATAGGCGTTCTTGACGCCGACAGGGCCGCGCCGGGAGACCGGGGCGGCCCGCCACCCTCCAGACGGATGACCCCCATGACCAAGTTCCTGCCGCGTGGCCTCGCCGCGGCGCTGCTTCTTCTCGCCTCGTCCGCCGCCATGGCCGCGGATCTGGCGGCCGGCAAGGAGAAGGCCGCCATGTGCGCCACCTGCCACGGCCTCGACGGCGTCGCGACAGCGCCCGATGCCCCGAACATCGCCGGCGACAGCGCCTTCTATCTCGCCGAACAGCTCAAGGCGTTTCGCTCGGGCGCGCGCCAGCACCAGCAGATGTCGATCATCGCGCAGGGTCTGGAAGACGCCGACATCGCCGATCTGGCCGCCTGGTATGCGGCGATCGAGGTGACGGCGACCATGCCCGAGGTGGATTAGCCGGGACGCCGGGCTTTGCGGGCGCAGGGTCCGGCGGTCCGCGGCAAAGGTACGACGCTTCGCCCGGAGGTGACGCGGCGCGCTGCGGGACGCCGCGTTCGCGGTGCTATTCGGCGGCGCCGAGCATCGCGTCGGTGCGGCCGGCCTCGAACTGCAGGCGGGCGAGACGGGCATAGATGCCGTCTTTGGCGATCAGCGAGGCGTGGGTGCCTTCCTCGACGATCTGGCCGCCATCGAGGACGAGGATGCGGTCGGCCTTCAGGACCGTGGCGAGGCGATGGGCGATGACCAGCGTCGTGCGGCCCTCCATCAGCTTTTCCAGCGCCCGCTGGACGAGGATCTCGCTTTCGGCGTCGAGGGCGGAGGTCGCCTCGTCGAGGAGCAGGATCGGCGCGTCGCGCAGGATCGCCCGGGCGATCGCCACGCGCTGGCGCTGGCCGCCCGACAGGGTGATGCCGCGCTCGCCGATCACGGTGTCGTAGCCGTCCTGCATGGCCTCGATGAAGCCTTCGGCCAGCGCCGAGCGGGCCGCCGAGACCACCTGCGGGCGCGAGGCGTTGGGATCGCCGAAGCCGATATTCTCGGCGGCGGTCGCGGCGAAGATGGTCACGTCCTGGGGGACGAGGGCAATGCGGCTGCGCAGCTCTTCCAGATCGGCCGCGCGCACGTCGACACCGTCGATCAGGACGCGGCCGGCATCGGGATCGTAGAAGCGCTCGATCAGCGAGAAGATGGTCGACTTGCCGGCGCCGGACGGGCCGACGATGGCGACGGTCTCGCCGTGCTTCACGGTGAAGGACAGGTCGTGGACCGTCGAGACGTCGGGCCGCGTCGGATAGGCGAAGCTGACCCGGTCGAAGACGACCTCGCCGCGCGCCGGCCGGGGCAGAGCGACGGGATCGGCGGGCGAGCGGATGGCCGGTTCCTCGGCCAGAAGCTCGGACAGGCGCTCGGCGGCGCCGGCGGCCTGGGCGATCTCGCCCCAGACCTCCGAGAGCTGGCCCACAGCGCCCGCGGCGAAGACGGCGTAAAGGAGGAACTGCCCGAGCGTGCCGCCGCTCATGGTGCCCTCGGTGACCTGCTGGGCGCCGATCCACAGGACGGCGATGATCGACGAGAAGATCAGGAAGATGGCGAAGGCGGTGAGGAAGGCGCGGGCGCTGACCGAGGCGCGGGCGGCCTGGAAGGCGCGATCGACGGCGGCGGCGAAGCGGTTGCCGGTGGCGGTCTCGCTGGTGAAGGCCTGGACGGTGCGCACGGCGCCGATCGCCTCGGTGGCATAGGCGGTGGCGTCGGCCAGCGTGTCCTGGGCGTAGCGCGAGCGGCGACGCACGGAACGGCCGAAGGCGACCAGCGGCACGATGATGACGGGAATCGCGGCGATGACGATCAGCGACAGGCCGGGGCTGGTGATGACCATCATGACGACGGCGCCGATGAACAGGATGGCGTTGCGCAGGGCCAGCGAGGCGGTGGCGCCGACGACGGACTTGATCTGGGTGGTGTCGGCGGTCAGGCGCGAGACGATCTCGCCGGTCAGCGCCCGGTCGTAGAAGCCCGGCGACAGGCGGGTCACCCGGGAGAAGACATCCTTGCGCAGATCCGCCACGACGCGCTCGCCCAGCGTGATGACGAAATAGTAGCGGCCGGCGCTGGCGATTGCGAGGACGGCGGCCAGGACCACCAGCATGGCGAAATAGGTGTCGATGAAGGCGGTGCTGGGGGCGTCGAAGCCCTTGTCGATCACCCTGCGCACGGCAAGCGGCAGGGAGAGCGTGGTGAGGGCCGCCAGCGACAGGAAGAAGATCGCGCCGGCGACCTTGGCCTTGTAGCGCTTCAGATAGGGAATCAGCCGGGCGAGGGGCTTCAGGTCGCGGCGCTTGCGTTCGGCTTCGCGCTCGCCGGCTGTCATCTGGCGCAAGCCCGCCTCCAGTCATTCTCGCAGTTCATGAACCCGCCGCGCACACCGCGACGGGGATGGCCTCCGGCTCTTGTGCCGACAGGTGCCCTCATGTATAGGCTCGTCCTCGAATTTGAAAGCGATCGCGCTTTCCAACTCCGCGACATCGAGACCTGC
Organism: Aurantimonas sp. NFXS3; assembly: GCF_049132005.1. Classification (NCBI taxonomy): domain Bacteria; kingdom Pseudomonadati; phylum Pseudomonadota; class Alphaproteobacteria; order Hyphomicrobiales; family Aurantimonadaceae; genus Aurantimonas; species Aurantimonas sp. NFXS3. The sequence goes on from NZ_JAGDDZ010000001.1 coordinate 558,442, forward strand.
AGGCGGCCCTGTCCGCAGCTGTGTCGGTTTGGCGGGGATCCGGCCAGACCCAAGGATCGAAGGCGATGAAAGACAAAATCCACCCGGACTACCACACGATCACCGTCGTGATGACCAATGGCACCGAGTATCAGACCCGGTCGACCTGGGGTTCTGACGGCGACAAGATGAATCTCGACATCGATCCGACCAGCCATCCGGCCTGGACCGGCGGCAACCAGCAGCTGCTGGACCGCGGCGGTCGCGTGTCGCGCTTCAAGAAGCGGTACGAAGGCCTCGGCATGTAAGAGGCCGACACGGAGTCGACATGAAAGAAGCCCGGCCATCGTGCCGGGCTTTTTGCTGTCTGGGGTCCGGAAGCGACGCGCGGCGGGGCCGCGCGGTCGCGTGCCGAGGTCGCCGCGCGCGACGCGCGTCAGGGCTTCGGCGTCGGATCGTGGAAGAACAGGTCGTAGCCGGCCAGCAGCACGGTCGCCAGGAGCACCAGGCCGAGATCCGGCGACGGCACGTGGACGATGAGAATCAGCAGGAAGGCGCACAGGACGGCGTAGGCCACCAGCGACAGCTTGCGTTCCAGTGTCATGTCAGGCGCTCCCGTTGGTCAGTTGCGTTTCGAGCCAGTGCGCGGTGCGCAGTAGGCGGCCGTCCTCGCCGCGCCGGCCGACGAGCTGGACGCCAATGGGCTGGCCATCGGGGGTCTCGAGCAGCGGCAGCGTCACGCAGGGCACCCCGAGGAAGGTCCACAGAGCATTGAACACGTTCTCGCCCTCCGGCGCCACGACGGGCCGGGCCGGACCGATGGCGGCGGGGGTGAGGATGGCGTCGCAGCGCGACAGGACCGCCTCCAGCCCCGCATAGAGCACGGCGCGCCAGTCGAGGGCGGCGAGGTAGTCGCGGGCGAGGATGGCGTCGCCCTGTTCCAAGAGGGCCGTCAGCTCGGGCGAGACGGCGCCGGGGTAGCGCTGGCGCGTGCCGTAGAGGTTCTTGGCGGCCTCGGCCAGCCGGACCCGCTCGGCATGGATCAGCCCGTCGGCGAAGATCTCCGGCAGGTCGGCGTCGAAGCAGCGCTCGCCGAGTTCGCTCGCGACCTCGCCGATGCCTTCCTGCGTGAGCGGATCGGCGCGGTCCCACCAGGGCGTGCGCACGATCGCCAGCGTCGGCACGACGGGCGGCGTCATGCCGGCCTGGGCGAGGAGCTGCGGATGCGGCGTCGCCTCGGTCGAGGGGTCGGCCAGATCGTTGCCGAACAGGCATTCGGCCAGGAGCGCGACGCCGGAGATGCTGCGGGCACAGACGCCCGGGGCGTCGAGGCTGGGGGCCACGTCGCGGACGCCGCGGCGCGGGATGGCGCCGAAGGTCGGCGTGTAGCCGGTGATGCCGCTGGCCGAGGCGGAGCGGATCAGCGCGCCATCGCCGGACATGCCGACGCCGAGCGAGGCGGCACCGCGGGTGACCGCCGTGACGCAGCCGTCGATGCCGGTGGCCGGGGCATCGCTGTCCGTCGACTGGACCGCAGGGCCGATGCCGAGTTCGCGCACCGCCGTCTTGCCGGCGATCAGCGCACCGGCCGAGCGCAGGCGCTCGACGATGGCGGAATCGGCTTCCGGCACGCGGCCGGCGAAGGGGGCGAAGCCGGCGATGGCCGGCATGCGCGCCGCGTCGATCATGTCGTCGACGGCGACCGGCAGGCCGTGCAGCGCGCCGATGGAGCGCAGGCGCCCCCGCTGGGTGTCGAGATGGACGCCCTGACGGCGCGCGAAATCGGCGTCGAACCAGGCGAAGGCGGCGGCCGCCACCGGATCGCTCTCGACCCGGGCGGCGGCGGCGTCGGCGACCTCCGCCGCGCGCGCGGCGCCCCCTGCCAGCCGCTCGCGCAGGTCGAGCGGCGGCAGGTCGATCAGCGAACTCCTAGCGGCCATAGAAGACTTCCGGGAGGTAGTAGACCGACTGCGGGACGAGATAGACCACCGCCATCGCCAGGAAGACCATCATCAGGAAGGGCAGGACGCCCTTGAAGATGTCGGTCAGCTTCACGTCCGGCGGCGCGATGCCCTTCAGGTAATAGGCCGACATGGCCATGGGCGGCGTCAGGAACGAGGTCTGCAGGTTCAGGGCGACGAGGATGCCGAAGAACAGCGGATCGATGCCGAACATTTCCAGGAGCGGCAGGAAGATCGGCACGAAGATGATGATGATCTCCGACCATTCCAGCGGCCAGCCGAGCAGGAAGATGATCAGCTGGGCGAGCAGCAGGAACTGCAGCGGCGTCAGGTCGAGGCCGCGGACGAACTCCGAGATCACCTGCTCGCCGCCGAGATAGGAGAAGACCGAGGAGAAGATGTAGGAGCCGACGAAGAGCCAGCAGACCATCGCCGTGGTGCGGACCGTCAGATAGACGGATTCGCGCAGCCGCTGGAAGGTGAGGGCCCTATAGCCGACGGCCAGCAGAATGCCGCCGAGGGCGCCGATGGCCGCCGCCTCGGTCGGGGTGGCGAGGCCGAACAGGATCGAGCCGAGAACGGCGAGGATCAGGAAGGCCAGCGGCAGGAACGACGTCAGGATCATGAAGGTCAGCCGCAGGAACGGCACGTCCGGCACCTCGTCCTTGGTCGGGCGCGGGGCGGCGCTCGGCTGCAGGACGGACCGGCCGATGATGTAGACGAGGTAGAGGCCGACGAGGATCAGGCCCGGCAGCAGCGCGCCGGCATAGAGCCGGACGATGGAGACGCCGGAGGCCGCCGCATAGACGATCAGCATGATCGAAGGCGGGATCAGGATGCCGAGCGTGCCGCCGGCGCAGATGATGCCCGAGGCGAAGGACTTGTCGTAGCGCGCATTCAGCATCGCCGGCAGGGCGAGCAGGCCCATCAGGGTGACGACGGCGCCGACGATGCCGGTGGCGGTGGCGAAGAGGGCGCAGGTGATCAGCGCCGCAACGCCCATCGAGCCCGGCATGTTCTTGGACGCGATGTTGAGCGTCGTGAACAGGCGGTCGACGATGTTGGCGCGTTCGACGATGTAGCCCATGAACAGGAACAGCGGGACGGCCGTCAGCACCTCGTTCGCCATCACCGTATAGGTCTGGTTGATGAACAGGTCGAAGACCGTGTTGCTGAAGAACCCGTCTATCCAGAGCGTGAAACTGTCCCAGCTGGAGGCCAGCTCGTCGAGCCGGTTGTAGCTGCGCCACATGCGGTTGGGGTCGAAATAGGCGTAGTAGCCGAAGCCGATACCCATCGCCATGAGGGTGAAGGCGATCGGAAAGCCGAGGAAGACGAGGAAGATAAACAGCCCCAGCATCAACAGGGCGAGTTGCGGGTCACTCATGGATGGGCATCTCTCTCGGCCGCGGTCGCCTTGTTGAGGACGGTGTCCTCGGTTTCCTGAACGTCTTCCTCGGGCCGGATCCATTCACCGCCACGGATGCACTGGATGCAGCGCATCATCTCGGCAATGCCCTGGATGAAAAGGAGGATGCCGGCGGCGACGATGACGGTCTTGAACTGGTAGATCGGAATGCCGGCCGGGCTGTTGACGCTGACCTCGCCGTAGCGCCAGGAGCGCGCGGCGTATTTCCAGCCGGCCAGGATCAGCGCCGTGACGCCGGGAAAGAAGAAGAAGACGTAGAGCACCAGGTCGACCATGGCCTGGGTGCGGGGCTTCCACATCCGGTAGAGGAAGTCGCCGCGGACATGGCCGCTGCGCGACAACGTATAGGCGCCGCCCATCATGAAGAGCGTGCCGTACATGATGAAGGAGACGTCGAGGGCCCAGGGGGTCGGCGATCCGAGGACGTATCGCACGAAGACCTCGTAGCTCGTCCCGAACGTCATGAGAATGATCAGCCAGGCAAAGGCCTTGCCGAAAGCTGCCGACAGGGCGTCGGCAAAACGAATGAATGCGATCATGGACTCCCGATCCTCGTACAGAAATGTCCGGCGGTATCAGCCGCCGGACATTCCGTTCTTCGACGCAGCCGGCGTCAGCTCGGCAGCTTGCCCGGGAAGAAGAAGTTGTAGGCCAGACGATAATCCGGCGAGTTGAGCAGCTCGTAGTACGAGACGCGCTCGACCCATTCGCGCTGGCTGTCGAGGATTTTCTTGAAGAAGGTGTCTTCCTCGAGCCCGACGATCAGCTGCTTCCAGGCTTCCAGCTGGGCTTCCAGGATTTCCGGCGGGGTCTGGCGGACCGTCACCCCGTCGACGTCCTGCAGTTCCTGCAGGTCCTTGGAATATTCGTTGAGGGCGAGCGCCGTATTGGCCGTGGAGGCCGCCTCGACGCTGTATTCCATGATGGCCCGCAGGTCGTCGTCGAGATCCTCCATGAAGTCCTTGTTGAACAGGAACTCGAAAGCCTCGCTCGCCTGGTGGTAGGAGCCGAGATAGTAGTTCTTGGCCACGTCCTGCGCACCGAAGCGACGGTCGGAGGAGGGGTTGTTGAACTCGAAGGCGTCGATGACGCCGCGCTCCATCGCCGGCACGATTTCACCGCCCGGAAGCTGGGCGACGCTCATGCCCATGGACTGCATCAGATCGGCAGCCAGACCCACGGTGCGGTACTTGAAGCCTTCGATGTCGGCGACCGAGTTGACCGGCTCCTTGAACCAGCCGAAGGGCTGTGCCGGCATCGGGAAGCCCATCATGCCGATGACGTTCAGGCCCATGACGTCCTGGGTCAGCTCCTTGTAGAGCTCGCTGCCGCCGCCCTGGTAGAACCACGACAGCATGGTGGTCGGGTTGCCGCCGAAGACCGGGCCGGTGCCGAACAGCGAGGCGGCCTTGTTCTTGCCGTACCAGTAGGCCGACACCGAATGGGCGGCATCGATGACGCCGTCATTGACCGCGTCCATCACCTGGAAGGCGGCGACGACGGCGCCGGCCGGCAGGAGATCGATCTTGAGGCGGCCGCCGGACATGGTCTCGACACGCTCGACATATTGCCGGGCGAAATCCATCCAGATGTCCGAGGCCGGCCAGGACGTCTGCATCTTCACGACCAGCGGCGACTGGGCCAGCACGGCCGGCGCAGCGAGAGTGCCGGCAGCCGCTCCCGCAGCAACGACGCCACCCCTCAGGAACTTGCGGCGAGAAACGCCGTCATTCGACTTGGACAGGCTCTCAACGTTGTTATTGCGGCGCAGCATTATCTACTCCTCCCTTATGAATTAACTCGGAATGACCTGTTGCCTCCCAGCGCGTGCAAGATTGCCGATTAAAAACTCCACGTCAATCAAGGCGGAAGCCAACCGTCTTGAGCAGCCGCTCATGTGAGGAAGGCCGCGCGCCGGGCAGGGCCAGCCGATCGCGGGGTGGCGGCAAGGCGCAACGGCGCTGCAGCAGGTGGAGCAGCCGCAAGCCGATGGTTTGCAAGGGCTTGCGTGCGATTTACGTTTACGGAAGAGGCATATCCGGGCGCGCCAGGTTGCGGGTCCGGCGGGGCCTGCGCGCGGCGTTGCGGGCCGCGATCACGATGGCGGGAAACGCTGCACCGGCCGCCCCGGGTCGCAAGATGAGACCAAAGTCTAACGCGCCGGGCGGTGCAAAACCGCGCCGCCCGGCGGTGGTGATCGGCGCCTAGAATTCCAGGCAGATCTTGCCGAAATGCGCGCCCGATTCCTCGTGGCGGAAGGCGTCGGCGATGTCCTCCAGCGCGAAGCTGCGGTCGATGACCGGCTTCAGGCCGATGGCGTCGATGGCGCGGACCATGTCCATCTGGTGCCGCCGGCTGCCGACGATGAGCCCCTGCAGGCGCTGGTGCTTGGCCATCAGGGCGGCGGTCGGCACCTCGCCGGCGCGCCCGGTGAGGACGCCGATGAGGGCGAGGTGGCCGCCGATGCGGCAGGCGGTGATCGACTGCGGCAATGTGCCCGGGCCGCCGACCTCGATGACGTGGTCGACGCCGCGGCCTTCGGTGAGGTCGAGGACGGTCTGTCCCCAGCTCTCGTCGCGCTTGTAGTTGATCGTGTGGTCGGCGCCCATCTCGCGCAGCCGCTTCAGCTTCTCGTCGGAGGAGGAGGTGGCGATGACGCGGGCCCCCATCAGCCGGGCGAATTGCAGGGCGAAGATCGAGACGCCGCCGGTGCCCAGCACCAGCACGGTGTCGCCGGCCTTGATGCCGCCATCGACGACAAGGGCGCGCCAGGCGGTGAGGCCGGCGGTGGTCAGGGTGGCGGCTTCGGCGTGGCTGAAACCCTTCGGGGCATGGGTGAACCAGGTGGCGGGACGCACGACCTCCTCGCGGGCATAGCCGTCAACGCCGTCCCCGGGCGTGGTCCTGAAGTCGGCCACCGGCGGTTCGCCATCGAGCCACAGCGGGAAGAAGGTCGAGACGACATGGTCGCCGACGGTGAACGCGCTGACGCCGTCGCCGACGGCCTCCACGGTGCCGGCGCCGTCGGACATGGGGATGCGACCGTCCTCGGTCGGCATGCGGCCGCTGACGACGCCGTAATCGTGGAAATTGAGGGAGCTGGCGCGAATCCGCACGCGGATTTCACCGGGGCCGGGCGCGCCCGGTGCGTCGCGCTCGACGAGCTGTAACTGGTCGAGGCCGCCGGGCTTGCTGAGCTGGATCACGCGCATCGCGTCGTCTCCTGGGTTCGCTGGAAGGGTGGGGAGCGAACGCAAGGAGGCGAGGGCGGTTGCGGCTTGGCGGCGAACACACCGTCGCCTGCGTCGCTCAAGGGCGGGCCATGGACCCGCAGACGGGGCGACCGCCTGTTGCCGACCGCGGGGAGCGATCAGCCGTGGAAGGCGGTCTTCAGCAGGTCGATCTGCTCGCCGACGGGATTGCGCGCGGCATGCTCCGGCTCGGCGGCGTTCTCGCCATAGATCTCGCGATCCAGCATGGCGATGCGGCGCTCCAGCATGAGGGCGCGTTCGACGAGATCGCGGAAGGCTTCCGGGAGTTCGCCGTAATTCGGCGAATCCTTGGCGCTGCCGAGGCCTTCGAGACGGACCTTGACCTTCTCGGCCTCGACCTGGGCGCGCGACATGTCGCCCTGGTTGGCGGCACGCTGGAGCAGGAGCCAGGAGGCGACCTGCATCAGCCGGGTGGTCAGGCGCATGGATTCGGCGGCGTAGAGCGTGGTGCCGTGCTTGGACAGCGCCTTCGCCTCGACCCGGCCGGCGCCGTCGAGATAGATCGCCGTCTCGTCGACCAGGGCCATGCCCTGGTTGAACAGCGGCTGGAAGGAGCGCGAGAAGGCCAGATGCTCGGCGAGCCGGATCGTGCGGTCGCCGTCCGATGTGCCGTTGGATTGGATCGTCATCGAGCCGAATTCACTCCCCATCGCGGACACCTTTTCGCACTGCCAGAATCGGTCGGACCGCGAACAGGGCGCGGTCGTCGAACGAGAACAGGGTGCGTCCGTTACCAAGGCTTTGCAAGCGAGGGCGCTGGACAAGGTTAATTGCTGTTAAGCAAGCGCGGCAGGGGCGGGACGGTTCCGCCGGTCTGTCAAAAAAAGGGGCCGCGTGAGCGGCCCTTCAGGAGTTTTCAACAGGGAGGCGTCAAACGGGGCGGAAACCGCTCCGTCTATCCATCAATCCGGCGTTCCTTCAATCTGGACTGATCTCAGTTAAACCCCGGAAACCTTACTCAGGGCTTAACGGTGGTTCGCTTTCGTAGGAATTTCTCTACGTTTCGTGGCGACGGCCAACACGGAGATCACGCAGACCATGACGATACCCCAGGACATGCAGGCAGCCCTTCTCGACGGATTCGGCGGACCCGAGGTGCTGAAGCCCGGCACGCGGCCGGTGCCGAAGCCGGCCGCCGGCGAGGTGCTGGTGGCGGTGGCCGCGGCCGGGGTGAACCGCCCGGACGTGATGCAGCGCCAGGGGATGTATCCGGCGCCGGCCGACGCGCCGGACTGGCCGGGCCTCGAGATCGCCGGCACCGTCGTGGCGCTGGGCGAGGGCGCCAGCCGCTTTGCCGTCGGCGACCGGGTGATGGCGCTGGTGCCGGGCGGCGGCTATGCCGAATACGCCACCGTCGCCGAGGTGAACGCGATCCCGGTGCCGACATCGCTGTCGATGATCGAGGCGGCCGGCGTGCCGGAGACCTATTTCACCGTCTGGCACAACGTCTTCCAGCGGGCCAAGCTGACGGCGGGTGAGAGCTTCCTCGTACATGGCGGCACGTCGGGCATCGGCACGACGGCGATCCAGCTGGCGAAGCATTTCGGGGCGCGGGTGTTCGCCACGGCGGGCAGCGACGACAAGTGCCGGGCGGCCGAATCCCTCGGCGCCGAGGACTGCATCAACTACCGCACGCAGGATTTCGTCGAGGCGCTGCGCGAGAAGACCGACGGCAAGGGGGTCGACGTGATCCTCGACATGGTCGGCGGCGAGTACACGCCGCGCAATCTGCAGCTCGCCGCCGAGGACGGGCGGATCGTGCAGATCGCCTTCCTGAAGGGGCCGAAGACGCAGATCGACCTGACGCCGCTGATGCGCAAGCGGCTGACCTTCACCGGCTCGACCCTGCGCAACCGGCCGGTCAGCTTCAAGGCGGTGATCGCGTCCGAACTGACCGATCAGGTGGTGCCGCTCCTGGAAGCGGGCACGGTGAAGCCGCTGATCGACGAGGTCTATCCGCTGGAGAAGGCCGCCGATGCGCATCGCCACATGGACGAGGATCACATCGGCAAGATCATCCTGACGACGCGCCATCTGGAGAGCTGAGCGCGTCGCGGCGGCCCCTGCCGGGTCGCCGCACGGGAAATCCGGCGATTTCCTTGCACCAATATGGCTAACGGCCTATAAGGGCGCCCGAATTCCCGTACATGTGGTGAGTATCCACGGCCGGCCCTTCCGGGGCAGGCACTTAGGAGGATTGTATCGTGGCACAGCAATTATTGATGCCAAAAGCGACCGCCGTCTGGCTGGTCGACAACACTTCGCTGTCCTTCGAACAGATCGCGGATTTCTGCACGCTGCACCATCTCGAGGTGAAGGCGATCGCCGACGGCGAATCGGCCCAGGGCATCAAGGGTCTCGACCCGATCATGACCGGCCAGCTGTCGCGCGAGGAGATCGAGGCGGCGGAGAAGGATCCGAACCGCAAGCTGAAGCTCGCCGCGCCGAAGGTGCGGGTGCCCGAGGCCAAGCGCAAGGCGCCGCGCTACACGCCGGTGTCGAAGCGCCAGGACCGCCCGAACGCGATTCTCTGGCTGGTGCGCAACCATCCGGAGCTGAAGGATTCGCAGATCTCGAACCTGGTCGGCACGACCAAGAACACGATCCAGCAGATCCGCGACCGCAGCCACTGGAACTCGGCCAATCTGCAGCCGATGGACCCGGTGACGCTGGGGCTGTGCACGCAGATCAATCTCGACCTGGAAGTCGAGAAGGCCTCGCGCGGCATCGTCCGCCCCGAGGAGATCGCCGAGGAAGAGCGCCTGCTGTCGGCCTCGCAGACCCAGAACTGGGACCGTTCGCGCGAAGACCGCGAAGAGGGCGAGCTCGACGCGGCGGCGGTGTTCGCCAAGCTCTCCTCGATGCAGAGCACGGATACCGACGAAGACGACGGCAACCAGAACTGAGATCGCCCGCGGCCGGAGACGGCCCCGGGACATGCCAAAGCGGCGCCGGAGTGATCCGGCGCCGCTTTCGTTTGTGGAAATGTCCTGGGATGCGGGACGGCGGCCGGGCGGCCTGCCGCCATGCGCTCAGTCGGGCTCGGGCGGCGCGACGGTGTAGTTGAGGCCGAGGCGGCCGCCATCGGCATAGAGCGTCTGGCCGGTGACGTAGCTGGCCTCGGCGGAGGCGAGGAAGGCGGCCAGCGCGGCGATCTCCGACGGCTCGCCGATGCGGCCCATCGGGGTGCGCGACAGGATGCGTGCCGTGGCGTCCTTGTCGGCGACGACCGAGCGCAGCATGTCGGTCATGATCGAGCCCGGTCCGATGGCGTTGACGCGGATGCCGTAAGGCGCCAGCGACTGGGCCATCACCTTGGTGAGCTGGTTCATGCCGCCCTTGGAGACCGAATAGCCGACCTGGTCGGGCAGGGCGAAAACGGCGTTGACCGACGACATGTTGACGATCGATCCCGGCTCGCCGCCATCCTTGACCTTCTGCACCAGATGACGCGCCACCGCCTGGCCGCACAGGAAGGCGCCCTTCAGATTGACGTTCAGCACCTTGTCGAAGGCTTCCTCCTCCAGATCGAGGAAGTCGGCCTTGTGGACGATGCCGGCATTGTTGACGAGGATGTCCACGTCGCCGAAATCGTCGAGGGCGGTGGCGACGAGATTGTGGACATGCAGCCGGTCGGCGACGTTGCAGACCACCGAGCGGATCTCGCCCAGTTCCTTCAGTTCGGCCGCGGCAGCGAGGCCGGCCCGCTCGTCGACATCGGCGATGATCACCCGGGCGCCGTCCTCTAGGAAGCGGCGGGCGATGGCCTGGCCGATCCCCTTGGCGCCACCGGTGACGATCGCGACCTTGCCTTCGAGTGACATGGCGCTTCTCCTTTGACATCTCAGCCGCGCCGAACGCGGCAACGCGCTCTCCATACCAGAATGGGCGGGCAAGGGCAGGGGCGCCGGACCGGTTCGCCGGCCGCCGCGTCAGCCTCGGTCCAGACGGCGATGCTTATGCTGCCGGCAGGGCACGGGATTGAACGCCGCAGGGGCGCCGATTAGTGTCGCCCTGTCTCTTCCCATCGCGCGCAAGGCGCCGAGGGGCTCTTTGCAAGTGGAGTGACCGTCCTTGGCCAGCGCGATCGAACAGAGCGTCAGACGCGCGCTGCAGAAGGGGAATGCCGCCGATCCGGATTTTCGCCTCGTGGTCTACGAAGCGGCCGAGCGCGCCATTCTCCGCGTGCAGTCGGCGCAGCACAGCGACGAGGCGGAAGCCGATCGCAAGCGCCAGGCGCTGATCAGCGCGATCGAGGCGATCGAGGCGGAATATCCGGCGCCGGGCGGCTTTGGGGACGATGCCGTGTCCGAGGACGGCGACGCGACGGCATCAGTCGAGCCGGACGTCGCCGCGCCTGCCACGCCGCCGATCCCGGCTGAGACGCCGGAGGCGATGCCGGCCACCGACGACGAAACGCAGGCAGCAGATACGCCTGACACCGCTGCGCCGTCGGCTGGTGCGACACGTACCGCCGAGGCGGCGCCCATGTCACCGACGCCCGCTGCGAAGACGCCGTCCGCAAAGACCGCGTCCGCCAAGGCGCCTGCGGCCAAGGCCGACGCGACGGCCGCGACCGCCAAGCCCGGCGCCGCGACATCCACCAAGCCGGTGCGCGACCGCTGGTCGCCCGACCACAAGCCGAAGCGCGGCCGTCCGTTCAGCGAGGCCAGCAACAAGCTGGTCGGCGCGGTCATCGTCGTCCTGTTGCTGCTGCTGATCGCCGCGGCGGTCTGGGTCGTGCTGCCGCTGTTCTCCACCGCGCCGGCGCCGGTCGCCAGCGAGGATGGGCCGACCATCGCCGAGACGATCCAGTCGGCCGGCGAGGACCCGGCGCTGACCGGCGGACCCTCGCCGGACAACTGGATCGACGTCTTCGCCGGCACCGACCTTGAGAAGATCGCGGCCGAGGGCGGCGCGCGCGCCAGTGGCGTGGCGGGATCGGGCGGCCGGATGGCCGTGCAGATCGCCGCGCCGGCCGATGGCGACGGGTCGGAGGTCAGCCTGGTCATCGGCGCGGGAATCGTCGAGCAGATCGCCGGCAGCCGGGCCCGCGGCGAACTCGCCGTCGGATCACCCGACGACCAGGGCCGCGAATTCAGCGTGAGCTGCCTGTTCGCCGGCGAAACGGTCTGCGGGCGCCAGCGCTTCCAGGTGAGTGCCGCGGAGGAGACCTTCGTCTTCGACATGGCGGTGCCGGAAGGCGCCATGGGCGCCGCGCAGCTGGTCATCGATCCGCAGATCGGAACCGGGGCGGGCGACCTGAACGTCTACGGTTTCCGTGTCCAGGCCATCGACTAGCACCGGCGCCGCCGGCTCGCGAACTGCGCCGGGCGCCAACCGGCGTCATCGATCTTCGACAATTCTGCGCTAGGAAGGACGGATGTCGCATTCGTCCCGCCGCCGTCCGATTCCCGCCCCACAGGTGTCCGCTTGAGCCCGCCCGAGCCCGGCGAGCCGGAGATCGTGCCCGCCGGCCGCTCCGGCGTGCGGGCCCGGTCGGTGGCGCTCGCGGCGCTGATCGGGCTCGGCGGGCTGGGCTGGTTCGTGCCCGAGGCCGCCCCGGGAAGCGTGGCCGTCTTCCTGTTTCTCCTGGCGGTGCTCTACGTGCCGCAGCGGGTCGACCGGCGCCGGCAGGCGGTGGCGGCCAGCGAACGCGCCGACACGACCTGGCCGAGCCGGGGCGTCAAGGCGGTGGTGGAGGCGCTGCAGCAGCCCAGCTTCATCATCGACCGCCAGATGCTGCTGCGCTACCGCAATCCCGCCTCGCTGGTCGGCTTCGGCAACATGGCGCTGGGCGACGCGCTGTCGCTGCGCTTCCGCTCGCCGGAATTCCTGGCGGCGGTCGAGGCGGTGCTGCGCGACAACCAGCCGGGCAGGGTGACGATCGAGGAACGGCGCCCGGTCGAGCGGGTCTGGCAGATCGAGATCCTGCCGATCCCGCCCTATCAGGGCGAGCGACCGCATTTCTTCCTGATAAGGTTCAGCGACCGGACCGCCGAGCTGCGCATCGAACGCATGCGGACCGATTTCGTCGCCAATGCCAGCCACGAATTGCGCACGCCGCTGGCCTCGCTGTCGGGCTTCATCGAGACGCTGCTGGGGCCGGCCAAGGACGACCCGGCGGCGCGCGAGAAATTCCTCGGCATCATGCGCGAGCAGGCGACCCGCATGTCGCGGCTGATCGACGACCTCCTGTCGTTGTCGCGGATCGAGATGAAGCGGCATGTGCCGATCTCGACCCGTGTCGATCTCGGGGCGATCCTGCGCAAGGTGGAGAGCCAGCTGGCGCCGCTGGCCGAGCAGCTGGACGTCGAGCTGGCGCTGGACCTGCCGGACGAGCCGGTGGCGATCCCCGGCGACGAGGACGAGCTGATGCAGGTCTTCTCCAACCTGGTCGAGAACGCCTGCAAATACGGCGAGACCGGCAAGCGCGTGGAGATCAGCCTGACCCGGACGGAGGAGGCGGGCGGCAGCTTCGTCGACGCGGCGGTGCGCGATTTCGGTCCCGGCATTCCGGCCGAGCACGTGCCGCGGCTGACGGAACGCTTCTACCGCGTCGATCCGGGCCGCTCGCGGGCCAAGCGGGGCACCGGCCTCGGCCTGTCGATCACCCGCAACATCCTTTTGCGCCATCGCGGGCGACTTCTGGTCGAGTCGACCATCGGAAAAGGCTCTGTGTTCACGGCCAGGTTACCGCTGCCGCGGTCCGATTCTGACACTTCGGAAAAACCTCTATAATTATCAGCCGCTTGCACTGTCATAAAGGTGCAATCCGACTGTCATATAGACTTCTTCCAGCGCCGCTAGACGTGTCGGCGAGCAGCAGCCGTCAGACAGGGCGGCCCAACAGTGCTCGGTTCGAAACAAACTCCTCAAGGAGACGCACCCGTGAACAACAAGTTCATCGCCAGCCTCGCGCTCGGTACCGCCATCGCACTGACCGGCCAGGCCTCCGCGCAGGTCCGGGACCAGATCCAGATCGTCGGATCCTCGACGGTTTTCCCCTACACCCAGGCCGTTGCTGAACAGTTCGCCAACATGGGTGAGTTTCCGGCGCCCGTGACCGAGTCGACCGGTACCGGCGGCGGCATGAAGATCTTCTGCGGCGGCGTCGGCGAGCAGACCCCCGACATCACCGGTGCCTCGCGCGCCATGAAGGCGTCGGAATACGAGCTGTGCCAGTCGAACGGCGTCAAGGACGTCACCGAAGTCCTGCTCGGCTACGACGCGCTTTCCTTCGCCAACGCCCGCAGCGGCCCGGAGCTGTCGGTCAGCAAGGCGCAGCTCTTCCAGGCGCTCGCCGCCGAGGTCGAGGTCGACGGTGAGGTGAAGGCCAACCCGTACAAGAGCTGGAACGAGATCGATTCCTCGCTGCCGGCCGAGCCGATCCTGGTCTACGGCCCGCCGCCGACGTCCGGCACGCGCGACGCCTGGGTCGAGCTGGTCATGGAAGAGGGCTGCGGCGAGTTCGAGGCCATCAAGGCGCTCGACGAGGACCGTCACGACGAAGTCTGCCAGCGCATGCGCACCGACGGTGCCTTCGTCGAAGCCGGCGAGAACGACAACCTGATCGTGCAGCGCCTCGAGACCGACCCGACCGCCTTCGGCATCTTCGGCTACTCGTTCCTGTTCGAGAACCAGGACAAGCTGAAGGGCGCCGCCATCGGTGGTGTCGTTCCGTCCGAGGACACGGTTCTGACCGGCGAGTACGGCGTCTCCCGCCCGCTCTTCATCTACGTCAAGAACGCGCATCGTGACGCCATCCCGGGCCTCAACGAGTTCGTCGCCGAGTATGTCAGCGACGGCGCGATGGGCGAGGACGGCTACCTGATCGACCGCGGCCTGGTTCCGCTGAGCGCCGACAAGCTCGAGGCCACCCGCAAGTCCGCCACCGAAGGCGAGACCATGCAGGCGCCGAAGTAAGCTTTCGCGCTGACAAAACCCGCCGGCCATTTTCCTGGCCGGCGGTTCCTCGCAAGGAGTGTCGGGATCCATGCCGCTATCATTGACGCTAGCGACTGCCGTCTTGCTGACGATCATCGGCTTCAGCGCCGCCTTCATGAAGGCGCGGACGGTCGGGGCGACGGGTGACGGACGGACGCTGCACTCCCTCCCCAAATATCACGGCTATCTTCTTGCGCTGACGATCCTGACGCCCTGCGTCGTCGTCATCCTGCTGTGGCTGGCGCTCGAGCCCGTCGTGCTCGACCGGATCATCCTCGCCAATCTGCCCGAGACGCTGAAGGAAGCGTCGGCCGGGCGGCTCGGCCTGCTCATCGGACAGGTCCGCCAGGTCGCGGCCGGCGTCACCTTCGGCGAGCCCGACCCCGCGGTCTTCACCGCTGCGGAGACCTTCCAGACGGCGGCGAACGTCTCGCGCTGGCTGCTGCTCGCGGTCGTCGTGGCGATCGCGCTGATCGCCTCGGGCGTCGTCGTTCCCCGGATCGACCTGCGGTTTCGTGCCCGCAACACGGCCGAGCGGATCATCAAGTACATCCTGATCTTTTGCGCCACCATCTCGATCCTGGTGACGCTGGGCATTCTCTTCTCGCTCCTGTTCGAGGGGCTTCGGTTCTTCGCCGTGGTGTCGCCGCTGGAATTCTTCTTCGGCATCAACTGGGACCCGCAGATCGCCATCCGCCCCGACCAGGTCGGCTCGACCGGCGCCTTCGGCGCGGTGCCGATCTTTGCCGGCACGCTGATCATCGCCTTGACGGCGATGGTCGTGGCGCTGCCGGTGGGGCTGTTCTCGGCGATCTACATGGCCGAGTTCGCCTCGCAGCCGATGCGCACGGTGGTCAAGCCGCTGATCGAGGTGCTCGCGGGCATTCCGACGATCGTCTACGGCTTCTTCGCCGTCCTCGTCGTCTCGCCGGCCATTCGCGGCTTCGGCAGCGACATCGGCATCCCGGTGTCGCCGACGGCGGCGATCGTGCCGGGCCTCGTCATGGGCGTGATGATCATCCCGTTCATCTCGTCGCTGGCCGACGACGCGATCTCCGCGGTTCCGCGGGCCATGCGGGACGGCTCGCTCGGGCTCGGGGCGACCCGCGGCGAAACCATTACCAAGGTGATCCTGCCGTCGGCCCTGCCGGGCATCGTCGGCGGTGTTCTCCTCGCCACCAGCCGGGCGATCGGCGAGACCATGATCGTGGTCATGGCCGCGGGCCTGACCGCGAACCTCACCGCCAATCCGCTGGAAGGCGTCACCACCGTCACGGTGCAGATCGTGGCGCTTCTGACCGGCGACACGTCCTTCGACAGTCCCAAGACGCTGGCCGCCTTCGGCCTCGGGCTGACGCTCTTCCTCCTGACGCTGATGCTCAACCTCGTCGCAATCCAGATTGTCCGGAAGTATCGGGAACAATATGACTGACGCTACCCAAGCAGGCGCATTTCCCTCGGGCCGGCCGGGCACGCATTCCCGTGATCTCGTCAGGGCCAGCCTCGGCAAGCGCAAGTCGGCGCAGACCCGGCTGAAGATCTACGGCGGCGCCGCGATCGCGTTCGCGCTGCTGATGCTCGCGACCCTGATCGGCTCGGTCGTCTCGACCTCGCTTCCGGCCTGGACGCGGACCGAGGTGAAGCTCGACGTGGCGATCCCCGCCGAGGACGACATCAACTACAATTCGCTCGCCAACAATTCCCTGCTCGCCCTGTTCCCGGAGACGGACGGGCGCGCGGAACGGCGGGCGGTGACCGGCATCCTGAGCAACGGCGCGCAGTTCATGCTGCGCGACCTCGTCGCCGCGGACCCGCAGCTCAAGGGCCAGACGACATCGGTGTGGGTGCCGGTGTCCGACCCCTACGAGCAATTGTTCGAAGGCGTCGTGAACGCCGACCAGGCCGAGGCCAACCGACGCCTCGACGACGCGGCGCTGGCTCGCTTCAAGCAGCTGGAAGAGGCCGGGCTGATCCGCTCGTCCGTCGACTGGGGCCTCGTCACCGAGGCGGATAGCCGCTTCCCCGAGCTCGCCGGCCTGAAGGGCGCCATCATCGGCTCGTTCTTCCTGCTCCTGGTCTGTTTCCTCATCAGCGTTCCCGTCGGGGTCGGCGCGGCCGTCTATCTGGAGGAGTTCGCGCCGAAGAATCGGTTCACGGACTTCATCGAGATCAACATCAACAACCTGGCGGCGGTGCCCTCGATCGTCTTCGGTCTCCTGGGCCTGGCGCTGTTCATCGGCGTCTTCGGACTGCCGCGCTCGGTGCCGCTGGTCGGCGGCATGGTGCTGTCGCTGATGACCCTGCCGACGATCATCATCGTCACCCGGAACGCCTTGAAGGCGGTACCGCCCTCGATCCGCGAGGCGGCGCGGGGTGTCGGCGCCTCGGAGATGCAGGTGATCGGCCATCACGTCCTGCCGCTGGCCCTGCCGGGCATCCTCACCGGGGTTATCATCGGACTGGCCCAGGCGCTCGGCGAGGCGGCCCCGCTGCTGCTGATCGGCATGAACGCCTTCATCACCTCGGCGCCGTCGGGTCCTCTCGACCCCTCGACGGCGCTTCCGACCCAGATCTTCATCTGGTTCGACAGCCCGGAACGCGGCTTCGTGGCGCGCACCAGTGCGGCCATCTGCGTGCTCCTGGCCTTCCTCTCGATCATGAACCTTACGGCGGTCCTTCTGCGACGCCGTCTCGAACGGCGCTGGTAGATATGCGACAGGAGACTCCCATGATGGAAAATATCCAGGTGTCGTTAGCGAAAGGGCCTGCCGTGCAACCTACCCGTCCGATCAAGATGCGATCCGAGAAGGTGACCGTCCATTACGGTCCGAAGCAGGCGCTCTACGACATCGATCTCGATGTCGAGGAGAACCAGGTGACGGCGCTCATCGGACCGTCGGGCTGCGGCAAGTCGACCTTCCTGCGCTGCCTGAACCGGATGAACGACACGATCGACATCGCCAAGGTGGGCGGCAAGATCACGCTGGACGGCGAAGACGTCTACGATCCGGCGATCGACGTGGTCGAGCTGCGGGCGCGGGTCGGCATGGTCTTCCAGAAGCCCAACCCGTTCCCGAAGTCGATCTTCGACAATGTCGCCTACGGTCCGAAGATCCACGGACTCGCCTCGACCAAGGCCGAGCTCGAGGAGATCGTCGTCACCAGCCTGCGCAAGGCCGGCCTCTACGAAGAGGTCAAGGACCGGCTCGCCGAGCCGGGCACCGGCCTGTCGGGCGGCCAGCAGCAGCGCCTGTGCATTGCCCGCGCCATCGCGGTGTCGCCCGAGGTGATCCTGATGGACGAGCCCTGTTCGGCACTCGATCCGATCGCGACCGCCAAGGTCGAGGAGCTGATCGACGAGCTGAAGCAGAACTACACCATCGTCATCGTCACCCATTCGATGCAGCAGGCGGCGCGCGTCTCGCAGCGCACGGCGATGTTCCATCTCGGCTATCTGGTGGAGGTCGGCCCGACGGAGAAGATGTTCTCCAACCCGGACGACAAGCGCACCCAGGACTACATCACCGGCCGCTTCGGCTGAACGAAGGCAAGGAAGCGTCATGCCCATGACCGAACATACAGTCACGTCCTACGAAGACGAGCTGAAGCTGATCGTCCGCCGGATCTCGGAAATGGGCGGGATGGCCGAGCGGATGGTCGAGCAGTCGGTCGCCGCGCTGATGCGCAGCGACTGGGGGCTGGCCCAGTCGGTGGTCGCCGACGACCTGCTTTTGGACGACGCCCAGCGGGCGCTGGACGAGCGGGCGATCATGACCATCGCCAAGCGCCAGCCGATGGCCGTCGACCTGCGCGAGATCGTCGGCGCCATCCGCATCTCCAACGATCTGGAGCGGATCGGCGACCTGGCCAAGAACATCGCCAAGCGGGTGATCGCGGTACACGACCATGCCCATCCGGTGCAGCTGGTGCGCGGCATCGAGCATCTGTCGGAAATGGCGCTGGAGCAGCTCAAGGAAGTGCTCGACGCCTATGGCGAGCGGGACTACGAGCGCGCGCTCGCCATGCGCGAGAACGACGAGCAGATCGATGCGATGTACACCTCGATCTTCCGCGAGCTCCTGACCTACATGATGGAGGATCCGCGCAACATCACCTCCTGCACCCATCTCCTGTTCTCGGCCAAGAACATCGAGCGGATCGGCGATCACGCCACCAACATCGCCGAGACGGTCTATTACATCCAGACCGGCAAGCAGCTCGAGAACGAGCGGCCGAAGCGCGACAACACGGCGACGATGACCCAGCCGGTGCCGAACGACCCGCCCACCCAGGCTGACGGGGGCTGAAACCGATGAGCGCACGGATCGTCGTCGTCGAGGACGAGGAAGCCCTCGGCATTCTCCTGCGGTACAATCTCGAGGCCGAGGGCTACGTCGTCGACGTCATCGACCGGGGCGACGAGGCCGATATCCGGCTGAAGGAGGAGGTGCCCGATCTCCTGATCCTCGACTGGATGCTGCCCGGCCTGTCGGGTGTCGAGCTCTGCCGGCGGCTGCGCCAGCGCGAGGAGACCGAGCGCCTGCCGATCCTGATGCTGACGGCACGCGGCGAGGAGAGCGAGCGGGTGCGCGGCCTGTCGGTCGGCGCGGACGACTATGTCGTCAAGCCGTTCTCGACGCCGGAACTGATCGCCCGGGTGCGGGCCATGCTGCGCCGCTCCAAGCCCGAGAAGATCTCCAGCCAGCTCGTCGCCGGCGACATCGATCTCGATCGCGAGACCCATCGGGTGCGCCGCGCCGGCCGCGAGCTCAAGCTCGGACCGACCGAGTTCAAGCTGATGGAATTCTTCATGCAGTCGCCGGGCCGGGTGTTCTCCCGCGAGCAGCTGCTCGACGGCGTCTGGGGCCGCGACATCTATGTCGACGAGCGCACCGTGGACGTCCATGTCGGCCGGCTGCGCAAGGCGATCAATCGCGGCCGCGAGCGCGACCCGATCCGCACCGTGCGCGGCGCCGGCTATGCGCTGGACGAGCAGTTCAGCGCCGCCAGGTCCCCCGCCGCGCCGGCCCGCACGCGGCTGAGCGCCGGCGCCTGACGGGTCTCCGCCCGGCGCCGGGCGGCTTCTTCACGAGCCTGAAACGCAAACACCCCGCGCGGCCTGGCCACGCGGGGTGTTTGCGTTGGGTACGGTCTGTGGCGCCTAGCGGGCGCGGCGGCGATCCGAGAAGGGCTGGAAGGCCAGCTTGGCGTGATAGGCGCAATAGGGCGAGGCATCGCGGGCGTTGTTGCCGCAGAAATGGAAGTCCGGCTTCATCGGGTCGCCGACCGGCCATTTACAGGTGGTCTCGGTCAGCTCGACGAGGCTGAGCTTGCGGGCGATCGGCACCACTTCGGCGCTCTCGCGCTCCTGCGGCTGGTCCATCACCTCGAGCTCTTCCTCCGGCTCCATCTTCAGCGCGGTGGCGCCCATGGTGCGCGGCATGGAACGGCTCGGGGCCTGCTGCTGCGAGGCGGCGACCAGACGGGCCGGCACCACCATCTCGACGGTCTCGACCTCGGCCGTGCGGCGCGGGGCAGGGCGCTCGACGGCAACCGGCTGCGCGACATTCGGCTGGCGGGCCCGCGATTCGAGTTTCAGGCGGTGCACCTTGCCGATCACGGCGTTGCGGCTGACGCCGCCCAGGCGGTCGGCGATCTGGCTGGCGCTCAGGCCTTCGGTCCAGAGCTGCTTGAGCAGCTCCACGCGTTCGTCAGTCCAGCCCATGGCAAGCTCCTTTCGGCATAGTCGCGACGGCTGGAATCCCTCCACAAGCGCGACGGCTGACCGCGCCAGAACGCACAAGATATATTGAGGAACTAGGTCCGCCGCACGAAATCTAGTATCTTGACGGCAAGATAGCCCAGCCGCGGACTCGCTGACAAGGCTCGCCGGGGACGCAGGGGAATCGTTTGGGGCTTTTCCCCAGCCTTTGTTGCCGCCCGTGACGTTCGTCAAGCCTATGACCGACAAGCAGGGCGAAAATGCGGTTCGATTGACACCGCGTCGGCTCGCCATGGTATAGCGGAAGCTCCGAAGTCTCGGAAAACGCTCGAAAGCCTGCCCCATCGGCAGGCTTTGGCGTTTCAAGCATCCCGCCCCAGCGGTTCGCGCGCCGAACCGATCCCGCAACAATAACCGGATCCGACCCTTACGATCCAGCAAAGTCAAAGGCCATGGCTGACACGACGGACCATTCCTCGCCGCTCTTCGAGACCTATGCACGCGCGCCGCTCGCCTTCGAGCGCGGCAGCGGCGTCTGGCTGGAGACGCGCGACGGCCGACGTTTCATGGACTTTGGCGGCGGCATCGCGGTGAACTGCCTCGGCCATGCCCATCCCCATCTCGTCGAGACGATGAAGGCGCAGGCCGAGAAGCTGTGGCACGTCTCCAATCTCTACGAGATCCCCGACCAGACGCGGATGGCCGAACGGCTGACGGCGGCGACCTTCGCCGACCGCGCCTTCTTCGCCAATTCCGGCGCCGAGGCGGTGGAATGCGCGATCAAGACCGCGCGGCGCTATCACTACGTCAACGGCGCGCCGGAGCGCTATCGCATCCTGACCTTCGAGGGCGCCTTTCACGGGCGCACGCTGGCCACCATCGCGGCCGGCGGGCAGAAGAAATATCTGGAGGGCTACGGCCCGAAGGTCGAAGGCTTCGACCAGTTGCCCTTCGGTGACCATGACGCGCTGCGCGAGGCGGCGGCGCAGCCCGACGTCGCGGCGATCCTGATCGAGCCGATCCAGGGCGAGGGCGGCATCCGCAGCGTCCCGCCCATGTGCCTGACGGGCCTGCGCGAGATGTGCGACAATCTCGGCATCCTCCTGATCTACGACGAGGTGCAGACCGGCGTCGGGCGGACCGGCAAGTTCTTCGCCTATCAGCATTCTGGCGCCGCACCGGACATCCTCGCCTCGGCCAAGGGCATCGGCGGCGGCTTTCCGCTCGGCGTGTGCCTGGCGACGGAGCGGGCGGCCAGCGGCATGACGCCGGGCTCGCACGGCACCACCTATGGCGGCAGCCCGCTGGCGATGGCCATCGGCAATGCCGTGCTCGACGTGGTGCTGGACGACGGCTTCCTCGACCATGTCCACGACATGTCGCTGCAGCTCAAGCAGTCGCTGGCCTCGCTTTCGGACCGCTATCCCGACGTGATCGAGGCGGTGCGCGGCGAGGGGCTGCTGATCGGCCTGAAGGCCAAGGTGCCGAACGGCGAACTCGTGGCGCAGATGCGCGAGGAAGGACTTCTGGCGGTGCCGGCGGGCGACAATGTCGTGCGCCTGCTGCCGCCGCTCAACGTCACCGCGGACGAGGTCCGGCAGGCGATGGATCGGATCGAGACGGCGGTGGCGGCGATGTCGGCCGGCAACCGGCGCAAGAGCGCGTGAGGCGGATGATGACGATGGCAAACGGCCCCAAGCACTTTCTCGACATCTCCGCCGTCCCGAGCCGCGACCTGCACGACATCATCGACGATGCCGCAAGGCGCAAGGCGCTCGGCCGCGACGGCCCGAAGCCTCTGGCCGGCAAGGTGCTGGCGATGATCTTCGACAAGCCGTCGACGCGCACCCGGGTGTCCTTCGACGTCGGCATGCGGCAACTCGGCGGCGAGACGCTCTTCCTGTCGGGCACCGAGATGCAGCTCGGCCGCTCGGAGACCATCGCCGACACGGCGCGGGTGCTGTCGCGCTATGTCGACGCGATCATGATCCGCACCACCACCCATGACCGGCTGACGGAAATGGCGGAATACGCCACGGTGCCGGTGATCAACGGCCTGACCGACGACACCCATCCGTGCCAGATCATGACCGATCTTTTGACCTTCGAGGAAAAGCGCGGCCCGGTGCGCGGCAAGACCTTCGCCTGGACCGGCGACGGCAACAACGTGCTGTCGTCCTTCGTCGAGGCCTCGGCGCGCTTCTCGTTCAACCTGACCATCGCCACGCCGGCGGGGTCGGGCCCGGACATGCGCTTCGTCGAGCGGGCTCGCAAAGACGGCGCTTCGATCCTAATTACGGAAGACCCGGTGGAAGCGGTGACCGGCGCCGACTGCGTCGTCACCGACACCTGGGTGTCCATGGGCCGCGAGGAACAGGCACGCGGCCACAATGTCTTCATGCCCTATCAGGTCAACGAACGCCTGATGGCGCATGCCAAGCCCGAGGCACTCTTCATGCATTGTCTCCCTGCCCATCGCGGCGAGGAAGTGACCGACGCCGTCATGGACGGCCCGCAATCGGTGGTCTTCGACGAGGCCGAGAACCGTCTGCACGCGCAGAAATCCATCCTGGCCTGGTGCTTCGACGCACTCGGCACCGAGACTTCCGCGGGGCAGAGCCGTGGCTGATCCGCAGAAGGCGCTCGGCGAGTTCAACTTCGCCGGCGACGATGCCGTCGTGCCGTTCGCGGTCGAGGGCCTCGACGCCCGTGGCCGGGCGGTGCAGCTCGGCCCCATGCTCGACCAGATCCTCGGCCGGCACGATTATCCCGAACCGGTGGCACGGCTTTTGGCGGAGATGGTCGTCCTGACGGTGCTGCTCGGCACGTCGCTGAAATTCGACGGCAAGTTCATCGCCCAGACCCAGACCGACGGTCCGGTGGACCTTCTGGTCGTCGACTTCACGACGCCGTCGAGCGTGCGCGGCTATGCCCGCTTCGACGCGGACAAGCTGGCGGCCGCCGTCAGCGTCGGCGCGACCTCGTCCGAGGCGCTGCTGGGCAACGGCATCATGGCGCTGACCGTCGACCAGGGCGAATACACCCAGCGCTACCAGGGCATCGTGGAACTGGCCGGCTCGTCCATGGAGGAGGTCGCCGAGGCGTATTTCCGCCAATCCGAGCAGATCCCGACCGCGGTGAAGCTGGCGGTGGCGCGGATCGTCAAGCGCGGCGAGAACGGCTTCGTGGAAAGCTGGCGTGCCGGCGGTCTCGTGGCGCAGTTCCTGCCGGAATCGCCGGAGCGCATGCGCATGCCGGACCTGCCGGGCGGCGACGCGCCGGAAGGCGTCGAGGACGATCTGGGCGATTTCGAGCCGGACGATTCCTGGGTCGAGGTGCGGGCGCTGGTCGACACGGTCGAGGCGTCGGAACTCGCCGATCCCGATGTCGGCGTCGAGCGGCTGCTGTTCCGCCTGTTCCACGAGCGGGGCGTGCGGGTGTTCCCGCCCAATCCGGTCGCCGACGACTGCTCGTGCAACCGCGAGCGGATCAAGGGCGTGTTGTCGAACTTCTCCGCCGAGGAGATCACCGAGAGCGTCGAGGACGGCGAGATCGCGGTGACCTGCGAGTTCTGCGGCGAGTCCTACAGCTTCGATCCGTCGGAATTCACGGACGCGGAAAGCGACACGAGCCCCGACGGCGACAGCTGATCCGACACTTTTCGCGCGCGGCCGGCCGGCCGGTTCGGGCGCGGGGCGCTGACGACGGGCCGGCGGGTTCGCGCGGCTAGTTCAGCACCCGCTGACGGGCCGGCACGTCGAGCGAGAAGGCCGGGATCTCCACCTGGAACAGCGTGCCGTCCTCCTGCTCCATGCGGTAATGGCCGCGCATGAAGCCGGACGACGTGCCCAGTGGGCAGCCGGAGGTGTAGGTGAAGCTGTCGCCCGGCGCGAGCCGCGGTTCCTCGCCGACGACGCCGGGGCCGCTGACTTCCTCGACGTGACCATTGGCGTCGGTGATGTGCCAATATCGTGATCGCAGCCGGGTCGTTTGCCGGCTGCCGTTCTCGATCTCGACCGTATATGCCCAGACCCAGCGTCCGTCGTCCGGCATCGACTGGTCTTCCAGATAGGTCGGTGTCACCGTGACCGTGATGCCGTGCGTCGTCGCCCTGTACATGGCCCCATACCCGAATGGCGTGTCGCGTCGCTTACGTTATCGCGGCGCGGCCGGTTCGGGTCAACGGCGGGTCGCCGCGTGGACGGAGAAAGCCTTGCTCGACGGTGTTCTGAAACGGCAGATCGACCCGCCGATCGACTGGCTGGCGGGCGGGCTGGCGCGGCTGAAGATCGGCGCCAACACCGTGACGATTGCTGGCCTCGTGCTGGGACTGTCGGCTGCCGCCGCGATCGCCTTCGGCGCGCTGATCACCGGCCTCGTGCTGATCCTCTTGTCGCGGCTCGCCGACGGGCTGGACGGGGCGGTGGCGCGGCAGACACGGCCGACGGATTTCGGCGGCTATCTCGACATCGTCTTCGATTTTCTCTTCTACGGATCGATCCCGCTGGCCTTCGCGATCCTCGATCCGGGCGCCAATGCGCTCGCCGCGGCGATCCTCCTGATGAGCTTCTACGCCAATGGCGCGAGCTTCCTCGCCTATGCGGTGATGGCCGAAAAGCGCGGCATCGCGACCGTGCAGCGCGGCACCAAATCGCTCTATTTCACCACCGGGCTGGCCGAGGCGTCGGAGACGCTGGCCGTCTTCGTGCTGTTCTGCCTGCTGCCGCAGCATTTCGCGATGATCGCCTATATCTTCGCGGCGATGACGGCCTGGACCTTTGCCTGGCGCGTGCGGCTGAGTTTCCAGGCGTTCGGGTGAGGGCCGCCCCTTGTCTGCTGCGTCCCGCTGCGCAGGTGAGCAAGCCGTATTATCCGTCGCTAGGGACGGACGACAACTGGGCGTCCTGCCAATCCTTCAGCGTCTGGCCTGTCGCGACCAGCTTCCATGACGTTCGGCCGTTCGTGTTGCGGTTCTTGATAACAGCAGCGGCCGCACTCGGGCTCGCAAAGGCGACATCCTCGGCGAACCGGAGAAAGTTCGGGTCATCAGTTGGAACGAGGCGACCGTCCTGAACAAGCTGATCACGCAGATTGGCATAGACGTTCGTTGCGAAACTTTCTGTGCTCGCGTGTGACCCTGCCAGTACGGTGATTTCGCCATCAACCTCGACCGCGCGCGCCTCAAAACCGTACTTTCCGCTCGTCAGAACTAAGTCCAACTTCGACGGAGATATTCCCGGCAGGGATTGCGTTGCCGCGTCGGCGGACGTTGCTGACTTTGCCCTTTCTCGCAGGAAATCGAAGCCGACAACGGGCAGGATCACCTGAACTTGCGAGATAAAGAACTCCATATCCGCAACATCGCTTTCGGGCAGGCTCTTGCGCGCTGGCTCGTTGCCGTTCGCAACGTTTGCTCGCTCGGAGTTCTTCGTCAGTTCAACGAAGCGGCTCTCCAGATAGCGTACATGCGCCTTTGTCAGGTTCAGATCCTTGGAGGTGACGAGGCACGCCCGGGTCCAGAAATCCTTCTGGTCGTCCTTGGCATGCGATTTGATGCGATCAGCAACAATATCGCCCTCGCCGACGTAAACCCGGGACTTCGTGGGCTGTTTGGGGTCGTCACCCACAAGGAAATAGACGCCGGTTCGCGCTGCCTCACTACGTTGCAGCGCTTCTGCCAAACGTGAACGGGGCGCTACCAGAACATGCCCTGTCCAGTTCATGATTTCAGCGGTCAGGATGCCGGTGGGCGATCCGTCAACGAGGTATAGGCGAACGCTTCTTCCGGTGATCAATGGGAAAGCCTCAAGCCGATGTGGTCACGAGCACTGTGACCTTCATCTATCATGGACCTGTGGTGAACGCGCTTATATCTTGTGACGATAGGTCAATTGCGTTGCGCTTCCACTTATCAACATTTTGCAGGACGAATGCCTCAATACGGCAATTATCGGCGACGGCAATGCCATCGCCGATTGTCTTGCACTGGCTGATCTTTCGACCAATCTAGACCGCCGCCAGGGCGGCCTCGATGTCTTCCAGCAGGTCGTCGACGTCCTCGAGGCCGATGGAGAGGCGGAGGAGGCCGTCGCTGATGCCGAGTTCGGTGCGGGCTTCCGGCGTCAGGTTCTTGTGGGTGGTCGTCGCCGGATGGGTGATCAGGCTCTTGGCGTCACCGAGATTGTTGGAGATCAGGATGATCTCCAACGCGTTGGAGAAGCGGAAGGCCGCCTCCTTGCCGCCGGCCACCTCGAAGGCGAGGAGGGTGGAGCCGCCGGTCATCTGGCGGGCGATGATGGCCGCGTCCGGATGGTCGGCGCGGCCCGGATAGATCACCTTGTTGACCTTGCCGTGCTCGGCCAGCGTGTCGGCGATGCGGGCGGCCGAGCGTGTCTGCTGCGCGACGCGCAGTGGCAGCGTCTCCAGGCCCTTGAGCAGCGTCCAGGCATTGAAGGGCGACAGCGACGGGCCGGTGTGGCGGAAATAGTTGTGGAGGTTCTCGTCGATCCATGCGGCGGAGGACAGGATGATACCGCCGAGGCACCGGCCCTGGCCGTCAATGTGCTTGGTGGCCGAATAGACGACGACGTCGGCGCCGAGCTCCAGCGGGCGCTGCAGCATGGGCGTGGCGAAGACATTGTCGACGACGAGGGTGGCGCCGGCCGCATGGGCGATCTCGGCGACCGCGGTGATGTCGATCACCTCCAGCGTCGGATTGGTCGGCGTCTCCATGAAGAAGACCTTGGTCTCCGGCCGGACGGCGGCGCGCCAAGCGTCGAGATCGCGGCCGTCGACGAGGGTGCAGGCGACGCCGCAGCGCTCCAGCACCGTCTCGACCACGTAGCGGCAGGAGCCGAACAAAGCGCGGGCGGCCACGACATGGTCGCCGGCCTTGACCTGGCACTGCATGGCGGCGGCGACCGCGGCCATGCCGGAGGCGGTGGCCCGGGCATCCTCGGCGCCTTCCAGCGCCATCATCCGCTCCTCGAACATGCGGGTCGTGGGATTGCCGTAGCGCGAATAGATGAAGCCGGGCTCGTCGCCGCGGAAGCGGGCCTCGGCGGCCTCGGCGCTCGGATAGACGAAGCCCTGGGTGAGGAACAGCGCCTCGGAGGTCTCGCCGAAGCTTGAGCGCGTCGTGCCGCCATGGACCATGGCCGTGGCCGGGCGCAGTTTGCGTGCCGTATCCGTCTTCTTCTGCATGGGTCGTCTCCGAACAACAAAAACCGGCTGTCGCGTCGCCGCAAAGCCGGTTCGTCGGGAGGCACGATCGCCATTTCGTCAGAACGGCCCTTTAGCGACTTCTTTAACGTGGCTGCAAGCCGGCCGGCCAAATCACCACTTCTGCTTTGCAAATAGACCCGATCCGGCTAGGCGTCAATCCGGGAGCGCGACGCCGCGGGCGGCGCGGACGCAATGCAAGGCCATGACGGGACAGCCGATGTCGGACACATACGCGCAGGGCGGAATCCTGCCCGACCTGGAGATTGCGGGGCTGTTTGCCGCCGGTGCCATCGCCGCGCCGATCGAACGCGACGGCGACCAGATCCAGCCGGCGAGCCTCGACCTGCGCCTCGGGCCGAAGGCCTACCGGGTGCGCGCCTCGTTCCTGCCGGGGCAGGGGCAGTCGGTGGTCGACAAGCTCGACCGGTTCTCGCTGCACGAATTCAGCCTCGCAGACGGGGCGGTGCTGGAGACCGGCTGCGTCTACGTCGTGCCGCTGCTGGAAAGCTTTCGCCTGCCGGCCGACATCCGCGCGACGGCCAATCCGAAATCCTCCACCGGCCGGCTCGACATCTTCACGCGGGTGCTGGCCGACGGGGCGCAGGAATTCGACAAGCTGCCG
The DNA here is from genome assembly GCF_049132005.1 of Aurantimonas sp. NFXS3. Lineage (NCBI taxonomy): Bacteria > Pseudomonadati > Pseudomonadota > Alphaproteobacteria > Hyphomicrobiales > Aurantimonadaceae > Aurantimonas > Aurantimonas sp. NFXS3. The sequence goes on from NZ_JAGDDZ010000001.1 coordinate 586,598, forward strand.
GCCGGCTATGACGGCCCGCTCTATCTGGAAATCTCGCCGCGGACCTTCCCGATCCTGGTGCGGCAGGGCTCGCGCCTGTCGCAGATCCGCTTCCGCAGCGGCGAGCCGCTCTTGAACGAGGCGGAACTGGCGGCGCTGCACGGCGAACAGGTGCTGACGACCGCGGCCGAGGCCAACATCTCCGGCGGCGGCATCGCCTTGTCGATCGATCTCGTCGGCAACCGGGACGGGCTGGTCGGCTATCGCGGCAAGCGGCATACGGGCGTCGTCGACGTCGACCGGCGCGGTGCCTATGCGCTGACCGATTTCTGGGAGCCGGTGCTGCGCTCCAAGGCCGGCGAGCTGGTGCTCGACCCGGACGAATTCTACATCCTGGTGTCCAAGGAGGCGGTGCATGTGCCGCCGGCCTTCGCCGCCGAGATGACGCCCTTCGATCCGCTGGTCGGCGAATTCCGCGTCCATTATGCCGGCTTCTTCGATCCGGGCTTCGGCCATTCGGCGGCCGGCGGCTCGGGCAGCCGGGCGGTGCTGGAGGTGCGCAGCCATGACGTGCCCTTCATCCTGGAGGACGGGCAGATCGTCGGCCGGCTGGTCTATGAGTGGATGCAGGCGCTGCCGGAGAAGCTCTATGGCAGCGATCTGAAGTCGAATTACCAGGCCCAGGGGCTGAAGCTGTCGAAGCACTTCGTCTGACGGCTGGCGCGGTGACGACCCGCGCCGCCGCCCCTCAGGCGAGCGCCTCGCGGCGGTCGCGGGTGAGGCGCCAGATGGTGATGGCGTTGGTGGTCAGGACGAGGAGTTCGGCCAGCGCCGCCCCGACCGAGCCGACGAGGACGTTGCTGGCGACCCAGCAGAGCGCCGCGCCGGCCAGAAGCAGGCGCATGGGAATGCCGTCGAGCATGAACATGGCGATGGTGCCGAGAAGGCCCGCCGTCAGCGGAATGACGTCGAGCGACCGCTCCCAGCTGATCCAGCTGACCAGCCCGGTCGCCGCGAGCATCGTTGCCATGACGGGCCAGCTTCCCTTGTAGCGCCGGGCCAGGAGGATGCGCAGGATGATCAGCGCGCTGATCGCGCCGGCGACCTTGGCGCCGAACAGGAAGAACTGCACCGCGAAGGCGACATTGGCGAAGACCAGCAGCAGCAGCAGACGGTCGTCGCGCTTGCTGGCGAAGGCCATGATGCAGATGACCAGCGCGGCAAAGCCGGTCGCCTGACCGGCGATGAAGCGGAAATCCCAGAGCTCCAGTTGTGATCTCCCGGTCGAATGGGGGGGCGGTCGAACGACGCCGTCCGCCGGGTGTGAGAAGAAACTTCGGGCGGAGCCCTTGCAGCTATGGCTGGATGGGGCAGCGTCGCCTATATTGGTGTTCGACGGGCTGCGCGGTGCGCCAGGAGTAACATATTCTCGGGGCCTTAGTCATTCCTAGGGAGCTGTCCCTGCCTTGGCCCGTGGGCCTGGGGCACACGGCGCCCACCTACTCTGTAGGTTCCCGGGATCGACATCTCCATCGGCCGGGTGGCTCGTCACTTTCCACCCTTCTCCGGCCAGCCGACACGGCAGACCACTTTTCTTCCGCCGCGAAATCGTTCACCTCTGCCCGGCAGGGGGAGAGCCGATGAGTGATGCGAAAGAAGCCAAGGCAAGCCTGCGCCAGGCGGCGCTGGCCCGGCGGGACGCGATGCCGGAAGACGCCCGGATCGAGGCGTCGCTCGCCGTCGCCGATCGCTGCGCCGAGCTCCTGCCGATCACGCCCGGCATGGTCGTCTCGGGCTTCCTGCCGATCCGCTCCGAAATCGATATCCGTCCGTTGATGATGCTGCTGGCCGACCGCGGCGCGCGCCTCTGCGTGCCGGCGATCGTCGACGGCCGTCTGCAGTTCCGCCATCTGGTGCGCGGGGCGCCGCTGGAGCCGCAGGGCTTCGGCACCTATGCGCCGGGCGCCGAGGCGGCGGTGCTCGACCCCGAACTGATGCTGGTGCCGCTGGCGGTCTTCGACCGGCAGGGCGGCCGGATCGGCTATGGCCGCGGCTATTACGACAGCGCCATCGCGGCGCTGACGGACAAGGGCGCGCCGCCGATCCTGGCCGGCGTCGCCTTTGCCGTGCAGGAGGCGGAGACGGTGCCGATGGAGCCCCACGACATCCGCCTGCCGATGATCGTCACCGAGCGCGAGACGATCCGCCCCGACATCGGCTGATCAGCGCCGGTTCTTCTCGCGGCCGAGGATCAGCGCCCAATAGGGCTCGCCATTGGCGCCGGTCGCCGCGGCAAAGCCGATCTCGGTGACATTGGCGTTGAGCAGATTGCGGCGATGGCCCGGCGAGCGCTTCCAGCCGGTGATGACGGCCGGCGTCGAGCGGTAGTTCCAGCCGATATTCTCCGACACGGCGGCCCAGTCATAGCCGAAGGAGGCGACCCGGTTGGGCAGCGCGCCGTCCAGCGAATGGCTGAGATTGCCCCTGGCGGCCATGGCGCGGGCCTGCCGCTCGGCGGCCTTGCCGAGGACCGGGTCGAAGCGGACGGCGCCGAGGCCGTTCTCGGCGCGGAAGGCGTTGATCGTGGCGAGCGCGACATTGCGGTCGACGCTGATCTCGCGGGTCGAGCCGACATCGACGGAGCCGGGGGAGCCGACGCAGGCAGCCAGAAGCGCGATGGGCAGCAGCGCCAGGAGGCGCAGGACGGGGGCAAGGAGCGTGCGGCGGGCGAAAATCATGGGGTCTGTTCTGTCCTGTCGGTTGCGGCGCGCGATCGGGGAGGCGCGGCAGGCGGTCGGCGGCCCTGCGCCCAAGGGGACGCAGATGCACGATGATGATGGCGGGGATTGCTCACCGAAATCTGAAAGTCGTCGGCCCCGCCGGCATGTCGGCACGGCAAAAGACCGCGCACGGCCAGCGGCGACGCGGCGAAACACCGGCCTCATGCCTCGGCAATCTGGCGGTTTTTCGACCGGACGGCGGCGGCCGGCCGGCGCGACGATGTTGCGCAGGGGGCGGGCGACGGCGGCACTGTTGCCGGCGGGCGCCCCCCGCATCGCGGGATGCCGCGGCCGAGTTGACGGGGCGGGCGGCATGGGCCAAGCGGATCGCTGCCGGTTTGTCGTCAGGGGCGGGCCGGCGCGGCGCGAGGCCGCGGGACAGACAGCGACAGGCGAGCGCGATGCGATTTCTCTTTCTCGGCGACATGGTCGGCCGCTCCGGACGGACCGCCGTCTTCGACAGGCTGCCCGGCCTGATCTCCGACTGGAAGCTCGACTTCGTCGTCGTCAATGGCGAGAACTCGGCCGGCGGCTTCGGCATCACCGAGGAGATCTTCGAGCGCACGCTGGAGGCGGGCGCCGATGCGGTGACCACCGGCAACCACGTCTGGGACCAGCGCGAGGCGCTGGCCTTCGCCGGACGGCAGGACCGCTTCATCCGGCCGGCGAACTATCCGGCCGGCACGCCCGGCCACGGCTCGGGCCTGTTCGAGGCGAAGAACGGCGCCAGGGTGCTGGTCGCCAACATCATGGGCCGGGTGTTCATGCATCCCGATCTCGACGATCCCTTCGCCTGCGCCGACAATCTGGTCTCGGCCTGCCCGATGGGCGAACAGGCGGACGCCATCATCATCGACTTCCACGCCGAGGCGACCAGCGAGAAGCAATGCTTCGGGCATTTCCTCGACGGACGGGCGAGCGTCGTGGTGGGCACCCATACCCATGTGCCGACCGCCGACCACCAGGTCCTCGTCGGCGGCACCGCCTACCAGTCCGATGCCGGCATGTGCGGCGACTACGATTCCTCGCTGGGCATGGAGAAGGAGGAGCCGCTGAACCGCTTCGTCACCAAGGTGCCGCGCGGCCGCTTCGACGCCGCGCAGGGGCCGGCGACCATCGCCGGGCTGGCGGTGGAGATTTCCGACCGCACGGGGCTGGCCGAAAAGGTCGCGCCGGTGCGCATCGGCCCGCGGCTCGCCGAGGCGGTGCCGGACTTCTGGTAAGGCGTTCGCCGCGAACGCACGGCGCCGGCCTCAGACGCCGGCAAGGACGATGACCGTCGGCGTCTTCGGCAGGCTGCGCATGGAGATGGTGAGGCTGGGCTCGGTCCGCCGCTCCACGGCGAAGCCGGGCATGCGGTCGAGGAAGCGCTCGATCGGGCCGGCGAAGCGATGCATCGGCAGGACGATGGACGAGCGCAGCCGGTCGGCGATCTCGCCCATGCCCTCCTGGCTCATGGTCATGCCGCCATCCACCGGCACCATCAGGACGTCGAGCCGGCCGATGCGGGCGTAATCCTCGTTGGTGAGCTGGTGGTGCAGATGGCCGAGATGGCCGATGCACAGGCCCGCCACCTCGAAGATGAAGATCGAATTGCCGTCCGCCTCCATGCCGCCGAAGGCGCGGATGTCGGTCGGCACGTTGCGCACATAGAGGTCGCCGACGGTCAAGGCATGCTCTGCCGGGCCGCCCTCCGGGTTCCAGCCGAGCAGCACATGCGGGATCGCCGGGTCGGGATAGGGCGTGTTGTGGGACGAATGCGCCTTGTTCATCGTGACGATGTCCGGCATCGCGCCGCCCGCAAAGCCGGCATAGTCGGTGGCCGCCACCACCCCGCCGGGGCTCTCGATCAGATAGGTCGCGTGGGAGACATAGGTGATGGTCACCTCGTCCGACGTCGCGGCGAAGCGCCGGGCGGCCGGGCTGTCCATCGCGACATAGGTTGCCCCCGGCAGGCTCTCGGCCATGGCGATGCAGGTGCTCGGCACCATCTGGGCGGCGGCCGGGGCGGGCGCCAGGGCGAGGCCGGCGAGAAGCGCGGCAAGGGCGACGAGGCGGTTCATGGGCAGGCTCCGGGTCGGCGGGACGGGCGGGTCAAGCGGGTCAAAGATTGACGCCGCCGGGTTCGGCAGGCGTGTCGGGCGCCTCGGGCACGATCATCGCGCGCTCCTTGAGGAAGGGATGGATCGCCACGGCCTCGCGCAGCTGGGCCTGGGCGAGACGGAAGCGGCCCTGGCGCATCAGGATGATGGCGCGGCCGGACATGGCGGCGAAGTGCTTCGGCTCCAGCGCGATGGCGCGGTCGACATCGGCCAGCGCCCCGTCGAAATCCTCCTGCAGGAAGCGCACGAAACCCCGCTGGTTGAAGGCCTCGGCATAATCGGGGGCGGCCGCCACGGCGGCGTCGAGAAGGGCGCGGGCGCCGGCGAAATCGTAGCTGCCGCGCCGATCCATGGCCTCTTCGACGAGGCGGCGGGTGGCGGCATCGGGCGCGGCTTGCATCCAGTGCCGCCAGATGGCGCTTTCGGCGGCGAGACCCTCGGCCTCGGTGGCGGCGTTCTTCAGCGCGGCGAACAGATGGGTTTCGGTGGGGCGAAGCGCGGGCTCGGCTTCGGCCGGCGCGGCGCGGTCATTGCCCGGCGCGGCGGTGTCGCCCAGGGCCGGGACGGCCGCGGCGAGGACGAGGGCCGCCCAGAGGGCGTAGCGGAACAGCGCAGCGCGATATCGCATGGTCGCGTTCTCCCCTGACCGTCGGCGCGGCAGCAGCAGGGGCGATCGGGCGCCGACGCTTCGAGGCTACCCCGCCGGCGCCAGAAGCGAAATCAACATGGCGTCATCACGCGGCGGTCGCCGGCCGGCAACGCGCAGGAGGGGACGCGGGAGCGGGCTGCGAGGCGTCTATGCGCCGTCGGCGGGTCGGACCATCTCCTGCCAGCGTGCGATCAGCGCGGCGAAATTGTCGGCCGGCGCTCCGGGATAATCGAGTTCGTCGGGGCCGATGGCGACGAAGGGCTGGCGCGAGGCGGTCCAGATGTGGCCGGCGGGAACCAGCCAGCTGGTGTCGTCGAGGGTGCCGGCCTTGATGTTGACCCGGCCGGGATTGCCTTGCGAGCGGTGCTGGATGCGCACGCCGCAATCGGGGCAGAAATCGCCGAGCCGCACCGCGCCGCTGTCGGCCATGCGCCGGGTCGTCGCCATCTCGCCGCGGATGACGAGGCTGGCGGGATCGACGCGCAAGCTCTCCCCATAGGCGCTGGAGGTCTGCCGCTGGCACTCGGTGCAATGGCACAGATAGAAGACCTGCGGCGCGGCACGGATCTCGTAGCGCACCCTGCCGCACTGGCAGCCGCCGGTCAGCGGCAGGGCCGGAAGGGTGGTCCGGCGGGGCGCGGAAGCTTCGGGGGCGTCGGACATGGGAAACCTCGTTCTGGACGTTTGCCGCCCGATTTTTTATATGTCGCGCAATTCTTCCGCATTGAAAGACAGGTTCGCCATGGCCGGCCATTCACAGTTCAAGAACATCATGCATCGCAAGGGCCGCCAGGACGCGGTCCGATCGAAGATGTTTTCCAAGCTCGCCCGCGAGATCGTGGTGGCGGCCAAGTCGGGCCTGCCGGACCCCTCGATGAACGCGCGGCTGCGACTGGCGATCAACAACGCCAAGGCGCAGTCGATGCCGAAGGACAACATCGACCGGGCGATCAAGAAGGCCTCGGGCGGCGATTCGGAGAATTATGACGAGGTCCGCTACGAGGGCTACGGCCCGGGCGGCGTCGCCATCATCGTCGAGGCGCTGACCGACAACCGCAACCGCACCGCCTCCAACGTGCGCTCCTGCTTCACCAAGGCCGGCGGCTCGATGGGCGAGACCGGCTCGGTGTCCTTCATGTTCGATCATGTCGGCGAGATCGTCTATCCGCTGTCGGCCGGCGACGCCGACACGGTGATGGAAGCGGCGATCCTGGCCGGCGCCGACGACGTGATCTCCGACGAGAACGGCCACACCATCATCACCGCCTTCGAGGATATCGGCGACGTGTCGACGGCGCTCGAGGAGTCGCTGGGCGAGGCCGAAAGCGTGCGCCCGACCTGGCGGCCGCAGACCGGCACGCCGGTGGACGAGGACAAGGCCGAGAGCGTGATGCGGCTGATCGGCAACCTCGACGACGACGACGACGTGCAGAACGTCTACGCCAATTTCGAGGTCGACGACGAGGTGATGGCGAAGCTGTCGGCCGCCTGAAAACCGGGCTGATCGCCCATCCTTGACATGCGTCGGGCTGCGGTGCCGCAGCTCGACCGGTCGCTTCTGCGTGGCGTGGCCGCGGTGGCCGTGCCGAGGGCGAATGGCGCCGTCCGTCCGCCCGAGCTTCCCTCACGACTGCGTGTTCTGAGGCGCCGTTCACCCGCAACCCCCGGCCTTCCGGGCCTGGCTGCGTTAACCATTTGTTAACGATTAACGAGACGTCCCCTTAGGGAAAGTCCTACATCGACGTGGGAAACAGGAACCACGTCATGCAGATTTCCGCCTATCTCGGGGCCCTTCGTCGTCGCTCCGACCCCTATGTCGACACCACCAGCCTGGAATTCCAGTTCCGCGCCAAGCGGTTCGTGCGCATCCGCCGCCTGATCGACGCCGTTCTGGCCGAGCAGGAGCGCTGCGAGATCATCGATCTCGGCGGCACCGAAAAATACTGGGCGGTCGCTGGCGACTATCTCGAGAGGCGCCAGGGCCGTGTCTTCGTCACGCTGGTCAATACCGAGCCCCAGGTCGTGGCGCGCCCCGAGCAGTTCCGCGCCGTGCGGGAGAGCGCCAGCGACCTGACGCTGTTCGACGGCCAGGGCTTCGATCTGGCCCATTCCAACTCGGTGATCGAGCATGTCGGCTCGCGGGCCAACATGCGGGACTTCGCCCTCAACATGCGCCGGCTGGCACCACGCTATTACTGCCAGACGCCGAATTACTGGTTTCCGTACGAGCCGCATTTCCGCACCGCCGGCTTCCAGTACCTGCCCAAGGCGGTCCGGGTCGCCATGCTGCAGCGCTTCGCGCTCGGCTTTTTCGACCGCATCGACGATGTCGAGGACGCACGCAACGTGGTGCGCGACCACGATCTGATCGGCCGGCGGCAGATGGCGGCGTTCTTCCCGGATGGCGAGATCTCCTACGAGACCGTCCTCGGCTTGCGCAAATCGGTGATCGCCACCCGGGACGCGGGCGCCCGGGACGCCTAGCTCCCGGTTCGCCGCCCGCCGCCCAGGGCCATCCGACGGTGAAGTAGAACGCACGGGCTGAGCGAGTTTCAAAAGCAACCGGCACCCGTATGGATGGGCAGCGTCAGACTGTGTCGCGCGTTCTGGAACAATGGCGCATCCTCTCCGTTGGTTCGATGAATTCCAACGCCAGAGAGGAGGCTCATATGAAGTATATTGCAGCCACTGCGACCGCCATCATCTTGGCCGCGACGCCCGCGATCGCGCAGGACACTGCCGGCACACCGGCCACGACGCCGATGGCCTCGGAAGATACTGCAGCGACCGACTGGGCGCAGCTGATCCGGACCCGGGACATCGTGGGTGGCGCCGTCTACACGACGAACGAAGCCTATGACGAGGGCTCCTGGGGCGACCGGGACGACTACGCCTGGGGCCGTTCGGGCTATGACGCGGTCGGCAGCGACTGGAACCAGATCGGCGAGATCGAGGACGTGGTCCTGGACCGGTCGGGCAACCTTGCCGGCGTCGTCGCCGAAGTGGGCGGCTTTCTCGACATAGCCGACAAGCACGTCATGCTGCGGGTTGGCGACGTGGATCTCGTCCCGGTCGACGACCAGTCCTACGCGTTCATCACGCGGTTCTCCGAGGAAGAGCTCGAAGGCCGTCCGGGCGTCGACGAAGCCTGGTGGAACTGAGGCGTCTCGCCTGACCGGCGACGCTTGAGCCGGAGCTGATCCGGTGCAATCCGAAGGCCCGTCGCGGGAAACCGCGGCGGGCCTCGTTCATGGAGCGCTCCGTTTCGGTGAGGGAACGACGCCCCGCGCGCTTTGAGCTGTGCGGCTTCCACGTGACCAAGCCCGTTTCGTTTTTGGTTTGTTCACTTTTCGTCTTCTCAATAGCACCTGATTCGGCTAGTCGGAGAGGGTTAACGAAGTGTTGCAGGAGCGGACCATTCGCATCATCGGCATCGATCCCGGCCTGCGCCGGACCGGCTGGGGCATCGTCGAGACGCTCGGCAATTCGCTGCGGTTCGTCGCCAGCGGCACGGTGATGTCGGACGGCAAGATGGATCTCGCCTCGCGGCTGCGCACGCTCTACGAGGGGCTGACCGACGTGATCCACGCGCAGCAGCCCGACGAGGCCGCGGTGGAACAGACCTTCGTCAACAAGGACGCCGTCGCCACCTTGAAGCTCGGGCAGGCCCGCGGCATCGCCATGGTGGTGCCGTCGCTGGCCGGGCTGCCGGTCGCCGAATATGCGCCCAACGCTGTGAAGAAGGCGGTGATCGGCGTCGGCCATGGCGAGAAGAAGCAGATCCACATGATGGTGAAGGTGCTGATGCCCAAGGCGACCTTCGACACGGACGACGCCGCCGACGCACTGGCGATCGCCATCTGCCACAGCCATCATCGCCAGTCGGCCCAGTCGCGGGCGCTTTTGGCCGGCCTGTGAGGGTGCGCGCCAATCCGTCCGCCCGTCGCGGCCCGCGCCCGGCGCTGCCAGCCGGGACTGTCGGCGAGGATGCGCCGATCGTGGTAAGCGACGGCGCGGGCATGCCTTGCCGCAGACCCGCCTTCGATTCCCACCGCCTGGAGACGCATTCGTGATCGGCAAACTGAAGGGCACCGTCGACGAGATCGGCGAGGACCACGTGGTCGTCGACGTCCACGGCGTCGGCTATGTCGCCTTTTGCGGCGCGCGCACCCTGGCGGCGCTGCCGGGCGAGGGCGAGGCGGTGGTGCTGTTCATCGACACCTATGTGCGCGAGGACATGCTGCGGCTCTACGGCTTTGCGACGCGGGCTGAGCAGGACTGGTTCCGGCTGCTGCAGATGGTGCAGGGCGTCGGCGCGCGGGTGGCGCTGGCGGTGATCGGCACGCTGTCGGCCGGGGATCTCGCCAATGCGGTGGCGTTGCAGGACAAGGCGATGGTGGCGCGCGCGCCCGGCGTCGGGCCGAAGGTCGCCGCGCGGATCGTTGCCGAGCTGAAGGACAAGGCGCCGGCCTTCTCGGGCGCCGGCAGCGACGAGAGCCTGGGACTGAAGCGCGACATCGGCGGCGGCACAGCCGCCGCGCCGGTGGCCGATGCGGTCTCGGCGCTGGTCAATCTCGGCTATCCGCGCGACCAGGCGGCCGAGGCCGTGGCGAAGGCGCTGAAGGATGCCGGCGAGGCGCCGGACAGCGCGAAGCTGATCCGGCTGGGGCTGAAGGCGCTGAGCCGCTGAGGCGGCGAATGGCGCCGCCGGGGCCGGGGACGGATCGCCGGCCGGCCGGTTTTGACATGACGGCGCCGAACGGCCATTGCGGAACCTGCCCGCGACCGGCCGCGCCTCTGGTCTTGCAGGCAGATTGTCCCATCGCGACGGAACGGCCCTTATGAGCGACGCCCGCCTGATCACTCCCGAGAAGCACGGCGAGGACATCGACGCGACCCTGCGGCCGCAGCGACTGGACGATTTCGTCGGCCAGGCGGCGGCGCGCGCCAACCTCAAGATCTTCATCGAGGCGGCGAAGAATCGCGGCGAGGCACTGGATCACGTGCTGTTCGTCGGGCCGCCGGGGCTCGGCAAGACGACGCTGGCGCAGATCATGGCCAAGGAGCTTGGCGTCAATTTCCGCTCGACCTCGGGCCCGGTGATCGCCAAGGCCGGCGATCTGGCGGCGCTGCTGACCAATCTGGAAGAGCGCGACGTCCTGTTCATCGACGAAATCCACCGGCTGAGCCCGGCGGTGGAGGAAATCCTCTATCCGGCGATGGAGGATTTCCAGCTCGACCTGATCATCGGCGAGGGGCCGGCGGCGCGTTCGGTGAAGATCGACCTGTCGAAATTCACCCTGGTCGCGGCGACGACGCGGCTGGGGTTGCTGACGACGCCGCTGCGCGACCGTTTCGGCATCCCGGTGAGGCTGAATTTCTACACGGTGGCGGAGCTGGAGCATATCGTCACCCGCGGCGCGCGGCTGATGCGGCTGCCCATGGCCGAGGACGGCGCCCGCGAGATAGCCCGGCGGGCCCGCGGCACGCCGCGCATCGCCGGCCGGCTGCTGCGCCGGGTGCGCGACTTCGCCGACGTCGCCGGCGCGGAGACCGTGGACCGCAAGGTGGCCGACGAGGCGCTGTCGCGGCTGGAAGTGGACAGTCTCGGCCTCGACCAGCTCGATCGGCGCTACCTGGAGCTGATCGCGATGAATTTCGGCGGCGGGCCCGTGGGCATCGAGACCATCGCCGCGGCGCTGTCGGAACCGCGCGACGCCATCGAGGACATCGTCGAGCCGTATCTCCTGCAGCAGGGCTTCCTGCAGCGCACCCCGCGCGGGCGCCTGCTCACCCAGCGGGCTTTCGCCCATCTTGGGCTGGCGGTGCCGAGCACCTATCAGGGATCGCAGGCGAGCCTCTTCGAGGACGGCGCCGACGCCGATTGAGGCGGGCGGTTCAGGCCGAGGCCGGGTGGTGCCCGGTGTCCAGCCGCGCCATGCGCTCGCCATCGGGCACCGGATAGGCGAGGCGATGGGCCGGATGGTCGAGGGTCGCGGCCAGATGCGCGGCGCGGGTCTCGACCACGGCGAGGGCGGCGCCGTCGAGGCCGAGACGCGCGAGACCCATGAAGGCGTCGCACTGGCGGCGCAGCGCGGCGATGTCACGCGGCCGCGTGGCGGCCGGGGCGATCTGCTCCAGGCAGGCGAGGTAATGCTCGCCAGCGATCATGTCGGTGGCCGCATACTGGCGCAGATGGCCGAAGGAATATTCCAGATATTCGGCGAAGCTGCGCGGCAGGTCGATGACCCGCAGCTTGCCGTCGCTGTCGACATGCAGCGGATCGGCCTTGCCGCGCCCGACCATGCGGGACATGGCGGCGGTCAGCCAGTCCATGCAGGTGATCGCGGTGAAGGGGTCGTTGACGCCCGGTGACAGGGCCCGGCCGGCGATCTCGACCAGTTCGTCGACGAGGAAGACCTGGTCCTGATGCGGGCTGCGCTGGTTGCCGCAGGCGATGGAGGCGACGAGGGCGGTGCGGGTTTCGTCGGTGACGCGCTCGCTCGGCCAGGCGTGGAAGATCACCTTGCCGGGATGCACGAACATGCCGGTCCGGCAGTTCATCCGCACGACGATGTCGGCCTTCTGCGCCGCCTCGATGAGGGTCTCGTGGTCGATGATCTGGAGATAGCCGCTGCGGTCGGAGACGATCTCGGCATAGGGCACGGTGGCCGCCGCCTCGTCGATGTCGTCGCCGAAGCAGGGCGGCACCTGCCACAGGAGGCCGGCCGGCTGGGCTTCGCCGGTCGCCTCGCCGTCCTCCACGTCGCCGCGGACCGGAAACGCCTTCTCGATCTGCTTGCACAGCGCCTCGCCGATGCCGGCGATGACGTTGGAGATGTGGATGTTGGACGGGACGTGGTGGATGAAGAAGATCAAGACGCCGATCGAGCCGATGGCCAGAATGATGGCGCCGAAGATCGCGATGTTGGGCACGAACATCGCGGCATAGACGTCGTCCTCGCCGCCATCGCGGACGCTGCGCAGCACCAGCATGGAATAGATGAAGGTCGCGACGAAGACGCCGAGGGTGATCTGGTTGCCGCGGTCGTTCATGAAATTGGTCAGGAGACGCGGGCCGTAGCTGCCGGAGGCGAAGACGACCGTCGCCATGGTGACCGAGAAGACGGTACCGGCCACCCCGATCATCGAGCCGCCGATGGCGCTGAGGATGGCGCGGGCCCCGTCCGGCTGGGTGGCGTAGAAGAACGGGCTCTCGCCGAAGGCGTCGAGCGGGACCCGGGCGTCGATCTCGATCAGGACGAAGGCCAGAACCGCGGCGCTGACCGCCATGATCGAGGGGATGAACCAGTAGCTTGCGACGACGCGCTGGTAATATTGCTGGATGAACGCACGCATCGCGGCTCCTCGGGTCGGGCGAGTGCAGATATGGCCCGCACGGCCCGGCACAAGCTCCAAGCCGCCATTGCCGCGTGAATCCGAAACGATGGGTGCCCGGAGCCGGCGGGAGGCGCTGGGACCGGCCGCTTTGTCAGCGGCCGATCCAACAAAGGGAAGGCTGGGTGCGCCGGGTCAGCCGGCCGGCGGGTAGGGATCGTTGCCGTAGGTCCATTCCGTCTGCCACTGGCCGTCGCTGCCCTGCACCAGGACCTGGGAGTCGGTGCCGCTGTCATGCATCTTGTGGGCCGCGTCGCGGGCGGCGTCCATCGCCTCCGCCTGGGTGTCGTAGGGCGTGTCCTTGTCGTTGTGACGTACTTTCCAGCCGTCGCCATCCTTCAGGACGTAATAGCGTTCGCGTGCCATGCCGCTCTCCTCGCAATCGGGTTTCTCGTGCTGGCGAAAGCTAGCGAGGCGCCGCGGGGCGGCAAGTGGTCGCGGCCGTCGGTCCTCTGGCCGGGCAACGGGTCAAACGCCCGGATGTGTTCGGTCTCGCCGCCGGCCGGGGCGACAACGTCGACGCGAAGGCTGGTCAGGAGCCTGCCCTGCTGGTAGCATTCCGCAGCGGAAGGTGGTCGGCGATGGCGGACAGCGGGACAGACGCGCTTCTGGTGCTCAGCTACAATGTCTGCTGGGAGGCGATGAGCCATCACCATGGCTTGCCGCTGGGCGATGCCTGCACCTTCGTCCCCGGTAATCCGCATCTGACCCGCCGCGCCGTCAACGTCGCCCATTGCATCGACGCGATGCCCGAGGCGATGGGCATGGACGGCTTCGCCTTCATCGGGCTGCAGGAAGCGAGCCTGGCGTGGGAATGGCGCGATCTCGCACCGCGCAGCCTCGCCCAGGGCGACCGGGCGGGCGACTACGTCTTCGACAGTGCCGGCCCGGCGGCCGACCGGATCCCGCCCAATTATCCGCCGGACAAGCTGCAATCGGATCACCTGCCGGTGGTCGCCCTGCTGCCGGCGGCCTGACGCGGCGGGACGGGGCGGAGGGTTCACACGACCAGGCATCAACGGGAGGACGGCATGACCCATCGAACGATCGCCCGATCGCTGCTTGCGGCCACTGTGCTGCTGGCGGCCGGCGCGGAAGCGCAGGGACAGGCGGCGGCGCCGAACCAGATCCAGCAGGCGAGCCTGTTCCGGGCCGACGTGCGGGACCGGCCGGGCTGCGAGCCCAGCGCCGCGAACGGCATGGTGAGCTGGCCCGAGGCGATCGGCAATCCGGCGGTGAGCTGTCCCGATGCCTTCGGCTGGACCTCGTTCCTGACGGCGGTCGAGCAGGCGTTCTGGACCTGGGGCACCGACCAGACGATCTGGATCGACGACCCGAAGGCGATCTGCGGACGCGAGGGCTCGCCGGAGGATTGCTGCGATCCGGCGGTGTTCGACGAGACGCCGCCGCTGGGCGAGGCGCCGCCGGCCGGCTGCCCGTTCTATCCGCCGGACTGGACCAATCCGCCGCCGATCACCGTGGCGCGGCCGAGCCCGAGCCACACCCACGACTTCCTGGAACGGCTCGATCCCGCGCGGGTGCTGCGCCAGGAGGAGGCGGAGATCGTGTTCCGCAACCGGTCTTTCGTGCGCTACACCTTCGCGCAGAACCTCTACAACAAGGAGAGTCTCGGCGCCCGCTTCACCGCGATGCAGGACTGGGTGAACGTCAATGCGCCCTACAACAACGCGGCGCTGGCGATCGACTATCCGACCGATGCGGTGATGTTCAAGGTCGACTTCCTCAGCCAGTCGCAGATGCTGGAAAACGGCCTGATCTGGCGCGAGGACGATGCCGGGCGAACGCTCAATCCGCCGAACGATCCCGACGCGCCCTATGTGACGATGCTGATCGAGGAGACGCTGGCGCCGGGCGACGAGGAACCGGAACTCTACTATCTCGTCGCGGTGACGGCGGCGTCGAAGGCGATCCCGACCTGGCACTGGTACGCCATGGAGCATGTCGGCAATCTCGGCCGCTGCGACTTCACCGGCTGCAACGATTCCTACGGCTACAGCGCCGCCGGCGTGACGGTGGAGGGCGAGAGCTTCGGCCAGAACTACATTCCGCCGAAGACCGAGAACTCCGAGGACGCCACGCAGGACATCGTCTTCGACATGGGCACGCCCTACACGCCGGAGGAGACCGGCGAGCGGATCACCCCGGCGCTGGACGGGCTGATGGCCGCCATGGGCATTGCCACGGGTGACGGGCCGCAGGATCCGGACAGGCCGTCGGCGGCCGATCCGGCGTGGCGCAGCTACCGGCTGAAGGCCTCGCAGACGGAGTTCGTCATGCCGACGGGCATGCCGACCCATGCCGGCCAGTCGATCACCGAAGGCGGCTTCGTCAATTCGGCCTCCTGCATGACCTGCCATTCCCAGGCCGGGCCGGACGCCACCGGCAATCCCGGCGTGCCGGGGATCGGCGCCAGCAACGACCTCAATCTGTTCGGCCTGAGCCAGACGGTGAACGGCGCGCCGGACCCGGACTGGTTCTATGCCACGGGCACGAACCAGATGCGGGTCCTGCCGATGGACATGGTCTGGGGCATGCTGAATGCGAGCTGCGTCGCGCCGAAGGGCAAGACCGGGCTGTGCGAGACCTATGAAGGATCGCAATTCGCGCCGCCCAGGCGCACCGTGCCCTCCGCGCCGACAGGCGCGGCCTCCGACACGCCTGCGCGCTGAACAACGAAAAGGGCGCGCCCCGACGAGTGGAGCGCGCCCTTTCGATGAATTGGTCCGGCCGGGGCGGGATGCCCCGGTCGCGGCTCCTGGATGGCGGGCTAGAGCTTGCCGATCGAGAAGAACAGCGTCTCGCCGGAGGAATCGTCGACGCCGTCATTGTCGGTGACCGCATAGGCGGTGCCGTCGCTCGCGATGGTGAAGCCCTCGATCTTGTCGACGACATAGCCGCCGGTGGCCTTCAGGTCGGGCAGGAAGTCGTGGACCTCCTCCTTGGTGACGGTCGGCAGGTCGCCGCCGAGCGGGGCGGGCTTCAGGTCGGCCTTGGCTACGCGGAAGAGCTTCTTCAGCCGGGCGCCGTCGCCGATCTGGTTGTCGCGCTCGAGAACATAGAGCCAGTCGCCGCTGGCGGTGATCTCCGACAGGCCGACCCAGCCCTTCCCGGTGCTCTCCAGCGCGTAGCTGACGGCACTCCATTCCTTCGAGGCCGGCTTGTAGGCGAGAAGTTTCACGGTGCCCTTGGCATCGTCCGCCCATTCGCGCTGGATGGCGACCCAGAGCGTGTCGCCGTCCAGAGTCACGCCCTCGGCGCCGAAGCGGGTGGAACCGTCGACGAGCGCTTCGGGGAAGGGCACTTCCTCGGTGATGGCGCCGGCGGCGTCCACGCGCAGAAGCTGGTGCGGCACGTCCTTCTCGAGATTGCCTTCGCTGGCGAGCCAGAAGCCGCCTTCGCCGTCCGCGGTGATGCCTTCGAGGTCGAGAGCCTCGGCGGGCTCGCCGTCACGGGTGACGACCGTCCTGGCGGTGATGCGGGCCGGCTTCTCAGACGCGTCGATGGTGAAGATCGCCGGCTGGCTGGTGTAGAAGCTGTCGCTGACGGCGTGGAGGGTGGTGGCGCTGTCGGCGTCGGCGGCAAGGCCCGAAAGGGCGCCCCAGCCGACCGGGCGGCCGTCGGCATCGTCTTCAGAGACGATCATCGGATAGGCGCTCTCGCCTTCGCCGCGCTCGTAGATCATCACGTGGGAGCGGGCGCCGCCATCCTCGACGAGATCGGCCTCGTTGGAGGTGACCAAAAGGTTGCGCGACGGGATGGCGATGGCGCCCTCCGGGGCGACGCCCGAGGGCAGGAGCTGGGTGAAGACGGGATCGCCGTCGCCGAGAGCGTAGACGCCGACGGCCGAGCCGCGCTCGGACAGGACGAAGGCGTAGGTCGTGCCGTCGAAGGTCGCGACTTCCAGACCCTCGGGCTCGACGCCCTTGGCGTCGGAGCGCTTGTCCGGATAATGGCCGGCGCGGATGACCTCGTATTCGAAGGACGGGCCAGATTCCCAGGCGACGCTGCCGTCCCTGTTCCACACGGTGAAGGAGCGCGAGCCGCCGTCGTAGTCGCCTTCATTGGCGGAGACGAAGCGGTCGTTGTCGATCCACTGGACGGTGTCGGGCTCGCGCTTGCGGCCGGCCTGGCTGCCGGTGAAGGAAAGTTCGCGGTCGTCCTCGGTGTCGATGCCGTCGAGGTCGACGGCGCCGGCGGAAAAGTCGGCGGTGACTTCGCCGGTCGCCGCGTCGACGATGGCAAAATGGTTGTTCTCCTGCAGCGAAACGACGATCTCGCCGGCATCGTTGAAGTCGACATATTCCGGCTCCGGATCTTCCGGCGCGATGTCGGCGAGGCCGGTCAGCTCGACCTTCGTCAGGGAGGCGCAGTCCGGCACGCCGTCGGCCAGCTTGACGATGGCGAGGAAGCCGGCCGGCATCTGCGGCAGGGCGCCGTCGTCGAGGTCCTCGTCGCGCTCGTTCTCGATGGCGATGGCGGCATAGGCGCCGTCCTTCGAGACCGCGACGGAATCGGGCTGGCCGCCGAGATCGCAGGAGGCCGTCTCGGTCTTGGCCACGATGTCGATCACCGCCAGGCGGCCCGACGGCGCGGTGTAGCTCGGCGAGGTGTTGACGCCGACGAGGACATTGCCGCCGGCGACCGCCACGGAGGTGGGCTCGCCGTCCATCGCCAGGAAGCCGCCGGCCTTCGGGGCCTTCGGATCGGTGATGTCGATCAGGCCGATGCCGCCGGCCGGGCTGTCGGAGTAGATCAGGGTGTTGCCGTCGGCGCTGGCGGTGATGATCTCCGAGGAGGTCTCGGTCTCGGCGGGCATCTCGGCCGGCAGGTTGGCGGCGACCGGGAAGCTGGCGATGCGCCGGAACACCGGCTCGGCCATCGCAGTGGCCGGCGCGGCGAGCGCGCTGGTGGCGAGAAGGGCGGCGAGGCTGAGGCGGAGCGGCGAGATCACGGCGGCGGTTCCTTTGCTTGACGCGAATGGCGCGTCTATGAGGTCGGCCTGTTACAGAGGCGTGACACAGTGCCGGAACGGGCGTGCGACCGGCGCGTGCCGCGACCGCGAGGTGAAAGGAGCTGGCGATGACCGATGGACTGGCCGGACGGCTGACCGAGGACGGCCACGCGCTCGACGTGCGCATCTATTTCGAGGACACCGACTTCTCCGGCGTCGTCTATCACGCCCGCTACCTGCACTTCCTCGAAAGGGGACGCTCGGACTTCCTGCGGCTGAAGGGGATCGGCCACGGCGAATTGATGGACGGACGCTACGGTGCGCCGATGGCCTTTGCCGTGCGGCACATGGACATCGACTTCCTGCGGCCGGCGCGGATCGACGACGTGGTCACCGTGACCACCCGCACGGCACTCCTCGGCGGCGCGCGGATCGTCCTTGCCCAGCGCATCTCCTGCGGCGACACGGCGCTGATCGAGGCGATGGTGAAGGTCGCGGTGATCTCGCCCGGCGGCAAGCCGATGCGCATGCCGAAGGAGATGCAGGCGCTGCTGCAGCCCGCCGCCGAGGCGTGAGGCGCGGGCCGGCCGGGCGTGGGCGGTAACGGCTCGTTAACCCTACCGGTGCATCAATGGCGCGAATCGGATTTGAGCCGAACCACGCCATTCTTTCACCGGATTCGCTTGTGAAAGGGCATCAGGGGTTTACGCGGCCGAATGGCCGAATTTGCTGCATGTCGGGGCCGATATGGGCGGGACGGTGCCGAGAGGCGCGCACCTGCTGCAGGCTGCCGACGGTTCCGAATATCGAGGATGACTGGGAATGGACGCTGACGTCGTTCAGGGAACGCTACACGCCGCCGGTTCGGTGTCCCTCTGGGACCTGTTCTGGCAGGCCGGCTTCATCGTGAAGCTGGTGATGATCGGGCTCATGGCTGCTTCGGTCTGGACCTGGGCGATCATCATCGACAAGTCGTTGCGCTATGGCCGGTTCCGCCGCCAGCTCAACAAGTTCGAGAGCAATTTCTGGTCGGGCCAGTCGCTGGAGGACCTCTATCACAACCTGTCCGAGCGCAAGACGTCGGGCATGGGCGCCTTGTTCGTCGCGGCGATGCGCGAGTGGAAGAAGTCGTTCGAGAAGGGCGCCCGTTCGCCGCTCGGCCTGCAGACCCGGATCGACAAGGCGATGGACGTGACCCTGGCCCGCGAGATGGACGAGCTGGAATCGCGGCTCGGCTTCCTCGCCACCATCGGCTCGGCGGCCCCCTTCGTCGGCCTGTTCGGCACGGTCATCGGCATCATGACCTCGTTCCAGGCGATCGCCGGGTCGCAGCAGACCAGCCTTGCCGTCGTGGCGCCGGGTATCGCGGAAGCGCTTTTGGCGACCGCCATCGGCCTCGTCGCCGCCATCCCCGCCGTCATTGCCTACAACAAGCTGTCGGCCGATGCCGGCAAGCTGGGCATGCGGCTGGAATCCTTCGCCGACGAGTTCTCCGCGATCCTGTCGCGGCAGATCGACGAGAAGCTGTCCTCGCGCTGAGCGCGTGAAACGCCGGTCCGTGCGACCGGGAAGGGAATGACAGATGGGCATGTCTGCCGGAACCGGGCGTTCCAGCGGGTCGCGACGCGGTCGGGGCCGCGGTCGCCGTCAGCCGATGAGCGAGATCAACGTCACGCCGATGGTCGACGTGATGCTGGTGCTGCTGATCATCTTCATGGTCGCCGCGCCCCTCCTGACCGTGGGCGTGCCGATCGAACTGCCTGAGACCCAGGCCAAGGCGATGAATTCGGACACCCAGCCGATCACCATCTCGGTGAATTCGGACGGCGAGATCTATCTCAACGACACGGTGATCCCGATCGACGAGGTCGTGGCCAAGCTGCAGGCCGTGGCCAAGGCCGGCTACGAGGAGCGCATCTTCGTGCGCGGCGACCGTTCGGCCGATTACGGCACGGTGATGCGCGTCATGGCGCGGATCTCGGCCGCCGGCTTCCGCAATATCGGTCTCGTGACCGATCAAGAAAACGCTTGAGCGAAACCAGCTTTCGATGAAGTCCGGCGTCGTCCTTTCCACCCTTCTGCACGGAGCGGTCCTGACCTGGGGCCTGTGGTCCCTGTCGGCGCCCGAGCCGCTGCAGATGGCGCCGGTGGAATCGCTGCCGGTGGACCTCGTGCCGATCGAGGAATTCTCGCAGTCGATGATCGGTGCCAAGGACGCGCCGGTCACCGAGACGCCGGCGCCCAACCCGACCGAGACCCCCGAGACGCTGCCGATGCCGGCGGAGAATGTCGGCGACAACGAGACCGATCTCGCCACCCCGCCGACGCCGGTCAAGCGCCCGACCCCGACCGAGCAGGCGGCCGCCGCCCAGCCGTCCGAGCCGACGCCACCGACGCCTGAGCCGGAACCTGCGCCCGAGCCGGAGCCCGCCCCCGCGCCGACCCCGCCGGAGCCGCAGCCCGAACCCGAGCCGACGCCGGAACAGCCCGCCGAGGTGACGCCGCCGCAGCCCGACCCGGTGGAGCAGGCGATCGCCGAGGCCGAGGCCGCGCCGGAACCCGATCCCGTGCCGCAGAACGTGCCGGTGCCGGCGACCAAGCCGAAGCCGCCGGCGCCCGCACCGAAGGTCGCCGAGACCAAGCCCGTCGAGCCGAAAAGGCCGGAGCCGACGAAGCAGGCCGAGACGCGGACGCCGGAAGAGAGCCAGTTCGACGCCGACCAGATCGCCGCGCTCCTGAACAAGGAGAAGTCGGCCGGCGGCGGCGCCAAGCGCTCGGACCAACAGGCCTCGCTCGGCACCGATCGCCAGACCGGCGGCAAGCTCTCCCAGAGCGAACTCGACGCGCTGCGCGGGCAGATCCAGCGCTGCTGGTCGCCGCCCTCGGGCGTGTCGGAAGCCGGTTCGCTGCGAATCTCGATCCAGATGCGGCTCGATCCGTCGGGCGAACTGGAAGCGCGGCCGCAGATCATCGGCGGCGGCGGCGGCTCGATGATCGAGCGGGTGGCGGGCGAGGCGGCATTGCGCGCCGTGCAGCGCTGCGCGCCCTACAATCTGCCGGCCGAGAAGTACGACACCTGGGCCGACGTCGTGGTCAATTTCGATCCGAGCCAGATGTTCTGATGGCGACGGCGCGGCGACCCGGTTTCGATCATGATCCGGCCGCCGGATCGCCGGTCCGGGCGCCAGCCGCCCGGTCGCCGTTGCGGCAGGACGCCATACAATCCCCCTATTGGATGGTAGGAAGCGGACGAGGGAAGATCGATTCCCCGGCCCAGCCTGCCGGGGGATTTTCCGTACCAGTTCAAACAGGAGAGGCGCGGCCAACCGGCCGGCGCAGGTCTCCGACCGCAGTTGAAGGTCTGACATGAAGATGATCATCAAGGGCGCGCTCGTGATCGCGATGGCGATCTCCGGCGCTTTCGTGGCACTGGCACCGGCCGCCGCGGCGGTCGAGATCGACGTGACCCAGGGCAATGTCGAGCCGCTGCCGATCGCCATCACCGACTTCCAGTCGGCCGACGGCATCGGCAAGCAGATTTCCGACGTCGTCCAGGCCGACCTGAAGCGCTCGGGCCTGTTCGCGCCGATCGACCGGGCGGCCTTCATCCAGTCCGGCCTGACCACCGACACGACGCCGTCCTTCAAGGACTGGACCGTCATCAACGCCCAGGCGCTGGTGGTCGGCCGGGTCTCGCCGGAGGCCGACGGACGGCTGCGCGTCGAGTTCCGCCTGTGGGACACGTTTGCGGGCCAGCAGCTCGACGGCCAGCAGTTCTACACCAATCCGGAGAACTGGCGCCGGGTCGCCCACATCATCGCCGACGCGATCTATGAGCGGCTGACCGGCGAGAAGGGCTATTTCGACACCCGCATCGTCTTCGTCTCCGAGAGCGGCACCAAGGACAAGCGGGTCAAGCGCCTCGCCATCATGGACCAGGACGGCGCCAATCTGCGCTATCTGACCGACGGCAGCGAGCTGGTGCTGACGCCGCGCTTCTCGCCGAGCCGCCAGGAGGTCACCTACATGTCCTTCGGCAATGGCGAGCCGCGGGTCTATCTCCTGCAGCTGGAAACCGGCCAGCGCGAGATCGTCGGCAACTTCCCCGGCATGACCTTCTCGCCGCGCTTCTCGCCGGACGGCCAGAAGGTGATCATGAGCCTCCAGCAGGAGGGCAACGCCAATATCTACGCCATGGATCTGCGCTCGCGGGCGACGACCCGGCTGACCTCGACCACGGCCATCGACACCTCGCCGTCCTATTCGCCGGACGGGCGCCGGATCGTGTTCGAATCCGACCGCGGCGGACGCCAGCAGCTCTACGTGATGGGGGCCGACGGCTCGGGCCAGCAGCGCATTTCGTTCGGCGACGGCTCCTATTCGACCCCGGTCTGGTCGCCGCGCGGCGACCTGATCGCCTTCACCAAGCAGAGCGGCGGGCAGTTCCAGATCGGCGTCATGCGGCCGGACGGTTCGGGCGAGCGCATCCTGACCTCGGGCTTCCACAATGAGGGCCCGACCTGGGCGCCGAACGGCCGTGTCCTGATGTTCTTCCGCGACCAGCGGGGCGGCGGCGGACCGCAGCTCTATTCGATCGATCTGACGGGCTACAACGAGCAGAAGATCCCGACCCCGAGCTACGCCTCGGACCCGGCCTGGTCGCCCTCCCTCGAATAGGGCCGCCGCAAGGCCAGCCCCGGGCAAGCCCGGGGCCCGATTATGGCGTGAATGTTGCGGAAATGCCGCAACATGGCGGAAACCGGGCAACGATCCGGCGGCGGCCTCATTCCGGCGATAATTCAACGGGATGAGCCGCGTTGGGCGCACCGAAGCGCCGCCGTTTTTACGTGTCGTTAAGTGGCGTCAGGGTAAACGTCGCGTAACCCAAACCCACTGTTTTCAAAGGAGCTGGCCATGCGCCGGAGCATTTTCGGGGTGAAGAGCCGCATCGCATTCGCCGTCGTCGCCAGCCTGGCGGTCGCTGGCTGCGCCAGCAAGAAGGACGCCCTGCCGGACAACGCGGCAGGTCTCGGTCTGAACGGGGCCAACGGTGCCAACGGCGCCTATGGCAGCGCGACGCCGGGCTCGACCCAGGACTTCACCGTCAATGTCGGTGACCGGGTGTTCTTCGACACCGACTCGACCTCGCTGCGGGCCGACGCCCAGCAGACGCTGACGCAGCAGGCGCGCTGGCTGAACCAGTATTCGCAGTACTCGATCGTGATCGAAGGCCATGCCGACGAGCGCGGCACCCGCGAGTACAACCTGGCACTCGGCGCACGCCGCGCCGCCGCGACCCGCGACTACCTCGTCCAGCAGGGCGTGCCGGCCAACCGGATGCGCACCATCTCCTACGGCAAGGAACGTCCGGTCGCCGTCTGCGACGACATTTCCTGCTGGTCGCAGAACCGCCGCGCCGTCACCGTCCTGAGCGGCGCCGGCAGCTGATCGGCCTGACGAATCGTCGCCGGTTCGCGATGCGACCGGCGGCATCCACGGCGAAAGCAGGGCGCTGCCCAACTTTGGCCGAACTGCCTCGTTCCATGCTAGGAAACCGCGCCGTCGCTGCACGAACCATTGCGTTCGCGCCGCGGCGGCCATTGCCGTTTCCAGCCGTCGAGGAACTGTGTTCATGATGTTTCGACAAACGATCCTTGCCGTATCGGCGCTGGCCCTGATGGGTACCGCGACCGGCGGGGCGTCGGCCTTCGAATTGCCCGGGCTCTTCGGCGAGTCCGCATCCGGCGCTGCACGCCAGGCGCCGGCCGAGACGCGGACCGCCCCCGTGCGCATGGCGCAGGCCGGCGACGTCAGCGTGCGCATCAACCAGCTCGAGGAAGAGGTCCGCCGGCTGAATGGCCGGGTCGAGGAACTGAGCTTCCAGCTGCTGCGCACCCAGGAAGACATGCGCAAGCAGCTCGAGGACAACGAGTTCCGCTTCCAGCAGCTCGAGGGCGGCGGAGCGGGTGCCGCGGGCACCTCGGTCAACGAGCAGCGCGGCGACGCCGGCTCGGCCATGCCTGAGCAGCCCGGCGACAGCCAGCAGGCCGCCACGGGAGACGACATCGGTCGTCTCCTGGAGGACGGCGAGCTTGCCACCGGCGCGCTCGACACGACCAATCTGCAGACCGGCGTGCCCGGCCTTGGCGACAGCGCGTCGTCGGGCGGCTCCAGCACCGTCGCGGCGATCACGCCGGGCGGGCAGGGCGAGACCTACGACCTGGCCTACAACTACCTCCTGGCCGGCGACTACCAGCTCGCCGAGCAGGCCTTCCGCCAGTATGCCCAGACCTATCCGACCGCCGAGGATGCGCCGGATGCGCGCTACTGGCTGGGCGAGAGCCTGTACCAGCAGCAGAAATTCGCCGACGCGGCCGAGGTGTTCCTCGAGGCGCAGAAGAGCGCGCCGGAGAACGGCAAGGCGCCGGAGATGATGCTGAAGCTGGGCATGTCGCTGGCCAAGCTCGACAATCGGGAAACCGCGTGCATCACCTACAAGGAAGTGGCCAAACGCTATCCGCAGATGAGCAGCAACGTGCGCAAGAAGCTGGCGAGCGAGGAAAAGTCGGCCAACTGCTGACACCCGCCGCGGACCGCCGCGGCCTGCGCCTGGACATTCCCCGCGCCCGTCCCGACGCCGCGCCGCTCGACCGGCTTGCCCTTGCCGAGCTCCTGACCCATTCGCTGCACCAGGCGGCCGCCCTGACAGGCTTCCGCGACCGCGCCATCCTTGCCGTGTCCGGCGGCCCCGATTCGCTGGCGCTGGTTCTCGCGGCCATCGCCCTGCAGGGCACCGCAGCGCTGCCGCAAACCCGATTTCACATCGTCACCGTCGACCACGGCCTGCGCGACGCCTCGGCGGCCGAAGCGCGCTACGTCGCGGGCGTTGCCGCGCGCTTCGGCCTCGGCCACGAAACGCTGCGCTGGGCCGCGCCGGCCCGGACCGGCAACATTGCGGCGGCGGCCCGCGAGGCCCGCTACGCGCTGCTCGCAAATGCGGCCCGGCGCTTCGGCGCGACAGTGATCTTGACCGCCCATCACGCAGACGACCAGTGCGAGACTCACCTGCTGGCGCGCGAACGCGGCGCCGGGGTCGTCGGCCTGGCGGGCATGCGCCCGGTGCGGTCGCTGGCGCCGGATCTCGTCCTGGCGCGGCCGTTCCTGGACATTGCCGGCGACCGGCTGAAGGCAAGCGTGGCGGCGCATGGCCTGCCGGCCGTCACGGACCCGACGAATGACGATCCGGGCTCGCGCCGGGTGGAGCTTCGCCGGCAGATCGCGGCGGGCGGGCTGGACCGGGACGCGCTGCGGGCGCGAATCGCCGGGCATCGATCGGAACGCGACGCGCTGGAAGCCGGGCTCGGCGAGGCCGTCGCCGCGATGCAGGCGGCGGGTGAGCTTTGCCTGACGGAGGCCGGCACGCTGGAGATCGACCGGGATGCGCTGCGGGGCCTCGGCGACGACACGGCGTTCGTCCTTCTGCAACGCGCCATCGCGGCGGTCGGGGGCAGGGGGCATGGTCCCGAGGGCCCGGCGACGATCCGGCTTCTGGAGGCGCTGCGCGGCGAATCGGACGGGGCCCGCACGCTGGCGGGTGTGCGGGCGGTGCCAGGCGAAACGATCGCCCTGATGCGCGAATACGGCCGGGCCGGGATCGCTGTGCTGACGGCGACGGCGGGAGAACGGGTCTTCGACGGCCGTTTCGTGGTCGATGCCGGCGCCGGGCCCTCACATTGTGGGGGGCGGCTCGTCGCCTTCGGGGATCTCGGCCGGGGCAATCCGGTCGAGAAGACCTTGCCCGTGCTCGTTGCCGGCGATAGCCTTGTCGCCATCCCCGCACAGCTCGGCGGCAAGGTCGCCGCGGGAACGCCGCTGCTGGCGATCCGGTCGCTCGTCGGCTGGAGCCTGACCCGCGATCTGCCGCCGCCAACGGGCGGCCGGGCCGGGCCGAGTGCAAAGCCGCGGTAACCACCCTGCGCCGCCAACCGGTGCAAATTGCCGCAAAACCGCCTGACCTTGTTGGCAAGAAGGGGGGCAGCACCTATCTTCGAGCCAATCGTCCTCGTGACTTCGGGCGTCCATTCCAGGAAGATCGATGAACCAGAACTTTCGAAACTTCGCGCTGTGGGCGATCATCGCTCTCTTGCTGATCGCGCTTTTCCAGCTGTTTTCGAACGGTTCGCAAACCGCCGGCGCCCGCGACATCCCGTATTCGCAGTTCCTGTCCGACGTGAAATCCGGCCGTGTCGAGGCCGTGACGATCCAGGGCCAGCGCATCAGCGGCAAATATTCGGATTCCTCGCCGCCCTTCCAGACCTATGCGCCGGAAGACGCGCAGCTGGTCGAGCGGCTCGAGGCCCAGAACGTCCAGATCAATGCCAGCCCTCCGGGTGACAACAGCAACCCGATCTGGTCGATGCTGCTGTCCTTCGGCCCGATCCTCCTGATCCTCGCGGTCTGGATCTTCCTGATGCGCCAGATGCAGGGCGGTGCCGGCGGCAAGGCGATGGGCTTCGGCAAGTCCAAGGCCAAGCTCCTGACCGAGGCCCATGGCCGCGTCACCTTCGCCGACGTCGCCGGCGTCGACGAGGCCAAGCAGGACCTGGAAGAGGTCGTCGAATTCCTGCGCGAGCCGCAGAAGTTCCAGCGCCTCGGCGGCAAGATCCCGCGCGGCGTGCTGCTCGTCGGCCCTCCGGGAACCGGCAAGACGCTGCTCGCCCGCTCGGTGGCCGGTGAAGCCAACGTGCCGTTCTTCACCATCTCCGGTTCGGACTTCGTCGAGATGTTCGTCGGCGTAGGCGCCAGCCGCGTGCGCGACATGTTCGAGCAGGCCAAGAAGAACAGCCCCTGCATCATCTTCATCGACGAGATCGACGCGGTCGGCCGCCATCGCGGCGCCGGCCTCGGCGGCGGCAATGACGAACGCGAGCAGACGCTGAACCAGCTTCTGGTCGAGATGGACGGCTTCGAATCGAACGAAGGCGTGATCCTGATCGCCGCGACCAACCGTCCGGACGTGCTCGACCCGGCGCTGTTGCGCCCGGGCCGCTTCGACCGGCAGGTGATGGTGCCGAACCCGGATGTCGGCGGCCGCGAGAAGATCCTGAAGGTGCATGTGCGCAACGTGCCGCTGGCACCGAACGTCAATCTGCGGACGATCGCCCGTGGCACGCCCGGCTTCTCGGGCGCCGATCTCGCCAACCTCGTCAACGAGGCGGCGCTGATGGCCGCGCGGCGCTCCAAGCGTCTCGTCACCATGCTCGAATTCGAGGATGCCAAGGACAAGGTCATGATGGGCGCCGAGCGCCGGTCGATGGCCATGACCGAGGAAGAGAAGACGCTGACCGCCTATCACGAGGCCGGCCACGCCCTCGTCGGCATCATCGAGCCGTTCAACGATCCGCTGCACAAGGTGACGATCATCCCGCGCGGTCGTGCGCTGGGCGTGACCATGAACCTGCCGGAGCGCGATCGCTACGGCATGCGCAAGAACGAGATGGAAGCGCGTCTCGCCATGATCTTCGGTGGACGTGCCGCCGAGGAGATCATCTACGGGCTCGACAACGTCACCACGGGCGCTTCCAACGACATCCAGCAGGCGACCAACATGGCGCGGGCGATGGTCATGGAATACGGCATGAGCGACAAGCTCGGCCGGCTGCGCTACAAGGACAACCAGGACGAGGTGTTCCTCGGCCATTCGGTGGCGCACCAGCAGCACATGTCCGAGGACACGGCGCGGCTGATCGACTCGGAGGTGCGCGGCATCATCGAGACGGCCGAGAACAAGGCGCGCAACATCCTCAACACCCATATCGACCAGCTGCACATCCTGGCGAAGGGGCTCCTGGAATACGAGACGCTCTCGGGCGACGAGGTCCGCGACCTCCTGGCCGGCAAGCCGCTGGCCCGCGACATGGGCGACGACACGCCGCCGTCGCGCGGGTCCGCCGTGCCCAAGGCCGGTTCGAGCCGCGGGCCGGATTCCCGCGCAGGCGAGGCGGGCGACAGCCTGGAGCCGCAGCCGACCTGATCACGCGGGGTCCGCTCCTGCGGGATCGCAAGACAATCGAAGGGAGCGGCCTCACGGCCGCTCCCTTTTCGTTTGCGGGGTCGGCATCAGCGGCGACGCAGACCGGCGGGGTTGCAGGCAACGTCTCCGCAATCCATTGATGCGAGAGTATGACGACAGGGAACGGCGCTGCGCGCCTCTCCCGGTCCGCGACACCGTCGATGGCGGCGTCCGGGCCGGGCGATGGCGCGCGCGGCAGCCGCCACCGGACGGACGGTCCGGCAGAACAGGAACAGACGGGGTCAGGTGATGAGCAGACGCTATTTCGGCACGGACGGCATTCGCGGCACGGCCAACCGGCACCCGATGACGGCCGAGGTGGCGATGCGGGTCGGCATGGCGGCGGGCCTGGTCTTCCAGCGCGGCTCCTACCGGCACCGGGTGGTGATCGGCAAGGATACGCGGCGCTCGAGCTACATGATCGAAAACGCCATGGTGGCCGGCTTTACGGCGGCCGGCGTCGACGTGTTCCTGCTCGGGCCGATGCCGACCCCGGCGGTGGCCATGCTGACCCGGTCGCTGCGCGCCGATATCGGCGTGATGATCTCGGCCTCGCACAATCCGTTCGAGGACAATGGCATCAAGCTGTTCGGGCCGGACGGCTACAAGCTGTCCGACGAGCTGGAACTGCGCATCGAAGCGCTGCTGGACGAGGATCTGACGCCGCGGCTGGCGACGGGCGACGGCCTTGGCCGGGCCAAGCGCATCGACGGCGTCCACGACCGCTACATCGAGGCAGCCAAGCGGACGCTGCCGCGCGAGCTGTCGCTGGAGGGCGTGCGCGTCGCCATCGACTGCGCCAATGGCGCGGCCTACCGGGTAGCGCCGGACGTCCTGTGGGAGCTCGGCGCGGAGATCGTCAAGCTGGGCGTCGATCCGGACGGCACCAACATCAACCGCAATTGCGGTTCGACGGCGCCTGCGGCGCTGATCGAGAAGGTCAAGGAAGTGCGCGCCGATATCGGCATCGCGCTGGACGGCGATGCCGACCGGGTGCTGATCGTCGACGAGCGCGGCGAGGTGGTCGACGGCGACCAGCTGATGGCGGTGATTGCCGAAAGCTGGGCCGAAGACGGCCGACTGGCGGCCGGCGGCATCGTCGCGACGGTGATGTCCAATCTCGGCCTCGAGCGCTTCCTGTCCGAACACGATCTGCAACTGGCCCGCACGGCGGTCGGCGACCGCTATGTCGTCGAGCACATGCGCGAGCATGGCTACAATGTCGGCGGCGAGCAGTCCGGCCACATCGTCCTGTCGGATTTCGGCACGACGGGCGATGGGCTCGTGGCGGCGCTGCAAGTGCTGGCGGTGGTCCAGCGCAAGGGCGGCACCGTGTCGGAGGTCTGCCGCCGCTTCGAGCCGGTGCCGCAGATCCTCAAGAACTTCCGCTATTCGGGCGGCGCGCCGCTGGAGCGACAGCGCGTGCAGGACGCCATCAGCGCCGGGCGCGATCGTCTCGGTGAGGGCGGGCGCCTGGTCATCCGCGCTTCCGGTACGGAACCGTTGATCCGGGTGATGGCCGAGGGCGACGATCGCGGGCTGGTCAACTCGGTGGTCGACGATATCCTTGGCGCGCTCCAGCAGACCGCAGCGTAAGGTAGGGTCACCAAGTTCTGAGGGCCCGCTCTTCGTTAAACTTCGTATTAACCATTCCGATTTACCGTCTTCGTTAAGGTAACGGCGTCTGCCAATCCCGGCCGCCGGATCGAATCGGAGATGAGAGCAATGAAATCTCGCCTTTTGACGACCGTGGCATTGATCGGCGCGGTCTCATCCTTCAGCAGCTTCGCCAAGGCCGCCGACATCATCGAAGAGCAGCCCTACTTCCCGCCGCCGGCTCCGGTGATCGTGGAAGAAGTCGCCACGGGCGGCTGGTATCTGCGCGGTGACGTCGGCTACGTCTTCAAGTCCAAGACCGACGGCTATTACAACGGCTGGAACATCGATCCGGGCGTCCAGTTCGTCGACGACGTCTTCCACTACGATTCGATCGAGACGAAGGGCGCCGCCTCCTTCGGCGTCGGCGTCGGTTACCGCTTCACCGATCATCTGCGCGTCGACGCGACCGTCGATTACTTCCGGACCGATGTCGACGGCCGCAGCAACTGCAACACGCAGGTGCAGCAGAGCTACAACATCCTGGCCAATGCGGGCTGCTATTACGACGACAGCTCGAAGGTCTCGATCTGGACGGCTCTGGCCAACGCCTATGTCGATCTCGGCACCTATGGCCGCATCACGCCCTATGTCGGCGCCGGCCTCGGCTTTGCCCATGTGAAATACGACGACCAGACCAACGAGATCGTCTGCGGCTCCAACCCGAACTGCCCGGCGACCAACTATGTCGGCGTGCATGCCGGCAAGTCGAGCTGGCGCTTCGCCTCGTCGCTCAGCGCCGGTGCCAGCATCGACATCACCCACAAGCTGAAGTTCGACGCCGGTTACCGCTACACCCGGATCTCGGGCGGTGACGCCTTCGGTTACGACGAGCTCGACCGCAGCTTCGGCGCGTCCGGCGTCCAGGGCAGCGACAACGGCTTCAACATCCACGCCGTGCGCGCCGGCCTGCGCTACGAGTTCGGCGGCGGGGGCGGTGGCTTCGGCAAGGGCAAGGGCAAGGCCGTCGAGCCGATCTACGCCTCGACCCCGCTCTATGAAGAGCCGGCGCCGATCTACGAAGAGCCGATCTACAAGTAAGCCGGCCCGCAAAGGCTGCGCATGAGACGGGCCGCTGCCTTCGGGCAGCGGCCTTTTTCATGCGGCGTTCGCGTCCGTCTTCGCGGGACGATCGTAACCTTCGTAAAGGTTTACGGTTAAGAAACAGGGTTAATCGCGCGTTAATCTTTCTGCGGCAGGATCGGGTGAGACGAGGGGTGCGGTGCCGCACTTCTCGTGAAGCGAAGACTGCAACGGGAAGCGGCTCCATGAACCTTGCAACCAAACTGATGGCCAGTGCCGCGCTGATCGGCTTCACCATGCCG
Source organism: Aurantimonas sp. NFXS3 (assembly GCF_049132005.1). Lineage (NCBI taxonomy): Bacteria > Pseudomonadati > Pseudomonadota > Alphaproteobacteria > Hyphomicrobiales > Aurantimonadaceae > Aurantimonas > Aurantimonas sp. NFXS3. The sequence goes on from NZ_JAGDDZ010000001.1 coordinate 617,531, forward strand.
GTGGCGAGCGCCGCCGACCTTCCGCCCATCTACGAGACCCCGATCTACCAGGACGTGCCGGAAGTGCAGCCCGTCGAGATCGGCAGCGGCTGGTATCTGCGCGGCGATGTCTCCTACGATTTCCAGTCCGACGTCGACGTCAACGGCCGCGAATACCGCCCGGACTTCGCGCGCTACGGCAACGGACCGACCTATGCGCCGGGCGAGTACGATTCCTTCGGTGCCGGCCATGACGGCTTCGAGATGGATGGCGCCGCGTCCTTCGGCGTCGGCTTCGGCTACCAGTTCACCGATTATTTCCGCGGCGACCTGACCGCGCGCTACTGGTCGGCCGATATCGACGGCGGCGACCGGATCGGCTCCTGCTTCGACTATGTGACGGCGACCGGCGGCACGGCCAGCCAGGCGTCCTGCGACTCCACGACCAGCGCCAGCGCGACCGGCCTGGAACTGATGGCCAACGCCTATGCCGATCTCGGCACCTTCGTCGGCTTCACGCCGTATGTCGGCGCCGGCGCCGGTGCGGTGAAGGTCAAGTATGACGACGTCAACGTCTCGCATGGCTGCACGCTCAACGGCACGGCCTGCGCGAACAGCTTCTACAACAGCGAGGCGAGCTATGACGGCGCCACCAGCTGGCGCTTCGCCTACTCGCTGATGGCCGGTGTCTCCTACGACATCTCGCGGAACCTGAAGGTCGATCTCGGCTACCGCTTCCTCGATGTCGACGGCGGCGACGCCTACAGCTATTCGGGCGACGTCGCGGCCAACGGCCAGCTCGGCCTCAGCGCCGAGGATGACGGCTTCCAGCGTCATTCGGTCCAGGCCGCGATCCGCTATTCGCTCTGGTAGGCGAGAAGTCACAGCAAGTTCATGCAAGAACGGCGGGCGCCTTGCGGGGCCTGCCGTTCTTGCGTTCGGGGGAGGGACGTGACGGGTGACGGGCCGTCGCGCGGCCCGAATGTGCTTGACGGGTGCCGGCCGCAGGAGTAGCGCCATTCGCGGGACACGCCTCCCCAACGAGGCGCTTCTATCTGTGAGGATAGCTTTGATGGCACATACCGCGAAGCCGGACCTGCGTCCGGCCAATCCCCGTTTTTCCTCCGGCCCCTGCGCGAAACGACCCGGCTGGTCGCTCGACGCACTCAACGATGCCGCGCTCGGTCGCTCGCATCGCGCCAAGGTCGGAAAATCCAAGCTTCAGCAGGCGATCGACGAGACCCGTGAGGTTCTCGGCGTGCCCGACGACTATCGCATCGGCATCGTGCCGGCGTCGGACACCGGCGCGGTCGAGATGGCGATGTGGTCGCTGCTCGGCGCCCGTGGCGTCGACATGCTGGCCTGGGAATCCTTCGGCGCCGGCTGGGTGACCGACACGGTCAAGCAGCTCAAGCTCGACGATGCCCGCGTCTTCGAGGCGCCCTATGGCGAGATCGTGGATTTCGCCGAGGTCGATTTCGACCGCGACGTGGTCTTCACCTGGAACGGCACGACCTCCGGCGTGCGCGTGCCGAATGGCGACGCGATCCCGGCGAGCCGCGAAGGCCTGACGATCTGCGACGCCACCTCGGCGGCCTTCGCCCAGGACCTGCCCTACGACAAGCTCGATGTGGTGACCTTCTCCTGGCAGAAGGTGCTCGGCGGTGAAGCGGCGCACGGCGTCCTGATCCTGTCGCCCCGCGCCGTCGAGCGGCTGGAGAGCTACAAGCCGGCCTGGCCGCTGCCGAAGATCTTCCGCATGACCAAGGGCGGCAAGCTGATCGAGGGCATCTTCAAGGGCGAGACCATCAACACGCCGTCGATGCTGTGCGTCGAGGACTATCTCGACGCGCTCGGCTGGGCGAAGTCGATCGGCGGCCTGCCGGCCCTGAAGGCACGGGCCGACGCCAATCTGGCGGTGATCGAGAGCTTCGTCGACACGCATCCCTTCCTGGCGTTCCTGGCCGCCGACAAGGCGACCCGGTCCAACACGTCGGTCTGCCTGACCTTCGCCGATCCGGCCGTGGCCAATCTCTCCGACGACGCGCAGAACGCCTTTTCCAAGGCAGTCGTGTCGCTCCTCGAGAAGGAGGGCGTCGCCCTCGATATCGGCGCCTATCGCGACGCGCCGGCGGGCCTGCGGATCTGGTGTGGCGCGACGGTCGAGACCTCCGACGTCCTGGCGCTGATGCCGTGGATCGAATGGGCCTTCGAGACCCAGAAGGCCGAGCTCGCCAAGGCAGCCTGATCCGGTCGCGGATCATTCCATTCCCTGCAAGGGGAGGGATGTCCGGCCCGAAGTAGGGCGAACGATCCGGGAAGGGGCGCCGCGCGGCAAGCCTTGTTCAGGCGCTCTTGCGACGCGTCGCCCGATCCTTCGGACCGTCCTCATCCGTGTGTGGGTGAGGGACGGCCGCCTCGTTCCAGTTCACAGCATTCAGTGTTTTCGCGACGCCGGAAAACCGCGTCGATCATCATTCAAAGGACCATTCCCATGGCACCTCGCGTTCTCGTTTCCGACAAGCTTTCCAAGACCGCCGTCCAGGTCTTCACCGACCGCGGCGTAGAGGTCGACTACATGCCGGATCTCGGCAAGGACAAGGACAAGCTGCTCGAGATCATCGGCCGGTATGACGGCCTCGCCATCCGCTCGGCCACCAAGGCGACCGAGAAGCTGATCCAGGCGGCGACCAATCTGAAGGTCATCGGCCGCGCCGGCATCGGCGTCGACAATGTCGACATCCCGGCGGCCAGCCGGAAGGGCATCATCGTGATGAACACGCCCTTCGGCAATTCCATCACCACCGCCGAGCATGCGATCGCGATGATGTTCGCGGTCGCCCGCCAGCTTCCGGCCGCCGACGCCTCGACCCAGGCCGGCAAGTGGGAGAAGAACCGCTTCATGGGCGTCGAGATCACCGGCAAGACGCTGGGCGTGATCGGCTGCGGCAATATCGGCTCGATCGTGGCGACCCGCGGCGTCGGCCTGAAGATGCGCGTCGTCGCCTTCGACCCGTTCCTGTCGCATGAGCGCGCCGCGCAGCTCGGCATCGAGAAGGTCGAGCTCGACGAGCTGTTCAAGCGCGCCGACTTCATCAGCCTGCACACGCCGATGACCGACAAGACCAAGGGCATCATCAACGCGGCGGCGATCGCCAAGATGAAGGACGGCGTGCGCATCATCAATTGCGCCCGCGGCGGTCTCGTCGTCGAGGCCGATCTCGCCGAGGGGATCAAATCGGGCAAGGTGGCCGGTGCCGGCGTCGACGTGTTCGAGACCGAGCCGGCGACGGATTCGGTGCTGTTCGGCCTGGAGAACGTCGTCTGCACCCCGCATCTGGGCGCCTCGACCTCGGAAGCGCAGGAGAATGTCGCGGTGCAGGTCGCCGAGCAGATGTCGGACTATCTCGTCCGCGGCGCCGTCTCCAACGCCATCAACATGCCGTCGATCACGGCCGAGGAAGCGCCGATCCTGACGCCCTTCGTCAAGCTCGCCGAGATCCTCGGCGGTTTTGCCGGGCAGGTCACCGAGGAGCCGATCACCTCGGTCGAGATCCTCTATGACGGCACGGTGGCCGGCATGAACACCAATGCGCTGACCAGCGCGGCGCTGTCGGGTCTGATCAAGAGCCAGGTGTCGGACGTCAACATGGTCTCGGCGCCGATCATGGTGAAGGAGCGCGGCATCCACGTGACGGAATCGCGTCGCGACCAGTCGGGCGTGTTCGAGACCTACATCAAGCTGACGGTGACGACGGAGAAGATGACCCGTTCGGTGGCCGGCACGGTGTTCTCGGACGGCAAGCCGCGCTTCATCCAGATCAAGGGCATCAATCTCGACGCCGAGGTCGGCCAGCACATGGTCTATACGACCAACAACGACGCGCCGGGCATCATCGGCCTTCTGGGCACGACCTTCGGCGCTGCCGGGGTCAACATCGCCAACTTCCAGCTCGGCCGGAACCGTCCGGGCGGCGACGCGATCGCGCTGCTGTATCTGGATTCGCCGATGCCGGAGGACCTTCTTAAGACGGTGCTCTCCCACAAGGAGATCATCAGCGCCAAGCCGCTGCGCTTCGACGTTGCCGAAGCGGCCGTCTAACGGCCTGAGACCAGGATCGCGGCGCCCCGTTTCTTGCGGGGCGCCGCTTACGCCTCGCTCGCCTTGCGGGCGCGGGCGGCGCCCCGCTCGGCGAGCATGATGCCGCCGAGGACGAAGGTGAGGGCGGCGACGTGATAGGCGTGCAGCTCCTCGCCGATGATCAGGACCGCCAGGATGGCGCCGAAGATCGGGACGAGATTGACGAAGAGATTGGCCCGGTTGGGGCCGATCAGCTCGATGCCGCGGATATAGAGCACCTGCGCCAGCAGCGACGGGAAGATGGCGGTATAGAGCGCCGCGGTCATGCCGGAGGTGTCGGGCAGCTGGGTGTGGCCCATGGCCCATTCGATACCGGCCAGCGGCACCGAGACGACGAGGGCGGAGAGGGCGAGAACGAAGATCGTCGAGCGCCAGTGCAGCTTCGGCTTGAAGCGCAGCGCCACCGTGTAGCCGCCATAGATCAGGACGGCGAGCATCATCAGCGCGTCGCCGCGGTTAAGGTCGAGGGCGAGCAGCGCGGACAATTCGCCGTGAGAGGCGGTCAGGGCGACGCCGACGATGGTCAGGCTGAAGCCGATGATCTGGAACAGCGTCACGCCGGTGCGGAACAGAAGGAAGTTCGCCACGAAGACGATCAGCGGCATGGCCGACTGCTCGATGGTGACGTTGATGGCGCTGGTATAGTTCACCGCCAGATAGAAGATGGCGTTGAAGCAGGTGAAGCCGATCGCGCCGAGGGCGAAGAGGAAGGGCAGGTTACGCCGGATCTCCGGCCATTCGCGGCGCACGTCGCCCCAGGCGAAGGGCGCGACGAACAGGCAGGCCAGCGTCCAGCGGATCAGGGTCAGGAGCATCGGCGAGACGTGGCCGACGGCCAGCTTGCCGGCGATTGCGTTGCCGGCCCAGAACAGGGCGACGGTGCCGAGGACGAGATAGGCGTTGCGGAAATAGGACGTCATGCTTCGCGTTTACGCGCGCCAGGACGATGCGCCTAGAGGGGCGGATAAAATAAGGTTCGCTGACGAGTGGCGCGGCCGGCATTTCGCGCCGCCGCGCAGCTTGCATGTCGGGCCAAATTGTCGGAAGTCCGCCGCAGGACCGCCTCGCTTCGCGCCGGGCGCTTGACTATAGTCCGCGCGCCTTCGGCAGCAGGGTGCGGGGCGAACATTCGCGAGAAGGACATATCATGGCCAATGTCGTCGTCGTCGGTTCCCAGTGGGGAGACGAGGGTAAAGGCAAGATCGTCGACTGGCTGTCGGAGCGGGCCGACGTGGTCGTGCGCTTCCAGGGCGGGCACAATGCCGGCCATACGCTGGTCGTCGACGGCGTCTCCTACAAGCTGTCGCTGCTGCCCTCGGGCGTCGTGCGCCAGGGCAAGCTGTCGGTGATCGGCAATGGCGTGGTTTTCGACCCGCATGCCTTCGTGGCCGAGAAGAACCGCCTGCAGGAGCAGGGCGTGTCGGTCAGCCCGCAGACGCTGCGGATCGCCGACAATGCGGCGCTGATCCTGTCGCTGCACCGCGAACTCGACGCCACCCGCGAGAACGCCAGCGCCGCCGGCACCAAGATCGGCACGACGGGCCGCGGCATCGGCCCGGCCTACGAGGACAAGGTCGGCCGCCGCGCCATCCGGGTGATGGACCTCGCCAATCCCGAAAGCCTGCCGGGCCGCATCGAGCGGCTGCTGGCGCATCACAACGCGCTGCGGCGCGGCCTCGGCCAGAGCGAGATCGACCCGGCGGCGATCCTCGACGAGCTGACGTCGGTCGCCGACGAGATCACCCCCTATATCGACCGGGTCTGGCGGCTGCTCGACCAGCGGCGCAAGGCCGGCGACCGGATCCTGTTCGAGGGCGCGCAGGGCACGCTGCTCGACATCGACCACGGTACCTATCCCTTCGTGACCTCCTCTAACACGGTGGCCGGGCAGGCCGCGGCCGGCTCCGGCCTCGGCCCGTCGAGCCTCGGCTTCGTGCTGGGCATCACCAAGGCCTATACGACGCGGGTCGGCGAGGGGCCGTTCCCGAGCGAGCAGGACAACGAGATCGGCCAGTTCCTGGGCGAGAAGGGCCGCGAATTCGGCACCGTGACCGGGCGCAAGCGCCGCTGCGGCTGGTTCGACGCCGTGCTGGTGCGCCAGGCGGTGGCGCTGAACGGCATTCACGGCCTCGCCTTGACCAAGCTCGACGTTCTGGACGGCCTCGACGAGATCAAGATCGTGGTCGCCTACAAGCTCGACGGCAAGACGATAGACTATCTGCCGGCAAGTCTTGCCGAGCAACAGCGCATCGAGCCGATCTTCGAGACCTTGGAAGGCTGGCGCGACACCACGGCCGGCGCACGCCGCTGGACCGATCTTCCTGCCCAGGCGATCAAGTATGTCCGGCACATCGAGGAACTGGTGGAAGCGCCTGTCACGCTTCTGTCGACCTCGCCGGAGCGCGACGACACAATACTTGTTCGCGATCCGTTTCAGGACTAGAGTCCCGGCGCCGGCGCACCAGAAATCAAGACGAGTGAGTGACTGCGATCCATGGCGGATTTGAGCGGCGTACTTCGCAAGACCATCGATGGCCTGCCACGCGCAACGCCGCAGATGCGAGCGAAGGTCTACGAGAAAGCCCGCGCGGCGATCCAGCGGCAGATCCAGGCGGCCAATCCTCCTCTTGCCGAGGAGGTCGTCGCCGCACGCCAGTCGGCGCTCGAGGATGCGATCGCGCGCACCGAGCAGCATTATCTCGACCAGGATGGCGACGGCAGCGAGCCCACGGCAGCGGCACCGGCCGCGCCGGTCGCAGCGTCGCCGGCGTCTGCGCCTGCCGATGCGCCGGCAGCCCCTTCCGAGGACATGTCCCCGCGGTCCGATTTGCGGCCGTCCGAGCCGCCGCGGCCGCAGACGCCGCCGGCTGAGCGCCCGCGCGCGCCGCAGCCGGACAGCCGCATCGAACCCTCCTTCGACGGCGGGCGCCCGGACGCGGGTAACGCTGCAGCTGCCGCCGGCGGGGCCAACACGCATTCGGCCTGGGAGCGGGAGACGCCCGCCACCCCGACGCCGTCCGCGCCTAAGCCGCAGGGCGCCGGCGCGGCTTCGCCGGCCAGGCCCGGACCGGCCAAGGATGCCGGGCGCAGCGATCCGCCGCCCTTCTTCCCGGTCTCGGCGGAAGAGCCCGAGGGCGGGGCGCGTCCCGCCGCCGTGGGGGTGCCGTTCATCGTGCCGTCGCAGGAGAGCGGTCGCTCCGGTCCCGCCGTTGCCGGGACGGACGATGCCAATGACGACGAGGACCGGTTGCCGGCCGGCATCCGCTCCGACGACGACCTGATCCCCGCCGCCGACCTGACCGCGCCGCGCTACTCTGCGCGCCAGCGTCGAAAGTCCGGCGGTGCCGGCAATCGCGGTGCGATCACGGCCGTTGCCGCCGTGCTGATCCTCGGCGGGCTGGGAACGGCCGGCTGGATGTATCGCGAGGAAATCCAGGCGATGCTGGTCGATCCGGCGGGCCTCGAGACCATCGCCACGAACAACGCCGACGGCACGCCCGCGCCGACGCCGACGGACGAGGCCGGGACCGACGTCGCCGCGGTCGATCCGGCAGCCGAGACGCCGGACGCCGAGGGCGAGACCGCGTCGGAGATGACGACGCCGGCGCGGGAATCGACACGGCAGTTCACCCAGCGGCTGCTGCCGGACGGCACCGAAGTCGACGAGGGCCCGGCCGAGGTCGCGCCGAACGCCTTCGACGAGGGCACGAACATCGCCGCCGCCTCGCCGGTGGAGACGCCGGACCTGTCGGGCAATCCGACCATTGCCAGCGAGATCGGCGAGAATCCCGAAGTCGTCGGTGCGCCGGAGACGCCGGGCGAGACCGCGGCTGAGACGCCCGATGCCGCGCCGACCGAGGACGCCGCAGCCGGCGAGACCGAGGTCGCAGCCGTCGATCCGTCCGAGGACGGGGTGGGCGTCGCGCAGGACGCGGTGTTCTACCAGGAGCGCACCGAGACGGTGCCGGGCACGCAGGAGAGCGGCGACGTCGTCTGGTCGGTGGTCAACGAGTCGCCGACGGAAGGGCAGCCGCCCGAGCCGGCGATCCGGGCCGAAGCCGAGATCCCGGACGAAAACCTGAAGATGACCATGACGATCCGGCGCAATGCGGACCCGACGCTGCCGGCCAGCCACGTCATCGAGCTGCTGTTCACGACGCCGGAAAACTTCGCCGGAGGCAGTGTCGCCAACGTCCAGCGGCTGGCCCTGAAGCCCTCCGAGCAGGCGCGCGGCGAGCCGCTGATCGGGGTGGCCGGCAAGATCTCCGACGGCTTCTTCATCATCGCCCTGAACAATCTCGAACAGGCGATGCAGAACAACATGGCGCTCCTGCAGAACGAGCAGTGGATCGACATTCCGATCGCCTATGCCTCGGGCCGCCGGGCGCTGATGTCGATTGAGAAGGGCGTGCCGGGCGACCGGGTGTTCAAGGAAGCGATCGAGGCCTGGAAGGCCAAGACCTGACGGGCATTGACTGCCGCGCCTGAGGGCAGGGCGGGGGCAGTCCGCGGCACGGTTCAAGCGTGCATCATGCGAAAAGGGCCGGCCCGCGGATTGCGGACCGGCCCTTTCTTCATTCTGGCTGTGGTCGCCGATCAGGCGGCCGGCTGCTCGACCGTGCGCAGCGCCCGGTTGGTCGCGTCGGCGGTGTCGCGCACCGCCTTCTGGACCTTCTCGAAGGCGCGCACCTCGATCTGGCGCACCCGCTCGCGGCTGATCTCGAACTCGCCGGACAGCGTCTCCAGCGTCAGCGGATCCTCGGCCAGGCGTCGTGCCTCGAAGATCCGGCGCTCGCGGTCGTTGAGCACGCCCATGGCCTGCTGCAGCATGCCGCGACGCTGGTCGAGCTCGTCGTTGCGGGCGAGCAGGTCTTCCTGCGTCTCGCTGTCGTCGACCAGCCAGTCCTGCCATTCGCCGGATTCGCCCTCGGTGGCACGCAGCGGCGCGTTGAGCGAGGCGTCGCCGGACAGGCGGCGGTTCATCGACACGACTTCCTCGTCGGACACGCCGAGATTGGTGGCGATCTGCGAGACCTGGTCGGGGCGCAGATCGCCCTCGTCCAGCGCCTGGATGCGGCTCTTCATCTTGCGAAGATTGAAGAACAGCCGCTTCTGGTTCGCCGTGGTGCCCATCTTCACGAGGCTCCAGGACCGCAGGATGTATTCCTGGATCGAGGCCTTGATCCACCACATGGCATAGGTGGCCAGACGGAAGCCGCGCTCCGGATCGAAGCGCTTGACGGCCTGCATCAGGCCGACATTGCCTTCCGACACGACTTCGCCGATCGGCAGGCCGTAGCCGCGATAGCCCATGGCGATCTTGGCGACGAGCCGCAGATGGCTGGTGACGAGCCTGTGCGCCGCGTCGCGGTCGTCATGTTCCGCGTAACGCTTCGCCAGCATGTATTCTTCCTGCGGCTCCAGCATCGGGAACCGCCGAATCTCTTCCAGGTACCGGCTGAGGCCGGCTTCGCCCGAGGAGATGCTCGGGAGATTGGCTTGGGCCATATGTGCGCCCTCCATCGTTGCAGACGACCGCTTTTCGCGAAAGCCGGTCGGTGTGCGGGCCGCCTTCGCCTGCCCGCACCTTTCAGATATGGGGATTACCCCGGCCGATTGCACGGCAAGATCATGGGATCAGCGCGCTGAACGATCTGTTCGCGAACGCTCACCAATGGCCTCGGCAACGGGTCTTACCCTGTAGAAATCCCGAAGGCGGCGCACAGTTCCACCATATCGGCCGGCAAATCCGCCTGGAACGCCAGATCCTCGCCGGTGACCGGGTGGACGAAGCCGAGCCGGAAGGCGTGCAAGGCCTGACGGTCGAAGCGCTCGACGACTTGGCGGGCGTCGTCCTCCAGCCGCCGCGACTTGCTGCGGAAGCCGGCGCCATAGACGTCGTCGCCGACGAGCGGATGGCCGATATGCGCCATGTGGACGCGGATCTGGTGGGTGCGGCCGGTTTCCAGCACGCATTCGACCAGCGACGCGATGCCGTCGTCCAGCGTCGAGGCCTTGACCAGGTTGAAGCGGGTAACGGCATGGCGGGCGTCGGCGCGGTCGGCGGCGACGACGGCGCGCTTGACGCGGTCGGTGGTGGAGCGGCCGAGCGCCGCGTCGATCGTGCCGCTGGGCCGCAGCGGGACGCCCCAGACCAGCGCCAGATAGGCGCGCGACAGGCGGCCGTCGCGGCCATGGGCGGCGAACTGGTCGGCAAGGCCCTGATGGGCGGCATCGGACTTGGCGACGACCAGCAGGCCGCTGGTGTCCTTGTCGAGACGGTGGACGATGCCCGGCCGCTTGACGCCGCCAACGCCGGAGAGGCTGTCGCCGCAATGGTGGATCAGGGCGTTGACCAGCGTGCCGGTCCAGTTGCCCGGGCCGGGATGGACGACGAGGCCGGCCGGCTTGTCGATCACGACGAGGTGTTCGTCCTCGAAGACGATGCTCAGCGGGATCGGCTCGGGCAGGGGCTCGGGGTCGGATGGCGGCGGAATGTCGACGGCGACGATCTCGCCGGCGGCCAGCTTGCGCTTGCCGACGGTGACGGTCACGTCGTCGACGGTGACCTGGCCGTCGGCGATCAGGGCCTGGGCGCGGCTGCGCGACAGCGCGCCGTCGCTGGCGGCGGCGACGAAGGCGTCGAGCCGGATGCCGGCCCGGTCGTCCTCGACCAGAAAGCGGCTTGTGTCGGCGGCTTGCGGCCCTGTAGGAGCGATGTCGACCATCACAGTGCCCGATCCGCTGGAGTGACAGGCATTTTGATCCCTCTCAATGCGGTGTCCCGTCCCGAAACCAGATGCATCCTTCGGGACGATGCCGCCGCCAGACCGACCGGACGCGCCATGAGCATCGAGGACAACGACGACACCGAAAAGCCGCTCGACCCGGCGACCGAACGGCTCCGGCGCAAGATGGTGCGGCTCTTGGTGGTCTCGATCGGGATCATGACGATCGGGCTTATGGCCGTGCTGGCGGCCATTGTCTACCGCACCATGGGCGGGCCGGGGCCGCTGGAGGGCATCGAGACGACCATCGCGCTGCCGGCCGGCAGCGAGGTGCTGGAAAGCTCGCTCGACGGCAAGCAGGCGCTCCTGCGCGTGCGCAACGGGTCCGAGGTGTCGCTGTATCTGGTGTCGCTCACCGACGGCAGCGTCACGGCCCGCTACGCGCTGCCGCAATAGTTCGCAGAATTTGCCCGATGCCCCCCTTGCATCGGGCAAATCGCCCGGTTATATCCTCGCTCACCAGCAAGCGCCCATCGTCTAGCGGTTAGGACGGCGCCCTCTCACGGCGCAAACAGGGGTTCGATTCCCCTTGGGCGTACCACTCCCCCTCTCGGGTGGTTGCAGTGTTTGCTGGCTTCCAATCATCGATGACATTATTCGCAGCCGAGTGTCGCTTCGCGTTCTTGGGCGGCGCAGAGCGCCTTGCCGTGGCGGGGCTTGCCGATCTGGCTGGCGCTTCCCGCACTCGTGTCGAGGCGCGCCAGTTCGTCGCTCGCTGTCGTGGGCGGCGGCGTGGTAGGACGCTGTCTGTATCGTCATCGCAACGGGGAAAACCGATTGTCCGCAGCCATGGGCCGGAAGATTCTGACACTGGCACTCGCCCTGTGCCTCACCACGACCGTCGCCTCGGCACAGAAGCCGGTTGCCAGCATCGAAGCGCAGGTGAAGCGGTGCTGGACCTCACCGTCGGCGCAGAGGGCCACCTCGGTCCGGCCCATCACCTTCGTCCTGCAACTGGCGCCCGACGCCGATCTCGTGAAGGCCAGCACCGACTACGTGCCGGCGAATGCCGTCGAACGGACTTTGCGCGATGCGGCGGTGAGGGCGATGAAGCGCTGCCTGCCGTTGCGCGCGCCGGACGCGCCCTATGAGGAGTGGAAGGAAACGAGGGTGACCTTCGAGATGGAGAAGGCCTCGGGGGCGTCGCAGTTCGAACTGCCGGACTGATGCCGGCGATGCGGCCTGCCGGTTTGCCCGATGCGGCGAACGGCGATACGCAGGCCGCCCCGGGCGCTGCCGCGCTTCTCTCCGATTGGTTCGACGTCTCCCATGCCGGTTTCGCTTTCCACCATCGCCATCGACGACCCGGCCGACCCGCGGGTCGAGCCGTTTCGCAATGTGCGGGACCGCGATCTCGTCGGCCGTGACGGCTTTATCGCCGAGGGCACGGTGGTGCTCGACCAGCTTCTGGTGTCGCAGCGCTTTCGGCCGACATCGCTGCTGATCCTGCGCAACCGGCTGGCCGGACTGACCGAGCGGCTGGCGCGGTTTCCAAACGACGTGCCGATCCATGTGGCGGACCAGGCGGTGTTCGACGGGATCGCCGGCTTTGCCGTGCATCGCGGCGTGCTGGCCCATGGGGCAGAGCGCGGAGCGCGGCCGTCGGCGGGCGAGACGATCGCGGCGGCCGGCGGGCGGCCGGTCGTCATCGCCGTGGGCCTCTCCAACCACGACAATCTCGGTGCGATTTTCCGCAATGCGGCGGCGTTCGGCGCCGGTGCGGTGCTGTGCGACGCGACCAGTTGCCATCCGCTCTATCGCAAGGCGCTGCGGGTGTCGGTGGGCACGGCCCTGACGGTGCCCTGGTGCCGGGAGGGGACGGGCGAGAGCCTCGTCGCGGCGTGCCGGGCGGCGGGCTACCGGGTCCTGGCGCTGTCGCCGGCCGGCGAGACGCCGCTGGCAGGGCTGGCGACGGCAGGACGCACGGCGCTGTGCCTCGGCGCCGAAGGGCAGGGGCTGTCGCCGGAGCTGATGCGTGCGGTCGAGACGGTGCGGATCGAGATGGCGCCGGGGCTCGACAGCCTGAATGTCGCGACCTCGGCGGCGATCGTCCTGCACCGGCTGTTTGCCGGAGACGACACGACGGGGTAGCGGGGCGCCGGGTCGCCAAGCGCCCACGCGCGGCACGGTCGATCGGCAGCGGTAGGGGGCGCGGGGTCGGCCGGTCTTTCAGGCGACGACGCGTCGGCGGGCGCGAGCTATTCGGCGGCCTGTCCGGTGGTCTTCGATTCCTCGGCGCGCAGGCGCCGGACCCGGCCGGCCAGCGTCGGGCGTCCGCTTTCGGCAGTGCCGGTCTTGCCGGACTCGTCCGCGGCCAGAATGCGCTCGATGACGGAATTGGGGCCTTCGGCCTTGCCGGTCAGGTGAATCACCCGGGCGGCAATGTCGCTGATGCGTTCGCGCAGGGCTTCCTCGTCGTCGTCCTCGCCCAGCGGATGGGCCGGCAGGTCGAGATGTTCTTCCAGCTGGCGGCGCACGGCCTCGGCGCTGACCGGGGCAGCGGCAGCCACGACCGGAGTCTTGTCGATGTCGTCCGGGGATGTGTCGTCCGCCCGGCTCGCCTGCGGCAGATCGGTGTCATCCGCGTCGTCGAGACTGTCCCGGCCGCCGGCGTGCAGCGCCAGGCGCTCGTCCTGGTCGGCGAGGCGCGCGGTGAGGCGGATGACCTTTTCCTCGAGCTTGCGGGCGGTCGCCTTTTCCTTCTGCAGGCTGGCGTCGAGGGCGCCGACCTGGCTGCGCAGACGGTCGATCGCATTGTCGCGCTCGCGGCCGATGCGCTCCTGCGAGCGGACCTCGTCCTGGGCTTCCTCCAGCCGGGTCTCCAGCGACACGATGCTCAGCTTGCGGTCCTCGGCGATGCCGGTCAGGTCGCGGAAGCGATCGGAGAGGGCGTTCATCTCCTCGGTGCGCAGGTCGAGGTCGTGGACCGTCTCGCGCAGCTCTTCCTCGAGCTTGCGATAGTCCTGCTCGCGGGCCTCCAGGGCGGCGGAGAGTTCCTTCAGATCGGCGACGTTCTGGGCGACGGTCTCGGTGAGGACGCGGTTGCGACCGCGCAGATCGGCATTCTCGACGGCGACGCGGCCGGCCTCGGCGCGCTCCAGCGCGGCCTTCTCGCGGACGGCGTGGGCTTCCATCTCGCGGCGCCGGGATTCCATGGCGGCCTGGGCGCGGACATGGTCGTAGCTGGCGCGGATCTCGTTGGCGCTGACGGGAATCGTCGCCTCGAACTCGCGGCGGGCCAGTCGCTTGGCGCGGCGCCAGACGATCGGCGACACGAGCAGGGCGATCAGGGCAGCGGCCAAGAAGCCGAACAGGAATATCAGGCCGGAGGCGATCATGGGGACCTACGCTGGGGGCTTTCGGATACCCTTATAACGCACGAAGCGACAATAGGGGCCGAGGCCCGGGCTTTTCGGTGCGCGATTCACGGTCCGGTATGGTCATCGGGCAACGCTTGCGGCGGCCGGGCTGACCGGCCGCCGCGCGGGTGATGGGCTCAGAAGGGATTCCAGGTCGGCATCGGGGTCAGCTTGAGATAGCCGAGATTGACGCCGAGACGGGCGCCGACGCCGGTCTTGATGGGCACCAGCACGATGTTGTCACGGGTCAGCACCGTCATGCCGAGGCCGCCGACCAGATAGGCACTGCCCGAGACGCCGCCGAAGCGGCCATAGACGGCTTCCACCGAGGGCAGGTCGTAGACCAGCATCATGGTGCGGGCGCCGTCGCCGCCGACATCGAAGCCGAGCGAGGGGCCCTGCCAGAAGATACGGTGCTCGCCGGCATTCTTGGTGAAGAGCGTGCCCTCGCCGAAGCGCAGGCCGCCGAAGAAGGCGCCGGCGGCTTCCTCGCCGAGAATGTAGCCGTTCGGCAAGCCGAACTTCTTGAACGCCTGCTCGACGACCTGGGCGAGGCTGCCGGAGGTGGTGCCGAAGAATTTATGGCCGGTGGCGATGACCTCGTCGGTGTTGTAGCCGCTGGTGCCGGCCTGGGCGTGAGCGGGAGATGCAGCGCCGAAGCCTGCGACGAGGAATGCGGTGGCCGCAGCGAAGAGGAGACTGCGGACCGCCCCTGTGATGGCATTCATGTTCGGTTCCTTTCGACAGGGCGGGCGCGGGCGATCGACGACCGACCCGGTACCCGCTTGCGACGCGATATCCGGCATTTGACCAAAACATGCTTTCCAATCGCCTAACGCCCGCAATGTGCGTGTCGCGGCGGTACGGATGATGCGGCTCGGTTGACGGATTCCGGGCAGGAACCCATGCTTTGTGCCAAAGCGAGACGGCTGATTCGCCGTCGGCTCCCCATGGCTCGATCGAACGGAACCTCCTGCATGACAACCCTTCCCGAACTGTCGGCTGCGGATCTCGCCGCGCTGTTGTCCAGCAAGCTGTGCCACGACATCATCTCGCCGGTGTTCGGAATCCAGAGTGGCCTCGAGCTGCTGGACGACATGCCGAACGATCCCGAATCGATGGAGCTGGTCCGCCATTCGCTGAAATCGGCCGTCGCCAAGCTGCAGTTCGCCCGCATCGCCTTCGGCGCCGCCGGTTCGCAGACCGCGACGATCGACCTGAACGACGCCAAGACCGTCGCCAATGGCTACATGAACCACGAGAAGGCAGCGATCGTCTGGGAGGGCGAGCCGGGCTACGTGGCCAAGAATTTCGTCAAGATCATCCTCAATCTGATCGTCCTAGCCAACGCCTCGATCAGCCGGGGCGGGGAGATCAAGGTGGTGATCGAATCGATCGATCCGCCGCGCGCGACGGTGCGCGCCACCGGCGACCGCATCCGCATCCAGCCGCGGCTGATGGCGCTGCTCAACGGCGACGTGGCGCAGGAGGCGATGGATGCCCAGACGATCCAGCCCTATTACACGCTGTTCCTCGCGCAGGAATCCGGCCTGACGGTCGCGCACGAGAAGACCGAGGGCTCGGTTCTGTTCACGGTGGCCTGACGGACACGCCGTTTAGGTAATGTTACCCCTGTTCCTGAACGAAACAGCAAAGATGCTGCGCTAGGACTGATCCACCACGAAGGAGTTCCGGACGGATTGTCCGGGCCCCGTCAGGAGAGGTGAGCGCCCATGCAGAGCTGTCTGATCGTCGATCCGGCTCCGGTGATCCGGAAGGTGGCGTCGCGCATCCTGTTCCAGATGGGACTGACGGTTGAAGGGGTCGCCTCGGGCGACGAGGCCAAGGCATGGGTCGCCGCCAACGGCCTGCCGGAGATCGTGATCGTCGCGGCGTCGGCGGAAGATCCGGCCGGCGTCGAGCTGGTCCGCCATCTGCGCGCCGAGGCGGAGGGCCGGCCGACCGTGATCCTCGCCTCGATCGTGGAATCCAACCTCGGCCTGATGACGCGCCTGCGCCGGGCCGGCGTCACCGACTATATCTACAAGCCATTCGATCGCAGTGCGCTGGAAGGCTGGCTGACGCCTTTCGTCCAGGCTGCCGGCACCAGCGCGGAAGGCGCCTCGGCCTCGGCCGCGTGAGCCGACGTCTCGCAAGGCAGGCGGCGCATGGCGCCGATCATCCGCAACAGCCAATCCGAAAACAGCCAGGCCCGAATGCCAAACGGCCCGCCGCGGGGAACCGGGCAGGCCGTTTGGAAGACAGGTCCCGAAAGATCCGGGACGCGATCAGAAAGCCGGGCGCGCGATCAGGCGGCGCCGCGGGCGACTTCCGGCTCGCGCAGCACGTAGCCGCGGCCCCAGACCGTCTCGATGTAGTTCTTGCCCTCGGTGGCCGTCGCCAGCTTCTTGCGCAGCTTGCAGATGAAGACGTCGATGATCTTCAGCTCGGGCTCGTCCATGCCGCCATAGAGGTGGTTGAGGAACATTTCCTTGGTGAGCGTGGTGCCCTTGCGCAGCGAGAGCAGCTCCAGCATGGCGTATTCCTTGCCGGTCAGATGCACGCGCTGGCCGTTCACTTCGACCGTCTTGGCATCCAGATTGACCGTCAGGTCGCCGGTGTTGATGACCGACTGGGCATGGCCCTTGGAGCGGCGGACGATGGCGTGGATGCGGGCGACCAGCTCGTCCTTGTGGAACGGCTTGGTCATGTAGTCGTCGGCGCCGAAGCCGAGGCCGCGCACCTTGTCCTCGATACCCGCCATGCCGGAGAGGATCAGGATCGGCGTCTTCACCTTGGACAGGCGCAGGGTGCGCAGGACTTCGTAGCCCGACATGTCCGGCAGGTTCAGATCGAGAAGGATGAGGTCGTAGTCGTAGAGCTTGCCGAGGTCGACGCCTTCTTCGCCCAGATCGGTCGTATAGACGTTGAAGCTCTCTGACTTGAGCATGAGCTCGATGCTCTGCGCGACCGCGCTGTCATCTTCGATCAAAAGAACGCGCATCAGAAATTCCTCTTAGCCCAGCCCTGCCGATTCGGGTAAACGGCATGGCCCCGGTTTGTCTAAAGTTCGGCCCAAAAGTGGCACGAAGTGGTTAACAAATGCTCACAATCCGAACGGTCGGCCGGGCTGCGGGCATCTGTCCTACGATGAAAGACCTGGTTTCCCTTGGTCTGACCCCGGTGTTCCGCCTGATTGAGCGATCCGCCAAAGTCGGTGCGTTCGGTTTACCCAGCCTTAAATCCTCACCCCTATGATTAATGGTGCGCGTAAACAGACGGTTAAACGCATAGCTCACGAGGCTTGCCCAAAACCGTCCGCCGCATCTTTTCCGGGCCGTCAGACGGAGCCCGTCATCTGGAGTTTGAGTGATGAAGCGTGACAACCTGGTGCGACTGACGCGTTTCAAGGTCAGCGAAAAGCGTCGTCAGCTCGAGCAGCTCGAACTGATGATGGGGGAGTTCGCCCGGATGGCGGCCGAGCTCGATCATCAGATTTCGAACGAGGAAAAGAAGGCGGGGATTACCGATATCACCCATTTCGCCTATCCGACCTTCGCCAAGGCGGCGCGCTCGCGTCGCGACAACCTGACCAATTCGGTCCAGGACCTGCGGACCCAGATCAACGCCGCGAAGCTGGCGCTGGAAGAGGCCGAGGCCGAATTGCTGCATGCCGAGAAGCTGGAGCTGCGCGACGGCCAGCGCGACGGCGAGGACGACCGCCGCGAAGCCGTCGGCTGACCAGCGACCGCCC
Organism: Aurantimonas sp. NFXS3; assembly: GCF_049132005.1. NCBI lineage: Bacteria > Pseudomonadati > Pseudomonadota > Alphaproteobacteria > Hyphomicrobiales > Aurantimonadaceae > Aurantimonas > Aurantimonas sp. NFXS3. Next base: position 635,552 of record NZ_JAGDDZ010000001.1, read on the forward strand.
GGCGCGAACCGCACCGGCAATCTTTCACTCAGCCCCTGGCGCCGCGCGGCGACGGGGGCGGTGATCGGTCGGCCCGACTTTCGCAAGGCCGCGTGATCTCAGTGCCAGGACGCCAGTTGGGCGGGCCTGGCATTTTCCGTATCGGGATCGGCCACGCGGCGATGCCGCGACAGGCGTCGCGCTCAGGCCGAGCGGCCGTCAAACGGGCGGAAGAAGGCGCGAGGGGAGGGGAGCGGGAATCGGACCGGCGGATTCGTGCGCAGCGCGGTCCAGGCGATTCGATCGGCGACGGCACGGCGCCGTGAGGCGACCGCGGCAGGCGGATCAACCGGTTTGCGGCCGGCCGGAGCCGGGCGCTGAGAGCCCCGCACGAGGCGGGGCCCGATCCGACCGTCAGTGAAGGTCGGACTTTTTGCGGTATTCCTGGATCTGCGTGGTGCGCAGTCCGGCAAGCCCGTGCTGGTCGATGGACATCTGCCAGGAGACGAACTCCTCGACGGTCAACGTGTACCGCGAGCAGGCTTCATCGAGACTGAGGAGGCCACCGCGCACGGCGGCAACGACCTCGGCCTTGCGGCGGATGACCCAACGTCTGGTGTTGGATGGCGGCAGGTCGGCAATCGTCAACGGGCTGCCGTCGGGGCCAATGACGTACTTAACGCGTGGTCTAACCTGATCGGTCATTGTACTCTCTACAACACTCAAGACCTAATCGAGCCCCAACCTAGAACGCCGCTCCTAAAAAATCCGTCAAGCGTCGCGTAAGGTTTCGATAACAGTTTGAAGCAATTGGCCAACTGCCTGCGAATCCGGGCTTTTTCGCCCTGACGGCGTGAAAAGTGGCCTCCGAAAATCCGCATTTCGCGGCTGCAAGCCCCGATTGGCGCCCCGCGGAGGCGGAAAATAGCGGCCGCGGCGAAGTTTTTTGCGCGTCGCGAGTCGGCCTCGCCGTCATGCTGCCGCCACAGGGATTTTGCATTCGGTCCCCGCCTGCGGGTAGAAGCGGGCATTCCCGTACCCACATCCCGTCCATTCGAACACGCTGCCGGAGTGGCCGATGTCGAACAGTCTCGATCTGCCGAAGCCACCCGCCGACACGCGCGTCGTCGTCGCCATGTCGGGCGGCGTCGATTCCTCCGTCGTGGCCGCGATCCTCAAGGAGGAGGGCTACGACGTCGTCGGCATCACGCTGCAGCTCTACGATGCGGGCGAGGGGGCCCGGCGTGCCGGCTCGTGCTGCGCAGGCCAGGACATCCACGATGCCCGCCGCGTCGCCGAGACGCTGGGCATCCACCATTACGTGCTCGACTATGAGGACCGGTTCCGCAAGGCGGTGATCGATCCGTTCGCCGCCAGCTACCTGGCCGGCGAGACGCCGATCCCGTGCGTCGCCTGCAACCAGACGGTCAAGTTCCGCGACCTCCTGGCCACGGCGCAGGATCTGGGCGCCGACGCGCTGGCGACCGGCCATTATATCGAGAGCCGCCAGAACGGCGCCCATCGCAGCCTCTACCGGCCGGCCGATCTCGACCGCGACCAGAGCTATTTTCTCTATGGCACCACCCAGGAGCAGCTCGACTTCCTGCGTTTCCCGCTGGGCGGGCTGACCAAGCCGCAGACGCGTGAGCTGGCCGAGCGGCACGGCCTCGTGGTTGCGGCCAAGCCCGACAGCCAGGACATCTGCTTCGTGGCCAAGGGCCGCTACAGCGACGTCATCCGCAAGCTGCGGCCGGAAGCCAGCGAGCCCGGCGACATCGTCCATCTGGACGGGCGGCATCTGGGCCGCCACGCGGGCATCGTGCACTACACGATCGGCCAGCGCCGGGGGCTCGGCATTGCCGCGGCCGATCCGCTCTATGTGGTGGCGCTGGATCCGGCGACGGCGCAGGTCGTCGTCGGCCCGCGCGAGGCGCTGGCGACGCGCCGTCTGACACTGCGCGACGTGAACTGGCTGGGCCGCACCGATCCGGCCGACATGGCAGCGGCGGACGAAGAGATCTACGTGCGGGTGCGCTCGACCCGGCCGCCGGCACCGGCGCGCATCCATGTCGAGAACGGCGCCTGGACGGTGGAGCTGGCCTCGGGCGAGGACGGCGTCGCGCCGGGGCAGGCCTGCGTCTTCTATCGCGGCGAGGGCGTCGGCGCCGAAGTGCTGGGCGGTGGCGTGATCAGCGAGACCGACCGGCCGCAGAGGGCGCAGCGCGCCGCACCGGTGCTGGCCGCCGAATAGGCGCGATCACGTAGGCAGGCAGGCGCGCGCGGGGCCGGCAGATTTTCCCGCCGGCCGCCTTCTTCAATATCAGCCGGGGGTGCGCGCCAGCGGCGAGGCGACCGACAGGATCCGCACCGTCTCGACGGCTTCGTCGGCGCCGGTCTCGGGCTCGGCCCGCGTGCCGATGCATTCGATGAAATGCCGCAATTCCCGATCCAGCGGCATGCCTGGCTCGGTCTCCAGATATTGCGCCGGGGCGTTCTCGAAGGCGAAGGCATTGTCCGTCCGCCACACCGTGTGGGCGTAGAAGGCGAGCTTCTCCCCCTCGGGCGCAAGATCGTCGAAGGTCAGCATGCCCTTGGTGCCGATCACCGAGAAGCGCCGGTCGCGATAGGGCGAGACCCGCGAGACGTGGATTTCGGCGCCGACGCCGCCGGGAAAGTCCATGACGATGTCGGCGATGTCGGTCTCGTCGCTGAGGACGGTGCGGCGGCGGCAGGAGACATCGATCGGATGGGCGCCGGCCAGATGCAGCACCATCGACAGATCGTGCGGGGCGAGGTCCCAGACCACATCCATGCCGAGGAAGCGGCCGAGGCCCATGCGGGTGGAGATCATGTGGCGCAGCGTGCCGATGCGGCCGGCGGCGACCTCGCCGCAGAGCGCCCGGAACACCGGATTGAAGCGCAGGACATGGCCGACCATCAACAGCCGTCCGGCCTCGCGGGCCGCCGCGGCGGTGCGTTCGGCATCGGCCGGGTCGAGGGCGATCGGCTTTTCGATCAGGACGTCCTTGCCGGCGGCAAAGGCGGCGCGGGCGGTGACCCCATGCACCGAGGCCGGCAGGGCCAGGACGAGGGCGTCGATGTCCGGGGAGGCGATGGCGACCTCGGGCGCGAGCGCGGGAACGCCGTATTGCTCGCTGAAGGCCGTGGCGCGGTCCGGGTTGCGGTCGGCGACAGCGGCCAGGGCACCGATCTCGGCCAGGGTGCGGATATGATTCTGGCCCCATTGCCCGCATCCGACGACGGCGATTCTTGGCGACATGGCATGGACCTCAGCTGACATGGCTTCGACCTAGCGAAGCGGCGGACGCCTCGCAAGTCGGGCATGGCAAAGCGCGGCGCAGGGCGTGCAGACCTGCGGGCCGAGGGGCCGGGCGCCACCGCATCGCGGCTTCCTGGGCGAAAGCTCAGCGAAGGCATTGACAGGCGTCCGCGCCCTCTCCTATATCCGCCCTCGTTCCGAGCGGTCGTTGCGACGATCCGCTCCGTGGCGGGGTAGCTCAGCTGGTTAGAGCAGCGGAATCATAATCCGCGTGTCGGGGGTTCAAGTCCCTCTCCCGCTACCAAATTTTTCCAGATATTCCAGGTGGTTAGGTCTCGCATGCCGTAGGCCGACTTGCGTGCGGGCTACTCAGCGTGTCATCCTAGGTGACTAAACGTCAGATTGGATGCGTAGTGACGACGTGGATCGAGTATCAAATAATCACGTGAAGGTGTGGCTTGTGAGAAGTTGGCTCATCCAGGCCTAAGATCCGAGCTTAATTTTCGTCGATATCACAAGCATTTGGGCCTCAGGAAGCAAAATGCATTCCTTCATGCTTTCAGTGGCCGCATTTCCTAGTTTTGTAACAGATAGAGTGCCCTAGAATGTTCTGGTGTTTTCGAATAGTCTTGACGTTGATGATTGTTTACAGTTGATTGAGTCGGTGGGCATCTGCTAGCTCGCTCGCAAACATGGATGTTGATTCTGGTCCTCCGTGAATGCATTTGCCTGCCCTCGGGCAACGGAAGCACCCATGCGAGTAGCCGAAGCGTTCGCGTGCCAGAACTCGGTTTAAACTAAACCGTTTGTAGCATACGATATTGGGAGGAAAAGTGTGGGCAGAATAGCAAAACTACTTCCTTTAGGCAGTCTGCTAATGTTCTGTCTCGTGTCACATGCTGCGGTTGCTCAGTCGGTCAGAGATGCAGCATTTTGCAGTAATGTCGTAGATAGGCAATGTGTCGGTGTAATCCCTCACGGGGCTAGTGTATCTATGAGCGCTCTCGACACTGTTGATGGTCGGAAAGCGTTATATTTCTGGGGAAATTTGCGGAATCCAACAGCCGGTCCTGTAGCGTTTTTCTTTACCCGCGACGGAGAATGCTATGAGCGTGAGCCGGTTTCGCCTTCGGCAAAAGCCCTCCGGGAACTCTCTGGTTCAGAGCAGATCTTTGGCGTTCTTAGTTCTATGACCTTCAGGGAGGTTTGGCATGCACTGGGTCTATCGAGTGCCGAGGTCGGCGCAAGGGACATAAAGGTGAATGTAGTTTTCATCCCGGAGACGAATGAATACAGAATTTATGATTATCGTTTTGCTCTTTGTCCCGGAAAATATTCCGCGCGGTTAATTGATAGTGTAGGCGACCCCCTCCCAGGGAACAACGATTTACGCATTGTTGTAGTCGACTAAAACGCTGAAATAGCCTTCGCTCGGGATCGTAGATCAGTCCATGCGACAATCTAAGCTGGCGAGGTGTAATCCACCCTGGAAAGCTAGCCTCAATCAAAACCCGCTTGTCCGGGGGAGCAGTTCCCCTGTCGCTACCATTCTTCCTGCCTAAGAGCGCGGGGCACTCCCCCCTGTCGTAGCAGCTGGATGCCGGCGGACCCTCGACCTTTGCCGGTCACTCCGCCGGGACGGCGGAGGATGGCGGCGGGGCGTCGGGTTCGCCGGCGGAGGGGAGCTCGGCATAGGCGTCGTGGGCTTCGGTGCCCATGTTGTGCTCGGCCTCGGCATCGCTGCGGAAGCGCTGGCGGTGGCGGTGGACCATCAGGTCGTCCCAGCGCAGGGCGCGCATCAGGCCCCAGGCGATCAGGCACAGCACCACGGCGAAGGGGAAGCCGGCGATGACGGCCGCCGCCTGCAGGGCGCCCAGGCCGCCGGCGAGGAGGAGCACCGAGGCGACCGCGCCCTCCGAGACCGCCCAGAAGATGCGCTGGATCTTCGGCGGGTTGGGATCGCCGCCGGCGGTCAGCATGTCGATGACGAAGCTGCCCGAATCGGAGGAGGTCACGAACCACATGACGATCAAGACGGTGGCGAAGAGGGAGGCGACGCCGGAATAGGGGAAGTAGCCGAGGAGCACGAACATGGTGTTGGCGTAATTCTCCCGGGTGGCCTCGATCAGCGCCGGATCGCCGGTGAGCGATATCGAGATGGCGGTGCCGCCGAAGGCAGTGAACCAGAAGAACATGATCGTGCAGGGCAGGAGCATGACGCCGACGATGAACTCGCGGACCGTGCGGCCCCGGCTGATGCGCGCGACGAAGACGCCGACGAAGGGCGCCCAGCTGATCCACCAGGCCCAGTAGAAGATGGTCCAGCTGTTCTGCCAGTCGCCGGCCTCGTTGCCGGCACGCCAGCTCTCGCTCCAGGTGCCGAGCGGGATCAGACGGCTGATGTAGTAGCCGTAATTGCCGACGAAGCTGTCGAAGATGAACAGGGTCGGCCCGACGATCACCATGAAGGCGAGGAAGAGCAGCGTCAGGACGATGTTGATGTTGGACAGGCGCTTGATGCCGCCGTCGAGGCCCGCGACCACCGAAATGGTGGCCATGGCGGTGATGGCGGCGATGATCGCGATCTGAACGCTGACATGCTCGGGCACGCTGAAGAGCTGGGTGAGGCCGGTATTGACCTGGATGGCGCCGAGGCCGAGCGAGGTGACGATGCCGAACATCGTGCCGAAGACGGCGATGATGTCGACGAGGTCGCCCCAGCGGCCGTAGATCCGGTCGCCGATCAGCGGGAACAGGGCCGAGCGGATCGCCAGCGGCAGGCCCTTGCGGAAGTGGAAATAGGCCAGCGCCAGCGCGACGACCGCATAGATCGCCCAGGCGTGGAAACCCCAGTGCATGAAGCTGATGGCCATCGCCTCCTGGGCGGCGGCGACGGTTTCCGGTTCGGCGTTCGGCGGGGCGAAGAAATGGTACATCGGCTCGGCGACGCCCCAGTAGATGAGGCCGATGCCGATGCCGGCGCTGAACAGCATGGAGGTCCAGGAGAACAGCGAATATTCGGGGCTTTCGTCGGAGCGCCCGAGCCGGACGTCGCCGAAGGGTCCGAGCGCCAGGAAGACCACGAAGACGAGGAGGGCGTTGACGAGGACGATCATCGCCCAGCCGAGATAGCCGGTCAGCCAGCCCTGGACGCCGGTGAAGATGGTGTTGGCGAAATCGCTGAAGATCGCGCCGAAGACGATGAAGGCGACGATCAGCAGGGCGGAGACGAGGAAGACCGGGCGATTGACCTTCGGGAAAATCCAGAGGCGTTCTTGCGGTCGCATGCCAGCCATGGTCGATCGAGCTCCGTTTCGCGTCGTTGGTCAGCTACTTATGGGGCGGTCCGGCGGAAAGTCACGCAATGGGCGCTTCGAAAGGTGGCCGCGTGCCAGCCGGCACGGGCGGGGTCTGGCGTGGCGCGGGGGCGGCCGCGGGGCGGATCGCCCCGGCGTCGGCGGCGAGCGCAAGGGGGAGCCGCTCAGGCGCCGCACCGGTCAGGCGCGCGACGGGACGCGATCGTTCTGGGCGAGGCCGGTGTCCGCATAGGGGCCCGATGGGCGACGGATTCGGCGAGGGCCGCCACGACCTGGCGATCGGCGGGCTCGCGCTCGCGGAAGGCGAGTTCGAGGCAGTAAAGGCCATGTACGCCTCATATGCCGGGGCCTGCCTCGGTTTCCGCAACGGCAGGAAAATCTATGCACATGACGCAATATTTTGCAATTCTGTGGGCGCGTCTCTAGGATTCTGTACAGTCGGCGGCAGGCGCCGGGGGTGAGGCTTGCCGGGCGTGCGGCGGCGGTGGATAGCTCCAGCTCGCTGCGTTGTCGGTGAAATGGCGTGCGGCGATGTCCGCGGAACCGGGAGACTGCCGTGCCGAACGAGGCGCCACACCGCCATGACGAATACGGGGAGGCCGGTCTCGCGGCGCGGGCCGCCTGGCTGTATTTTTCCGGCGGGATGACCCAGGGCCAGATCGCCAAGCGGCTCGGCGTCACCAGCATCAAGGCGCATCGGCTGATCGCCCGCGCCCATCGCGACGGGCTGGTGCGGGTCTTCGTCGATGCGGAAGTGGCCGAATGCCTTGAGCTGGAGGAGACGATCCGCCAGCGCTTCGGGCTCGAGTTCTGCAGCGTGGCGCCGGATCTCGGCGAGGAGACGGCGCTGCCTTTGCGGGTGCTGGGGATCGCCGGCGCGAACTTCCTGAAGAACGAGATCGAGCGCGGCGAACACGCGCTGATCGGCGTCGGCCATGGCCGCACCCTGGCGGCGGCCGTCGACGCCATGCCGGCGGTGGCGACCGGGCGCACGCGCTTCGTCTCGGTGCTCGGCGGTTTCACCCGGCGCTTTGCCGCCAATCCCTACGATGTCATCCACCGGCTGGCGGAAAAGACCGGCGCGGAGGCCTTCCAGATCCCGCTGCCGACCTTCGCCAACACGGCCGAGGACAAGGCGGTGCTGCTGAGCCAGCCGGGCGTCGGCGAAGTCTTCGACCTCGCCTGCTCGGCGCGGCTGGTCTTTGCCGGCATCGGCGACGTGACCGAGGACGCGTTCCTGTTCACCGCCAGCCTGGTGGGCTCCGACGAGATCGGCGAGATCCGCGCCGGCAAGGCCGTCGGCGAATTGCTCGGGCATTATTTCAACGCGGCGGGGCAGCCGGTGGCGGAAGCCGTCAGCGCCCGGGCGCTGTCGCCGACGCTGGACCATCTGCGGGCCTCGCGGGTCGTGGCGCTGGCGGGCGGAGCCGACAAGGTGTCGCCGATCCTGGCGCTGCTGCGCAGCGAATTCCTGGACGGGCTGGTGACCGACGAGGTGACGGCCCGGGCGATCCTGGCGGAGAACGCCGCCGCGTGAGGGCGGTCAGCGCGCGTCTGGGCCGGGGATGGGAGCACGGGCCCGGTTCCGGGGTGGGGCGGCGGACGACAATCGAGAGGGAGGGACCAATGCGCGACAGCGAACGGGCGGTGCGGCAGCAGATCATCGATCTGTGCCTGGAGATGAACCGCAACGGGATCAATCAGGGCACGTCGGGCAATATCTCGGCGCGCCATGGTGATGCGATGCTGCTGACGCCGAGCGCGACGCCCTACGGGGCGCTGACGCCGGAGATGATCGTCTCGGTGCCGCTGGAAGGCGATGGCTCGGACTGGTCGGGGCCGTTGAAGCCGTCGACCGAATGGCGCTTTCACCGCGACATCCTGCGCGCGCGGCCGGATGCGGGCGCGGTCGTCCATGCCCATCCGATCTTCGCCACGACTCTGGCGATGACCCGCCGCGCGATCCCCGCCTGCCACTACATGGTCGCCGTCTTCGGCGGCACCGACGTGAAGTGCTCGGGCTATGCGCGCTACGGCACGGAAGCGCTGTCCCGCGAAGCGCTGGCAGCGCTGGACGGGCGGACGGGGTGCCTGCTCGCCAATCACGGCGCCATCACCATCGGCAGCGATCTCGACAAGGCGATGTGGCGGATGGTCGAGCTGGAGACGCTGGCCCAGCAATATCACCACAGCCTGCTGCTGCCGGGCGGCCCGGTGATCCTGAGCGATGCCGAGATCGCCGAGGTGCTGGAGGGGTTCGGCAGCTACGGCCTGCAGTCTCGCGACGCCATCGCCGGCTGAGACGCGTCTTTCCCCGCGATGCGAACGGGGCGCGGCGCTATCGCGGGCTCACCATTGCAGGCCGGCGAGATGGTGGTCGACGGTGACGCCCTCCGCGGCAATTCGGGCGGCGACCGTCTCGTCATCGGCACCGGCGAGGATGCCGGTGCGCACCAATGCCTTGGCTGCCCCGAAGGACGCGGCGCCGGCCATGTCGTGGTCGATGCTGTCGCCGACGCAGAGGATGCGCGACGGCAGGATGTCGGCGATCAGCGCATGGGCCGCGGCGTAGATCTCGCCATAGGGCTTGCCGACGAAGGTGACCTCGCCGCCGAGCGCCGCGTAGAGGTCGGCGATCGCCCCGGCGGCCGGCACGAGGCCCTGCGGCGTCAGCATCTCGCGGTCGGGATTGGTGCAGATGCAGGGCACGCCGCGGCTGGCGGCGGGGCGCATGCGGTCCTCATACTCGGCCATGGCGATGCGGTCGGCCTGGCTTCCGGCGATGACGACCAGATCGGCGTCCGCGGCCGCCTCGACGGCGCGGCAGCCGAGCCGGTCGGACAAATTGGTGTCGCCGGGGCTCGACAGGGTCAGGCAGCGGATCTCGCGGTCCCGCGGCAGCGGGATGGTGCCGTCCTCGCAGAGACCGATGGCGACGTCGCCGGAAGTGACGCAGGCGAGATAGAGGCTGCGCGCGATGCCGAGACGGGCGAGGCGGTCCTCGTTGAAGGCCGCCGGCCGGCCGGAATTGGTGACGAACAGCACCGGTTTGCCGAGACCGGCCAGTGCCGCAACCGCCTCGGGCGCGCCGGGATAGGCCGCGGTGCCGTCATGGACGACGCCGAACTGGTCGAGGAAGAAGGCGTCGTAGCGTTCGGCGATGTCGCGAAGTCTGTCGAACTGCATGGCGTGACCGGTCATGGGAGGGCGTTCCTGCCGAGGGCGAGACGGGCCGTGCCCGCCGCCGCATCCGATGCCCGCGCCGGCAGAAAGGGCACGCCCAGCATGGCCCGACGGATCTCCCTCCAGGCCGTGTTGACGGCGCCGCCGCCCACCGTGCGGACATTGCGAAGCGGCGGGGCGCCGAGTGCGTCGAGCTTGCGATACCCCATCGTCTCGATCCGCGCGATGCCTTCGGGGAGCCCCTGCAGGAAAATCGTATCCTCCGCCGGTCGCGGTGTCAGGCGCGGGGCAAAGGCCGTGGATCGGCAGGGCGGCACCCGGCGTTCGGAGCGGTGGTCAAACAAGGCGGCGCAGCCGTGGCGATCATGTTTCGCTCCCCCATGTAGCTGTCCGGCTTGTGCTTATCTTCTCAGCGCGCGTAAAAATTTTCACCTTCTGATGCGCCTGTCAAATGACGCTACGGCAGGTTTCTGTATATGAGGTGCCGAAACCCGGCCGAGTCGTCGCCCGCGCCCGGTTCTCCTGGGCGTGACGGGCCGATGCGGCCGGTTTGCTGGGCGTATCCCTCAAACGGGGGATGCGGAGACGGGCGACCGGCGGGACCATGGGAACAATGCGGGCCGGTGCCCGCGCACCGAAGGGCACGATCATGCATCAGGCTGTCGCGGGTGCCACCGTTTCGAGCCGCAGTTCCGCAGGAAGACGTCGACGCACTCTCGTCCTCGAACGGGCGCGGTGCGTGGGCCGGATGGCAGGTGTCGGGCGATGATGGACGGGGCCGGCAGTTTCGGCGGCAGGATGTCCGGCCTGGAGGCGCTGGTGCTGGTCGACGACCCGCTGGTGGCCGCGTTCATCGAGGACGTTCTCCTCGGACGGGAGATCCTGGCGGATTGCATCAGCCTGCCGGCGAAGCTCGGCTACCTTCTGCGCCGGCACTACGACGTGGCCGTGGTCGGCGTCGATGCCCGCTGCCGCTATCTGCCGATGGTGCTCGCCGTGCTCAAGCGCCGGCGGATCCCGACGCTGCTGTTCTCGGCGAGCGGTGACCTCGGGACCTTCGCCGACGAGTACCCGTATATCGCGACCGTCCGTTACGATCCGGACACGCCGGATTTCCTCGGCGACTACGTGCTGCGGGTTGTCGAGCGCGAGGGACATGCGTGAGGCGCGACATGCAGGCGATGCATCCCGCTTGCACGCAGAGGATGTAATTCGTAGCGTCTGATGGCTTGTCGGCCATCGGACGGAGCGGAGCATGCCACGCGGCGAGACGGACCTTGTCGACAGGATCTACGAGGCTGCCTTCGTCGGCGAGTTCTGGCCGGCCATTCTCCACGACGTCGCCGAAGACGTGGGAAGCTGCGGTGGCGCGCTGCTCGACCTTCATCCGGACGGCATGCGCTGGGTCGGTTCGAAGATGATGTCCGACCTGCTCGCCGACTTCGCGGCGCTCGGCCGCCCGGAGATGGATATGCGGACGCCGCACGGACTGACGTCCACCCATCCGGGTTTCATCACCGAGCTCGACGTGATGACGCGCGAGCACCTCGACACCCAGCCCATGTATACGGAGTTCCTGCGGCCCCGAGGCTATGGGTGGTGCGCCGGGACGGGCGTGAAGGTGCCGACCGGCGACAAGCTGCTCTACACCTTCGAGCGCCGCTATGACGACGGTCCCTTCGACCGTGCCGCCGTGGACAAGCTCGACGCGCTGCGGCCGCATCTGGCGCGGGCGGCCGTCCTGTCCGGACGGCTGGAGCTGGAGCGGGCGCATGCGGCGACGGAAATGCTCGGCCTCGTCGGCCTGCCGGGGGCGGTGCTGTCGCTGTCGCACCGCATCGCCGCGGCGAACCGGCTGTTCGAGGCGCTGATCCCCGACGTGATCCGCGACGGCAGCAAGCGCGTCGCCTTCAGCGATCCGGGCGCCGATGCGCTGCTGGCAGATGTCCTGTCGGAAGGCCGAGCCCGGTCGATGCGCTCGATCCCGCTGGCGGCGCGCGAAGGGCATCCGCCGATGATCGCCCATCTGGTGCCGGTGCGGCTGGCGGCGCGGGACATCTTCTTCTCGGCCTCGGCGGTTCTGCTGATCACGCCCGTGACGCGCCGCGAGGTGCCGTCGGCGGACATCATCGAAGGGCTGTTCGACCTGACGCCGGCCGAATCCCGCGTCGCGCGCGGCATCGCCAGGGGCGGCACCATCCAGACGCTGGCAGGGATCTCCGGCAATTCGCCGGAAACCGTCCGCTCGCAGCTGAAGGCGGTGTTCATGAAGACCGGCCTGTCCCGGCAGGCCGAGCTCGTCAGCCTGCTGGCCGGGCTGCATGTTCCGGGACCGGACCCGGCCGCGGCCGGCAAGGCCGACGCGGATTGATGCCTGTCGCCGCCGTGGAGGCGGGGCCGGGACAGCCGACCCGACTGCGCGCGGCAAGGTCAGCTTGCCAAGCGCCGGTCAGCCGGCGAAATCGTGCCATTCCTTCGCCTGGGCAAGGGCGGCATCGCGCAGCCAGGCGATGTCGCTGCCGGAGGCGACGGCGGCGTAGCCCTCGCCGAGAAGCTGCTGCCAGCTGCGGCCCTGGCGCGGGACGGTGGCCAGCGGCTTGCCGGCGCGGCGCACGGCGGCCTCGGCCTCGGCGATCAGCCGCTCGACCTCGGGCGCGCCGGTCTGGTCGGGCATGCCGGCGCTGCCCGACAGGTCGGCGGGGCCGATGAACACCATGTCGACGCCGGGCACCGAAGCGATCGCCTCGGCATTGGCGACGGCTTCGACGGTTTCGATCTGGGGGATGACCATCAGCCGTTCGTGGGCGGTGGCGACATAGTCCGGCACAAGGCCGTAGCGCGAGCCGCGCACGACGGCAGCGGCGTTGCCGCGCTGGCCGAAGGGCGTGTAGAGGCAGGCGTCGATGACGCTCTGCGCCTCGGCGGCGGAATTGACCATGGGCACCAGCACGGCCTCGGCGCCGGCATCGACGATGCGCTTCAGATAGGCGGGATCGGCGGCCGGCACGCGGATGATGGCGGTGGTCGGCGTGCCGTTCAGCGCCCGCATCATGTCGATCGCCGACTGGATGTCGCCGGTGCCGTGCTCCTGATCGATGATGACGAAGTCGAAGCCGACGAGCCCGACGATCTCGGCCGTGGTCGCATTGGCGCTTTGCAGCCAGACGCCGAAGGATTTCTCGCCCGCGGCCACGCGGGTCTTCAGCCGGTTCTCGCGAGCGGTCACGGGATGCGCCATGGGTCTTCCAATCCGTCAGGTTGCCTGATGAAGTGATAGGCGGGAAAGTTGCGGGACGAAAGCGTCTCGCCGGTTCTTTTCTCCTAAGCGGAGGACCATAAGGGGTGAGGCGGCGGGAGCGCGAGGAGGCGGTGCCGCTTGCCGGACGGTGGCGGGCCCGCCCGTTTCGGCATGTCGCCACATCGGCGCAATTGAGGGGGAGGCGGCCATGCAGGCCTGGCAGATCGACGAATTCGGACCGGCGGACAGCCTGATGCTGCGCGAGGTGCCCGATCCTGTGCCGGGGCCGGGCGAGGTGCTGGTCACGGTTAAGGCGGCGAGCGTCAATCCGGCCGACGCCAAGCTGCGGGCCGGCCGCTCGCCGGGGGCGGATGCCATCCGCTTTCCGCTGACGCTCGGCCGGGATTTCTCCGGCACGGTCGCGAGCCTAGGCGAGGGCGTGACCGATGTCGCGGTGGGCGATGCCGTGTTCGGGGTGCTCGACCGCGGCCATGAGGGCGCCTGCGCCGGCAAGCTCGCACTCTCGGCCGGGCTCGTCGCCCGCAAGCCGGAGGCGCTGTCCCATGTCGAGGCGGCGGCGCTGGCGCTGACCGGGCTGACGGCGCTGGTGGCGCTGGAGGACGTGGCGCAGCTCGCGCGCGGCCAGCGCATCCTGATCCATGGCGGGGCCGGCGGCGTCGGCAGCTTCGCCGTGCAATATGCCCGGCATGTGGGCGCGGAGGTGTTCGTGACGGCCAGTGCGCGCAATCACGATTATCTGCGCGATCTCGGTGCCGACAGCGTCATCGACTACACTGCCACGTCCTTCGAGGAGGCGGTGGCCGATTGCGACGTGGTGTTCGACACGATCGGCGGCGAGGTGCATCGTCGCTCGCTGAAGGTGCTGAAGCCCGGCGGCCTGCTGGTGCACATTGCGCCGGGGCCGGCCGACATGGCGACGCCCGAAAACATCAGGATCGTGCGGCCGCATGTCGGGCGCGACCGGGCGCATCTGACGCGGATCCTCGACCTCGTCGCCTCGGGTACTGTGCGGCCGCCGGAGATCGCGACCATGGCGTTCGCGGATCTGCCGGCGGCGCATGAGCGGATCGAGACCGGCCATGTGCGCGGCAAGATCGTGCTCAGCCCGGTGCCGTAAGCGGCGACAGCGGGGCAAAGAGCAACGGGACAGCTGCGCGAGGGCGACCGGAAACCAGGGAGAGAGCCGATGAGCGAGGAACTGCGCCGCCGGATGGTGGAGGACCAGCTCGTCCGCCACGGCATCTCGGACCGCCGCGTGCTCGAGGCCATGGGACGGGTGCCGCGCGAGGCCTTCGTGCCGGAGGCGCTGGTGTCGTCCGCCTATGTGGACGGGCCGCTGTCCATCGGCGGCGGGCAGACGATCTCGCAGCCCTATATCGTCGCGCGGATGCTGGAAGCGGCGGCAATCGCGCCGGGGGACCGGGTGCTCGATGTCGGCACCGGTTCGGGCTATGCCGCCGCCGTCGCGGCCGAGATGGGCGCGACCATCGTCTCGATCGAGCGCGATACGGCGCTGGGCGAGTCGGCGCGCGCGCGGCTGCAGGCGCTCGGCTACGATGTGGCGGTGACCATCGGCGACGGCACGCGCGGGCTGGAAAGCGCCGCTCCCTTCGACGCGATCCTGGTGGCCGCGGCCGCGCCGGCGGTTCCCGCGGCGCTGCGCGCGCAACTGGCGATCGGCGGGCGGCTGGTGATCCCGGTCGGCCGGACGCGGCAGGGCCAGGAATTGCGCCGGATCACCCGGCGCTCGGCCACGGAATTCGACGAGACCGTGCTCGAGATGGTCGCCTTCGTGCCGCTGATCGGGCGCGAAGGCTGGCCGGACGCTTCGGGCGACGCCGGAGACTGACGGGGTGCGGCTCCGGTGTCGGCGGGACGGGGCGACCCTAGTCGGCGAGGAAGCGGGCGTAGCTCGCCACGTCGACATTGCCGCCGCTGACGATGATGCCGACGCGCTGGCCTTCACAGGGCACCGCGCCGGTGAAGGCGGCGGCGGCGGCCAGGCAACCGGTCGGCTCGACCACCATCTTCATGCGCTCGGCGAAGAAGCGCATGGCGTCGACCAGCGCCGCGTCGGGCACGGTGACGATCGAATCCACCCGGTCGCGGATGATCGGGAAGGTGAGATCGCCGAGATGGGTGGTCAGCGCGCCGTCGGCGATGGAGCGCGGCACGTCGATGCGCACGACTTCGCCCCGGGCCAGGGACTGGCGGCCGTCGTCGCCGGCCTCCGGCTCGACACCGATGACGCGGCAGCCGGGCGACAGTTCGCTTGCGGCCAGCGTCGATCCGGCAAGGAGGCCGCCGCCGCCGAGGCAGACCAGCAGGATGTCGAGCGGGCCGGTCTCGGCGAAGAGTTCGGCCGCCGCGGTGCCCTGTCCGGCGATGATGTCGCGATGGTCGTAGGGCGGGATCAGCGTCAGGCCGCGATCCGTCGCGACGGTGTTGGCCAGCGCCTCGCGGTCCTCGCTGTAGCGGTCGTAGGTAATGACGTCAGCGCCGTAGCCGCGGGTGGCCGCGACCTTCATGGCCGGGGCGTCGGCCGGCATCAGGATTGTCGCCGGCACGTTCTCGATGCGGCTGGCCAGCGCGATCGCCTGGGCGTGGTTGCCGGAGGAATAGGCCATGACGCCGCGCCGGCGCGCATCCTCGGGCAGGGCGGCGATGGCGTTGCAGGCGCCGCGGAACTTGAAGGCGCCGGCGCGCTGCAGGTTCTCGCATTTGAAGTGAAGCGTCGCGCCCGTCCGCGCGTCGGCAAAGCGCGAGGTCAGGACCGGCGTGCGGTGGGCGATGCCGGCGATGCGCTCGCGCGCGGCGGCGACATCGGCGAAGGTCGGAAGGCGGGTGCCGGAGGACGATCCGGCGTTTGCGATTGCGGTCATCGATGGCGCCTCATCTGGAACGGCGCGGCTGCACCCCGCGCCCATGCGCCGTGTTCAACGTGAGCGATGGGGCGATGTAAAGGGCGCCGCCCCGAGGCTGCGAGGCGTGGTGCCGCGACGCCCGGAGGCGCTACCAGCGCAGGAGCCGCCAGCCCAGAAGCGCGCCCGCCGCGACCAGCGCCGAGGCGGCCAGCGGATACCAGACGGCGA
Organism: Aurantimonas sp. NFXS3; assembly: GCF_049132005.1. Classification (NCBI taxonomy): domain Bacteria; kingdom Pseudomonadati; phylum Pseudomonadota; class Alphaproteobacteria; order Hyphomicrobiales; family Aurantimonadaceae; genus Aurantimonas; species Aurantimonas sp. NFXS3. The sequence continues at coordinate 651,662 of NZ_JAGDDZ010000001.1, forward strand.
CGAAGAGCGGCGAATCGTCGGTGCATTGCGCCGCATAGAAGATGGCGGCGAGGGCGGCGGCGGCGAGGCCGGCAAGCCCGCCGGCAAGGGCCGGCCGGGTCGGTGCCTGCCGGCGCAGGGCCCACAGGAAGACGATCAGCGCCGGGGCACCCATGGAGGGGATGGCGGTCAGGCACATCAGCGCGTTGGAGCCCACGAGATAGGCCATCCATGTGTCCGAGGGCAGGGCGATCAGCTCGGCAAGGACGGCGGCGAGCATCACCCCGGCCGGCAGCGCCAGCCACCACAGCCGACGCAGCGGTTCGCCGGGATGCGAGAAGGCCCGCATCGTGACGATGGCGGTGACGGCCAGCAGTCCGGTGACGACGAATTTGAAGTCGAAGCGGATGGTCTGCAGCGCACCGGCGAAATCCGGCCGGACGCCGATGGCGGTGAAGAAGACAAGGCCGGCGAGCGCCGCGGCGACAAGGGCGAGCAGCAGCCAGGACGGGCCTGTCTCCGGCGCGGTCCGCTGGCGGTCGGCGACCAGCGTGTCGATGAGGGTGTCGGTCTGCATGGCGTCAGGTCCGTCCGAATCTGGCGGCGATCGCGGCGAGGCCCCGATGGAAGGCGACCCGCACGGCGCCCTCGGTGACGCCCAGGCGACTGGCGGTCTCGGTGATGGAATGGCCATGGACGGACAGGGAGGCGACGACCTCCCTCTGGCGGCCGGCGAGCGACAGGATTGCGCGGGAGATGTCGTGGGCCTTGGCGTTGGGCATGGTGGCGGGATCGTCCAGCGTGTCGGTGAAGTCGGCGATGTCGAGATTGATGCGCCGGCCCTCGCGGCGATAGGCGTCGATCGCCTTGTGGCGGGCGATGGCGAAGAGCCACGGCTTCACGGGCTCGCCCTCGCGCCACGTATGTCGTTTCAGATGCACCGCCATCAAGATCTCCTGGACCAGATCCTCCGGATCGAAGCCGCCGGCATGCACCGGCGCCCTGGCGCGGGCAAAGCCGCGCAGAAGGCCCGCGACCTCCTGCAGGAAATCACGATAGGCGCCGTCGTCGCCGGCGTTGGCCGCCATCAAGAGGGATTCCAGTCGTCCGGGCCGGACGGGCGAGGCAGGCTTCATGTCTGGTCCTTCGCGCGCAGTGCCTTGGATGTTTCGCAGCATGGCGAATTTTTCCGCCGGCAGGGCGCGACGCGGTTCACATGATGGTGATGGTCGAGAGGGCGTAACGAACCGGGCAGCGAGGGCGAAGACAGGGAGGCGGGACCGGCAACGGTGTCGCCCGATCAAAGGTCTCGAAGGAGGATTCCATGGACCGTCGCTCTCTCAATCTCGCACTGGCGGGCTCGCTCGCCGCCGCCCTGACCGCCTCGGCGCTGCCGGCTTCGGCGCAGGACAGCAAGGATACGGTGAAGTGCTACGGCGTGGCGCTGGCCGGCCAGAACGACTGCGCCGCCGGCCCGGGCACGACCTGCGCCGGCACGTCCAGCGTCGACTACCAGGGCAATGCCTGGAAGGCGGTGCCGGCCGGAACCTGCGAAACCATGGACGTGCCGGGCGACCGCATGGGCTCGACCGAGCCGCTGACCCGCGACGTGCCGAGCTGACACGGCCCTGACCGGAAGGCCCGGCCGGCAAGCCGGGCCTTCCCCCGACGCTGGCTTCCGGGAGGCTGCCCCCATGTCGTCACATCGCAAGACCGCCGTATCGATGGCGGATACATCGCCCTTGCCCGCCGCCGCTGGGCTCGGCCTGAAGCTCGAACATGCGGGCGAGATCCTGGAAACGGACCCGGCGGTCGGTTTCTTCGAGGTTCATGCCGAGAACTACATGGGCGCCGGCGGGCCGCCGCACCGGTACCTCACGGCGATCGCCGCGCGCTATCCGCTGTCGCTGCACGGCGTCGGCCTGTCGATCGGCGGCGAGGGCGCCCTCGACCGGGCGCATCTGGCGCGGCTGAAGGCGCTGATCGATCGTTACCGGCCGGCGAGCTTTTCCGAGCACCTGGCCTGGTCGACCCATGAAAGCGCGTTCTTCAACGATCTTCTGCCGCTGCCCTATACGCCTGCGACGCTGGAGCGGGTGGTGGCGCATGTCGCCGAGACGCAGGAAACGCTCGGCGTGCGGATGCTGCTGGAGAACCCCTCGACCTATCTCCTGTTCGCCGAATCCAGCATCGACGAGATCGACTTCCTGACGGCGATTTCCGAGCGCACCGGCTGCGGCCTGCTGCTGGACGTCAACAACGTCATGGTGTCGGCGGTCAATCACCGCCTCGACCCGTTTGCCTATATCGACCGGTTTCCGCTGGAGCGCGTCGGGGAGATCCATCTGGCCGGCTATGACGAGACGGTGGACGATGCCGGCGAGCGGCTGCTGATCGACGCGCACAACGCGCCGGTGCTGCCCGACGTCTTCGCGCTCTACCAGCACACCTTGCGAAAGAGCGGCCCGCTGCCGACGCTGGTGGAATGGGACAATGACGTGCCTCCTTTCGCGGCGCTGATGGACGAGGTCGCGCGGGTGGAAGGGGCGTTGGCCGACGCGCGGCAGGTAGATCGCCGCGTCCGGTCGGCGGCATGAGCGCGGCGGCCGGCACCGCGCCGAGGCCGGGCGCGCAGGATTTCGTCGCCGCCCTGACCGGGGCGGAGGCAGAGATGCCGGCGGGGCTGACGACGCATCGCGGCTCACGCGACGCCCGCCGCTTCGCGGTCTATCGCAACAATGTCCATGTCGGGCTGGTCGGTGCGCTGGAAAAGGCATTTCCGGTGGTCCGGCAACTGGTCGGCGACGCCTTCTTCCAGATCATGGCGCGCGCCTATGTGACCGCCGAGAAGCCCGCCTCGCCGGTGATGCTCGAATACGGCCACGGGTTTGCGGACTTCGTCGCCGGTTTCGCGCCGGCGGAGGACTTGCCCTATCTCGCCGATGTCGCCCGGCTCGAGGTGGCGCTGACGCAGGCCTATCACGCGGCGGAAGCACACGCGCTGGACCGGGCGGGCCTTGCCGGGCTCGACCCGTCGCGGCTCGATGCCATAACGCCGGCGCTGCATCCGGCCGTGCGGCTGGTGCGCTCTCCTTTTCCCATCGGCACGATCTGGTCGCACCATCAGGAGCAGCCGGTGCGCCCGGTCGAAAATTGGCGGGGAGAGGCGGTGCTGGTGACGCGGCCGGATGCGGAATTGCGGTCGACCATCCTGCCACCCTGCGGCGTGCCCTTCGTGGCGGCACTGGTGGCGGGGGCCAATCTGGCGGAGGCGGCCGGGGCGGCTGTCGACGCGGACCAGACCTTCGCCTTCGGCGAGGCACTGATCGCGCTCATCGATCTCGGCGCCGTGACCGGCTTTCGCGATAGGGAGACAGAGGATGCGTGAGTTGCTGATCCGTGCCGAGGCGGCGCTGGGCGCGGTGCCGGCGGCCCTGCCGCTGCTCGCCCTGCGGGTCGCGCTGGCGGTGCCGTTCTACAGGTCCGGCCTCACCAAGTGGGACGGCTTCCTGCAGCTGTCGGGCGGCGCGCGCTATCTGTTCACGCAGGAGTTCAAGCTGCATATCCTGGGTGCCGAATACGCCTATCCGGCGCCGATCCTGAGCGCGCATCTGGCGGGAATCGCCGAGATCGTGCTGCCGATCCTCCTGGTGCTGGGGCTGGGCACGCGCTTTGCCGCCCTTGCGCTCCTGCTGATGACCGCGGTGATCCAGATCACCGTGCCGGAGGGCTGGGCGAATTTTCATCTGCCCTGGGCGGCGATGGCGCTGACGCTGATGTGTTTCGGCGGCGGCCGGCTGGCGCTGGACAGTCTGATCTTCGGCGACGGGGCGCGCGCCCGGCCGCGGGGGATGCCGTCCGTCTAGGGCGGCACATCAGGGCTCCAGACACGAAAAAGCCGCCAAGGACATTGCCCGGCGGCTCCGCGTTGTCTCTGAGAGACAATGTGCGGGCCTCACTCTTCGACTCGCCAGTACATCCGTGGTCGGACGAAGAGCAGAAGACCCTGGGCGCATCGACCTGACAAGTCAGGGACGCGTTGCACCACACACAGATGGGTACGCCCTGAAGCTTGTGCAAGGCTGACGTCGTGGTTTGTCGGTGCCTTTCCATCAACGCCGTCATCCTCGGGCCTGACCCGAGGACCCATTCCTCTGCGGTTCCGCTGTCGCTTCGGGGGAGGAGGGGCGCGGTCTGCGGCGTGGCGGCGGTTGGGGCGGCTTGGCATGGGTCCTCGGGTCGGAGCCCGAGGATGACGCCGAGTGGGGAGGTGGGGTGCGTTCTGTGCGGATGGTGGGGGTGACGCCGACGCTGCGGCGGCGGTCAATGTCGTCATCTTGCCGAGGCCGGCGTATGCGGCGCTGTCGTGGGCTTGCTAGCGGGCGGGGGGCGCAAGCGCTGACGCTCTCCAGCGCTAGAGCCGTCGTTGGCCTCCCCATCTGAGGCGCAAACACCAACGCCGTCATCCTCGGGCTTGACCCGAGGACCCATTCCTCTGCGTTGCCGGTGTCGTTTCGCGGGCGGAAGGGGGGCGTTCTGCGGCGTGGCGGCGGTTGGGGCGCCTTGGCATGGGTCCTCGGGTCGGAGCCCGAGGATGACGCCGAGTGGGGAGGTGGGGTGTGTTTTCTGCGGATGGCGGGGGTGACGCGGCGGCTGCGATGGCGGCCGATGTCGCTCTCCTGCCCAGGGGCGACGCATCCGATGACGCTGTCGGTTTGCCGTGTGACGGAGAGTGCCTGACGCTCACCTCCACCGCAGCCGTCATCCGCCTGTCGGGCGCGGGCGCAAGCATCTGCGCCACGGCTCGAATTCTATCCGTCGCGGGCATGGTGTAAGGGTGGGCGCAGACAGGCCGACGCCGTGGCAAATATTGACATAAGGATATGTTTATGTGATTTGCCGCGGAGCGACAAGGAAACGGTGAAGCCATGACAGAGACGTCCGACAAGCTTTTCGGGGCGATGACCGAAGGCCGTTCGCCGGCAGAGGCGTCCGCGGCGCTGCGCAAGGCGGTTTCCGAGCGTATCCTGGTGCTCGACGGCGCCATGGGCACCGAAATCCAGCTCCTGGGCCTCGGCGAGGACGATTTCCGCGGGCATCGCTTCGGCGCCTGCGAATGCCACCTGCAGGGCAACAACGATCTCCTGAACCTGACGCAGCCGCAGGCGATCGAGGACATCCACTACGCCTATGCCATGGCCGGCGCGGATATCCTGGAGACCAACACCTTCTCCTCCACCACGATCGCCCAGGCCGATTACCAGATGGAGGACCAGGTCTACGAGCTGAACCGCGACGGCGCGCGGCTGGCCCGGCGCGCCTGCATCCGCGCCGAGGAGAAGGACGGCAAGCGCCGCTTCGTCGCCGGCGCGCTCGGACCGACGAACCGCACCGCCTCGATCTCGCCGGACGTCAACAATCCGGGCTACCGGGCCGTCACCTTCGACGATCTGCGCATCGCCTATGGCGAGCAGTTGCGCGGCCTGATCGACGGCGGCTCCGACCTGATCCTGATCGAGACGATCTTCGACACGCTGAACGCCAAGGCGGCGATCTTTGCCTGCGAGGAGATCTTCGCGGAAAAGGGCGTGACGCTGCCGATCATGATCTCCGGCACCATCACCGACCTGTCCGGCCGCACGCTGTCGGGCCAGACGCCGACGGCGTTCTGGCACTCGGTGCGGCACGGCCGGCCCTTTACCATCGGCCTGAACTGCGCCCTCGGCGCCGCGGCGATGCGCGACCATCTGGCGGAAATCTCGAACGTCGCGGACACCTTCGTCTGCGCCTATCCGAATGCCGGCCTGCCGAACGAATTCGGCGAATACGACCAGAGCCCCGAGCAGATGGCCAAGGAGGTCGAGATCTTCTGCGAGGAAGGGCTCGTCAACGTCCTGGGCGGCTGCTGCGGCTCGACGCCGGACCACATCAAGGCGGTGGCCGAGACGGCGGCGCGCTACAAGCCGCGCAAGGTGCCGACCATCGCGCCGCTGATGCGCCTGTCGGGCCTGGAGCCGTTCACGCTGACCAAGGAGATCCCCTTCGTCAATGTCGGCGAGCGGACCAACGTCACCGGCTCGGCCCGTTTTCGCAAGATGATCGAGGCGAACGACCTGCCGGCCGCCCTCGACGTGGCGCGCAGCCAGGTGGAGAACGGCGCCCAGATCATCGACGTCAACATGGACGAGGGGTTGATCGACTCCAAGCAGATGATGATCGACTACCTGAACCTGATCGCGGCCGAGCCCGACATCGCCAAGGTTCCGGTGATGATCGACTCCTCCAAGTTCGAGGTGATCGAGGCCGGTCTGAAATGCGTGCAGGGCAAGGCGCTGGTCAATTCGATCTCCATGAAGGAGGGCGAGGAGAGCTTCCTGAAGCAGGCGCGCCTGGTGCGCAGCTACGGCGCCGCTGTGGTGGTCATGGCCTTCGACGAGCAGGGCCAGGCCGACACGCTGGAGCGCAAGGTCGCGATCTGCACGCGCGCCTACAAGCTCCTGACCGAAGAGGCCGGCTTCCCGCCGGAGGACATCGTCTTCGATCCGAACGTCTTCGCGATCGCCACCGGCATCGAAGAGCATAACGGCTACGGCGTCGCCTTCATCGAGGCGACCCGTCAGATCCGCCAGAACCTGCCGGGCGCCCACATCTCCGGCGGCGTGTCGAACCTGTCCTTCTCGTTCCGCGGCAACGAGGCCGTGCGCGAGGCGATGCACGCGGTGTTCCTGTACCACGCCATCCAGGCGGGCATGGACATGGGCATCGTCAATGCCGGCCAGCTGGCGGTCTACGAGTCGATCGATCCGGAACTGCGCGAGGCCTGCGAGGACGTCGTCCTCGACCGCAAGCGCGCCGATGGCGGCGACCCGACCGAGCGGCTCTTGGAACTGGCCGAGCGCTGGCGCGGCGCCGGCGGCAAGGAGGCCAAGGCCAAGGACCTGACCTGGCGCGAGAAGAGCGTCCAGGACCGCATCGCCCATGCGCTGGTCAACGGCATCACCGAATATATCGTCGAGGACACCGAAGAGGCGCGGCTCGAGGCGGACCGCCCACTGCACGTCATCGAGGGGCCGCTGATGGACGGCATGAACATCGTCGGCGACCTGTTCGGCGCCGGCAAGATGTTCCTGCCGCAGGTGGTCAAGTCGGCCCGCGTGATGAAGCAGGCCGTGGCGCATCTGCTCCCCTACATGGAGGAGGAGAAGCGGCTGAACGGCACCGACGAGCGCTCGAACGCCGGAAAGGTGCTGATGGCGACCGTGAAGGGCGACGTCCACGACATCGGCAAGAACATCGTCGGCGTGGTCCTGGCCTGCAACAATTACGAGGTCATCGATCTCGGCGTGATGGTGCCAGCCGCCAAGATCCTGGAGACGGCGCGGCAGGAGAAGGTCGACGTCATCGGCCTGTCCGGCCTGATCACGCCGTCGCTGGACGAGATGGTGCATGTCGCCGCCGAGATGGAGCGCGAGGGCTTCGACATCCCGCTGCTGATCGGCGGGGCGACGACCAGCAAGGTGCATACGGCGGTGAAGATCGACCCGGGCTACAACCGGGGCCAGACGGTCTATGTCACCGATGCCTCGCGCGCGGTCGGCGTGGTGTCGCACCTCCTCTCCGAGGAAACCCGCGACGCCTATGTCGAGGGCGTGAAGGCCGACTACCAGAAGGTCGCCGAAGCGCATCGCAAGGGCGAGCGCGACAAGAAGCGGCTGCCGCTGGCCCAGGCCCGCGCCAACGCGCAGGTCAGCGACTGGGCGGCCTACGAGCCGGTCAAGCCGGCGATCACCGGCACCCGGGTCTTTACGGACTGGGACCTGGAGGAGCTGTCGCGCTACATCGACTGGACGCCGTTCTTCCAGACCTGGGAGATGAAGGGCCGCTATCCGGGCATCCTGGAGGACGAGAAGCAGGGCGAGGCGGCGCGGTCGCTGTTCAACGACGCGCAGGCCATGCTCAAGCAGATCATCGCCGAGAAGTGGTTCCAGCCGCGGGCCGTGATCGGCTTCTGGCCGGCCAATTCGGTGGGCGACGACATCCGCCTGTTCACCGGCGACGACCGCAAGGAGGAGTTGGCGACGCTCTACACGCTGCGCCAGCAGCTGACCAAGCGCGGCGACCGGCCGAACGTCGCGATGGCCGACTTCGTCGCGCCGCTGGACAGCGGCAAGGCGGATTATGTCGGCGGCTTCGTGGTGACCGCCGGGATCGAGGAGGAGGCGATCGCCAATCGCTTCGCCAAGGCCAATGACGACTACTCGTCGATCATGGTCAAGGCGCTCGCCGACCGATTCGCCGAGGCCTTTGCCGAGCGCATGCACGAGAAGGTGCGGCGGGAATTCTGGGGCTATGCGCCGGACGAGACCTTCACGCCGGAAGATTTGATCAGCGAGGATTATGCCGGCATCCGGCCGGCGCCGGGCTATCCGGCCCAGCCCGACCACACCGAGAAGACGACGCTGTTCGAGCTTCTCGACGCGGAGGCGACCACCGGCGTGAAGCTGACCGAGAGCTACGCCATGTGGCCGGGCTCCTCGGTGTCCGGCCTCTATATCGGACACCCGGACTCCTATTATTTCGGGGTTGCGAAGATCGAGCGGGACCAGGTCGAGGATTATGCCGCGCGCAAGGGCATGCCCGTCGCCGAGGTCGAGCGGTGGCTGGCGCCGATCCTCAACTACATTCCGACGGCGGCCGCCGAGACGCCCGCACAGGCGGCGGAATAGGGCATAGGGCGCGGCGCTTGCGGCGCCGAAACGGGACGAAACGGGGCCGCGCGGATGCGCGGTTCCCGCTTCCCCTTCTCATGATGCTGGAATCGTTCTAGATTGGGTTCGCTGGAAGTTAACCAGCGACGATGGTCGAGGACGATTTGATGCGGCTTACCCGCCAGACGAACTACGCGATCCGGATCCTGATGTACTGCGCCTCCAATGGCGGGCAGCTCAGTCGCATCAAGGATATCGCGGCAGCCTATTCGGCGTCGGAGCTGTTCCTGTTCAAGATCCTGCAGCCGCTGGTCGAGGCCGGCATGGTCGAGACGGTGCGCGGCCGCAATGGCGGCGTGCGCCTGGCGCGGCCGGCTGCGGCGATCAATCTGCGCAATGTCGTGGAAGTGACCGAAGAGAATTTCGCCCTGGCGGAGTGCTTCGAGACCGGCGCCGTGGATTGCCCGCTGATCGAGAGCTGCGAGCTCAATTCCGCCCTGCGCGAGGCACTGAACGCGTTTCTCGGGGCACTGGGCAATTACACGATCGACGATCTCCTGGGCAACAAGGCGTTCATGCGCCGGCGGCTCGGCCTGATGGAACCGGTGCACGGGCTCGCCGCGGCGAGCTGACGCGCATCCTGCGATCGTTTGATGGGACCGGCGCACGGATGGCGCGCCGGTCACCCTCGTGTGTGTGATGTGCGTGCGCGACCGCTGGCAGGATGGCGGCGACGCTCCTATATGCCGGCCGTCACCCGCCATTTCGTCAACAGCGGCCAGCCCTCTTCATGGATACCAAGGTTACCGACGCCGCGGACGCCGCCTGGGCCACCGCGCCGTCCCCCTGCGTCGACATCTGCAAATACAAGCGCCAGGGCCGCTGCGTCGGCTGCTCGATGACCAAGGCCGAGAAGCAGGCCTTCCCGTCGTCAGGCGGTGCTGAGCAGAAGCGCGAGTTCATCGAGACGCTGATCGGGCGGCTGCAGGAATCGGCGCGCAACCCGGCTTTCTGGATCATGTCCTACCGGCGCAAATGCGAGCGGGAGGGCGTTCCCTGTCCGATCCCGGTGGAGGGCGACGAGGCCTGATCCGGGCCGCCCGCAAACACTGTCGAGACATGCAAAAAGGCCCGCCGGACGATCTCCGGCGGGCCTTTTTCACGTCTGGTGTCCGCCGCCGGCGAGGGCGGCGAGCGGGTCGCCTCAGGCGGCGGTGGTCTTCAGATGGGCGCGCAGCATCCAGGCGAACTTGTCGTGCTGCTCGATGCGGGCGGTCGCCAGGTCGTTGGTGGCGAAATCGCCATGCTGGTCGGCGACCTCGGCAAGCGCCGACAGGGTCGAGGAGAGGGTCTCCTGGTCCTGCATCAGGACCTCGACCATGGTGCGGGCGTCGGTGCGGCCGTCATGCTCTTCGATGGCGCTGCGTTCCAGATAGACCGAGTAACGGCCCTCGGCATGGGCGTCGAACGCCTTGATGCGCTCGGCCAGCGTGTCCTGACCTTCGAAGTGATCCTCGTAGATCTCCTGGAACAGCGCGTGCAGGGCGCCGAAGGACATGCCCGTCACGTTCCAGTGGAAGTTCTGGGCCTTCAGCGTGGCGATCGCCGTCTCGGCCAACGACTGGGTGAGGCCGTTGACGATCTCTTCCTTCGCCGTCGGCTCGATCTTGGCTGCTACTAGTCCCATGGTCTCCGGTCCCTTAGTGGTGTCTTAGAATAATTCTAATCTAGCCTCCGAGGCCGGGCATGGCAAGGTCGCGGCAATCGGCCCCATGCGATTTTTCGCGTCAGAGCGTCAGAGCGCCCGGGCGAGGGAGGCCGCAAGGAAGCGCAGCCAGCGCCGGCCCTCGGGGCGGACCCGCCAGGCGACCAGCGCACCGGCGGCGGCGTTCTCGCCGGCGCGCAGCACCGCGAGAAGGCGCAACAGCCAGATCTCGTCGTCCGAGGCCTGTTTGGCGCCGGGACGGTAGAACACCATCTCGCGCAGGCTCTGGCCGGAGAGGCCGCGAAAGAAGGCGATGGCGAAGCGCTCCAGCGAGACGTTCTCCTCGCCGGCCAGAAGGAAGCAGGCCCGTTCGAGATCGGGCTTCGGCGCGAGCCGGCTGCGCAATGCGAACCAGCGCAGACGATTCAGCTCGTCGCGTTCGGCATCGGTGAGCTGGGGCGCGGCGGGTCGGACCGTCGGGCAATTGCCGCCGGGAAAGGCGAGGATTCGCGCCGGGGCGCGCCCGGAGGAGGGAAGAGTCTCGGGCAGGGGCAGTGCAGACATTCAGGCAACCGCGTTCTGTAAGAAGACCGCGCCGGGAACCCGCGACAGGGAATCGCACCCGACGTCTCGAACCGTTCTAAACTTGACAACCACTTTCATCTATTCATAGCAGACCGGGAATGGAAGGGAAGTGCCGCAGGCCGGATCGAGACCGCCGCGTCATTCGTCCCTTCGCCATCCGACCATCACAGGAGCGCCCGTGGCCAAACGTTGGGCCGATGCCCCGTCCCCGTGCATCGATATCTGCAAATACAAGGATGGCGGCCGCTGCATCGGCTGCGCCATGACCAAGCCGGAAAAGAAGCGGTTCAAGCGGCTGGACGGCAAGGCCGAGAAGAAGGCGTTCTTCCGCACCCTTGCCGAGCGGCTGGTCAGGGCCGGGCGCTACGACCGCTGGGCGCATGTCTATCGGCGCAAATGCGACAAGAAGGATCATCCGTGCCCGCTGGACAAGCTGGAGGTGCCGGCAGAGGCGTGATCGCGCGGTGGGGCGGAAACGGCTGAGAGATCGATTCCGGACAATCCGGCAATGCTTTGTGCTCACACGGCAAAAGGGCGGCGCGCCAGCCAGGCGCGCCGCCCTTTTTTGTGGGATGAACCGGTTCCCGAGGCGAACCGGCCGGGCCGAAAGCTATTCGGCCGGGGCAGGCGCCGGCGTCGCTGCGCCATCGTCGCCGGAGGTCGGAGCCGCGTGGCTGCCGCGGGCCGGCTGCTTGCGGGCGAGCAGCTTGTAGAACAGCGGGATGAAGAAGATCGCAACGAAGGTCGCCGCGAGCATTCCGCCGATGACGCCGGTGCCGATGGAGTGGCGGCTGGCCGAGCCGGCGCCGGTGGAGATCGCCAGCGGCACGACGCCCAGGATGAAGGCGAGCGACGTCATGACGATCGGCCGGAAGCGCAGCTTGGCGCCCTGCAGCGCGGCGTCGAAGGCCGACAGACCCTCCTCGCGTTTCAGCACCGCGAACTCGACGATCAGAATGGCGTTCTTGGCCGCCAGTCCGACCAGCGTGACCAGGCCGATCTGGAAGTAGACGTCGTTGTCGAGGCCGCGCAGCCAGATCGCCAGGAGCGCGCCGAACATGGCGAAGGGCACCGCCAGAAGGACCGCGATGGGCAGCGACCAGCGTTCGTACTGGGCCGACAGGATGAGGAAAACCATCAGGATGCCGAAGCCGATGGCGGCGAGCCCGGTGCCGCCCGATGCGATCTCCTGATAGGCCGAACCCGTCCAGGCGACCTGATAGCCGTCGGGCAGCTTTTCGGCCGCGATCTCCTGCATGGCCTGCAGCGCCTGCCCCGACGAATAGCCGGGGGCGGGGCCGCCGGAGACCTTGGCCGCGGTGAAGGCGTTGAAGCGCTCGATGAGGTCCGGACCGACGATGCGCTCGACCGACAGGAGGGCGTCGAGGGGAATCATCGCGCCGTTGTTCGCCTTGACGTAGACGAAGCGCAGATCCTGCGGCTTCTCGCGGAAGTCGGATTCGGACTGCAGCGAGACCCGGTAGTTGCGGCCGAGCAGGGTGAAGTCGTTCACATAGAGCGAGCCGAAGGTCGACTGCATGGTCTCGAAGATCGACGAGATCGGCACGTCCTGCGCCTTGGCCTTCTGGCGGTCGACGTCGATCTGGTACTGCGGGACGTTGGCCGAGAAGGTGGTGCGCACGCCGGCCAGCTCCGGCCGCTCGGCCGCCGCCGCCACCAGCGCGCTGGTCGCCGCGACCAGTTCCTGGGAGCCGCGGTTCTGCCGGTCCTGCACGAACAGGTCGAAGCCGCCGGTGGTGGACAGGCCCTGGATCGGCGGCGGGTTGAAGGCCAGCACCATGCCGTCCTGGATGCCGGCATTCATGCCCATGATCGGGCCGGTGAGGTTGCGGGCGTCGAGCGACGGGTCCTCGCGCTCCGACCAGTCCTTGAGGGTGACGAAGGCCACGCCCGAGCTGGACTTCTGGGTTCCGGCCAGGAGGTCGAAGCCGGCGAAGGCGACGACGTCGGCGACCGCCGGATGCTCGCGCACATTCGCGCTGACCTGCTCCATGACCTCCGTCGTGCGCGCCAGCGAGGCCGCCGGCGGCAGGATGGCGATGGCGAAATTGACGCCCTGATCCTCGTCCGGGACCAGCGAGCCGGGGATCGTCTGGAAGAAATAGTAGCTGCCGCCGACGATGCCGGCGAACAGGACGAGGGCGACGACGGCCCGGCGCATGATGAAGGCAACGCCGGCGCCATAGGCGTTGGTCAGCTTGTCGAAGCCCGTGTTGAACCAGCGGAACGGCGCCCAGGGCTCGGAATGGCCCTGCTTCAGGAGAAGGCCGCAGAGCGCCGGGGTGAGGGTGAGGGCGACGATGCCCGAGATCACCACCGAGACGGCGATGGTCACGGCGAACTGCCGGTACATGGTGCCGGCGAGGCCGCCGAGGAACGCCACCGGGATGAACACGGCGCACAGGACGAGCACGATGGCGATCACCGGGCCGGCGACTTCGGTCATCGCCTTGGCGGTGGCGTCCTTGGCGTTGAGCCCCTCGGTGGTCATGATCCGCTCGACATTCTCCAGGACCACGATGGCGTCGTCGACGACGATACCGATGGCCAGGACGAGGCCGAACAGGGTGAGGAGATTGATCGAGAAGCCGAGCGCCAGCAGCACGCCGAAGGTGCCGATGATCGACACCGGGACGGCGAGCATCGGGATCAGCGTCGCCCGGAAGCTCTGCAGGAAGATGAAGACGACGACGAAGACCAGCGCCATGGCCTCGATGAAGGTCATGATGACCTCCTCGATGGAGGCCTCGATGAACTTGGTGGTGTCGTAGGGAATGGCGAAGCTGATGCCATCGGGGAAGGAGCCGGAGAGCTCCTCCATGCGGGTGCGCACGCCGCTCAGCGTGTCGAGGGCGTTGGCGCCGGGCTGCAGGTAGATGCCGATGGGCACCGTCGGCGTGCCGTTATAGGTGGCGTTGAAGCCGTAATCCTGGGCGCCGAGCTCGACCCGCGCGACATCCTTGAGAAGCAGCGAGGAGCCGTTCTCGTCGGAGCGCAGGATGATGTTCTCGAAGGCCTCGGCGTCGGGAAGGCGCCCGGCCGTGGTCACCGAATAGGTGAAGGCGAGGTCGGTGTTGGTGGGCGGCGCGCCGAACTGGCCGGCGGCGAACTGGGCGTTCTGGTCGCGCACGGCCGTGGCCACGTCGCCCGGCGTCAGGCCGTAGGAGGCCAGCGCGTCGGGCCGCAGCCAGATGCGCATGGAATAGTTGCGGGCGCCGAAGAGCTGCGCCTCGCCGATGCCGGGCAGGCGCTTCAGCTCGTCGAGGACGTTGAGCAGCGCGTAGTTCGACACATAGGTCGCGTCGTAGCGCGGGTCCTCCGACGACATGGTCAGAACCGCGAGGATCGACGAGTTCTGCTTGGCGACGGTGACGCCGAGACGCTGGACCTGCTCGGGCAGCGAGGCATTGGCCTGCTGGACGCGGTTGTTGACGTTGATCGTCGCCTGATCGGGATCGGTGCCGCTGGCGAAGGTGACGGTGATCGTCGCCGTGCCCGTCGAGGAGTTCGTGGACTGCATGTAGAGCATGTCCTCGACGCCGTTGATCTGCTGCTCGATCGGCGCGGAGACGGTCTGGGCGATGGTCTCGGCGCTGGCGCCGGGATAGGAGGCGCGCACCTGGACCTGCGGCGGCACAAGCTGCGGATACTGCTCGATCGGCAGCGCGCTGATCGACAGCAGGCCACCGAGGGTGATCAGGATCGAGATGACGGCCGCGAAGATCGGCCGGTCGACGAAGAACCGCGCATTCATCGGGCGGACTCCGACGAAGCGTCGCCGTCGCTGGTGGCGCGGCGGGCGTCGTCGCCATCGGGCAGGGCCGTCAGGGGCACCGGCGGAGCATCCGTGCGGCCGGCTTCACCGGGCGTGTGCCCGGCGTCGGCAACGACCTTGTCGTTCGCCGCGTCGACGGCGCGCTCGATCGCACCCTGCTGTTCGCCAGCCGCCTCGTTGGCGGTGTCGGCGGCGGGCTCGGCCGCGGCGGGCTCGGGGGCGTCTGTTGCGGGGGCTGCCTCGGCGGCGGGGGCGTCCGGCGCCGGCGCATCCGGCTCGCTGCTGGCGGCATCGGCGTTCGCGGCTGCCGGCTGCGGGTTGACCGGGGCGCCGGGGCGAACCTTGACGACGCCCTTGACGACGACCTTGTCGCCATCGGCGAGGCCCTCGGAAATGACGATGGAGCCGTCGAGCTCGCGGCCGACGACGACCGGGCTGACCTCGGCCAGGTTCTCGTCGTTCAGCGTGTAGACGAAGGTGCCCTGCGGGCCCTGCATCAGCGCCTCGGTCGGCAGTTCGATGGCGTTCTCGATGGACAGGCCCTCGAGCTGCAGGCGCACGAACTGGCCCGGCAGGAGGCGGCTTTCGGGATTGGGCAGGACGGCGCGCGACAGGATCGTGCCGGTCTGTGAATCGATCGTCGTCGAGGTGAAGTCGATGGTGCCGGTTTCGCCGTAGGTCTCGCCATTGCCGAACATCAGCGTGACGGTGAGGTCGGACGGCGAGGAGGCGCCCTGCAACTGGCCGCTCTCGACCAGTTCGCGGATGGAGGCGGCTTCCCTGTCGGCGGCCGAGAAGTTCACATAGACCGGATCGAGGCGGCTGATGCGGGTCAGCAGGTCGCCGGTGCTGAGCAGGCTGCCCTCGGGCACCTGTTCCAGGCTGGTGACGCCCGCGACCGGTGCCTCGACGGTGGCGTAGTCGAGGGAGAGGGTGGCGGTCTGCAACTGCGCCTCGGCGGCTGCGACCTGGGCTTCGGCGAGTTCGCGCGACGAGACGGAGTCCTCGAGGGTCGCCTGGCTCGACGCGCCGCTCTGGGCCAGCTGCCGGGCGCGGGCCTCGGTCCGCTTGGCCTGGCCGAGCTGGGCCTGCGCCTGGAGCACCTGCGCCTTGGCCAGCGCCACCTGCGCCTCGTAGGTCGCCGGATCGATATGGAACAGCAGCGTGCCGGCCTCGACGCGCGAGCCTTCGTCGAAATTGCGTTCGAGCAGGATGCCGCCGACGCGCGCCCGGACCTCGACCTCGCGGGAGGAGGCGACGCGACCGGCATATTCGTAGGTCACCGGCAGGTTCTTGCTCTTGACCGTCAGGACGGTGACGGCGGGCGGGGGCGGGGTGCCGCCGGCCTGTGCGAAGGCCGCGCCCGCGGCTGCCAGCGAGACGCCGACGCACGCCGTCATGCGCAAAATCAGGTTAAGTCCGCGCATTGTAAAACCTTTTTCCGGCCGGCCATGGCGCCGCTCTCTTGCATTGCGGCATACATACATCCATAAATGTATCGGAGCAAGGGAGGCCCGGACTTGAGACGCACCAAGCAGGACGCGATGCAGACGCGCGAGGCGATCCTCGACGCGGCGGAAACGCTGTTCTACGAACAGGGCGTCGCAGGAACGACCCTCAGTCACATTGCCGCGAGCGCCGGCCTGACGCGCGGCGCGATCTACTGGCACTTCTCCAACAAGCTCGAACTGTTCCGGGCGATGCAGGAGCGCGCGAAGCTGCCCCAGGAAGAGT
The DNA here is from genome assembly GCF_049132005.1 of Aurantimonas sp. NFXS3. Taxonomy (NCBI): domain Bacteria; kingdom Pseudomonadati; phylum Pseudomonadota; class Alphaproteobacteria; order Hyphomicrobiales; family Aurantimonadaceae; genus Aurantimonas; species Aurantimonas sp. NFXS3. Next base: position 668,169 of record NZ_JAGDDZ010000001.1, read on the forward strand.
TCTTCGACGAGCAGGCCTGTGCCGGCCGGCGGTCGCTGCAGGACCTCTACGAGAACACGCTGGAGGCGCTTCGCCATCTGGAGCGCGACGAACGGACGCGCAAGATCCTGACCATTCTCCTGTTTCGCTGCGAATATGTCGGCGAGATGCAGGACGCGATGCTGCGCCGGGCGGATGCCGAGGCCACCATGCACAAGGCGATCACTGGGATCTTCGCGGCGGTGCAGATTCGCGGCGAGCTGAAGCACGAATGGCAGCCGAAGGAGGCGGCCACCGCCTATGTCTGTGCGGTGAGCGGCGTCATCTCGGAATGGCTGCGCTCGGATCGCGGCTTCGACCTGACCGGGGTCGGCGCGCGGGTGGTGCGCAGCGTGATCGCGGGATTTGCCTGTTCGAGCGCGCGGGTCGCGTGCCTCGAAGAGATGGCCGAGGCGCGGGCCGCGGCGAACCTGAACTGAGGTGAGGGCGGACGCACGCGCCGCATGGCGGCTGCGGCGAATGTTTTCCCCGAACAATGCCGATATTTGGAACGTGCGACGCTGCATTGCGGGGTGCGGGGTTCTATCTTCCGGCACGACTGCGATGTAGGCACGGGGCAAGGATGCTGTCCGGCCTGCCATTCTCCCGACAGCCGGGACCCGATCAATCGTGACGCGGCGCTGATCCGTCGCGCGCACCGGACAAGGCCGTCTCGCGCGGTCGCGGACCATGGAAAGGAACGACGCCTGATGAGTTCTCTCGCCCAACAGCCGGAGCATTCGCCGGAGCCTGCCTTCCCGATTCCCGCCGGCGTCTTTGCCGAGACGGTGACCAAGGTCACGCACTATACCGACAGCCTGTTCGCCTTCCGCATCACCCGGCCGCAGAGCTTCCGCTTCCGCTCGGGCGAGTTCGTGATGATCGGCCTGCCGAACGCGGCCAAGCCGGTCTATCGCGCCTATTCCATCGCCAGCCCGGCGTGGGACGAGGAACTGGAGTTCTTCTCCATCAAGGTGCCGAACGGCCCCTTGACCGAGCATCTGCAGAAGATCCAGGTCGGCGACACGGTGCTGATGCGCAAGAAGCCGACGGGCACGCTCGTCCACGATGCGCTGAAGCCTGGCAAGCGGCTGTTCCTGTTCTCGACCGGAACCGGCATCGCGCCCTTCGCCTCGGTGATCCGCGACCCGGAGACCTACGAGAAGTTCGACCAGGTGATCCTTACCCAGACCTGCCGCGGCAATGCCGAGCTGGCCTATGGCCGCGAACTGGTGGAGACGTCGAAGGCCGACGAGCTGATGAGCGAGTTCATCGGCGACAAGCTGATCTTCCACGCCAGCGCGACCCGCGACGGCGAGACGCGGGGCCACCGGATCACCACGCTGATCGAGAACGGCAAGCTGTTCGAGGACCTCGCCATCGCGCCGCTGGACCCGGAGACCGACCGGGCGATGATCTGCGGCTCCATGGCGATGCTGAAGGACACGGAAGCGCTGCTGGAAGCCCGCGGCTTCGAGGAAGGCGCCAACAACAAGCCCGGCACCTTCGTCGTCGAACGCGCCTTCGTGGACTGAGGAAGGCGGGCCTGCTGCCGGGAGCGGCCGGGCGCAGCCTCCGGCGGCTCCGCGAGCGGGCCCTATTCGCCGATCCCGGCGAGGGGCAGGTCGCGAGGGCGACCTCGCCCCGCCTTCCCCGTCGGGGCGCCGGCAGGCCGTCCGGCATGCTCGCGCGCGTCTGTTGAGGTTGAGTATCAACTCAGAATGCCGCAGCGTAAGACATAGCTATCCTCACCCCGAGGGCCGTCGATAAGCGCTGGTGCAGCTTGACAGCGCCGGCGCCGGGCGGCACGCCGACCGGATGACGCACGCACCCCATGCCGGACTGAAGGTCCTGGAACTCGCCCGCATCCTGGCCGGCCCGTGGATCGGCCAGACGCTTGCCGATCTCGGCGCCGACGTGATCAAGGTCGAGAGCCCGGCGGGCGACGACACCCGCGGCTGGGGGCCGCCCTTCGTCGAGCGGGACGGCGAGCGCACGGCGGCCTATTTCCACGCCTGCAACCGCGGCAAGCGCTCGGTGGTCGCCGATTTCGGCACCGAGGAGGGGCGGGCGCTGGTACGGTCGCTGGCAGCCGAGGCGGACGTGCTGATCGAGAACTTCAAGGTCGGCGGGCTGGAAAAGTTCGGCCTCGACTACGAGAGCCTGAAGGCGATCAATCCGCGCCTCGTCTATTGCTCGGTCACCGGCTTCGGCCAGGACGGCCCCTATGCGGGCCGGGCCGGCTACGACTTCATGATCCAAGGCATGGGCGGCATCATGAGCCTGACCGGCGATCCGGCGGGCGAGCCGCAGAAGATCGGCGTCGCCTTCGCCGACATCTTCACCGGGCTCTACGGCACCATCGCCATCCAGGCGGCGCTGGCCGACCGCGAGCGGACCGGGCGCGGGCAATATGTCGACATGGCGCTCTACGACTGCATGGCGGGTGTCCTGGCCAACCAGGCGCTGAACTTCTTCGCCACCGGCGCCGCGCCGTCGCGGCTCGGCAATGCCCATCCCAACATCGTGCCGTATCAGGTGTTTCCGGTCGCCGACGGCCATCTGATCATCGCCTGCGGCAATGACCGGCAGTTCGCGCGGCTCTGCGCCGTCCTCGACCTGCCGCAGCTGTCCGCCGATCCGCTCTACGCCACCAATGAGGCGCGGGTCGCCAACCGGGAGGCGCTGACGCCGATCCTGGCCGGGGCGATCGCCGCATGGCGCCGCGACGACCTTCTGGCCGCGCTGGAGCCGGTGGGCGTGCCGTCGGGGCCGATCAACGATGTCGCCGACGTCTTCGCCGATCCGCAGATCGTCCATCGCGGCATGCAGATCGCGCCGGGCGGCATGGCGGGCGTGCGCAGCCCGATCACCTATGGCGATGCCGAACTGTCGCTGGAGCGGCCGGCGCCGAAGCTCGGCGAGCACCAGGGCGCGGGTTTCGGCGACGGTGGCTGATCGCGTCCGTCGAAAGGGCCGCGCCGCCTAGACGGCGAGGTGGCTGGAGACGATGTCGGGATCGGCTTCCATCTCGGCGAAGCTGCCGGTGAAGCGGACGGTGCCGGTCTCGATGATCACCGCGCGGTCGGCGATGGCGCGGGCAAAGCCGAGATTTTGCTCCGACAAAAGCACCGACAGGCCTTCGCGCTTGAGGTCGCGGATCGCCGCGGCCATGGCGTCGACGATGACCGGCGCGATGCCTTCGGAGGGTTCGTCGAGCAACAGGGTCCGCGGATTGCCCATCAGGGTGCGGGCGAGGCTGAGCATCTGCTGCTCGCCGCCGGACAGGCGCCCGCCCTTCTGGCCGCGGCGTTCGCCGAGATTGGGGAAGAGGTCGAAGAGCCGCGCCGGCGTCCATGGCGTGTCCGCATCCGCGGCGTCGCGGCGGCCGACCTCGAGGTTCTCCGAGACCGTCAGATCCTTGAAGATGCGGCGATCCTCGGGGACGTAGCCGAGGCCCAGCCGCGCGATGCGATAGGGCGGCAGACCGGTGATGTCGGCACCGCAATAGCGCACCGTGCCGCGGCGGGGGCGCACGAGGCCCATGGCGCTCTTCAGCGTCGTGGACTTGCCGGCGCCGTTGCGCCCGACGAGGGCCACGATCTCGCCTTCGTTCACGGTCAGCGACACGCCATGCAGGATGTGGGCGTCGCCGTAGAAACTGTCGATCGCTTGCAGTTCAAGCATTTGGCGAGACTTGTTCAGTGACTGATTCCGGTGTGCCGCCGCCGAGATAGACGGCGCGAACGGTCGGGTCGGCGCGGATCGCATCGGCGGTGCCCTCGGCAATGACGGCGCCCCGGTTGAGCACCACGATGCGGTCGGCATGGGCGAAGACCACATCCATGTCGTGCTCGGTGAAGAGGACGCTGAGGCCGGTGTCCTCGACGATGCTGCGCACCAGCGCCATCAGGGCGGTGCGCTCGCGCGGCGCCATGCCGGCTGTCGGCTCGTCCATCAGCAGGAGCCGCGGCGATGCGGCCAGCGCGACCGCGAGTTCCAGCCGCTTGACGTCGCCATAGGCAAGCTCGGCGGAGGGGCGGTCGGCGGCCTCGGACATGCCGACAATGGCGAGCAGGCGGTCGGCTTCCGCCCGCTCGGCGGCGACGGCGCGGGAGAAAAAGTCGAAGCGGCGCTTGCGATGGGCGAGCAGGGCGGTCTGCAGGTTTTCGCGCACCGTCATGGAGGTGAAGGTCTGGGTGATCTGGAAGGTGCGGCCGACGCCGCGGCGCGCGATGCGGCGGGCCGGCAGGCCGGCGATCTCTGACCCGAACAGCCGCACCGAGCCGCGATCGGGACGCAGCTGGCCGTTGAGCATGTTGAAGGTGGTGGATTTGCCGGCGCCATTGGCGCCGATCAGGGCGAGCATCTCGCCCGAGGCGACGTGAAAGCCGACGTCGTCGACCGCGACGACACCGCCAAAGGCCTTGCTCAGGCCGTGGATCTCCAGCGCGTTCATGCCGGCGCTCCGGAAGGCGCTGTGGCGCGGCGGCGGACGCGGCCGGCTACCGAGCGCAGGCCACCGGCGATGCCCTGGGGCGCCAGAATGCAGACGGCGAGGATGATGACGCCGAAGATCGACCGCCAATAGGGCAGCCGGCCGACCCAGTCCTCGATGCCGACGAAGATCGCGGCGCCGGCGATCGGACCCGACAGGGCCTGCACGCCGCCGATCAGCACCATCAAAAGGGCGTCGACGGACTGGCCGACCGCCAGGATGGTGGGAAAGACGCTGCCCTTGGCGAAGACGAAGACCGTGCCCGCGAGCGCGGCGAAGAGGCCGGCGATGACGAAGGCGGCGAGCTGGCGGCCGCGCACGTCGAGGCCGATGGCCTCGGCGCGCAGGGGCGAGTCGCGGGTGGCGCGCAGGAGATAGCCGAAGGGCGCATGGGCGATGCGGCGGATCAGCCAGAGGCCGCCGGCGCACAGGCCAAGGGCGATCAGGTAATAGACCGTGCGGGAGGCGGCGAAGCGGTCGGGCCAGACGCCGAGAATGCCGTCGTCGCCGCCGGTGACATCCTGCCATTGCAGGGCGACGGCCCAGAGGATCTGGGCGCCGGCAAGGGTCAGCATGGCGAGATAGACGCCGGACAGGCGGACGCAGAACCAGCCGATGATCAGCGCGCCTAGGCCGCCGGTGGCCACGCCCAGCGCCATGGCGGCGAACATGGGCAGGCCGAGGGCCGTGGCGGCCAGTGCTGCGCCGTAGGCGCCGAGGCCGAAGAAGGCGGCGTGGCCGAAGGAGATCATGCCGCCGAGGCCCATGATGAACTGCAGGCTGGCGGCAAAGAGGGCGGCGACGAAGAAATCGGTGAGCAGGATCAGGGCAAAGCCGGATTCGACCAGCGGCAGCAGCGCGAGACCCGCAACGGCGAGGACGACGAGGATCGTCACCGTGCGGCCAGGCAGCCGCAGGGTGGCGCCGCGTTCGGCCGGGGCCGGCGCGACGAGGGCAGCCTGGCCGAACAGGCCGTAGGGCCGCACCACCAGGATCGCCGCCATCACCAGGAAGGGCAGGACAGTGGCGAGGGTCGGAAACCACAGGAGGGTGAAGGCATTGAGGACGCCGATCAGGACGGCGGCCGCATAGGCGCCGCCGATCGAGCCCAGCCCACCGACGACGACGATGACGAAGGCCTCGACCACGACGTCGAGATCGAGGGCGAGACTGACGGCCTCGCGCGGGGTCTGGAGGGCGCCGGCAAGGCCGGCAAGGAAGGCGCCCAGCATGAAGACGGTGGTGAACAGGCGCGCCTGGTCGACGCCGAGGGCGCCGGTCATCTCGCGGTCCTCGGTCGCGGCGCGGACCAGCGTGCCCCAGCGGGTGCGGTTGAGGACCAGCCAGACGACGGCGAGGACGACCGGGCCGGCGGCGATCAGCAGGAGGTCGTATTGCGGCACCGGCTCGCCGAAGATCCGCAGGGCGCCGCCAAGACCGGGCGCGCGGGGCGCGAGCAGGTCTTCCGGCCCCCAGATCGCCAGCGCGACATCCTGGATGACGAGGAGGACGCCGAAGGTGGCGACGAGCTGGTAGAGCTCGGCCGAGGCGTAGAGCCGACGCAGGATGACGATCTCGATCAGCCCGCCGATCAGCGCCACTGCGACGGCCGCGACGAGCATCCCGCCCCAGAAGCCGAGAAAGCCGGTCGGCAGCCAGGTGACCGCCGAATAGGCGACATAGGCGCCCAGCATGAACAGCGAGCCGTGGGCGAAATTGACGATGCGGGTGACGCCGAAGATCAGCGACAGGCCGGCCGCCACCAGGAACAGCGACGACGCGTCGGCAAGGCCGGCCAGGAGCTGGGCGAATACGAAGCCGAGCGTCGTCAACACCGTCTCCTCGTTGGGGATGGGCGCCGGCGCGCAGCGACCGGAGGGGTCACCGCGCGCTGGCGTCTGTGCGCTGCCTGTGCGGCCAGCCTATTCGGCGGGGCGAAGCTTGCGGGCGTCCTCGGGCGACGGCAGATAGTCGGCGCCGTCGGCATAGCGCCAGTCGACCATGACGCCCTGGCCATCGCGCACCGCGGTGCGGCCGACCCAGGCGCCCATGGTGGACTGGTGGTCGGCCTCGCGGAAGGTGAAGGGGCCGGACGGGGCGTCGGAAACCTCGAGGCCCTCGAAGGCGGCGATCAGCGAGTCGGCGTCGGTGGCGCCGCCGGCCTTCGTCAGGGCGGCGGCGAGGGCCTTCATCCCGTTATAGCCGACGAGCGAGCCAGCATAGGGATGCTCGCCGTATTTCGCCTCGTAGGCCTTGCGGAAGGCGTCATGCTCGGGCGTATCGATGTCGTACCAGGGGTAGCCGGTGACGATCCAGCCTTCGGGGGCCTCGGCGCCCAGCGGCTCGAGATATTCCGGCTCGCCGGACAGGAGCGAGGCGACCTCGCGGCCGTCGAACAGGCCGCGAATGTCGCCCTCTCGGACGAATTTGGCGAGGTCGGCGCCGAAGGTGACGTTGAAGATCGCGTCGGGCTTCATGGCTTCGAGGGCGCGCACGGTGGGGCCGGCATCGAGCTTGCCCTGGGGCGGCCATTGCTCGCCGACGAACTCGACGTCGGGCTTGCGCTTCTTCAGCTCGGCCTTGAAGGCGGTGACCGCATCGGTGCCATAGGCGTAGTTCGGCGCGATGGTCGCCCAGCGGGTGGCGTCGAGCTTGGCGGCCTCTTCGGCCAGCATCGCGGCCTGCATGGCCGTCGAGGGGCGCAGGCGGAAGGTGTAGCGGTTGCCCTGCGACCAGACGATGGCGTCGGCCAGCGGCTCGGTCGCCAGATACGGCACCTGACGCTGCTTGGCGAAGTCGGTGAGGGCGAGGCCGACATTGGAGAAGAAGCCGCCCCACACAACCGCGACGTCGTCGGAGGCGACGAATTCCTCGGCGATGCGGATGGCGTCGGCGGGCTTGCCATTGTCGTCACGGCTGACGACCGCGACCGGCCGGCCATCGATGCCGCCGGCGGCGTTGATCTCTTCCAGCGCCAGTTCCCAGCCCTTGCGATAGGGACCGGTGAAGGCGGGCAGGGTGGTGTAGCTGTTCATCTCGCCGAGGGTGATCGGCTCCTGGGCGAGGCCCGGCGTGGCGAGCCCGGCGAACAGGCCGAGGGCCCCTGCGAGCGTGGCGAACATCCGTCCGGTGATCATGGCAAGTCCCCGTGTCTGCGGCCGTAGCCCCGATCTCAAGGGCCGACCCTGCCCCGGCGTCATGGCCGAAAGCGGCTGCCATCGCAAGGCCACAAGGACGTCATAGCCCCGCCAAGGCCGTATCCCGACAGGGCAAATCGCCGCTTTCGCGTCAGCCCGGCGCAGGCTTTGAGGCTTAATCTCCGGTTAACCGACGTCCGATTAGATCGCCCAGCAACCGAAAATTAACGCAGATGACCAAAGCGCTAACAGACACCCGTCCGATCCGCCTCAAGGGCCGCTCCTTCCTCGCGCTGGTGCTGTCCCCCGAGCTGCCGTTCGACAGCTGGCTGGCTCGCCTCGACGATCTGGCCGCCCGTTCGACCGGCTTCTTCCTCGGCCGTCCCATCGTTCTCGACGTCGAGGGCCTGGACATCGACCAGGCGCAGCTGAAGGAGCTGATCGGCGAACTCGGCGAGCGCAGTGTCCGGATCATGGGCATCGAGGGCGCCCGTGCCTCGCTGCTCGGCTTCGGCATGCCGCCGGCGATGAAGGGCGGACGTCCGGCCGACGATTTCGAGGCGCCGGCCGCGCCGGCTCCCGCGAGCGCGCCGGCCAGCACTGCCGCGAAGGCCGAAGCGCCGGCCCCGCGGCCCGAGCCGCAGCCGGTCCGGGCGATGCCGTCGATCATCATCCACGAGCCGGTGCGCTCGGGCCAGTCGGTGATCTTCCCGGAAGGCGACGTGACCATCCTCGGTTCGGTCGCGTCGGGTTCGGAGATCGTCGCAGGCGGCTCGATCCACGTCTACGGCACCCTCAGGGGCCGGGCGATGGCCGGCTCGGTCGGCAACGCCTCGGCCCGCATCTTCTGCCGCAAGCTCGAGGCCGAGCTTCTGGCGATCGACGGCCTCTACAAGATGGCCGACGACATGAATCCGGCGCATCGCGGGCAGGCCGTGCAGGTCTGGCTCGACGGCGACACGCTCAAGACGGAAATCCTGGTCTAGCCGGCGGCCGACCAGCATACAGGAGAACGAGATGGCAAAAGTAATCGTGGTGACCTCGGGCAAGGGAGGCGTCGGCAAGACGACCTCCACGGCAGCGCTCGGCGCCGCGCTGGCGCAGCGGGGCGAGAAGACCGTCGTGGTCGATTTCGACGTCGGCCTGCGCAATCTCGACCTGGTCATGGGCGCCGAGCGCCGGGTGGTCTACGACCTGATCAACGTGGTGCAGGGCGACGCCAAGCTGCCGCAGGCGCTGATCCGCGACAAGCGGCTGGAGACTTTGTTCCTGCTGCCGGCCTCGCAGACCCGCGACAAGGACAATCTCACGTCGGAAGGCGTCGAGATCGTCATGAACGAGCTGCGCGAGACCTTCGACTGGATCATCTGCGACAGCCCGGCCGGCATCGAGCGCGGCGCGACCCTGGCGATGCGCCATGCGGACGTCGCCGTGGTGGTGACCAACCCGGAAGTCTCCTCGGTGCGCGATTCCGACCGGATCATCGGTCTGCTGGACGCCAAGACCGCCAAGGCCGAGCGCGGCGAGCGGATGGAGAAGCACCTGCTTCTGACCCGCTACGACCCGAACCGGGCCGAGCGCGGCGACATGCTGAAGGTCGAGGACGTGCTGGAGATCCTGTCGATCCCGCTCCTCGGCATCATTCCCGAATCGATGGACGTGCTGCGCGCGTCCAACCTCGGCACGCCGGTCACGCTGGGCGACGCCCGCAGCGCGCCGGCGCTGGCCTACACCGACGCCGCGCGCCGCCTGGCCGGCGAGACCGTTCCCATGGTGATCCCGGGGGAGAAGCGCGGCCTGTTCGGCAAGATCTTCGGACGGAGAGCGGCATGAGCCTTTTCAGTTTCTTCAGCAAGCAGAGCTCGGCGCCGATGGCGCGCGAGCGCCTGCAGGTCCTGCTCGCCCACGAGCGCGCGACGGTCGGCCATTCCGATCTCGTCGGGCTCCTGCGCGAGGAGATTCTCGCGGTGATCGCACGGCACGTCCATGTCGACCGCGAGAAGGTGATCGTGAAGATGGATCGCGGCGAACAGGTCTCGACCCTCGAGGTCGACATCGAGATTCCCGTGACCGCGAGCGTGCGGGCCGCCTGACGGCGCCCGCCCCAACCCGCGGCGGGATCCCCGTCGCGGAACCGGCAAGAAGGAGAACACCATGAGCCGAGTGACCATGCTCGAGCGGCTCAAGGAGCTGCAGAAGACGCCGAAGTTCCAGAACCGCGACATCCGCACGATCAGCGCGATCCTCTCCAACGAGGCGCTGGCCAAGCATGTGGAAGCCTGCGAGCAGTCGGCGGCGCGCTGAGCCGAGCGCCTGACATGCATCGAGGCCCGGCTGCAGGAGACTGCGGCCGGGCCTTTTGCGTTCGGGCCGCGCACGGCACGCAGAGCCCGCCCGTGGGGCGAATTGGCTTGCGTCGCGCCGGCCGATCGCTAGTCTGCGAGCTGATCGGATTCGACGCTTGCGCCGGGTCCGTCGAAGGATGGTTCCCCCGCTGCCACGCGGCAGGGGCGAAGAGGGAATGCGACGGGCCGACCCAAACAGGGGGCCCATATCGCAGCCGACCCCGCGACTGTAGAGCGGCGAGGTCTTCACCACCGGGATGCGTCGGGCCGTCAGGCCAGGCGAGACCGGCGAAAAGCCACTGGAGATGTCTCCGGGAAGGCCAGGCGAAGACCGACGACCCGCGAGCCAGGAGACCTGCCATCCACGTGCGACGTCTACGGGACGGGATGTTCCTTCAGGACCTGTGTTTCGATCCGGCGGCCGTCGTGCCGCGGAGTTTCGGGGAAACGCCGGTTTTTTGGGACTATCCGCGTCCGTTCCAACAGGACACGGGAGTTGTCTTCATGCCTTTCCGCAATCGTTTCGCCGTCACGGCGCTGCTGTCCCTGATTCCGACCGCGGCCTTCGCCCACCACCCCGCGGGTGGCATGGCGCCGCAGGGCATGGGCGGGGGCCTGTTGTCGGGTCTTGCCCATCCGGTCATCGGGCTCGACCATCTGGCCTTCATCATCGGTGTCGGCCTGCTGGCCGCGCTGACCGCGCATCGCTTCGCCGCGCCGCTGCTGTTCATCGGCGCCACCGTCGCCGGCACGCTGCTGCACCTGATGGCCTTCGACCTGCCGGCCGCCGAATTCGTCGTCGCCCTGTCGGTCGCCGGCATCGGCATCCTCGCTTTGTCCGGCCGCTCCTACGGCATGCTCGCGATCGGTTCGCTCTTCGCCGTCGCCGGCCTGTTCCACGGCTATGCCTATGGCGAAGCGGTGGTCGGTTCGGAATCGGGCGCCGTCGCCGCCTATCTGATCGGCTTCGCGGCCATCCAGTATGTCGTCGCGGTCTCCGCCGGCTTCATCGCCGTGCGGCTTCTCGGCAGCGGCCTCGCCGCCCGCGAGAATTTCGGCCTGCGGGTGTCGGGCGGCGTCGTCGCCGGTGCCGGGGCGATGATCCTCGGCGAGCAGCTGCTGGCGATCGCCGGTCTTGCCGGCTGAGGCCGGCGCGACCGACCGCCTCGTCCTCGTTCTCGGCGGCGCGCGCTCTGGCAAGAGCGCCTTCGCCGAGCGCCGCGTCGGCGAGAGCGGCCGCGCCCCCGTCTACATCGCGACGGGGCAGGCCTTCGACGCCGAAATGACCGCCCGGATCGACGCGCACAAAGCGCGTCGGCCGGCGCCGTGGCGCACCGTCGAGGCGCCGCTCGATCTCGTCGCGACCATCGAAAGCGAGGCTGCGCCGGACCGGGCGCTGCTGGTCGACTGCCTGACGCTCTGGGTGTCGAATTTGATGCTCGCCGAACGCGACGTCGACGCGGAGGCCGATCGGCTCGTGGCCTGCCTGAAAGGCCGGCCGCCGGGGCTCATCGTCTTCGTCTCCAACGAGGTCGGCCTGTCGATCGTCCCCGAAAACGCCATGGCGCGGCGCTTCCGCGACCACGCCGGGCGTCTCCACCAACTGATCGCGGCCGCGTGCGACGAGGCGATCTTCGTCGCCGCCGGCCTGCCGCTCACCCTGAAAGGTTGAAGCCGTGCAGAAGATACCAGCCACCGTCGTCACCGGCTTTCTCGGAGCGGGCAAGACGACGCTGATCCGCAACATGCTGCAGAATGCCGGCGGCCGGAAGATCGCCCTGATCATCAACGAGTTCGGCGATCTGGGCGTCGATGGCGACATCCTGACCGGCTGCGGCATCGAGACCTGCACAGAGGACGACGTGGTCGAACTGACGAATGGCTGCATCTGCTGCACCGTCGCCGACGACTTCATCCCGACCATGACCAAGCTGCTCGCCCGCGACCGGCTGCCCGATCACATCGTCATCGAGACCTCGGGGCTGGCACTACCGCAGCCGCTGGTCGCCGCGTTCAACTGGCCCGAGGTGAAGACGCGGGTGACGGTGGACGGCGTGGTGACGGTCATCGACACCGCGGCGGTCGCCGCCGGACGCTTTGCCGACGACGAGGCCAAGGTCGCCGCGGCCCGGGCCGCCGACGAGAGCCTCGACCACGACAATCCGCTGGAAGAGCTGTTCGAGGACCAGATCCGGGCGGCCGACCTGATCGTCCTGAACAAGGCCGACCTCGTCGACGCGGCGACGCTGGAGCGGGTGCGCGGCGAGATCGGCGGCCAGTGCGCCGAGGCCGTGAAGATCGTCACGGCGGAAGGTGGCGTGCTGCCGACCGACGTGCTCCTGGGCCTGTCCGCCGGGACGGAGGATCTGATCGGAGATCGCAAGTCGCATCACGAGCTCCACCATGAAGGCCAGGGGCACGATCACGACCATGACGAGTTCGAGAGCTTCGTCGTGGAGGCCGGGCAGGTCGCCGATCCGAAGGCCTTCGCGGACGGGCTGTCCGCGGTCATTGCCGGCCACGACATCCTGCGGCTGAAGGGCTTTGCCGATGTGCCGGGCAAGCCGATGCGGCTGGTGGTGCAGGCCGTCGGCCAGCGCATCGAGACCTATTTCGACCGGCCCTGGAAGCCGGGTGAGACCCGCGCCACCCGGCTGGTCGTCATCGGCCTGCATGACGGGCTGGACGCGGCGACCTGCGGGACGATCCAGGCGACCATCCGCGCCCTGACCGACGGAGCGGCGCAGGCGGCGGCGGAGTAGGGCACAGCGTCGTGCATCTTCTTCTTGCCCAGAAAGGCACGATCGACGATGGCGGCGAGGCGGTCGATCTCGGCCAGACGGCGGCCGACATCGTCGTTTTGTCGGCCGCCGACACGGAGATCGCCGGCCTGGCCGGGGCCGCCGGGCGGCTGGGCGCGGCTGCCCCGTCGCTGCGGCTGGCGAATTTCCTGCGGCTGAAGCATCCGATGTCGGTCGACGCCTATGTCGCCCGGACGCTTCGCCACGCAAAGCTGGTGGTGGTGCGCATACTCGGCGGTGCGGCCTACTGGCCCTACGGGCTGGACGCGCTGCTGGCCAATGCCCAGGCGACGGGCGGCCATCTGGTCGTGGTGCCCGGCGACGACAAGCCGGATCCGGGCCTCGACCGCTACAACACGCTTGGAGAGGGGCAGCGCGACCGGCTGTGGCGCTATCTCGTCGAGGGCGGGCCGGCGAATGCGGAGAATTTCCTGCAGGCGCTGGGCGCGATCCTGTCGGACGGGGACTGGCCGCCGGAGGCGCAGCCGCTGCTGAAGGCGGGCAGGCTGGAACTGGCAGGCGTCGCGGCCGACGCGTCGCGGCCGGCTGCCGCTCCGGCACTGCACCCGGATGCTCCCGGCGAAACAGTGGCGACGCCGGCGGCGCGGCCGCTGGCGGCGATCGTCTTCTACCGGGCGCTGATGCAGAGCGGCCAGACCGAGCCCGTCGAGGCGCTGGCGAGGGCGATGGCGCGGCAGGGGCTCGACGTCCTGCCGGTCTATGTCTCCAGCCTCAAGGACCCGGTGTCGATCGAGACCTTGCGGGCGCTGTTTGCCGAGCGGGCGCCGGATGTCGTCGTCAATCTGACCGGCTTCGCGGTCTCGTCGCCCGGCGGCGAGCGGGTGCCGACGGTGCTGGAGGAAGGCGGGGCCGTCGTCCTGCAGGCGGTGCTGGCGAGCGGCCCGCGCGAGGCTTGGGAGACGTCGTCGCAGGGGCTCTCGGCGCGCGATCTGGCGATGAATGTCGCCCTGCCGGAAGTGGACGGGCGGGTGCTTGGCCGGGCCATCGCCTTCAAGTCGGCGGGCGACTGGGATGCGCTCACCCAGACGGACATCGTGGCGCATCGTTCGCTGCCGGACCGGGTGGATTTCGTCGCCGAACTGGCGGCGCGCTGGTGCCGGCTGCGGACAAAGCCCGCGAAAGCGCGGCGGGTGGCGATCCTCCTGGCGAACTACCCCAACCGGGACGGGCGGCTCGGCAACGGCGTCGGCCTGGACACGCCGGCCGGGACCATCACCGTCCTCAACGCCATGGCGGCGGCGGGTTACGACGTCGCCGACGTGCCGACGACGGGCAACGGGCTGATCGACCATCTGATGGCCGGTCCGACCAATGCCGGGACGGCGGCGCGGGAGATCCGCGAGACGCTGGCGTTCGAGGCCTATCGGGCGTTCTTCGACGGTCTGCCGGAGGCGGTGCAGGCGGCGGTGACGGGGCGTTGGGGCGCGCCGGAGGCCGATCCGTTCTTCCTGGCCGATCGGGACGCGTTTGCCCTGCCGCTGGCACGGTTCGGCGAGACGCTGGTCGGAATCCAGCCGGCGCGCGGTTACAATATCGACCCGAAGGAGACCTACCACTCGCCGGACCTCGTGCCGCCGCACAATTACCTGGCGCTCTACGCCTTCCTGCGGACGCAATACGATGCCGACGCGGTGATCCACATGGGCAAGCACGGCAATCTGGAATGGCTGCCGGGCAAGGCGCTTGCGTTGTCCAAGGCCTGTTTCCCCGAGGCGGTGTTCGGGGCGCTGCCGCATCTCTACCCCTTCATCGTCAACGATCCGGGCGAGGGCACTCAGGCCAAGCGCCGCACGAGCGCGGTGATCATCGATCATCTGACGCCGCCGCTGACGCGGGCCGAAAGCTACGGGCCGCTGCGCGATCTGGAGGCGCTGGTCGACGAATATTACGAGGCGGCAGGCAGCGACCCGCGGCGGCTGGAACTGCTGAAGGGCCAGATCCTCGACCTCGTCCGCGACATCGGTCTCGACCAGGATGCCGGCATCGCGGCGGGTGAAGCCGAGGATACGGCGCTGGAAAAGCTCGACGCCTATCTGTGCGACCTGAAGGAGATGCAGATCCGCGACGGGCTGCATGTCTTCGGCGTTGCGCCGGAAGGCCGGCTGCTGACTGATCTGACCGTGGCGCTGGCCCGGCTGCCGCGCGGCAGTGCGCCGGGCGACGGCTCGCTGCACCGGGCGATCGCGGCCGATCTGCTGGCGAGCGATGGCGTGGAGACGGGCGGCTTCGATCCGCTGGATTGCGACATGGCGGCCCCATGGACCGCGGCGCGGCCCGACGTGCTCCAGAACCTGTCGGCCGACGCATGGCGTACGGCCGGCGATACGGTGGAGCGGATCGAATGGCTGGCGGCGCGGCTCGTGACCGGCGAGACGGCGGCGGAGCCGGGCTGGACGGCGACGCGGGCGGTGCTGACCGAGGTCGAGACGCGGCTGGCGCCGGCGGTGACGGGATCGGGCCCGGCCGAGATCGCCGGCCTTCTGGCCGGGCTTGCCGGCCGCTTTGTCGCACCGGGACCGTCGGGCGCACCGACGCGGGGGCGCCCGGACGTGCTGCCGACCGGGCGCAACTTCTTTTCCGTCGACACCCGCGCCGTGCCGACCGAGGCGGCCTACGATCTCGGCCGACGCTCGGCGGAGCTCCTGGTGACGCGGCATCTGCAGGACGAGGGCGACTGGCCGCGCTCGATCGGGCTGACGGCCTGGGGCACCTCCAACATGCGCACCGGCGGCGACGACATCGCCCAGGCGCTGGCGCTGATCGGCGCCCGGCCGGTCTGGGACCGGGCCTCGCGGCGGGTCACCGGCTACGCCATCGTGACGCTGGCCGAGCTCGGCCGGCCGCGGGTCGACGTGACCTTGCGCATCTCGGGCTTCTTCCGCGACGCCTTTCCCGACCAGATCGCGCTGTTCGACCGGGCGATCCGGGCGGTCGGCGCGCTGGAGGAAGAGGCGGCTGACAATCCGATCGCGGCGCGGATGCGGGCCGAGCGGCAGGCGCTCATGGCCGACGGTGTCGATGAGGCCGAGGCTTCGCGGCGGTCGGGCTTTCGCATCTTCGGCTCCAAGCCCGGCGCCTACGGCGCGGGACTGCAGGCGCTGATCGACGAGAAGGGCTGGGACGACCGGGCGGATCTGGCCGAGAGCTATATCGTCTGGGGCTCCTATGCCTACGGGGCGGATGCCGCGGGCGAGGCGGACCGGGCCGGCTTCGAACAGCGGCTGTCGGGGATCGAGGCGGTGGTCCAGAACCAGGACAACCGCGAGCACGACCTTCTGGATTCTGACGATTACTACCAGTTCGAGGGCGGCATGACGGCGGCGGTCGAGCAGGTCTCGGGCGACCGGCCGGTGGTCTATCACAATGATCATTCGCGGCCCGAGCGGCCGGTGGTGCGCACGCTGGACGAGGAGATCGGCCGGGTGGTGCGCGCCAGGGTGGTCAATCCGAAATGGATCGCCGGCGTCATGCGCCATGGCTACAAGGGCGCCTTCGAGATCGCCGCGACGGTGGACTATCTCTTCGCCTTCTCGGCGACCACGGGTGCGGTGCGCGACCATCATTTCGAGGCCGTCTACCGGGCCTTCGTGGTGGACGAGCCGGTGCGGGACTTCATGCTCGACAACAATGCGAACGCCTATCGCGAGATGTGCGACAAGCTTGCCGAGGCGATCGACCGGGGCCTATGGATACCGCGCTCGAATTCCGCACGGGCGGAGCTGGGTGCCGGATGACGGACCGCAGGAGGCGCGCGCATGGACATCCGCCAAGTGGAGATGGCCGACGACGAGACGCGCAGCCGCATCGTGGCGCCGCTGGCGGAACTGGCGACGCGCACCGACTTTGCCATGTCGCCGCGCTTCCTGACGCTGGCTTTGAGCGACGCGGCGGGTATCGACGGCGGGCTGATCGCCCAGATCTACTGGAACTGGCTGCATATCGAGGTGCTGGCGGTGCCCGAGCGCCATCGCGGCGCGGGGCTGGGCCGGCGGCTGGTCGAACGTGCCGAGGCGATCGCGCGCGAGGAGACGCTGCGCGGCGTCTGGGTCGACACCTATTCGTTCCAGTCGCCCGGCTTCTACGAGGCCATGGGCTATCGCCCATTCGGCCGGCTGCCGGACTATCCGGAGGGCGAGGAACGCATCTTCTACGCCAAGATCTTCGGCGACCAGACACAGACCGCAGGGGAGGCCTGACATGAACGACAAACCCAAGATCACCGACGGCATGTCGGACGCCGAGCTCGACGCCCGGCACGCCGAGAAGATGAAGAAGAAGAAGGCGGCGCGTGACAAGATCATCGCCACCAAGACGATCGAGAAGGGTCTCGTCATCGTCCATACGGGCAAGGGCAAGGGCAAGTCGACGGCCGGCTTCGGCCTGGTCTTCCGGGCTCTGGGCAACGGCATGAAGGTCGCCGTCGTGCAGTTCGTGAAGGGCAAGTGGGAGACCGGCGAGCGCAAGGTGCTGGAGAAGTTCCCCGACCAGGTGACGATGACCGCCATGGGCGACGGCTTCACCTGGGAGACCCAGGACCGGCAGCGCGACATCGCCGCGGCGAAGGCCGCCTGGGAGCGGGCCAAGGCGCTGATCATGGACGACGAGCACAAGCTGGTGCTGCTCGACGAGCTGAACATCGTCCTGCGCTACGACTATCTCGATCTTGCCGAGGTGATCGAATTCCTGAAGGGCAAGCCGGAGATGAAGCATGTCGTCATCACCGGTCGGAACGCCAAGGACGAGCTGATCGACTTCGCCGATCTCGTCACCGAGATGGAAATGATCAAGCACCCGTTCCGCTCGGGCGTGAAGGCGCAGTTGGGGATCGAGTTCTAGGGTCATTCGCCGGGCTGTGGATGGCGCTCACGAGCGCCGCGTTTCGCCTCCATTTCGACACGAGGCGCGAGATGATCGCCCCCTTCCAACGGTTGCAGAGGCAACCGGCTATTGCGTGGGGGATGAAGATGAAAAGCTTTTGCCGGATGGTGTCGCGCCGATCGGTCCTGTCGGCTGTCGTGGTCGTGGCCGCGCTGTGGGCAGGGCCTCAGGCGCAGGCCGAGGACGCCACGGCGCGCCTGGCGGAGACGGTGCGGGGGCTGGAGGAGCGGCTGGACGCCCGCATCGGCGTCTTCATCCGCGACAGCGGCAGCGACTGGCAGTGGGGGCACCGCGAAGACGAGCGGTTCCTGATGGCCAGCACCTTCAAGTCGGTTCTGTGCGGGGCGGTGCTGGAGCAGGCCGAACAGGGCGCACTGGCGCTCGACGAGCCGGTGGAGATCCGGGCCGCGGACATTCTCAGCTATGCCCCGGTGACCGAGACGCGCCAGGGCGGCACGATGACGATCGGCGAACTCTGCCTGGCGACGACGGACATGAGCGACAACACAGCCGCCAACCTGCTTCTCGCCAGGCTCGGCGGTCCGCAGGCCGTGACCGCCTTCCTGCGCGGCATCGGCGACGGCGTGACCCGGCTCGACCGGACCGAGCCCGATCTCAACATCTTCGCCCCCGGCGATCCGCGCGACACGACCAGCCCGAAAGCCATGGCGACGAGCTGGGAGAGCATGCTGGTCGGTGACGGATTGCGCCCGGATTCACGCCAGCAACTGCGCGAATGGATGCGCCTTGGCGGCGTGACCGGCAAGCTGATCCGCGCGAGTACGCCCAGGGACTGGGAGGTCGTCGACAAGTCAGGCGGCGGACGGACCCATACGCGCAATCTCGTGGCGATGATCACCCCGCCGGGGCGCGCGCCGGTGTTCGTGGCGATCTATCTGTCCGACTCGCCGGCGGATTTCAGCACGCGCAATGCCGCGGTCGCCGAGATCGGCGCAGCCATCGTCCCGGTAATCGCGGCGCGTTAAGAGGGCTGCGGCCGGCAGTCGATCCGGGCTCGTCGCCTGACGTCGCTGCGCCGACGCCTCCGGGAGGTGCCGGCGCCCGTGGCGGCAGGCGGGTGGGGCCGGCGCAGCGATGGCTGGGCCGGCCTACCTGCTGCGGTCGCGCTCGGCATCGAGCTCGGCGGCGCGGCCACGGGTGGCGGCGAAGGTCGAGCTGGAGACCGCGACGCGGACGGCCGGCCGGGTGCCGTTGGTGGCGACCCTCACCAGAACCGCCGGGACGGCGGCCACGGCGAGTTCGGGCTGGTCGTTGGCGCGCAGGGTGGCCCGCGCCTCGTCGTCGAGATCGAAGCCGAGCCTTTCCATCGTGGCTTCGGGCTCGGCCTCCAGGGCCTTGCGGACTTCCGGGTCGGTGAAGATCTGTTGCAGGGCCTTCACATAGGTGTCTTCGCCCTTCTGCAGGTCGGTCATGTCACTGCTCCCTTGTCGTGGACGCCGTGGAAATGTCGCAGGGGAATGCCGATCCGTTCGCCCGGCGGGGCCGGTTTCGGGGGCTCGACCGGGATCTCGCGGCGTGCCGCCTGCGATCCGGGGCCGGCGACTTGGCGCAGGCTCGCCAGCCCATTCTGCTGGAAGGTCTCGAGGATCCGCGGAAAATACTTCGCGACCGGCTCGGGAAAGGCATATTCGATCATGTTGCGGCCCTTGTAGACGGCCTGCGAGACGGTGCGCACCGCGGCGACCTTGTCCGAGATCGCATAGATGTCGGCGGTGGGGATCTTCACGCCCGACTGGAACAGATAGTAGTTCGAGAAGAAGCCGAACTCGTCATACATCGCCTCGGTGACGAGGCCGTTGCGCGCCGCCTCGTCCCACAGGCGCGAGCCGGGGATCTGGCAGTACCATTGCAGGAGGACGCGCACCCCGTAGGTGGCATGGAGATGGGTGGCGAAGGCGATGGTGCGCTCGACCTCGGCGCGGCCCTCCCAGGGCAGGCCGAGGACGAAGGAGAAGTCGGCCCGGTCGGCGATGCCGAACTTGCGCAGGATGCGGGCGGCCTCTTCCAGCTTGGCGCAGGTGGTGCCCTTGCCGATCAGCGCCAGGCCCTCGTCATAGCCGCATTCGGCGCCGACCAGGAACTGCACCGTATGGGGCGCCATCGCCTCGACATAGGCCTCGTCGCAGATGTCGTTGGCGCGGGAATCGTAGACCAGGCCGGCGTCGAGCCCGCGCTGGCTGATGATCTGGGCGATGCGGGTGGCGCGCTTGACGTTCATCGAGAACTCGTCGTCGATGATGTGGATATGGCCGGCGCTTGTGCGCGGCACATGCGGCAGGATCATCTCCAGCCGGTCGACGAATTCCTCGGGCTGGATGCCGCGCCAGGTGCGCCGGTAGGAGGTCGAGCAGAACGAGCAGTCGAAGACGCAGCCGCGCGAGGATTCGATCGACAGGGCCTGATAGACCCGGTCGGGCAGGTCGCCGTAATCGGGCACCGGAAAATCGGTGAGTTCGTCCTTGCGGATCAGCTTCTCGATGCTGTTGCGCACGACGACGCCGTCGTCGGTCTTCCAGGAGAGGTTCGGTACCTCGTGGAAATCGCGGGAGCCCTCCAGCGCGTTGGCCAGAGCGACGATGGCGGCTTCGCCTTCACCGCGCACGACGAACTGGACCGGGAAGGCCGACAGCACATACTGGTCGAACATGGTCGGGTGGATGCCGCCGACGACGACCGGGACGTCGGGCCGCCGACGGCGGATCTGCTTCAGCACCTCGATGGCGGTGGGCCAGGACATGGAGGTGGCGCCGATGCCGACGAGATCGGCGCGGTCGATCTCGGCCGAAAAGCCCTGGAGCGAACTGGTGCCCAGCGCGATCAGATCGGCGAAATCGACGTGATGGCCGGCCTGAAGCAGGGCGGCGCGCAGGAGATACATGCCATAGGGCGGACATTCGCGATGGGCATCCATCGCGATGGATTCCAGCGTGTCCTCGAACCGATCCATGATCGGGGGCGCACAGAGAACAACCCGCATGACGGTCTCCCGTATTCGGCATCGACGGAACGGTCCCTGCGGGGCCGCTCGCCAGACGCGAGCCTGCAACCGGCAGGGGTTATACTGGGTAAGATCAACCCAGGATGGCAATCTACAGCAATTCAACCTAAGATGGAAGGCGCATGGCGCGATATCTGACGCAAGGGGAGCCATGACCGGTCCGCAGCAGCCAGACATCGTCGCATCGCCGCATCTGCATCACCGGGTGTCGCTGGCCGTGCTCGCGGTGCTGACGCTGGGGCCCGTGGTCTGGCTGGCAGCCGTGCGGCCCGGCGATCTGGCCTATTACGCCATCGGGGGCGCGGCGTGGGGGCTCGCCGTCGCGGGCAAGCTGCTCCTGGCGCGGGTGCGGTTCGCGCGGCGCCTGATGAAGGCGGGCGTCGCCGGGGCCGGGCTCTGGGGGCTGGCCTCGGGCCTTGCGGAACTCGGCGTCCTGGCCGCGATCGCTTCTTCCGGCTGGCTGCCGCTGCAACTGGAGGTCGCGGCGATCTGCGGTTTGGGCGCGGCCGGCTTCGAGATCGTCTTCATCCTCGTGACGGGGACGATCGAGGATTATCGCCACCCCGATCCGGACAAGCTGGCCCGCTGGCTGGCGGGCGCCCGCCGCTCGCTGTGGGTCGCCTATATGGGCGCCATCGAGCGGATCGATGCGACGGCGCTTCACGTGATGACGCGCATTGCGGTGTTCGACGCGATGATCGCCCGGGAATGGGCTCCGGCGCTGGTGGCGCTCGGTCTGTTCGCGCTGGTCGACGGGGCGGCGACCTATGGCGCCGGCCGCGACTGGGACTGGTTCGAGCCGCGGATCTGCCGGGCCTTCTACCTTGCGATTTCCGGCGCGGCCCTGGCGGGCTGGGTCTATCTGGCGCTGCGCCTGACCGGCGGCTGACTTGCAGCCGGCAGAACGCCGGTCTCCCGCACGGCCTCAGCCGTCATTCACCACCGTCAGGTCCGCCGGCACGCTGCGCTCCAGCACCAGCCGCATGTTGGGCAGATCGTTGCCGTCGAGCTTGGTGACGAGGGCGTCGGTGGTCAGGCCGTGGCCGAGCCAGCGGTCCTTCAGCCGGCGGCGCAGGACCGGCTCGGGGACGGCGAGCATCACCGTCAGGTCGAAGCGGTCGCGTAGCGGCGCCCAGGCCGGGTCGTCCAGAAGCAAATAATTGCCCTCGACAAGGATGATGCGGGCCGAGGGCGCGATGATGCGGGCACCGGCGCGGGCGATCTCGATGGCGCGGTCAAAGACCGGCACGGCGACGGCGCGACCGTCATCGGCCTTCAGCCGGTCGAGGGTGACGGTCAGCCCGTCGACGTCGAAGGTGTGCGGTGCGCCCTTGCGGGGGCGATGGCCGCGCGCGTCCAGCACGAGGTCGTCATAGTGGAAGCCGTCCATCGGCAGGATGTCGGCGATCCCCGGCGCGGCGGTGCCGGTCGCGGCGGCCGGCGGCGACGCATCATTCAACCGGTCGCGCAGATGCTCGACCATGGTGCTCTTGCCGGAGCCGGGCGCCCCGGCCAGCGCAACGATGAGGCGCCGGGACTCGGTGCCCCGGCGCGCGGCGATGGCGTCGAGGATGGGATCCAGGTCGGTCATGGGCATGGGAGCCTCCGGGAACAGGGAAAACGGTGCGGGAGGACCGGGTGGACGACAGGGCACTGTTCGCATCCGAACGACGGCCGTTCAACAAAGAGAAACGATTCGTCACGAACGGCGCCCTTCCAATTGCGAGGCCAAGGCCGCTTATCTTGCGCCAAGCGACCTCGTGCAACGGAGCGATACCATGACCCTTGCCCTCAAAGGCATTCATCATCTGACCGCCATCACGGCCGATGCGCCCGGCAATCTCCGCTTCTACACGGAAGTCCTGGGCCTGCGACTGGTCAAGAAGACGGTCAACCAGGACGACACCAGCGCCTATCATCTGTTCTACGCCGACGGAAAGGCGACGCCGGGCACCGACATCACCTTCTTCGACTGGCCGGCCCAGCCCGAGACCCGCGGCAACCATGCGGTCTCGCGGACCGGCCTGCGGGTCGCCGGCCGCGCCAGCCTCGACTACTGGCATGCGCGGCTGACCGAGGCCGGTGTTGCGACCGGCGAGATCGTGGAACTGGATGGCCGCGCCTCGCTCGACTTCGAGGACCCCGAAGGCCAGCGGCTGCGGCTGATCGACGACGGGGGCGCCGGCGAGGCCAATCCCTGGGACGCGAGCAGCGTGCCGGCCGAGCATCAGATCCGCGGCCTCGGCCCGATCACCATGGCTGTGCCGGATCTCGCCCGGACCGCGCCGGTGCTGACCGAGGTGATGAACATGCGCGAAGTCCGCACCTATGAGGCGGACGGTGCAAGCGTGCATGTGTTCGAGATGGGCGAGGGCGGCCCGGCGGCCGAACTGCACGTGGCGGTGGACCCGTCGCTACCGGCGGCCGGGCAGGGTGCGGGCGGCGTGCATCACGTGGCGTTCCGCGCGGCCGACGTTGAGGAACTGCACGCCTGGACCGAGCGGGTGCGCGGCTTCCGCGTGCCGTCGAGCGGCGAGGTGGAGCGATACTATTTCCGCTCGCTGTATTTCCGCGAGCCGAACGGGGTGCTCTTCGAGATCGCCACGGACGGGCCGGGCTTTGCCGTCGACGAGCCGATGGAAAGCCTTGGCCAGAGCCTGTCGCTGCCGCCCTTCCTGGAGGCCAAGCGCGCGCAGATCGAAGCCGGCCTGAAGCCGCTCGACCGCCAGGGAAAGGACAGGACATGACCCCCGAGGATTCGAACGCGCTTCTGGCCCGCCATCATCTCGGCCATGCCGGGGCGCCGCTGGAAAGCGCCCGCCGGGTCGTCGTCTGCCTGCACGGGCGCGGCGCGACGGCGGCGGACATCCTGGGCATTGCCGGAGCGATCGGCCTCGGCGACATCGCCTATCTGGCGCCGCAGGCCCGCGGCGGGGCGTGGTATCCGCGCCCCTTCATGGAGCCGCTCGACGCCAACGAGCCGGATCTGAGCGCCGCGCTGGACCGGATCGCGGCGATCCTCGCCGATCTCGACGCGGCCGGCATCGGCGCGGACAAGGTGGTGATCGCCGGCTTCTCGCAGGGCGCCTGCCTGTCGCTGGAATTCGCCGCGCGCCATCCGGGCCGCGTCGCGGCCGTGCTCGGCTTCAGCGGCGGCCTGATCGGGCCGTCGGTGGAAGGGCGCGAAGAGACGGGCCGGCTCGATGGCCTGCCGGTGTTCATCGGCTGCAGCGAGCGCGATCCGTTCATTCCGGCCGTGCGGGTGCGTGAGACCGCCGCGCATTACGAAGCCCGCGGCGCCGCGGTGACCGCGGTGCTCTATCCGGAGCCCGGCCATACGATCAACATGGACGAGATCGGCCGGGCGCGGGCCCTTCTGCAGGGGCTGGCGGGCTGAAACGGGCCTGATTCCGGCGGGGCGTCGCCATTGGACGTCCCGCCGGAATCCACTGGTGCGAGTTAAAGCTTCGGCATAGGATGAACCCGGCGGAAGTCCGCCGGGGAGAAGCATTCGATGCGCGGTTTCGGCAGGCTCTTCTTCGTTTTGGCGGTCGCACTGCTGTTTTCGGGGCAGGCCGCGGCGCCTTCCCTTGCGCAAGACGGGCGCCGGGTGATCACCACCGAGGGCGCTGATTATTTCGGCCGCGACTACGACATCCTCAAGGATGTCGATCTCGACCAGTGCACCGCGACCTGTCTCGCCGACGACCGCTGCCAGGCCTTCACCCTCAATACCAACAGCCGCTGGTGCTTTCTGAAGGAGGCGGTGGGCGAATTGCGGACGGTGGCAGGGGCGATTTCCGGCAAGGTGGTGGCCGAGGCCGGGATCGACGCCGACAGCGTCGAGGCGCGCATGGCGGATTTGGCGTTTCTGCCGGCCGCGACGCTGGACGATGCCAGGCAGTTGCGGCTGGAAATCGCCAATGAGGACCGCAGCATCCGGTTCGGCGATGCGAGTGCGCTGGAGATTTCCGGCCTTGCGCGGACGGCGCTGACCCATCCGCAGGCGATCCGGGCATGGCGGGAAGCGCTGAAGCGCGCGCCGCTGGCGCATTTCGCCTGGCAGGGCATCGCCGATGCGGCGCTCGCCTATACGCCCGAGCAATATGGCGAGCAGCCCGCCAACAACCGGCTGCGCGAGGCGGGTGCGATCAACGCCTATCTGACCGCCGGCCAAGACGACGAACGCGCCGCCGCACTGGCGACGCTGGCCCGCGCCTACGAGGCGGCCCAGAACTGGAAGCGGGCGATCAAGGCCTATCGCGAAAGCCTTGATCTGGCGGAGATGGCGGATGTTCGCGCCAGTCTCGACGCGGTCGTGGCCGCGCACGGTTTCCGCATCGTCGACAACAGCGTCGACAACAACGCGGCCAGCCCGCGCATCTGCCTGAACTTCTCGGACGCGCTGTCGAGCCATCTCACCGGTTCGGAGAATGCCGGCGACTTCGTGCAGGTGGAGGGCGGCGAGACCCTGCCGGTGACGGCGAGCGGATCGCAGATCTGCATCGATGGCGTCAAGCACGGCGAGCGCTACCGCATCGTCGCGCGTCCCGGCATCCGCTCCGTCGATGGCGAGACCCTGTCGCGCTCGGCGGAGGTGAGCGTCTATGTGCGCGACCGCGACCCCTCGGTGCGGTTTGCCACCAATGCCTATGTGCTGCCGGCCGGCGGCGAGGCGACGATCCCGGTGACGACGATCAACACCGACGAGATCGAGGCGCGGCTGCAGCGCATCGGCGACCGCGCCCTGTCGCGGGCGATCGCCGACGGGCGGCTGTTGCAGCAATTGTCCGAGTGGCAGATCACCGAGGTGGCAACCGAGGCCGGCGAGGACGTGTGGACCGGCACGGTCGGCGTGGTGCGCGAGATCAACAGCGAAGTGACGACGGCGATCCCGGTATCCGAGATCGTGCCGGAGATCGAGCCCGGGGTCTATGTGCTGACCGCCAAGGCGAAGAACGGCCTGCGCTACCAGGACAGCTTCGCCACCCAGTGGTTCGTCGTCAGCGATATCGGGCTGACCAGCCTGGCCGCCGAGGACGGCTTCCACGTCTTCGCCCGCTCGCTGGGCAGCGCCGATCCGATGGCCGGGATCACGCTCGATCTCGTGGCCGCCAACAACCAGGTTCTCGGCACGGCGACGACCGACGCGGCCGGCCATGCGCGGCTGCCGGCGGGCCTGCTGCGCGGCACCGGCGGCGACCGTCCGGCGCTTCTGACGGCGGCGCGGGCGGCGAAGGACTTCGTCTTCCTTGACCTCACCCAGACGCCCTTCGACCTGACCGATCGCGGCGTGGACGGCCGGGCGCCGGCCGGGCCGCTGGACGTGTTCCTGACCTCCGAGCGCGGCATCTACCGCACCGGCGAGACGGCCTTCTTCACCGGCACGATGCGCGACGCCACGGGCGCGGCGGTCGAGGGCCTGACCATGACCCAGATCGTCACCCGGCCCGACGGCGTCGAGCATCGGCGGCGACAGGTGGCCGATGCGGGTGCCGGCGGTTTCGCCTTCGGCCTCGACCTGCCGGCGGGCGCCATGCGCGGCGTCTGGAAGGTGGCCCTCCATACCAATCCCAAGCAGCCGGCCTTGGCCGAGACCACGGTGATCGTCGAGGATTTCGAGCCGGAGAAGATCGATTTCGAGCTGACGACGCAGGCCGAGGCGCTCGATCCCGATGCGCCGCCGGTGATCGCGGTGGCGGCGCGCTACCTCTTCGGTGCCCCGGCCGGCGGGCTGGAGGTCGGGGGCGAGGCGGTGCTGACGGCAACCGACCGTCTCGGCGCCTATCCGGGCTACCGCTTCGGGCTGGCCGGCGACGAGACGACGGCGCTGCGCCAGCCCTTCAATGGCGGGCAGACCGACGAGGCGGGCGATGCGACGATCGGGCTCGACCCGTTCACCGCGCCGGCGACCACCAAGCCGGTGACCGCGGCCCTGCAGGTGCGGGTGATCGACACCGGCGGTCGGCCGGTGGAGCGCAGGCTGGAGCTGCCACTGGCCGGCGCCAAGCCGCGTCTCGGCATCAAGCCGCGCTTCGACGGAACGGTGGGCGAGGGGGCGGAGGCCGGCTTCGACCTGATCGCCATCGATGCCGACGGCGCGCGCATGGCGCAGGCCGGCGTCGACTGGGTCCTCAACAAGGTGAACACCCGCTTCCAGTGGTACGCTACGGGCGGCAACTGGAACTACGAGCCGGTCCGCAGCACGGAGCGCGTCGCCAGCGGCACGGTCGATATCGGGGCCGAGGGGCCAGCAGCCCTGTCGCTGCCGGTGGAATGGGGCGAATACGAGCTGGTGCTGAGCGATCCGTCCGGTGCAGCGGTGCCGGCGAGCGCCGGCTTCGAGGCGGGCTGGTACGTCGCGGCCGCCGCGCTCGACACGCCGGACATGGCGCGGGTGTCGCTGGACAAGCCGCGCTACAGGATCGGCGATACGGCCGTCGTGCGGATCGAGCCGCGCTTTGCCGGAACCGCCGAAGTGCTGGTGATGGACGAGCGCGTGATCACCCGGCAGACCGCCGAGATCGACGCCGATGGCGGCACGGTGGAACTGCCGGTCACCCGCGACTGGGGGCCGGGCGCCTATATCGCGGCGATCGTCTACCGGCCCATGGATCTCGACCAGAAGCGGATGCCGGGCCGGGCGATCGGGCTGGCCCATGCCGAGGTCGATCCGGGCGAACGGGCCCTGCAGGTCGCCATCGCGGCGCCGGAAAAGACCGAGCCGCGGCAACGGATGACGGTGGAGGTGTCGGTCGACGGCGTCGCGGCGGGTGAGACCGCCTATTTGACCTTGGCGGCGGTGGACGAGGGCATCCTCAACATCACCGGCTTCCAGCCGCCGTCGCTGAGCGGGCATTATTTCGGCAAGCGGCGCCTCGGCGTCGACATTCGCGACCTCTATTCCAAGCTGATCGACCGGATGCAGGGCGCGCCCGGCAGCGTGCGCTCGGGCGGCGACGCCGGGGCGAGCTACGACAGCCCGCCGCCGATGGAGGCGCTGGTCGCGCTGTTCTCCGGCGTGGTGACGGTCGGCGCGGACGGGACCGTGGCGGTGCCGCTGGACATTCCCGACTTCAACGGCACGCTGAAACTGATGGCGCTGGCCTGGTCGAAGACCGGGGTGGGCGAGGCCAATGCTTCCATGATCGTGCGCGACCCGGTGGTGATTGCGGTCAACCAGCCGCGCTTCCTGGCGCCGGGCGACCGCTCGCGTATCGCCATCGACGTGACCCATGTCGAGGGGCCGACCGGCGCGGCCAGCCTGGCGGTGTCGGGCGCGGAGGGGATCGTCGCCTTCGACGACACCGCGCCGCGACGCTTCGACCTGGTGGAGGGCCGCCGCGAGACCTTCCTGATGCCGGTGACAGGCGCGGCGGTCGGCGACGGCACGCTGGAGGTGGCGCTGACGCTGCCGAATGGCGACATCCTGTCGAAGCGCGTGACGCTGCCGGTGCGCTCGATCGCGCCGGAGACCGTCGACAAGAGCGCCGTGACCCTGGCGGCGAATGGCGGGCAGTTCGATTTCGACCGCAGCCTGTTCGCGGACTTCCTGCCGGGCACGGCGACGGCGACGCTGAGCGTCACCGGGGCGGCCGAGTTCGACGTGGCCGGCGTGGTGCGGGCGCTCGACGTCTATCCCTATGGCTGCACCGAGCAGATCACCAGCCGGGCGATGCCGCTGGTCTATCTGGAGCCGACCATCCTGGCCGCCGGGCTGAACCGCGTCGAGGACGTGAAGACGCGGGTCGACGGCGCCATCTCGGGCGTCCTGGCCAACCAGTCGTCCAGCGGCAGCTTCGGCCTGTGGCGGCCCGATTACGGCGACCTCTGGCTCGACGCCTATGTGACGGACTTCCTGACCCGGGCCCGCGAGGCCGGCTACAAGGTGCCGGAGGAAGGCTTCGATCTCGCCATCGACAATCTGCGCAACAGCCTCGCCTATCTGCCGGACGCGCCGGACTTCGGGCCGGTGGCCTATGCGAGCTACGTGCTGGCCCGCAACGGCCGGGCGGCGATCGGCGACCTGCGCTATTACGCCGACAACGAGCTGATGAACTTCCGGACGCCGCTCGCCAAGGCCCAGATCGGCGCGGCGCTGGCGCTCTATGGCGACCGGGTGCGGGCCGAGCGGGTGTTCCGCGCCGCGGTCGACGATGCCATCGGCTTGCCGCTGCTCAATTCGCAGCGCGGCGATTACGGCACGCCGCTGCGCGACGATGCGGCGATCCTGACGCTGGGACTGGAGACGGCGATCGACGGGGTCTCCTTCGACGGGCTGGTGCGGCAGGTGAACGATGCGCGGCGGACCCAGCGCTTCACCAGCACGCAGGAGGATTCCTGGTCGCTGCTGGCGGCGCATGCGCTGCTCGACCGTAGCCCGCCCAAGCTGACGGTGGCCGGGCGCGACGTGGACGGACCGTATGCGGCGGCCTTCACGGCGGCCGACATCAGCGGCGGGCTGGACATCGCCAACCGCGCGGCACAGCCGGTGCGGGCCGAGATCACCCTGCGCGGCGTGCCCGAGTTCGCGCCGGCGGCGCAATCGGACGGCTATGCGATTGACCGGCGCTATTACACGCTGGACGGCGACCCGGCCGATCCGTCGGCCATCGGGCAGGGCGAGCGGCTGGTCACGGTGCTGGAGGTCACGCCGCTCGATTCGGGACCGGCACGGCTGATGGTCGACGACCCGCTGCCGGCGGGCTTCGAGATCGACAATCCGGCGATCCTGCGCGGCGGCGACGTGGCGGCGCTGGACTGGCTGCAGCTGACCGGCGAGGCGGCGCATACGGAGTTCCGGGCCGAGCGCTTCCTGGCGGCCATGGACCAGGGCGACGGCGACACCGCCACGAGGCGCTTTGCCTATATCGTGCGGGCGGTCTCGCCGGGCGAATTCGTCCATCCGGCGGCGCTGGTGCAGAACATGTACGATCCAAGCCGGCGCGGGCGCACCGACGAGACG
The DNA here is from genome assembly GCF_049132005.1 of Aurantimonas sp. NFXS3. Classification (NCBI taxonomy): domain Bacteria; kingdom Pseudomonadati; phylum Pseudomonadota; class Alphaproteobacteria; order Hyphomicrobiales; family Aurantimonadaceae; genus Aurantimonas; species Aurantimonas sp. NFXS3. The sequence continues at coordinate 697,851 of NZ_JAGDDZ010000001.1, forward strand.
AGCGTCTCGGTCATCGGTCCGCTGCGGTGAGGGCGGGCGCGATCCGCCGGGCCTTCGCGACGGGGAACTGATCCCATGTCGGCGCGGCGCCGTCTGGCGCAATTGGGGCTGCTCGGCCTACTGCTGGCCATCGCGATCCTCGGCGCCGGCTATTCGGCCTTCGAGCGGGCGGTGACGGCGCGGATCGCCGCCATCGAGACCCCGGCGACCGGGGTGGAGGTGCGCGACCGCGACGGGGCGTTGCTGCGGGCCTTTGCCAATGATGACGGGCGCTGGCGGCTGGCCGCCGGGGCCGGCGACGTCGATCCGCGCTATCTGGAGATGCTGGTCGCCTGGGAGGACAAGCGCTTTGCCGAGCACGGCGGCGTCGATCCGGTCGCCTTCGTGCGGGCGGCGTGGCAGTCGCTGGCCGAGCGGCGGATCGTGTCCGGCGGTTCGACGCTGACCATGCAGGTGGCGCGGCTTCTGGGCCGCCTGCCGACGGGCAGTCTCGCCGCCAAGGCCGAGCAGATCCTCGTCGCGCTTGCGCTGGAGCGCAGCCGGACCAAGGCCGGAATCCTGTCGCTCTATCTGCAGCTCGCCCCCTATGGCGGCAATCTGGAGGGCGTGCGGGCAGCGGCGCTCAGCTTCTTCGGCAAGGAGCCGAAGCGGCTGACGGCGGCGGAAGCCGCGCTGCTGGTGGCGCTGCCGCAATCGCCCGAACGCTATCGGCCGGACCGCTATCCCGACCGCGCCAAAGCGGCGCGGGACCGGGTGATCGCGCGGATGGCGACGTTGGAGCTGATCAGCGACCGCGAGGCGGCGCGCGCCATGCGCGAGGCGATGCCGACCGGCCGGCGGGCGCTGCCAATGCTGGCCGCCCATGCCTCGGTCCGGCTGCACCAGGCAAAGCCGGAGGCGGCGCGGATCGACCTGACCATCGACAAGGCCCTGCAGGCGCGGCTGGAGAATTATGCGCGCCAGAAGGCGCAAGGCCTGAAGAAGCCGGTGAGCCTTGCCCTTCTGGTGGCGGATGCGGCGACGGGGGAGGTGCTGGCGCAGGTCGGATCGCCCGACCTCTTCGACCGCGAGCGGCAGGGCTTCGTCGATCTGACCCGGGCGACGCGCTCGCCGGGCTCGACGCTGAAGCCGCTGATCTACGGCCTCGCCTTCGAGCGCGGCATCGCCCATCCCGAAAGCCTCGTCGACGATTCACCCGGCGGCTTCGCGGGCTATACGCCGCAGAATTTCGACCGGGAGTTCGAAGGCGTGATCACGGCGCGGCGGGCGCTGCAATTGTCGCGCAACCTGCCGGCGGTGGAACTGCTCGGGGCGGTCGGGCCGTCGCGGCTGGTCTATCGCATGCGGCGGGCGGGCGCTGCGCCGGAACTCGGCGACCGGTCGCTGCCGGGGCTGGCCATCGGGCTCGGCGGGCTGGGGCTGACGCTGGAGGATCTGGTGCGGATCTATGGCGGGCTCGCCAATGGCGGCGTCGCCATGCCGCTGCATGTGGAGCGCAGCGGCGAGCCGGTGATGGGCAAGCGCATCCTGGCGCCGCAGGCGGCGTGGTACGTGACATCGATCCTCGCCGGCGCCTCGACCACCACGAAGGGCTCACCCGGCGAGATCGCCTTCAAGACCGGCACCTCCTACGGCTACCGCGACGCCTGGACCATCGGCTATGACGGGCGGCACGTCGTGGGCGTGTGGCTGGGACGGCCGGACGGGGCGCCGGTGGCCGGGCTCGTCGGGCAGGATTCCGCCGTGCCGGTGATGCGCGACGTGTTTGCGCGGATCGGGCCGGTGACGCGGCTTGCCGGTCCGCCGCCGGGCATTCTCGCCTCGGCCGGGGGCGGACTGCCGCCGCCGATGCGCCGGGTCGGCCGGGCCGCGGACCTCGCCCAGAGCGGGCTGAAGCCGGAGATCGTGTTTCCGCCGGATGCGGCGAAGGTGGAACTGGGGCTCGTCTCGGGCGCCGGCAGCGAGCTGTTCCTGAAGGTGAGGAACGGCCAGCCGCCCTTCACCTGGTATGTGGACGGCCGGCCGGTAGCCCGCGACGCGCTGCAGCGGCAGGCGCGGTGGCAGCCGATGGAGCCGGGCTTCGTCGATATCTCGGTGGTGGATGCAATGGGTGCCGCGGCGCGCTCGCGGGTGTTTCTCGACTGAGGCCGGGCCTGGGTGGCTTTGAGCGGCGAGGGATGTGGCGAGACACTGGCGCTGGTTCGGGCGGGCAGCGTTCTGCGCGTGCCGGCAGCCGGGGGATGCCGGATGTGGCGGTCACGCCAGCGGGGCGGCGCGATGGCCGGCCCCGCTGGGTGTTGTTCTTATCGGCGGATGAGGCGGATGGCCTCGCCGACGATGCCGCGGCGGAAGAGCAGCACGCACAGGACGAAGATGATGCCGATCATCACGGTGACCGGGAAATCCATCGACGCGAAATAGTGCTGCATGGTGACGACGAGCGCGGCGCCGATCGCCGGTCCGAAGATCGTGCCCATGCCGCCGAGGAGGGTCATCAGCACGACCTCGCCGGACATCTGCCAGGCCACGTCGGTGAGCGTCGCGATCTGGAAGACGATGGCCTTGGTCGAGCCGGCGAGGCCGGCAATGGCCGCCGACATGACGAAGGCGCCGAGCTTGTAGCGCTCGACCCGGTAGCCCAGCGAGATGGTGCGGTTCTCGTTCTCGCGGATCGCCTTCAGCACGTGGCCGAAGGGCGAGTGCACGATGCGCCAGACGGCGAAGAAGCCGAACAGGAAGATCGCCAGGACGAAATAGTAGATGTTCAGCGGGTCGTTGAGATTGACGATGCCGAGCAGATAGCCGCGCGGCACGCCCTGGATACCGTCCTCGCCATGGGTGAAGGGCGCCTGCAGGAAGATGAAGAAGATCATCTGCGACAGGGCCAGCGTGACCATGGCGAAGTAGATGCCCTGGCGGCGGATGGCGAGATAGCCGACCAGAAGACCGATCAGGCCGGCCCCGCCGGCGCCGAGCAGGATCGCCGAGAGCGGCTCCCAGCCCCAGACCTTGGCGGCGTGGGCGGTGAAATAGGCCGCGCCGCCGAAGAAGGCGGCATGGCCGAAGGAGAGAAGCCCGACATAGCCGAGCAAGAGGTTGAAGGCGATGGCGAAGAGCGCGAAGCAGAGCACGCTCATGATGAAGACCGGATAGACGTAGAACGGCGCGACGAGCAGGCCGACGACGGCGATGCCGGCGAGGACGAAGCCGATGGTCGACAGGTCGCGCTGGCCGGGCTTGCGGTCGGGAGAGACGGCGGCGCCGTCGGTTCCCTCGGTGCGGACTTCGCTGGTGTGATCCAGGCTGGTCATGTCACGCCTCCTTCCCGAACAGGCCGGCGGGCCGGATCATGAGCACGATCGCCATGATGACGAAGACGACGATGTTCGAGGCTTCGGGATAGAACACCTTGGTGAGGCCCTCGAGAATGCCCAGCATGTAGCCGGAGATGATGGCGCCGAGGATCGAGCCCATGCCGCCGATCACCACCACGGCGAAGACGATGATGATGAGGTTGGAGCCCATCAGCGGGCTGACCTGGTAGATCGGCGCGGCCAGGACGCCGGCGAGGCCGGCGAGACCGGCGCCGAGCGCGTAGGTCAGGGTGAGGAGCAGCGGCACGTTGACGCCGAAGGCCTGGACGAGCTGCGGGTTCTCGGTGGCGGCGCGCAGATAGGCGCCGAGCCGGGTCTTCTCGATCAGCAGCCAGGTGGAGATGCAGATGACCAGCGAGGCGACGACGACGAAGCCGCGATAGTTCGGCATGAACATAAAGCCGAGATTGGTGCCGCCGGCCAGAAGCGCCGGTGTCGGATAGGGATTGCCCGCCGCGCCGAAATAATAGCGGAAGGTGCCCTCGATGATCAGCGCCAGGCCGAAGGTGAAGAGCAGGCCGTAGAGATGGTCGAGGTCGTAGAGCCGCGACAGCATGGTGCGCTCGATGACCGCCGAGAGCATGGCGACGATGAGCGGGGCGACGATCAGCGCCGGCCAGAAGCCGAGGCCGGTATAGGCCAGCACCAGATAGGCGGTGAAGGCGCCGAGCATGTACTGGGCGCCATGGGCGAAGTTGATGACCCGCAGGAGGCCGAAGATGACCGCGAGGCCGAGGCTCAGAAGGGCGTAGAAGGAGCCGTTGATGAAGCCGATCAGCAATTGGCCGAGCAGCGCCGGGAGCGGAATGCCGAAGATCATGGTCATGGCGCGTTACACTCCCACCACTTCGTGCAGCCGGTCCATCCGGGCATCGAGTTCGGAGGTCGGGAAGCTTTCCAGGATGTGGCCGTCCTCCATCAGGAAGAAGCGATCGGCGACCTTGCGGGCAAAGCGGAAGTTCTGTTCCACGAGAAGCAGCGTCATGCCCTTCTTCTTGAGCTCCATCAGCACGTCGCCGATGCGCTGGATGATGACGGGGGCGAGCCCTTCGGTGGGCTCGTCGAGAAGGATGATCTTGACGCCGGTGCGCAGGATGCGGGCGATGGCCAGCATCTGCTGCTCGCCGCCGGACAGCTTGGTGCCCGGCGAGTTGCGGCGTTCGGCAAGGTTGGGGAAGAGGTCGTAGATCTCCTCGATGGTCATGCCGCCGGGCGCCACGGTGGGCGGCAGCATGAGGTTTTCGGAGACCGTCAGCGTGGCGAAGATGCCGCGCTCTTCCGGCACGTAGCCGATGCCCGAATAGGCGGTGCGGTGGACCGGCACCTTCATCATGTCGGCGCCGGCGATGCGGATCGATCCCTCGCGCCGCGGCAGAAGGTTCATGATGGCGCGCAGGGTGGTCGTCTTTCCGGCGCCGTTGCGGCCGACCAAGGTGATCGTCTCGCCTTCGTGCAGATCCAGCGAGACGCCGTGCAGGACGTGGCTTTCGCCGTACCATCCGTGCAGATCGCGTACCTCGAGAAGGGCGGGGCCCTGCGGGCGGCCCGGGGCCTCAATCATCTTCGCTTCCCATATAGGCTTCACGCACGCGCGGATCGGAACTCACCGTCTCGTAGTCGCCTTCGGCGAGAATCTCGCCGCGCGCCAGGACGGTGACGTAGTCGCAGAGATCCGCCACGACGTTGAGGTTGTGTTCGACCATCACCACGGTGCGGTCCTTGGCGATGCGCTTGATCAGGGCCGAGATGCGGCCGATGTCCTCGATGCCCATGCCGGCCATGGGCTCGTCGAAGAGCAGCACCGGCGGGTCGAGGGCAAGGGTGGTGGCGATCTCGAGGGCGCGCTTGCGGCCGTAGGAGAGCTCGGCGGCATCCAGATTGGCGTATTCGGCGAGGCCGACCGCGTCGATCAGCTCGTGGGCGCGGTCGTCGAGCGTGTGCAGCACCCGGTTGGAGCGCCAGAACTGCGTGCCGAGATGCGCCTTGCGCTGCAGCGCGACGCGGACATTGTCCAGCACCGTCAGATGCGGGAACACCGCCGAGATCTGGAACGAGCGCACCAGCCCGAGCCGGGCGACATCGGCCGGCTTGACCTTGGTGATGTCCTTGCCGCGGAAGGTGATGGTGCCCGATGTCGGTGTCAGGAACTTGGTGAGAAGGTTGAAGACCGTCGTCTTGCCGGCCCCGTTGGGACCGATGAGCGCGTGGATGGTGTTTTCGCGCACGTCGAGATCGACGGAATTGACGGCGGTAAAGCCAAAGAATTCCTTGGTCAGGCCGCGGGCGGACAGAATCGCCTCTTGCGGGGATACGCTCATCGGCGCGGGGTACTCCTGTCGGCGTTAAAACGCATTGCCGGGATGGACGCCGGCCCGCATGGCCGGCCGGCGTCCGCTGTCAGATCAGCCCTTGGGGAAGGACGAGACGTCGCAGCCGCTTTCCTCGACGGTGCCGTAGGCCTCGTCGCCGGGAACGGTGGCGACCTCCTTGTAGAGGTCCCAGGGGCCGGTGGATTCCTCGGGCGTCTTCACCTCGAACAGGTACATGTCATAGACCATGCGCCCGTTCTCCAGGACCTTGCCGTTCTTGGCGAAGAGGTCCTCGACCGGCATCTCGTGCAGCTTGGCGGCGACCGCCTCGGTCTCGTCGGTGCCGGCGGCCTCAATGGCCTTCAGATACTGCAGGACCGCGGAATAGGTGCCGACATGGATCATGTTCGGCATCTTGCCGAAGGCCTTCATGTAGCGGTCGGCGAATTCGCGGTTCTCGTCGCTCTGGTCCCAGTACCAGCCCTCGGTGAGGTTCAGGCCCTGGGCCGCCTCGACGCCGAGACCGTTGACCTCGGCCAGGGTGAAGAGCAGCGCGGCGAGCTTCTGGCCGGACTGGACAAGGCCGAACTCGGTGGCGGCCTTGACGGCGTTCGCCGTGTCGAGGCCGGCATTGGCGAAGCCGACGACCTTGGCGCCGGAGCTCTGAGCCTGCAGCATGAAGGAGGAATAGTCGGTGGTGGCGAGCGGATGGCGCACGGCGCCGAGCACTTCGCCGCCATTGGCCTCGATCACCTTGGTGGCCTCGCCCTGGAGCGAATCGCCGAAGGTGTAGTCGGCGGTGACGAAGTACCAGCTGTCGTCGCCGTTCTTGACCAGCGAGCCGGCCGTGCCCTGGGACAAGGCGCGGGTGTTGTAGGCCCAGTGGAAGCCGTAGGGGCTGCACTGGCCACCGGCGATCTCGGTCGAGCCGCCGCCGGTGGTCATGGTGATCTTCTTCTTCTCACGCGACAGGCCCTGGACCGCGAGGGCCACGGAGGACGTGGTGAGGTCCATGATCGCGTCGACATTCTGGGTGTCGTACCACTCGCGGGCGATGTTGGAGCCGATGTCGGCCTTGTTCTGGTGGTCGGCCGAGACGATCTCGATCGGCTTGCCGAGAACCGTGCCGCCGAAATCCTCGACCGCGAGGCGGGCGCCGACGACGGAGCCTTCGCCCGCCGTGTCGGCATAGACGCCGGAGCGGTCGTTCAGGATGCCGATCTTCACGACGTCGTCGGAAATCTCCTGGGCCGCGGCGGGAAGGGCAGCGGTGGCCGCGACGCCGGCAGCGCACAGGGCGACGAGGCTGGTCTTCATGGTCATCAAATCGATTCCTCCCTTGGAGCGCGGTCGTCACCTCCCCGTGACGGCTGTCGCGCAACTGCATTGGATCGGCCAAACCCCATGACTGCAAGCCGAAACTTCAGGCACTTGTCCTGGAATCGGGCAGCCGGCCAGAAAGCGGAACGGGGGCGGACGCCCGCGGCGCCGCCCCCGTTCCCGTGTCCGTCCTACTTGGCGAAGCTGGCGACGTCGCAGCCCGAATCCTCGACCGAGAGGAAGGCCTCGTTGCCCGGCACGGTGGAGATCTCGTTGTAGTAATCCCACGGCTGGGTGGAGTCGTCCGGCGCCTTCACCTGGAAGAGGTACATGTCGTAGACCATGCGACCGTTCTCCTGGACGGTGCCGCTCTTGGCGAAGACGTCCTCGACCGGCAGCTCGTGCATCTTCTCGGCGACGGCGTCGGTGGCATCGGTGCCAGCCGCCTCGACGGCCTTCAGATACTGGGTGACGGCCGAGTAGGTGCCGACCTGGATCATGTTCGGCATGCGCTGGGTGCGCTCCATGAAGCGCTTGGCGAACTCGCGGTTCTCGTCGCTCTGATCCCAGTACCAGCCCTCGGTGAGGTTCAGGCCCTGTGCGGCCTGGAGGCCGAGGCCGTGGACTTCGGCGATGGTGAAGAGCAGGCCGGCGAGCTGCTGGCCGGCCTGGACGATGCCGAACTCAGCGGCGCCCTTGATGGCGCTGGCGGTGTCGAGGCCGGCATTGGCCAGGCCGATGACCTTGGCGCCCGAGCTCTGGGCCTGGAGCAGGAAGGAGGAGAAGTCGGTGGTGCCGAGCGGATGGCGGACCGCGCCGAGGACTTCGCCGCCATTCTCCTTGACGAAATTGCCGGTCTGCTCCTCGAGGGAATAGCCGAAGGCGTAGTCGGCGGTGAGGAAGAACCAGGTGTCGCCGCCGGCCTTGACCAGCGCGCCGCCGGTGCCGACCGCCAAAGCGTGGGTGTCGTAGGCCCAGTGGAAGCCGTAGGGGCTGCACTGGCCGCCGGTCAGCTCGGTGGTCGCCGCGCCGGTGGTGATGGTGATCTTCTCTTTCTCGCGGGACAGGCCCTGAACCGCCAGGGCGACCGACGAGGTGGTCAGCTCCATGATCGCGTCGACATTGTCGACGTCGTACCATTCGCGGGCGATGTTGGAGGCGATGTCAGCCTTGTTCTGGTGGTCGGCGGAGACCATCTCGATCGGCTTGCCGAGAACCGTGCCGCCGAAATCCTCGATCGCCATCTTGGCGGCCTCGACCGACCATTTGCCGCCGAAATCGGCGTAGACGCCCGACTGGTCGTTGAGAATGCCGACCTTGACGACGTCGTTGGACACTTCCTGTGCGCTGACGGTCGCCGGTACGAGGACGGCGGCCGCGGCGGTGCCGGCCAGCAGCAGGCGCGTGAAACTCTGCATATTCGGTGATCCTCCCAGATCGTTCGCTTTCGATCGGGCCCCAGGGCCGATGCCCGGTGAGTCACCCGATCAAGAACAGGACCGATGTTGTGGCCAGCCATCGGAAGGGTGTCAAGCTATACTACGCGAGGCTTAGTATCGGTGCGATCTGTGTTGCGAACGTTGGGTTTTTGTCTGTCGGGGGCTTCCTCTAGGGCATTGATCGACACCGGCCGGCGCGGCGAAACCGGGCGTTCGCGGAGCGGCCGGAACCGAGCTCTGTGGGGCTGCGAAGCCAGCGCTCGGCGCCGCCGAGCCAGCGCGCCAGACGCTTCGCCTTGAGATGGCGGTTGATGTCGTAGGCGCGGTCGCCGCGCCGCGCCAGACGCGCCAGATGGCGAAGCTCGGCGGCCAGACGCGACAGCATCTCGTGGCGCTGCCCTTCGGGAATGAGGCTCGGATCGTCGGCGGCGACGGCCGCGTCGAGCGCGGCCGACGGAGGCGCCAAAGGCCGCAGCAACGCCGCGAGCTGACGCCGGGCAGCGCGGTCCGCGGCGACTCGCCGGCGCGCCGCGACATAGCTGCGGGCGGCGGCTTCGAGCCGGGTCTGCGATGCCGGGCGGTCGAAGGATGGGGTCATGCGGATGTCCTCCTGGGATGTCCGCATGAGCCTGGGGTGTGTGGGCGATGGCGGGGAAAAAATTCCTGTGCGGTTTCGCCACAACGCCAGAGTTTCGGCATGAATGGTCAATCCGACGGCTGGGGTCGCGCGGCATGAAATAGGAATAATTTCCACAACCGGTCGCATTTGGCCTAAGAACGGGGGAGATCCCGAAACAGTGGAGGCAGCGATGCAGGATCAGATCCCGGCCAGAAGCGCAGAGATTTTGTCGGAGAGGGCGGGCTTGCCTGGCGTTCCGGCGGCGTCACCCGACGTGCCGCCCGCCCGCGACGGCGTTCCGCCGATCGACACGCGGCTCGGATGCCGCCTGGCTCGGGAGATCGCCAGCACCTTTCTCGACGTGCCGGTCTGCGACATCGACCGGCCGACCCGGGCCATCGCGCCGATCTGCGAAGCGCGCCATGTGGCGATGTATCTCGCCCATGTGGTTTTCCAGATTCCGCTGACCGGCATGGCCGGGCCGTTCGGCCGCGACCGCACCACGATCGCCTATGCGGTGCGGCGGATCGAGGATCGGCGGGACGATGCCGAATTCGACGCGGTGATCGAACGGCTGGAGCGGCTGGGCACGGCGATCCGGGCGGCTTTCCAGCCCGGCAGCGGACGCGGAGAGGCGGCGTGAAGGCGGGGTTCAACGACGACGAATCGCCGCTTGCGCGCCTCGCCAGGCGGCGGGGCCGGGATGGCGCGGCGTTCCTGACGGCGGAGGAGGTGGAGGCCGGCGAGCGGTTGCGGGGCCATTTCACCCGGGGCCAGCTGATGCCCGGCATCAGCCAGCGCTGGGACGCGCAGCCGCGCGGGCAGGGCAGCCGCGGTGGCGGGGATTTCTCGGATTCGGCAATCGACGCGCGGCGGCGGGTGGACGCGGCGATCGGGGCGGTCGGGCCGGAACTCTCGGGCGTGCTGCTCGACTTCTGCTGTTTCCTGAAGGGGCTGGAAACGATCGAGCGGGAGCGGCAATGGCCGGTTCGCTCCGCCAAGCTCCTGCTGAAGGCCGGGCTCGGCGTTCTGGCGCGCCATTACGGGCTCGACCGGCAGGCGGGCCACCGCGAGGGACATATCCGCCGGTGGGGGACCGCCGATTCGCGCCCGACGATCGGCGGGGCGCGAGGGGACGGCGATCAGCCGGTGGAAGGGTGATGCATGCGGGGCCGTCGCCGGCGGCGCGGTCGCGGCAGGGTGCCGTCCGCGACGGCACGCAACTCAGGCGGCGGCGAGGGCCTGCCGGGCGTCGTCCTTGATCCGCGCGACCATGGAACGCAGGCCGTTGGAGCGCTGCGGGCTGAGGTGATCCTTGAGGCCGAGGCGCAGGAAGGTCGCCTCGGCGTCCGCTTCGAGGATCTCCGGCGCGGTCTTGCCGGAAAACAGAGCGAGCGCCACGGCGACGAGACCACGGACGATATGGGCGTCGGAATCCCCCAGGAAGGTCAGGTGCGGAGGATTGGCCGTGTCGGATTCGCTCACCAACCAGACCTGGCTGGCGCAGCCGCGGACCTTGCTCTCCTCGGTCTGGGAGCCTTCGGGCAACGGCGGAAGGGCGCGGCCGAGCTCGATCAGGTAACGGTACCGGTCTTCCCAGTCGTCGAGATATTCGAAATCCGCCGTGATGTCTTCGATCGTCTGCATTCCGCCTCCGGTCTGGCCCGATACGGCCGTGGGACCGCTCTGGTCGCGATATAAGGTCAGCGGGCGGCGATGTCAGGCCCGGCCGGGGATGCGATCTCGGAGAAAGGGTTTCAGGCGCGCGGCGCGGGCTGCGGGATCGGCAGACGGGCCGGCGTTGCGGCGGCGGGCACGGCGGTGTCGGGGCGCGGCTGGCTGGCGACCGTCTGGGTCTCCTCCAGCGCCGGCATGGCGAAAGTGGTGCTGGCGGCCGGCTTTGCGGTGCGGCCGGGGGTTGCTGGGCGGGCGAGTTCCAGGACCTGCGTCACGGCGCCGGTGACGATGTCGTCCGGGCGGCTGCTTGCGGGGATCGTGCTGGCCGGAACGGGGTGCTGCGGCGCGGGCGTCTTTACGGCGGCGATGTCGGTGGTCGCCGGCTCGCCGGCCTGACCCTGGATCGTGCGATAGGCGAGGGCGAAGCCATCGCCGATCCGGTCGCCGGCGAACTGCACCAGATCGCCACCGGCCGAGCAGGCGGCGGGCGCCCGGTCGCAGAAGCCCCAGATGTCGGCGATGGCGGCCTGGGCCCCCATCATGGCGGTGAAGGGATCGATGCCGGTCGCCGCGTCGTCGCCGTCGTTCTGGCCGCTAGGCAGGAACAGCGCGACGAGGCCGAGCAGGAAGGCCGATCTGATGATGAAGCGGATCATTTCAATCCCCGAAATGGCAGAGCATGCATCCGGTCCTGGTCGACCGGTCGTTCGATAAGCGCCACCATGCCATGGCCGTTCCAAGGGGACGTTGAAACTGCGACGCGTAGTTGATTCAAATTGTCCGTTTTCCACCGCCGCTTAAGACCAGATGGCCGGCGAAGCGGGCATCGGGCGGTGCAAGGAAGCGTTAACCATAAGCGAAGACGGACGATGTCCGAATCTGCGCTGTGCCGGGTATCCGACGGCAACGCCAACGGGAAAAGCCGTGGTTTATGGCTTCCTTAAACCGTCGGTCGCATTATCACGGTCGACCGCCGCCGGACCTCGAATTGTCCTCGACGCCCGGCGGCCTGAATGTGAGTGCGAGTTCTTGTATGACCGAGGCGTTGGACGAGCGACAGACAGGAACACCGGCCGGTGGTGCGCTGTCTCTCATCGGCGAACGGCTCGATGTTCTCGTTCCGAACTCCGTCAGCGACGCGGGTGAGCGCCGGGTGCAGGCGCTGGCGATCGGCGGCCTGATCGGCGCCGGCCTGCTCGCCGCGATTGCATCGCCCATCCTGGCACTGCTCCAGTCCGGCATCCTCGCCGTGGCGGCGCCGCTGATCGTCGCCGGCATGGCGCTGGCGGCCGCGGCCTATCTGTCCTCGACGGGCGCCATCGACCATGCGACCTGGCTGGGCGGCACGCTCGTTGCCGGCCTGATCGGCTGGGGCGCGCTGTTCGCACAATCCTCCTCGGCGGCCTGGCTGATCCTGCTGGCGATCCTGCCGGCCGAATTGCTGATCGCCGGCCGTCGCGGACTGGCCGCGGCGCTGGCCGGGTCGACCCTGGTCTTTGCCGCCTGCCTGCTCGCCGTCGGTCCGCCGGTCTTCACCGCCGGTCTCGACCCCGCCTCGGCGGCGCTGATCCTGTGCTATGGCGCGACGCTCGTTCTCCGGCTGGCCCGGCGTTCGACCGGCTCCAACGCTAACGCTACGGCCACGACCTCGGATGTTGCCGTTGCGGGGCCGTCGATCGACGATGCCGCCGCTCTCCTGGATGCGGCGCTGATCTCCCTCGACGCCCGCGGCATGGTGACCGCGGTCTCGCCTGCCGCGCTGGCCGGCATCGGGCAGGAGCGCGACGCCGTGACCGGCCGCAGCCTCGTCGACCTCGTCCATGTCGGCGACCGCGTGGTGTTCCTGCAGGCTCTGGCGGACGCGCGGCGCACGGCGCAGGTCGTCACTGCGGCAGCGCGTTTGCGCCGCGGCGACGGGACCTATCATCCGGCAAGCCTGCGTCTTCGCGGCTGCGCCGAGACCGGTGCCGTGCATGTGGCCGTCGCGGTCGCGGTGCATGCGGCAGGCGAATCGGCGGACCTGCAGACGGCCCTCGACGCGGCCAATCAATCGTCGGCGGCCAAGAGCCAGTTCCTGGCGGCGGTCAGCCACGAATTGCGCACGCCGCTCAACGCGATCATCGGCTTCTCGGACATTCTCGACCAGGAATTCTTCGGGGGCTTCGAGAGCGATCGCCAGAAGGAATATGTCGGGCTGATCCGCCAGTCGGGCCAGCACCTCCTGTCGGTGGTCAACAGCCTGCTCGACGTGTCCAAGATCGAGGCCGGCCGCTATGAGCTGGTGCCGGAGGCCTTCGGGCTGGGCGAGGCGATGGACCTGGCGGTGGACGTCGTGCGCGAGGAAGCGCGGCGCAAGGATCTGCGCCTCGACGTGCGGCCCGGCTGCCGCGACGAGGAGATCACCGCCGACCGGCGGGCCTGCCACCAGATCCTCCTGAACCTTCTGTCCAACGCACTGAAATTCACCGAGGTCGGCGTCGTGACGCTGGAAAGCCGGCGGGTCGGCCCGATGGTCGAGTTCTCGGTCAGCGACACCGGCATCGGCATCGCCGAAAGCGACATCGAGCGCCTGGGTCGGCCCTTCGTGCAGGTCTCGTCCGGCACCACGCGGCGCTACCAGGGCACCGGCCTCGGCCTGTCGCTGGTCAAGGGACTGGCCGAACTGCACGGCGGCGACATGACGATCCGCAGCCAGCCGGGCGTCGGCACCATGGTGACGGTCCGCCTGCCGGCGGTCTATGTCGAAGGCGCCGAATCCACACCAAACCTCAAGGAAAATGTCGTAGCTCTGAGCGATGCCCGCACCCAAACGAATCTCCCCCCGCAGACCCTCGAAGCGCGCCGCTCGGCCTAGCATGGGCACGACGCTTCTGGCCCTGACCCGCCGCGGCGCGGCGGGCGTGGCGCGTGCGCTCGCACGCCGTCCGGCGCTGTCGGCGGGCCTGACCGGGTTCGCCATCCTGTTCGGCGGCGTGGCGATCAACGCCATGCACCAGCCGGGACCGCATCCGAGCCCGTTCCTGGCGACGCGCGAGCCGGGCGAGGGCGGTGGTACGCGCGTGGCCGGCAACAACCCGGCGCTGATGCCGGTGCCGCTGGTGCGCGAGGTGCAGACCGCGCTGGCCGAGGCGGGGATCTACGAGGCGCCGGTGGACGGCCGTCCGGGGCCGGCGACGGACACCGCGATCCGCACCTTCCAGAGTCGCCACGGCCTGACGACGGATGGGGCGGCGACGCCGCTGCTGCTGTCGCAGATCCGGCAGGTGACGGCGCAGGCGCCGAACCCGTCGCCGCGGCCGAACGCCATCGCCAGCATCGAGGAGCGGATGCGGGGCATTCCGCAGAACGTGCCCGACAATTCCACCGACGCGCCGGACGACGCCCTGCAGGCCGAGATCGGCAAGCTCAGCGACAGCGAGCTGGTGCGCCGGATCCAGGCCGGGCTGACCTCGGCGCAGGTCGCCGAACTCTCGGCCGACGGCATTCCCGGCGAGCGCACCCGCGAGGCGATCCGCACGTTCGAGGCGCTGGAAGGGCTGGAAGTCACCGGCGCGCCGGACCCGCGGATCCTGGAGCGGCTGATCGAGATCGGCGCGATCCAGTGAGCGGTCGCGCGCGCCGATGCGGATAACCAGCGAACTCCACGTGGCGCAGCTCGTGCGCAGGCTGTTTTCGGCCGGCGACTTCGCCGTCGTCGCCCGCCGCGGCGCCGATCAGGCGGGCGCGATCTTCATCGTGGCGCGGCAGCCGGGCGGGGCGTTTCAGCTGTACGGGCCCGCGCCGCAGAGCCTGAGCGAGGAGAGCGGCGAGCGCCGCTTCGTTCTCGAACCGGCGGCGGACGAGGCGGCGCTGGAAGCGCGGCTTGCCCGCGAGGCGCGCTTCGACCCGGATTTCTGGGTGGTGGAGATCGAGACCCGCGACCCCGAAGCCTTCATCGACCTCGCCACGGAATAGCGCAGCGGCCGATCGGCCTCAGCGCTTGCCGATGGAGCGTTCGACGGCCGGCGGCAGCGTGCGGCGGCCGAAGCTGCGCCGCGGCGCACCGGCGACCGGACGGATCACCAGATCGGCCGATTGCGGCTGCAGCGCCGGCGCGTCGACCATGATCCGGGCCCTCGCGAGGCCGAGGCGGGACCGGCAATCGTCGGCGTCCAGTCCGCGATAAATCGTCTTCATCGCCTCGAAGGCCGCGACATCCGCTCCGATGCAGGGCTTGACCAGCATGATCGCGGTGAGGGCATCGGTCGGACCGGCCCGCAACACCTTCAGCGCACGACCAAGCCATTCGCCGCTGGCGTCGTCGGCGATCGTCGCGATGGTCGCGGCGTCGAGGGACAGCATGCGGCCGAGACCGGCATAGAAGCGTTCGAGGCGTCCGGCGCGGGCGTCGGCGACGAGGCCGGAGATCGAGGTCGCAAGCGGTGCTTCGGCTGCCTTGGGCGCGGCCGGTGTCGCCGGTGCATGGCCGGGGCGGGCGAGCCGGAACAGCTCGGCGCGGGCGGCTGCGGCGGCATCCTGGCGGACGGGTGTGGGGGCGGAGAGCTGGGCCGCGACGGGCGCGGTCGCCGGCTTTGCCGGGGCAGCGGGAATTGCGGTCGGGGCCGAAGCGGCGGGGACCGCATCGGCGGCCTCGCGCTCGGCGAGAATGGCGTGGAGGGCCGCGTCCGGGCGCTGGGCCAGCGCCTCCAGATGCCGGCTCTCGAGGCACGGGCTCGTGCGCAGGAACGGTGCCGCAATATCCAGCGGGGCGTTGCAGATGCGGTCGACGATGCCGACAGGCAGGTTGGGCGCGGAGGCGAGGGACTGGGCGAGCGTGCGCTGGGTGTCGGCGCCGAGCTGCGGCCAGGCCGAGGCGACCAGATCGCCGAACTCGCGCAGCTGCCGTTTGCCGGGCGCGCGCTGGGTCAGGAAGCTCATGGTCGCGGCCGTCACGATGGTGTCGAATCCGCCGCGCCGGATGTCCTTTTCGAGGGAACGGTAGATGCGCGGCAGGACGTCCTTCATGGGGCTCCCGTATGGTTGACCTTTGGTTTCGCCGGGAGGAAGGATTAGCTAAGAAACATTAGCAAGCTGTTAACTGTCGTAGGGTCTGCTGCCCTGCGGACGGCGCGAATGACGAATGCGCCGGTATCAGGACCATCCGGATCATGGTCGATGCGCGATGGTCAGCCCCTGGGTCGACAGCGCCAGATACTGGATGTTGCCGTGCTCCATTGGACGAGGAATCGTACCATGGCAGTCATTGTGAGCCTGAACAGCAAGTCGGACAGATATCAGCGGGCGCGGCCGGCCGCGCCGGGCGGCCGCACGACGGCGGAGATCATTCTCCTGCCCTGCGTGCGCCGGGAAGCGATTCCGGAGCGGGCCGGCAAGGGCGCCGTCGTGATGAAACGGCAGGCCTGATCGCAGCGGTTCGGCGTCGGTCGATCGTCCTTGCCGACCGAGCGGAGCCGGGCGGCATGCCGCCCCATGCGGCGTTCCCGGGGACGGCGATCAGCCGTCGCGGCTGGCGGCCGGCTGATTGGCGGTGACCGGACCGAGCGGGCGGCAGGCCAGCGAACCGATGAATTCCTCCACGGCCGGGCGCTTGCTCTCCTCGTCCACCAGCACGCGGATGGTCATGTAGCCTTCGCTGAGATCGACCTCGACCGGGATGGTGGTGTCGTCGCCGCTGTCGATGTCGGCATTGGCGTCGACGATCTGTTCGCGGGTGCCGACCAGAAGGTCGAAGATGCCGTCGACGGCGGAGCGATCGTTGATGCTGTAGAGATTGTCGCCGTTGCGATCGTAGATCGAGGCCGACCAGAAGGTGGTGGGGCCGTAGCTGGCGATCATCCGCACCGGGCCGTCGGCCAGCGAGAAGCGGCAGCTGGCATTGACGAAGGCCGGATCGACGAAGGCGAAGTCGTGGCGATCGGAACCGGGCGGCGCGGCGATGGTGTCGGGCCCGGCGCTGCGCAGCGCCTCGACGCGGACGGTCTCGTTGAGCGGTCCGAGCCGGGCGAAGCGGCCCCAGGCATTGTTCTCGGCCAGATGCGGCATGGCGAAGATCACCACGATATGGACGAGCGCGGCGCCGATGAGGCCGACGACGATGGCGTAGAGCAGCCTAGCGATCATAGCAGGTCTCGAGGGTGATGCTGGGCAGAGCGAGGCTGTCGACGCCGGTGGAGGCGCTGGCGGGCGTGTCGTAGAGCGCCAAAGCGAGGGTGAAGGGGCCGGTGCCGGAGGTCGCCAGCCAGTTGCCCGAGCGGGCCGAGGGGCCGAGGGCGATGACGAAGGAATTGTCTTCCTCGCGCATCAGGCTGTTGGAGGTGAGCCAGCCGTTGCGCCCGGCCGCCGGCGCGATGAGCCGGCCTTCCGGGGTGAAGGGCACCAGCGTCCAGATGCGGGCCGGCGGGGTCTGGCCGGCAAGGCGGTAATTGCACTGGCGGCGCAGCGCGT
This sequence comes from Aurantimonas sp. NFXS3, assembly GCF_049132005.1. Taxonomy (NCBI): domain Bacteria; kingdom Pseudomonadati; phylum Pseudomonadota; class Alphaproteobacteria; order Hyphomicrobiales; family Aurantimonadaceae; genus Aurantimonas; species Aurantimonas sp. NFXS3. The sequence goes on from NZ_JAGDDZ010000001.1 coordinate 715,033, forward strand.
TGCCGGCGCCGTCCTGGTCGGCGGTGAAGAGGATGCCTTCGCCGATGCCGAGCGTGAGATTGCCGAGGCGGGCGAGCCGGGCCTTGGAATAGGGATCGGCGTCGGGCGCGCCGGCAAAGGGATTTGCCTGCCACGGGCCGACCGACACGGTGCCGATCTCGGTCGAGCGTTGCAGCGCCCAGTCGGCGGACCAGCCGCCGAGGCCGAGGGCGATCGACAGGGCAATGAGGACGAGAAGCGCAAGACGCATGGGCGGTCAGATCCGGGGAGGCCGATGGCGGTCTAGCGCTGCGTGGCGGCGGGGGCGCCGGACGCGCTGGCGGCGGCGAGCTGCTCGGGTTCGAGCGGCGGCAGGGCTTCCAGCCGCTCGACGATGTCGTCGAGAACCGCCTGAGCGGCGCGCGACAGCATCTGCGGCCCTTCGGGCGGCGGCGCCTCGCCATCGCTGGTGGCGACCTCGCGCTTTTCGGCCGGGAAGGGATCGTCGATGAACGGGATCGGCTTCAGCTCGATATTCTTGTGGGCCGTCTCCATGAAGCGCTGCCAGGTCATGGCCGGGAGCGAGCCGCCGGTGAGGTTGCGGGTCGGGCGGAAGCTGTCATTGCCGTACCAGACGGCGGCGGTGAAATTACCGGTGTAGCCGACGAACCAGCCGTCGCGGTAGCTCTGGGTGGTGCCGGTCTTGCCGGCGACGCGGGTCATGGAGAGCTGGGAGCGGCGCGCGGTGCCGCGCTCGGAGACGGCGACCAGCATCTCGTTCATGGATTTGGTCGCGTCCTCGGTGAGGATGCGCTTGCGGGGCGGCATGTCGCGGCGGGCATCCCAGATCGTCTGACCGGAGGCGTCCATCAGCTGCATGATGGCGTGGCGGTGGGAATCCATGCCGCCATTGACGAAGACGCCATAGGCGGTCGCCTGGTCGAGGACGGTGACCTCGCTGGTCCCCAGCGCCATGGTCTTGTCGCCGCGCAGCGGGGATTCGACGCCCATCTCGCTGGCCAGGGCCGTGACATTGTCCATGCCGACCTTCTGGCTGAGCTTGACGGCGGGCACGTTGAGCGAGCGGGCCAGGGCATTGGCGAGGGTGACCCGGCCGGAGAAGGAGCGGCCGTAATTCTGCGGCGACCAGCGGCCGATGGTGATCGGGCTGTCGACGATGGTGTCGGACGGGGTCATGCCGGCCTGCATGGCGGCGGCATAGACGAAGACCTTGAAGGAGGAGCCCGGCTGGCGCAGCGCATTGGTGGCGCGGTTGAACTGGGAGACGCCGTAGTCGCGGCCGCCGACGATGGCGCGCACGCCGCCATCCTCGCCGATGACGACCATGGCGCCCTGCTCGACGTCGTAATTCGTGCCGAACTGGCGCAGATGATACTCGACCGATTCATCGGCGAGCTGCTGCAGCCGCATGTCGATGGTGGTGCGGGCGAGGAAGCTGCGCTGCTTGAGGCCGGCCTCGCGGGCGAGGCGCTGCACCTCCTCGAAGGCGAAGTCGAGGAAATAGTCCGGCGACTGGGTGGAGGAGCGGTCGACGGCGACGGCCGGCTGGCGGCGGGAGGCGACGACCTGGCCCTCGGTGACGAAGTTGGCCTGGACCATGTTGGTCAGGACCTCGTTGGCGCGGGCGCGCGCCGCCGGCAGGTTGATGTGCGGCGCATAGCGGGCCGGGGCCTTGAACAGGCCGGCCAGCATGGCCGACTCGGCCATGGAGACGTCGCGGATGTTCTTGTCGAAGTAGAATTCCGCCGCGGCGGCCGCGCCGAAGGTGCCGCCGCCCATATAGGCGCGGTCGAGATACATGGCGAGGATCTCGCGCTTGGTCAGATGCGACTCCAGCCAGAGCGAGATGAAGGCTTCCTTGATCTTGCGATCGATGGTCCGCTCGTTGGACAGGAACAGGTTCTTGGCGAGCTGCTGGGTGAGGGTGGAGCCGCCCTGGACGACGCCGCCGGCGCGGGCGTTCTCGGACATGGCGCGGGCGAGGCCGAAGAAGTCGATGCCCCAATGTTCGAAGAAGCGCCGGTCCTCGGTGGCCAGCACCGCCTTGATGAAGGAATCCGGCATCTCGTCGATGGGCACGGCGGCCGCCCGCAGCACGCCTCGGCGGCCGATCTCGTCTCCATGGCGGTCGAGGAACTGGACGGAATAGTCGGTTTCCTGGGGCAGGCCCTTCGCCGTGACCTTCATCGCCGGCTGGGCCAGCGCCAGAAGCAGCACGAAGCCGGCCAGACCGAGGGTCAGGCCTTCGCCCATGACCTCGAACAGGAAGCGGTTGAAGCCGCGCACGCGGAACTTGCGGGAGAACACGGTGACGCCTTCCCACCACGCCGCGAAGGCATGGAAGGAGCGCCACAGGCTGGAGTCGATCCAGGCGTCGATCTCGATCAGTCGCGAGGGCTGCCTGCGCCGCCGGCGTTTTTCGGGAGTTTCGTCCAAGGTCAACCTGTCACTCTCGGCCGGACCCCGCGCCCGCGACGCATCTGCGGCCGCGACGCGACGTCCCTTCATCAGGAAGTGCTTGTACCCTATACGTCGAGATCATGAAAAAGTCGCGAGGAAGTGCAGACATTTCAACCATGCGTGATTCCGGCAACAAGCCCTTCTGGCAGGCCAAGAGCCTCGAGGAGATGACCCCCCACGAGTGGGAGTCGCTCTGCGACGGCTGCGGGCGCTGCTGTCTCAACAAGCTGGAGGATTGGGACACGGGCGAGATCGCCTGGACCAATGTCGGCTGTCAGCTTCTGGACGGCGAGAGCTGCCGCTGCCGCGACTACGACAACCGGCAGGCGACGGTGCCCGACTGCGTGTCGCTGGACGTGGCGACGGTGCGCTCGATCGGCTGGCTGCCGCCGAGCTGCGCCTACCGGCTGGTGGCGGAGGGGAGCGATCTCTACTGGTGGCACCACCTGGTCTCGGGCGATCCCGACACGGTGCACCAGGCCGGCGTCTCGGTGCGCGGCCGCACGGTCAGCGAGGCCGGCATGGCGCTGGAGGATTACGAGGACCATCTGGCGGCCTGGCCGGGCGAGAACCCGATGGACGACGCGGCTTAGGGGGGCATGAAAGGTCTAGGAAAAAAGTCCTTGACGGCGTGACGGTGGTCGGGTAGGGTTCAGATACAGTCGAGAAATTGCGGGCGGCGGGGTTTGACCCCGGCGCCCTTTTTGTTGGCCGGCGGGCTCGGGGGCAGGCGCGGCATGGCGGAGCTGTTGTCGGAGCGCCTGTTCGTGCTGCTGCGGCGCGAGGTCGAGACGCTGCAGGCCGAGTTCTCGGACAATATTCCTTTATCGCGGGCGGCCGGCGCGGCGCGGGCCCAAGCCGCCAGGACGGCGACCGCCAACGGGGCGAAGCGGCGGGCGCCGGCGAAGGCTGGCGGCGAGGCCGCGCCGGCGCCGCGTCGGGCGAGCGCCAAGGAGCGGGTCGAGAGCATCGGCCAGGCGGCGCGCACCCTGGAGAAGCTCCTGGAACTGAAGCGGCTGGAACGGCTGGCGGTGGAGGGCGGCGACGCGGACGCGGCGGAGACGGCCCGGCTGCGCGAAGAGTTTCTGTCGCGGCTGCGCAGCCTCGACGCGCGGCGGCGTGAGGGGGCGACCTTGTTCGATGCCGACGGCGCCTATGCGGGCGATCCGCGGCCGGTGGATGATGGACCTGCGGGGCCTTCCGCGGCGATGGATGGCGCATGACCGGCGGGCGGCGGGCTGGCGCGACAGGCGCGGGCGGCGGCGACGAAGGCGCCGATGGCGGGTCGGACCGTGTGAGTTTGGCGCGGAGCGTGGGCGTAGCGGCCGGGATCGACGCGAGCGGGGCGTCGGGCGGCGATGGCGGCGCTGCCGTTGCGGGCGGCTGTGGAAACGGATCGGAGGTCGGAGCCGCTGCGGCAGCGGACGATGCGGCGCTGCCGCTGCTGTCGGAGGCGGAATACGAGGCGGAAGTGGTCGCCTTGTCGGGCGCGTATCCGGGACCGGTGCTGGCGAGCGCGTCGCCGCACTGGCTGCGCCTGGCGCGGCGCTCGCAATTGCCGCCGCCGGGCCACTGGCGGCAATGGCTGCTGATCGGCGGGCGCGGCTCGGGCAAGACCCGGGCCGGCGCCGAATGGGTGCGGGCGATGGCGGCGGGGGCACCGCCGATCGCCGCGCGCCCGCACGGCCGGATCGCGCTGATCGCCGAAACACTGGGCGATGCGCGCGAGGTGATGATCGCCGGCGAAAGCGGGATCGTGGCGGCCTCGGTGGAGGGGCGGCCGGTCTATGAGGTGAGCCGGCGGCGGCTGGTGTTTCCGAACGGGGCGATCGCGCAGGTGTTCTCGTCGGAGGACCCGGACGCGCTGCGCGGCTACCAGTTCGATGCGGCCTGGGGCGACGAATTCGCCAAATGGGTGCATGGCGAAGCCTGCTTCGACAATTTGCAGTTCGGTCTGCGCCTGGGGGGGCGGCCGCGGGCGCTGTTCACCACGACGCCGCGGCCGATCCCGCTGTTGAAGCAGCTGATGGCGGATGCCGGGACGGCGACGACCCACATGCGCACGGCGGAGAACGCGGCGAATCTGGCGCCGGGATTCCTGGCGGCGATGGAGGCCCGCTATGGCGGGTCGCGGCTCGGCCGGCAGGAGCTGGAAGGGCTGATGCTGGAGGCGCGCGAGGACGCGCTGTTCGACGTGGCGGCGATCGACAGGGCGCGGGTGCGCGCGGCGCCGGAGCTGCGGCGGGTGGTGGTGGCGGTGGATCCGCCGGCGACGGCGACGACGCGCTCGGACGCCTGCGGCATCGTCGCGGCAGGCCATGCGGCCGACGGCACGATCTATGTGCTGGCGGATGCCAGCCGGCGCGGGGCCAAGCCGCATCAATGGGCGGGCGCCGCCGTGGCGCTGTTCGAGCGGCTGGAGGCGGACCGGATCGTCGCCGAGGTGAACCAGGGCGGCGACATGGTGGAGGCGGTGATCCGCGCCTGCGCGCCGAGCGTGCCGTTCCGCGCCGTGCGGGCGTCGCGGGGCAAATGGCTGCGGGCCGAGCCGGTGGCGGCGCTCTACGAGCAGGGCCGGGTGCGCCATGCGGGGCGGTTTCCCGAACTGGAAGACGAGATGGCCGATTTCGGCCCGGAGGGCCTGAGCGGCGGTCGCTCGCCCGACCGGCTGGACGCGCTGGTGTGGGCGGTGACGGCGCTGACCGGCCCGGTGCGCGACCCGCGGGTGCGCGGGCTTTGAGGCGGCTTCCGCGTCAATCGAAGTAATCTGGAGACACTCCATGGGACTGGCACGGACGATCGCCGACTGGCTCGGCGGCGGGAGCGGGGCGCGTGCGGCGGCGCCGGGGGAGCGCAAGGGCGTGGGGTCTGCCGGCGGGGCGCTGGTGTTTTCCGGCGGCGGCGATCCGGGCGGCTGGAGCGAGCGCGGCTATGAGGGGCTGGCGCGGGCGGGCTTCATGCAGAACCCGGTGGTCTACCGCTCGGTCCGGCTGATCGCCGAGACCGCGGCGGCGATCCCGATGCTGCTCTACGAGGGCAGCCGGGAGGTCACGGCACATCCGATCCTCGACCTCCTGCGCCGGCCGAACCCGGCCAGCGACGGCCAGAGCCTGACCGAGACCCTGTGCGGGCATCTGCTCCTGTCGGGCAATGCCTATCTGGAGGCGACCGGCATCGACGGGGAGATCCGGGCGCTGCATGCGCTGCGACCGGACCGGGTGCGGATCGTCGAGGGCAGCGACGGCTGGCCGGAGGCCTATGAATATCGCGCCGGCCACGCGGTGCGCCGGATCGCCGCCGAGGGGCATGGCGAGCGGCCGGCGCCGCTCCTGCATGTGCGGCTGTTCCATCCGCTGGCCGAAACGGCAGGCTATTCGCCGCTGGCGGCGGCGCAGACGGCCCTCGACCTGCACAATGCGGCGTCGCGCTGGAACAAGGCGCTGCTCGACAATTCGGCCCGGCCGTCAGGGGCGCTGGTCTATCAGCCGGCCGACGGGGGCAATCTGGCGCCCGAGCAGTTCGACCGGCTGAAGGCCGAGCTCGAAAGCGGCTATGCCGGGGCGGCGCGGGCCGGGCGGCCGATGTTGCTGGAAGGCGGGCTCGACTGGAAGGCGATGGCGCTGTCGCCCAAGGACATGGATTTCATCGAGGCGCGCAATGGCGCGGCGCGGGACATCGCGCTGGCCTTCGGCGTGCCGCCGATGCTGCTGGGGATCCCCGGCGACCTGACCTATGCGAATTATGCTGAGGCCAACCGCGCCTTCTTCCGCCTGACGGTGCTGCCCTTGGCAGGACGCCTGGCCGGGGCGATCGGCGACTGGCTGGGCGGCCATTTCGGCGCGCCCGACCTGCGGCTGGCGCAGGATCTCGACCGGGTCGAGGGGTTGAGCGCCGAGCGCGAGGCGCTGTGGGCGCGGGTCGGGACGGCAGACTTCCTGTCGCGCTCGGAAAAGCGCGAGGCGGTGGGGTACGGCGCCGAGGGCTGAGGCGACCGAGCGCAATCGCGACACTTGGTCAAGACCTTGCTAACCACCGGGCGAGGTAAGCCCGTGGAAACCATGCGGTCATCCTTCTCGTGCCTGTCTGTAGCTGCAGTGTCGCGGCTTCGATGAATGCGAGAGGAGCCCGCCGTGAAAGACGACGATGGCGCCATTGGCTGCGCCAGGGCCGGGCTGATCCTGCTGCTCGTGTGCCTGCTGTTCTGGGGCATCGTGTTCTGGTGGATCGCCTGATCGCGCCCGACGGCTGATGGGGCCGCGCGGTTTTCCCGCGCGGCCCGCCGCCTGGGTGGGCGCTATTGCTGCGTGGCCGAAACCGGCGCCCGGCGGTTCGGGAAACACCCGAGACGTCTTCTGTAATCGACAGACATGACAGGTGCCGGGGTCCGTGACAGCGGGCCGGCCGGCCCGCGACCGTTCCATGGAGGTGCCGATGAACGTCGAACCCGTGTCCGTTCTGGCGCTCTGGGCGTCGAAGATCCTCGGTGCGGCGGCCGGGTCGGCGATCTCGGTCGCCTATCTGCTGCCGAAGGGGCGGCGCGAGGCGGCGTCGCGCTTCCTGATCGGCATGGTGACCGGCGTGGTGTTCGGCCCGCCCGCCGGGCTGATGCTGGCCGAGCATCTCGACCTCGGCCAGACACTGAGCGCCATGGAGCTGGCGCTGATGGGGTCGGCCTCGGCGAGCCTGTGCGCCTGGTGGGCGCTGGGCGTGCTGTCGCGCTTTGCCGACGGGCTGTTTCGCGGCAGCGAGAACCGGCCGTGGAGGAAGCGATGACTGGCGGGCTGCGCGCCCGCACGGGGCCCGGCGTGACCGAGGACGGGGCGATCCGCGGTTATGCGGCGATCTTCGGCGAGACCGATCTCGCCGGCGACGTCATCGAGCCGGGCGCCTTTGCCGCCTCGGTCCTGCGCCGGGGCATGGCCGGGATCGCCATGCTCTGGCAGCACGATCCCGGCCGGCCCTTGGGGCGCTGGCACCATGTGCGCGAGGACCGGACCGGCCTCTATGTCGAGGGCGCCCTGGCGCTGGCGACGGCGGCCGGGCGCGAGGCGGCCGGGCTGATCGCGGCGGGGGCGCTGGACGGCCTGTCCATTGGCTTTCGCACGAGGCTGGCGCGCCGCGGCGCGGGCACCGCCCGGCGGCGGCTGGTGACCATCGATCTGTGGGAGGTCTCGCTGGTGACCTTCCCGATGCAGGAGCGGGCGCGCCTGTTCGCCGGCGTGGCCAGCGCGGCGGATCATGCCGGCCCGCAGCGCGCCCGGGCCGCGACCGGTTTTGCCGCCTGACATCCGAACTCTTCTGAAGCGAAACGGAGAATCCGCATGAGCGACCATTCCCATCCGTCCCTCGAGACCAAGGCGCATGCGCCGGAGGCCGGAGCGGCCTTTCACGAGTTCATGCAGGCCTTCGAGAGCTTTCGTGAGGCCAATGACGAGCGCCTGGGCGAGATCGAGAAGCGCATGAGCGCCGACATCCTGACCGAGGAGAAGGTCGATCGGATTTCCAGGAGCCTCGACGAGCAGGAGCGGCGTGTCGAGCGGCTGATCCTGAAGGAGGCGCGGCCGGCGCTTGGCGGGGGCGAACGCCGGCCGGCGGCCGGGCCGAGCGAGCATCGCAGCGCTTTCGAGCGCTATGTGCGCGGCGGCGACGAGCAGGGGCTGCGGCGGCTCGAGGAAAAGGCGATGTCGAGCCTGACCGGCGCCGATGGCGGCTTCCTGGTGCCGGACGAGACCGAGACCGAGATCGGCCGGCGGCTGGCGGCGATCTCGCCGATCCGCGCCATCGCGACGGTGCGGATGGTCTCGGCCGCCGTCCTGAAGAAACCCTTCGCGATCGACGGCGCGCAGACCGGCTGGGTGGGCGAGGCCGATGCCCGGCCGCAGACCACCGCACCGCAACTCGCCGAACTCGCCTTTCCGACTATGGAACTCTACGCCATGCCGGCGGCGACCAACGCGCTGCTCGACGATGCGGCGGTGGATATCGATCGCTGGATCGGCGACGAGGTCGAGCAGGCCTTCGCGGCGCAGGAGGGCGCGGCCTTCGTCAATGGCGATGGCGTCGCCAAGCCGAAGGGCTTCATGACCTATCCGACGGTGGACGAGGGCGCCTGGGCCTGGGGTTCGGTGGGCACGGTGGCGACCGGCGCCGACGGCGGCTTTGCGCCGGGCGAGGCGGCCGACAGCCTGCTCGACCTCGTCTATGCGCTGAAGGCCGGCTACCGGCAGAACGCCAGCTTCGTGATGAACCGCCGCACCCAGGCGAGCGTGCGCAAGCTGAAGGATGGCGACGGCAATTATCTGTGGCAGCCGCCGGCCAGCGCCGGGGCGCGGGCGACGCTGATGGGTTTCCCGACGGTCGAGGCCGAGGACATGCCGGATATCGCCACGGATGCGAAGGCGATCGCCTTCGGCGATTTCGGCCGCTTCTACCTGGTCGTCGACCGGCAGGGCGTGCGGGTTCTGCGCGATCCCTATTCGGCCAAGCCCTACGTCCTCTTCTACACGACCAAGCGGGTCGGCGGCGGCATCCAGGACTTCGACGCCGCCAAGTTCCTCGACTTCGCCGCCTGACGGGCGGGCTCAAGGGCAAGACGGATGACGGCCGGGCACACGCCCGGCCGTTTGCTTTGGCGGAGGGACGGATGACGATCATCGATCTGGGGCTCGGCGGGGCCGAGGAGCCGGCAAGCGTGGCCGAGGCGAAGGCCTGGGCGCGGATCGACCGGGACGACGAGGACGATCTGATCGCTGCGTTGATCCGCGCGGCGCGCGAGACCATCGAGGCGATAGCCGGGCTGGTCCTGGTGCAGCGGTCCTTCCGGCTGGCGCTCGATCCGGTGCCGGCCGACGGCTGGGTGGAGATCGCTCGCCGACCGCTGGGGGCGATCACCGGCGTGACCGCCTACGCCTCGGGCGGGGTGCCCGTGATGTTCGACGCGGGCGAAGCGATCGTCGAGCGGGCGCTGGGGGTGGAGGCGATCCGGGTGTCGCCGGGCGTGCGGGCGGCGGCGGTGAACGGCGTCGAGGTGGAGTTCGAGGCGGGGTTTGCGGCTGGTGCGGTGCCGGAGAACCTGCGAACCGCGCTCCTGGTGATCGTCGCGGCATCCTACGAGATGCGGGCGGCGGTCGATCCCGGACAGCAGCCGGCGGTGATGCCGGAGCTCACGCGGTCGCTGATCGCGCCCTATCGGCGGGTGCGGATCTGATGGCGCCGCTGTTCCTTGATCCGGGGCTGTTGCGCAAGCGCGCGGCGCTGCTGGCGCCCGAAGCGGAGCCCGACGGCGCCGGCGGCGCGGCGACGCGCTGGACGGAAATTCGGGAGCTGTCGGTGCATGTGGAGCCGGTGACCGTGACGGCGCGCGAGCGGTTCGACCGCCACGAGGCAACGATCACGCATCGGGTGATCTGCCGTTCGAGCGGGGAGGTGGTGCGCGGGCGCGCCTTCGGCATCGGGACGCGGCGCCTCGTCATCGCCTCGGTGCACGACCCGGACGAGACGGGGCGCTTTCTGGTGTGCCGGTGCGAGGAGGAGGCGTGATGCGGATTGCGGTGGAGATCCGGCGGCTGCGCAGCCGCCTGCCGCTCGAACGGCTGGTGCGCGCGGTTCGCCGGCCCGGCCGCCCGCGCTCGACCGTGCCGGCGGGGACCTGGCCGTCGACCTCGAACATGCCGCGGCATCTCGGGACGCTGGACGATGACGATGCGAGCCCTGGCGGCGATCTGCGGGATGCGCGGGGCTCGGCGGCGACGGTCTGAACTTGCGGGCCGGCGCGATCACTTGTGCGCGACGAGGCATAAGAGGTCGCAGTTCGTCTGGCGGACGCAAGGGCACGCCATATATCATCTTGTAGACATCCGTGAGCGAGGAGGATGACATGGCGCATCCCAGTGCCGAACTCCAGACGACGATCTTCGAGACGCTGACCGCCGACCCGTCGCTGACATCGCTGTTGGGCGGGCCGAAAGTGTTCGACCGCAGACCCGAACATGCAAGCTTTCCCTATCTGACGCTTGGCCGGACGGCGGTGGTGGACTGGTCGACCGGGACCGAGGACGGTTCCGAGCACATCCTGACCCTGCATGTCTGGGCGAAGGGTGGCGGCAAGGCCGAGACCTACGAGATCATGGACAAGGTGGCCGGCCGGCTGAACGACGCGCATCTGCCGCTGGAGGGCCACCACCTGGTCAATCTGCAACTGCAGTTCGCCGAGGCGCGGCAGGAACCGGACTCCGCTACCTATCACGGCATCTTGCGGTTCCGGGCGGTGACCGAACCGCTGGCCTGACGGCCAGCCGGCGCGGGGCCGGGGTCCCGCAGACACTCAAGCGACATCGACACGGGCGGTCTTTCGGGGCCGCCTTTTTCTTTGGCCGGGGCCGTCCGGCACCGGGGCGGAAAGGACAACGCGAATGGCCGCACAGAGAGGCAAGGACCTTCTCCTGAAGATGGACGAGAACCGGGACGGGAGCTTCGTCACCGTCGCCGGGCTGCGGACCCGGCGGATCGCCTTCAACGCCGAGACGGTGGACATCACCGACGCCGAGAGCGCCGGCCGCTGGCGGGAACTCCTGGGCGGGGCCGGGGTGCAGCGGGCGTCGCTGTCGGGATCGGGCATCTTCAAGGATGCCGCCTCGGACGCCAGCCTGCGGCAGGTGTTCTTCGCCGGAGACATCGTGCCGTTCCAGGTGGCGATCCCGGAATTCGGCACGATCACCGGACCGTTCCAGCTGACGGCGCTGGAATATGCCGGCGAGCACAATGGCGAGATCACCTTCGAGGCGACGCTGGAATCGGCCGGCGCGCTGGCCTTCGTGGCGGTCTGACGATGGCGGTCAATCGGCATCGCGGCGAGGTGCCGGCGATCATCGACGGGCGCGAGCGCACGCTCTGCCTGACGCTGGGGGCGCTGGCCGAACTGGAGGACGCCTTCGCGGCGGACAGCCTGGCCGGGCTGGCGGAGCGCTTCGGTTCCGGCCGGCTGTCGGCGCGTGACCTGACGCGGATCCTGGCGGCGGGCCTGCGCGGCGGCGGGGCCGATGTCAGCGAGGCCGAGGTGGCGACCATGCGGATCGACGGAGGGGCGGCGGGTGCCGCGACTGTTGCTGCGCAATTGCTGGCCGCGGCCTTCGGCCCGCCGGACGGGGAGCCGGAGCGGGCCCCGCCAAACCCCTGAACGCCGTGCCGGATCGACCGGCACCCGGCACGGCTTTTCCCTGGACCGAGGCGATGCAGGCGGGGCTCGGCCTGCTGCGCCTGTCGCCGCGCGCATTCTGGGCCGCGACGCCGCGCGAGCTGGCGGCAGCGCTGGCGCCCTTCGGCACCGTGGCGGGCGAGGCGCCCGCACGCGCCGCGCTGGCCGCCCTGATGCAGCGCTTTCCCGACCGGGATTCTTCGAACTGACGAGGTGACAGGATGGAGCCGGACGAGACGATAAACGTCGCGATCGTCGCCGATACCAGTGGGTTCGAGCTGGCGATGGGGGACCTGACGCAGCGCGCCAATTCCTTCGGCGCGGCGATCGCTTCGGCGATGAAGGGCGCGGTGACGGGCGGGCGCTCGCTCGACGGCGTGCTGCGCCAGCTCGGCCAGCGGATCTCGACGATCGCGCTGGATGCGGCGCTGAAGCCGCTGACGGACCTGGCGTCGAACGTGCTGGGCAATGCGCTGGGCGGGCTGGGTGGCTGTGGCGGTCTGCCCGCCGCGACCAGCATCGTGCCCTTCGCCAAGGGCGGCGTGGTCGCCGCGCCGAGCTATTTTCCGACGGCCGGCAAGCTGGGACTGATGGGCGAGGCTGGGGCAGAGGCGATCCTGCCGCTGCAGCGCGGTGCCGACGGAACGCTGGGGGTGGCGAGCACCGGTGCGCCGGCCGGCCCGTCCATCGTGTTCAACGTGACCACGCCCGACGCGACGAGCTTCCGGCGGTCGGAGGCGCAGATCCAGGCGATGCTGGCGCGGGCCGCCAGCCGCGGCCGGCGGGGATTGTGACCATGGGGATCGAAGCCTTCAGCGAGGCGCGGTTTCCGCTGCGCGTGTCCTTCGGGACCAGCGGCGGGCCGGAGCGGCGCACGGAGATCGTGCGGCTGTCGACGGGGTTCGAGCATCGCAACCAGCGCCATCGCCATTCCGTGCGCCGCTACGATGCGGGGTCCGGCGTGCGCAGTCTCGCCGATCTGGTGACGGTGCTGGATTTCTTCGAGGCGCGGCGGGGCCGGCTGACAGGGTTCCGCTTTCGCGACCCGCTGGACTGGCGCTCCTGCGCCTATGGCGGGAGCCCGAGCGCCCTCGATCAGGCGATCGGCGTGGGCGACGGGGTGACGACGGAATTTGCGCTGGTGAAGCGCTATGGCCTCGGCGCCGGCGCCTATGTTCGGCCGATCGCCAAGCCGGCAGCGGACACGGTGCGCATCGCGGTGGACGGCAGCGAGGTCGCGGCGGGGCTTGCCGTCGACCCGGCGACGGGGATCGTCACCTTCGCCGCTCCGCCGGCCGAAGGCGCGGCGATCACCGCCGGTTACGATTTCGACGTGCCGGTGCGGTTCGACATGGACCAGCTGACCGTGAATGTCGCGGCTTTCGAGGCCGGGGAAATCCCGTCCATCCCGCTGATCGAGGTACGCCCATGAGACCGATTCCCCCGGGACTGGCGGAGCATCTCAAGGGACCGCAGACGACGCTCGCCCATTGCTGGCGCCTGACCCGCCGGGACGGCGTGGTGCTGGGCTTCACCGATCACGATGCGGCGCTGGTTCTTGCCGGGACCCGCTTTGAGGCGGCGACGGGGCTGACCGGCAGCGAGGCCGAGGAAATGCTGGGGCTGGCGGCGGCCAGCCGCGAGGTCGAGGGGGCGCTGGATTCCGCTGCCATCGAGGAGGCCGACATCCGGGCGGGGCGCTACGACGCGGCGCGCATCGAGACCTTCGTCGTCAACTGGCAGAGCCCGGAGGATCACGTCCTCGTCGATGTTGCGGAACTCGGCGAAGTGAAGCGCGGCGAGACCGGTTTTGCCGCCGAACTGCGGGGCGTTGCGGCACAGCTCGACCGGGTGCGGGGGCGGATCTACCGGCGGCGATGCGATGCGGTGTTCGGCGATGCGCGCTGCGGATTCGCGGTCGCGGCGGCGCCCTATACGATCGAGACGGCTGTCGTGGGCGGCGAAGGATCGCGGATGGTCGTCGCCGGCACGCTCGGCGGTGCGTCGGCGCTGTTCCAGGACGGCCGGCTGACGATGCTGGGTGGGGTTGCCGAGGGGCTCGGGGCCGACATCGTCTCGGCCATGGCGGGCGGCGAGGGGACGGTGACGCTGGTGCTGGCGGAGGCGCCGGGGGCGACGCCTTTGCCTGGGGACGCGGTGCGACTGGTGCAGGGCTGCGACAAGCGCTTTGCCACCTGCCGCGACCGGTTCGGCAATGCGGTGAATTTTCGCGGCTTTCCGCACATGCCGGGCGGCGATGCGGCGCTGGCCATCGCCAAGAGCGACGGGCGCCATGACGGCGCGCCGGTGGTGCCATGAGCACGGTGCAGGCGGACCCGCGCGGTGCTGATGCCGATGGCAGCGGGCCGGCCGCCGGTGCGGGGTTGCCGCCGGCGCTGATCGTGGCGCGCGGATTCCTGGGAACGCCCTATCGCCATCAGGGCAGCCGGCGGGGCGTCGGCTGTGACTGTCTCGGCCTGTTGCGCGGTGTCTGGCGCGAGTTGCATGGCGCCGAACCGGAGGATCCGGGACCCTACCGGGTCGACTGGGCGACGCGTTCGGGGCCGGACCGGCTGCTGGAAGGGGCACGGCGGCATCTGCGGGAGATTGCCCGTGCCGATGCGCGGCCCGGCGACGTCCTCCTGTTTCGCTGGCGGGTCGGCGCGCCGGCCACCCATTGCGGCATTCTCGATGCGGAAAGCCGGCTGATCCACGCCTATGAGGGCGCTTCGGTCGTTTCCTCGCCGATGCCGCATGCCTGGGCGCGCTGCATTGCCGGCGCTTTTCGCTTTCCGGAGTAGACCATGGCGACGATCCTGTTGCAGGCGGCCGGCGGTCTCGTCGGCGGCGTTCTGGGCGGGCCGTTCGGCGCGGTGCTCGGCCGCGCGGCCGGTGCCCTGGCGGGCGCCTCGATCGACGCGGCGCTGTTCGGCACGACAAAGCGGACGGAAGGCCCGCGCCTGACGGAAAGCCGGATCATGGGGGCCGACGAGGGCGCCGGCATTCCGCGGGTCTACGGCACGGCGCGGGTGGCGGGACAGGTGATCTGGGCGACGCGCTTCGAGGAGGATTCGGCCACCGAGCGCCGCGGCGGCAAGGGCGGCGGCCCGAAGGTCGAAAGCACCACCTACAGCTATTACGGCAATGTCGCCGTCGGCCTGTGCGAGGGGCCGATCGCCGGCATTCGCCGGATCTGGGCCGATGGCGAGGAGATCGACCGCGAGCAGGTCGTCCATCGCGTCTATCCGGGGAACGAGACCCAGGCGCCCGATCCGCTGATCGAGGCCCGGCAGGGGGCCGGCAACGCGCCGGCCTATCGGGGGCTTGCCTATCTGGTGTTCGAGCGGCTGCCGCTGGAGCGCTGGGGCAACCGTCTGCCGCAGATCACCTGCGAGATCCTGCGTCCGGTCGGGCAGATGGAAACGCAGATCCGTGCCGTCACCATCATTCCCGGCGCCAGCGAGCACGGGCTCGATCCGTTGCCGGTGCGCGAGCGGCTGGGACCGGGTGAGGACCGGCTGGTCAACCGCAACATGCTGTTCGGACCGAGTGACTGGACGGCATCGCTGGACGAGCTGGAGGCGCTGTGCCCGGCGCTGGAGCGGGCGGCGCTGGTGGTGTCCTGGTTCGGCGACGATCTGCGGGCGGGACACTGCACTGTGCGGCCGGGAATCGAGATCGGAGCCCGGGACGAGAGCGAGGAATGGCGGGCCGGCGGCGTCGGTCGCGGTGGGGCACGGCTGGTCAGCCGCGTCGATGGCGGGCCGGCCTTCGGCGGCACGCCGAGCGACCGGGGCGTCTCGCGGGCGATCGCGGATCTGAAGGCGCGCGGGCTGGCGGTCACCTATTATCCGTTCGTCCTGATGGACGTGCCGCCGGGCAATGGTCTGCCAGACCCCTATGGCGCGGGCGAACAGGCGGCGTTTCCCTGGCGCGGGCGGATGACGCTGGATCTGGAACCGGGGAGGGCCGGCTCGACCGACGGCACGGCGGCGGCACGGGCCGTCATTGCGGCCTTTCTCGGGACGGCCGGACCGGAGCATTTCTCCGTTGCGGGCGGAGAGGTCGTCTATGCGGGGCCGGCGGAATGGTCGTATCGGCGGATGATCTTCCATCAGGCGGCGCTGGCCGCCATGGCCGGCGTCGACGCCTTCGTCATCGGCTCGGAAATGCGCGGCCTGACCCGCCTTCGGGACGAGACCGGGGCGTTTCCTTTCGTCGAGGGGCTGATCGCTATCGCCGAGGCCGTGAAGGCGATGCTGCCGGACGCGGTCGTGGCCTATGCGGCGGACTGGAGCGAGTACGCCGGCTACCAGCCGGCGGATGGTTCGGGCGACGTCTTCTACAATCTCGATCCGCTCTGGGCCTCGCCGGCGATCGACGTGGTCGGGATCGACAATTACCTGCCGCTCGCCGATCTGCGGGACGCAAGCGAGGATGCGGCGGCGGAGGAAACGCCCTCGCAATACGACCGGGTGGCGCTGCGGAGCGGCATTGCCGGCGGCGAATATTTCGACTGGTACTATGCCAGCGCGGGTGATCGCGCGGCGGGGCTGCGCACGCCGATCACCGACGGCGCCCACGGCAAGCCGTGGGTGTATCGCGCCAAGGATCTGGCGGGGTGGTGGGCGAACCCGCATGTCGAACGGCGCGGCGGCGTGGAGATCGCCGGAACCTCCCCCTGGGTACCGATGGGCAAGCCGATCTGGTTCACCGAACTCGGCTGCCCGGCAATCGACAAGGGCGCCAACCAGCCGAATGTCTTCGTCGATCCGAAATCGTCGGAAAGCCATATGCCGCATTTCTCGGCGGGGGGCCGCGACGATCTCGCCCAGCGCCGCTTCGTCGAGGCGCATCTGGAACATTGGGACCCGGCCTCGCCGGTTTTCGACGCGGCGGCCAACCCGGTCTCGCCGGTCTATGGCGGGCGGATGGTGGCGCCGGACGCCATCCATCTGTGGACATGGGATGCGCGACCCTATCCAGCCTTTCCCGAGCGATCCGATGTCTGGGCCGATGGCGACAATTGGCGGCGCGGCCACTGGCTGAGCGGCCGGCTGGCGAACGCTCCGGCGGATGCGCTGTTTGCCGCGATCCTGCACGATCACGGCATTACCGACTTCGACGTTTCGGCAGTGGATGCGGTCGTGACCGGCTTCCTTGCGGGCGGGCCCGGCTCGGCCCGCCAGGCGCTGGAAGAGCTGATGCGGCTGACCGGGACGGTCGGCCATGTGGCGGCGGGCCGGCTGGTGCTGCGCTCGTTGGCAAGGCTGCGGCCCGAAGCGACGATCACCGCCTTCGCCGACGGGGAGGGCCCCTATGTCGAACTGCGCCGGGCCGATGCGAGCGAGCGGGCGCAGGAGATGTCGCTGGGCTATCTCGATCCGGCGCGGGCCTATCAGCCGAGCGCCGCCGAGGCGGTGCGGGCGAGCGCCGACCGGCCGCGCAAGGAGATCGTCGAACTGCCGGTGGTGCTGGATGAAGCCCATGCGCGGGAGCTGGCGGCCGCGATGCTGGCGGAAATGGGCGGCCATGCCGAGACCGCGCGCTTCGGAACCGCGGCATCGGAACTGGCGCTGGAGGCCGGCGACACGGTGCAGCTCGACGGCCGGGACGGGGCCTGGCTGATCACGCGGATCGAGACGGGGCTCGCCCGCCAGATGGAAGCGCGGCTGCTGCCGCCACGGCGTCGCGCCTATCCCGACCAGGGGGAGCCGCCACCGGGGCCGGGCCCACTCGTGCCGCTCGGCGCGTCGCGACCGCTGGTGCATCTGCTCGACCTGCCGCTGCCGGAGGGCGGCGACGCCATCGCCGGCGCGCGTTTCGCGATCCATGCGAGGCCTTTCGCGGGCTATGCCGTCGGCGTGTCGCGTACGGGCGACGGCTTCGACACACGCAGCATCGCCACCCGTGCGGCGACGACCGGGACCCTGATCGAAGCGCTGGAACCGGGTCCCCGCGGTGTGCTCGACCGCGGGCGTCGGCTGGTCGTGCGGCTGCATCGCGGGGCGCTGTCCTCGATCGACGAGGGAGCGCTGCTCGATGGCGGCAATCTCTGCGCCGTTGAGAGCGCGTCGGGCGCCTGGGAGGTGCTGCAATTCGCCAGCGCTACCGAGACCGCGCCGCAGGTCTTCGATCTGAGCGGATTGCTGCGGGCGCAGGGCGGCACCGAGGATGCGATGGCGGCGGGCGCCGCGCCGGGGGCGGCCTTCGTGCTGCTCGATGCGGCCTGCGAAGCGCTGGGCCTTGGCACCGGCGAGGTCGGGCGCGACCTGGCGATCCGCGTATCGCCGCTCGGCCGGCTCGCCGACGATCCGGCGGTCGTGACCCTGCCCGCCACGCTGGGGGCACGCTCGGTGCGGCCGCTGTCGCCG
Organism: Aurantimonas sp. NFXS3; assembly: GCF_049132005.1. Classification (NCBI taxonomy): domain Bacteria; kingdom Pseudomonadati; phylum Pseudomonadota; class Alphaproteobacteria; order Hyphomicrobiales; family Aurantimonadaceae; genus Aurantimonas; species Aurantimonas sp. NFXS3. The sequence continues at coordinate 733,060 of NZ_JAGDDZ010000001.1, forward strand.
GTGCATCTGCGCGCGGCATTCCAGCCGGACGGCGCGCTGGCGCTGGCGTGGATCCGGCGGACGCGGATCGGCGGCGACGGCTGGGACGGGCTCGACGTGCCGCTGGGCGAGGAGCGCGAACTCTACAGCGTCGAGATCGGCGACGGATCGGGCGCGGTTCTTTCCCGCCAGACCGAGTTGCCGGCGCTGGCTATCGCGGCAGCAGAGCAGCACGCCGCCTTCGGCGCGCTGCCGGCGACGGTCACCGTGACCGTCGCCCAAACGAGCCCGGTCTGGGGCGACGGGACGCCATCCGTCCAGACCTTCATCCGTCCGGGCTGACCCGGCAATTCGAGGCAACAGGAGGAGAGGCGAGATGAGTGATGCAAAACCCTGGTACCAGTCGCGCAGCATCTGGGGCGGACTGGTGGCGCTGGTCGCCGGCGTCGGCGGGATGGTCGGCGTCGAGATCGACGCGGCGACCAGCGAGACGCTGGTGCTGTCGCTGACCAACGGCGCCGCGGCGATCGGTGCGGTTGTCGCGATCCTCGGCCGGCTGGCGGCGCAGAAGACCCTGCGATAGCGGGCTGGCTGCGGCTGGAGCCGTCACGCGTCCGGTATGGATGCGTGGCGGTTCGGGGCGGCGGGAGAGCCGGTACCGGCCAGAATCGGCTCGAGAACCGGCATCATTCATGGGCGGTTCAGCGAGACCTTGCTAGGAAGGGGTCGGCTGCCATGTCTGTGGCCGGTGGCGTTCCGATCTAGCTGGGCAATCCATGACCCGAATTCGTACCATCTTTCTTGTGTTTCTCGCCGCCCTGACGCTGGGCGCCGGGCCCGTCGTCGCGCGTGACGGTGCGGGCGACTGGCCGAAGCAGCTCCGCCGGGCGGCGCCGGTGACGGACGGTCTGGTGCGCCTCGCCCAGGCCGATTGCTCGAGCGCCGGGTCCAAGGCCGCGGCACAGACCGGCGGCGAGGTGCTGTCGGTCTCGACGCGTACCGAAGGCGGCCAGACGGTCTGCGTGGTGACGGTGCTGGTGCCGGGCACCGACGGCGGCCGCCCGCGCAAAACGACGGTGACCATTCGCCCGTAAGCCGGGCAGCGCCGCGTTCAGCCGGACGCGCGCACCATCCGGCTTCGAGCGATGCCGGACGAATTGCAGAGAGGGGACGATCCGCATGCGGATACTCGTCGTGGAGGACGACCAGACACTGAACCGCCAGCTCGTGGAGGCGTTGAACGGCGCCGGCTACGTGGTGGACAAGGCGATGGACGGCGAGGAGGGGCATTTTCTCGGCGATACCGAACCCTATGACGCGGTGGTGCTGGATGTCGGCCTGCCGCTGATGGACGGCATCAGCGTCCTGGAGCGCTGGCGGCGCGACGGCCGCACCATGCCGGTGCTGATCCTGACCGCCCGCGACCGCTGGAGCGACAAGGTCGCCGGCATCGACGCGGGCGCCGACGACTATGTCACCAAGCCGTTCCATGTGGAGGAAGTGCTGGCGCGGCTGCGGGCGCTGATCCGCCGGGCGGCCGGCCATGCCTCCTCGGAAATCCATTGCGGACCGCTGCGGCTCGATACGCGTGCGGCCCGGGTGACGCTCGACGGCACGGCGCTGAAGCTGACCTCCCACGAATACCGCCTGCTCGACTATCTGATGCACCATCAGGACCAGATCGTCTCGCGCACCGAGCTGATCGAGCATCTCTACGACCAGGATTTCGATCGGGATTCCAACACGATCGAGGTGTTTGTCGGGCGGCTGCGCAAGAAGCTCGGCGGCGCCGAACTGATCGAAACCGTCCGCGGGCAGGGCTACAGGATGCATGATGTCGGCACCGGCGGTTAGGTCGCTCACCGCCCGGGTCATCCTGCTGTCGAGCGTGTGGGCGATCGTCGCCTTCGCGGTGGCCGGCGGTCTGATCTCGACGCTGTACGAGCGGACCGCGCGCAAGGGGTTCGAGGACCTCCTGACGGCGCAGCTCTACAATCTCGTCAACAGCGTCAGCGTCGGCGATTCCGGCTATCTGTCGGGCTCGCCCGACCTCGGCGATCTGCGCTACCTGCAGCCCTTGTCGGGCTGGTACTGGGAGGTCGTGCCGGCCAGCACCAACACGCAAGGGAGGCTGAGCTCCGGCTCGCTGGGGATCCTCGACGTTCCGCCGACCGCGACCGCGCAGGTGCCCTTCGACGCCGCCTATCGGCGCAGCTACGATGCCGACGGCCTCGACGGCGAGCAATTGCGGATCATCGAGACCGAGGTCGTGCTCGACAGCCAGAACCATGCGGCGCGGTTCCGGGTGATGGGCAATGCCAGCGTCGTGGCCGCCGAGATCGGTGAATTCGACCGCATCCTGACCCTCTATCTCGGCGCCGTCGGCTTGGGGACGGTGCTGGTCAACGGCCTCGCCATCCTTTTCGGGCTGGGGCCGCTGCGGGCGGTGCGCGCGGCGCTGAGCGACGTGCGAACGGGCCGGGCGGAGCGGCTTGAGGGGCGTTTTCCCATCGAGATCGAGCCGCTGGCGGTCGAGATGAACGCGCTGATCGACAACAATCGCCGCATCGTGGAGCGCTCGCGCACCCAGGTCGGCAATCTCGCCCATTCGCTGAAGACGCCGATCGCCGTGCTCGTCAACGAGGCGAGCGCGATGGGCCGTGAGCGCGGCCAGGTCATCGGCGACCAGGCCGAGCGGATGCGCCAGCAGGTGCAGCATTATCTCGACCGGGCGCGGGTGGCGGCACAGAGCGAGGGCGGCGTGTTCCGCACGCCGGTGGCGCCGACGCTGGAGCGGCTGGTGCGGGTGGTCGCCAAGCTCAATCCGGGCATCGACCTCGATTTCGACGCGGAGGCGGCGGGAGAGCTGGTCTTTGCCGGCGAGAAGCAGGATCTGGAAGAGATCGCCGGCAATCTCCTGGAAAATGCCGGGAAATGGGCGAAGGCCCGTATCCGCGTTTCGGCCGAGGCGACGGGCGCCGACCGCGTCTCGGTGAGCATCGAGGATGACGGGCCGGGGCTGACGGCGGAACAGATCGTCGAGGCCAAGAAGCGCGGCACGCGGCTCGACGAGGCAACCCCCGGCAGCGGGCTGGGCCTGTCCATCGTTCTCGACATGGTGCGCGAATATCGCGGCGTCCTGGATCTCGGCCGCTCCGAACTGGGTGGCCTGAAAGCCACGGTGACGCTTCCCCGCGCGCCGGGCGGCCTGGCCGCTTGACATGCCGGGCAAGACCCATGATCTCCGACAGGCCTTCCCTGGCGCAGTCTTGCGACGGGCCTGCCGTATTCGGATGGATCATATGCGCATTGTCTTGAAGCTTCTGGTTCCGGTTCTGGCGCTTCCCGTGTCCGGTTGCCTGAGCGCCGGGTTCGGCGGCGGAACCCTGTCGCCGCCGACCGAGGGCGTCGCGGCGCTGGACGGTGGGCTGATCGGGCAGGATCCGGTGGGACGGACGCTGCCGGAGGACGCCCGCGCCCGGGCGCTGGAGGCAGAGTTCCAGGCGCTGAATTTCGCCACGGCCGGACAGCCGGTCGCGTGGAACGCCGACGGCTACAGCGGCGAGGTCGTGCCGACCCAGCTCTACCGCGTCGGTTCGCAGGACTGCCGGGGCTATTCGCATGTGTTCCAGGGCGAATCGCCGGCGGTGAAGGCGGTAGGAACCGCCTGCCGGACGGCCAGCGGCTTCTGGAAGCCGGTGGTCTGACGATCATGCGGCGCGCGGCCGACCTGCTTCGCCGCAGAGGGCGGGCGAGGCCGAAGGCCGCGTTTCCTTTGGCCGTCGCCGTGAGTATAGGGATGGCATGATCTTCTGGTTTATCGCCGCCGTGATGACGGCGGCCGTCACGCTTCTCTCGCTGTGGCCGCTGCTGCGCTCCCGGCAGGAGCATCTGGCCAGTCGTGCCGAGCACGACGTGGAAGTCTATTCGGCGCAATTGCGCGAGCTCGACGCGGATGTGGCGCGCGGCGCGATGGCGCCCGCGGAGGCCGAGACCGCACGGGCGGAGATCGGCCGGCGCCTGCTGCGGGCCGCCGATCGCGGCAAGAGCGAGAGCCAGGCGGGCACCGCATCGTGGCAGCGGCCGCGCATGCTGGCCGCCATCGCCGCGGTCGCGCTCCTCGTGCCGATCGGCTCGGTGGTGCTGTATGCCCAGCTCGGCGGCGCGGGGCGCCCGGATGTGCCGCTGGCCGGACGCAGCGCGCCGACGAGCGGTCCCGGCGACATCCAGACCCTGATCGCGGGCGCCGAGGAACGGTTGCGCGCCGAGCCGGAGGATGGTCGCGGCTGGGACGTGCTGGCGCCGATCTATCTGCGGATCGGCCGCGTCGAGGATGCGGCCGAGGCCTTTCGCAACGGTATTCGCCTCAACGGCTCGTCGGCCGCCCGCGAAAGCGGACTGGGCGAGGCGCTGACGCAGCTTGCCGGCGGCGAGGTGACGGACGAGGCTGAGGCCGCCTTCGAACGCGCCGTGGCCGCCAATCCCGCGCATCTGCCGGCGAAGTTCTTCCTGGCGCTGAACCTGTCGCAGGAAGGGCGCCGCGACGAGGCGGTGACCGCCTGGACGCAGCTTGTCGAAATGAGCCCGCCGGATGCACCCTGGCTGGAAATCGCCAATGCGGCGATCGCCGATGCACGCGGCGAAGCGCCCCCGGCAGCTGCGACGGCGGACGCCGGAACCGCGGCGCCGGCGCCGGGGCCGGGCGAGGCCGACATCGCCGCTGCCGCCGACATGGCGGCGGAGGATCGCCAGGCGATGATCGAGGGCATGGTGTCGCAGCTTGCCGCCCGGCTGGAAACCAACCCGAACGATGTGGAAGGATGGAAGCGCCTGATCCGGTCCTATACCGTCCTCGGTGACGACGAGGCCGCGGGCGCGGCCTATCGTACGGCGCGCCAGACCTTTGCCGCCGATTCCGCCGCCGGCCGGGAAATCGCCGCTTTCGGCGACGAGCTTGGGCTGACCGCCGAGGGAGAGACGCAGACACAATGACCCGCAAGCAGAAGCGCCTCGCCTCGATCGCCACGATCCTCGTCGTCATCGGCGGCGCGGCCGCGCTCGTCCTGACCGCGCTGTCCGACAGCGTCGCCTATTTCCATTCGCCGAGCGACATCGTCGCCAAGGCGCCGGCGCAGAGCCAGCGCATCCGGCTGGGCGGACTGGTGGAGGAAGGCTCGGTCGTGCGCGACGGCTCGCAGCATGTCAGCTTCAAGGTCACCGACTCGCTGGAGAGCGTCGAGGTCGCCTATACCGGGCTCCTGCCGGACCTGTTCCGCGAGGGGCAGGGCGTCGTCACCGAAGGCACGCTGGGGCCGGACCGCATCTTCATCGCCGACACGGTGCTGGCCAAGCATGACGAGACCTACATGCCGAAGGAGGTCGTCGACGACCTGAAGGAGCGCGGGCTCTGGGAGGACGGCAAGGGCATGGTGAACAAGGACACGCCAGAAGCCGTGGTGACGCAGACGTCGGGGGCCGGCTCGTGATCGTCGAGATCGGCCATTACGCCCTGATCCTGGCGCTGTCCCTGTCGCTGGTGCAGTCGGTGCTGCCGGCGATCGGCGCGCGCAGCGGCGATGCCCGGCTGATGGAAACCGGCACGATCACCGCGACCGGTGCCTTCGTTCTCCTGATGCTGTCCTTCTCGGCGCTGACGGCGGCCTATGTGACGTCGGACTTTTCGGTCCTCAACGTCTTTCAGAATTCACACTCGCTGAAGCCGATGCTCTACAAGGTCACCGGCGTGTGGGGAAACCACGAGGGCTCGATGCTCCTGTGGGTCCTGATCCTCAGCCTGTTCGGCGCGCTGGTGGCGCTGTTCGGCCGCGACCTGCCGGCCAGCCTGAAGGCCAATGTGCTGGCGGTGCAGGCCTGGATCACCGCCTGCTTCCTGCTCTTCATCCTGACCACGTCGAACCCGTTCACCCGCGTCTTTCCGGCGCCGATGGAGGGGCAGGACCTCAACCCGATCCTGCAGGACATCGGTCTCGCGATCCATCCGCCGCTCCTGTATCTCGGCTATGTCGGCTTCTCGATCGCCTTCTCCTTCGCCGTTGCCGCGCTGATCGACGGTCGCATCGACGCGGCCTGGGCCCGCTGGGTGCGGCCCTGGACGCTGACGGCCTGGGTGTTCCTGACCGCCGGCATCGCGATGGGCTCCTACTGGGCCTATTACGAGCTCGGCTGGGGCGGCTGGTGGTTCTGGGACCCGGTGGAGAACGCCTCCTTCATGCCGTGGCTGTCCGGCACCGCGCTGCTGCATTCGGCGCTGGTGATGGAAAAGCGCTCGGCGCTGAAGATCTGGACGATCCTTCTGGCGATCCTGACCTTCTCGCTGTCGCTGCTCGGCACCTTCCTGGTGCGCTCGGGTGTCCTGACCTCGGTCCATGCCTTCGCTACCGACCCGACCCGCGGCGTCTTCATCCTCGCCATTCTGTGCCTGTTCATCGGCGGGTCGCTGGCGCTGTTTGCGCTGCGCGCCTCGTCGCTGGAGGCGGGCGGCCTGTTCGCGCCGATCAGCCGTGAGGGAGCGCTGGTCGTCAACAATCTGTTCCTGACGACGGCCACCGCGACGGTGCTGGTCGGCACGCTCTATCCGCTGGTGCTGGAAGTCCTGGGCGGCGCCAAGATCTCGGTCGGCGAGCCGTTCTTCAACCTCACCTTCGGCCCGCTGATGGTGCCGCTGCTGTTTGCCGTGCCGTTCGGCCCGCTGCTGGCGTGGAAGCGCGGCGACCTGCTGGCCGCGGCGCAGCGGCTGTATTTCGCTATCGGCGCGGCGATGCTGACCATCCTGATCGCCGTGGCGCTGACCTCCGGCACGCGCATCCTTGCGGCCCTCGGCTTCGGCCTCGCCGTCTGGCTGATGGCCGGCGCGCTGACCGATCTGTTCGTGCGGGCGAACTTCGCCAAGGTCGGCTGGCGCACGGGCCTTGCCCGCCTGCGCGGGCTGCCGCGCTCGGCCTTCGGCACGGTGCTGGCGCATTTCGGCCTCGGCGTGACGGTGCTCGGCGTGATCACCGCCTCGGCCTTCCAGACCGAGACCGTGACGGCGATGCGGGCCGGGCAGACGGTGAATGCGGGCGGCTACGAGGTGCGCTACGAGGGCGCGCAGCAGCGGCAGGGGCCGAATTACGAGGAGCAGGTGGGCACGTTCACGCTGCGCCGCGACGGTCTCGATGCCGGCATGATCGAAAGCGCCAAGCGCTTCTACCCGGCGCGGCAGATGCCGACGACCGAGGCCGGCATCCACACACGCTGGTTCTCACAGCTCTACATCTCGCTGGGCGATCCCTCGCCGGACGGCGCGTCGATCGTGGTGCGCGTCTGGTGGAAGCCGCTGATCACGCTGATCTGGATCGGCGCGATCTTCATGGCGGTGGGCGGTACGGTGTCGCTGTTCGACCGGCGCCTGCGGGTCGGTGCGCCGGCGCGCAGCCGCAAGCGGCAGCTGGCGACGGGAGCCGAAGCGTGATCCGGCCGGGCTGGCGCGCCATCACCGCGAGCCTGGCGCTCGCCATCCTCGTGATCGCTGGGCCGCAGGGCGCGGCACCGGCTTTCGCGGTGACGCCCGACGAGGTGCTGAGCGATCCGGCGCTGGAAGCGCGGGCGCGGCAATTGTCGACGGGGCTGCGCTGCCTCGTCTGCCAGAACCAGTCGATCGACGACAGCAATGCCGATCTCGCCAAGGATCTGCGGCTCCTGGTGCGCGAGCGGCTGGTGGCGGGCGACACGGATGACGAGGTCATCGACTATCTGGTCTCGCGCTATGGCGAGTTCGTGCTGTTGAAGCCGCGCTTCGACTGGGCGACGCTGGCGCTGTGGGGCACGCCGGTGGTGGTGCTTCTGGCCGGCATCGGCTTTGCCATTATCACCGTGCGCGGCCGCCGGCAGGCTGCGGCGCCGACGGCGCTCTCGCCGGAAGAGGAAGCGGCGATCGCCGAGGTGACGCGCTCGCGCGGCTGACGGTTCCGGGCGTCAAGGCGCCAACCTTACGAAGATTTCACACGCCCGAAAAGGTCCCGTAATCTGGCCATCCCTAGATTGGCATCCATCGATGGCGCACGGCTCGTGCCGGCGCCACAGGGATCGAAGACCAATCGAAGAGGGTTTCCAATGCGCAACGATGCGAACAAGACGAAGCGTGGCGGTCTGATTGCCGGCGTTCTGGCCGCGGGCGTCGCCAGCGTCGCGCTGACCGGCGTCGTCGGCAACACCGTGCCGGTCTTCGCCGAGCCGGTGAAGGTCGAGGCACCGGTGCAGAATTTCGGCTTTGCCGACGTGGTGGAGAAGGTCTCGCCGGCCGTCGTCTCCGTCCGCGTTACCCAGGAAGTGACCCCGACCATGTCGCAGGGCCGCGGCCCGCAGATGGGCAGCCCCTTCGACAGCCTTCCGGAAGATCACCCGCTGCGCCGCTTCTTCGACGTGCCGGGCCGCGACAACGCCCCGAACGGCATGCGTCCGGATCGTGAGCCGCGCACCCGTATGGGCCAGGGCTCGGGCTTCTTCATCTCCGACGACGGCTTCGTGGTGACCAACAACCACGTGGTCGAGGGCGGCAGCCAGTACACCGTCGTCATGGATGACGGCACGGAGTACGACGCCGAGCTGATCGGCACCGATCCGCGCACCGATCTCGCGCTGCTCAAGGTCGACGAGAGCAACACCAAGTTCACCTATGTCGAGTTCGGCGATGACGACGCCGTGCGCATCGGCGAATGGGTCGTGGCGGTCGGCAACCCGTTCGGCCTCGGCGGCTCGGTGACGGCCGGCATCGTCTCGGCCCGCGGCCGCGACATCGGCGCCGGCCCCTATGACGACTTCCTGCAGATCGACGCGGCGGTGAACCGCGGCAATTCCGGCGGCCCGGCCTTCGGTCTCGACGGCAAGGTCATCGGCGTCAACACGGCGATCTTCTCGCCGTCGGGCGGCAATGTCGGCATCGCCTTCGCGATCCCGGCCTCGGTCGCCAAGGACGTCATCCAGTCGCTGCGCGAAGACGGCAGCGTCGAGCGCGGCTGGCTGGGCGTGCAGATCGCCCCGGTCACCGACGACATCGCCGAGGCGGTCGGCCTCGACGAGGAGAAGGGCGCCATCGTCACCCTGCCGGACAACGAGACCCCGGCGACCAAGGCCGGCATCAAGACCGGCGACGTGATCACCGCGGTCAACGGCGAGACGGTCGAGGGTCCGCGCGAGCTGGCCCGCATGATCGGCAATTACCGCCCGGACACCAAGGTCGACGTGACCATCTGGCGTGATGGCAGGGCGCAGGACGTTTCGGTGGAACTGGGCAATCTGTCCAGCCTCGACGAGGCCGCCTCGGCCCGCGGTTCGGGCGTTCCGGTCGATCCGTCCTCGCTGTCGGGCTACGGCCTGACCCTGACCCCGTCGGAAGACGGCGAGGGGGTCGTGGTCACCGACGTGAAGCCGGATTCCTCGGCATCCGAGAAGGGCATCAAGGCCGGCGACATCATCATCGCGGTGAATGGCGAGACGGTCGAGACCCAGAAGGATGTGCAGTCGGCGATCGACGCCGCTGCGGAATCCGGTCGCAAGGCGGCGCTGTTCCAGCTCCAGACCAACGGGCAGAACCGCTTCGTGGCGCTGCCGATCGCCAAGAGCTGATCCTTCCGACGATGATGGCGAGGCCTTCGGGCCTCGCTCTCTCCACCCGCGGCGGCTGACCGACGCGCCAGGCCTGCGCCCGGCACGCCGGTCAGCCGCTTTTCTTTTGCGCCGAATGGTTCACATAGGAGAAACCGAGATGTCCTTCTCCCCGAGCCCCGCAACGCTGCCCGACCCCATGCGCATCCTGATCATCGAAGACGACAGCGAAGCCGCGGCCTATCTGGTCAAGGCGCTGCGCGAGGCCGGTCACGTCGCCGAACATGCCGGCGATGGCGACGACGGCTTTCACATGGCCGACAGCCGAAGCTACGACGTTCTCGTCGTCGACCGCATGCTGCCGAGGCGCGACGGCCTGTCGATCATCTCGGGCCTGCGCGAAAAGGGCAACGAGACGCCGGCGCTGATCCTGTCGGCGCTGGGGCAGGTGGACGACCGGGTCACTGGACTGCGGGCGGGCGGCGACGACTACCTCGCCAAGCCCTTCGCGATTTCCGAGCTCTTGGCCCGCATCGAGGTGCTGGGGCGGCGCCGCGGCAGCAAGGACGTGGAGACCAGCTACCGGGTCGGCGACCTTGAGCTCGACCGGCTGTCCCACGAGGTGCGCCGCAACGGCAAGCCGATCGTGCTGCAGCCGCGTGAGTTCCGGCTGCTCGAATATCTGATGAAGCACGCCAACCAGGTCGTGACCCGCACGATGCTGCTGGAGAATGTCTGGGACTATCATTTCGACCCCCAGACCAACGTGATCGACGTGCATATCTCCCGGCTGCGTTCCAAGATCGAGCGCGACTTCGACACGCCGCTGCTGCACACGGTGCGCGGCTCGGGCTACATCATGCGCAGCGACGCGTAAGCCCCGATGGCGCGGTTGAAGGCCCTGATGCGGATGACCGCCGTCCGATTGTCGGCGGTCTATTTCCTGCTGTTCTCGGTCGCCGCCGTGATCCTCGTCTTCTATGTCACCGCGACGGCGTCGAGCATTCTGCAGAACCAGAGCCGGGCGGCGATCAACGAGGAAATCGGCGAGATCGCGCAGATCTACGATGCCGCCGGCATTGCCGGGCTGGTGCGCACCATCGACCGTCGCGCACGCCAGCCGGGCGCCTCGCTCTACCTCGTCACCGACGCCACCGGGCGCATTCTCGCCGGCAATGTGGAGAGCTTGCAGGCGGGCGTCCTCGACGAGGGCGGCTTTACCGAACAGCCCTTCGGCTATGAGCGCTTCGCCGACGATCCGGGCGACCGCTACCATCTGGCGGTGGCGCAGGTGGTCAGCATGCCGAACGGCATGCGGGTGCTGGTCGGCCGCGACCAGACCGAGCAGGAACGCTTCCGCCAGATCGTACGCAGCGCGCTGATCCTGGCCTTTGCGCTGATGGGGGCGGCGGCGCTGTTCGCGTGGTTCCTCGTTGGACGGCAGGCACTGCAGCGCCTCGACCGCATGTCCGGGGCGAGCGCGCGGATCCTGGCCGGTGACCTGACCGAACGCCTGCCGGTGACCGGCACGGGCGACGAGTTCGACCGGCTGTCGGACAATCTCAACACGCTGCTTGCCCGCGTCGCCCTGCTGCAGGAGGGCCTGCGCCAGGTCTCCGACAACATCGCCCACGATCTGAAGACGCCGCTGACCCGCCTGCGCAACCGTGCCGAGGCGGCGCTGTCGGCCGATGTCGACGCCGCCGGCACGCGCACCGTCCTGGAGGGGATGATCGCCGAGGCGGACCAGATGATCCGCACCTTCGACGCGCTGCTGATGATCTCGCGGGTCGAGGCGGGATCGCATCCGGTGATCAAGACCCGCGTCGACGTCGCCGGGATCGTGGCGGATGTCTGCGAACTCTACGAGCCGCTCGCCGAGGAAGCCGGCGCGACGCTGGTCTTTGTGCCGAGCCCGCCGGTGCAGGCCTCCGTCAGCCGCGAACTGATCGCCCAGGCCCTGTCGAACCTGATCGACAATGCGCTGAAATACGGCGTTGCGGATGGCGGCGGCGCCAGGATCGCCGTGCGGCTCGAACTGACCGATGGCGTCTGCCGCCTGTCGGTGTCGGACGACGGTCCCGGCGTGCCCGCCGACCAGCGCGAGCGCGTGCTGGAGCGCTTCTACCGCCTCGACCAGAGCCGTTCGCTGCCGGGCTCCGGCCTCGGCCTGTCGCTGGTCCAGGCGATCGCACGGGTGCATGGCGGACGTCTCGCGCTTGAGGATGCGGCGCCGGGCCTTAGAGTGGTCCTGGAGTTTCCTCAGGATGGAAAGACGGTCGCCGATGGCGAAACAGGACACGGCGCAAGAGCATGACAGCGGTCTGGGCATCGGCGGCGACATCGCCCCGACGCCGCTCGATCCCGGCAAGGCGGAGGCGTGGCTCACTGACCTGAGCAAGGCGGCGGCGGCGCAGGATCTGACGCGGCTCGGCGAATTTCTCGCGCGGGGCGGCCCGGACGTGGCGCGGCTCGGCGCGGTGCTCGACCTCTCGACCTATCTCAACACCCAGATGCTCCAGCACCCCGAATGGCTGGACGCGCTGTTCGACGCGCCGGCGCGTGAAAGAATTGCGCAGCGGATCGGCGAACTGCGCGACATGGAGGTGGCGGAGCAGGGCGAGACGGCGCTGATGGCGACGATCCGCCTGATCAAGCGCGAGGTCTCGCTGCTGATCGCGCTGCGCGACCTGTTCGGCGCGGCGAGCGTGAAGGAGACCACCGAGGATCTGTCGCAACTGGCCGAAGCGGCGGTCGCGACGGCGCTGCGCTTCTGCCTGATCGCGGCCCACAAGAGCGGCAAGATCGCGCTGCCCGACCCGGCCGACCCGGAGGCCGGATGCGGGTTGTTCGTCCTCGGCATGGGCAAGCTGGGCGCGCGCGAACTGAACTATTCCAGCGATGTCGACCTGATCGTGTTCTTCGATCCCGAGCAGTCGGTCGCCGCCGATCCGACCGAATCGGTCGACACCTTCTCGCGCATCGTGCGGCGGCTGGTGCGGATCGTCGGCGAGCGGACCGCGGACGGCTATGTCTTCCGCACCGATCTACGGCTGCGGCCCGACCCGGGCGCGATGCCGCTGGCGATCTCCACCGATGCGGCGATGAGCTATTACGAGGGCTCCGGGCGCAACTGGGAGCGCGCCGCGATGATCAAGGCCTGCACCATCGCCGGCGACCGGACGGCGGGCGAGGCGTTCCTCCAGGAGCTGACGCCCTTCGTCTGGCGCAAATATCTCGACTTCGCGGCGATCGCCGACATTCAGGCGATGAAGACCCGCATCGATCGCCATCGCGGCTTCGACGACATCGCCGTGGGTGGCCACAATGTGAAGCTCGGGCGGGGCGGCATTCGCGAGGTCGAGTTCTTCGTCCAGGCCCAGCAGCTCATCGCCGGCGGACGGGCGCCGCAATTGCGCAGCCGGCGCACCGACGAGGCGCTGCACGAGCTGGCCGAGGGGAGCTGGATCACCGCCGATACGGCCCGCGACCTCCTCGAGGATTACTGGTTCCTGCGGCGAATCGAGCACTGCATCCAGATGGTCGCCGACGAGCAGAGCCACACGCTGCCGGAGGACGAGGAAGGGCTGGAGCGCATTGCGCGGCTGGCGGGGTTCGACGGTCGCGAGGCCTTCGCCGAGGCGCTGCTGTCGCATCTGCGCCGCGTGGACCGGCATTATACGAGCCTGTTCAACGACGGCCGCGAGCGCGATGCGGGAGAGGGCGAGGAGGCGGTCTCCAAGCGGCTCCTGTCCAGCGAGGACGATCCCGACGCGCTGGCACGGCTGAAGGAGCTGGGCTTCGCCCGGCCGGAGGACGTCGCGCGGATCGTGCGCGGCTGGGGGTTCGGCCGCTACCGCTCGACGCGGTCGGAGACGGCGCGCGAGCGCCTGGCCTCGGGCCTGCCGATGCTGCTGGCAGCCTTTTCCAACGCCAAGGACCCGGACGGGGCGATCGCCGCCTTCGACACGTTTCTGGCGGGATTGCCGGCGGGCATCCAGTTCTTCTCGCTGATCGCCTCCAACCCCCGCATCCTCGATCTTCTGGCGCTGATCATCACATCGGCTCCGGCGCTGCGCGAGACCATCGCGGCGCGCCCGCATGTCTTCGACGCGTTGCTCGACCCGGCCTTCTTCGACGAGGTGCCCGAGAGCGCGATGATGGAGAAGCGGCTGGCGAGTTTTCTGTCGGAGGCGAACGGCTATGAAGACATTCTGGCACGGCTGCGGATCTTCGCCTCCGAACAGCGTTTCCTGGTCGGTGCGCGCCTCCTCAGCGGCGTCGTCGATGTGGGGGAGGCGGGGCCGGCCTTCTCCAACATCGCCAATGTGGTGCTGGACGCCACGCTCAAGGCGGTCGGCGACGCCTTCGCCGAGAAGCATGGCCGGGTGCCCGGCGCACGGCTGGCGCTGCTCGGCATGGGGCGGCTGGGCAATTGCGAGCTGACCGCCGGCTCCGATGTCGACCTGATCCTGCTCTACGACCACGACCCGGATGTCGAGGAATCGGACGGCGACAAGCCGCTCGCCACGGGGCTGTATTTCGCCCGGCTGACCCAGCGCCTGATCGCGGCGCTGACCGTGCAGATGCGCGAGGGCATCCTGTACGAGGTCGATTTCCGCCTGCGTCCGTCGGGCAACATGGGGCCGCTGGCGACGCGCATCGATTCCTTCCGCCGCTACCAGGCGACCGACGCCTGGACCTGGGAGCGCATGGCGCTGACCCGGTCGCGGCCGATCGCCGGCGATCCGGAGTTCCGCGACGAGGTCGGCCACACCATCTGCGACATTCTCGGCGAGGCCCGCGACGAGGCCATGACCAGCCGCGACGTGGCCGACATGCGGGCGCGGCTCGACCGCGACAAGCCGCCCAAGGGCCCGCTCGATCTGAAGCTGATCCCGGGCGGCCTGATCGACCTGGAGTTTCTGGCGCAATGGGCCTTGCTGACCGGGCGGGCCGATTCCGATCTCGTCGGCAGCCCGACCGTGTCTGTCCTTTCCGCCGCCGATCTCGCCGCCGTTGATGCCGACGGAGCGCCGGTGGACCTGCCGGGCGCGATGCGGACCTATACGTCGGTCATCCAGATCCTGCGGCTCGGCCCGACCGGGGTCGAGCGGATCGAGGATCTGCCGCCCGGGCTGGCCGACCGGCTGACGCGGGCACTGGGGCTGGAGGAGCCGGGGGAAGTGGCGCCGCTGCTCGCCAGGACGGCGGCACGGGTGCGGCACGCCTTCAACACGCTGCTGCCGGTCTCCGGCGAGGACGAGACGGTGCCGGCCGATGCCGCGACGGCGGCGCAAGGGGGCTGACGACGTCCTTCGTCCTGTCAGCCGCGCGGATGCGTGACCGCCTGGCTCCCTAGCGTGGACTGATCTTCGCAGGGCTGTGGGCGCGGTCGTGCCGTCGCGGCGTCGCCGCGCGAGGCGTCAGGCGACGGCGGTCTGGTCGAGGGCTTCGGTCTGTGCCGGGGCAGGGGTGAGCGGCAGGCGGATGGCGACGATCGTGCCTTCGCCGACCTGCGAGCTGATCCGCATGCGGCCGCCCTGCAGCGCCACCAGCGAGCGGGCGATGGCGAGGCCGAGACCGGTGCCCTTGTTGGTGCGGGTCAGCTCGTTCTCGATCTGCTCGAAGGGCTTGCCGAGGCTCTTCAGCGCGGCGCGGGGAATGCCCATGCCGTTGTCGGCGATGGTGATCAGCGCCGCGTCGCCGACCGTGCGCAGCTTCATCTTCACTGTGCCGCCATTGTCGGTGAACTTCACGGCATTGGACAGGAGGTTCAGCACGATCTGCTTGGTCGCGCGGCGGTCCACCGTCAGCTCCATGCGCTCCGGCACGTCGGCATTGAGGCGGATGGCCTTCTGGTCGGCCTGGACCTCGATGATCTTGCCGGTCTCGGTGGCGATCTCGCTGAGGTCGACGGTTTCGTGGTTCAGGACCAGGCGACCGGCCTCGATCTTGGCCATGTCGAGAATGTCGTTGATCAGCTTCAGCAGGTAGTGGCCGCTCTGGTGGATGTCCTCGGCGTACTCGCCGTATTTCGGGCAGCCGATCGGGCCGAAGGTGCCCTGGCGCATGATCTCGGAGAAGCCGAGGATGGCGTTGAGGGGCGTGCGCAGCTCGTGGGACATGTTGGCCAGGAAGGTGGTCTTGGCGCTGGAGGCCGTCTCGGCGCGCTCCTTCTCGGCGGCGTAGTTCTGGTTCATCTCGGTGAGCTGGACCGCCTTGCGCTCGGCGTCGCGCCGGGCGATCGACAGATCGTCGATGACGGCCATCAGCCGGCGCTCGGAATCCGACAGGCGGGCCTGATGCAGCTTGAGCTGGGTGACGTCGGTGCCGATGGAGACGAAGCCGTCGTCGGCGGTGCGGCGCTCCGACAGGAGCAGCCAGCGGCCGTCGGGCAGCAGCGCCTCGGAGGCGCGCTCGCCGCTGGCGAAAGTCGGGCTGGTGACGGCATGGCTGTCGATCGGCTTGCGGGCCTTGGCCATGACGGTGGCCAGCGGCGTGCCGCGGGCGACGTCCGCCTCGGTCAGGCCGAAGGTCTCGCGATATTTGGAATTGCACAGGACCAGGCGATCCTGGCTGTCGCACAGGACGAAGGTCTCGGAGATGTTCTCGATGGCGTTGTTCAGCTGGGTGTTGGCCTCGTCGGTGCGACGCGCCAGTTCCTGCTGCTCGGACACGTCGACGGCCACGCCGATCAGGTGGACCTCGTTCTCGGCGGTGCGCGACACCTCGGCGCGGGCCCGCAGCCAGACATAGCTGCCGTTGCGGTGGCGCATGCGGAAGACGCGGTCGAGGCTGGTGATCTTGCCGGCGGCGACCTGCCGGGCGACCTCGAACAGGCTGCCGTCGTCGGGATGCATCAGCGGCGCGATGTCGCCGAAGGCCAGGACGCTGTCCCTGGGGCAGAGGTCAAGAATTTCGTACATGGAGCGCGACCAGTACATGCGGCCGCGCGCGATGTCCCAGTCCCAGAGCCCGCAATGACCGCGCGACAGGGCGGTATCGACCCGCTGATGGGTTTCCAGATACAGCGCGTCGGCGTCCTGGGCCCGCGTCGCCTGGCGGAAATAGGCGTAGAGCACGACCAGCATGATCGTGGAGGTCAGCGCGAAGAGCGTGACGTTGACCGAGACCGAATGGCGCCATTCGGACAGAAGGTCGGTCTCGCGCTGGACGAAGGTGAGGATGCCCTGATTGTCGGCAAGGCGGGCGCTGGCGACGAGGGCCGGTTCGCTGCCGAAGCGGGTGTCCTGCACGCCGGCGCGCTCGCCGAACATCAAAAGTTCCTGATGCTCGCCGATCAGGCGCTTGAGGTCGCCGCCGACGAGGTTCTCGAAGCCGGGCATGGCCGCGACGATCATGCCGTCACTGTCGCTGACCACGGCGAAGCGGCCGTGGCGCAGGAGTTCGGCGGGCAGGGCGCTGGCCAGCAGATCCGCCGCCAGCGCGACACCGTCGCCATCGGCCTCGATGGCGTGGCTCTCGGCGCGCATCAGCGCGGTGGCGATGGTCAGGTCGCGCACGGCGCCTTCTTCCAGTGCCATCCGCTCCTCGACGAGGGTCGCCAGGCGGATGACCGCCGCGAGCGCCAGGAAGGAGACGATGAGGATGGGGATCGAGCGGCGAAGCGCCTTCTCGGAGCGCAGAAGCTGTCGGTAGGCCGGGGCCGCCAACATCTTGGCGTGTCCAGCGATTTCCGTTCGCGCAGTCAGCAGGGCCTCGAATCGGGACAATAGTCCCCCTGCCGGCGCGTTGGACGCGTCCGCTCGCATGCTCACCCCTCGTAAACCGCATCTTAACGATCAGGAACGCCGCCGATCCGAATCATTACCAATTGAGCAAATGCGAATCACCTTGTCCAGCGTGGAATTGCGGCAGAATCTGGGAGTCAACGAATTGACGAGTCATTTCAAAGACCTTCCCAAGATATCTCCAAGATCCGTCGAAAGATGTTCAGTCTCAAGCAGTTGCCGCAGAGTCGTTTCGGCCTGCTCGCGGCGGGTCGGCTCGAAGCTGCGCCACGAGCGGAAGGTGGTCGCGATGCGCGCGGCGATCTGCGGATTGAGGCGGTCCAGCTCGACCAGCCGCTCCGCCACCCAGCGATAGCCGGCGCCGTCGGGGCGGTGGAAGGCAAGCTGGTTGCCGGCCGCGAAGGTGCCGATGACGGCGCGCACGCGGTTCGGGTTGCGCATGGAGAACTTTGCGTGGCCGGTGAGGGCGATCACCGTCTCCAGCGTCTCGGGCCGGGGCACGGTCGCCTGCAGGGCGAACCATTTGTCGAGCACCAGCTCGTCGGTCTCGAAGCGCCGGTAGAAATCGTCGAGCGCGGCCTGCGACGCCGCGGCATCCGGGAAGCGATGGACGAGGATGCCGAGCGCTGCGAGGCGGTCGGTCATGTTGGAGGCGCTGGCATATTGCGCCTCGGCCGCCGCCGGGTCGTTCGTGGCGGCGGTCAGATAGGCGAGCGCCGCATTGGCGAGCGAGCGCCGGCCGGCGCTTTCGGCGTCGGGGGAGAAGGCCTGGACCGTCGCCATCTCGGCGGCCAGCCGCTCGAAGACCTGGACGCCGGCGGTGCCGATCGCCCGGCGGGCGGCGTCTACCACGTCGTGGACGATCTGCGGGTCGACGTCGCGGCCGAGCATGCGCGCCACGTCCGGTTCGGCCGGCAGGGCCAGGGCCTGGGCCCGGAAAGCGGGCTCCAGCGCGGGATCGGTGGCGGTGGCCAGCACCGCGTCGACGATCTCCGCCGGCAGCGGCGAGGCGGTTGCCGCCCCGCCCGCGCGGCAGGCACGCACCATCGCCTCGCCGAGGAGATCGTTGAGGACGCTCCAGCGGTTGAAGAGATTGGGATCGAGCCGTGCCAGTGCCAGCCGGTCGGCTTCGCTCTGGGCGAAGTCGAGATTCACCGGGGCTGAGAAGTCGCGCAGGATCGAGAGGTAGGGGCGCTCGCCGAGATTCTCGAAGACCAGCGTCGTCGCGGCCTCGGTCAGGTGAATGACGTCGCCCTCGACGTCCGGGCCATGGGTCGGCACGGCGTCCTTGTCCTGGCCGTTGGAGCCGACGAGGCCGAAGCGGACCGGGATATGGACCGGATCGGTCCTCGTGCCGGCGGCGCCCTCGTCGAGCGACTGGCGCAGGGTGAGGGTCAGCCGGTCGGCGCCGGCGTCGTAGTCCTCGCGCACCGACAGGGTCGGGGTGCCGGCCTGGTTGTACCAGACGGCCAGATGCGAGAGGTCAACGCCCGTGGCCGCCTCGAAGCAGGCGAGATAGTCCTCGATCGTCGCGGCGTCGCCGTCATGGCGCTCGAAATAGAGGTCCATCCCCTTCCGGAAGCCATCCTCGCCGAGGATGGTGGCGAGCATCCGGACGATCTCGGCGCCCTTGTCGTAGACGGTGGCCGTGTAGAAGTTGTTGATCTCCTTGTATTCCGTCGGCCGGACGGGATGCTGGAGCGGGCCCTGATCCTCGGGGAACTGGTGCGCCTTCAGGCGCCGGACCGCGCCGATGCGCTGCACCGTGGCGGAGCGCTCGTCGGCGCTGAATTCCTGGTCGCGATAGACCGTCAGGCCTTCCTTCAGGCAGAGCTGGAACCAGTCGCGGCAGGTGATGCGGTTGCCGGTCCAGTTGTGGAAATATTCGTGGGCGATCACCGTCTCGACGCCGGCATAGTCGGTGTCGGTCGCCGTCTGCGGATCGAGCAGCACGTATTTGTGGTTGAAGACGTTGAGGCCCTTGTTCTCCATCGCGCCCATGTTGAAGTCGGCGATGGCGACGATGTTGAACACGTCGAGGTCGTATTCGCGGCCGAAGCGGCGCTCGTCCCAGACCATCGAGCGCTTCAGCGCGTCCATGGCGTAGCCGGCCTGCCCGGCGCGGCCCTTCTCGGTGTAGACGGCGAGTTCGACCGGCTTGCCGCTGGCGGTGGTGAAGGGTTCGCGGATGGAATCGAGATCGCCGGCGACGAGCGCGAAGAGATAGGCCGGCTTGTTGAACGGGTCGTCCCAGACGGCGTAATGGCGGCCGTCGCCGAGATCACCGCTCTCGGTCGGGTTGCCGTTCGACAGGAGGACCGGGGCGGCGGTACGGTCGGCCTCGATGCGGACCCGGTAGGGCGCCAGCACGTCGGGGCGGTCGAGGAAATAGGTGATGCGGCGGAAGCCCTCGGCCTCGCACTGGGTGCACCAGATGCCGTTGGAGCGGTAGAGCCCCATCAGCTTGGTGTTCTCTTCCGGCACGATGCGGGTCGCGATGTCGAGAAGGAAGCGGTCGCGGGCCGGGGCCTGGCGGATCGTCAGCCGGTCGGGCGTCGCCGTATAGGCATCGGCCTCGAGCACGGCGCCATCGAGGGCAAGGCCGGTCAGGGCCAGCTCGTCGCCGTCGAGCACCAGCGGCGCATCCTCGGCCACGCCCTCGCGGCGCTCCAGCACCAGCCGCGTGTCGATCTCGGCCCGGCCTTCGAACAGGCGGACCGTCATGTCCACGCAATGCAGGATGAAATCGGTCGGGCGATAATCTTCCAGCCGGATCGTCTGGCCGTCTTCACTGCGCAGCATGGGCTTCCCTTTCCTGATTTTCCCGGCAGTTAGACCGGAAACCGCAGATTGCCAATCGCGTGCGGCGGAGGGGCACATGCGGCGGGCCGGCAACCTCCACCCTCGACGGGCTGCGCCGGAAGCAATAAGTGGTGTTTAAGACCATTGTGGCCGACCCTCCCGTTGCGAACGGGTCCTGTCCACGGCGATCGGTTCGCGTCGAAGGAGCTTTCCCATGAACGTCATGACCCCAAAGTTTGGCCTCGGCGCGTCGGTGCTGCGCAAGGAAGACGACGCCTTCATCCGGGGCGAGGGCCACTATACCGACGACGAGACCCGCGCGGGCCTGCTGCACGCCGCGGTGGTGCGCTCGCCGCATGCCCATGCCCGCTTCACCATCGGCGACCTGGAAGCGGCGCGCAGCGCGCCGGGCGTGCGCATGGTGCTGACCCATGCCGACATTGCGGAACTCGGCGAAGTGCCCTGTCTCGCCAGCCCCAAGCAGGTGGGCGGCGACCCGTTCCAGCCCCATGACGCGCCGGTTTTGTGCCGCGACACGGTGCGCCATGTCGGCGACGCGGTCGCCTTCGTCGTGGCGGAGACGGCGATCCAGGCGCGCGACGCGGCCGAACTGGTCGAGATCGACTACGACGTGCTCGACGCGGTGCCTGACCTGGCGGCGGCCAAGGCCGGCCATGTCCTCGCCTGGGACGATCGCGACGGCAACATCGCCGGTCACATGCATGAGGGCGACCGGGAGAAGACGGAGGCGGCCTTCGCGCAGGCGGCGCATGTCACCACCCTCGACCTCGTGCAGAACCGCCTCGTCTGCAACTACATGGAGGTCCGTTCCTCGGTCGGCGAATATGACGCCGAGAGCGAGCGCTACACGCTGACCACCGGCAGCCAGGGCGTGCACGGCATGCGCGACACGCTGGCGGCGCGCGTCCTGAAGGTCGGCAAGGACAAGATCCGCGTCGTCACCCGCGACGTCGGCGGCGGCTTCGGCACCAAGGCGTTTCTGTATCGCGAGCACGCGCTGGTGCTGGTCGCGGCGCAGCGGCTGGGCCAGCCGGTCAAGTGGACCGCCGACCGCACCGAGCATTTCGTCACCGACGCCCATGGCCGCGACAACATCGTCAGGGGCTCGATGGCGATGGACGCCGACGGCCGGTTCCTGGCGCTGAAGATCGATCTGCACGCCAATCTCGGCGCCTATGCCTCGCAGTTCGGGCCGATGATCCCGTGGTTCGGCATGTCGATGGCGACCGGCCTCTACGACATCCCGGCGATCGACGTGGATTGCCACCTCTATTATTCCAACACGGTCCCGGTGGACGCCTATCGCGGCGCCGGGCGGCCGGAGGCGGCCTATCTGATCGAGCGGCTGGTGGACGAATGCGCCATCGAGCTCGGTCTCGGGCGCGACGAGATCCGCAAGCGCAACTTCATCCGCTCCGACCAGCTGCCCTACCGCACCCCGATCGGTCGCCTGTACGACACCGGCGATTTCGCCGGGCATCTGGACGCCGGCCTGCGGCGGGCGAACTGGGCCAGCTTCGAGACCCGGCGTGAAGCGGCCCGCAAGAACGGCAAGCTGCGCGGCATCGGCTTTGCGACCTATGTGGAAGCCTGCGCCTTCCCCGGCTCCGAGCCGGCCTATGTGGAACTGACGCATGAGGGGCGGATCGAGTTGAAGATCGGCACCCAGACCAACGGGCAGGGCCATGCCACGGCCTATGCCCAGTTCGTCGCCGAGGCGCTGAAGCTGGACTACGACCGGATCGACGTGCGCCAGGGCGACACGGACGAGACCCCGACCGGCGGCGGCACCGGTGGTTCGCGCTCCATCCCGCTGGGCGCGGTGTCGGTGCGCCGGGCCAGCCAGTCGCTGGCCGAGAAGCTGAAGAAGCTGGCCGCCGACGAACTGGAAGCCGCCGCGACGGACATCGAGCTGGAAGGCGGCGAGGCGCGGATCGTCGGCACCGACCGGGCCATCGATTTCGCCGCGCTGGCGGCGGCGGCCAAGTCCGACGACGATCGCAAGGCGGTCGGCGAGTTCAAGCAGGACGAGGCGACCTATCCGAACGGCACCCATGTCTGCGAGGTCGAGATCGACCCCGAGACCGGCATGACCGAGCTTCTGTCCTACACGATCTGCGACGATTTCGGCGTGACGGTGAATCCGATCCTTCTGGCCGGCCAGATCCATGGCGGCGTCGCGCAGGGCATCGGTCAGGCGCTGATCGAGAACGCCGTCTATGACGAGACCGGCCAGCTGGTGACCGCCAGCTTCATGGACTACGCCATGCCGCGGGCCTGGGACTTCCCGTATTTCGACTTCCAGACCCGCAACGTGCCGTCCACCACCAATGCGCTCGGCATCAAGGGCGCCGGCGAGGCGGGAACGATCGGCGCGGCCCCGGCGGTGATGAATGCCGTCGTCGACGCGCTGCGGCCGGCGGGCGTGGCCCATATCGACATGCCGGCGACGCCGCTGCGGGTCTGGGAAGCGCTGCAGGCCGCCCGCTAGGGCCCTTAAACGTCGCCCGGCTGTCCGTGAGATGCTCAGCCGGGCGATGACAGAAACGCGTGATCGACGATGCCGGCGCCTGCAAAGGGGTGCGGCGGTCTGAGGGGACGAATGCCACAGGTGCCTGGCGACGCGGCCTCGCCCAATCCGATGCTCGGCATCATGCTCAAATGCATCTCCGTCGTGGTCTTCGTCGGCATGCAGACCTCCATCAAGGCGGGGGCCCAGGGCATTCCGGCCGGCGAGATCGTGTTCTTCCGCTCGTTCTTCGCGCTGGTGCCCGTCGTCATCTATCTCGCCTGGCTCGGCGATCTGCGCACGGCGCTGACGACCGACCATCTCGGCGGCCATGTCTGGCGCGGCGTCATCGGCGTCACCTCCATGGGGTTCGGCTTCTTCGCCCTGACGCGGCTGCCCTATCCCGAATGGATTACCATCACCTATGGCGCGCCGCTGCTGACCGTGGTGTTCGCCGCGATCTTCCTGAAGGAGGTGGTCTGGCTCTACCGCTGGTCGGCGGTGCTCGTCGGGCTGATCGGCATCATGGTCGTGACGCTGCCGAAACTGTCGCTCGGCAGTGACGGGCTGGCCGATGGCGAGGCGATCGGCATTGCCGCGGCGATGGTCTCGGCCACCGTGGCCGCCATCGCGATGATCCAGATCCGCCGGCTGGTCCACACCGAGAAGACCGCCACCATCGTCATCTATTTCTCGCTGACCTCGTCGGCGCTGGCGGCGCTGTCGATCTTCTTCGGCTGGGTGGTGCCAACATGGGAGCAGGCCGGCTTCCTGATCCTCGCCGGCCTGTGCGGCGGCGTCGGCCAGCTGCTCCTGACCGCCTGCTACCGCTATGCCGACACCTCGACCATCGCGCCCTTCGAATACACCTCGCTGATCCTCGCCATCATCATCGGCTATGTGATCTTCGACGAGGCGGCGAGCGGCACGACGATCCTCGGCGGAGCCATCGTCGTGTCGGCCGGCATCTTCATCATCTGGCGCGAGCACCGCTTGGGCCTGGAGCGCTCGCGGGCCCGCCGCGTCACCCCGCCGACGGGCTGAAACGCCCGCCGGCGCAGGCCCGCCCGCCACCCGCGCGCCTTCACAGTGGCGTGTCATCGGCTTGTGACCTTGCCTGATTATGCGATGCTGGAACCGTTCCAAAAGTTGGACGGTGCCGGATTTCGCAAGATCAGGGGGCGTCGATGAACGAACATGCAAGCCGTGCGGTATTCCGCACCAGCCAGCTCGAAGAGGCCGATGGCGACGGTCTGAACCCGACCGACAACCGCACCATGGGCGACGTGATCGCGACGCGCTTCTCGCGCCGCGACTTCCTGCGCGGCTCGATGGCTGCCACGGCGATCGCCGCCACGGTGAGCCCGCTGGCGCTGATGGCCGCCGACGAGGCCCATGCCGAAGGCGCCGCTGGCTCGAAATTCGACTTCACCGAGGTCGAGGCCGGCGTCGACGAGATGCACCACATCGCCGAAGGCTACGATGCCGACGTGCTGCTGCGCTGGGGCGATCCGGTGTTTGCCGATTCACCGGAATTCGATCCGGCGAACCAGACGCCGGAAGCCCAGGCGCGCCAGTTCGGCTACAACAACGACTATGTCGGCTTCATCCCGATCGACGGTTCGTCGGAGCATGGTCTGCTCGTCGTCAATCACGAATATACCAACGAACACCTGATGTTCCCGGGCATCGTGAAGGTCGAGGGCGACAAGCTCACGGTCGCCGCGGCCGACCAGAAGCGCGTCGACATCGAGATGGCGGCCCATGGCGGCACCATCGTCGAGATCCGCAAGGAGAACGGCAAGTGGCAGGTGGTGACCGACGGCGCCAGGAACCGCCGCATCACCGCCGGAACCGAGATGGAGCTGCGCGGCCCGGCCGCCGGCCATGCCCGGCTGCAGACGACAGCCGATCCGTCCGGCACCAAGGTGTTCGGCACCATCAACAATTGCGCCGGCGGCGTCACGCCGTGGGGCACCTACATCATGGCCGAGGAGAACTTCCACGGCTATTTCGTCGGCGAACTGCCGGCAGATCACCGGGAAGCACAGAATTACGAGCGCTACGGCGTGCCGGACGGCAGCTACGAATGGGGCAATTTCCACGATCGCTTCGACGTGTCGAAGGAGCCGAACGAGCCCAACCGCTTCGGCTGGATCGTCGAGGTCGATGTCGAGGACCCGAACTCGGTGCCGAAGAAGCGCACCGCGCTCGGCCGCTTCAAGCATGAAGGCGCCGAGTCCATCGTCGCGGCGGATGGTCGGGTGGTGTTCTATCTCGGCGACGACGAGCGCTTCGACTATGTCTACAAGTTCGTCACTGCGGGCACCTACAATCCCGACGACCGGGCCGCGAACATGGACCTTCTCGACGAGGGCACGCTCTATGTCGCCAAGTTCGAGGACGACGGCTCGCTGACCTGGATGCCGCTGGTCTTCGGCGAAGGCCCGCTGACCGCCGAGAACGGTTTCGAAAGCCAGGCCGACGTGGTCATCGAGACCCGGCGCGCGGCCGATCTTCTCGAGGCGACCAAGATGGACCGTCCGGAGGACATCGAGCCGAACGGCACCAATGGCCGCGTCTACGTGATGCTGACCAACAACACCAAGCGCGAGGAGGCCGATGCCGCCAATCCGCGCGCCAAGAACGCCTTCGGCCACATCATCGAGATCGCCGAGGACGGCGGCGACTTCGCCGCGACCAAGGGCACGTGGGAAGTCCTTTTGAAATGCGGCGACCCGTCGGTCGCCGATGTCGGCGCGACCTTTTCCACGGAAACGACGAAGAACGGCTGGTTCGGCATGCCGGACAATTGCGCGGTCGATGCCGAGGGCCGGCTGTGGGTGTCCACCGACGGCAATTCGCCGAAGGCGACGGGCCGCACCGACGGCCTCTTCGCCGTCGACACCGAGGGCGCGGCCCGCGGCACGTCGAAGCTGTTCTTCCGCGTTCCGGTGGGCGCCGAGATGTGCGGTCCGCTGATCCTGCCGGACATGCAGACGGCCTTCGTGGCGGTCCAGCACCCGGCCGATGGCGGCGAGGACTGGGAAGGCTTCGGCCGGCCGTCCTATTACGAGGATCTCTCCACCCGCTGGCCCGACTTCAAGGACGACATGCCGGTGCGTCCGTCGGTGGTGGCCATCACCAAGCAGGGCGGCGGCCGCATCGGCTGACCGCCGGACAGGTCCGAAACGCGAAACGGGCGGCCATCACGGCCGCCCGTTTTCGTTTGTGTGGGTGCAAGACCCGGAGGCGTTCGACAGGTCCCGCTTTCGCGAAGGGCGCGGATGATCGCCCGAGGCCGGGGAGGGAGCTGGCGTCCGCGTCTTGTGCTCAGATGCCGCCGGCCTTGTCGTCCGGCGGGGTCACCGGTTCGGCCGGACGCGCGGTGGCGGCATCGCGGTCGGTTCGGTCGGCTGCTGCCTCAGCCTCTGCTGCTCTCTCTGACTCGGCACTGGCCTGCGCCGCTTCTGCTTCTGCTTCCGCCTCCGCTTCGGCACTGGCCATTGCCTCGGCCGCCTCGGCCTCGTCGCTGGCGGCGAGTTCCTCCTCGGCGGTGATCGAGGCTTCGGCGCGCGGATCGAGCGTGAAGCTGGTCGGCGTCTGGGTGCGGGCCAGCGGCACGGTCTGGAAGTCCGCCCGCTCGTCCACCGGCAGCGCCTCGCGGCGGTAGGTCCGGTAGTAGGAATAGGCGGCATAGGCAACGGCCGAGGTGCCGACGGCCTGGAACATGCCTTCAGGGCCGAAGCTCTCCATCAGGAATGCCGCATAGATCGGGCCGATCATCGTGCCGACGCCGTAGAGGATCAGAAGGCCGCTGGAGATCTTCACGAAATCCTCGTCGGCGGCGTAGTCGTTGGCATGCGCCACGGCCAGCGAATAGGACGGGTAGACGATGCCGCCGAGGATGAAGGCGACGACGAAATAGACCGTCGCGCCCCAGGGCATGACGTCGACATAGACGCCGAGGACGGCGGCGATGAAGCCGATCAGCCCGGCTGCGGTCATCACGTAGCGTCGGTCCATCCGGTCGGAGAAGCGGCCGAGCGGCACCTGGAAGACGATGCCGCCGGCCATGGCGACGACGACGAGGGTGGCGATCTCGGTGGTCGACAGGCCGATCTTCTGGCCGAACACCGGCGCCATGTTGTTCCAGCCGCCGGACATGATGCCGGCCAGGAGCACGCCGACGGCCGCGACGGGCGAATTGCGGAAGATCAGGCCGACATCGATCTTCACGCTGGTCAGCGGCTTCGGCGAGGCGGCGCGCGACAGCGCCGTCGGGATCACCGCCAGCGCGAACAGGATCGCGCAGAGCATGAAGGGAATGGTCAGCTCGGGCTGGCTGAGCGGCATGACGTACTGGCCGCCCATCATCGCCGCCATGGTGACCACCATGTAGATCGAGAAGACCTTGCCGCGGCTCTCGTTGGTGACCCGCTCGTTGAGCCAGCTCTCGACGACCATGTAGGTGCCGGCCAGCGCGAAGCCGGCCATGGCGCGGAAGACGATCCAGGCCAGCGGGTCGATGAGGACGCCGCTGAGGAGCACCGAGATCGCCAGGAGGGCGGCGAGGCTGGCGAAGGTACGCACATGGCCGGCGCTGCGCACGATCACCGGCATGACGAAGCAGCCGACCGTGAAGGCGATGGCGTAGGAGGTGCCGAAGGCGCCAATCTGGTAGCTCGACCAGCCCTCGATCGAGCCGCGCACCGGCAGGAGAATGCCCATCAGACCGGCGCCGGCCATCAGGAAGAAGGTCGATGCGAGCAGTGCGGCGATCGGCAGGATCTGCAGTGGCATGGGACGGCCCTGGAACGGTGTGGTCGATGCGGCGCGTTGCCTCGCGGGCAGAGCTAGGCGTTTCGGACCGATTTGGCGAGTGCCTTTTCGCCGCCGATTCGTGCGGCGGCCCGGTCCCGCGTCAGCCCGGCGTCGATTTCTGCGCCAGACGCTCGCGCAGGGCGATCAGGTCGCGCCAGGCGAGGCGCTTCTGGGCCGGCTGGCGCAGCAGATAGGCCGGATGCAGCATCGCCACCGCGTCGATCGCGTCGCATTGCTCCAGCCCGAAGCTGTAGGTCGTCCAGCGGCCGCGCACCCGCAGGATGCCCTCCTGCGCCCCCAGGATCGCCTTGGCCGAGGGCGAGCCGAGGCAGACCAGGATCTTCGGCGCCACCAGTTCGATATGGCGCTGGACGAAGGGCAGGCAGATCTGCGTTTCGGCCGGCGTCGGCGGGCGGTTGCCGGGCGGGCGCCAGGGCACGGTGTTGGTCACCCGCACCGCCTCGCGCTCGAGCCCGATGGATTCCAGCATGCGGTTGAGGAGCTGCCCGGAGCGGCCGACGAAGGGCACCCCGGCGGTGTCCTCCTCGCGGCCCGGCGCTTCGCCGACCAGCATCACATCGGCGGTCTCGCTGCCGTCGCCGAACACCGTCGAGCGGGCCGAGATCCGCAGATTGCAGCCGTCGAAATCCTCCAGCGCGGCCCGCAACTCGGCCAGGGTCGTCGCCGAGCGGGCGCGTTCGCGGGCATCGGCGACGGCGATATCGTCGGGCACCGCGATGCGCGGCGAGGGGAAGCCGGGCTCCTCGGCCGGCTGCGGCGTCCTGGCCGGGGCGGCCCTCGTCTCCTGTGCGGGGCGCGGGGCATCGCCGGACGCTGCCGGGGTGGCGCCCGCCGGCGGGCCGCGCCGGGCCTTGCGGGCGGCGATCTCGGCCTGCGTCTCGGCAAAGCGGTCGCGCGCGGCCTCGCCGGTCACCGCATCGACGCCGGCGGCGCGGTACCATTCGAGGAGGGCGATGGCCGCCTCGCGGTCGATGGGGTGGGGCTCGGCGTTCATGGCCATTCCCTAGCCGATTTTTCCGCGCGGCGCGACGGCGGCGTCAGTGTCCGAGCGACTGGGAGAACAGGTTGATGACGAGGACGCCGCCGACGATCAGCGCCAGGCCGAGAAGGGCCGGCAGGTCGAGGGTGACGCGGAACCAGAGGATGTCGATCAGGGCCAGCAGCACGATGCCGGTGCCCGACCAGATCGCATAGACGATGCCGACCGGCATGGTGCGCAGCGGCAGCGACAGGAAGTAGAAGGCGAGCACATAGGTCGCCACGGTGACCAGCGAGGGTGCGAGCCGGGTGAAGCCTTCGGTGGATTTCAGGGCGGTGGTACCGACGATCTCGCAGAGAATCGCGATGCCGAGATAGAGCGCGTTCAAGCCGGTCTCCTTGTGTCGGGCCGGTGCTGTCTGATCCGCCCGCGGGCGGCGCGTCAAGGGCCGGGGACGTCCGCGACGATCCGCACGACGCCGGCTGTTTGACGGAAAGGTCAATCAGGCTAGAACTCGTCCAAACAGGCCCGTGCCCTAGTCTTGGAACGACGGCACACGGTGCGAATGTGTACGAGGATGCGCGGCATCTGCCCGCGCCACCGAAAGGACCCAGAGACGATGAGCGATACCGCCAGCCAGACCGAGACCCTGCCCGAACGCGAGTCGATGGAATTCGACGTGGTGATCGTCGGCGCCGGGCCGGCGGGTCTGTCGGCGGCGATCCGGCTAAAGCAGATCGATCCGGAGCTCTCCGTCGTGGTCCTGGAGAAGGGCGCCGAGGTCGGCGCCCATGTCCTGTCCGGCAACGTGCTCGATCCCTCGGCCCTCGACATCCTCTTGCCGGAATGGCGCGAGGAAGAGACGCCGATCAAGACCAAGGTCACCGACGACCGGTTCTATCTCTACGGCGCCAGCGGCTCGCTCCGCCTGCCCAATGCGCTGATGCCGAAGCTGATGAACAATCACGGCAATTTCGTCGTGTCGCTGGGGCTCGTGTGCAAGTGGATGGCCGAGAAGGCCGAGGCGCTGGGCGTCGAGATCTATCCGGGCTTCGCGGCCTCCGAGATCCTCTACGACGAGAGCAATGCGGTGATCGGCGTCGCCACCGGCGACATGGGCGTTGCCCGCACCGGCGAGCCCGGCCCGATGTATCAGCGCGGCATGGCGCTGATGGGCAAATACGTGATGATCGGCGAGGGCGTGCGCGGCTCGCTGGCCAAGCAGCTGATCCGCGGCTACGGCCTCGACGAGGGCCGCGAGCCGGGCAAGTTCGGCATCGGGCTGAAGGAATTGTGGGAGATCGATCCGGCCAAGTCGAAGCCGGGCCGGGTCCAGCACTCCTTCGGCTGGCCGCTCGACAGCGGCACCGGCGGCGGCTCGTTCCTGTACCACCTGGGCGAAAACCAGGTCTATGTCGGCTACGTCGTCCACCTGAACTACAAGAACCCGTATCTGTCGCCCTTCGAGGAATTCCAGCGCTTCAAGACGCATCCCGACATCGCCGAACTCCTGGAAGGCGGCAAGCGCATCGCCTATGGCGCGCGCGCCATCACCGAGGGCGGCTGGCAGTCGGTGCCGAAGCTGGTCTTCCCGGGCGGCGCGCTGATCGGCTGCTCGGCCGGCTTCGTCAACGTGCCGCGGATCAAGGGCGTCCACAACGCCATGACCTCGGGCATGCTGGCCGCCGAGAAGGCCGCCGAGGCGATCAAGGCGGGGCGCGCCCACGACGTGCTGTCGGCCTATGACGACGAATGGCGCACGTCGGCGATCGGCCGCGACCTGAAGCCGGTGCGCAACGTCAAGCCGCTCTGGTCGAAATACGGCACCCTGCTCGGCATCGGGCTGGGCGGCCTCGACATGTGGACCAACTCGCTGTTCGGTTTCTCGTTCTTCGGCACCCAGAAGCACGGCAAGCCCGACCATGCCTGCCTGGAGCCGGCGGCCAAGCATAAGAAGATCGACTATCCCAAGCCCGACGGTGTCCTGACCTTCGACAAGGTCTCCTCGGTGTATCTGTCGAACACCAATCACGAGGAGGACCAGCCGGTCCATCTGCAGGTCAAGGACCCGCAGCTGCAGCACGATTCCGAATTCGCGGTCTATGCCGGCCCGTCGCAGCGCTACTGCCCGGCCGGCGTCTACGAATGGGTGCAGGAGGGCGGCGAGGAGAAGTTCGTGATCAACGCCCAGAACTGCGTCCACTGCAAGACCTGCGACATCAAGGACCCGAACCAGAACATCAACTGGGTGCCGCCGCAGGGTGGCGAGGGGCCGGTCTATCAGGTGATGTAGGAGCCGCGTCTCGCTGACCTGCGCAGCGTTGCACGTCGTGTCGTGAAGGGGAGACCGCCATGCGCCTGGCTTTGCCGCTGATCCTCCTGGCCCTCCTGCTGGCGCTGCCGGCGCGCGCCGACGACGCCTATGATGCGTGCCTGCGCGAGGCCGATGCCAGCATGCGGGAGATGGGGGACTGCGGCGGTGCCTGGATCGAGCGCGAGGATGCACGCCTCAACGCGGCGTGGCAGGCGCTCCTGGCGGAGCTTCCCGAGGAGAGCCAGCCGATGCTTCGCGACGAGCAGCGGGCGTGGCTCACCTACCGCGACAAGAGCTGCCTGTTCTACCTGGATCCGGCGAATTACGGTTCGATCGGCCGGCACCTGTCCTATCCGTCCTGCCGGGCTTTCGTCATCGCGCAACGGACACAGGCGCTGAACGAGATCCTGGTGTCGGTCGCGCCGCAGTAAGGGGGCATTACAGGATCCCCGAGGCCACCAACGATCCGAACCAGAGCATCAACCTGGTGCCGCCTCAGGGCGACGAGTGCCCGGTCTATCCGATAATATCGAAGCCGGAACGGCCGCAGAGCTACAGCGCGGCGGCCAGCGGGGTATCCGGGGCGGCCGGCGCCGGGGCCGGCAGGCTGAAGGTCGCGGCGATCGGCAGGTGATCGGAGGCGGTGGGCGCCAGCGTGCCGAGCTGCCGGACCACGATGCCGGGTGTCGCCAGCACGTGGTCGATCGGCAGGCCGATATAGGGCGCCAATGCTCCCGGCAGGGCGCGCAGGAGCCAGGTGAAGCCGATGCCCGTCGTCGGTGTCGTGCCGCTGGCCGCCGCATAGGTTTCCAGTGCGGCGCTCCACGGCGCGGCGTTGAAGTCGCCGGCGACCAGCACCGGGCCGCGGAGCAGGCCCAGCGTCTCCTGCAGTTCGTCCAGCTGGCGCCAGTGGCCGAAGGGCCAGGGCCATTGCAAATGCTGGGAAACGATGGTCGCGACGGTGCCGTTGAAGTCGATGCGCCGCGCGGCGAAGCCGTTCACCACGTCGCAATATCCGGCCTCGTCGACGAAGGGGCGCTTCGACAGGATGGCGACGTTGCCCTGCGCGAAGGGGCCGCTGCAGTAGAACTGATGCGGATAGGTGGCCGACAGGGTTTCGAGCCGCGCCTGCCAGTCGCGCCCGGTTTCCTGCAGCGTGACGATGTCGGGCGCTTCGGCGGCGATCCGGCGGATGGCCTCGGCCGGCTCGGCGACGTCGTAGCGCAGATTCATCTGCAGCAGCCGATAGGCCGGCCGGCCCTCGACGGCGTCGGCGGCCATCGGGGTGCTGTCCGGCAGGACATAGGGCGCCACGGTCGCGAAGCCGGCGAGGGCTGCGGCGAGTGCCGCGGCGCCGGCGATGCGCGGGATGGCCGGGCCGGCGATCAGCGCGGCGATGCCGACGAGCAGGGCGGCGACCGACAGATGGGCGCGAAAATGCCCAACGGAATCGAAGGCGGCGACGCGATCGCCGAAGAAGCCGGCGACGATCGCCACGGCGCAGGCCAGCGCCAGGGCCGCGAGCGTCCACCGCAGCCAGCGGCGACCGCCGGTTCGCCCACGCGCCGGCGGGTCTGTCGTTCCGGTCCCTGCCATGGTGTCTACTGGAACGCCGTCTCGAAGAAGGAGCGCAGCTTGCGCGAATGAACCCGCTCGGAGGGCAGTTCGGACATCAGCTCCAGCGCCCGCATGCCGATGCGCAGATGCTGGGCCACCTGCCGCTTGTAGAATTCCGTCGCCATGCCCGGCAGCTTCAACTCGCCATGCAGCGGCTTGTCGGAGACGCAGAGGAGGGTGCCGTAGGGCACGCGGAAGCGGAAGCCGTTGGCCGCGATGGTCGCCGATTCCATGTCGAGGGCGATGGCCCGCGACTGGGACAGCCGCTCGACCGGCTCGCGATGGTCGCGCAGTTCCCAGTTGCGGTTGTCGATGGTGGCGACCGTGCCCGTGCGCATGATCTTCTTCAGCTCGTAGCCGGACAGGCCGGTGACCTCCTCGACGGCCTTCTCCAGCGCCACCTGCACTTCGGCCAGCGCCGGGATCGGCACCCAGACCGGCAGGTCGGCGTCGAGGACGTGATCCTCGCGCACATAGGCATGGGCAAGGACGTAGTCGCCCAGCTCCTGGCTGTTTCTGAGGCCGGCGCAATGGCCGAGCATCAGCCAGGCATGGGGGCGCAGCACGGCGATGTGGTCGGTGATCGTCTTGGCGTTGGACGGGCCGACGCCGATATTGACCATGGTGATGCCGTGGCCGTCGGCGCGCTTGAGGTGATAGGCCGGCATCTGCGGCAGCCGGGACGGGGCGACGCCCTGATGCGGCTTGGCCTCGCCGGGGCTGGTGACGACATTACCCGGCTCGACGAATTCGACATAGCCATCACCGCCACGCATCATCATCTCGCGCGCCATCATGCAGAATTCGTCGATGTAGAACTGGTAGTTCGTGAACAGGACGAAGTTCTGGAAATGCGCCGGATGGGTCGCGGTGTAGTGCGACAGCCGGTGCAGCGAATAGTCGACGCGCTGGGCCGTGAAGGGCGCCAGCGGCATTTCCTCGCCGGGGCCGGTCTCGTGGTTGCCGTTGACGATGCGGTCGTCGGTGGCTTCCAGATCGGGCACGTCGAAGACGTCGCGCAGCGGCCGGTCGAGCCGCTCGGCCATGCTGCCGTCCACATAGGTGCCTTCGCCGAAGGCGAAATGCAGCGGGATCGGCGTGGTGGAATCGCCGACCAGCACCGGCTGGCCGTGATTGCGGATCAGGAGCGCGATCTGGTCCACCAGGTAGCGCTCGAACAGGTCCGGCCGGGTCACCGTCGTCGCGTAGCGGCCAGGGCGCGGCACATGGCCGAAGGCGAGGCGCGAATCGACCCGCGCATGGGTCGTCGTGGCCAGCGAGATTTCCGGATAATAGGCGCGGTAGCGATGGTCGAGATCGCCATCCTTCAGCACCGCGTCGAAGCTGTCGGACAGGAAGGCGACGGAGCGGCCATAAAGGCGGATGACTTCCGCGACGGCCTCCTGCGCATCCCAGTAAGGGCGGCGTTCGGCGGTCTCGGGGGTGACGATGCGGCTCTCGGCCGGGGCGGGAACGATCTCGGTCATGCCCCTGTCTAACCGGCTGTCACGGCAGCGAGAAGACGCCGGGTCTCAAAATCCGCCGGTGGTGTTCTGCAGAACGATCGGATCGCGGACCAGCGGGCAGACGATGCCGCGGCGATAATCGCAATCGTCGCCGGTCAGGGATCCGAAGGCGCTGCCGGGGCGCTCGCCGATGTCCTGCACCAGGAAGCTCAGGACAGTGCCGATCCCGGCGATCAGGACCGTCAGCGCGGTCATTCGTGTCATCATGGTGCCGCCCTACAGCATTTTCGCCACAATTGCACATGGCGCTGAAGCGAGGCTGACACGCGCCCGGCTCGGATGGCCGGGCGAGAGTGGGTGCGGAGCCGCAGACGGGGCGAGTGTTGGTGCGCGGCGGCGGTCGGTTGTTGGTGCCGGTCAGGCGGCGCGGCTCAGAGCTTCACCCAGGTCTGGGTCTTGCAGAAGATCTTGAGGGCGCAGCCGGTGAGCTCCAGCTTGCCGCCTTTGACCACGGCATTGCCGCTGTAGGTGCGGTCGTCGCGGGGGTCGATCACCTCGCCCTCGTAGTCGGCGCCGCTGCCGGTCATGCGGCCGACGGACTTGCCCTTGTGCTGGCCGGAGATCACTTCGGCGCAATAGGCGCCGCCGCAGCTCGACACCTGCACGATGCCGCCACCCGGCGCGCGCCATTTGCCGACGATGGGCTCGGCGGCCCATGCGGAGGTGCCGAGCGCCATGGCGGCGGCGGCTGCGATGAGGATCGTCTTCATGGCGGGCTCCGTGGTCTGTTCAGGATCGAACAGACAGAACGCCGCTGCCGCGCCAAGGGTTGCGCAGCCGATATGTCGCCATCGATGACGGACCGATGCGGGCCGGTACGCGCCAAGTGGTTCGCGGAACGGGCGGGCAGGGAGGCCTGCCCACCCGGCCGGATCAGAGGCGGGTGAGGCTCTGCGAGCGGCAGATCAGGCCGCCGAGGACGCAGCCGGACACCGACAGCGTGTTGCCGGACAGCGCGCCCTTGCCGGAATATTCCTTGCCGCCCTTGGTGTAGTCGGTGACCGTGCCGGCATATTTGCCCTTGCCGGTCGGCTGCATCTGCCCGAAGGTTTTCCCCTTGTGGGGGCCGGTCGTGTAGGTCAGGCAGAAGGCGCCGCCGCAGCTGGTGATCTTGGCATTGTAGCCGGACGGCATCTTCCAGTTGCCCTCGATCGGATCGGCGTGCGCGATGCCGCCCATGCCAAGGCCGAGCACGGCCGCCAGTATCAGTCGCTTCATGTTCTCGCTCCCCATCAGGGCAAGCCGGCGTCCTCCTCGACACCGTGACGCTTCCCTTCACGTAAGAGTAAACGAGACGCCGCAAATGGCAATGCTGGCGCGCCTGCCGGATGGGCAAAATCGGCGATGGGCACC
Source organism: Aurantimonas sp. NFXS3 (assembly GCF_049132005.1). NCBI lineage: Bacteria > Pseudomonadati > Pseudomonadota > Alphaproteobacteria > Hyphomicrobiales > Aurantimonadaceae > Aurantimonas > Aurantimonas sp. NFXS3. The sequence goes on from NZ_JAGDDZ010000001.1 coordinate 768,362, forward strand.
AGGGCGGAAGATCTGCCGCAGAGGCATGGAATGCGAGTGTACGGTTAGCAATGGGTGAATCTTCCGAAACGGAAGCGGTCCGTCCTCAGATCGGATTGTCCCGAAGGTTCATGGGCTTGAGCGCGTTTTCCCGAACCAAATGCTCACACGCATTTATCTCGAATTAATCGAAAACTTTAAGCACCCCTTCAGTCGTCGCGGTCATTCTCGACCCATCGGACAGCAGCCGATCAACAGCGACAGGGACGCGAAAGACAATGGCTCGCATCGACTTCCAGAACTACGACGACATCTCGGCCAGCGGCGCGGTGTTCGTCGACGCCGACATCCTCTTCGACCTCGGCATGCGCGCGGCCTGCGGCCATGACGGCGCGGTCGATTTCGTCGCCGCCCACATGTATTTCAACCTCGCCGATCGCAAGGGATCGGACGCGGCCGCCTATCACCGGCAGGACGTCGCCAGCCAGATGTCGAAGGCCGAGGTCGCCGCCGCGCTGCGCGCCGCGCGCCAGTGGATGACCCGTCACTGATCACACGCGACGCGTCTTCACGGCATCGGGCGCATCGTCGCCCCGCCTCTGACACAAGCGGCCGCCGTCAGGCCGTCCGGGGCCGGCCCACTTCCGTCAGCGCCTCGCCGAGCGCGGTCTCGAAGATCGCCAGATCCTCGTCGCGGCCGACGGTCACGCGGATCATCCGGTCGAGCGGCGCAACGCCCGGCATGCGGATGAACACGCCGCGCCGGATCACGGCCTCCAGAATCGCGCGGGCATAGGCCCCGTCGCCGCCGCAATCCATGGCGACGAAATTGGTCGCCGACGGCAGCGGGATCAGCCCGGCCGTCGTGGCGATCTCCGCCAGCCTGCCGCGAGCGGCCACGATCTTCTCCACCGTCCGGCGCAGATAGTCCTGGTCGCGCAGCGCCGCGAGCGCGCCGACCTGCGACACGCGCGAAATGCCGAAATGGTTGCGGACCTTCTCGAACTGCACGATCGTCCCGGCTTCGCCGATGGCATAGGCAACGCGCGCACCGGCAAGGCCATAGGCCTTGGAGAAGGTGCGGAAGCGCAGAAGATTGGGGCGCATGACGCCCATCGCCGGCAGGGCCGAGGCGGGGGCCATGTCGGCATAGGCCTCGTCGAGAACGAGGATCGTCTCCGCCGGCACGGCGTCGATCAGCCGCTCGATCTCCGCGGCCTCGTACCAGGAGCCGGTCGGATTGTCGGGATTGGAGACGTAGAGCAGCTTCGGCTTCAGTTCGCGGGTGCGGGCGATCAGCGCGTCGAGATCCTCGCGGTCGTCGCGATAGGGCACGAAGTCCAGCGCCGCGCCGTGGCCGACCACATGGTAGTTGAAGGTCGGATAGGCGCCGTGGGAGGTGACGACGCGGTCGCCGGGCTCGCAGGTGAGGCGCACCAGCAGGCCGAGCAGCCCGTCGATGCCTTCGCCCACCATGATGTTGTCCGGCGCGAGGCCGAGATGCGCCGCCAGCGCCTCCTTCAGGTGGTGATTGGCGGAATCGCCATAGCCCCAGCTGTCGGCGGCGGCCCGCGTCATCGCCTCGACGGCCTTCGGCGACGGGCCGAAGACGCTCTCATTGGCGCCGAGGCGCGCCTTGAAGCGCACGCCGGTCTGCCGCTCCAGCGCTTCCGGCCCGACGAAGGGCACCGAAGCGGGCAGCAATCGCACGAGATCGGTGAAGAGCGGCATGGGGAACTCCGGACGGGAATGGAAAGAGCCGTCGCAGCGCGGGGCGACGCGGCAGGCATGCGGCCCGGCGGCGATGGCCGGGCCGTGGGGTCAGGCCTTCGGCGCTTTGGCGTTGCCCGGCTCGATCGGCACGAGGCCCCTGGCGAAGCGCTGGGCGTTGCGGGCGTAATGCTCGGCCGACAGTTTCAGCCCGGCCTCGGCCTTTTCGTCCAGCGTGCGGGCGACCCGCGCCGGCGCGCCGACGATCAGCGAATTGTCGGGGAATTCCTTGCCCTCGGTCACCAGCGCATTGGCGCCGACGATGCAGTTGCGGCCGATCTTGGCGCCGTTGAGCACCGTCGCGCCCATGCCGATCAGCGAATTGTCGCCGATGGTGCAGCCATGGACGATGGCGGCGTGGCCGAGGGTGCAGCCGGCGCCGATGGTCAGCGGAAAGCCGGCATCGCTGTGCAGGGTGCAATTGTCCTGGATGTTGGTGTCGTCGCCGATGGTCATCCATTCGTTGTCGCCGCGCAGCACGGCGCCGAACCAGATGCCGACATTGCGGCCGAGCCGCACCCGGCCGATGACATGCGCCCCCGGCGCGACGAATACGCTGTTATCGTCCGGCAATTCCGGCCGGTCTTCGTCGAGCGCGTAAATGGGCATGGGCAACCTCCCGAGCTGATGCGCAGCGAAACTGCGTCAGCGGGGGGCGGGAATCAAGCGCGGCGGCGGCGCCTCATTCCGCCACCGCCTTGAGCATCGCCTTGGTCAGCGACTGGCGTACCGAATCGTAGTCGGCCCAGGGATCGGCTTCCTCGAGGCGGGCGGCGACCGCGTCGAGGGTGAAGCCATTGGCGGCGTCGAGTTCGGCCAGTTCGTCCCAGGTGACGGGCGTCGCCACCGGCGCGCCGGCGCGCGAGCGGGTGGAATAGGGGGCGATGGCCGTCGCGCCGCGTTCGTTGCGCAGCCAGTCGATGAAGATCTTGCCGGTGCGCTTGGCCTTGGACATGGTGGCGACGTACCGGTCCGGCTCCTCGCGCGCCTGCAGATGGGCAAAACCGCGGGCGAAGGCCTTCAGATCGTCCCAGCCCTGGCGGCGCTCCAGCGGCGCGATGACGTGGACGCCCTTGCCGCCGGTGACCATGGCGAAGGTCGTCAGGCCGAGATCGGCGAGGCTGTCGCGCAGGTCGAAGGCGGCCTGTTTCACGTCGCCGAAATCGAGGCCCTCGTCGGGATCGAGGTCGAAGACCAGCCGGTCGGGCTTTTCCAGCCTGTCGTTGTGGGCGCCCCAGATGTGGAATTCGAGGGTGTTCATCTGCACGGCGCCGACGAGGCCGGCGGCGCTGCCGACGGTGAGATAATCGGCCTTGCTGCCGTCCTTCTCGGTGACGGCGACGGTCTCGACCGCGTCGGGAAAGCCACCGCTGTCGTGTTTCTGGAAGAAGCAGCGCTTGTCGCCGCCCTGCGGGCAGCGGACCAGCGACAGCGGCCGGTTGCCGGCATGGGCCAGCATGCGGTCGGCGATCTTCTCGTAATAGAGTGCGAGGTCGCCCTTGGTGACGCCCTGGCCCTCGAAGACCACGCGCCCGGGATGGGTCAGCCGCACATCGGCCACCCGATCGGGCGCAGCGCCGGTGCCCTGCGGCGACGGGGTCGCCTTCGCGGCGGACTTGCCGCCCTTGCGCCCCGACGCCGGAGCGGATGTCGGTCGCTCGTCGGTCACGTCCCCGGCCTCCTTGTCCTCGCGCAGTCCCTTGAAGACGCCGTGGCGGATGGAGCCGTCGGCGGTGATCTCGGCGAACTCGATCTCGGCCACCAGAGTGGGCGTGACGAAGCGGGCGGCGCGCTTCACATCGGAGGCGAGTTCGGCGAAGGGCGAGGTCTTGCGCGCCAGATCGGCGAAGCGGGCCTTCAGATCGGCCATGGCCTCCTCGTCGAAGCCCGACCCGACACGGCCGCGATAGACCAGCGTGTCACCGTCCATCACGCCGAGCAGGATCGAGGAGAACGGCCGGCTCTTCTTGTCCGACGGTTTCCAGCCGCCGATGACGAATTCCTGCCGGCGGGTGCATTTCACCTTCAGCCAGTTGCGCGAGCGGCCGCTGCGATAGGGCGCATCGGCGCGCTTGGCGATGATGCCTTCATGGCCGGAGGCGCAGACCTTCTTGAAGACGGATTCGCCGCTGCCGGTGATGTGATCGCTGTAGAGCAGCGTCTGGGTCTCGTGCCCGTCGAGGAGATCGCGCAGCGCCGCCTTGCGGTCGGTGAGCGGCTCATCGCGCAGATCCTCGCCATTAAGATGCAGGAGGTCGAAACAGAAGCAGGAGAGGGGGCCGCCCTCCGACAGATGCTTCTGGAGGGTGGAGAAATCGGTGCCGCCATCGGCGTCGAAAGCGACCACCTCGCCGTCGATCAGCGCGCTGCGACAGTTCAGCGTCGCGGCGGCCTCGGCGATGCCGGTGAAGCGCTCGGTCCAGTCCTGCTCGTTGCGGGTCCAGCAGCTGACCTTGCCGTCGCCGATGGCGATCAGCACGCGGTAGCCGTCATATTTCATCTCGTGGACCCAGTCGCGCCCGGCCGGTGCCGTATCGACGAGGGTGGCGAGCTGCGGCGGGGAAAAGGCCGGCATGGGCAGCGGCTTGGCCGCCTTGCCCTTGGCGGGCTTGGCCGACGGCTTCTTGTCCTTCGCGGCGGTCTTCGTCTCGGTCGAGGACGCCTTGCTCTTCTTGCCGCCCGGTTCCTCGCTCGCGTCGTCGGCCGTGCGGTCGGTGTCCCAGACGTCGTCGCCCTTGGCGATGGCGGCCATGCTGCGCCCGGTCTTCACGCTCTTGTCGGCCTTCAGGAGATTGCGCCGACGATCGACCGCCTCGTCCTTCTCCTTGATCAGCAGCCAGTTCTCGCGCTTCTCGCCGTTCCGCGGCTTCATCCGCACGAGCGCCCAGTTGCCGCGCATGCGCTCGCCCTCGAGATGCATCTTGAGGCTGCCCTTGGCGAAGCCCTTGTCGGGATCCTCCAGCGGCTCCCAGGTTCCCTGGTCCCAGAGCATCACCGTGCCGCCGCCATATTCGCCCTTGGGGATCGTGCCCTCGAAGGTGCCGTAGTCCATCGGATGGTCTTCGGTGCGGACCGCGAGGCGCTTGTCGGCGGGGTCGAGGCTGGGCCCCTTGGTGACCGCCCAGCTCTTCAGGACGCCTTCCCACTCGATGCGGAAATCGTAGTGAAGGCGCGTCGCGTCATGCTTCTGGACGCAGAAGAACAGGCCGTCGCCGGCGATCTTCTCCGCCTCCGAGCCGCTGGGCTCGCGCGTCTTGGCGAAGTCGCGCTTCTGCCGGTAGGTTTCGAGCAGGGCGTCGCTCTTTGCTGCCATGACCGCGACCCGTCAGGCGCTCTTGCGCCGGCTGGTGGTGGCCTTCGCAGCCGAGCCGGACTTGGTCGATTTGCTGCCGCTCGCCTTGGTGCTGCGCGACTTCGGCGTGGTCTTGGCCTTGCTGCCCCGTGCGGACGACGCGCCGGACTTGGCCCCGCTCTTCTTCTCGCCGCTGTCGCCGCCGCCGCTTTCGAGGCTCTTCTTCAGGGTCGCCATCAGGTCGACGACATTGCTGCCCTTGCTGGCCGGTGCCGGTTCGTCGTCCTCGACGGTGACGCGGGCCTTGCCGCCCTTCTTGCGCTTCTCGGCAATCAGCGCCTTGAGGGCCGCGGTGTAGTGGTTCTTGAAGTTCGAGGCGTCGAAGGGGGCGGTCTTCTTCTCGATGAGCTGGGTCGCGACGTCGAGGAGATCGCCGTCGGTCTCCGCGTCGGAGATGTCGGAGAAGATGGTATCGGACTTGCGGATCTCGTCCTCGTAATGAAGCGTCTCCAGCAGCAGGCCGGTGCCGCAGGGGCGCAGCGCCACGAGATATTCCTTGCCGCGCAGCGACAACTGGCCGAGCCCGGTCTTCTTGGCCTGGCGCAAGGCGTCGCGCACGACGCGGAAGGCGTCCTCGGCCAGCTCGTCCTGGGGCACGACATAATAGGGCTTGTCGAAATAGAGCGGCGGGATCGAGCAGGTGTCGACGAACTGGACGAGCTCCAGCGTCTTCTTGGTCTCGATCTTGACGTCCTCGATCTCCTCGTCGGTGAGCAGCACGTAGTCGTCCTTGCCGACCTCGTAGCCCTTGACGATCTCGTCCTTGTCGACCGGGCCGATGCCTTCCACCACCTTGTCGTAATGGATGCGCTTGCCGCTCTCGCGATGGATCTGGCGGAAGCTGATCGAGGCACCGGATTGGGTGGCCGAGAACATTTCGACCGGGATTGAGACGAGGGAAAGCCGGATCTGGCCTTTCCAGATGGGACGAGGCGCCATTCACATACTCCAGACAAGACAGACTGCCGCGCCGGTAGAACGGACGCGGGCGGCGACTCGTTCCCGTTGAGTCACCCCGTCGCCCTGCGCGCGTTGGCGGCCGGCGAAAAGTGGTTGATGGCTAAGGGCTGTGCCGCCGCAACCTTGCGTATCGGCCGGCACTCGGGCAGCACGTTCTGCGAACGCCATCCTCGCCCTGCAACCGAACTGACCGCGCCAAGCCCTTGATCCGGATTCTCCATACCGCCGACTGGCAGGTCGGAAAGCCCTTCGGCCAGTTCGAGCCGGACCGCCGCGGCGAACTGCGGGCCGAGCGTTTCGCCGTGGTCGCGCGGATCGCCGCGCTGGCGCAGGCGCGCGGCTGCGACGCGGTGCTGGTGGCGGGCGACGCCTTCGACGACAACACGGTGTCCGATCGCGATCTGCACCGGACGCTGGAGGCGATGGCGGGCTTTTCCGGCCCATGGATCATGCTGCCGGGCAATCACGACGCCGCCTTGAGCGAATCCGTCTGGACGCGGCTGCGCCGGCGCAGCGGCCAGGCCGCGGTGGCCATCGCCGACCGGCCGGAGCCGATCGATCTGAAGGACGGCGCGGCGGTGATCCTGCCGGCGCCGCTGACCCGCCGCCACGAGGGCGCCGATCTGACGGCCTGGTTCGACCACGCCGAGACGCCCGCCGGCGCCGTGCGCATCGGGCTGGCCCATGGCTCGGTCGCCAACCGGCTGCCGGCCAAGGCCGAATCCGGCAATCCGATCGCCGACGACCGCACCGAGCGGGCGCGGCTCGACTATCTGGCGCTCGGCGACTGGCACGGCTTCGTCGAGATCGCACCGCGCACGGTCTATGCCGGCACGCCCGAGCCGGACCGCTATCCGGCCAACGAGCCCGGCCATGTGGCGATCGTCGAGATCGACGCGCCAGGCGCGGCGCCGCGCATCGAGCGGGTACGCACCGCCCGTTTCGACTGGCGCGCGATGGAACTCAGGCTCGACGGCGCCATCGACGGTCTCGACGCGGCCCTGGCGGAACTGACCCGTCCCGGCGAGACGCTGCTCGACCTGACCCTGACCGGCAGCCTGCCGCTGCGCGAACGGGTGCGGCTGGACGCGGCGCTGGGCGAGTGGTCGGCGCGGCTCTTCGATCTGCGGCTGCGCGACGCCGGGCTGATCGACGAGCCGGACGCGGAGGATCTCGACCTGATCGATGTCGGCGGCTTCGTGCGCGTGGCCATCGACCGGCTGCGCGAACGGGCAGCCGATCCGCAGGACCCGGAGCGCGCCGCCGCGCAGCTGGCATTGCGCATGGCCTATGTCGAGCACCGCCGGCTCTTAGGCACCGCGGCCGACGGCTCCGGCACGGCAAAGGGCTGAGCCATGTATCTGAAGTCGCTTCGCCTCACCGATTTCGCCGGTATCCGCTCGGCCGAACTGCCGCTGATCGAGCCGGGCCTCAATGTCATCGTCGGCGACAACGAGGCCGGCAAGTCGACGCTCTTGACCGCGCTGCGCGCCGCCTTCTTCCAGAAGCACCGGGCCGGCGGCGAGGCGGTGAAGGCGCTCGGACCCTATGACCGGCAGGCGCGGCCCGAGGTCGAGGTCGGTTTCGAGATCGACGGGACGAGCTACACGCTGACCAAGGCCTTCCTGCAGCGGCCGGCGGCCGAGCTCGTCTGGGCCGGCGGCAAGCTGTCGGGCGACGCGGTGGAGGAGCATCTCGCCGAGTTGTTCCGCTTCACCCATCCGGGCGCGGGCGAGCCCAAGCTCGACAAGCACCAGGGCGCCTTCGGCCTGTTGTGGGTGGAGCAGGGGCGCTCGACCGGCGGCCTCGATGTCGGTGTCGGCCGCGACGCGGTGACGGCTTCGCTGGAGGGCGAGGTCGGGCAGATTCTCGGCGGCGAGCGCGGGCGCAGCCTGATCGCCAGCGCCAAGGCGCTGCAGGACCGCTTCTTTACCGAGACGCTTAAGGTCGCCCGCTCGTCGCCCGTGCGCGAGACGGAAGAGCGTCTCTCTGAGCTGCGCGACGAGCTGTCCGCCAAGACGGCGCTCTGGCGCGACTTCCAGGACCGGCTCGACCGTCTGGAGGAGCGCCGGCGCAAGCTGCGCGCCTATGAGCGCGACGCCGCTCTGCCGAAAGCCGAGCAGGCGCTGGAAGCGGCGGAAGCGGCGGCGGTCCGCGCGGAGAATCTCGACCGGGAATGCGGCGAGGCCGAGCGCGACGTGCAGCATGCGCTGGCGCGGCGCGACGCGGCGGCCGAGCGCCTGTCCCAGCGCGACAAGCTGATGGCGACGGTTGCCGAGGCGGCGCGGGTGGCCGGGGAGAGTGCGGCCACGCTCGACGAGTTGCGGGCGGCCGGCATCGAGGAGCGGGCCGGACTGGAGCGGGCGGAAGCGGCGCGCGAGGCCGCGCGGCTGGCCGCGGAACAGGCCGACGCCGCCGACGAGGCCCAGCGTTCGCGCGCCGAGGTGAAGCGCCTGACCGATGAGATCGCCGCGCTGGAGCGCCGCCTGAAGGAAGGCCGGACGCTGGATGCGCGCCTCGCCGAGCTGCGCCGGCCCGACGGCGCGCCGGCGATCGACGCGGCTGCGATCAAGGCGCTCGATGCGGCCGACCAGCGGGTGCGCGACGCCGCGGTCCGCCTTTCGGTGGCCGCGCCGACCATCCGGTTCGAGCCCGACGGCGACGCCGGCGTCACCGACCCGGCCGGGCAGGCCGTGGCGCCCGGCGCTGCCGTCCGGGTGACGGTCCCCACCGGCTTCACGCTCGACGGCTTCGGCCGGATCGTGGTGGAGCCCGGCGGTGACGCGGAAACCCTCCGCCATGACAGCGAAGCGGCGGCAACCGAGCGCGCGGCGCTCTTGAAACGCTTCGGCGTCGAATCGACCGACGCGGCGCGCGCCCGCGCCAGAGTCGCCGAAGACCGCCGGATCGAAGCGGCTGCACTGGCCAAGCAGCTGGCGGCGCTGCTGCCCGAGGGCGTGACGGCCACGGTGTCGACGCTGGAGGAGTTGCGGGCTGACCTTGCCCGGCGCGCAGCCCTCTCGCCGGAGGCCGCGGGAGATGCCGCCGAGCCGATTGCGGCCGATGGCGAGCGCATCCGGCAGATCCGCCAGGAAGCGCGGCGGCGCCTCGATGCAGCCGGCGCCGAGCTGGAGCAGGTGCGCCGGGCCGCGTCCGGCAGTCTTGCCAGGATTGCCGCGGCAGAGTCGGAAGCCGGTTTCCGGCAGGCCGAGGCCGATCGCCTGCGCCGCGAACTCGCCGAGGCCGAAGCCGTGCGGCCGCGCACGGCACTGGCCGAGGATCTGGCGGCCGCGGAGCTGGAGCGTTCGGCCAAGGCCGCCGTTGCGGCGATGCGCCAGCGCGAACGCGACAATGCCGATCCGGAGACGGTGCGCCTGACCCTGACGACGCGCAGGAAGGCGCTCGAATCGATCCGCCGCGACATGGCGGCGCTGAAGGACGAAGCGCTCACGCTGGAAGGCGAGCTGCGGGCCCAGGGCGCCACCGGCCTCGGCGAGGAGATCGCCCGTCTCGAGGGCGAGATCGGCACGCTGGAGACGCGGCTCTCGCGCCTCAGGCTCGAAGCCGACGCTTCGCGTCTGCTGCACACCACGCTGATCGGCGCCCAGCGCGAGGCGCGCGAACACTGGCTGGGGCCGATCAAGACCCAGGTCGCGCCGTATCTGAAGCTGATTCATCCCGGCACCGAGATCGAACTCGACGACACCACGCTGGAAATCCGCAGCCTGCACCGGGCCGGCGTCGCGGAGGATTTCCGCCGCCTGTCGGCGGGCGCGCGGGAACAGGTGGCGGTCGTCACCCGCATCGCGCTGGCCCATGTCCTGAAGAAGGGCGGGCATCCGGCCGCGGTGATCCTCGACGATGCGCTGGTCAATACGGACGAGAAGCGCCTGGAACGGATGCATCTCGTCCTGCAGAAGGCGGCGGAAGATCTGCAGATCATCGTCCTGACCTGCCGCGAGCGGGACTTCCGCGATCTCGGGGCGCCGATCTTCCGACTCTGACCCGCCGGACGGCCGTTTCGGGGCGGGAATCACCCGCGCCGCATTTCGGGCCGCGAAGGGGCAAATGCCGTTTGGAGGGCCTGTTCCGCGCGGTCCGGGACCCGGCAAGGCCCCGGGCGAAGGCCGTCAGAGGTGGCCGCAAACCCCTGCAAACCGGCGATTCTTAACAAGTGGTGAATGAAAAAGTGGCATCCCCGCAACAGGGGTGTGTCCAAAGCACCCCAGAAGCCCCAATGTGGCATTTAGGCGATTGCATCCAGAACGCTGGTGGATATTGTCGCCACAGAGAGATCGAGGGGGCATTCGCTTCGGACTTTCGCACAGGGGATGGGGCAGGGAAGGCTGTCCTTCGTATAAGGCCCAACCCTAACCTATAAAAAATGACTGGAGGTCAGGACATGAACATTAAGAGCCTTCTTCTCGGCTCCGCTGCGGCTCTCGTCGCAGTCTCCGGCGCCCGCGCTGCGGACGTCATTATGCCGGTTGCTCCGGAGCCGGTCGACTACGTTCGCGTTTGCGACGTTTACGGCACGGGCTTCTACTACATCCCGGGCACCGAGACCTGCCTGTCGATCAACGGCTACGTACGCTTCCAGTACAACGTCGCTGGCGGCATCGAGGACGACTTCGGCAACGACTACCTCACGAACCTCGAAGGCGACAACTACCAGGCCGGCTCCGCCGTCCGCGTCCGCCTGAACTTCGACGCTCGTGAAGAGACCGAGCTCGGCACCCTGCGCGCCTTCGCTCGCGTCCAGGCTCAGAACGCCTTCGGCGCCTACAGCAACGACGCCAACTACCGCATGGACATGGGCTTCATCCAGCTCGGTGGCCTGACCATGGGTTACCTGGACAGCCTCTGGACCGAAGGCGACGGCCTGCTGACGGACACGGACCTGCCGGTCGGTGACTACCAGACCAACCGCGTCTCCTACACCTACGCTGCAAACGGCTTTACCGCCGCTCTGTCGCTCGAAGACGATGGCACGGGCGACTTTGCTCCGGACGTCGTTGGTCGCCTGGCCTATGCCGGTGGCTGGGGCTCGATCTACCTCGCCGGTTCGTACGACGAGGAAGTCGACTTCGCTACGGGCCTGATCAACCGTGCGTCCTTCGCACCGTTCGTCGTCGGCTTCGATCCGCGCGAAGACGATGGTGCTTTCGCTCTGAAGGCCGGTCTGTCCCTCACGGACCTGATCGCTGCCGACTCCGAGCTGAAGATCGAGGGTTCCTACGCCTTCGACCCGTCGAGCTACTCCACGATCGGCCTGTTCTCGAATGCCGCTACGCTCGGCACGCAGATCGACCTGTTCACCGGTACCCTGCCGGTCGAGTGGCAGATCGGTGCTGGTTACGCTCAGCAGTTCGGCAAGCTCGGCATCGCCGTGTCCGGCGTCTACGGTGAGACCTTCGACACCTACGGCTTCACCACTGCCACCGCCTTCACGAACCGTGGCAACGGCGACTACTACAAGCTGGTCGGTAACGTCGGCTACGAGATCACCAACAACTTCGACATGCTGGCTGAGATCTCCTACGCCAACCTCGACTTCAACGGCGACAACGGCTTCGCTGACAACTCGATCGACCAGACGGCGGGCTTCCTCCGCTTCGTCCGCTCCTTCTAATAGAGCAGACATATCGTCTAGAGAGCCCGGCGTTCGCGCCGGGCTCTTTTTGTTTGTGGCCGTGACTGTCACCGCAAGACGTCCGTCCGGCGGATCGACGGTCCTGCCGACCGGCGGTTGCCGCGCTGCACACTCCCACTAGCTAGTCCCGCATCTTCATCGACTGCGGAGCCGGCCAGATGACGTCCTTCCTTGGCAAGTTGATCGTGCTTGCCGCCACGACCGCAGGTCTCACCCGACTGTCCCGCCTTCTTCGCGGCGACAGCGGCCGGGCAGGGAGCCGAGGGCCCAGGGACGACAAGACCTCCCAAGCTGCTGAAACACCGGCCCCCGCGCGCATGGACGGGGCCGAGGCCGTCGACAATGCTGCGGCGAGGCCTGCTCCTGCTCCGCCCGAGACCGACTCGCAGGACGTTGCCGGTCAGGACGTGCCGTCCGCATCGAACGGAGGGGGCGCAGACTCCGCGAAGGCAGAGGTGGCGGCGAAGCCTGCCGCCGCGCCCAAGTCTGCGGCACCGGTCCCGCCGGAAGACCCGCTCGCCGTCAAGCACCGGGCCGCACCCTTCGACCGCAATTTCCGCTCGGTGGACTACACCCGATTGTCGCGGGACCGGGCGACGATCGCTGAGGATCGCGCGCGTCAGCGGCGCATGCATTCGACCTGGAGCCCGCCGCCGCCGGACCAGAGGCGACCGGCCGAACCCAGCCAGTCGGGTGTGTTCTCGAATTTCGGCGGCAGCGTCATTGCAGCGGAGGTGATCCGCGGTAGCGAGGCCGGGCGCGTTCCCGATCCCATGCCGCAGCTTCCCGGCGAACGGATCGCGTTCTCCGGGCCGCATCCCGACGCGCCGACGCCCGACCTCGCCGATCGTGAGGGCATACCGGCCGACCCGCTGGCGTTGAAGCACCGTTCCGCGCGCTTCGACCAGGATTTCCGGACGGTGGATTATGCCAATCTCGATGGCGGCGAGGCAGCGCCCGGGATGGTCGAGGACGACAGCGCCGTGCCGCCGGCCCTGACGCCGGTGCCTGCCGATGACGGGTCCTATGTCGCCGCGTTCCGCACGGCCGGAGGGCCGGCGCCGTTGCGCGGCGCGCCGGCGAGCGCGGACGTGGAGACGGATTTGGACGCCGACAGTTCAGCCAGTGCGGGCGGCGAGGATGCGGGCGTCGAGGCGCCGCCTGCTGCCGCAGCCGCCGATGCGCCGGTGATCGACACGGGAGAGGGGGCGCAGGCGCCGGACGATCTCACGCGGATCAAGGGGATCGGCCCGACGGTCGAGCGTCTCCTGTTCGAGCAGGGCATCTTCCGCTTCGACCAGATCGCGGCGTTCGGCGAGAGCGAGATCGCGGCGATCGAAGCGGCGATCGGCTTCAGCGGCCGGATCGGCCGGGAGGCCTGGGTCGAACAGGCCCGTGCCCTGTCACAGGGCAAGGCGGCCGGCTGAGGCCGGCGCGCCTGCTGCCACTTCCGGGCTTCAAGCGGCGGCGGTCAGCCGCCGCGGCCGAAGCGCAGGTCGCGCTCGATGTCGAAGCCGGCGCCGAGGCGCATCTTGTAGACCCCGTAATTTTCCATGATGCGCTGCACGTAGTTGCGGGTCTCGGTGTAGGGAATGCGCTCGACCCAGTCGACGACCTGGTCGAGCGGCTTGCCGCGCGGATCGCCGAACCGTTCGATCCATTCGCGGGCGCGCCGCGGGCCGGCATTGTAGGCCGCGAAGGTCAGCACGTAGGAGCCGCCGAAATCGGCGATCTGCTCGCCGAGGAAATGCGCGCCGAGGGTGGCGTTGTAGCCAGGATCGCTGGTCAGCCGGTCCGGCGAATAGCTGACACCCACCTTGCGGGCGACGCTCTTGGCGGTGTTCGGCATGAGCTGCAGGAGGCCAAGCGCGCCGGCCGATGAGCGGGCCTTCGGGTTGAAGGCGCTTTCCTGGCGCGCGATGGCATAGGCCAGCGCCTTGCCTGCCGCCGAGATGTTGGCGCTTGCCGGGATCACGCCGATGGGGAAGGCGAGGGCCGGGGCGTCGATGCCGCGCCAGTAGGCCAGCTTGCCGACCTGCAGCACCAGATGATGGTCGCCGCGCCGCTCCGCCATGACCGAGAGAAGCGCGAGTTCGCCCGGGCTCTCCAACTCGTCCGCAAGCGCGCGATAGAGGCTGTCGGCCCGCCAGTCGGAGCCGATCTCCTCCAGGCGCCGGATCGCCCGGACCGCCTCGCGCTGCTCGAAGCGGCGGCGCTCGGCGTCGCTCGGACGGGGGAAGCTGATCGCTTCGGGCTTGCGGCCGAGGCGCGCGGCCGCAAGCTGACCGTAATAGGTCGCCGGATAATGCGCGGCCTTGGCGTAATAGCTGGCCGCCGAGCCCGAGGCGCCGGCTTGCGCCGAACGGCCCAGCCAGTAATAGCCGCGCGACAGGGACAGCGGCATGCTGGAGATCTGGACGATCTGGGCGAAATGACGCTGCGCCGTCACCGGGTCGTTGAGGAAACGCAGGGCGATCCAGCCGGCGTGAAACTCGGCCTCGACCTGTTCCGAGGCGCTTTCGGCCAGATGCATGGCGGCGACGCGATAGGCAAGCTTCGGCTTGCCGAGATCGAGGAGATCGCGGGCGACGATGCGGCGCTCGTTCCACCAGGCGTCGGGATCGACCAGCGCATCGACGTCGCGCGGTGCGTCGATGAGGAGTTGCGCGGCTTCCTCGACCTTGTCGTGCTTGCGATTGTACTCGATCAGCGCGAGGCGGTAGCCCGGATCGGCGCGCTCGGCCTTGGGCACCGCCGACAACAGCTTGGCGGCGTTGCCCTCGTTGCGGATCACCGCGGCGCGCGCAGCGTAGAGTGCCTTGGCGCCGGCCATGCCGACGACGCGCCCGGCATCGGTCACGCGCTCGGCATAGAGCAGCATGTCCATGCGGCGCTTGTGGTCGGCCCGCGACAGAAGCGACTGGAAATTCGCCAGGAACTGGCGCTCGACATCCTTGTCGAGGCGTTCCTCGCGCCAGACCCGCGACACCAGCGCCTTGGCGCGGCCGGCATCGCCGGCGGCCAGATAGGCGCGGGCCAGCGCCATCGCGCCCTCGGGGCTTTCCGGCTTGCCGTTGCCGAAGGCGCGGATCACTTCGCCCGCCGGCAGCTGCTCGCGATAGAGCGCCTTCTCGCTGTTGATCCGCAGCGTCTTGGTGCCGGGCCAGCTGGCGAGCTCGGTGGCGGTGCGGGCGATCTCGGCGGCCGGCACGTCCTTGCCGCCGGTCAGGCCGATCGCCCAGGAGAGGATGTGGCGGTCGAGCGAGCCGGGCACCATGCCCTCGCGGATGGCACGGGCCTTCTGGGCATTGCGGTCGGAGAGCGCCTGCAGGCCGTCCTTCAACTCGCCGCGCATCGGCTGCACCGAACCGAGGCGCGGGGTCATCGCCGCGATCGAGGCGGTGAAGGCGCTGGCGCCGGCCGGGGTCGCCGCGGGGGCGGCCTGGGCGAGGGCCGGGTTCTGGCGTGCGGTGGTGACCGTTCGGCCAAAGCGCCACGGATCCATCGGGACCCCGGCCGCATGGACGGCGGGCCGCGACGTCGGCAACGGGCCGAGCAGGGGCAACACGGCCTCCTGGGCCAGTGTGGACGTGGCCGTCATGGCGGAGATCACCGCTGCAATCACGAGCCGCTGCGCAAGATTCTGTGCTGTCATGGCCAACCTTCTGGACGTCCGGACCGAGGCAGATGGACTGCCGGGTCCCGCCACTTCCGCTCGCAATCGCCGCTGCCTGTGACCGTCGCGATCGGGGCATGGCGGATTGCCGGAATGGTTTGCAAATCTCTCACGACCACGATTAAAGCGCCGTTACCGGCAACAGTCACGAGGCTTCGGGCGGGACGGCCTGCGGGCGCTGCTTGTTTCGCCCCGACCGCTTCAATATGGTGCCGCGATCCCGGACCGATTGCAGCTTCCGGCACGCCATCTTCGGGTGGTCCAGCGGGCGACGGTCGTCGGCCAGATGACATTCACGAGACGAAGCGCGTGCCGCCGTTCGATGACCGGCATGTGGGGAGAAAGAGAGAGCATGTTCAAGGGTTCGCTGCCGGCGTTGGTGACGCCGTTCGCCGAAGACGGATCGCTGGACGAGGCGACGTTCGCGGCCTTCGTCGAATGGCAGATCGGCGAGGGCTCGCACGGTCTGGTGCCCGTCGGCACGACGGGCGAGAGCCCGACACTGACCCATGGCGAGCACAAGCGCATCGTCGAGATCTGCATCGAGACGACGCGTGGCCGGGTGCCGGTTGTGGCGGGTGCCGGCTCGAACAACACGGTCGAGGCGATCGAACTCGCGCAGTTCGCCGAAAAGGCCGGCGCCGACGGGCTTCTGGTCGTCACGCCCTATTACAACAAGCCGAACCAGAAGGGCCTCTACGCCCATTACGCCGCCATCGCCCGGTCGGTGTCGCTGCCGATCATCATCTACAACATCCCCGGGCGCTCGGTCATCGACATGACGCCGGAGACGATGGGCCGGCTGGCGGCGGATTTCTCCAACATCATCGGCGTCAAGGACGCGACCAGCCGCGTCGAGCGCGTGTCGGAGCAGCGGATCACCTGCGGCCCCGACTTCCTGCAGTTGTCCGGCGAGGACGCCTCGGCGCTCGGCTTCAATGCCCATGGCGGCCAGGGCTGCATCTCGGTGACGGCGAATGTCGCGCCGAAGCTGGGGGCCGAATTCCAGTCGGCCTGCCTTGCGGGCGACTACGCCAAGGCCCTGGAGATCCAGGACAAGCTGATGCCGCTGCACAAGGCGCTGTTCATCGAGCCGAACCCGACCGGCGTGAAATACGCGCTGTCGAAGCTCGGCAAGCTGGGCAACCGCCTGCGCTCGCCGCTGGTGCCGATCGACGAATCCACCGAACGCACGATCGACGCGGCGCTGAAGCATGCCGGCCTGATCGGCTGATCGGCCGTCGCGCGACGGTCGAAACCATGCCGTCTCGCCCCTATATCATGGGGCGAGAGGAGCGCGGCTGGGCCGCGCGCGAGGTTTGAATGGCGAAGAAGAAGAAATCGGCAGGCTCGAACGTTGCGGCGGAGAACCGCAAGGCCCGCTTCAATTACGAGATCCTCGACACGCTTGAGGCCGGCCTCGTCCTGACCGGGACCGAGGTGAAGTCGCTGCGCGAGGGGCGGGCGTCGATCGCCGAGTCCTACGCCAGCGAAGAGGGCGGCGAGCTCTGGCTGATCAACTCCAACCTGCCGGAATATCTGCAGGCCAACCGCTTCAACCATGTGCCGAAGCGGCGGCGGAAGATCCTCGTGCATCGCACGCAGCTCAGCCGGCTGGCGAGCGCGATCCAGAAGGACGGCATGACGCTGGTGCCGCTGCGGATCTATTTCAACGATCGCGGCGTGGCCAAGCTGCAGCTGGCGCTGGCGCGCGGCAAGAACGCGCCCGACAAGCGGCAGACCATGAAGGAACGCGACTGGAACCGCCAGAAGCAGCGGATCCTGAAGGAAGCCTGAGCCAGGGAAGAGGCCGATGGTCGACGTGTCGAGACTGCCGGATGATCTGACGCCGCCGACCGACGACGGCGGGGCCGCACATCTGGAAGGCACGCGCCTGCCGGCGGTGCCGCTGCCGGCAACGGACGGGACAGCGGTCGACCTGTCGCGTCTGCCCGGCCGCCTCGTCCTCTATGTCTATCCGATGACCGGCCGGCCCGACGCGGCGCTGCCCGAAGGCTGGAACGACTTCCCCGGCGCACGCGGCTGCACGCCCCAGAGTTGCAGCTTCCGTGACCATCATGCCGAATTGCAGGCGCTCGGCGTCGCACGGGTGTTCGGCCTGTCCACCCAGACGATTGACGAGCAGCGCGAGGCGGCCGAGCGACTGCATCTGCCCTATCCGCTGCTGTCGGATGCCGCGGGCGATCTGCGCCGCGCCCTCGACCTGCCGTTCTTCGAACTCGACGGCGGGCTGTATCTGAAGCGCATGGCGATGATCATCACCGACGGGCGCATCGACAAGGTGTTCTACCCGGTGTTCCCGCCCGACCGGAACGCGGCGGATGTCGTCGCCTGGCTGTCCGCCGGGCGCTGACGCGCAGGCGGCGATCATGGCGCACTGGCGCTGACGTTCAGCGCTTCAGGAACGCCGCCGCATTCTCGAACACGTCGTGAAACATCGCTTCGGTCAGCCGGCCGGTATTCGTGTTGTAGCGCGAGCAGTGATAGCTCGAGAACACCGCTATGCCGCCGACCATGTGATGGGCATTGTGCCCGAAGGGGGCCGCCGAGGGGCGTTCGCCCAGCGCGCGGACCGTCGAGTCATGGGCGATGCGGCCCAAGGTCACGACCGCCGCGAGCTTGGGGAAGGTCGCCATCCGACCGGAGAAGAACTGCCGGCAGGTGTTGATCTCGGCACCCACGGGCTTGTTCTGGGGCGGCACGCAACGCACGGCGTTGACGATCGCCGTGTCGATCAGTTCGAGCCCGTCATCGGTGCGGGCGGCGAAGCGGTCATTGGCAAAGCCGTAGCGCGCCAGCGTCGCGTAGAGCAGGTCGCCGGCATAGTCGCCGGTGAATGGCCGGCCGGTGCGATTGGCACCGCGCAGCCCCGGCGCCAGACCGGCGATCAGCAGCCGCACCGCGCCAGCCCCCTTGGGCGGTAGCAGGGTCGGTACCGGGGCATTGTGCCAGTCGGGCTCCTTTGCCCGCCATTCCTCGCGGAATGCGACGAGCCGCGGGCAGAGCGGGCAATCGCGGGAGGGCTCCGCCGGCAGGTTTTCGGGCGCGGGCGTTGAACTCATTTTTCGATCCGGAGCGTCGACGGACGGCGCGGCGCGATGGTGGCGCTCAATAGTCGTCGTCCTCTTCGACGGCCGCGGCGGCTTCCTCGGCCTCGATGCGGCGGGCGATCCGCGCCTCTCGCTCGGCCGGGTCGCGGCCGATCTCGGCCTTCAGGTTCGCCAACTCGATGAAATGGTCGGCCTGGCGCCGCAGGTCGTCGGAGATCATCGGCGGCGAACTGGTCAGGGTGGAGACGACCGACACCTTGCGCCCCTTGCGCTGCAGGGCCGCGACCAGCGAGCGGAAGTCGCCGTCGCCAGAGAACAGGACGAAATGGTCGACGGTGTCGACCAGCTCCATCGCGTCGACGGCGAGCTCGATGTCCATGTTGCCCTTGATCCGGCGCCGGCCGCTCGCATCGGTGAACTCCCGGGCCGGCTTGGTGACGACGCGGTAGCCATTGTAGTCCAGCCAGTCGATCAGCGGCCGGATCGAGGAGTATTCGTTGTCCTCGACGAGGGCGGTGTAATAATAGGCGCGCAGGAGATAGCCGCGGGCCTCGAAGCTGCGCAGCATCTTCTTGTAGTCGATGTCGAAGCCCAGCCCGCGCGAGGCGGCATAGAGATTGGCCCCGTCGATGAAGAGAGCGATCTTTTCGCGTTGATCGAACATGGATGGCTGCTTTCTCGCATGAGGGAGGGCACGCATCCGCAGGCTCGACAGGATGAGCGCAGGCGGCACGAGGGTCTGCGGGCCGGCCGTTTCAGGCCGGCGCCGTCGCCGGTCGGCGACAGCCGGTCAGTTGCGCTTCGCTTATTCTGGCCGCCGCGGCGCTGTCAACGAGGGCAGGGGATAGCGCAGCGTCCGACCCTTGCCGTACGCCCACAAACGGTATATGCGACGCGTTCATCTCTTCGAATTTCAGATACTCAGGAGACAGGCATGGCCCGCGTCACCGTAGAAGATTGCGTCGATAAGGTCGACAATCGGTTCGAGCTGGTCCTGCTCGCCAGCCATCGCGCCCGGCAGATCTCCCAGGGTCAGCCGATCACCATCGATCGCGACAACGACAAGAACCCGGTGGTCGCGCTGCGCGAGATCGCCGACGAGACCCTGTCGCCCGGCGATCTCAAGGAAGACCTGATCCACTCGCTGCAGAAGCATGTCGAGGTCGACGAGCCGGAGCCGGCACCGCAGCCCGCCTCGGCCCCGGCCGAGACCCGCAGCATCGCGGCCACCGCCGAGGCCGGCGACGACGAGCCGGTTTCCTTCGACCGGATGTCCGAGGAAGAGCTCCTCTCCGGCATCGAGGGCCTGGTCCCGCCGGAAAAGACCGACGATTATTAAGCTTTTGGGAATGCCGGCACTTTCGGTCGGCGGCCTCACAGTCTTATATTGAGGGGCGTGCCGTCGTTGACGGCGCGCCCCTTTCTCTTTGCGGACCCGATCCCCAATCCCATGATGCGGCAATATGAACTCGTCGAGAAGGTGGCGGCCTACAAGCCCGATCTCGATGAAGCGCTCCTCAACCGAGCCTATGTCTACGCCATGCAGAAGCATGGCGCGCAGAAGCGTGCGAGCGGCGATCCGTATTTCTCGCATCCGCTGGAGGTCGCGGCGATCCTCACCGACATGCATCTCGACGAGGCGACCGTCGCCGTCGCGCTGCTGCACGACACGATCGAGGACACCGACGCCACCCGCAAGGAGATCGACCAGCATTTCGGCCCCAAGATCGGCCAGCTCGTCGAGGGCCTGACCAAGCTCAAGCGCCTCGACCTCGTCTCCAAGAAGGCGGCGCAGGCGGAGAACCTGCGCAAGCTGCTCCTGGCCATCGCCGACGACATCCGGGTCCTCCTGGTCAAGCTGGCCGACCGCCTGCACAACATGCGCACCCTCGGCCACATGGCGCCGGAAAAGCGGGCCCGCATCTCGCAGGAGACCATGGACATCTATGCGCCGCTGGCCGGGCGCATGGGCATGCACGACATGCGCGAGGAGCTCGAGGACCTGGCGTTCCGGCATGTCAATCTGGAAGCCTACGAGACGATCTCGGCGCGCCTCGAAGAGCTGAACCAGCGCCATGCGTCGCGGATCGCCAGCATCGAGACGGACCTGACCGACCGCCTGCGCGAGAACGGCATCGTCGCCACGGTCAGCGGCCGGCAGAAGAAACCCTATTCGGTGTTCTCCAAGATGCAGCGCAAGGCGCTGTCGCTGGAGCAGCTCTCCGACATCTTCGGCTTCCGGGTGATCGTGGAGACCGAGGAGGAGTGCTACCGCACGCTGGGCATCGTCCACCGCAGCTGGGCGATGGTGCCGGGCCGGTTCAAGGACTACATCTCGACCCCGAAGCAGAACGACTACCGCTCGATCCACACCACCATCGTCGGTCCGT
Organism: Aurantimonas sp. NFXS3; assembly: GCF_049132005.1. Classification (NCBI taxonomy): domain Bacteria; kingdom Pseudomonadati; phylum Pseudomonadota; class Alphaproteobacteria; order Hyphomicrobiales; family Aurantimonadaceae; genus Aurantimonas; species Aurantimonas sp. NFXS3. Next base: position 789,213 of record NZ_JAGDDZ010000001.1, read on the forward strand.
CGCGCCAGCGCGTCGAACTGCAGATCCGCACCCGCCGGATGCACGAGGTCGCCGAATACGGCGTCGCCGCCCACACGCTCTACAAGGACATGGAGGGCGACGGCGACCAGCGCGTCCACCTCTCCAAGGATTCCAACGCCTATGGCTGGCTGCGGCGCACCATCGAGCTTCTGGCCGAGGGCGACAATCCCGAGGAGTTCCTGGAGCACACCAAGCTCGAGCTCTTCCAGGACCAGGTCTTCTGCTTCACGCCGAAGGGCCGGCTGATCGCGCTGCCGCGCGGCGCGACGCCCATCGATTTCGCCTATGCGGTGCATACCGATGTCGGCGACAGCTGCGTCGGCGCCAAGATCGACGGCCGGATCATGCCGGTGGTCACCGAATTGTCGAATGGCGACGAGGTCGAGATCATCCGGGCCAAGGGCGCGACGCCGCCCCAGGCCTGGGAGAACCTGGCGGTCACCGGCAAGGCGCGCTCGGCGATCCGCCGGGCCAACCGCGCCGCCATCCGCCGGCAATATTCCGGCCTTGGCCAGCAGATCCTCGAACGCACCTTCGCCCGCTCGGGCAAGACCTTCTCGCGCGACGCGCTGAAGCCGCTTCTGGCCAAGCTCGGCCAGCGCGAGGTCGAGGACGCGCTGGCGGCGGTGGGCCGCGGCGAGCTGAACTCGGCGGACGTCGTGCGGGCGGCCTATCCGGATTTCCAGGACAGCCGCGTCACCCGCAAGTCACCGCACCGGGAAGAGGACGGCTGGGTCAACCTACGCACCGCCGCCGGCATGATCTTCCGGGTGCCCGGCCGCTCCAAGAAGTCGAAGAAGGGCGGCAAGGCGATCCCCATCCGCGGCGCCGGCGACGACATGCCGGTGAGCTTCGGCCCGGACGGCGCGGTGCCGGGCGACCGCATCGTCGGCATCATCGAGCCGGGCAAGGGGATCACCATCTATCCGATCCAGTCGCCGGCGCTGATCGCCTTCGACGACGAGCCGGACCGCTGGATCGACGTGCGCTGGGACATCGACGAGGCGATGAACGAGCGCTTTCCGGCCCGCATCATGATCTCGGCGATCAACGAGCCGGGCTCGCTGGCCGAGATCGCCGAGACGGTCGCCGCCAACGACGCCAACATCCACAATCTGACGATGGTCAACACGGCGCCGGACTTCACCAAGATGGTGTTGGAGCTGGAAGTCTGGGACGTCCAGCACCTGACCCAGACCCTGCGTCAGCTCCGCGCCAAGCCCTGCGTCTCGGAAGTCGTGCGGGTCAACGGTTGAGCCTGACGGCCAGCCAGCGTATCGAACCGCTGCAACAGCAGCCGAGGAGACCCGTTCATGACCAGTGAGGAAGTGCTCGCGATATTCCGCGAGGCCGGCGCCTATCTGGAAGGCCACTTCATCCTGACCTCGGGGCTGCGCAGTCCGGTCTTCCTGCAGAAGGCCCGGGTGTTCATGCATCCGCATCTGACCGAGCGGCTGTGCAAGGCGCTGGCCGAGCGTATTCGGGAAGAGGTGTCGCCGGCGCCGGACTATGTCGTCGGCCCGGCCATCGGCGGGCTCATCCCGGCCTATGAGACCTCCCGCCATCTCGGCGCGCCGGCGATCTGGGTAGAGCGCGAGAACGGCGTGTTCCGGCTGCGGAGATTCGAGATCTCTCCCGGCGACCGCGTGGTCATCGTCGAGGACATCGTCACCACGGGCCTGTCGATCCGCGAGACCGTGAAATGCCTGCGCGGGCTGGGCGCCGAGGTGCTGGCGGCGGCCTGCATCATCGACCGCTCGGCCGGCAAGGTCGATGTCGGCGTGCCGCTGATCGCGCTGGCCGAATACGAGGTGCCGGCCTATCCGGCCGACGCCCTGCCGCCGGAACTGGCCGCAATTCCGCCGGTCAAGCCGGGTAGCCGCAACCTGTAGCCGACCGGGCGGGACCATCGCCAGCGACAGTGCGGCCTTTCCGCACCGGGCGCAGGCAAGACTGATCGCCGCGATCTGACGCGGATTGGGGAATGCGACCGGAATGTTGTTCAGGCGGCGCCAGCCGGAGAATCTAGCAGCGCGGATCCGCACGATCCTGTGGCCGCGCCGCTCGTTCCGCCGCTCCTTCCGCTATCTGCGCAAGCGGGTGCTGCGGCTGAACGCGACGCCGCATGCCATCGCGGCCGGGGTGGCGGCAGGTGTCGCCTCCTCGTTCACGCCCTTCATCGGCTTCCACTTCCTGCTGGCCTTCGCCATCGCCTATGTCATCGCCGGCAACATGGCAGCCGCGGCGCTGGGCACGGCGGCCGGCAATCCGCTGACCTTCCCGCTGATCTGGGGCATCACCTACGAAACCGGCCAGTTCATGCTGCATGCGCCGCCGGTGCACGAGAAATCGCCCGAAGGGCTGGGTACGGCCCTCGGCCACATGGATTTCATCGCCATCTGGGATCCGGTGGTGAAGCCGATGCTGGTCGGCTGCCTGCCGCTGGGCCTGATCGCCGGGCTGGCCAGCTACGCGCTGGTGTTCTTCACGGCGCGCAGCTTCCAGCGGCGCCGCGCCCGACAGATCATCGCCGGACGGCCGCCGCGCGGTCTGCGCGACCCGGATGCCGCGGGTGGCGACGCCGGACGGGCGGCCTGACAGGCCGCCGCGACGAGGGCGACGGGGCGCGCGTTTGGGCGGCGCGAAGTTTGACGCAGAGCGGATTGCTCCTGTCGGAGCGAGCCGGTAGAAGGCGCGGGCGGCTTTGCCGCGCTGCGATGGGGCGACGAAAGGCGAAGCATGGTCGAGAAGGCCGAACGTAGGGAATCCGGGGGGATCGGCGAGACCCTCAAGGTGATCGTGCAGGCGCTCCTGCTCGCCCTCGTCATCCGCACGTTCCTGTTCCAGCCGTTCTCGATTCCGTCGGGTTCGATGATGCCGACGCTGCTCGTGGGCGACTATCTCTTCGTGTCGAAATGGAGCTACGGCTTCTCGCAATATTCGATGCCGCTGTCGCCGCCGCTGTTCGACGGCCGGGTCATGGCCTCGCAGCCCGATCGCGGCGACGTGGTGGTGTTCCGCAAGCCGCGCGAGGAAGACGTCGACTACATCAAGCGGCTGGTCGGCCTGCCGGGCGACCGCATCCAGGTGGTCGACGGCGTCCTGTCGATCAACGGCAAACCGGTCGAACGCGAGAAGGTCGAGGACTTCGTCGCCGAGGACGGCACGCCGGTGCCGCGCTTCCGCGAGACGCTGCCGAACGGCGTCAGCTACATGACGCTCGATCTCAGCCCGAATTCGGCTGGCGACAACACCCGCGAATTCGTGGTGCCCGAGGGGCATTACTTCATGATGGGCGACAATCGCGACAACTCGCTCGATAGCCGCTTCGACGTCGGCTACGTGCCGTTCGAGAACCTCGTCGGCAAGGCCCAGGTGATCTTCTTCTCGGTGGAGGGCGACGTGTCCCCGCTGGAAATCTGGAAATGGCCGACCGACCTGCGGCCGGGCCGCATCCTGACATGGCTCGGCTGAAGGCGGACAAGCCGCTCGAGGAGCTCGAACGCCGGATCGGCATCACGTTCCATGAAAAGGCGCGGTTCGAGCGGGCGCTGACGCATTCGAGCCTGCGCTCCAGCAAGGGCGGCAAGGGCGAGGGCGAACGCAGCTACGAGCGGCTGGAGTTTCTCGGCGACCGGGTGCTCGGCCTGGTCGTCGCCGAAAAGCTGTTCGACATGTTTCCCGGTGCCGACGAGGGCGAGCTGTCGCTGCGGCTGAATTCGCTGGTCAGCGCCGATACCTGCGCCGAGATCGCCGACGAGCTGGGCCTCTACGAGTTCGTCCGCCATGGCGGCGACCTGAAGAAGCTGAAGAGCGATCGCACCAAGAGCATTCGCGCCGATCTGGTGGAATCGCTGATCGCGGCTATCTATCTGGGTGAGGGGCTCGATACGGCGCGCGACTTCATCGTGCGTTACTGGGGCGGGCGGCTTGGCAAGAGTGTCGCCGCACGCCGCGATGCCAAGACGGCGCTGCAGGAATGGGCGCATACGCGCGGGCCCGTGACGCCGCAATACGAGATCGTCGAGCGCTCCGGCCCCGACCATGATCCACTGTTCACCGTGCGGGTCTCGATCCCGGACGTTGCTCCCGCGGACGGGCAGGGCCGGTCCCGCCGCATTGCCGAACAGGAGGCCGCCACGGCGGTGCTCATTCGCGAATCCGTCTGGAAGGACGACAATTGACCGAAGACGACAACACGACCGGCAACGAGACGACCGAGGCGAGCGCCGCGCCTGCCGCAGAAGGACCGACGCGCTCGGGCTTCGTGGCGCTGCTGGGCGCCCCCAACGCCGGCAAGTCGACGCTGGTCAACCAGCTCGTCGGCACCAAGGTGTCGATCGTCACCCACAAGGTGCAGACCACCCGGGCCCTCGTGCGCGGCATCGCCATGCGCGATCGCACGCAGATCGTTTTCGTCGACACGCCGGGCGTCTTCGCGCCGAAGCGCCGGCTCGACCGGGCGATGGTGCGCACCGCATGGAGCGGCGCCCGCGACGCCGACATCGTGCTGGCGATCATCGACGCCGACCGCGGCATCAACGAGGAGGTCGAGACCATTCTCGAACGCCTCAAGGATGTGAAGCAGCCCAAGGTCCTGCTGCTCAACAAGGTCGACCAGATGCGCCGCGACCGGCTGCTCGGCCTGACCCAGCAGATCACCGAGCGCGGCGTCGCCTTCGACGAGATTTTCATGATCTCGGCGCTGAACGGCTCGGGCTGCGGCGACCTGATGGACTATCTGGCCAAGGCGTTGCCGGAAGGGCCCTGGTACTACCCCGAAGACCAGATCACCGACCTGCCGCTGCGCCAGCTCGCCGCCGAGATCACCCGCGAGAAGCTGTATCTGCGCCTGCACCAGGAGCTGCCCTACAGCTCGCATGTCGAGACCGAGCTGTGGGAGACGCGCCAGGACGGTTCGGTGCGGATCGAGCAGACCATCTATGTCGAGCGGGACAGCCAGAAACGCATCGTGATCGGCCACAATGGCGAGACCATCAAGGCGATCGGTTCGGCGGCCCGCAAGGAGATCACCGAAGCGGCCGACCAGAAGGTGCATCTGTTCCTGTTCGTGAAGGTGCGCGGCAATTGGGGCGACGATCCCGAGCGCTATCGCGAGATGGGGCTGGACTATTCCAGCTGACCGCCTGCGGCCGCTCCTGCCGTCGCGGCGGACCGGTCCGAAGTGCGCTGCGGCGCTGATGTGACATGGAATGGCGTGAGGAAGCGATCGTGCTCGGCGTGCGGCGCCTCGGCGAGACCAGTGTCGTCGCCGAGGTGATGACGCGTGCGCGGGGCCGGCATCTCGGCCTCGTGCGGGGCGGGCGCTCGCGCAAGCAGCAGCCGGTGCTGCAGCCGGGCAATTCCGTCGCCGTCCACTGGCGCGCCCGGCTCGACGAGCATATGGGCGCCTTCGTTCTGGAACCGCTGGAACTGCGCGCCGCCCGGCTGATGGAATCCGGCGTCGGGTTGAACGGCGTGCAACTCGTCGCGGCGCATCTGCGGCTTCTGGCCGAGCGCGATCCCCATGCGCGGCTCTATGACGGGCTGCAGATCATCGTCGATCATCTCGACCGGCCCGAACTCGTCGCCGAACTGATGCTGCGCTTCGAGATCGCGCTCCTGGAGGAGCTGGGCTTCGGCCTCGACCTGGAGCGCTGCGCCGCCACCGGCCAGCGTGACGATCTCGCCTATGTTTCGCCGCGCACCGGCCGGGCGGTCAGCCGCGACGCCGGCGCGCCGTGGCACGACAAGCTGCTGACATTGCCCGCCTTCCTCGCCGATGCCGCCACGGCCAGCGATGCGGAATCGCTGGCGGCGGGGTACCGCCTGACCGGCTATTTCCTTGGCCGCCATGTCTACGAGCCGCGCGGGATCGACGTGCCGGATGCGCGCGCCGGCTTCCTGTCGGCGCTGCGCAAGATCGGAATCGCTGCCTAGTCGCAGTTGGAAGGCTGGCTCAGGCCGGAACCGGCGCCCGCACCACCGGCGCCTCTTGGATCGGCCAGTGGACCAGCGCCGCGACGAGACCCAGCCCGACGCCGAGCCACCACACCGGATCGTAGGAGCCGGCGACGGCATAGAGATAGCCGCCCAGCCAGACGCCGAGGAACGAGCCGATCTGGTGGGACAGGAAGACGAGGCCGCCCAGGAGCCCGAGATAGCGTGTGCCGAACATGATCGCGACGAGGGCGTTGGTCGGCGGCACGGTGGACAGCCACAACAGGCCCATGACCACGGCGAAGACCACCACCGTCAGCGGCGTGATCGGCGTCAGCAGGAAGATCGTCACCGCGATCGACCGGCCGACATAGATCAGCGCCAGGAAATGCGGCTTGGAATAGCGCTGGCCGATGAGGCCCGAGGCGATCGAGCCGATGATGTTGAAGAAGCCGATCAGCGCCAGCGCCGTGACCGCCCAGACCGGGGCGATGGCCTTGTCGGCGAGATAGGCCGGGAAGTGGGCGGTGATGAAGGCGACCTGGAAGCCGCAGACGAAGAAGCCGGTGGTCAAAAGCACGTAGCTCTTCGTCGCGAAAGCCTCGCGCAGCGCCGCACCCATGGTCTGCTCGATCTCCGCCACCAGGCTGGAATGGCCGCGCGTGGTGCGGCTGTTGCCGCGCAGGGCGAAGGCGAAGAGCGGCACCAGCAGCATCATCGCCGACAGGACCAGAAGCGAATCCGACCAGCCGAAACGGTCGATCAGTCCCTGGCTGAGCGGCGCGAAGACGAACATGCCGGCCGAGCCGGCGGCGGTGCCGAGGCCGAAGACGAAGGAGCGCTGCTCGGCCGAGACCCGCCGCGCGAAGGCCGCGAGCACGATGCCGAAGGAGCCGGCGGCGACGCCCAGCCCGACGAGGACGCCCGAACCGATGGTCAGCCAGAGCGGCGTTGACGCGACGGCGGTGATGGCCAGGCCCGCGGCATAGAGGAAGCCGGACAGGACCAGCACCTTGGCGGTGCCGAAGCGATCGGCGATGGCGCCGAACAGCGGCTGGCCGGCGCCCCAGAAGAGGTTCTGGATGGCGATGGCGATGGCGAAATCCTCGCGGCTCCAGCCATTGTCGGTGAGCATCGGGATCTGGAAGAAGCCGATCGCCGAGCGCGGCCCGAAGGTGAGAAGCGCGATCAGGCAGCCGGCGGCAATCGCCAGCCATGGCGTCCGGTCGGCGCTCGCGGTCGTCGTCGTCGCGCTCATCTCGTCATCCCCGCATCGGTTCGCTGCCATTACTAGACCCGGCGCATCGCCCGTGAAACCGCGTTTCCGTGATCGCAGCGATCACCGGCGCTGATCGGTCGCCCACAAGTCCGGTCCCGCAACCGGTTGCGACGGCTTTCGCTCGCGCCCCGCAGACGATAAAAGCCGCGGCCAGACGGTGGGGAGGACTGCGTGCAGGTACATAGCGAGATCGGATCGATGCGGGCGGCGCTGGCGGAATGCCGGGCCCGGGGCGAGAGCGTCGGCGTGGTGCCGACCATGGGCTATCTCCATGCCGGCCATCTGAAGCTCGTAGAGCGGGCCTGCGCCGAGAACGACGTCGTGGTGGTGACGATCTTCGTGAACCCGACCCAGTTCGGGCCGAACGAGGATCTCGACGCCTATCCGCGCGATCTGGAACGCGACCTCGCGCAGCTGGCGGCGTTCGCCGGCGTCCAGGTGTTCGCGCCGACGGTGGCGGAAATGTATCCGCAACCCTTGCAGACATCCGTCGATCTCGCGCCGCTCGGCCAGATCCTGATCGGCGCGGCGCGGCCGGGGCACTTTCGCGGCGTCGCGACGGTGGTCACCAAGCTGTTCAACATCGTCCAGCCGGACCGGGCCTATTTCGGCGAGAAGGACTACCAGCAGCTCACCGTGATCCGCCGCATGGTCGCCGACCTGTCGTCGCCGGTCGCCATCGTCGGCGTGCCGACGGTGCGGGAGGCCGACGGTCTCGCCATGTCGTCGCGCAATGTACGGCTGACGCCTCAGGACCGCGACGCGGCCGTGGTGCTGGCGCGGGCGCTGGACCGGGGCGAGGCGCTGCTGCGGGCCGGTGCCGCCGAGCCGGAGCCGGTGCTGGCGGCCATGCGGGAGATCATCGCCGCCGAGCCGCGCGCCGATCTCGCCTCGCTGGACATTCGCGACGCGGCAAACCTCGATGCGGTGACGGCGATCGACGACCGGCCGGTGGTGATCCTGGTGACCGCCCGCTTCGGCGACGTGCTGCTGATCGACCAGCGCGTCGCAGAGAAAGCGCAAGGGCGTGAAACGGGAGGGCAGGCCGCATGAGCACGCCGGTTCGCACGACCCGCCTAACGGCGCCCGCCATTGCCGGCCGCAAGGGCGCCACCCCCATCGTGGCCCTGACGGCCTATAACGCGACCATGGCGGCTCTGGTCGATCCGCATGTGGATTTCATCCTGGTGGGCGACAGCCTCGCCATGGTCGAGCACGGCATGGCGTCCACCCTCGGCGCCTCGCTGGAACTGATGATCGCCCATGGCCGGGCCGTGGTCTCAGCGACGGAGAAGGCACTGATCGTCGTCGACATGCCCTTCGGCAGCTACGAGGCGAGCCCGCAGGAGGCGTTTCGCGCGGCGGCGACGGTGATGGCGGAGACCGGCTGCGGCGCGATCAAGCTGGAAGGCGGCCAGCACATGGCGCCGACCATCGCCTTCCTCGTCGAGCGCGGCATTCCGGTGATGGCCCATGTCGGCCTGACGCCCCAGGCGGTGAACGCCATGGGCGGGTTTCGCAGCCAGGGCCATGACGACTCCGCGCGCGACCGCATCCTTGCCGACGCGAAGGCGGTCAGTGACGCCGGCGCCTTCGCCGTGGTGCTGGAAGGCATCGTCGAGCCGCTGGCCGAGACGATCACGGCCGAGATCGCGGCGCCCAGCATCGGCATCGGCGCCTCGGCAGCCTGCGACGGCCAGATCCTGGTGCTGGAGGACATGCTCGGCCTGACGCCGCGCGTGCCGCGCTTCGTCAAGCGCTACGGCGCGCTCGGCGAGGCCGCCAGCCAGGCCATCGCGGACTATGCCGATGAGGTGCGCAGCCGCAGCTTCCCGGGCCCCGACCACGTCTACAAGCCGCGGGGCTGACGCCGCCGCTCGTCGATCAGAGCGTCAGCGGCAAGATGAAGGGCGTGCCCGAAAAGGCGTCTTCGCCGCGGCCGATGGCGCGGATGGCGGAAACCATGCGGCCGCCGCGCTGCAGCTTGTCGTCGGCGAGGGCGACGAGGCGCGGATTGGGGGTGGCGGACGGCGCCCGCCTGCGCAGCTCGTTCGCCAGCGCCTCTTCCTGAAGATCCGGATTGATCGACAGCGCCAGGATATAGGCGGCGGCGGTGGAGCGGCTGATGCCGGCCCAGCAATGCACCGCCAGCGGCGTGTCGCGGCGCCAGCGCGTGCCGAAGTCCAGCAACTGGTCGAGATGGTCGACGGTCGGGGCCGTCAGCCCCTCGATCGGCTCGGCGATGTCGTTGAAGCCGAGGAACAGATGCCGGTCCGGCGCGATGCCGGACGGCCGGTCGACCCGCGTGTCGGCGTTGATCAGCGTGACCAGATCCTGGGCGCCATGGCTGGCGACCGTGGCGGGTAGTTCGGCGAGGGACGAGACGACGAGATAGGACATGGGTCCACATATCGCGCCGGGATGCGCCGATGTCACCCCTGCCGCGACGCTTTGGCCGGGGCCCGGTCGCTGGAGCCGGCCGCGCCGGCCAGCGCGGCGTCGAGTTCGGCGAAGCGCCTGAGGAAGGCGGCTTCCGTCGCCGCGGTCGGGACGGGGGCAAAATCCGCGGCATCGAGCAGCGCCGCGCCGGGCTTGCCGAAGAACTGCGCCGCCTCGCGCTCGTCGAAGCCGGCAAGCAGCGTCGCCTCGTGATAGGCCGACAGCCGGTCGGCGGCCTTGATCGCCTTCTCGACGGCGGCGGGCAGCGTCGCCGGCAGGGAGAAGCGCAGATGCAGCGCCGCCTGCAGGCGTTTTTCCACCAGCTTGTAGTCGCCGCCCATGACGCTCTTGAAGGGCGAGATCATGTCGCCGATCACATATTCCGGGCCGTCATGCAGCAGCGCGGCAAGGCGCCAGCGCGGATCGGGCTCGCGGCGCGCGACGATCGCCTCGACGATCAGCGAATGCTGGGCGACGGAAAAGGCGTGATCGCCGCGGGTCTGGCCGTTCCAGCGGGCGACACGCGCCAGGCCATGGGCGACGTCCTCGATCTCGATGTCGAGCGGGGAGGGATCGAGCAGGTCGAGCCGGCGGCCCGACAGCATGCGCTGCCAGACGCGCTGCGGTTTCGCGTCGGTGCGGCTCATGCCTCGCTTCCGGCGGTCTCGCCATCGGCGCCGGCGGGTTCGGGCAGGGCGAAACCGGCCCAGGGCGGGATCGTCGCCGTCACCGGCACGCCGTCGGCCGACAATTCGTCGCCGCGCGACAGGGCGCCGGCCAGCCGGTCGATCCGCAGGAAGCCGAAGCCCTCGGTGCCGTCGGCCGACAGGACGGTGCCGATGGTCTTTCCGCCGGCCTCGATGTTGGAGCCGGGCGTCAAATGCCGTTCGCCGGCCAGCAGCATCAGCCGCCGCCGCGCGGTGCCGCGGTGCTGCATGCGCGAGACGACCTCCTGGCCGACGAAGCAGCCCTTGCGGAAGGACACGCCGCCATTCTGGTCGAACAGCACGTCATGCGGGAAGACGTCGGAGCCGGGATAGTCGGTCTCCGCCTCGGCGATGCCGGCGCGGATGCGGCGCAGGCGGTAATCGTCGGCGGAGGCCTCGGCGAGCCCTTCCGGCGGAGTGCCGTAGAGCCGCGCCATCTCGCCCTCGGGGAAACGGCGATCGGCATGAAGTTCGGCGGCGGTGAGGTCGGGCTCTTCCCACACCGCATGGACCGGCAGGTCGGGCGATTCGATGCCGATCTTGGTGCGCAGGCGGTAGAGGGTCAGGCGCTTCTTCAGATCGGCGGCGGCGCTTGTCGCCACATCGATGCGCAGCCCGTCGGCCTGTTTGCCGATGAGGAATTCGAACAGGATCTTGCCCTGCGGCGTCAGCAGCGCGCAGGGGCGCATCTCGCCTTCGGCCAGACTGTCGAGGTCGGCGGTGACGAGGTTCTGCAGAAAATGATGGGCGGCCTCCCCGGTGACGGCAAGGAGGCTGCGCTCCGGCAGGCGGGCATAGGGCATGGACGGCTCGCTTGTGTGATCCTGCCTGTTTACGTAAGCCGGGCACTCCAGAGGGACAAGCACGGAACGACGCCATGGGAACGAGTGCCAGCAACGCCGCGACCTTCGACACGGTTCTCAAGGGCGGCATCGTCGTCAACCAGGACGGCGCCGGTGAGCGCGACGTCGGTATCGTCGACGGGCGCATCGCCGCGATCGGCACGCTGGACGCGGCATTGGCCGGCGAGGTGATCGACTGCACCGGGCTGCACATCCTGCCCGGCGTCATCGACAGCCAGGTGCATTTCCGCGAGCCGGGCGCCACCCACAAGGAAGACCTGGAGACCGGATCGCGCGCCGCGGTGCTGGGCGGCGTCACCTGCGTCTTCGAGATGCCGAACACCAATCCGCTGACCACCAGCGAGGAAGCGCTCGCCGACAAGGTGGCGCGCGGCCGCCACCGGATGCATTGCGACTTCGCCTTCTGGGTCGGGGGTACCCGCGAGAACGCCGCCGACGTCGCCGAGCTGGAACGGCTGCCGGGCGCGGCCGGCATCAAGGTGTTCATGGGCTCGTCGACCGGCTCGCTGCTGGTCGAGGACGATGACGGCGTGCGCGAGATCCTGCGCCGCACCCGCCGCCGCGCCGCCTTCCATTCCGAGGACGAGTTCCGGCTGCGCGACCGCGCCGACCTGCGGGTCGAGGGCGATCCGGCGTCGCATCCGGTCTGGCGCGACGAGGTGGCGGCGCTGCAATGCACCGAGCGGCTGGTCGGCATTGCCGAGCAGGTGGGCGCGCGCATCCACGTGCTGCACATCTCTACGGCCGAGGAGATCGTCTATCTCGCCGGGCACAAGCGCAACGTTACCTGCGAGGCGACGCCGCATCATCTGACCATGAGTGCCGAGGATTACAGCCGGCTCGGCACCAAGCTGCAAATGAACCCGCCGGTGCGCGACGCACGCCACCGCGACGGCATCTGGCACGGCATCGCGGCCGGCGTCGTCGACGTTCTCGGCTCCGACCATGCGCCGCACACGCTGGAAGAGAAGCTCGCAATCTATCCGAAATCGCCCTCCGGCATGACCGGCGTGCAGACCCTTGTGCCGATCATGCTCGACCATGTCGCCAATGGCCGCCTGTCGCTTGCCCGCTTCGTCGACCTGACTTCGGCCGGCCCGCAGCGGATCTTCGGCCTGTCGCGCAAGGGGCGCATCGCGCTCGGCTACGATGCCGACTTCACCGTCGTCGACCTGAAGCGCGACGCCACCATCACCGACGACTGGATCGGCTCGCGCTCGCAATGGACGCCCTATGACGGCAAGGCGGTCACCGGCTGGCCGGTGGGCACGCTGGTGCGCGGCCGTCGGGCCATGTGGGAGGGCGAGCTTGTCGCGCCGTCGACCGGCGAGCCGGTGGAGTTCGTCGAGACCCTGGCGCCGCTCGGCGGCCGGGGCTGAGGCGGCCAGGGCTGAGGCGGCCGGGGGCCGTCTGTCGTCCCATGGCTTGGCATCCGTCAGCGACTTCCTAAGTCCGCACGGTGCAGACGCCACGGATCAAGGAGACGGCCATGCAGGACGAGGCGAACGGCCCCGCCCCACAATTCGACGAGGAGACGCTGGCGCTGGCCGCCATGGTCTTCCAGGCGGCGCGCGGCGGCGACGCCGTCGCCATGGCCGACTTCCTCGACAAGGGCCTGCCGCCCAATCTGCGCAACGAGAAGGGCGACAGCCTGCTGATGCTGGCGAGCTATCACGGCCATGTCGAACTGACGGAACTGCTGCTGAAACGCGGCGCCGATCCGTCGCTGGTCAACGATCGCGGCCAGACACCGCTGGCCGGCGCCGCCTTCAAGGGCGAGGCGGAGATTGCGCGGCTGCTTCTCGACCATGGCGCCGCCATCAACGGCAGCGGGCCGGACGGGCGCACGCCGCTGATGATGGCGGCGATGTTCAACCGCACCGAGATGGTCGATTATTTCCTGGAGCGCGGCGCCGATCTCGAGGCTCGCGCCGCGGACGGCGTCGACGCGCTGGGCGCGGCCAAGGCGATGGGGGCGCAGGAGACGGCAGCGCAGCTTGAACGGCTGATGGCGGCGAAAGCCGGCTGACCGGCCGGAGACGCTAAAGGCTCAGTCGCCGGCGACGAAGAATTCCAGCCGGCCCTCGGGCGAGATGCCGACCCGGTAGAAATTATAGGCGCCGAATTCGCGCATGTTCCGGTAGTCGCCGGCGGTCACCAGTTCGAACAGCTCGACCAGTTGCGGCTTGGTCAGCGAATCCATCGGCTGCTGGGTGAAATAGGGCCAGACATAGATCTCGTTGTCGGTGTCCGGCTCCATCCGGGCATAGCCCGACTGCAACACTTCCAGGAGGATGGCGAGGATCTCGATCCCTTCGCCGTCGCCGGAGGCCGATTTCAGGAAGGCGATCGGGTCCTCGCCGCCCTGGCCGAAGGACAGGACCGTGCCGTGGTCGCCGCGTTCGATATAGGGCGCCAGCTTCTCGATCTCGCCGCTTCTGGCCACGGCCATCAGCCGGGCCCGCAGGTCGCGGACCGGGCGCGGCAGCCCGGCATCGCCATAGGCGACTTCCGAGGCGAGAGCCGCGCTCGGCGCCCGTTCGGTCTGGTAATTGGTGGTTGCGCCGTCCGGCCTTGCCCGCGCCCCGTCCTGACGCGGGGTGCCGGGGCCGGGACGATCGGTGGCATCGGCCGGCGCCTCGCCGGCGGGCCTCGGTTCACGCCGGCGTTCGGGCCCTTCGGCGGGCGCCGGACGTGTGTCGCCCGGCTCGACCTCGTCTTCCGGCGACAGCGGCACTTCGCCGGCATCGGTGCCTTCGCCCGGTCCCTGCGGCCGGCCGGACTCCGTCTCGCTGGCCGGCGCATCCGTCAGCGGCGGTAGCGGCACCGCGATGATGCCTTCACGTGAGCCGGAGCGGCCCTCGACGGGGTCGATCTGCGACAACGCCAGCGCGTCGCCGGCGACGAGGGTCGCCAGCGCGAAGAGAGCAGTGCTGAGGGCAAGGGTCAGGCGCGTCGGCACGACGGACCTCCGCTGCGTTGGACGATGGGGTGCGGTAAAATATCCGGACCGCGGGGAGGGCAGAGGCTACTGGATGATCCGGTCGGGACGGAATTCACCATATTCGATGCGCTGGCGCAGGGTCTCGACCATTTCGAGGACGTCGTCCTCGCCATGGCGGCGCACCAGCTCGGTGAGGGCGGTGGCAATGGCAGTCTCGGCGAGGATCTCGGCCTCGATGCCGTCGGAAATGCCGTCGGCCCAGGCTTCGTTGTGATACTCGAATGCGACTTGCTTCTTTTCGGCCTGGATCATTTCGTCCAGTTCGGCGCTCTGCAAATCGATCATTCCGATTCCCTCAATTCCAGCCATGCGGCTTCACGTCCCGTTAAGGTCCTAGCACGATCCGGGCGCGAACAGTCTCGCCGTTTTTCCGAACCGTTAATCATCGGTTAATTCCCGTATCTGGCACTGATTTCGCGTGCCAGAGTGACCCCTTCGCCCTGATAGCGGTTCACCGCGACCCGTGCGGCGGGGGTGCATTCGCGATAGGTCGATTCGAACGCCCGGTAGCCGCTGTTGAAGCTGCCGATCAGATAGCGGCGGTCGGCCTCTCCCGGCGCCTGCTCGGCCAGCAGCTCTTCCATCTTCTGGCGCCAGATCGCCGCGTCGGTGTCGCCGCACAGGGTCCGCAGGAAGTGGATGGAGCCGAGGATCGACGCCAGCCGTCCGAGCGGCTTCAGGAATGCTGCCTCGCCCCGCGGCGCTGCAGCTTCCGGCACGGTCTCCGCCGGGGCGCTCTCCTGGGCCAGCGCCCGGTGATCGCCCGCCACGGAACCGGCGAAAGAGACCACCAGTGCGGCCGTCGCGGCTATCATCATTCGACGCATGGCCGATGTTTCGTCCTTCGTTAAGACAATTGCAACGATCGGTCCGATGCCCGGCCGCTTATCTCCCGCGCCTGCGCCTTTCGGGCAACAGGAATCGCACGCCGTTCGTTGCCCCCGGTGTGTCAGTTTTCCGCGCAGGTGGCGAGGACCTTCCGTGCGACATCGTAAAGACCGGGCGTCGTGCGGCCCGCAGCCTCGGCGGCCTCGATGTCGGCGAGGGCCAGCCAGTGCAGCGCCGCCGCATCGTCGGCCGCCGCCAGTTCGCTGCCGGCCATCAGCCGTCCGCCGAAGACCGCGATCACCGCGTGGAAATCCGGATCGATCGCCTCGTGCAGCGTGACGAAGGCGAGATTGTCCGCCACCGCACCGGTCTCCTCGGCCAGTTCGCGCCGCGCGGCGGCCGCGACCGCTTCGCCGAAGCGCAGCTTGCCGCCGGGCAGGCTCAGCTTGCCGGCAAAGGGCGGTCGGCCGCGTTCGACGAGAAGCAGGCGGTCCTCGGCGACGAGGCCGCAGGAGACGCCGAGAAGCGGACGGGGGCTGGTCTCTGGCATGGGCAAGGTCCTCTTCACTCCGCTTGCCGGATCGGCCGCGACCCGCTTGACAGGACGCGGGCGCTGCGGCTCAACAGCCGGCATGTGCGGACGTTTCACTCTCACGGCACCCCCGGACGACGTCGCCGCGCTGCTGGCGCTGGCGGAGCTCGATCCGTTTCCGCCACGCTACAACATCGCGCCGACCCAGCCGATCCTGATCGCCATCGGCGGCCAGCCCGAGCGGCCCGGTGCGAATCTGCCGAACCGCACGGCGCTGATCGTGCGATGGGGCCTGATCCCGTCCTGGGTCAAGGATCTGAAGGCGTTTCCGCTGCTGATCAACGCCCGGGCCGAGACCGCGAGCGAGAAGAACGCCTTTCGCGGCGCCATGCGCTACCGGCGCTGCCTCGTGCCGGCGACCGGCTTCTACGAATGGCGCCGGCAGGGCAAGGCGAAGTCCGAGCCGTATTTCCTGCGTCCGGCGGACGGCCGGCCCTTCGCCTTTGCCGGGCTGATGGAGACCTATCTGGCGCCGGACGGCAGCGAGATCGACACCGCCGCCATCCTGACGACGGCCGCCAATCCCGGCATCGCGCCGATCCACGACCGGATGCCGGTGGTTGTCCTGCCACAGGATCACGACCGCTGGCTGGACTGCCGCACCCACGATCCCGCGTCGGTCGGCGACATACTCACCGCGGCGAACGACGATTTCTTCGAGCCGGTGCGGGTGTCGGACAAGGTCAACAAGGTTGCCAATACCGGCCCCGATATCCAGTTGCCGGTGGAGACCGCGTCCGAGCCGGACGACGGCGCGGCCGATGGCCCGATCCAGCCCTCGCTCTTCTGACATTTCCAACAGGACGATAGCCCCGTGAACACCGATCTTCTGAAGCGTCTGTGCGAAACCCCCGGCGTGCCCGGCCGCGAACACCGCGTGCGCGACCTGATCACCAAAGAGGCGGAGGGCCTGTTCGACGAGATCCGCGTCGATACGCTCGGCTCGCTGATCTGCACCCGCAAGGGCAAGGGCGACAAGCCGAAGAAGGTCATGCTGCTCTGCCACATGGACGAGATCGGCTTCCTCGTCAGCCACATCACCGACAAGGGCTTCATCCACATCGATCCGGTCGGCGGCTTCGATCCGCGCAATCTGTTCTCGCGCCGCGTCCTCGTCTGCACCGACGACGGCGACTTCAAGGGCGTGATGAACGCCGAGGGCAAGCCGATCCACATCCAGTCGGCCGAAGAGCGCAAGAAGATGCCGGAGCCGAACGAGTTCTTCGTCGATATCGGCCATGGCGCGGCGACGAAGGACATGGTGCAGGTCGGCGACTTCGTGGTGATGAACGAGCCTTTCGAGGAGATGGGCGAGAAGATCGTCTCCAAGGCGCTGGACAACCGCATCGCCTGCTGGCTCGGCCTGGAGGCCGTGCGCAAGCTGGTCGAGGCGGGCGAGACCCATGATTGCGAACTGACGGTCGCCTTCACCGCCCAGGAGGAAGTCGGCCTGCGCGGCGCCAAGACGGCGGCCTTCGGCGTGCAGCCGGACATCGGCATCGGCGTCGACACGACGCTCGCCTGCGACACGCCGGGCGTGCCGGAAAAGGACCGCACCACGGTGCAGGGCAAGGGCTTCGGCCTGCATCTGAAGGATGGGTCCTTCATTGCCGACATCGACCTCGTGCGCGAGATCGAGGCGCTGGCCCGCTCCAAGGACATCGCCTTCCAGCGGACCATCCTCGCCCGCGGCGGACAGGACGGCGCCGCCGTCCAGCAGGCGGCCTCGGGAGCGCGGGCGGTCGGCATCGCCGTCGGCACGCGCTACATCCACACGGTGGCCGAGATGATCGACAAGCGCGATCTGCTCGCCGCGCGCGAGATCCTGACCGCGTTCATCGCCGCCCATTGAGGCGGCTCTCCTGCTCTCGATCGGTGACGGATAGCTGAATGGAACTGCTTGCGGCCGGGGCGCGGGGCTTTGCGCTGGGTCTCGGCCTGATCGTGGCGATCGGGGCGCAGAACGCCTTCGTGCTCGAGCGCGGGCTGGCCCGCAACCACGTGCTGGCGGTGGTGCTGGTCTGTACGCTGGCGGATGCGGCGCTGATCGCCGCCGGCGTCGCCGGGCTCGGCACGCTGATCACCGGTGCACCGGAGATCGTCCGGCTGGTGACGCTGGGCGGCGCGGCCTTCCTCGCCGTCTATGCGGTGCTGGCGCTGCGGCGGGCGTTCCATCCGGACGCGATGGCGGTCCGTGGCGCACGGCTGATGAGCCGGCGGGCCGCGATCGGCGTGGTGCTCGGGCTGACCTTCCTCAACCCGCATGTCTATCTGGACACGGTGGTGCTGCTGGGCAGCCTGTCGGCCCGCTATGGCGAGGCGAGCGAGCGCACGGCCTATGCCGGCGGGGCGATGATCGCCTCGGCGGTGTGGTTCGTGGCGCTGGGCTACGGTGCGCGGCTGCTTGCGCCCGTCTTCGTCAGACCCGCCGCATGGCGGATCCTGGACGTTTCGATCGCCGCCGTGATGGCGCTTCTGTCCATCACGCTGCTGATGAGCGCGGATTTCTGAGATCCGCGACCGTCGCCTTAGTGGGCGGCGGTCAGGTCGGCGCCGGCGTGGCTGTCCCGGCGCGTCTCGACGCGCTTCTGCTTGCAGCAGGACTGGCTCGCCGCGGCAATCGCGCGGTTGCCGATCTCGCGGTAATTGCGCTCCAGATGGATGTCGCGCTCACGCTCGCTCTTGGAACGAAATTCGATACTGTTGCTGCTGCTCATTGCCATGTCTCGTCGGCTGGATGGGACCGCAACCAATGACCCCGATTGCGCCAGATTAGCGGCAAATTCTAAACCGAAATCACAACCTCGGTGCGCCACCTTCGTTTGGGGCATGCAGTGGCAATCGCGATACAGTGAAAGGGTTCCAGGCGATTGGAATATTTCCAGTTTGGTACGCTTTGCGAATGGAAATTGCGCCGTCCGTTTTCGATCAAGCCGCATGTCCGAATGTCATGAATCGTGGGGTCCGTCGGCGCGGGTCTCCGCCGCGATTTGTCAGCCGGGCCGAATGGCGTTAGCGAGAGCCTCCGCAACCATGCAGACGACCGGGGACGAGTGATGGACGACGGCTTTCGGGGGCTGACGCTCTGGAACACCATGAAGCGCGCCAAGGAGGAGTTCCGGCCGCTCGACTGGCAGGATCCGGGGAAGGCCGAGGCCGACCGGCATGTGCGCATGTATGTGTGCGGGCCGACCGTCTACGACTACGCCCATATCGGCAATGCCCGGCCGGTGATTGTTTTCGACGTGCTCTACCGGCTGCTGCGCCATCTCTACGGCGCCGATCACGTCACCTATGTGCGCAACATCACGGACGTCGACGACAAGATCAACCGACGGGCGGCGCGGGACTATCCGGACCTGCCGCTGAATGCGGCGATCGCGAAGGTCACGCAGGCGACGGCCGACCAGTTCCACGCCGACGTCGCGGCGCTCGGCTGCCTTCCGCCCGATCACGAGCCGCGGGCGACCGATTTCGTCACCGGGCGCAGCGACGGCCACGACATGGTGTCGATGATCGCCACGCTGATCGAGAAGGGCCATGCCTACGAGGCGGGCGGCGAAGTGCTGTTCGACGTCACCTCGATGGCCGATTACGGCCAGCTGTCGAACCGCAGGCTGGACGAGCAGCGGGCCGGCGCGCGCATCGCGGTCGAAGGCCACAAGCGCAATCCGGGGGACTTCGTCCTGTGGAAACTGTCGTCGCGGGGCGAGCCGGGCTGGGAGGCGCCCTGGGGCCGCGAGGCCTGGGAGGCCGCAGGCCGCACCGGCATGCCGAAGGGCCGTCCCGGCTGGCATATCGAATGCTCGGCAATGAGCGAGGCCTATCTCGGCCAGACCTTCGACATCCATGGCGGCGGGCTCGACCTGATCTTTCCGCATCACGAGAACGAGATCGCCCAGTCCCGCTGCGCCCACGGCACCGCGGCGATGGCGCAGCTCTGGATGCACAATGGCTACCTCCAGCTGGAGGGCCGCAAGATGTCGAAGTCGGACGGCAATTTCGTCACCATCCACGACCTCCTGCACACGAAGCGGTTCGGCCGGCGGTCCTGGCCGGGCGCCGTGCTGCGGCTGGCCATGCTGATGACCCAGTATCGCGAGCCGATCGACTTCTCGGTGAAGCGTCTGGAGGAGGCCGAGGAGGCGCTGGCCGGCTGGGCGCGGGCCGTGGCCGAGGTCGCGCCCTCCGCGCCGAGCGAGCGCTTCCTCGCCGCCCTGTCCGATGATCTGGCGAGTGCCGCCGCCATCGCCGAACTGCACGCGCTGCGCAAGGCCGACCCGGCCGCGCTGCGCGCCTGCCTCGACCTGATCGGGATCGACGTATCCGGCTATCTCGCCGCGACGTCGGACCTGGCCGCGCCGGTGCCGACGGACGCCATCGCCGCCCGGATCGCCGAGCGCCTCGATCTCCTGCGGGCGAAGAACTTCGCCGAGGCCGACCGCATCCGCGACGACCTGCTCGCCGAGGGCATCCAGCTCAAGGACGGCAAGGACCCCGACACCGGCGAACGCATCACCACCTGGGAGATGAAGCGCTAGCGGCGGCAGTGGGGCGGCGGTGGGCGCCTGCGGTGCTGGGACCCACGTGCTGGCAACTGCACCGGCTATCCATTCACTGGTCACCATCACACCTGCCATCCCTCCACGCCGTTCATCCCACCCACGGCGTCATCTTCGGGCTTGACCCGAGGACCCATGCCTCGGCATCCCCACGTCGCGGCGATCGGGGAGGGGCGCCCGCTGCCGTGGCGGCGGTGGGAGCGGTTTGGCATGGGTCCTCGGGTCAGAGCCCGAGGATGACGCGGCTGGGAGGTCGGCGCCCTTTGTGGCGAGGGCGGGGGGTGCTGAACCGCGGGGGTGTGCTGTGCGGGCGTCTGCCCTGGTCAACCATCCAAGGGCCACCTCAACGCCCGCCAGTTTCCCTCTGCGCATACCCCATCAACGCCTTCCAGCCGTCCGCAACGCTCCTTCCGCCCACGCCGTCATCCTCGGGCTTGACCCGAGGACCCATTCCTCGGCAACGCCACGTCGCGGCGGTCGGGGAGAGGCGCCCGTTGCCGTGGCGGCGGTGGGAACGGTTTGGCATGGGTCCTCGGGTCGGAGCCCGAGGATGACGCAGCTTGGAGGTTGGCGCGCTTTGTGGTGAGGGCGCGGCCGCTGAGCTGGTGGGAGTGCCGTGCTGGCGACTGCGCCGGTCACCCATTCAAGCGCTACCATCACGCCTGCCAGTTACCCTCTGCGCATACCCAACCAACGCCTGCATTCATCCACGGCGCTCCTACCGCCCACGGCGTCATCCTCGGGCTTGACCCGAGGACCCATGCCTCGGCATCGCGCACGATGCGGCGGACGGGGAGGGGCGCCCGTTGCCGTGGCGGCGGTGGGAACGGCTTGGCATGGGGCCTCGGGTCGGAGCCCGAGGATGACGCGGCTGGGAGGGCGGCGCCCTTTGTGGCGAGGGCGGGGGCTGAGCTGGTGGGAGTTCAGTGCGGGCGTCTGTGTCGATCAACCATTCAAGGGCCGCCATCACGCTGCCAGTCACCCACTGCGCATACCCCATCAACGCTTGCCATCCATCCACAACACACACCCCACCCACGGCGTCATCCTCGGGCTTGACCCGAGGACCCATTCCTCGGCATCGCCCCGTCGCGGCGATCGGGGAGGGGAGCCCGTTGCCGTGGCGGCGGTGGGAACGGTTTGGCATGGGGCCTCGGGTCGGAGCCCGAGGATGACGCAGCTGGGAGGTTGGCGATCTGGCGGTGGCGGTTGGGCGTCGCGGAGCCGCTAGGCGTGACGTTGCGGCAGCGGGATGTCGCAGTCGGCTCGGCACTCGGCACTTCCCCGTCGCTCGTCGAGAATTCATCGGTGTGCCCCGATGCCAAGCGGCGTTGTCTGCCCTACAAGGCAGGGAATGAGTGAACCAACGCGCAAGCCCTATCCCGCCATCGAGCCCTATGAGACCGGACGCCTTGCCGTCGGCGACGGGCACGAGCTGTATTACGAATTGTGCGGCAATCCGCGCGGCATCCCGGTGGTGTTCCTGCATGGCGGGCCCGGGAGCGGTGCGTCGCCCCAGCACCGGCGGCTGTTCGATCCGGAGCGCTACCGGATCCTGCTGTTCGACCAGCGCGGTTGCGGGCGCTCGACCCCGCTCGGCGAGCTGGAGGGCAACACAACATGGCATCTGGTCGCCGATCTGGAGCGGCTGCGCGAGTTGATCGGCGTCGAGCGCTGGCTGATGTTCGGCGGCTCCTGGGGGGCGACGCTGGCGCTCACCTATGCCGAGACCTATCCGGAGCGCGTTTCGGGGCTGATCCTGCGCGGCATCTTCTCGGGCCGGCGGGCCGAGCTCGACTGGTTCTATGACGGCGGTGCCAACCGGCTGTTTCCCGACCGCTGGGAAAACCTCCTGGGGCCGATCCCGGCGAATGAGCAGGACGACATCATCGCGGCGTATCGCATGCGCCTGACCGACCCGGACCGGGCGGTGCGGGCCGAGGCGGCGCGGGCCTGGACCGGCTGGGAATCGGCGACGGTCATGCTGCGGACCGCCCCGGGCGGCGAGCCGGCGTCCGGCGGTCCCGTCTCGGACGCGACGATCGCCTTCGCCCGGCTGGAGAACCACTATTTCTACCATGATCTGTGGCTGGAGGAGGGGCAGCTGATCCGCGACGCCGGCCGGCTCGCCGACATTCCGGGGGTCATCGTGCAGGGGCGCTACGACGTCGTGACGCCGGCGATCACCTCCTGGCAGCTGGCCCAGGCCTGGGTGCGGGCGGATTATCGCATGGTCGAGGGCGCCGGCCACGCTTTCGCCGAGCCGGGCATCCTGAACGAACTCCTGAAAGCGACGGAGCGCTTCGCAAGGGAATTGTGACCCTGCCGGCGGGGGCGGTGGGCCTCAGCCGACCGAAAAGGTCATGAGCTGGCGCAGGCACGCGCCGTCCGCCTTCTTGCGACGGCGCTTCGGCCTGGTGGTCTCCTCCAGGCGCAGCGCTTCGGGCACGCTGCGGTCCTCGGCCGTCGGCGCCCATTGCCGGCCGACGAGTTCCTGCATGAAATTGCGAGGCTGGGGCTTCGCCTGACGGGGCATGTCCATCGTCTGAGCCTCCCTGTCGAAGGGGATCATGCGGGGGCGCGCTCGCAAGAGGCGTAGCACGCGGCGAGTCTCGGACCGTGGGGTCCATTTGTGCAACGCGGATCGTGCGTTGCGGGGCGACCGCCGGCCCGGTCGGATGGGCCGGCGATCGCCGGTGTCGTCAGAAGCAATTCTTGCAGGTGTTGTAGGACGAGCCGAGACAGCTGATGCAGCCGGAACTCAGCGGGTTCGGAATGCACTGGGGGGCGCAGCGGGCGAGCTTGACGCCACACTTCAGCAGGCATCGCCAGCTGAAGGACTGGCCGACGCCGCCCGAATCCGTGACGAAAGTCGCTCCGCGCATGACCGGAGCCGATTGCATGGGGGATCTCATGATGACTTCTCCCTGTTGGTGACTGGCTGTGGGTCGTTGGCATGTCCGGATGGCCGGCGCGCCTGTCGCGCGACGCCCATCCCGTTGGGACCGACCGGCGGGTCTTTAAGGCCGAACGGTCTTCCGATGCGGGCTCGGATGATCCGGCCCGTTCAGCAGATCGGAGAGCTGGCGAGGCAGATTCCGGCCACCCGCACGCAGCAGCCGGACTGGCTGACCGTGCCCGAGAGTTGTGCCAGGCCGCTGCCATGGCGCTGGACGGGCGGAGCCTGGATCGGTCGTCTCATGTTGGTTCTCCTTCAGGTTCGCAGGTCTGGCGCCGGCACATCATGCGCCGACGCCGGGAACCGCCGGGCGCGCGCAGGCAGGCCCGGCGGATGGGCTCGGGTCACGTCAACGCGCTGAGCGGGACGCTCCAGTTGCGGCCGGCGCCGACGGTGACGGGCAGGACCTCGCTGACATCCACCGTGAAGCGGTAGACGCGGGCGGCGCGCCGCTCGTTCTCGGCGTCGAACATCGTCACCTGCACATCCCAGCAATCGGAATCCGGCCGGCAGATCGGGCTGCGCGCGACGGTGATGCTGTAGAGCTCGAGCCCGCGATTCATGCCGTCGGCAAAGACGCTGGCGCCCTGATAGGCATTGGTGGCGGCGAAGTTGATCGCCCGGTCCTCGGGGCTGATGCCCAGATTGCGCAATTCGTCATAGGTGCGCACGAGGAAGTTGAAGATCGCGTCGTCGCTGACGCTCTCCTCGCCGATCGCGGCCTTGGCGGCGTTGACCAGCTCCATCGGCTTCCATTTGCTCATGCCGCGCGGGTCGGGATAGATCACCGGCAGGATCTGGCCGTTCATCAGCCGCGTCGAACCGTGGACGAAGCCCGGGATCGCGACGCGCTGCAAATCGCCGGTGTTGTCGAGGCTGGTCTGCATGGCGTCGAGCAGGTCGGCATAGACCTCCTGGGCGAAGGGGCCGGCCGGTGTGATGGCGTAGATCGGGATCTGTTCCTGCATCAGGATGAAGGTGATGCCGGTGGCGAAGGACAGATCGCTCTTCAGCATGTCGATCAGCGCCGCCGGCGTGTTGGCGGCGACGGGATCGCCCATGCGCTGGACGATGGCGTCGTATCGCGGCTCGTTGCCGAAATCGAACCAGACCGAGCCGATGGCATAGACCTTCTGCGGCTCCTTGGCCGCGCCGCCGCAACCGCAGCCCTGCTGGGTCACGCTCGACTGCCGGACCTCGCGGGCCTCTACCAGCGCGCCGCGCCGCCGCCGCACCGGCCGGGCCGACTGCATGGCGCCCGCGACCTCCACATCATCGTCGCCGTCGTCGTCATCCCCGCCATCGTCGCCGGCGGCGAGCATGTCCTCGTCGAACTCGTCCGCGTCGTCCATCGCGCCGGCGGCCAGTTCCTGCTGCGCCGCCTGCTTCTTGCCGCCGCGGCCACAGCCGCAATCGGACTGAAGGACGGCGCCGGCGATGCCGGATCGTCCGGGCGGGGACATGGTCGCCGCGGACGGGCTGACGGATAGGGTTTCCCTGATCATTGGCTCTCTCCCAGCTTGGTCGTTCCCGGATCGCGGGAGGAAAACCGCCCCCTCCAGCTCCGGCTCCAGTGTCTGACGAAGGCGTTCGATCGCTCCCCGAACGTCGAGCCGTCCGGCGAGAACCCGCGCACACTCGCCATCGGCCTGCGGGTCGCAGGGGCGGGCGGTCTCGATGAGGATCCGGCGGATGTCAAGCGGGCCGAGGGACCTCTCGGCGCGTCGGGCGGCCGACAGCAGCCGTGCGGCGACCCCGGTGACCACCGCGGTGGCGAAGCTCGAGCCGCTGCGCTGGACGCGTTCGCCGCGCAGGCTGGAGACGGTCAGGCCCGCGCCGGGCGCCAGGATGCCGTTGGCGCCGTAGCTCGCGCCGAAATTGGAGCTTTGCAGCGGCCGGCCCGCCGCATCCATCGCGCCGACCGCCAGAACGCTGGCGACGGCGGCCGGGACATGTAGGCAGGCGCAGCCGTCATTGCCGGTGGCGGCCACGACGAGGATGCCCTTGCGCTCGCACAGATCCAGCGCATCCTCCAGATGGCGGGACGCCTCGGGCGTCGAGGACAGCTGGCCGGCGCTGATGTTGACGATCGCCACACCGCGCTCGACCGCCATGTAGATCCCGCGCGCGATGTCGGTCTGGGTGGCGCGGGGCGCCATGTAGGCGGGGCGCGGATCGGGGAAGAACACCGGCAGGATGAGACCGCTGCAGCCGCGGGCCAGGCCGCCCTCGCGGTCGAACAGCACGCTGCAGATCTCGGTGCCATGGGCGTCCGGCCCGTGCGCCTCGGCAATGCGCATCGTGGGCTCCAGGTCGAGCCGCGCATCGGCGAGGGCGGGGATGGCGAGGTCGGGCGTGCCGTCCACCACGCCGATGCGCAGGGTCGGGTCGCAGGGGCCGAGCGTGTCGAGGAGGGTCGATATGTCGGACATGCCGTTCCACCTCCCTTGCGCTGCAATTATTACGTTACGTAATATTGCATATGCAACCTAAGAGGGCAACCCTGTTTTCTCCCATGGGTTGCAATTCGAGGCGGGTCACACTTGGGGTCTGCCTGTTGGAGACGTGCGGGCGCGGGTCTATCCTCGTGGCGGCGCGTTCGGGCGCCGGACGGGCGATGAGGATCGGGCGGATGGGTCATTCGGGCGGATGTCAGTGCGGCGCGGTGCGGTTTCGCATCACCGGGACACTGGGGCAGGCGTCGATCTGCCATTGCCGCATGTGCCAGAAGGCGTTCGGCAATTTCTACGCGCCGCTGGTGTCGGTGCCGGAGGGCGGCTGCGTGTGGACGAAACGCGAGCCGGCGCGGTTCCGTTCGTCGAACCATGTGGTGCGCGGGTTCTGTGAAAACTGCGGGACGCCGTTGGCCTACGAGGCGCCGGACGGCATGGCGCTGGCCATCGGCGCCTTCGACGATCCGGCGGCCATCGCGCCGACGATCCAGTTCGGCGTCGAGGCACAATTGCCCTACACCGACCGGCTCAGCGACCTGCCCGTGCGTTCGACCGCCGCCGATATCGCCGCCAATCCGTTTTTGGCAGAGATCGTGTCGTATCAGCATGCCGATCGCCCGGATGCCGAAGAAGAGGAACGGCCATGAATGATGCGACCGGCCTCAAGGGCCTCTATCCGGACATCGCGCCTTACGCCCATGGCATGCTGGATGTCGGCGACGGACACCGGGTCTACTGGGAGCGCTGCGGCACGCCGGGCGGCCGGCCGGCGGTGTTCCTGCATGGCGGGCCGGGCGGCGGCTGTTCGCCAGCGCATCGCTGCCTGTTCGATCCGGTGGTCTACGACGTTCTCCTCTTCGACCAGCGCGGTTGCGGTCGCTCGACGCCCCATGCCGAGCTCGAGGCCAACACCACCTGGCATCTGGTCGCCGACATCGAGCGGCTGCGCGCCATGGTCGGGGCCGAGACCTGGCTGGTCTTCGGCGGCTCCTGGGGCTCGACCCTGGCGCTCGCCTATGCCGAGACCCATCCGGAACGGGTCGACGCGCTGGTGCTGCGCGGCATCTACACGCTGACGAAGGCGGAGCTGTCCTGGTACTACCAGTTCGGCGTCTCGGAGATGTTCCCGGACAAATGGGAGCGATTCCTGGCGCCGATCCCGCCTGCCGAGCAGGGCGACATGATGATGGCCTATCGCCGGCGCCTCGTCGGCGACGATCCGGCCGAGCAGCTTGCGGCGGCACAGGCGTGGAGCCTGTGGGAGGGCGAGACCATCACGCTCATGCCCTCGGCGGCGCTGACGGCGGACTTCTCCGACCCGCATTTCGCCATCGCCTTCGCGCGGATCGAAAATCACTTCTTCGTTCATGCCGGCTGGCTGGAGGAGGGGCAGCTGCTGCGCGACGCGCATCGTCTGAAGGGCATTCCCGGCGAGATCATCCACGGGCGCTACGACATGCCGTGTCCGGCCCGCATCGCCTGGGAACTCCACAAGGCCTGGCCGGACGCGGATCTGCACCTGGTCGAGGGGGCGGGGCACGCCTTCAACGAGCCGGGGATTCTCGACCGGCTGATCCGGGCAACGGACCGCTTCGGCCGGCAGGGCTGATCCCGCCGGGCCCATGTCGATCATCATTCGCGATCGGTCCGATCACCAGAAAGCGGGTGTCGGGACGGGGGCGGCTCTGTTACAGGAAGCCGTCACTCACCCTTATTATCGAGCACATCCATGCAAGCCGCCGGCAGCGCGAACAAGGGCTTCTTCTATGCCTTTGGCGCTTACGCGATCTGGGGTCTGGTTCTCCCGATCTACATGAAGCTCCTGAGCCACGTCTCGCCGCTGGAGATCGTGGCGCATCGGGTGATCTGGGCGATCCCCTTCGCGGTGCTCGTCCTGTGGTGGCAGGAATTGCTGGGCGGCGTCTGGCGGTATTTCACCCAGTGGCGGACCCTGGCGCTGGCGGCGCTGACGGCCTCGCTGATCTCGTTCAACTGGGGCACCTATGTCTACGCCATCGCCTCCGGCCAGGCGCTGGACGCGGCGCTCGGCTATTACATCAACCCGCTGGTCAATGTGCTTCTGGGCGCGGTGATCCTGGGCGAGCGGCCGAACCGCCTGCAGGCGACGGCCATTGCTTTGGCCGGCATCGCGGTGGTGATCCTGACGATCAAGGCGGGCGGCTTGCCGTGGATCTCGCTCGTCCTGGCCTTCTCCTTCGGCACCTACGGGCTGCTGCGCAAGATGGTGCCGGTCGGCTCGACCGAGGGCTTCTTCCTGGAGGTGGCGCTTTTGGCCGTGCCGAGCGTGCTGCTCCTGGCCTTCCTGCCGGGCGACAACCACGTGATGACCGGCGGCTACGTGGCCGGCATGCTAATCTTCGCCGGGCCGCTGACGGCGATCCCGCTGATGCTGTTCGCCGCCGGCGCGCGGCTCCTGCATTACTCGACCATCGGCATCCTGCAATACATGGTGCCGACGCTCCTGTTCCTGACTGCCGTCTTCGTCTTCGGCGAGCCCTTCTCGAACTGGCAGCTGGTCGCCTTCTGCCTGATCTGGAGCGCGGTGGTGCTCTACACCGTGGCGCTGTTCCGCAACGGGCGGGCGCGGCGGCGGGCCGCCGCACTCACCCCGCAGACGGCCTGAGCCGGACGGCTCAGCCGCCGTCCGACCAGCGCACCTTGTAGAGGTCGAGCCGGCGGTCGCGCAGATTGCGCACCGAGCCCTCGTAGCGGGCCCAGTTGAGCGTCGCCAGATTGAGATCGGCGACGGTGACCATCTCGACATTCTCCGACGCCTCGGCGGCGATGCCGTCGCGGGCGAAGGGGAAGTCGCAAGGGGTGAAGATCGCCGACTGGGCGTATTCGATGTCGAGATTGTCGACGTTGGACAGATTGCCGGTCATGCCGGACGTCACGACATAGCACTGGTTCTCGATCGCCCGGGCCTGGCAGCAATAGCGCACCCGCAGATAGCCGTGGCGGGTGTCGGTGTTGAACGGCACGAACAGGATCCGGGCGCCCTGGTCGGTGAGGCGGCGCGCCACTTCCGGGAACTCGGAATCGTAGCAGATCATGATGCCGATCGGGCCGCAGTCGGTCTCGATCGTGTCGGTGGGGTCGCCACCCTTGATCTGCCAGTACTGGCGCTCGTTGGGCGTCGGATGGGTCTTCTCGCGCTCGTGCACCGAGCCGTCGCGCAGGAACACATAGCCGACATTCTGGATGTCGCCGTCGTCGGTCTTGGTGGCGTGGCTGCCGCCGATGATGTTGATGTTGCGGCGGATCGACATCTCGCTCAACCGCTCGACGAAGTCCGGCGTGTGCTCGGTCAGCCGCTGGATCGCCGCGTCGGGCTTCAGCTCCTCCGGCTCGCAGGAGAGCAGCATCAGGGTGAAGAGTTCGGGGAAGACGACGAAGTCGCCGCCATATTCCGACGCCACCTCGACGAAATATTCGACCGCGTCGTAGAAATCCTGCGGCTGGGCGATCTTGCGCGCCTTCATCTGCACGGTGACGATGCGCACCATGTCGGGATTGCCGCGGTTGACCGGCTGCTCCTCGCGGGCCGGATCGTAATAGGGATTGCGCCACAGCATCAGGACGCCGTAGCCGCCGGACGCCTTGTCACCGGGATAGTAGTTCTTCAGGAGGCCCTGCGGCTCGAAGCCGGCATTCAGGTGGAACGAGACGATGGGGTCCTTGACGTCATTGGCCTTCACCGCCTCCAGATAGGCTTCCGGGGTGACGAACTTCTTGGCATGGCGCTGGTAGCCCGGCATGCGGCCGCCGAAGGCGATGCCCTTGAGGTCGAGATCCTGGCACAGGCGCCGGCGGGCGTCGTAGAGCCGCTTGCCGATGCGCAGGCGCCGGCGGTCCGGGTCGACGCAGACCTCGGTGCCGTAGAGCCACTCACCCTTGCGGTCGTGCATGGCGGCATATCCGCCGCCGGTGACCTCGCCCCAGCTGTGCTGGCCGAGCGCCTTTTCCTCGGCGAGGATCATGGTCGCGGCATAGCCGACGATCTCGCCCTCGTAGACCACGACGAACTGGCCCTCGGGAAAGGCCGAGAGCTGGCCGAGGATCATGCCGCGCGTATAGGGCGCGTCGTCCTTGAAGACCTTGGAGGAGAGGGCGATGATGTCGGTGACGTCGCTCTTCTCGGCGGTACGGACCTCGATCTTCGGGGTCGAGCGCTTCTCGGCCATGCGGCGTGTCCTTGTCTTCTCGGGTCGTTTGACGGGGAGGAATGGGGTGCGGCCGGGCGCCGCCATGCCTTCGATGTAGGACGCGGGCGCCGCGACGCAAGCAAAGGCGCCCGCCGCCGGCAGTCCGGGGGCGGGCGCATGGTCGTGCGACGGGGCTGGAAGGCTGCGAGGCCGCGGGTGCGGCGGCGTCAGAGCTTCTCGACGATCTCCGCCCGGCCGCGGCGATGCGCGTCGTCGCCGGCGAGGGCCGTGACCAGTTCCGGCACGATGGAATCGACGTCGTCGATCACCATCGGGCGCACCTGATGGGCCGTGTGGAGAAAGCCTTCGGCGCTCATATGGTCCATCAGCCGGGACAGCGGGTCCCAGAAGCCGCCGACATTGGCGACGATGACCGGCTTGGCATGGCGGCCGAGCTGGCTCCAGGTGAGGATCTCGATCAGTTCCTCCAGCGTGCCGATGCCGCCGGGCAGGGCCACGAAGGCGTCGGAGCGTTCGAACATCTGGTGCTTGCGGGCGTGCATGTCCTCGGTGACGATCAACTCGTCCAGCCTGGTCAGCTCGCTCTCGGTCGCCTCCATGTCGATGAGGAAGCGCGGGATGATGCCGGTCACGGCGCCGCCTTTGGCGATCACGCCCTCGGCGACCGCGCCCATGATGCCGCGCGTGCCGCCGCCATAGACGAGGCGCATGCCGGCGGCGCCGATCGCCTCGCCAAGGCGTCGGCCGCTCTCGAGATATCGGGGATCGCGGCCGGCGGAGGAGCCGCAATAGACGCAGACGGATCGAATCGTGTTCATGGGATTGAAAGTCCGACGCAGGCGCGAAGAGGTCAAGCGCCAAGCGGGGTCATGGGCGACGCCGGGCGACCCGTCGCTACGATCCCGGATCGCGGCTGCGCCGGGGAATGCCCCTGAACAGTCTGTCTCGGCGGTGGCGTCTTTTTGCAGTGCAGAAAATCCGTAGTGTACCGGCAGCCCCAGAGGCTTTCTGTCCCAGAGGAGTTTTCATGCGTTTCTTGCTGACCACCGTCGCCGCACTGTGCCTTGCCGGCTCCGTTCATGCGCAGAGCATCGACGTGCCCGCCGGAACCTATGTCGCCGATCCGCTGCACACCAATGTTCTTTGGAAGGTGAAGCATTTCGGCCTGTCGACCTATATCGGCCGGTTCTCGACGATTTCGGCCACGCTGGAGCTGAATTCCGAGGATCCGGCGCAGTCGAGCCTGACCGCGACGATCGATCCGGCTTCGGTGGATACGAACTATCCGGCCGACGACAAGGATTTCGACGCCGAGATCGCCAGCGACATGTTCCTGAACGCGGCGAAGTTCCCCGAGATCACCTTCGTGTCCAAGTCGATCGAGCTGACCGGCGACAACACCGGCACGGTGACCGGCGACCTGACGCTGAACGGCCAGACCCATGAAGAGACGCTGGACGTCACCTTCAACACCGCCCTCAACCCGCATCCGATGTCGCAGAAGCCGGCCGTCGGCTTTTCCGGTGCGATGACCGTCGACCGCACCGAATACGGCATCGAGGCGCTGGCCGGGCCGGTCGCCGCCGAGGTGCTGCTGGAGATCGAGGCGGAATTCGTTCCCCAGTCCTGATCGCCTGAAGGCGGGGCGCTCTCGCGTCCCGCCGCCCGCGACTGCACCATCCCCAACGTCCAACGCCGTCGGCAAGCAGGTCCGGCGTGCGGCCGTTCGCGGTCGTTTTGATCCTTCCCCATTCCCGCCACGGAGCGTCTGATGAGCGTGTCCCCGACAGCCGGCTGGTCCGCGGCCTATACGCGCTACACCAGCGGCGCGATCCTGCTGCACTGGACGATCGCCCTGGCGATCCTGTTCCAGCTCGCCGTCGGCCTCGCCATGGTGCATCTCGACGCCATGCCGGACGCGCTGCGGTTCGCGCTGTTCCAGTGGCACAAGACCATCGGCATCCTGGTGCTCTGCCTGACGCTGGCGCGGATCGCCTGGCGGCTGGTGAATCCGCCGCCGGCGCTGGCGCCGACCACCACGCGCGCCGAGCGGGCAGCCTCCGGCCTGGTCCATCTGGCCTTCTACGCCCTGATGCTCATCGTGCCGCTGTCGGGCTGGCTGCTGGTCTCGGCCGCAGCCGCCGGCATCCCGACCTATCTCTTCCTCATCGACAGTCTCGAATGGCCGCATCTGCCGGTGGCCGCGCTGGTCCCCGGCATGGACGCCGCTGCGCTCGAGGATGTTTTCGGCTTTGCCCATAAATGGCTGGCGCTGTCGTTTCTCGGGCTTCTCGTCCTGCATGTGGCCGGCGCGCTGAAGCATTCGCTGGTCGATGCGGTTCCGTCCTTCTCGCGCATGCTGCCGCATCACGGCATGGCGCGACCGCAGACCCGGCTGATCGCAATCCCGATCGCGCTGGCGGTGGTGCTGTCCGCGCTGGGCGGCGGGCTTGTGGCCGGCCAGTCCGACGCTCTCCTCGAGGCAGGGGCGACGCGCGCCGACCGCGCGACGGCGGCACCCGACGCGGGCCCTGCCGGCGGCGACTGGATCGTCGATCCGGCGCAGAGCCGGCTCGGCTTCGAGACGCAGTTTTCGGGCAAGACGCTGACCGGCACCATCGGCGCGTGGCAGGCGGATGTACGCTTTTCCCCGGAGGCGCTGGATCTGGCCGAGGCCAGCATCACCATCGATGCGGCGTCGATCGATGTCGACAACAGCTTCGTCGCGCCGCAGGTGCAGAGCACGGACGGTTTTGCCAGCGAGACGCACCCGACCGTGACGCTGCAACTCAGCGATTTCCGCGCATTGGAGACCGGCTATGAAGCCGGCGGCACGCTGACGATCAAGGAAAAGAGCCTGCCGGTGACGGTCCCCTTCCGCTTCGAACAGGACGGCGACGGCACGGCGCATGTGGTCGGGAGCGCGACGGTCGACCGGACCGCCTTCGATCTCGGCGTCGCCAACGATCCGACCGGGCAGTATCTGGACAGGGCCGTGACGATCCGCTTCGAGCTGGTCGCCGTGCCGGCCGGAGCGACGGACCCCGGCAGCTAGACGCGAGCCACGGCCCCCTGAAGCCTAGAGAACGCCCGGGAAGCGGGCGTCGATCGCCCGGACCGCGGCGTCGCGCCAAGCGGTATCGCGCTCGGATCGCGGCGTGTCGATGTCGTGGATGCCCCGGACCCGTGCCGGCCGCTCGGTGAGGAAGATGATCCGGTCGGAGAGTTCCACCGCCTCGCGCAGATTGTGGGTGACCATCAGCGCCGTCGTCGGGCGGGCGGACCACACCTCCATGAGCAGGGCGCGCAGCCGGTTGGCGGTCGCCTCGTCGAGCGAGACGAAGGGCTCGTCGAGCAGCAGCAGCGCCGGTTCGATGGCGAAGGCGCGGGCCAGCGCCGCCCGGCGGGCAAGACCCAGCGAGAGCTCGCCGGGATAGCGGCCGCGCATGGCGGCAAGGCCCAAAGTCTCGAACAAAGCGTCGAGATCGGCGCCCTCAAGCGCTTCGGGCAGCGCAAGGCGGACATTCTGTTCGACCGTGCGCCAGGGCAGGAGGCGCGGTTCCTGGAACACGGCGGCGATGCGGCCGTCGGCGGCGGGCAGGCGCACATGGCCCGTATAGTTCCGGTCGAGCCCGAGGATGATCCGCAGCGTCGTCGTCTTGCCGCAGCCGGAGGGGCCGATCAGCGTCGTGAAGCTGCCCGGCGGTGCGGTGAAGGCGACCGCGTCGATCGCGGCCAGCCGGACGCCGTCGATCGTCGCGAACACCTTGTCGCGGATGGCGACGTCAAGCGGGCCGGGCGCGCCAGCGGGTGGCATGGGCTTCGAGGGGTTGGACAAGCAGGAACTCGATCAGGAGCATGATGGCGACGAAGGCCAGGGTGTAGGCGAGGATCGCCGCGACATCGAAAAGCTGGAAATAGAGGTGGATCTGGAAGTCGACCCCATTGGAACGGCCGAGGAGCTCAACGACCAGGGCGATCTTCCAGATCAACGCGATCCCGGAGCGGGAGGCCGCCGCGAAATAGGGCTGGAGCTGCGGCAGCACGACGTCGCGCAGGGTCCGCCAGCGTCCGAAGCGGTAGACCGACGCCATCTCCGAAAGGCCGCGATCCAGCGAGCGGGCGCCCTCCCGCATGGTGACGACGACATTGGGGATCTTGTTGATCGCGATCGCCCCGACGGCCGCCGCCTCGTTCAGCCCGAACCAGATATAGGCGAGGACGATCACCACCAGCGCCGGGATGTTGAGGAACAGGATCAGCCACGGGTCGAAGAAGCGGTCGGCGCGGGCGTCGATCCCGAGGCCGACGCCGATGGCCGAGCCGATGATCATGGCGATGGCAAAGGCCGCGGCAACGCGCATCAGCGTCATCGCGAGATGGTAGAAGAGCTCGCCGGTGACGGCATCGCGCCAGAAGGCGTCGAACACGGCAGGCGGCGTCGGCAGGACGCGGCTGTCGGCGATGACCGCGGCGATCCACCAGGCGGCCAGGAGCCCGAGCAGCGACAGCGTCGTCACCAGCGCCGGCGCGATGCCGGCCGAGGACCTGCCGCGACCGCCGGCGGTTGCCTCAGGAGCCATTCCCGTCGCCGGTCCAGTAGGTGCCATCGACGAGCGTGTCCGACGGCCCGACCAGCTTCGATCCGGCGATCTCGGCCAGAACCTCGTAGAGCCTGGCGGTGTCGACGGCCTCGTCGGCTCCGCTGCGACCAGGGATGCCCTCGCGGTAGCGATCGCGGAGAATCCGGAAGGTCGCGTCGTCCTCGGCCTTCATCAGCGGTTTGAGCGCGTCCCAGGCGTCGTCGGAGGTCGCAAGCAATTGCTTGGTTGCCTTGTCGGCGGCAACGAAGCCCTCGACCGCCTTCGGATGGTCCTTTGCGAAGGCCTCGCTGAACACCCAGCCGATCGCCGCGACCGGTCCGTCGGTGCCCATGGCGATCGCCGCGTCGGTGCCGGAGATCAGCGTGCGGAAGCCCTGCGCCTCCAGCCGGGCGGCGTAGTGCCAGTAATTGAGGACGGCATCGAGCTCGCCGGTCCGGGCCTTTTCGGCCAGGAGCGGCGGTGCGCCATAGGCGATGTCGTTTTCGGCCGCCAGGTCGGTGCCGTGGTCCTTTTTCGCGAGCGCCTGGATCAGCAGCCAGTTCTTGTCCAGAGGGCCGCCGGCGACGCCGATGGTCCTGCCGGTCAGGTCGCCCAGGTCGGCGACGGGGCTGTCGCCCGGCACCATCATCGAACCGACCGAGGTGGAGTAGGGGACGAAGGTGAAGTCGGCGCCGGTCGCCCGCTGGCGCGAGACCCACAGCCAGTCGGAGACGATCATGTCGACCGAACCGGCCTGCAGCGCCACGGTCGAGGCGTCCTCGCCGGCGAAGGGCACGATCTCGACATCGACGCCGTTGGCGGCGTCGAGCCCGGCGCGCTTCATGGCGTCGAGTTCCCAGTTGACGGTGCCGTATTTCAGAACGCCGATCCGAACCGGCGCATGCGCCGCGTCGTTCTCGGCGGCCGCGAAACCGGTCCACAGCGCCAGAGCCAGTGCGGCGCAGAGCGTCGCCCGAATCCATCGCATGAACGATCCTCCCATGATCCTTCGCGTGCCCGGCTTCATCTAGCGCGTCCCGGTGCGGCCCGTCACGCCCTATCGCACAACGGGAATTTCTCCCGTCAGGAGCGGGCGTCGATCGCCTCGGCGATCTCGTCGGCCATCTTCAGGAGGCGGATGATCACCGGCACGGCCAGCGCGATCATGCTGCGGTCCTGGCCGCGCGCCCGCTGGGCCTCGCGGACCTCCTCGACGATCGCGGCGACGGCGGGGATGAAGCGGATGGCGAGCGAGATGGCGAGGCCGACCTTCGCCACATCGACGCCCAGCCTCGCCAATGGCGACAGCGCCCATTCGATGACCGCCACGAGCTCGGCGGTGCGGGTGGTCAGGGTGACGAGCGAGGCGGCGAGGATCAGCGTGGCGAAGCGCAGGACCAGCAAGAGGGCGGCGTCGAGCCCGACCAGCCAGAGCTGGACCGCGAAGAGAATGCCGAGAATCCACAGGGCGGGGCGGATCTGGGCAAAGGCGACGCGGGCCGGAATGCGCGCCAGGCCGTGGGCGGCCAAGGTGACGACGAGGGCCGCGGCCGCGAGCCAGGGATCGGCGATGGCGAAGAGCAGCGTGCCGAGGCCGAGCAGAGCCGCGAGCTTGCCGCCGGCGCGGGCGCGGTGGACCGGACTGGTGCCGGGCCGGTAAAGCCCGGCGATCATCCTGCGATGGCCCGGTAGGCGGCCACAGCCTCGGCCGGTGCCGCATCGGCAACGAGACGGCCGGCCTCGTAGACGAGCACCCGGTCGAAGCCGGCGATCAGGTCGAGATCGTGGGTGACGAAGACGACATGCTGATCCAGCGCCGCGACCGCGTCCATGACGCGGCGGGTGTTGCGCAGGTCGAGCAGCGTCGTCGGCTCGTCCATGACCAGCCAGCGCGGCGCCGTCGCCATGACGCCGGCCAGCGCCAGCATCTGGCGTTCGCCGCCGGACAGTTCATGGGCGAGGCGGTCGTCCATGCCGGTCAGGCCGAAGCGGTCAAGCGTTGCGGCGACCCGGGCGGCGATCGCCGGCTTGTCCAGCCCGCGCCCCTTCAGCCCGAAGGCGATATCTTCGGCGACGGTCGGATAGACGATCTGGTTGTCCGGGTTCTGGAAGACGAAGCCGACGAGCCGGCGCACCTCCTTGCCGCTCGACCTCGTGTCGAGGCCGTCAACGGTGACGCTACCTTCGCTGGGCAGGACAAGGCCGTTGAGCAGGCGCGCGAAGGTGCTCTTGCCGGAGCCGTTGGCGCCGACGATGGCGATCCGGCGTTCGGTGAGGGTCAGGTCCAGATCGGACAGGACGCGGCGGCCGCCGCGTTCGGCGGCGACGCCGGTCAGGGCGATCACGAGGCGGCCATCCGCATGTTGCCGGTCAGGCCGAGCGGGCGGAGGTCCGGGGCGCGATCAGCGGATAGGCGCGGCGCACGGCGATGATGACCGCCGCGGCGACGCCGGCCTTGATCAGGTCGCCCGGGATGAAGGCGACGGCCGAGCCGATGAAGGCTTCGACGAGGCCCATGCCCGACATCGCCGCATACCAGGGAATGCCGACCAGATAGATGATTCCGATGCCGCCGATGACCGCAATGACGAAGGCGAGCGGGAAGGACAGGCGGTTCCAGAACCGTTCGGTCAGCCAGCCGATGACGAAGGTTGCGGCGAGCCAGCCATAGATGAAGCCAGACCACGGACCGACGAAGGGCGCGAGGCCGCCGCGGCCGCCGGACAGGAGCGGCAGCCCGACCGCGACGAGGGCGAGGAACAGCAGCATCGACAGGGTGCCGCGCCGGGCGCCGAGAATGCCGCCCATCAGCATCGGGCCCATGGACTGGGCGGTGATCGGAATGCCGAGCGCCGGGATCATCAGGGGCGGAAACACGCCCAGCACCGCCATCAGGGCGGCGAACAGGGCGATATAGACGATGTCCTTGGTGGCCATGGCAAATCTCTTGCGGGATGTTGTGAGCGTCAGCCGGATGCGGCGCCGTGTCGGCTGACGACAGACCGGATCGCGGGGCAAAGGTCAACGGGTGAGGCGCATCGCATTGCTTAGCTGCGCGGCGGACCGGCGGTCAGGCGGCGTCGATGTCGGTCCGGGCGAAGTCGTTGCCCTTGTAGAGCAGCGGCACGTCGAAATGCTTGGCGCAGGCATAGGCGAAGCAATCGCCGAAATTCAGCGCTGCCGGATGCCGACCCTTGCCGTAGCGCGCATAGGCGTCGATGGCGCGGTCCGCGGTTGCTGCGGGCATGTCCACGACGGCGATCTGCATTCCGTCGAGATATCTCGCGACAGCAGACCGCGCGGTTTCAGGGTCCCAGTCCATGCGGCGGGTGCAGGAAACCACCGCTTCCCACAGGCCGGTCGGACTGGTGAACAGCCGGTCCGCCGATTCCATCCGCGCAAGGATGTCCGGCGCATCCGGTTCCGCCAGGATGAGTGCGACGAGGGCCGATGCATCGACATACATCAGCCGTCCTCATAGAGGCTGTCGATCCATTCCTTTGTGACCGGCTGCGGATGCGCACCGGGGGGATAATCGTTCAGAATGTCGCGGGAGAAACGCAGCCCCCGCTCCACATAGGACGCCTCGCCTGTTTCCGGCGCGCTTGTGGTGCGGGCATGGGTGAGAGCATCGCGAAGGGCGCGCCGGACGGCTTCGGTCTTGGTCGTCTGCGTCAGCGCGGCGAGCTTCTCGGCGAGTTCGCCGACTTCCGGGTCTTTCACATAGAGCGGCATGATCGTGCTCCGATCCGCAAGGATACCCTAACTTAGTGTCGGGATATCCGCGTGTCCAGCGACGCGCCGAACGGCTCAGCTCAGCGTCCGCTTCACCGCATCGGCCCAGCCGGCGAGCTTGCGGCCGCGGGTGACGGCATCCATGCGCGGCTCGAAGCGGCGTTCGAGGTTCCAGCGTTCGGCAAAGCCGGCCATGTCGGGCCACACGCCGGCCTTCTGTCCGGCAACCCAGGCGGCGCCCAGCGCCGTGGTTTCCAGGACGACCGGACGGTCGACGGGGGCATCGAGAATGTCGGCAAGGCGCTGCATGGTCCAGTCGGAGGCGACCATGCCGCCGTCGACGCGCAGGATGGTGTCGGAGGCGCCGGTCCAGTCCTTCTTCATGGCGGACAACAGGTCGGCGGTCTGGAAGCACACGGATTCGAGGGCGGCGCGGGCGAGCTCGTTGGGGCCGGTCTTGCGGGTCAGGCCGTAGATCGCGCCGCGCGCCTCCGCGTCCCACCAGGGCGCGCCGAGGCCGGTGAATGCCGGCACCATATAGACCTCCTGGGCGTCGTCGGCGGCCCCCGCCATCGGGCCGGTGCGGTCGGCGCGGTCGACGAGGCCGAGCCCGTCGCGCAGCCACTGCACCGCGGCGCCGGCCACGAAGATCGAGCCCTCGAGGCCGAAGGTGGTGCGGCCGGCCAGCCGATAGGCGATCGTCGTCAGGAGCCGGTTGGAGGAGGGCACCCTGGTGTCGCCGGTGTTGAGGACGGCGAAGCAGCCGGTGCCGTAGGTCGATTTCAGCATGCCCGGCTGGAAGCAGGCCTGGCCGAGGGTCGCGGCATGCTGGTCGCCGGCCATGCCGCAGATCGGGATGGCGGCGCCGAAGAGGCCGGGGTCGCTGGTGCCGAAGGCGGCGTCGCAATCCTTGACCTCGGGCAGCAGCGCGCGCGGCACTCTGAGGAGCCGCAGGAGATCGTCGTCCCAGTCATGCGCCTCGATGTCGAAGAGCATGGTGCGGCAGGCATTGGTGGCGTCGCTGGCATGGACCCGGCCGCCGGTCAGCCGCCACAGGAGGAAGCTGTCGACGGTGCCGAAGGCGAGCTTGCCGGCCTCGGCCCGGGCCCGGGCACCCTCCACATTGTCGAGCAGCCAGGCGATCTTGGTGCCGGCGAAATAGGGGTCGATCAGGAGCCCGGTCTTGCGCGTGATCTCCGGCTCGTGGCCGTCGGCGACCAGCTTGCGGCAGAATTCGGCGGTGCGGCGGTCCTGCCAGACAATGGCGTTGTGGATCGGCTTGCCGGTGTCGCGATCCCAGATCAGCGTGGTCTCGCGCTGGTTGGTGATGCCGATGGTGGCGATGTCGGAGGCCGACAGCGAGGCGTCGGCGAGCGCCGTGCGGATGGTGGCGAGCGTCGAGGTCCAGATGTCCTCGGGATCGTGCTCGACCCAGCCCGAATGGGGAAAATGCTGCGGGAATTCCTGCTGGCCGAGGCCGCGGATATGGAAGCCGTCGTCGAAGACGATCGCACGGGTCGACGTCGTGCCCTGGTCGATGGCGAGAACGTATCCGGACATGCCGTCCCCTTCTGGATGCTGGTGTTCGCGATGGCAGAAGGCCGGGGCTGACCCCGGCCTTCGTTTCTCAGATGTCAGACGGTCACTTGGACGCGTTGGCGTCGGCCCAGCTCTTCACCAGCTCGTCGTAATTGACGGTGATCGGCTGTTCCTTCTCGTCTTCCTTCTTGGGCTGAGGTGCCAGCGTGCCGTTGGCCTTGGCCTGCTCCACCCAGTACTCCATGTCCTGCTCTTCGTTGAGCTTGGGGCCGATGTCGCCCTGGATGCCGGCGCGCTCGATGCGCTCCATCACCTTTTCCTGCTCGGCGCAGAGGGAGTCCATCGCTTCCTGGGCCGACTTGGCGCCCGAGGACGCGTCGCCGATCGCCTGCCACCAGAGCTGTGCCAGCTTCGGGTAGTCCGGCACGTTGGTGCCGGTCGGCGACCACTGCTTGCGCGCCGGCGAGCGGTAGAACTCGATGAGACCGCCGAGTTCCGGTGCCCGCTCGGTGAAGCTTTCGTCGCGGATGGTGGATTCGCGCACGAAGGTCAGGCCCTCATGGGCCTTCTTCACGTCGACGGTCTTGGAGCCGACGAACTGAGCGTAGAGCCAGGCAGCCTGAGCGCGGTCGACCGGGGTCGACTTCATCAGGGTCCACGAGCCCACGTCCTGGTAGCCGAGCTTCATGCCGTCGACCCAGTAGACGCCGTGCGGCGAGGGGGCCATGCGCCATTTCGGCGTGCCGTCCTCGTTGACCACCGGCAGGCCTTCCTTGACCGCATCGGCGGTGAAGGCGGTGTACCAGAAGATCTGCTGGGCGATGGCACCCTGGGCCGGGACCGGGCCGGATTCGGAGAAGGTCATGCCCTGGGCCTCCGGCGGGGCGTAGGCCTTCAGCCAGTCGAGATACTTCTCGATGGCGTAGACCGAGGCCGGGCCGTTGGTGTCGCCGCCGCGCGCGACGCAGGAGCCGGTCGGCTGGCTCTGCTCGTTGACGCGGATGCCCCATTCGTCGACCGGCACGCCGTTCGGGATGCCCTTGTCGCCATTGCCGGCCATGGACAGCCAGGCGTCGGTGAAGCGCCAGCCGAGCGACGGGTCCTTCTTGCCGTAGTCCATGTGGCCATAGACCTTCTTCCCGTCGATCTCGCGACCGGTGAAGAATTCGGCGATGTCCTCATAGGCCGACCAGTTGACCGGCACGCCGAGCTCGTAGCCGTACTTCTCCTGGAAGTCGGCCTTGTTCTTCTCGTCGTTGAACCAATCGTAGCGGAACCAGTAGAGGTTGGCGAACTGCTGGTCGGGAAGCTGGTAGAGCTTGCCGTCCGGCGCGGTGGTGAAGGACGTGCCGATATAGTCGTCGAGGTCGAGGCCCGGATTGGTGACCTCCTTGCCTTCGCCTTCCATCCAGTCGGTCAGGTTGCGGACCTGCTGGTAGCGCCAGTGGGTGCCGATCAGGTCGGAATCGTTGATGTAGGCGTCGTAGATGTTCTCGCCCGACTGCATCTGCGTCTGCAGCTTCTCGACGACGTCGCCCTCGCCGATCAGGTCGTGGCTGACCTTGATGCCGGTGATGGCGGTGAAGGCCGGGGCCAGCACCTTGGACTCGTATTCATGGGTGGTGATGGTCTCGGAGACGACCTTGATCTCCATGCCCTGATAGGGCTTCGCCGCGTCGATGAACCACTGCAGCTCCTTCTCCTGCTCCTCCCGGGACAGGGTGGACAGATCGCCGATCTCGGCGTCGAGGAACTTCTTGGCCGCCTCCATGTCGGCCATGGCCGGCCCTGCGGCCAGGGCGATCGCCAACGTGGCGGCCGTTCCCATCAGATATCGTTTCATCATGTCGAATGTCCTCCCAGTGTGAGCCGGTGCGAGCGATGGGCATGTCCGCGTCGACCGGCGACGACGCGGTGTGGCCCGGTTCCGGCCCGTCAGACGAGCCGGAAAACCAGAACGAAGAAGACGGCGCAGAGGCCGAGGGCATACCAGAGCGGCAGGTCGACGCCCCACAGCCAGCCGAGGCAGATGAAGGCCGAGCCGAGCAGCGACACGAACAGCCGGTCGCCGCGGGTGGTCTCGAAGCGCAGGATGCCGACGCGGGGATTGCCGCCGGGCGACACCTTCTCCCAGACGCCCATCAGGGCGATGAGGGCGAAGATCGCGATGAAGAAGGTGGCGGTCGGCCAGGTCCAGGCCATCCAGCTGAGGTCGATCATCGGCAGGCCTCCGTCTTGGCTGTCGGTGCGGTGATGCGCATCACACCCTCCCCAGGGCGAAGCCCTTGGCGATGTAGTTGCGCACGAACCAGATCACGATCGCGCCGGGAATGATGGTCAGGGCGCCGGCCGCGGCGAGGACGCCCCAGTCGAGGCCGGAGGCGGAGACCGTGCGCGTCATGATCGCCGAGATCGGCTTGGCGTCGGTTACCGTCAGGGTGCGGGCGATGAGCAGCTCGACCCAGGAGAACATGAAGCAGAAGAAGGCCGCGACTCCGATGCCGCTGGCGATCAGCGGGGTGAAGATCTTGAAGAAGAAGCGCGGGAAGGAATAGCCGTCGATATAGGCGGTCTCGTCGATCTCCTTCGGCACGCCCGACATGAAGCCTTCCAGGATCCACACCGCCAGCGGCACGTTGAACAGGCAGTGGGCGAGCGCCACGGCGATATGCGTGTCGATCAGGCCGAAGGCCGAATAGAGCTGGAAGAAGGGCAGGGCGAACACCGCCGGCGGCGCCATGCGGTTGGTCAGAAGCCAGAAGAACAGGTGCTTGTCGCCCAGGAAGCGGAAGCGCGAAAAGGCGTAGGCCGCCGGCAGCGCCACCGAGACCGAGATCACCATGTTCAGAACGACATAGATGATCGAGTTGATGTAGCCGTTGTACCAAGACGGGTCGGTCAGGATGACCGTGTAATTGCGCAGGGTCGGGTTTTCCGGCAGCAG
Organism: Aurantimonas sp. NFXS3; assembly: GCF_049132005.1. Lineage (NCBI taxonomy): Bacteria > Pseudomonadati > Pseudomonadota > Alphaproteobacteria > Hyphomicrobiales > Aurantimonadaceae > Aurantimonas > Aurantimonas sp. NFXS3. Next base: position 831,848 of record NZ_JAGDDZ010000001.1, read on the forward strand.
CGTCAGCCCGCTCAGGATCTCCTGATTGGTCTTGAAGCTCATATTGACGAGCCAGTAGATCGGCAGCAGCAGGAAGACGATGTAGAGGATCGGGATCAGCGCCTTCCAGCGGAAGCCGCCGGATGCCTTGCGGCTGCGCCGGGCGATCGCCTCGCCGGAGCGGCCGGTCGGCGGCACGGCGCCGGCGCCCGGGGCCTCGACGACGTCGCGGTTTGCCGTGGTGTCAGTCATTGTCGCCTCCCTTCATCGGGCGCTCGGTGCCGACATTGGTCATGATGGTGTAGAAGACCCAGGACAGCGCGAGGATGATCAGGAAGTAGATCAGGCTCATCGCCGCCGCCTCGCCGAGGTTGAACTGGCCCAGTGCCAGTTTCACCAGGTCGATGGACAGGAAGGTCGTGGCGTTGCCCGGTCCGCCGCCGGTGACGACGAAGGGCTCGGTGTAGATCATGAACGAGTCCATGAAGCGCAGCAGCACGGCGATCAGCAGCACGCGGCCCATCTTGGGCAGCTGGATGAAGCGGAACACCGCCCAGCGCGAGGCGCCGTCGATCTTGGCGGCCTGATAATAGGCGTCCGGGATCGACACGAGGCCGGCGTAGCACAGGAGGACGACGAGGCTCGTCCAGTGCCAGACATCCATGATGATGACGGTGACCCAGGCGTCGAAGGGGTCCTGCACGTAATTGTAGTCGAGGCCGAGCGAGGCGAGCGTGTAGCCGAACAGGCCGATGTCGGTGCGCGCGAAGACCTGCCAGATCGTGCCGACGACGTTCCAGGGGATCAGCAGCGGCAGCGCCATCAGGACGAGGCAGACCGGCACCCAGATCCCCTTGCGGGGCATGGCCAGCGCCACGAGGATGCCGAGCGGCACCTCGATGGTCAGGATGATGGCCGAGAAGGCGAGGTTGCGGACGAGGGCGTCGTGGAAACGCGCCGAGGTCAGCACCTCCTCGAACCAGTCGGTGCCGTACCAGAAGAACTGGTTGTTTCCGAAGGTGTCCTGCACCGCGTAATTGACCACGGTCATCAGCGGGATCACGGCGGAGAAGGCGACCAGCACCAGCACCGGCATGACCATGAACCAGGCTTTGTTGTTCCAGGTCTTGTCCATGTGCGTTCTCCCTAGACCCGTCCGACCAGCCGGGAATCGGCATAGAGATTGAGCGCGTCGGGCGCGAAGCGCATGGCCGCGTCGGTGGGGATGGCGACGCCTTCGCGCACGATGGCGCTCAGCGGATGCTCGCCGAGCCGGGCCCGCACGATGCGCTCCGATCCCACGTCCTCGACCTTGTCGATGGTCACCGGCACGGCGTCGCCGTCGCCGCGGTCGACGATGGTGACGAATTCCGGCCGGATGCCGAGTTCGGTCTTCGCCCCGGCGGCATAGGCCGCGCGGCCGCCCGGCAGGGCGATGCGCATGTCGGAGACCATCGCGTCGCTGCCGTCGATCCGGCAGGGTAGGACGTTCATGCCCGGCGAGCCGATGAAATAGCCGACGAAAGTGTGCTGGGGCCGCTCGAACAGTTCCTCGGGCGTGCCGATCTGCACGACCTCGCCCTCGTACATGACGACGACCTTGTCGGCGAAGGTCAGCGCCTCGGTCTGGTCGTGGGTGACGTAGACCATGGTCATCGCGAATTCGCGGTGGAGCTGCTTCAGTTCCGAGCGCAGCTGCCACTTCATGTGCGGGTCGATGACGGTCAGCGGCTCGTCGAAGAGGATGGCGTTGACGTCGGAGCGCACGAGGCCACGGCCGAGCGAAATCTTCTGCTTCTCGTCGGCAGTGAGGCCGCGGGCCTTGCGATCGGCCTTCGCCTCGAGGCCGATGCGGCCGATCATGTCCTCGACGCGGGTCTTGATCTCGGCGGCCGGCACCTTCCGGTTCTTCAGCGGGAAGGCCAGGTTCTCGCGGACCGTCATGGTGTCGTAGATGACCGGGAACTGGAACACCTGGGCGATGTTGCGCGCCTCGGGCGTCAGCATGGTCACGTCGTCGTCGCCGAACAGGACGCTGCCCTCGGACGGGGTCAGCAGGCCGGAGATGATGTTGAGCAGCGTGGTCTTGCCGCAGCCCGACGGCCCGAGCAGCGCATAGGCGCCGCCGTCGTCGAAGGTGTGGTGGACCTCGCGCAGGGCGTAGATGTCGGCCGCGGCGAGGGCCGGCGAATAGGCGTGGCGGATATGGTCGAGGCGGATGCGGGCCATGGCGTTCTCCTCAGGCCGCGTGTCGGGCGGGCGCCGCGACGGCGTTGCCCGCTTCGTCGAAGACGAGAAGGCTGGCGGGATCGAAGGACAGGCGGATGGTCTCGCCGGTCTCGTGGCGGCGCACGCCGTGGACGAGGGCGATGATCCGGTCCTCGCCGACCTCGGCGTGGATGTAGGTCTCCGACCCGGTGACCTCGGTCAGGCTGATCACCGCCGGAAAGACGGTGCCGGTGGTGTCGCCGGTCTCGACGGTGAGGTGATGGGGCCGGATGCCGCTGAGATAGCGGCCGTCCGGCAGGGCTGCCTGGCTCGGCGCGGCCTCGAAGACGACGCCGTTGGGCGAGGTGAAGCGGCTGCCGGCCTTGGTGAAGGCCATGACGTTGAGCGGCGGATCGGAGAAGGTGCGCGCGGTCAGGAGGTCATGGGGCTGGCGATAGACGTCTGGCGTCTCGCCGAACTGGGTGACACGGCCCTTGGACAGGGTCGCGGTGCGCCCGCCCAGAAGCAGCGCCTCGTGGGGCTCGGTGGTTGCATAGACGAAGATCGCGCCGGTCTCGGCGAAGATCTTCGGCAGTTCCTCGCGCAGTTCCTCGCGCAGCTTGTAGTCGAGATTGGCCAGCGGCTCGTCGAGCAGCACCAGTTCGGCGTTCTTGACGAGGGCGCGGGCGAGCGCCGTGCGCTGCTGCTGGCCGCCGGAGAGGTTGAGCGGCGTGCGGTCGAGGAAGGGCGTCAGCTTCATCAGCGCCGCGGCCTTCTGGACGGCGGCCTCGATCTCGGCCGCCGACTTGCCAGCGATGCGCATCGGCGAGGCGATGTTCTCGTAGACCGTCAGGGTCGGGTAGTTGATGAACTGCTGGTAGACCATGGCCACGTTGCGCTTGCGCACGGGCACGCCGGTCACGTCCTTGCCGTCCATGACGACGTGGCCCGACGTCGGCGCGTCGAGGCCGGCCATCAGCCGCATCAGGCTGGTCTTGCCGGCCAGCGTCGGCCCGAGCAGCACGTTGAGCGAGCCGCGGTCGAGGGTCAGCGAGACGTCTATGATGTGCTTTTCGCCGCCGACGCTGCGGCTGACGTTCTGCAATTCGAGCAATGTGTCCTCCCAGACGCGCCGGTTCTATTCGGCGGCCGTCCTCCGTTCATTCTGTCGCTGCGTCACATATTGCGCCAGTGCGTCCGTCTCGTCGGCCCTGAAGCGCAGGCCGAGCTTGGTGCGGCGCCACAGGATATCCTCTGCCGTGCGAGCCCATTCCTCCGCGATCAGCCAGTCGATCTCGGCCTGGTAGAGACCGTGCCCGAAATCCCGGCCGAGTGCACCGGTCCTGGCAAATCTCGCCGCGTCGGTGCCGTAGGAGCGGACGAGCCGGTGGATCGTCGCCGCGTCGAGTTCGGGCGCCGCCTGGCGCAGTGCGGCTTCCAGCGCGCCGACGCCGTCGACGGCGAAGTCGCCGCCCGGCAGCGGCTCGTCGCCGGTCCAGCTCCTGCCCTTGGCGCCGAGATGATGGGCGATCTTGCCGAGCACTTCTTCCGACAGGACGCGGTAGGTGGTGATCTTGCCGCCGAAGCAGTTGAGGACCGGCGCCTCGCCATTCTCGCCCTCGACCTTCAGCACGTAGTCGCGGGTGGCCTCCTGCGCCTTCGAGGCGCCATCGTCGAAGAGCGGGCGCACGCCGGAATAGGTCCAGACGATGTCCTCGGCGACGACAGGCCTGGCGAAATACTCGCTGGCGGCCGACAGGAGATAGTCGATCTCGCCCTGGCTGATCGCCACCTGCGACGGGTCGCCTTCATAGTCCTGGTCGGTGGTGCCGACGAGGGTGAAGTCGTCCTCGTAGGGGATGGTGAAGATGATCCGCCCGTCGGCATTCTGGAAGATGTAGGCGCGGTCGTGGTCGTAGAGCTTGCGGGTGACGATGTGCGAGCCCTGGACGAGGCGGATGTGGTTGGCGCCGTTGCGGCCCATGGCATTCTGGATGATGGCGTCGACCCAGGGGCCGCCGACATTGACCAGGAAACGCGCGGTGACGGAGCGGACCGCGCCGGTCTCCTGGTCGTGGAGGGCGATGACCCAGCCGTCCTTCTCGCGCCGCGCCTCGGTCACCTTGGTGCGGACCATGATGTCGGCGCCGCGCGCCGCCGCATCGCGGGCGTTGAGGACCACGAGGCGGGCGTCGTCGACGCGGGCGTCGGAATATTCGAAGCCCTTCTGGAAATCGTCCTTCAACGGCGCGCCCAGCGGCCCGTCGAGATCGACGGTGGTCGTCGCCTTCAGCTTCCGCCGGCCGCCGATATGGTCGTAGAGGAACAGGCCGAGGCGCAGGAGCCAGGCCGGGCGCAGGCCGTCATGGTGGGGCAGGACGAAGCGCAGCGGCCGGATGATGTGCGGCGCGATGCTCCACAGCACCTCGCGCTCCATCAGGGCGTGGCGCACGAGGCTGAATTCGTAGTGTTCGAGATAGCGCAGGCCGCCATGCACCAGCTTGGTCGACCAGGAGGACGTGCCGGAGGCGAGATCGTTCATCTCGGCGAGCCCGACACGGTAGCCGCGGCCGACGGCGTCGCGGGCGATGCCGCAGCCGTTGATTCCACCACCGATGATGAAAACGTCGTAATCCAGAAGAGCCTCCCCAGGCTTCGCACCGCAACATTTGAGGTTGCGATTGCGAATGTGAGGAGGCTATTACGAAACCAAACCGAACGTCAAACGAAAACTACTCGGCGGCGTCGGCTTTGGTCGCATCGCGCCGGCCGGCCTCGATCAGACGGACCTCGCGCTCCTGGCAGATCTGCCGGATTCCGTCGGGCGCGACGTCGGTGACGAAGGTGTGGACCTGGTCGAGATGGCCGATCCGCACCGGCGCGCTGCGCTCGAACTTGGACGAATCTGCCGCCAGGATGACGTGGCGCGCATTGGAGATGATCGCCTGGGCGACGCGCACCTCGCGATAGTCGAAATCCAGGAGCGAGCCGTCGGGATCGATGGCCGAGACGCCGATGACGGCGAAATCCACCCGGAACTGGCGGATGAAATCCACCGCCGCCTCGCCGACGATGCCGCCATCGGAGCGGCGCACGACGCCGCCGGCGATCACCACCTCGATCTCCGGATAGGGCCGCATGACGGTGGCGACGTTGATGTTGTTGGTGATGACCATCAGCCCGGCATGGCGCAGCAGCGCGCGGGCGACGGCCTCGGTCGTGGTGCCGATATTGACGAAGAGCGAGGCGCGGTCCGGCACGAGATCGGCAACCGCCCGGCCGATCGCGCCCTTCTCGTCCGCCGCGATGGTGCGGCGGGCGTCGTAGCCGACATTCTCGACGCCGGAAGACAGCACCGCGCCGCCATGGACGCGGGCCAGAAGCCGCTGATCGCAAAGGTCGTTCAGGTCCTTACGGATGGTCTGGACCGACACGTCGTAGCGGGCCGCCAGTTCCTCCACCGAGACGCGGCCGCTGCGCTTGGCACTTTCGAGTATCTGTGTCTGTCGGTCCGACAGCATGGTTCACTCCTCCCGTGACGGAGCGATCATGGGCAAAACGAAACCGAAGCGCAAGAAACGAAAGCGAAGCCGATCACCGGCTTCGCTGGCGGTCGCGGCGCCGACCGGCGACGTGCCGAGCGGCCGGCGTCCCGAGGCCGTCAGATGGCGGTGCGGTCGGCCTCGGCGAGGTAGATCTCGCGCAGGCGCCTGGCGATCGGTCCGGGCGCACCGCTGCCGACCGGTTGGCCGTCGATCTCCACCACCGGCATGACGAAGGTGGAGGCGGAGGTGACGAAGGCCTCGCTGGCGTTCTTCGCCTCTTCGAGGGTGAAGCTGCGCTCCTCGACCTTGACGCCGTCGTCGGCCGCCAGCTTCAGCACCGCGGCGCGGGTGATGCCGTGCAGGATCGAATGCGACAGGTCGCGGGTAATCAGCGTGCCGTCGGCTGTGACGATATGGGCGTTGTTGGACGAGCCCTCCGTGACGACGCCGTCCTCGACCAGCCAGGCATCGTCGGCGCCCTTGGACTTGGCTTCCATCTTGGCCATGGACGGGTAGAGGAGCTGCACCGTCTTGATGTCGCGGCGCGCCCAGCGCAGGTCGGGCACCGAGGCGATGCGGATGCCGGTGCGCGCCGCCGGCTTGTCGCGCAGAACCATGGCCTGGGTGAACAGGACGAGGGACGGCGCCGTGTCCTTCGGCGGGAATAGGAAGTCGCGATCGGCGGCGCCGCGGGTCACCTGCATGTAGATCAGCCCCTCGTCGAGGCCGTTGCGGGCGACCAGCTCGCGGTGGATCGTCAGCAAGTCCTCCTCGCTGGCGGGCGAGGGCATGTCGAGTTCGCCGAGCGAGCGCGCCAGCCGCTTCATGTGCGGACCGAAATCGACCAGCTTGCCGGACAGGACGGTGGTGACCTCGTAGACGCCGTCGGCGAACAGGAAGCCGCGGTCGAAGACCGAGATCGTCGCCTCTTCCTCGGGAACGTAGGCGCCATTGACGTAAACGGTACGGGACATGCCGGACTCCTGTGACAGATCGCTGCCGTGCATACGACGTGGCGCGGCCGGGTGGAAGACGAGGGGGAAAGATCGCGCGCCGGCATCATTTCCGGCTTTCGCCGGGGAACGCGCGGGGCTACGGCAATAGATCACATCCCAAGGGGCGAGGCGCCGCATCTTCGCGGTCCCGACCCGCAACGCATGGAGAAATGCTTGGATATCGGAACGACGACACCGGCGATCGTGACCGGCGCAGGCTCGGGTCTCGGGCGCGGCACGGCTCGCGCACTGGCCGCCAAGGGGGGCAAGGTCGCGGTGCTGGACCTCAACGAGGAGGCCGGGCAGGCGGTCGCGGACGAGATCGGCGGCGTCTTCGTGCGCTGCGATGTGTCCGATTCCGAATCGGTCCGGCAGGCACTGGCGCTGGCCGTCGAGGCGATCGGCACGCCGCGCATCCTGGTCAATTGCGCGGGCATCGTGGCGGGCCGCAAGACCATCTCGCGGGGCGCGGCCCATGACCCGGCACTGTTCCAGAAGGTGATCGCGGTCAATCTGATCGGCTCCTTCAACATGGCCTCGCAGGTGGCGCAGCTGATGTCCGAGGGCGACCCGCTCAACGCCGATGGCGAACGCGGCCTGATCGTCTCGACCTCGTCGGTCGCTGCCTTCGACGGCCAGATCGGCCAGCTCGCCTATTCGGCCTCCAAGGCGGCGATCGCCGGCATGACGCTGCCGATGGCCCGCGATCTCGCGCAGACCGGCATCCGGGTGATGACCATCGCCCCGGGCATCTTCGAGACGCCGATGCTGGCCGGCATGCCGGAAGAGGTGCAGGCCTCGCTGGCCGCCGCGGTGCCGTTCCCCTCGCGCCTCGGCACCGCCGAGGAATACGCCAGGCTGGTCGTCCACATCGCCGAGAACGCGATGCTCAACGGTGAGACGATCCGCCTCGACGGCGCCATCCGCATGGCCCCGAAATAAGGACCGCGATCGCGGCGGCCGGGTTGCCAAGGACGGCAGCCCGGACCGTCGCCCCATGTCGCAGAGCCGAGAGCGGGCAGGGCCCCGCAAGAGGAGGACAGATGAGCGAAGACAAGGTCGTACTCACCAGCCGGGAGGGCCGCGTCGCGATCCTCACCCTGAACCGGCCGAAGGCGCTGAATGCGCTGAATTCCGAGGTCATGCGCGAGATCGTCCGGCTGACCGCCGAACTCGACCGCGACCCCGGCGTCGGCGCGATCCTGATCACCGGTTCGGAAAAGGCCTTCGCCGCCGGTGCCGACATCAAGGAGATGGAAGACCGCACGGTCATGGAGATGATGCTCGCCGACTGGTTCTCCGACTGGGAGATGCTGGAGCGGGTGCGCACGCCGATGGTCGCGGCGGTGTCCGGCTTCGCGCTGGGCGGCGGCTGCGAACTGGCGATGATGTGCGACCTGATCATCGCGTCCGACACGGCGAAGTTCGGCCAGCCGGAGATCAAGCTCGGCGTCATTCCCGGCATGGGTGGCTCGCAGCGCCTGACCCGCGCCGTCGGCAAGTACAAGGCCATGGACATGATCCTCACCGGCCGGATGGTCGAGGCCGAGGAAGCCGAGCGGATGGGGCTGGTGTCGCGGCTGGTGCCCGCCGCCTCGCTGATGGAGGAGGCGATGGCCGCCGCGCGGACCATTGCGGAGTTCTCCAAGCCCGCGACGATCACCGCCAAGGAAGCCACCAACCGGTCGTTCGAGGTGGGGCTGCGCGAGGGGCTGCTGCACGAGCGCCGCACCTTCCACGCGCTGTTTTCCGGCTCCGACCAGAAGGAGGGCATGTCCGCCTTCCGCGAGAAGCGCGCCGCCGTGTTCAAGCACGGGCAGGACTGAAGGCGGAATACCGGTCGCCGTCCCCGCCCATGGCGGGCGGAGGTCACGGAAGCGGGAGTGTGCTCGGACAGTCGAGCTGATTGCCCTGAATGACAAAGGCCCCGGCGCGATGCACCGGGGCCTTCGTCATGTCGGAATGCGGCGTCTGCCGCGTCCTGATGCTTACTGGGCGGCGCCGTCGACGTAGTCGTACTGGCCGTCCTTCCACTCGTAGACGACGTAGCCGGGCAGCGTGACGTCGCCCTTGTCGTCGAAGGTCAGGTCGCCGATGACCGTGGCGTAGTCGCCATCATTGAGGGCGGTGACGACCGGATCGAAGTCGGTGGAACCGGCCTTCTTGACCGCGTCGGCCCAGGCCTGGATCGCCGCATAGGTGTAGAGCACGTAGCCCTCGGCGGTCTTGCCGGCCTTTTCGAGCTCGGCGACGACCGGGGCTGCGGCCTCGTTCTTGCGCGGATCCGGCGAGAAGGTCATGAGCGTGCCCTGGCCGGCGTCGCCGGTGATCGCCCAGTATTCCTCGGCGACGAGCGCGTCGCCCGACATCAGCACGGTGTCCATGCCCTGCTCGCGCATCTGGCGCGCCATCAGGCCGGCTTCGGTGTGGTAGCCGCCGATATAGAGCAGGTTGATGCCGGCTTCCTTCATCTTGGTGACGAGGGCGGTGTAGTCCTTTTCGCCGGCCGTATAGGCCTCGACGAGGGCCGGCTTCTTGCCGGACGCTTCCTCGTAGTACTTCTGGGTCTCGTCGGCGAGGCCCTTACCGTAGGCGGTCTTGTCGTTGATGATCGCGACGTTGGCATCCGGGAAGTTGTCCGAGATGTACTTGCCGGCAACTTCGCCCTGCTGGTCGTCACGACCGCAGACGCGGAACACGCCGTCGCCCGGGCGCTTGTCGGTGAAGTCCGGGTTGGTCGAGGCCGGGGATATCTGGACGATCTGCTCGTCGGCATAGACCTGGCTGGCCGGGATCGAGGAGCCCGAGCAGAAATGGCCGGCCACGAACGGCACGCCCTGCGAGGCGAACTGGTTGGCCACGGCCACGGCCTGCTTCGGATCGCAGGCGTCGTCGCCGACCGAAAGCTTCAGCATCTCGCCATTCACGCCGCCGGCGGCGTTGATGTCGGCGACAGCCTGCTCGGCGCCCGTGCGCAACTGCTCACCGAAGCTGGCGTACTGGCCGGTCATGGGGCCGGCGACGCCGATCGTGATCTCGGCGAACGCTGCGCCAGCGAATACCAGGTTGAGCGCTGCGCCGGCTAGGAGTGCTTTCTTCATGGGAACCTTCCTGTTGATTCTGGCGGCCGGTGGGCCACGAGGCGGTGTTGACCGTCCTCTACCGAGGGGGATTTAAGACCGGATTCGCTGCCGTTGGAATAGCCCCGGCACAGTTTTTCGCCGGCGCTCATTAATGCGGCAGAGTCAGCGATGGTTACCGTGCAATATACCGTACTGCCGAGACATCTGACGGTTGCGGACATAGCTGCGCCCGATGCCGGCAATGGCCAACAATACGATAAAGTCGATCAGTCCATAGTAGATCGCGGTGCCGAATGTCGCCGGCGGCAGAAAGAACGAGCCGCCGAACAGACTGAAGTGAATGAAGCGGACGGCAATCGTCAGCAACAGCACGTAGAAGGTCATCAGACCCCAGCCGTTCCACGTCAGCGCGGTGGAGCGACCGATCATCCAGGCACCGCCGCCGCCGAGAACAACGGTGACGAGCAGGAATTCGGGCAGGGCGACTTCCCAGAGCAGGCCCATTTCGGATTCCATCAGTGGGCTCCCCCTTCCAGATAGGCGCTGCGCACTTCCTCGCGGGCCAGAAGCTCCTTGCCGGTGCCCGACATGGTGACGGTGCCGTTGACCATGACGTAGCCGCGATGGGCGAGCCGCAGGGCATGGAAGGCGTTCTGCTCGACGAGGAACACGGTCAGCCCCTCATTGGCGTTGAGCTCGCGGATGACGTCGAAGATCTGCTTGACGATCAGTGGGGCCAGGCCGAGGGACGGCTCGTCCAGAAGCAGGAGCTTCGGCCGGCTCATCAGCGCCCGGCCGATGGCCAGCATCTGCTGCTCGCCGCCCGACAGGGTGCCGCCGCGCTGGCCGCGCCGCTCCTTGAGGCGCGGGAACAGCTCGAAGACCTTGCGCAGGTCGTCGTCGAAATATTTCTCGTCCTCCATGATGGCCCCCATCTGGAGGTTCTCCATCACGGTCATCCGGCCGAAGACGCGACGCCCTTCCGGCGACTGGGCGATCGACCGGGACATGATGTCGTGGGTCGGCATGTGGGTGATGTCCTCGCCGCGATAGAGGATCTGCCCCTCGCGGGCCTGCGGATTGCCGCAGATGGTCATCATCAGGGTCGACTTGCCGGCCCCGTTGGCGCCGATCATCGTGACGATCTCGCCGGCGAAGACGTCGACATCGACGCCCCGCAGCGCCTGGATCTTGCCGTAGAAGGTATGCACGCCGCGGACCGCCAGCATCGGCTCCCCCGCGGGCGTCGGCGCGACCGCGCTCATGCCATGTCTCCCTGACTGCCGTCGGCGGCGTGCGTCGACGCGCCGGCCTTCTTGACGCCGAGATCCTGCTCGACCTGCTCCACCTCCTCGTCGTCGACGCCGAGATAGGCGGCGATGACCTTGGGATCGTCGCGCACCTCGGCGGCCGAACCGTCGGAGATCTTCTTGCCGTAGTCGAGCACGATGATGTGGTCGGAGATCTCCATCACCACGCCCATGTCGTGCTCGATCAGCAGAACCGAGACGTCATGCTCATCGCGGATGTAGCGCAAGAGCGTGTTCAGCTCGGCCGATTCCCGCGGGTTGAGGCCGGCGGCCGGCTCGTCGAGGCACAGCAGCGCCGGATCGGTGCACATGGCCCGGGCGATCTCCAGCCGGCGCTGGGCGCCGTAGGGCAGGTCGGAGGCCGGGTCGTCGGCGCGGTCGAGAAGGCGGGTATGCCCCAGCCATTCGATCGCCTTGCGCTTGGCTTCGGCGGCGGCGCGCCGGTAGCCGGGCAGGCCGAACAGGCCACCGATGGTCATGCCGGAGGCGCGCATCAGCTTGTTGTGCTGCGCGACCAGCAGGTTTTCCAGCACCGTCATGCCGCCGAACAGGCGGATGTTCTGGAAGGTGCGGGCGACGCCGGCCACCTCGGTGATGCGGAAGTCGGTCATCCGCTCCAGCAGGAACACCGCATGCTCGTCGTCGCGGTCGTACTGGTTGCCGCTGCGGGTGAGGGCGGCGATCTTGGCGTCCGGGACATTGCGGCCCCGGCGCATGGCGATGCGGCCCTCGGTCGGCTTGTAGAAGCCGGTGACGCAGTTGAAGACCGTGGTCTTGCCGGCGCCGTTCGGACCGATCAGGGCGGTGATGTCGCCGCGCCCGACATTGAAGGAGAGGTCGTCCACGGCGGTCAGGCCGCCGAAGCGCATCGTCAGATGCTCGACGGTCAGAACCGGGTCGAGCGACCAGCGGTGAGAGGTGTTCGACATTAGTGACCCTCGCCCTGGGAGACCTGATCGGCGCCGATCTTCTTCTTCTCCTTGTAGACATCGGATGGGGAGCGCGACGAGATCAGGCCGCGCGGCTTCCACACCATGATCGCCACCATGGCGAGACCGAAGATCAGCATGCGGTACTGGGTCGGATCGAAGTCCGAACCGAAGACCGCCTGCAGGATGGTGAGGTTTCGCAAGAGTTCGATGCCGCCGATCATCACCACCGAGGCAATGACCACGCCGAGCTGCGAGCCGAGGCCGCCGAGCACCACGATGGCGAGGATGATCGCCGATTCGATGAAGGTGAAGCTCTCCGGCGAGATGAAGCCCTGCCGGGTGGCGAAGAAGGCGCCGGCGAAACCGCCGAACATCGCGCCCGTGGCGAAGGCCGTGAGCTTGACGTTGGTGGTGTTGATGCCGAGCGAGCGACAGGCGATCTCGTCCTCGCGCAGCGCTTCCCAGGCCCGGCCCACCGGCAGCTTGCGCAGCCGCAGGGTGACGAAGTTGGTGATCAGGGCGAGGGCCAGGATGATGTAGTAGAGGAACACGAAGCGCTGCACGGTGTCGTATTCGAGGCCGAAATACTCCGCGAAGGAATTGTCGCCGCGGTTGAACTCCAGGCCGAACAGGGTCGGCTTGGGAATGCCCAGGAGGCCGTTCGGGCCGCCGGTGAACTCGTACCAGTTCAACAGAACGATGCGGATGATCTCGCCGAAGGCGAGGGTGACGATGGCCAGATAGTCACCGCGCAGGCGCAGCACCGGGAAGCCCAGCATGACGCCCCACATCGCCGCGAACAGGCCGGCCATGGGCAGGCAGACCCAGAAGCCGAGACCGAAATTCGTCGACAGCAGCGCGAAGGAATAGGCGCCGACCGCGTAGAAGGCGACGTAGCCGAGATCGAGCAGGCCGGCGAGGCCGACCACGATGTTCAGTCCCCAGCCCAGCATGACATAGGTGAGGATCAGGATCGCCAGATCGAGGAGATAGCGGTTCTGGCTCGGAACCAGCGTCGCCAGGAGATAGGGCAGGGTCAGCGCGACCAGCAGGAGCGCGATGCCGAGGACCTTGCCGATCGGCAGGCCGCGGGCGGTGGGCGCGAAGGTCTTCTTGAGAAAGCCGGTGATCGGCTGTTCGGAGCGGAAGACGAAGTAGGACAGGAGGAAGCGGACGCCGAAGGCGATCGCCACCCAGACCAGCCAGAGCTCCGGCCGCAGGGTCAGGGACAGGCCGCCCGATGCGATATCGGACCGGAAGGCCAGGAAGAACAGGGTGATGACCGCGATGATCGCCGCGGTGATTCCGGCCTCCTTCAGGGAGGCGACGAGGCGGCTGTCGCCGGTCGGCGCTTCGGTGAAGGGCGGTTCGCCCCGCGCCGCGTCGCGCCGCTCTTCGGACAGGATCTCCGCGCCCTCGGGGCGGTTCGCCGCGGTGGCTGATGTCGTGCTGGCCATCGCGATCAGACCTTCTCGACTTCAGGCCGGCCGAGCAGGCCGGAGGGCATGAAGATCAGCACGATCGCCAGGATGGAGAAGGCGGCGACGTCCTTGTACTCGACCGAGAAATAGCCGGACCAGAAGGTCTCGATCAGGCCGATGGCGAGGCCGCCCAGCATGGCGCCCGGCAGCGAGCCGATGCCGCCCAGAACCGCCGCGGTGAACGCCTTCACCCCGGCGATGAAGCCGATATAGAAGTCGATGACGCCGTAATAGAGCAGGTACATCATGCCGGCGACCGCCGCGAGCGAGGCGCCGAGCACGAAGGTCAGCGAGATCGTGCGGTCGACATTGACGCCGAGCAGAGACGCCATCTTGCGGTCCTGCTCGCAGGCGCGCTGCTGGCGGCCGAGCGAGGTGCGCGAGATCAGCAGCGAGAAGCCGGCCATCAGGACGATGGTCATGCCGATGATGATCATCTGCATGTAGCTCAGCTGCACGACGATGCCGGAGGGCGAATCCATCAGCGTGATGCCGCCCTGGATCTGCGGCGGCAGCGGCTTGACGCGGGCACCCTGGGTGACCTGCACGAAGTTCTGCAGGAAGATCGACATGCCGATGGCGGTGATCAGCGGGGCGAGCCGGAAGGAGCCGCGCAGCGGCCGGTAGGCGACCCGCTCCACCGTCCAGCCCCAGAGCGAGGTGCAGAGCATGGCGACCAGCACCATGATCAGCAGCACCAGCGGCAGGAACGTGATGCCGAGGGCGGCGAGCGCCAAGAAGACCGTAAGCGAGACGAACGATCCGATCATGAAAATCTCGCCATGGGCGAAATTGATCATGCCGATGATGCCGTAGACCATCGTGTATCCGATGGCGATCAGCCCGTAGATCGAGCCGAGCGTGATACCGTTGATCAATTGCTGAAGAAAATATTCCATTGCCCGCCCGTTTTCCGGTGCTTCTGGGATGCCGGTCTGTTTGGCGCGCGCGAAAGTGTCAGAAACGCCGCGTCCGAAGGCATGATCATTTCCATAGCAATGGCGGCTCCGCAAGCCGATTGCGTCAATTTCGCGGCGCGAAGGTGTTAACGCCTTGGCGAATCAGGGCTTACGGGCGTGCAAGCGCGACGAAAGGCGCATAGAGATCGCCTATGGCCGCCCGGTCGGGGCGGCCATGGAAGCGCTCGTGAGCTGCCGCATTCGGCGTCAGGTCGTGGCAGAATCGACGGGGTCGTCGATCGTCTGGGCTTCCGGCTCGACCGCGCCGCGTTCCTCCAGCCAGCGGGCCAGCATCCACCAGCCGACCGCCCAGGCGGCGCCCGCGGTCCAGCCGGCGAGGACGTCGGTCGGCCAGTGCACGCCGAGATAGACGCGGCTGACCCCGACCAGCACCGTGAGGAAGCAGGCAATGGTGATGAGGTAGATGCGGACCCGGTGGCGCTCCTGGACGCGGGCGACGAGGATCGCCAGCGTCAGATAGGTGACGGCCGACATCATCGAGTGGCCGCTCGGGAAGCTGGCCGTGTAGACGATCGAGCCGTGCGGCACGAGGTCGGGACGCGGCCGGTCGAAGCCGAACTTGAGAAGCTGGCTCATCGCAAAGCCACCGCCGACCGCGGCGAAGATCATGATCATCGAGCGGCGCTTGCCCTGCATCCACAGGAAGCCGCCGGCAAACAGCGTCAGCATGACGAGGACGCCGGTGCCGCCGAGGGCGGTCATGTCGCGGCCGAACTCTTCCATCCAGCCGGGGCCGAGCGGGTCCTGCGGGTCGGTGGCGCTGCGGAACCAGAGCAGGATGTCGGTGTCGAGCCCCTTGGTGTCGCCTTCCACCACCTCGCCGGCGAGCGAGACGAACCCCCAGATCGCGGCTGCCGCGGTCAGCGCGGCCACGAGCGTCGTGATCTCGATCCGCTGGCGGACCCATTGGTGGATGGCGTGGTATTGCATCGGCGGCTTTCGCGGGCAGTGGCAGGGTGGGCTGAACGTCACAGGCTAGCGCGCAAGGCCTCCGGGGCCAGTGGGCGACCGGCAGAAAGGGCCCGGTCGCGGCGTTTTCGCGCGCCTGCCCGTCGACCCGGCGCGCTTGCCCGGCGACGCGATTGCACCCGGCCGGGCCGCGCGCTACCAGACCCTGATGCAATGCTGGCAAGGTGACACGCGATGAAGCTGACCGAACCGCGCGGCGGAACCTGGCGCGTCGGCCATGGCCGCAGTATCGACCTCAACGGCCCGGCCTGCATCATGGGCATCCTGAACGCGACGCCCGACAGCTTCTCCGACGGTGGCCGCTATGCCAGCGTCGACGCTGCGGTGGCGGAATCGCTGCGGATGGTCGAGGCAGGCGCGACGATCGTCGATATCGGCGGCGAATCAACCCGGCCCGGCGCGACCCCGGTGGACGCCGCCGAGGAGCAGCGGCGGATCATGCCGGTGATCGAGGCGCTGGCGGCGTGCTCCGACTGCGTGATCTCGGTCGATACCTACCGATCCGAGACGGCCCGCATGGCGGTCGAGGCGGGGGCCCACATCGTCAACGATATCTGGGGCGCGCAGAAGGACCCGGGCATCGCCACGGTCGCGGCCGAGACCGGCGCGGGGCTCTGCCTGATGCACAATGGCCGCGAGCGCGAGACGCTCGAGGACATGATCGCCGACCAGTATCTGTTCCTGAACCGGTCGCTGGACATTGCGCGCGGGGCCGGGGTTCCGGCCGAGGCGATCGTGGTCGATCCAGGCTTCGGCTTCGCCAAGGACGGGCCGCAGAACCTGATCCTCCTGACCCGGCTCGACGAATTGCAGGCGCTGGGCCATCCGCTGCTGGTCGGGACGTCGCGCAAGCGCTTCGTGCGCGGCGCGGTCGGGCGCGACGATCCCGAGCCGGACATTGCCACGGCGGCGACCAGC
The DNA here is from genome assembly GCF_049132005.1 of Aurantimonas sp. NFXS3. Lineage (NCBI taxonomy): Bacteria > Pseudomonadati > Pseudomonadota > Alphaproteobacteria > Hyphomicrobiales > Aurantimonadaceae > Aurantimonas > Aurantimonas sp. NFXS3. The sequence goes on from NZ_JAGDDZ010000001.1 coordinate 848,248, forward strand.
GCGCTGATGCGCGAACGCGGCGCCGACATCTTCCGCGTCCACAACGTGGCGGCCAATCGCGACGCGCTGCGTGTGACCGACGCCATGTTCCGCGCCATGCGAGGCGAACGCTGGTGAGCGCACGGGCTTATCTGGGGCTCGGCGGCAATATCGGCGATCCGGCAGCGAAGATGGCGGCGGCGCTGCGGCGGCTCGACGCGCGCGACGACACGGCGGTGGTCGCGGTCTCAAAGCTCTATCGCACGCCACCCTGGGGCAAAACCGACCAGCCGGACTTCGTCAACGCCTGCGCGGCGGTCGAGACCGATCTGGCGCCGCGCGATCTCCTGGAACTGTGCCTGACGACGGAGCGGCTCTTCGGCCGCGAGCGGCGCGAGCGCTGGGGGCCGCGCACGCTGGACCTCGACGTGCTGGATTATGCGGCCTCACCCTATGAGGACGACGCGCTGACATTGCCGCATCCCAGGGTAACCGAGCGCGCCTTCGTGCTGGTGCCGCTCGCCGACATCGCGTCTAAGCTCGCCTTCGGCGGCCGGACGGTGGCCGACTGGATCGCGGCGATCGACCCCGAGGGGATCCAGCCCGCCAGCGCCGACGGCGAATGGTGGCGAGAGGAACACGCCGACGCATGAGAGCGGCGGTGCGGGGCCGCGTAGCGGACTTGGGCGCTGGCACGGCGGGGTGTTCCGGGCCCAGGCGGTCAATCGACGGGACGGACCGGGCAGGTCCGAGTGGATGTCAGGCGAAGGCGAGACGGACCGGCATGACCCAGCTCTACCTCTTTCTCTGCGACGAGCGGTGGCAGGGCATCGACATCGATCTCCACGGAGACGGCTTCAGGCTGGGCGACGGCATCTATCTCATCGACAGCGCGCTGACGCGCTCCAAGCTCTACCACCGGCTGAAATGGCAGCTCGTCGACGACGCCTGGCTCCTCGTCGCGCCGCTGGAGGACGCGCCGAAATTCAAGGGAATGGCGCCCGGCGCCCTGGCATGGCTGCGAAACCGTTGATCACCTCGACCTGTCGGCTTTGCGGAGAAGTGATGTGACCCGAACCTGGTCTCGATCACGCGTCCGAAAGAAGGCCTGGGAGGAGAATTGGGTGCGTGAACTGAGCGTTGCAGGCGCGAGCATCAGAGATCGATCGGTCCCCCATTCCGCGTCGCGTGGATATCGGCCTCCCACGGTCTGACTGCTATCCAACGTGCTCCGGCAGGTGCGGTTCGCCTCTTTGCCGGGCGGCGGCGCGCCACAGCTTGCGTCGTGCGTCAGCCGGCTCGAGATGCCGGTACTTGCCGCCGGAGTACTTTGGCCAGTCGAGAGCGAGGCCGCAGCGGACAAGTTCGGCTGCAAGATCGCGACCATCAGGAAGGAAACATTCCGCCACGACTCGGTCGTAGGAGAATTCGGGCGTCAGCCGAGCCGTTACGACCTGGCCCTTACACAATCGAAACAGTGCCCATTTGGAACGTTCGCCCCAGGGATGGTCGAGTTCAGGCGCGTCGATGCCGGCTAGCCGAATGTGGATCTTGTCGATGATGATGGTGTCGCCATCGATTACCCAACACCTGCCCTTGAGCACAGTGCCCGGTTGGAGCTTCCTCAACCTGTCGCTGGGGCCAGCACCGGTTCTCTTAGGCGCCCTACGCCGCCGCGAATTGAACTTTCTGAAGAGGAGGCGGAGAATCTTCCAATAGAGCCCCATGGTCCTGTGCGAGACCTCTTTCCAAGCGTAAGCGGGCGCTCGCGGGTGTCACCTCGTAGCAGTCCGTTTCAACGAAATTCGAATATGATGAGTTAGGATCGGCCAACGCCAACTGGACCGCCGGTGAGGCTGCCTATGTCGGATCGCGCAAAGGACGGCCCCGAACAGGTCGTCGGTCGGCGTCTGTATCGAGCAGGGGCTCGTATCGGACCGAGTTGACGATGGCCGCCCCGGTTGCCGCGGCTTTCGGTCCGACGACCATTGCCGCTTTTAGTCTGTCAGCGCGCTCTGGCGGGTGGCGCCGGTGCGCTTCAGGTTCATGCCGATGACCGGGACGAGTTCGGAGGCGACGGTGACCGAGACGGTGATTGCCAGCGTCTCTGCGTCGGCGAGGCGGGCGACCATGGCGCCCTTCAGCTGCTTGCGGTCGAGGCCGACGATGATGCGGTCGCGATCGACATTGCCGGAGACGATGTCGAGGCCCTTGCCCTTGGCGCCGTCCTGGAAGGCGCCGCGATAGCTGGTGCCGGAGCGCAGGACTTCGGCGTGCATGGGCTGCGAGAACAGGCCGACGCGGCAGGAACCGTCGAGGGCGACGCCGGTGGCCTTGGGATGCTCGGAGCCGGCGAAGTCGCAGACGAACTTGGTGCCCTTGTACTTGCCGGCGACGATCTCGCCCGGGCCGGACCACTGGCCGACGACCTGGCGGAAGAACGCCTTGTCGGGATCGGCGAGAGCAGGCGTCGCGATGGCCGAACCGGCCGCGATGGCGAGAGCGAGACCGGCGTTCAGCATGCGGGACATGAGCGGACCTTCCTGACGGCGCAAGTGGCTGTTTCCTAGCCCCCTTTATGATCCGTAAGGGTTAACACAGCCTTGCGACGGATCGCTCAACCGGGCGTGCGCGGCTCGGTCGACCCCGCCTGTGGCGTTCGGGCCGCACCGATGACGGTCAGGTCGCCAAGCACATCGGAGATCGACGGGCGGCGCAGCCGGAGGAACGGCAAGGGCCGGCAGAGGTCCATGGCGGCAAGGCCGACGCGGGCGGTGAGCAGGCCGTTGACAACGCCCTCGCCGAGCCGGGCGGAGAGTTTGGCGGCGACGCCATGGCCGAGCAATTGCTGGGCGAGCCCGTCGCCGATGCCGATCGTGCCGGTGACGGCGAGATGGCCGACCACGTCGCGGGTCAGGCGGATCAGGCCGAGGGTGCCGGGCCGGGCGCCATAGAGCTCCGACATGCGGCGGATCAGCTTGACCGTCTCGAACAGGACATAGGCGACGTCGACCAGCGCCTTGGGGCTGACGGCGGTGACAACGGAGACGCGCTTGGAGGAGGCGAGGACGAGCGCGCGGGCCTTCATGTCGAGCGGCCCGAGCAACTCGCGCTCGGCCAGGGCCACCAGATCGGCCCCGTCGATCACCTCGTCCTTCAGCTCCGCCATCTTCGCACGGCCCTTGGCGGTCTCGGGGCGGCCGGAGAGAAGGGTGGAGAGGCCGCGCACCACGTTGCGGGCATCCTCGGTCGAGTTGGCTTCATAGGCGGCGCGGCCGGCCTGGCGTTCGCGGTCGACGGCGGCCAGCCGCATCAGGCCGATCACTTCCCGCAGGGCGACGCCCAGCGCGCCGACGACGAGAAGTGCGGCGAGCGCCACGGCGCCCCAGCCCAGCCACTCCCAGCGGGCGAAGAGATCGCGGACGAGGGCATCGACGGCGAGGCCGATGCCGAGCGAGACCAGCAGGCCCAGCGCGGCGAGGAACAGCTTGCCGAAGGAGAAGCGCCGCTTGCGCCGGGCCGCCGGCTCGTCGTCGAGAACCGCGACCGCCTCGCGCTCGATGGCGTCCTCGGGGTCGAGCCGGATCTTCGCGATATTCTCGATGGCCCGCGGCGTGCGGCTCGCCGTCGCGGCTTCTGCCTCCGGCGCCCGCTCGGGCTGCATCCCGGCCTCGTCAAGGCGGAAGGCGCCGGGCCGGCGGCGCGGACGGCGACCGTCCTGCGTGTCGTCGCTCGTCATGACAGCCGGTCTCCCATGAGGAACTGCAGGGCGCGGTCGAGGCGGATATGCGGCAGCGACAGGGTCAGCCCCGCCGCATCGCGCTCCAGCCGCGGCGGCTTGAACCGCACGAAGCGGATCGGGTCGGGTTCAGCCCCGTCGACGAACAGCCGCGCCGGGTCGGCGGGCAGGTCACCGGGGAAGATCGCCGTTTCGGTGCGGCCGTCGAAGGTTTCCTCGCCGATGGTCTCGGCCTCGGCCGGCGTGCCGACGATGACGGGCAGGGTCTCGCCGCCATCCTCGACGCTGGCCTCGCGGGTGGCGCGCACGGCGGCAAGGGCGAGGACGTCGGTGCGGGCGCCGGAGAACTTCGCGCGGGCGATGGCGTCGTCGAGCAGCCGGCGCACGATGCCCTCCAGCCGCCGGTGGCTGTCGCGGTGGAGATGGTCGGCCTTGGTGGCGGCGACCAGGATGCGGTCGATCCGCCGCGTCAGGAAGGAGCCGAGCCAGGTCGAGCGACCGGGGCGGAAGCAGCCGAGAATGTCGGCGAGGGCGGTTTCGAGATCGCGGACGGCCTCAGGGCCGGCATTGATCGCCTGCATCACGTCGACCAGCAGGATCTGCCGGTCGAGGCGGGCGAAATGATCGCGGAAGAAAGGTTTGACCACGACAGTCTTGTAGGCCTCGTAGCGGCGCGCGAGATGGGCTGCGAGCGAGCCCTTGGGATAGGTCCGGCCGGGCTCGACCGGCAGCGGCGCGAAGGTGAGGGCCGGCGAACCTTCGAGGTCGCCGGGCATCAGGAAGCGCCCCGGCGGCAGCGTCGAGAGGGCGGCGCTGTCGGCGCGGCAGGATTGCAGATAGGCGGCGAAGGCACGGCTGAGCGCGACCGCCGTCGTCTCGTCGGCCGGCGCTTCCAGATCGACGCTGTCGACGAGGTCGAGATATTCCTGGGCGAGATGGCGGCGCGAGGGCAGGCGTGCGCGCTCCAGCGATTCGGCCGAGAAGGTCGCGAAGTCCTTTTCCAGGAGCGGCAGGTCGAGCAGCCATTCGCCGGGATAGTCGACGATGTCGATGGACAGCCGGCCGCCGGAGAACATCCGGCCCCAGCCGGAGCCCGATTCATACTCGATGGTCAGGCGCAGCTCGGAAATCGCCCGCGTCGAGTTCGGCCAGAGCCGGTCCTCGAGGATGGTGCGGATGTGCTCCTCGTACTGGAAGCGCGGCACGGCATCGTCCGGCTGCTCCTCGAGGAAGGAGCGCAGGATGCGGCCGCCCGCCTGCGCCTCGAACAGCGGCAGCCGCCCGCCATGCAGCAGATTGTGGACGAGCGCGGTGATGAAGACGGTCTTGCCGGCGCGCGACAGGCCGGTGACCCCCAGCCGCAGCGTGGGGTGGAACAGGCCGGTGGTGCGGTCGGTGAAGGTATCGAAGACGAGCCGGGCTTCGTCGGCAAGGGAGGTCATGGGCGGGGCGGGGGTCCTCTCTGGGCTCCGGGTCGGTCGTCAGGCCCCGATATAGGTCCGCCGGGGGCACCTCGAAAGGCGCGCCGGCCCGCGGCCTGCCGCTCAGCCGGCCTCGTCGGGATCGAACAGGCGGCACAACCGGCCGGCGCCCGGTGCGATCCGGGACAGGGGACGCTCGAACTCGACGATTGCCAGACCCCCGGTGGGGAAGCCCTGGCTCGCCGTGGCGAGTGCCGCGCGATCGCCGCTGCCGGCGAGCGACAGGGTGAATTCCTCGATCATTGGATTGTGCCCGATGACGAGAAGCGCGGCCGCCTCCGCCTGTCCGCGCACCGCCTCGTAATAGGCCGAGATCTCGCCGCCGTAGAGCGAGGACAGCTCCGCTTCGGCAAGGCCGGACGGCAGGGCCGGTCGAATCAGGTCGAGGGTCTCGCGGGTGCGCGCCGCCGTCGAGCAGAGGATGGTGTCGAAGGCGAACGCTTCGCGGCGCAGGAAGACGACCAGCCGCTCGCATTCGGCGCGGCCGCGGGCGTCCAGCCTGCGATCATGGTCGCTTTCGCCGGGGCGGGCCCAGCCCGCATGGGCATGGCGGAGAATGTAGAGGCGGGACGTCGGGGCGGAGGACATGGCGAGGGACTATGCCGATAAATGCGGTCCGGGCAATCGGCGGCCTCGCCGCCGCTGTCGGCATGTCGGTCGGGGGCGCGGTTCGGGGCGGAACCGGCGGCCGGTTCGACGCAGGACGGCATTCATCGCCGCCGCGTCATCGCCACGTCATCGCCACGTCATCCAGACGAGGGATAGAGCGCTCGGAAATCCTTGCGAAATCCGTCTCTTAGAAACGTCTTCATATTCTGGATGTAGGATGCCGGAGTTAACTTGTTCCCGGAGACAAGCGTCGCTATAAGCCCGAATTACGGAAACGGAGGTGCGTGATGAGCCAGTTACTCAATATCGATGCGACCTTGTCCGAAGACGGGCAGTTCATGAACGACCGTCAGAAGGACTACTTCCGTAAGAAGCTGTTGGCGTGGAAAGCCGAGATCCTGCGGGAATCGCGCGAGACCCTCCTGGGACTGGCCAGCGACAACAGCAATCAGGCCGATGCCGCCGACCGCGCCTCCTCCGAGACCGACCGCGCCATCGAGCTGCGGGCCCGCGATCGCCAGCGCAAGCTGATCGCCAAGATCGATTCGGCGCTGGAGCGCATCGAGGACGGCACCTACGGCTATTGCGAGGAGACCGGCGAGCCGATCAGCCTGAAACGGCTCGATGCCCGGCCGATCGCCACCATGTCGCTGGAAGCGCAGGAGCGGCACGAGCGCCGCGAGAAGGTCTATCGCGACGAATAGCCGACCGGTCGTCCCCTGACGGGGGCCGCCCTTCGAACGACCAGCTTCCCCGTTCCAGGCCGCACCGTTCCGGTTCGGCGTTCCAATCCCGACAGTTTCAGCGTACCGGCCGTCCACCCCTCAGGGTGGCGGAATGCCCGCCTGCGCGTGATCAGCGCCAAGAGGGCATTCCTGCATCAATTGGGTTTGCGTTCGCCCTTGGCGTCGAAGCTGAAGTCGCCCAGCAGGCGCTCCATCTCCTCTTCCAGCGTCAGGCGACGCTCGGGGGCCTGATCGCCCGTCGCGGGCGCATCCGGCGCCGAATCGTCCGGGGTCTCGCGGTCGGCGCGCGTCTCCGGTTCCACCCGCGCCGGTTCCGGCATCGGGCGTGGGGAGGCCGCCGGCTCGCGGCTGGGGGCGTCGATCGACGGGGCGGGGGCCGGTGACGGCTTCGCATCCTCGGCCTTGGCGACGACCGGGGTCGGCGCCTGCGGCCAGGTCGACGCGCCGGGGGAACGCGAGGTGGCGTCGACCTTCGGCACGTCGCGGGATTCGGGCGTGCGCTCCGGCCGGTCCGTCACGGGTACATCGACCGCGGGAGCCGGGGCATTGCCACGCGGCGGAGCGACATCCTCGTCGCCGTCGTCATCACCGAAATCGGTATCGAGTTCGGCCGACAGGAAATCCTCGAGACTCGGGTCGGCGCGTTCGGCCTCGATGGCGGGGGCTTTGGCGGGCGCAGATGCGGAGGCGGCAGGCGCCTCCGGTTTTGCGGCCGGCGCCACCTCCGGCTTCGGCGCTTGCGGCTCGGGGGCCGGCGACGCGACCGATGGGGCCGCGGAGGCGGCAGAGGCAGTGGACGCGGTGGCGGCTGTCGCAGCGCCGCGGCCACTTGCCGAAGCCGGAGCCGCCGAAGCCGGGGCCGCCGGAGCCGGCCGAGCCGTCGGCGCCGGCGTGGCTGGTGTGGCCGGCGGCGGCATTTCAGGCGGCGCCTTGCGCTGCTGGATGGCGCTCGCGAAGCTGCGGACCGACAGGGGCTGGCGCGCCGCCACCGGGGAATCGGCCGGCTCGACGGCGATCGCCGGCGCGGTCGCGTCCTGAACCCGCGAGAATTCCGGCGACTGCGAGCGGTTCATCTGGGCGCGCAATTGCGTGCGGGCGGTCTCGGAATCGGGCGCCGATGGCTCCGGCTGGCTTCTGGCCGCGGCAAAGCGCGGCTCGACGCGGCTGGCGGGGGCCGGGCCGGCGGCCGTGTCCTGCTGCGCGGTCGCAGGGCCGATGTCGGGCGCACGCGTGGCCGTCGGCGTCGCCATGGAGCGCGGCTGGGTCACCGGGCGCGCCGCAACGGGTGCCCTGGGCGGCGCCGGCGGCGCCGCCGGTTCCGGCATGGCGGCGGCCGCGGGACGCCTGGTATCCGGCGACGGGCTGTCGACCGCAACGGACGCGGCGGCACCATTTGCGGCGGCACCCGTTGCCGCAGTGGCCAGACTTGCGGCGGCCAGCGGCGACGGCGTTGCGACCGGCGGAGGCGAGCGACGGTCGGTTACCTCCGGGGAGGGGGCTTCAGCGCGTTCGGGCGGCGTCGGCTTCGTCTCGCGCGGGGCCTGCGCGTCGATCCGCGGCTCGGGCGCCCGGGCCCGTTCGGCGACAGCGGGCAGCTCCGGCTCGTGGCGATGGTTCCTGGCGAAGCGCTCCTCCTCGATCTCGTCGGAGCGCGAGGTGTTCCAGTCGCCATGCGGACGCGCGGCGGCCGGCACCCGCAGGATGTTGCCCTCCAGCAGCACATCGTTCTGGCCGCCGATGAGGATCAGGTGCTCGATCTCGTCGCGGCGCACCAGCACCAGCTTGCGTTTCTCGTCGATGCGGGTGACGTCCATCACCGCCAGACGCGGCGCGCGGCCCTTGAACTGGGTGCCGATCCGTCCGCCGAAGGCCTTCTTGGCGAGAACGATCATCGCCATCGCCAGACCACAGACGATGACGGCGACGATGGCCACCCAGACGATCGGCGCGAGGCCTTCCCCGACGAGATCGACGATCCACTGCGGCATGGGGCGGGCTTCCTTCTACTCTGGGCGGAGGAGCACGCCCGATTTCACATTTGGGGCAACCTTCCGCGGGATGAACCCCATGGGCAAGGGCAACGCCAGCTTGGACGTTCATAAAGCGTTGGACGGCGCACGCGAAGGCGTCGCCGGGATTTTCCGCGGCCACAGGCCGAATAAAAGCACCCTGGGGCACTCTCGCGTCGAATCTGCTTTTGATTCATAGTCATGGCGGCGCGGACAAGGAGCGAATCACGATGGATGGAGGGGCGACGACGGGGTCTGCAGACCGGCCGCTGATCGACAGGGCCACGGCAGCCTCGGGCGTCAGGCGCCTTCTGATGCTGGGCGGCTCGCTGATGGTGCTGGCGGCGCTGCTGGCGCTTCTTGGCAACGCCTATGGCGGCATCGCGCTGCTGATCATCTTCGGCGGCCTCGCCATGGCCGGTCTTGCGGCGATCTTCGCGACCGCGCTGGGCTTCGTGCAGTTCACCGGCCGGATCGCCGAAGCGTCCATCGCCAAGGATTTTCTCGACACCGCCCGCACCGGCATGCTGATCCTCGATCGCAAGGGCCGGATCATCTACGCCAACAAGGCCTATGGCGAGATCACCGGCGCCACCAGTGCCGCCGGCGTGAAGACGCTGGAGCGGCTCCTGGCGCGCGAGACCGAAGCGTCCGAGGCGATCTACCACCTCGCCAATCTGGCGCGGGAAAACCGCACCGGACAGCGCGAGTTCCGCCTGCCGCGCAGCCTGTATGACAGCACCGACCCGACGCCGCACTGGTACCGCGCCTCGGTGCGCCCGCTGAACACCTCGAACGGCACGCTGCACGCCTGGCAGATCCTCGACATCACCTCCGAGCGCAAGCACCAGGAGAGTTCGTTCCAGGATCTGCAGCACGCCATCGACTATCTCGACCGCGCGCCGGCCGGCTTCTTCGCCACCGACGGCAATCTGAAGATCGCCTATCTCAACGCCACGCTGGCCGACTGGCTCGGCGTCGATCTGGTCGAGTTCCGGCCGTTCAGCCGCTCGATCCTGGAATTCGTGCCCGAGGCGTCGCATCCGCTCCTGACCCTGCCGCAGGACGGCGCCGATGCGCTGGACACCACCGCCATCGACCTCGACCTGATCACCAAGTCGGGACGCAGCCTGCCGGTGCGCCTCCTGCGCAAGCCGGTCGCCGACGACGTGGCCGCGCCGGGCACGGTGCGCACGCTGGTCCTCAACCGCAGCGGCGACAACCATGCCGCCAGCCCCGTCGAGGTCGCCGAGGCCCGGTTCACCCGCTTCTTCAATTCCTCGCCCATGGCGATCGCCGTCCTCGACCGGCAGGGTCGCGCGGTGCGCTCGAATGCAGTGTTCCGGCAGATCTTCGGCAACGAGGCGGCGAACGGCACCGCGGCGATCGAATCCAGTATTCTGGCGGCCGGCCGCGACGGCTTCCAGCAGGCGCTCGGCTCGGCCATGGAAGGGCAGGCGGGCGTCCCGCCGATCGACGCCGAAATCGAGGGCGAGCGGACCCGCGCCGTGCGCTTCTATGTCAGCCCGATCCCGAATTCGGGGTCGGACACCGAAGAAGTGGTCATTCTCTACGGCGTCGACATCACCGAGCAGCGGGCCCTTGAGGAGCAGTTCGCCAAGAGCCAGAAGATGCAGGCCATTGGCAATCTGGCCGGCGGCATTGCCCACGACTTCAACAACGTCCTGACGATCATCACCGCTTCGGTCGACTTCCTGCTGCTCAACCACCGCACCGGCGATCCCTCGTTCCAGGACCTGCTGCTGATCAAGCAGAGCGCCAATCGCGCCGCCTCGCTGGTGCGCCAGCTGCTGGCCTATTCGCGCCGCCAGACCATGCGGCCGAAGATGCTGAACCTGACCGACGTGGTCGCCGACATGCATCTCCTCCTGAAGCGGGTCAGCGGCGACCATGCCAAGCTGGAGCGCCATCATGCGCGCGACCTGTGGCCGGTCATGGCCGATATCGGCCAGTTCGAGCAGGTGATCACCAACCTGGTGCAGAACGCCCGCGACGCGATGCCGGACGGCGGCACCATCACCATCTCGACCCGCAACGTCGAGGCGGCGGAGGCCGCGGCCTTCGGCTACGCGGAAATGACCGAGGGCGATTATGTGCTCGCCGAGATCTCCGATACCGGCACGGGCATGCCGGTCGAGGTCGCCGAGCGCATCTTCGAGCCCTTCTTCACCACCAAGGACATCGGCAAGGGCACCGGCCTCGGCCTCTCCATGGTCTACGGCATCGTCAAGCAGTCGGGTGGCTTCATCTTCGTCGACACCAAGCCCGGCGAGGGCACGACCTTCCGCATCTTCCTGCCGCGCCATATCCCGGCGCAGGTGACGGCGGCCAAGAGCGATGCGGTGGCCGCGCCGGTGAACGCCAAGGTCGACCTGTCGGGCACCGCCTCGATCCTGCTCGTCGAGGACGAGGACCATGTGCGGGCCGGCAATGTGCGCGCGCTGAAGATGCGCGGCTACGACGTCCACGAGGCGGCGTCCGGCATCGAGGCGCTGGAGGTGATGGAAGAACTCGACGGCCAGATCGAGCTCGTCGTCTCCGACGTGGTCATGCCCGAGATGGACGGCCCGACGCTCTTGCGCGAAATGCGCAAGACGCGGCCGGAGCTGAAGTTCATCTTCGTCTCCGGCTATGCCGAGGACGCCTTCGCCAAGAACCTGCCCGAGGGCGAGAAGTTCGGCTTCCTCGCCAAGCCCTTCTCGCTGCGCGAGCTGGCCGTGGCGGTCAAGAACATGCTCGACGAATAGGCTTCCGGCCGTCCCGGCGGCTCAGCCCTGCCGGGCGACCGCGATGCGGGCCGCAAGCCGGGCATTCGCCTCGACCAGCGCGATATTGGCCTCCAGCGAGCGACCGCCGCTGAGGGTGAAGATGCGGGCGAGGAGGAAAGGCGTGACGGCCTTGCCGGTGATCCCTTCCGCCTCGGCATCGGCGAGCGCCTGGGCGATCCAGCCGTCGACCTCGTCGCGATCGATCGCCGCGGCTGCGTCGAGCGGGTTGGTCACCAGCATGCCACCATCGATGCCGAGACTGTCGCGGGCAGCCTGGAAGCCGGCGATTTCGGCGGCGCTGTCGAGGCGCAGCGGCACCGGCAGGCCGGAGCTGCGCGACCAGAAGGCCGGCAGATCGTCGGTGCCGTAGCCGACCACCGGAACGCCTTTGGTTTCCAGCACTTCCAGCGTCTTTTGCAGATCGAGAATCGCCTTGGCGCCGGCGCAGACGACGATGACCGGCGTGCGCGCCAGCTCTTCGAGATCGGCGGAGATGTCGAAGCTGGTCTCGGCGCCGCGATGGACGCCGCCGATGCCGCCCGTGGCGAAGACGCCGATGCCGGCGAGCGCACTGGCGATCATCGTCGCGGCCACCGTGGTCGCGCCCGTGCGGCCGGTGGCCAGGGCATAGGCGAGGTCGGCGCGCGACACCTTCAGAACGTCCCTCGCAGTCGCCAGTGCCGTGAGCTCGGCGGGCTCGAGCCCGATCCGCAGGCGTCCGTCGAGGACGGCGATGGTCGCCGGGACGGCCCCTTCCTCGCGGACGATCGCCTCGACCCGCTCGGCCATGGCGAGATTGCGCGGATAGGGCATGCCATGGGTAATGATGGTCGATTCCAGCGCGACGATCGGCGCGTTCGAAGCAAGCGCGGCGGCGACATTGGCAGAGGCCGTATAGGGCAGGGCGGTGGTCAAGACGCAGGCTCCGGTGCGCGGGGGTCATGCAGCGCGGCGACGCCCTCGGCGATCCTCCGCGACAATGCGTCCGGGGATAACGGATCGGACGAAATCCGCAACGAGGCGGCGACGATGCCGGCGCGCACGGCGTCGAGCCAGGGCGTGCCGGCGCACAAAGCCGCAAAGGCGGTGCCGGCCAGATTGTCGCCGGCGCCGGTGATATCTTTCGGAACGACCGTGGGCGGCTGCTGCAGCAAAACGGTCTCGCCGTCGATGATCATCACCTCGCGCGGGCCATCGGTCACCACGGCGCGGTGGACGCCGAGCTCGCCCAGCAACTCGGCGATCAGCTGCGGGCTGGTGCCGGTGGTCGCCTCGACCAGGCTGGCGGCCTCGGCATAGGAGAGGAACAGCGCCGAGATATTGGCGAGCGAATCCTGCAGGCGGCCGATCTTGGCCGGCGAGACGCCGATCGCGCCGACCGGCTTGCCCGCCGCCTCCCGGGTGATCGTCGCGATCGCGCCGGACGGCAGATTGGCGTCGACGAGGACGCCGTCGGCCTTGCCGATCGCCGCGCGCACGGCGCTCTTGGTGAACAACCGCGGCACCAGGAGGTCGTAGAGCGCCATGTCGGCGACGCCGGCGACGAGTTCGCCCTTGTCGTCGAGAACGGCGGTGTAGGTGGGGGTCATGCGGTCGAGCCAGGTGACCGACAGGTCGGTGACGCCGAGGGCGCGGATCGCGTCGGTGACGCGGCGCCCGTCCGGATCGCCGCCGCGGGCGCTGTGCAGGCTGATCGTCGCACCGGCCTGGACCATGGCCTGAACCGCGTTGAACGCCGCGCCGCCGGGACAATCCACCAGCCGTCCGGGATTGGAGGCGTGCGGGATGAAGGGCGCGTCCGAGATCGCGCGCCGGTCGATATGGGCCGCACCGGCGACATAGATCAGGGGGGCGGTCATGGGCGGGCTCTTCATCAAAACTTCAGAAATTTATCGCCGGGAAGCGATTCGCGGCAGCGCGCGAAAACGGAACAAACGGGGATCGCAGGCTTGCGGAACGGGAACAAAAAGAGTACATGGTGATGGTGCGGCTCGTCATTGCACCCCCGTCCAACGCGTGGAATAAGGTCTCGTCTCTCATGGCACAGAATTCACTCAGGCTTGTCGAGGATAATTCGTTGGACAAGAACAAGGCGCTCGACGCCGCCCTGTCGCAGATCGAGAGAGCCTTCGGCAAGGGCTCTATCATGCGGCTCGGCGAGAACGAAAAGATCGTCGAGATCGAGACTGTTTCCACCGGTTCGCTGGGTCTCGACATCGCGCTCGGCATTGGCGGTCTGCCCAAGGGACGTGTCGTCGAGGTCTACGGCCCGGAAAGCTCGGGCAAGACGACGCTGGCACTGCACACCATTGCCGAAGCCCAGAAGAAGGGCGGCGTCTGCGCCTTCGTGGATGCCGAGCACGCGCTCGACCCGGTCTATGCCCGCAAGCTGGGCGTCGATCTGGAGAACCTCCTGATCTCGCAGCCGGACACCGGCGAGCAGGCGCTGGAGATCACCGACACGCTGGTGCGCTCGGGCGCGATCGACGTGCTGGTGGTCGATTCGGTCGCCGCGCTGACGCCGCGCGCCGAGATCGAGGGCGAGATGGGCGATTCGCTGCCCGGCATGCAGGCCCGGCTGATGAGCCAGGCGCTGCGCAAGCTCACCGGTTCGATCTCGCGCTCCAAGTGCATGGTCATCTTCATCAACCAGATCCGCATGAAGATCGGCGTCATGTTCGGTTCGCCCGAGACAACGACGGGCGGCAACGCGCTGAAGTTCTACGCCTCGGTCCGTCTCGACATCCGCCGCATCGGCGCGATCAAGGACCGCGACGAGGTCACCGGCAACCAGACCAAGGTCAAGGTGGTCAAGAACAAGCTGGCGCCGCCGTTCAAGCAGGTCGAGTTCGACATCATGTATGGCGAGGGCGTCTCCAAGACCGGCGAACTGGTCGATCTGGGCGTGAAGTCCGGCATCGTCGAGAAGTCGGGCGCATGGTTCTCCTACAACAGCCAGCGGCTGGGGCAGGGACGCGAGAACGCCAAGTCGTTCCTACGCGACAATCCGGCCGTCGCCGACGAGATCGAGACACTGATCCGCCAGAATGCCGGGCTTCTCGCCGAGCAGCTTCTGGACGATACCGGCCCGGGCGACGATTCCGACGCCTGATCGGCGACGGCAGCACGACATGAGCGACGGCCTGCCCATCCGGGTGGGCCGTTTCGCGTTGGGGGGTCTGATGGACAGGCGGAGCGGGCCTCTGTACAACGCGCCTTTGCCCGAGGCTGACGGCGTGCGCGCCGCGGCGACGGGCTCTTCCCCGCAGGTATTCCGAAGGTCGCATTCATGAGTGGCGTCAACGAAATCCGGTCCGCGTTCCTCGACTATTTCGCGAAGAACGATCACGAGCGGGTGGCCTCGTCGCCGCTCGTGCCGCGCAACGACCCGACATTGATGTTCACCAATGCGGGCATGGTGCAGTTCAAGAACGTCTTCACCGGCGTCGAGACGCGGCCCTATCAGCGCGCCGCGACCTCGCAGAAATGCGTGCGCGCCGGCGGCAAGCACAACGATCTCGACAATGTCGGCTACACCGCGCGGCACCACACCTTCTTCGAGATGCTGGGTAATTTCTCCTTCGGCGACTATTTCAAGGACCGGGCGATCGAGCTCGCATGGAACCTGATCACCAAGGAATTCGCGCTGCCGGCCGACCGGCTGCTGGTCACGGTCTATTCCGAGGACGAGGAAGCGGCGGCGTTGTGGCGCAAGATCGCCGGCCTGTCCGACGACCGCATCATCCGCATCTCGACCTCCGACAATTTCTGGGCGATGGGCGAGACCGGCCCGTGCGGCCCGTGCTCGGAGATCTTCTTCGACCATGGCGAGGGCATCCCCGGTGGCCCTCCGGGCAGCCCGGACGAGGATGGCGACCGCTTCATCGAGATCTGGAATCTCGTCTTCATGCAGTTCGAGCAGCTCAGCGCCGACAATCGCGTCGAGCTGCCGCGCCCGTCGATCGACACCGGGATGGGGCTGGAGCGCATCGCGGCGATCCTGCAGGGCGTCCACGACAATTACGACATCGACCTGTTCAAGGCGCTGATCGCCAGCGTCGAGGCGACCATCGGCTCGCGCGCCGAGGGTGACAGCGTCGCCAGCCACCGGGTCATCGCAGACCACCTGCGCTCGACCGCCTTCCTGATCGCCGACGGCGTCCTGCCCTCGAACGAGGGCCGCGGCTATGTCCTGCGCCGGATCATGCGGCGGGCCATGCGCCACGCCAAGATGCTCGGGGCACGCGAGCCGGTGCTCTACAAGATGCTGCCGACGCTGGTCGCCGAGATGGGCCGCGCCTATCCCGAGCTGGTGCGGGCCGAGGCGCTGATCTCCGAGACGCTGAAGCTGGAGGAGCGGCGCTTCCTGCAGACGCTCGACCGCGGCCTGTCGCTGCTGACCGACGCGACCGAAGGCATGGATGCCGGCGCCAAGCTGTCCGGCGAGACCGCCTTCAAGCTCTACGACACCTACGGCTTCCCGCTGGATCTGACCCAGGACGCGCTGCGCCAGCGCGGCATCGAGGTCGATCTCGACGCCTTCAATACCGCCATGGAGCGGCAGAAGGCCGAGGCGCGCAAGAGCTGGACCGGCTCCGGTGAAGCCGCGTCCGAGACGATCTGGTTCCCGATCCGCGAGCGCGTCGGCGCGACGGAGTTCCTCGGCTACGACACCGAGCGGGCCGAGGGCTCGGTCATGGCAGTGGTGCGCAACGGCGCCGAGGTGCCGGCAGCGGGTGCCGGGGACGAGGTGGCCATCATCCTGAACCAGACGCCGTTCTACGGCGAATCGGGCGGCCAGCTCGGCGACACCGGCATCATGCGCGGCGACGGCGTGGAGATCGTCATCGCCGACACGCAGAAATTCGCCGACGGGCTGTTCGTCCATCGCGGCAAGGTGAAGTCGGGCACGGTGAAGCCGGGCATGCCGCTGGACCTGATCGTCGATCATGGCCGGCGCACCAAGATCCGCGCCAACCATTCGGCGACGCATCTGCTGCATGAGGGCCTGCGCGAGATCCTCGGCAGTCACGTCGCGCAGAAGGGCTCGATGGTCGCGCCGGAGCGGCTGCGCTTCGACTTCTCGCATCCCAAGCCCATCGAGGCCGCCGAGCTCGCCGAGGTCGAGCGGCTGGCCAACGGCATCGTCCTGCAGAACGCCCCGGTGGAGACTCGGCTGATGGCGGTGGATGACGCCATTGCATCGGGCGCCATGGCGCTGTTCGGCGAGAAATACGGCGACGAGGTGCGGGTCGTGTCCATGGGCACGGGCGAGGAAGGCGAGAAGGCCGGCAAGACCTTCTCCATCGAACTGTGCGGCGGCACCCATGTGAATGCCACCGGCGACATCGGCCTCGTCCATATCCTGGGCGAGAGCGCGGTCGGGGCCGGCGTGCGCCGGGTCGAGGCGCTGACCGGCCAGGCGGCGCGGGATCATCTCCTCGCGCAGGATGCCCGCGTCCGGCAGATGGCGTCGATCCTCAAGGTCTCGCCGGCCGATGCGCCGGCGCGCCTGGAAGCGGTGGTCGAAGAGCGGCGCCGGCTCGAGCGCGAACTGGCGGAAGCCCGCAAGCGGCTGGCGCTGGCCGGCGACGGGGCGAGCGGCGAGGGTGGTTCGGCGTCGAAGGTCGTGGCCGGGGTCGGTTTCGTGGGCCGTGTGCTCAACGGCGTTGCCGGCAAGGATCTGAAGGGCCTGGTGGACGAGGCCAAGACGCAGCTGGGCTCGGGCGTCGTCGCCTTTGTCAGCGTCGATGCCGGCAAGGCCAGCGTCGTCGTCGGCGTGACGGCGGACCTGACCGACCGTTTCGACGCGGTGGCGCTGGTGCGCGAGGCGAGCGTCGCGATCGGCGGCAAGGGCGGCGGTGGCCGGCCCGACATGGCGCAGGCCGGCGGTCCCGATGCCGACAAGGCCGACGCGGCCATCGCTGCCGTCGAAGCGGCGATCGAGGCCGCGGCGGGCTGAGGCCGACCGCACATGGCTATCGAGGATCAAGGGGCGCCGCGGGCGCCCCTTTTGCGTTCGTGCCAGTTTGCCCGTGCCGGTCTGCGTCTGTCTGGGGACCGTGAGCGGCTCCGCGTTCGTGCCAGCGCGCCCCGACTGACCCTGCGAGCGGCGTCGCCTCCCGTCTCCCCATACGAAAACGCCCGGCGGTGAGGCCGGGCGTTTCGTCATTCAGCTGTCGGGCTGGCGATCAGGCCATGGCCTTCTGCAGGTTCTCGTCGACCTTGTCGAGGAAGCCGGTGGTCGACAGCCACGGCTGGTCCGGACCGATCAGCAGCGCCAGGTCCTTGGTCATGTGGCCGCTCTCCACGGTCGACACGCAGACCTTCTCCAGCGTCGAGGCGAACTCGGCGAGGGCGGCGTTGTCGTCGAGCTTGGCGCGGTGGGCGAGGCCGCGGGTCCAGGCGAAGATCGAGGCGATCGAGTTGGTCGAGGTCTGCTCGCCGCGCTCATGCTGGCGGTAGTGGCGGGTGACGGTGCCGTGGGCGGCTTCCGCTTCCACGGTCTTGCCGTCCGGCGTCATCAGCACCGAGGTCATCAGGCCGAGCGAGCCGAAGCCCTGGGCCACGGTGTCGGACTGCACGTCGCCGTCGTAGTTCTTGCAGGCCCAGACATAGCCGCCCGACCATTTCAGGTTGGAGGCCACCATGTCGTCGATCAGGCGGTGCTCGTAGGTGATCTTGGCGGCCTTGAACTTGTCCTCGAACTCGGCCTCGTACACCTCCTGGAAGATGTCCTTGAAGCGGCCGTCATAGACCTTGAGGATGGTGTTCTTGGTCGACAGATAGACCGGGTAGCCGCGCTGCAGGCCATAGTTCAGCGAGGCGCGGGCGAAGTCGCGGATCGACTCGTCGAGATTGTACATGGCCATGGCGATGCCGGCGGCCGGGGCGTCGAACACCTCGTGCTCGATGGTCTCGCCGTCTTCGCCGACGAACTTGATCGACAGCTTGCCCTTGCCGGGGAACTTGAAGTCGGTGGCGCGGTACTGGTCGCCATAGGCATGGCGGCCGACGATCACCGGCTGGGTCCAGCCGGGCACCAGGCGCGGCACGTTCTTGGCGATGATCGGCTCGCGGAAGATGACGCCGCCGAGGATGTTGCGGATCGTGCCGTTGGGCGAACGCCACATCTTCTTCAGGCCGAATTCGGCGACGCGGTCCTCGTCCGGGGTGATCGTCGCACATTTGACGCCGACGCCGTGCTTCTTGATGGCGTTGGCCGCATCCACCGTCACCTGGTCGTCGGTGGCGTCGCGGTTCTCCATGCCGAGGTCGTAATATTCAAGGTCGATGTCGAGATAGGGATGGATCAGCTTGTCCTTGATGAACTGCCAGATGATCCGGGTCATCTCGTCGCCATCGAGTTCCACGACCGGATTGTCGACCTTGATCTTCGCCATCTCTGTCTTCCCCCTGAAGCAATGAAAACGCGGCCCTGAGCGGCCGCATGGATGCAGGACGCGGTGCCACGCCCGAAACTCACGGCGCCCTATAACACCCGTATCGGTGGACGCAAAGCATGGGCCGCGCCGCTCGCCGCCGGTGGGCCGGTGCGGCCCGCCACCAACCGCACAGGAGTTCGCGCATGACAGCATCGGTGGTGGCGGAGGCGCCCTGCGGCCGGGTTCGGGGCAACCGCATCGGCGGCATCACGTGCTTTCTGGGCATTCCCTATGCCGCGCCGCCGGTCGGACGCCTGCGCTTTGCCGCGCCTCGCGCCCCCGCGCCGTTCCGGGGGACCTTCGACGCAGATGCCTACGGGCCGGCAGCGCCCCAGCGCCGTGCCCTGGCCGAACCCTTCGCCACTTTTGCCGGGCTGAAGCGGACTTTCAGCGAGGACTGCCTCAACCTGCATGTCTGGACGCCGGACACGCGCGGGTCGCGGCCGGTCCTCGTCTTCATCCATGGCGGCGGCTTCATCATCGGCTCGGGATCGCAATATCCGGGCGCCGATCTCGCCCGCCGCGGCGACGCGGTGGTGGTGACGCTGAACTACCGGCTCGGCGTCTTCGGCTTCAACGGCTTTGCCGAACTGTTTCCCGGCGACGCGCGCTTTGCCGCCAATGCCGGGCTGCTCGACCAGCGGCTGGCGCTCGCCTGGGTGCGCGACAACATCGCGGCCTTCGGCGGCGACCCGGAACGGGTGACGATCGCCGGCGAATCCGCCGGGGCGGCCTCCGTCGCCTTCCACATGGCGGCGCCGGGATCGCATGGGCTGTTCTCGCGGGCGATCATGCAGTCGGGCGGGCTCAATTTGTTCTATCCGCGCGCCCAGGCGATGGAGATCGGCGAGCGCACCCTGGCGGTCCTCGGTGCAGAGGCCGATCGCGAGCGTCTGTTCCGGCTGGCGCCGCGAGCCTTCGGTCTCGCCGCGCGCAAGGTCACGGCGGAATTCCCCGGCATCCCCTCGCGGCCGCATTTCGACTGCGGTGAACTGCCGGACGGCCCGCTGCCCGCGCTCTACCGCGCCATGAAGCCGGTGCCGCTCCTGATCGGCACCAATCGCGACGAGTTCTCCTTCTTCAGCGAGCTGCCGATCTTCAAGATCGACAGCGACAAGCCGTCCCTGACCCGGTGGGTGGCCGAGACGGCGGGGGAGGCGGCGGCCGAGAGGATCGCCGCGCTCTATCCCGCGGGTAGGGCCGGGCGCATCGCCTTCGGCACGGATCTCCTCTTCCGCATGGCGGCGATCCACATGGCCGACAGCCAGTCGCAGCGCGCGCTCACCTACATGTACCGGCTGGACTGGGAGGCGAAGGGGCTGCTGTCGCGGCTCGGGGCGACCCATTCGGTCGATCTGCCGCTGCTGTTCGAGGATTTTCTGAAGCCGTTCCGCAGCGTCTATCTCGGCGTGCTGCCGGATCCCGCGCGCCAGCAACTGGCGATACGGATGCGCGATCGCTGGATGGCCTTCGTCAATGGCGGCCCCCCGGGCGACGACTGGCCGGCCTACCGGAGCGAGACCCGCGAGACGCTAGTCCTGTCGGCCCGCCGCGACCGTGTCGAGGCCGATCCCGATCCGCTGCGCCGCATCGCCTGGGAGGGGGTGGACGGCGCGACGCCGTGAGGAACCGCGCGGCTGGGGATGCTCTTGCGCCCCGCTTGGCGTGGCGGGCGTGGCGCGGTATCAGCGAGCCGAACAGAGGATGTCGCCAGCGTGCCCGAGAACCAGTCGCCCAACAAGAAGCCCGAGGCCGGGCCTGCCATCGTGCTCGTGGAGCCCCAGCTCGGTGAGAATATCGGCATGGTGGCGCGGGCGATGGCCAATTTCGGCCTGTCCGACCTGCGCCTCGTGAGCCCGCGCGACGGCTGGCCGAACGAGCGGGCGGTGGCGGCAGCCTCGCGTGCCGACCACGTGATCGAGGCGGCCCGGCTGTATGACAGCGTCGAGGCGGCGGTGGCCGACCTCACCTTCGTCTATGCGACGACGGCGCGGGCCCGCGACAGCTTCAAGCCGGTGCGCGAGCCCGAGACGGCGGCCGCCAATCTGCGGGCGCGGATTGGCGGCGGCCAGCCGGCGGGCATCCTGTTCGGACGCGAGCGCTTCGGCCTGTCCAACGAGGAAGTGGGCCTTGCCGACGAGATCGTGACGTTCCCGGTCGATCCGGATTTCGCCTCGCTGAACATCGCCCAGGCCGTGCTCCTGATGAGCTATGCCTGGCGCATGGCCGGCTCGGCGGATGTCACCAAGCCGCGCTTCTCGGCGCCCGAGGTGCCGCCGGCGCGCAAGGAGGACCTGCACCGGCTGCTGGAGCATCTGGAGACCTCGCTCGACCGCAACGGCTATTTCTACCCCGAGCACAAGCGCGAGGCGCTGGCCCAGAAGCTGCGCACCATGCTGACCAAGGCCGGCTTCTCCGAGCCGGAGGTGCGCACCATGCGCGGCGTCATCCGCTCCTTCGACTATGTCATTGCCAAGGGGGGCCTCGCGCCGGCGGACAAGGCCGAGGGCGGCCATGCCGGGGACGATGCGCCGGAGGGGGCCGACCCGGCGCCGGACGGGACCGGAAAGCCGGCCCTGTGAACGCGCCGATCCTCGTCTTCGATTCGGGCATTGGCGGGCTGACCGTGCTGCGCGAATTGCGGACGGCGATGCCCGACCGGCGCTTCATCTATGTGGCCGACGATGCGGGCTTTCCCTATGGCGACTGGGAGGAGGAGCCGCTGGTCGCGCGCATTCTCGACCTCTTCGCCGAGCTCATCGACATCTACGAACCGAGCCTTGCGGTCATCGCCTGCAACACCGCCTCGACGCTGGTGCTGCCGCAATTGCGCGCCCGTTTCGCCATTCCCTTCGTCGGCACGGTGCCGGCTATCAAGCCGGCCACCGAGCGCACCCGGTCGGGCCTCGTCAGCGTCCTGGCGACGCCCGGCACGGTCCGCCGCGTCTATACGCGCGATCTCGTGGAGGCCTTTGCCACCCATTGCGAGGTGCGGCTGGTGGGATCGCCGGAGCTGGCGCGGCTGGCCGAACGCTCGCTCCTCGACAGCGAGGCAAGCGGCGGCCAGGAGCTCGACGACGCGATGGCGGCGGAGATCGCCCCGTGCTTCGTCGAGGCCGGCGGCCAGCGGACCGACATCGTCGTTCTCGCCTGCACCCATTATCCGCTGATCGCCAATCATTTTCGCAGGCTGGCGCCATGGCCGGTGGACTGGCTCGACCCGGCCGAGGCGATCGCCCGGCGGGCGCGCTCGCTGTGCAGGCCGGGCTCGGGCGAACTCCCCGAAGGTTTCGACCGCGCGCATTTCACCGGCGGCACACCCGGCTACCAGATGCGCCGGCTGGTGCGCGGCTTCGGTCTCGAAGTGGCGGACGGCGCCGCCTAGCCGGCTGCCCGCTCGGCAAAGCGAGCCAGCAGCAGATCCTCTTGGGCCCGGCGCAGATCGTCCTCGGCGTCCCACAGATCGTCGCGCAGCCGCCGCAGCTCGCGCCGCTTGCCGCGCTCCGCTTTCTCGTCGTCCAGCGTGTCGATCTCGTCACGCAGGCGGTCGATGCGCCCTTGCAGGTCGTTGACCCGCCGGTCGGCGTCATAGACGCGCTTGTGGGCGCGGTAGGGTTCCTCGAAGCCGGCCTTCAGGTCGAGCGGGCAGGAATTCTGGTAGCTGCCGCCCCGCGCGCCGATCCGGGCGCCGTTTTCCGGCGTGCAGAAACTGACGATGCCGGCGTCCCAGCCGCTGCGCCAGGCGGACAGGTCGGGTTCGATCCCGTGCTTGCTGCAGGCGGCCTGGTGCTGCGCAACGAAATTGACCGGCCGGCCATTGGCCCCGTCCGATTCGCCAAGAGTGCGCCAGTCGCTGGTGACGCACTCCTCTTCCGACAATGTGGCGCAGGCACTGAGCAGCACCCCTGCGCCCAGCACCAGCGGCAACACCCTCATCCGTCGCCCCATCCCGTCCCCCTTCCGTATCGGCAGGTTGCAACGGGTGGCATCGCCGGGCGCAAAGATCAAGCTGCGCTATCCCTTCAAGACGGCCTGCGGGGAACGAGCCGGGACAAGCGGCGTTGCAGAGACCGACACCCGTACAAGAGGACCAGACCCCATGGACATCATCCGCATCATTCTCGCGATCATCCTGCCGCCGGTCGGCGTGTTCATGCAGGTCGGCTTCGGCAAGCACTTCTGGATCAACATCATCCTGACGCTGTTCGGCTACATCCCCGGCATCATCCATGCGATCTGGGTGATCGCCAAATACTGATCCGGCGGGCGGCCCGGTTGACAGTTTCCGGCCGCCCCCGTATGGAACAGCCCAGCCGGTTGGACCCGTTCCAGCCGGTTTTTGACGTGTCCCGTGGACGGCATCGCCTCGTGCCAATGTCGTCCTGTCAGTCCGCAACAGCGGGCAGAGGAGGGCGCGTTTCCTCAGAAGGTCCTCGGATTGTCCGCGGGGCCTCGTTTTGTTGAAGGAAATGCGATGAGCAAGCGCGCATCAGCGAAGTACAAAATCGATCGCCGCATGGGCGAGAACATCTGGGGTCGTCCGAAGTCCCCGGTGAACCGGCGCCAGTACGGCCCGGGTCAGCATGGCCAGCGCCGCAAGGGCAAGGTTTCCGACTTCGGCGTGCAGCTGCGCGCCAAGCAGAAGCTCAAGGGCTATTACGGCGACGTCTCCGAGAAGCAGTTCCGCAAGATCTACGAAGAGGCCGCGCGCCGTAAGGGCGACACCTCGGAGAACCTGATCGGTCTGCTCGAGAGCCGCCTCGACGCCGTCGTGTATCGTGCGAAATTCGTGCCGACGATCTTCGCGGCCCGTCAGTTCGTCAATCACGGCCATGTCAACGTCAACGGCGTGCGCACGAACATCCAGTCCTACGTCTGCAAGCCGGGCGATGTGATCGAGGTTCGTCAGAAGTCCAAGCAGCTGACGATCATCCTCGAGGCCGTGCAGCTCGCCGAGCGCGACGTGCCGGAATACATCGAGGTCGATCACCAGAAGATGGTCGCGACCTACCAGCGCGTTCCGGGCCTGCACGACGTGCCGTACCCTGTGCAGATGGAACCGAACCTCGTGGTCGAGTTCTATTCGCGCTGATTTCTCGGTGCATGCGAGTTCTGCGAAAGGCCGTCCTCTGGGCGGCCTTTTGTTTTGGGCGGTCTGCGGCTAGACGAAGCCCGTGACGACGGAGGCGGGGATGCTCGATCTGGAGACCGCGCGCGCGGCAAGCGCGCAGGACGACGACGCGGCGGCGCCGGCTGCCGAGGATGGCGCCGGCTCGGCGCATCCGCTGTTTCGCGACTGTCCGTCGTCGGTGACCTTCAAGAAGCTGCGCAAGCGGCTTTTGCGCGAGATGCGCGAGACCATCGAGGCGCATGCCATGGCCCGGCCGGGCGCGCGCTGGCTGGTCGGCCTGTCCGGCGGCAAGGATTCCTACGCCCTGCTGGCGCTTTTGTCGGACCTGAAATATCGCGGCCTGTTGCCGGTCGATCTTCTCGCCTGCAATCTCGACCAGGGACAGCCGAACTTCCCCAAGCACGTGCTGCCGGATTTCCTGACCCGCTACGACATTCCTCACCGGATCGAATATCGCGACACCTATTCCGTCGTCACCGAGAAGGTGCCGTCGAACGCCACCTATTGCGCGCTGTGCTCGCGCCTGCGGCGGGGCAATCTCTACCGCATCGCCCGCGAGGAGGGCTGCGAGGCGCTGGTGCTCGGCCACCATGCCGACGACTGCCTCGAGACCTTCTTCATGAACCTCTTCCATGGCGGGCGGCTGTCGGCAATGCCGGCCAAGCTCATCAATGACGAGGGCGACCTGATGGTGTTGCGGCCGCTGATCCGGTCGGTGGAGGAGGACATCGCCAGGTTCTCGGCGGCGATGGCGTTCCCGATCATTCCCTGCGATCTCTGCGGCAGCCAGGACGGGCTGCAGCGCAACGTGACCAAGCAGATGATCGCCGATCTCGAGCGCCGCTTCCCGGGCCGCAAGCAGGTGATGCTGCGGGCCCTGGCCAATGTGCGGCCCGGCCATCTCCTCGATCCGTCGCTGTTCGACTTCGCCGGACTGGCGCCCGCTTCCCCCACGACCTGACCCTCAGCCGAAGGCCTTCCGTCATGACCGCACCCATCGATATCGACCGCCTGGCCCATATCCTGCGGGAGGCGGCGATCGCGGAGATCATGCCGCGCTTCCGCAATCTGTCGGAGGCCGATATCCGGCAGAAGACCTCGGCGACGGACCTCGTCACCGAGGCCGACGAGGCGGCCGAGCGCTGGATCGCCCGCGAATGCCGGTCGCTGGCGCCAGACGCCCTGTTCCTCGGCGAGGAATCGGTCGCCGCCGACCCGGCGCTGCTGGATCGCCTCGACGACGCCGAACTGGCGATCGTGGTGGACCCGGTCGACGGCACGGCGAATTTCGCCGCCGGCCTGCCGCTCTTCGCGGTGATGGCGGCGGTGGTGCTGCGCGGCGAGACCGTCGGCGGCATCATCTACGATCCGGTGGGCGACGACGTCATGATCGCCGAGAAGGGCGCCGGTGCGTTCCAGCGCACGCGTTCGGGCGAGACGCGGCGGCTGTCGACCGCGGCCGCCCTGCCGCTGGCCGAGACCATCGGCTGCATCAGCACCAGCTATTTTCCGCCCGACGAGAAGGCCGCACTGCTGCCGCGCCTGGCCGGGGTGAAGATCACCGGCAACTATCGCTGCGCCGGCCACGAATACCGGCTGCTGGCCTCCGGCGGCTCGCATTTCAGCGTCTATTCCAAGCTGATGCCCTGGGATCATCTAGCCGGCTGCTTGCTGGTCGCGGAAGCCGGCGGCCATGTCGGCAAGCCTGACGGCTCGCCCTATACGCCGCGCGACAAGGAAGGCGTTGTCATTGCCGCCTGCGACGCCAGTGTCTGGGCCGCCGCGCGGGACGGCCTGCTGCCGCGATAGGCGGCGACGCCGGCCAGAGCCCGCGATCGCCCTGAAGCGCGCGGCAGCTGCTATTCGGCGCCGGTGCCCGTCGGCGCGGTGCCCGCGGTCGGCGTGTCGTATTTGGCGTCGAACAACCGCCCTTCGGCCAGCACCACACAGATCAGCGACGAGACCGACAGGATGATGAAGCCGACCAGCATCGGCAGCACCGTGCCGTCGTAGAAATAGCCGATCGCCGCGCCGAACAGGCCGCCGCCGAAGGTCTGCATGAAGCCCAGCACCGAGGATGCGGTGCCCGCGACATGGCCGAGCGGGTCCATGGCCAGCGCGTTGAAGTTCGTGCCGATGAAGCCGAACAGGCAGAAATTCAGCGTCATGATGGGCACGAAGAACCACAGCGGCGCCGCGCCGCCCATGGCGTAGGCGACGACCAGGTGCAGGGCGGCCAGCGACAGGAAGCCGATCAACGCGCCATGCGACAGCCGCCGCATCCCCAGCTTCTCGACCAGCTTCGAGTTCAGGAACGAGGCGGCCGACATGAACACGGCGGTCGCCGAGAAGACGACGGTGAAGATAGGCCCAAGGCCGTAGAGGCCGGTATAGATCTGCTCGGCCTGGTTGATGAAGCCGAACAGGACGCCGAAGATCAGGGCCGTGGAGACCGTGTAGCCGAAGGCGACCCGGTTGGTCAGGACCATGCGGAACGCCTCGACGATGCGCTTGCCGGTGAGCTCGCGCCGGTCGTCGGGGCTCAGGGTCTCCGGCAGGCGCAAGGCGGCCCAGACCGTGACAAAGGCGCCGAAGATGGCGATCGCCACGAAGATCTCGCGCCACGAGCCGAACAGCATGATCGCCTGGCCGATATTCGGCGCGATCACCGGGATCGCCATGAAGACCATCATCACCAGCGACATCACGCTGGCCATGCGGCGGCCGCCGAAGCAGTCGCGCACCACCGAGATGGCGATGACCCGGGTCGCGGCCGCGCCGATGCCCTGCAGGGCGCGCAGCGCCAGGAGGATGCCGAAGGTGGGGGAGAAGATCGCGGCGATCGAGGCGAGGATGTAGACGGCCAGGCCGAAGAACAGGATCGGCCGGCGACCGAACCGGTCGGACAGCGTGCCGTAGAGGATCTGCGCGCCGCCGAAGCCGAGAATGTAGGCGGTGATCACGAACTGGCGCTGGTTGGCGTCGTCGACGCCGAGGGCCGCGCCCATTTCCTGCAGCGAGGGAATGAAGATGTCGATCGCCGCCGCATTGAGCGCCATCAGGCAGGCGACCATGGTGACGAGTTCCCAATAGGGAAGCCCGCGCGTTTCGGCGTTGGGGGACGCGTTGGACATCATCAGCCTCGTGGGATCGATCCGCGCAGATGTATTTCGCACTGCACAAAACCGCAAGCATGGCTTAGCAATTCGGCGGCCTGAAGCGGGCGACGCTGTGTCAACCGAAAGCGGCCCGCACGCTCAAGAACGCACGGGCCGCGGATCGGGATATGGGGCAGGCGCGCGGGATGTCCCGCGGCGCGCCAAGAGGGTCAGCCGGCGGCGGGCGCCGGTGCGGTGGTGGCGATGCCCTTGTCGACCAGGAAGGTCTGCAACTCGCCGGCCTGGAACATCTCGCGGATGATGTCGCAGCCGCCGACGAACTCGCCCTTCACGTAGAGCTGCGGGATCGTCGGCCACTCGCTGTAGGTCTTGATGCCCTGGCGCAGTTCGTCGGTGGAGAGGACGTTCACGCCTTTGTACTCAAGGCCGAGATAGTCGAGGATCTGCACGACCTGGCCGGAAAAGCCGCACTGCGGGAAGGCGGGCGTGCCCTTCATGAAGACGACGACGTCGTTGGTCTTCACTTCGTTGTCGATCCATTCGTTGATGGCGGTCATGGATGCGGTCCTTTGCTCAGGGTTCGCGGACACTGGTGCAGCGGCCTTCAGCGCTTCTGCCGTGCGTCCATTTCAATCGCCTCGCTCGTCGAAAGCAAGGTGTCTGTCAGGCGGCCGGTCGGACCGGCACGCAAGCGCGCGGGCAACCCGCGCGGGTCTCGTCCTGCATCGTGCGCCATGTCATCCGTTGTCAGATGGCGTCCGCGGCACGATGCGAAATCGTCGGCGACGGGAAACCTCGTCCTCGTCACCCCGACATATTACTTCGGCGCACTGGTTTGTAGGGCCAGGGCGTGCAGTTCGCCGCCCATGTTGCCTCGCAGCGCCTGGTAGACCATCTGATGCTGCTGGACGCGCGACTTGCCGCGGAAGCTCTCCGAGACGATCTCGGCGGCATAATGGTCGCCGTCGCCCGCCAGATCGCGGATCGTCACGTCGGCATCGGGGATGGCGTCCTTGATCATTGTCTCGATGTCGCGGGCGTTCATGGGCATGTGCTGGATCTCCTTCGGCCGGGTCCGGAATCGCGGCCGGGCCTGATGATAGGTATCGCCCGGTCCGCGATCAATCGGGCGGACCGGGGAGGGGCCTTCGCTCAGGCGGCGGCGGCCGGCTCGACGATCTCGCCGGACATGTAGGCCGGGAACCAGGTCTCGTGGGCGATCGTCAGCTCTTCCACCGTCAGGTCGAGACGCCCGGCGACGACCAGCCGGTCGCCCTCGACCGTGCCGAGGCGGCGGACCGGCACGCCTGCCGCAGCCGCTTCCGCTTCCACCGCGGCGACGTCCCCGGCCTTCAGCGCAACGACGTAGCGGGCCTGGTCCTCGCCGAACAGGCGGGCATGGTCGGAACCGTCGCCGGCATCGATGCTGGCGCCGCGACCGGAGGCCATGCACATCTCGGCCAGCGCGATGGCGAGGCCGCCGTCGGAGAGGTCGTGGCAGGCGGCGACCCGGCCGTCGCGGATCAGACCGCGCACGAAGTCGCCGTGGCGCTTCTCGGCGGCCAGATCAACCGGCGGCGGGGAGCCGGCCTCGCGGCCGTCGATCTCGCGCAGATAGACCGTGGCGCCCAGATGCGTGCCGTCGGCGCCGATCAGCACCAGCGTCTCGCCATCCTGCATGCCGCCGATCGTGGCGGTGCGGCTGCGGTCCTCGATCAGGCCGACGCCGCCGATGGTCGGGGTCGGCAGGATCGCCTGGCCGTGGGTCTCGTTGTAGAGCGAGACATTGCCCGAGACGATCGGGAAGGCGAGGGCCTCGCAGGCCGCGCCGATGCCCTCGACCGCCTTGACGAACTGGCCCATCAGTTCCGGCTTTTCGGGATTGCCGAAGTTCAGATTGTCGGTGGAGGCGAGCGGCTCGGCGCCGACGGCGGTCAGGTTGCGCCAGCATTCGGCGACCGCCTGCATGCCGCCCTGCAGCGGGTCGGCCTCGCAATAGCGCGGCGTCACGTCGGAGGAGAAGGCCAGCGCCTTGGTCGGATGGCCGTCGACGCGGACGACGCCGGCGTCGCCGCCCGGCCGCTGCAGCGAATTGCCCTGGATCAGCGTGTCGTACTGCTCGAACACCCAGCGGCGCGAGCACAAATCCGGCGAGCCGAGCAGCTTGATGAGCGCGGCGCCGTAATCGGCCGGCTCGGCAATGTCGGCGGCGGCGATCGGCGCGGCCGGTACCGGCTCGATCCACGGACGGTCGTATTCCGGCGCCTCGTCGCCGAGTTCCTTGATCGGCAGATTGCCGACCTCGCGGCCCTCCCACATGATGCGGAAGCGCAGATCGTCGGTGGTGCGGCCGACCACCGCGAAGTCGAGGCCCCATTTGACGAAGATCGCCTCGGCCTCGTCGCGCTTGTCAGGACGCAGCACCATGAGCATGCGCTCCTGGCTCTCCGACAGCATCATCTCGTAGGCGCTCATCTTCGCCTCGCGGACCGGCACCTGGTCGAGGTCCAGCTCGATGCCGAGGTCGCCCTTGGCGCCCATCTCGACGGCTGAGCAGGTCAGGCCCGCCGCACCCATGTCCTGGATGGCGATGACGGCGCCGGTCTGCATGAGCTCGAGGCAGGCTTCCAAAAGGCACTTCTCGGTGAAGGGGTCGCCGACCTGCACGGTCGGGCGCTTCTCCTCGATGGTGTCGTCGAACTCGGCCGAGGCCATGGTCGCGCCGCCGACGCCGTCGCGGCCGGTCTTGGCGCCGAGATAGACCACCGGCAGGCCGACGCCCTCGGCCTTGGAGTAGAAGATCGCGTCGGTCTTCGCGAGGCCCGCGGCGAAGGCGTTGACAAGGCAGTTGCCGTTGTAGCGCGGGTGGAAATTGACCTCGCCGCCGACGGTCGGCACGCCGAAGGAATTGCCGTAGCCGCCGACGCCCGCGACGACGCCGGCCACGACGTGGCGGGTGCGCGGATGGTCGGGCGCGCCGAAGCGCAGGGCGTTCATCGCCGCGATCGGCCGGGCGCCCATGGTGAAGACGTCGCGCAGGATGCCGCCGACGCCGGTCGCCGCGCCCTGATAGGGCTCGATATAGGAGGGGTGGTTGTGGCTCTCCATCTTGAAGACCACGCAGAGGCCGTCACCGATATCGACGACGCCGGCATTCTCGCCGGGGCCCTGGATGACGCGCTCGCCCTTGGTCGGCAGGGTGCGCAGCCAGCGCTTGGAGGATTTGTACGAGCAATGCTCGTTCCACATGGCCGAGAAGATGCCGAGTTCGGTCAGGGTCGGCTCGCGGCCGATCAGCGCCAGGACGCGGTCGTACTCGTCCGGCTTCAGCCCGTGCGCGGCGATCAGTTCCGGGGTGATGGGGGTCTCGGCGTTCATGGCGTGTCCTGGGGCGACGTTCCGGCAAGGTCCTGCGCGCCTGTTACCATCTGGCGCGGCGCACACAAAGGGGCTTGGCCGGTGTTCCCCCGTTGCTGCCGGAGATCGGGCCCGGCGATCGGCCTGGCGGCGAGACGCTCTGCCGCACCCGATGCCGGTTTCGCGCCGCGCCGATCGATGGTCTCATCCTGCCGGGGACCGGCACAGGCAGGGAGAACCCGATGGCGACCATGGCGAGACGAGCGGCTTTGCAGCTTGCCGCATCCCTGTTCCTCGGCCTGATGGTCACGGCCGGCACATCGCAGGACGCTGGCGCGGTGTTCTCCGGCGAGATGAGCCCGACCGTGCGCTCGGGCGATGCCGATTATGCCGATGGCGTCGAAGCCTTCGACGCGGAAAACTGGCCCGCCGCCATCACCGCCTTCGCAAAGGTCGTGGCGCGGCGGCCGCATCACGACAATGCCTGGACGCTGCTGGCCTATTCGCTGCGCAAGTCCGGCAATCACGAGCGCGCCCTCGACGCCTATGGACGGGCGTTGTCGATCAATCCGCATCACCGGGGTGCCATGGCCTATCTCGGCGAGGCCTATCTCGATCTCGGACGGGTGCGCGACGCCGGCATCCTGTTGATCCGGCTGCGCGGCGAGTGTCGGCGCGTGGCGCTGACCTTTTCCGACGGTGCCTTCGAGAATGGCTGCCGCGAATATACGGCGCTGGAGGCCTCGATCCGGTCCTACAAGGACGATCCCGCGGCGCGGGTCGAGCCGGTCAAGCAGCGCTGGTAAGATCGGCCGGCGGTTGGAGCAGCTACGGCGAGCGCCGCCTAGCGCTGGCCCGCCGGGACATAGGCGATGTCGCCGGACCGGCAGGGCGCCGTATCGGCCGGGCGGCGCAGCACCAGCGTGTCGTCGTCCACCTGCGAGATCGCATCGCCGTCGAGGCGGCGGGTGAAGAGGATCAGCGCATGGTCCATGCCGCCGCCGGCGGCCGGCGAGCGCAGGCAGAGGCCATAGCCACCGAGATCGCGGTCGGTCAGGAAGGTCGCGGACCGCTCGGCTCTGCGGCGGCGATAGATGCCGGCGGCAGTGGCGTTCGCATAGTCGATCTCGGCCGGGCCGGGACGCGCGGGGCCGGCAAAGGCCGGCGCCGCGACCGGGGCGGCGAGCTCGGCCAGCGAAGCGGATTCGCCCGACAGGCAGGCGCTGAGGCCGAAGCCCGCCAGCATCGCCGCTAGGGTCCGCAGGCGTCGCATGTCAGGCCGAGCAGCCATCCGCGCCGGCGCGCCAGCGGGACAGGTCGGCCGAGATGCGGGCCGCGACGGGCTCGCCCATCAGCGGACCGTAGGTGTCGATGGCGGTCGAGCCCTTGCGGCCTTCGACGACCAGAAGGGGTTTCGATTCCGGCTTGCCGCGCGGCACCAGCAGGAAGCGCGGCCGGCCCGAGAAGGACGAGAGTTCCGGCGCGAGGCTGTAGGGCGCGAAGGCGGCGTCGCCGGATTTGAACCAGCAGCGATTGGCCGTCAGCGTCAGGCGTTCCATCCGGTCGAGGCCGGTGTCGTCGCCCGCGGCGGCATCGCCGGTCGCAGCGCCGGGCTTGGCCGCGCAGGCGCCCAGCAGTGCGGACAGGGCGAGGGCGGCCAGAAGCGCGGCGGGCCGCAGGACGGGATGGCTCACGCGGCGAGACGCGAGGTGATGCCGAGCGCGCTCTCGAAGATCGCGCGGCCGTCGGTGCCGCCATGCTCGGGTTCGATGAGGTTCTCGGGATGCGGCATCATGCCGAGGATGTTGCCGTCGGCGTTGACGATGCCGGCGATGTCGCGGATCGCACCGTTTGGATTGGTGCCCTCGGCGTAGCGGAAGACGACGCGGTTCTCGCCGTCGAGGCGGGCCAGCGTCTCGTCGTCGGCAAAGTAGTTGCCGTCGTGATGGGCGACCGGGCAGCGGATGATCTGGCCGTCGGTGTAGTTGCCGGTGAAGCGGGTGGCGGCGGTCACCACTTCGAGCTTCACGTCGCGGCAGACGAAGCGCAGCGTGTTGTTGCGCATCAGCGCGCCCGGCAGGAGGCCTGCCTCGCACAGGATCTGGAAGCCGTTGCAGACGCCCAGCACCGGCACGCCGCGCGCTGCCGCCTCGGCGACCGCCCGCATCGCCGGTGCCCGCGCCGCGATGGCGCCGCAGCGCAGATAATCGCCGAAGGAGAAGCCGCCCGGGATGACGATGAGATCGACATCGGGGATCGTCGTCTCCGTCTGCCAGACCGTCTGCGGCGCCCGACCGGTGATGGCGGTCAGGGCGGCGATCATGTCGCGATCGCGATTGAGGCCGGGAAGGAGGACGACGGCTGTTTTCATGGGTGCGGCTCGAAAGGTGAGGACGATCCGGCGGCTGCCTCAGGCGACAGCCACCGCTCGGAACGGTCGAAACGAGGCCGTCGACGCTCTCAGGCGATCTCGACGGTGTAGTTCTCGATCACCGGATTGGCGAGCAGCTTGTCGCACATGGCGTCAAGCTGGGCCTGTGCGGTCTCGCCATCGGTGCCGTGGAGTTCCACGTCGAAGACCTTGCCCTGGCGGACCGATCCGACCCCGTCGAAGCCGAGATGGCCCAACGCGCCCTCGATGGCCTTGCCCTGGGGGTCCAGAACGCCGTTCTTCAGCGTGACGACAATGCGTGCCTTCATCACGATATCCGCCTGTCTCTCGAATAGACCAGTTTCAGCGCCGGTACCGGCTGCTTGACGGCACGGCGCCGCCTCACTTGACCAGTACCGGCCCCGAGGGGCGGGGTGGCTCGTTTTCATTCATGATGCCGAGACGCCGCGCGACTTCCTGATAGGCTTCGACTAGGCCGCCCATGTCGCGGCGGAACCGATCCTTGTCGAGCTTCTCCTGGGTCTGCACGTCCCACAGGCGGCAGGAATCGGGAGAGATCTCGTCGGCGACGATGATCCGCATCATGTCGCCCTCGAACAGGCGTCCCATCTCGATCTTGAAATCGACGAGCTGGATGCCGACGCCGAGGAAGAGACCGGAGAGGAAGTCGTTGACCCTGATGGCCAGCGCCATGATGTCGTCGATCTCCTGCGGGCTCGCCCAGCCGAAGGCCGTGATGTGCTCTTCGGAGACCAGCGGATCGTCGAGCGCGTCGGCCTTGTAGTAGAACTCGATGATCGAGCGCGGCAGCACCGTGCCTTCCTCGATGCCGAGGCGCTTGGCCAGCGAGCCGGCCGCGACGTTGCGCACCACCACTTCCAGCGGGATGATCTCGACTTCCTTGATTAGCTGCTCACGCATGTTGAGCCGCTTAATGAAGTGAGTCGGGATGCCCATCTTGTTCAGGTGGGAGAAGATGTATTCGGAGATGCGGTTGTTGAGGACGCCCTTGCCGTCGACAACCTCGTGCTTCTTCTTGTTGAAGGCGGTGGCATCGTCCTTGAAGAACTGGACCAGGGTGCCGGGTTCGGGGCCCTCGTAGAGGATCTTGCCCTTGCCTTCGTAGATACGGCGGCGACGTGTCATTATGCAGCTCTATCGTGGTGGAGGCGCCGGCCCTGGCCCGGCGCGAAGACGTCTGACGACTATGCCGCTCATTAGCCCAAACGGCGGACCTTAACAATCGTCGAGGGATGGCTTGCTCGGGAAGTCGTGCGGTTGTGCGCACAAATCAAGGGCGCAAGCGCCTGTTCACAGCCGAATGCGGCTTCAAAACATCGGCCGCAGCCGGTAAGGATCAGCTAGGCCGAAGGGTTTCGTCCGGCCGATTGTACAAGGAGGATACGATGTCGCTGAACGACCGCGAGCGGGACTTCGAGTCGCGCTACGCCCATGACCAGGAACTTCGCTTCCGTATCGAGGCCCGGCGCAACAAGCTGCTCGGCCTCTGGGCGGCAGAGCTTCTGGGCAAGACCGGCGACGACGCGAAGGCCTACGCACAGGAGGTCATCAAGGCGGACTTCATCGAGGCCGGCGACAACGACGTCTTCCAGAAGATCCGCAAGGATTTCGACGACGCTGGCGTGGACCAGTCGGACCACCAGATCCGGCGGCACATGGCCCAGTTCCTCGGCGAGGCCGAGACGCAAGTCCACACCGAATAGAATGGCCCTTCCCAAACTTCGCAGCCGCCTCGGCGAAGGCGGCTTCGTGCTGTCGTGCTGGCTCGGCATGCCCGAGCCGCTCGTGCACGAGGCGTTCCTGCGCGCCGATTTCGACGTGGCGACCTTCGACGTCCAGCATGGCCTCTTCGATGTCGGCTCCCTGCGGGTGGCGATCGAGCGCGCCGTCCTTCTCGACAAGCCGGCGCTGGTGCGCCTGCCGATCGAGGACCGGTCGCTGGGCGCGCGGTGCCTGGATTTCGGCGCCACGGGCCTGATCATGCCGATGATCGAGACGGCCGAGGATGCGCGCGCCTTCGTTGCGGCGGTGAAATATCCGCCGGTCGGCCTGCGCTCCTATGGCCCGACCCGTGCGGCGCAGCTGCACGCTTACGGGAACCGCGGCGGCTACGTGCCCGAGGCTCGCACCGAGACGCTGGCCTTCGCCATGATCGAGACGGCCGCTGCCCTCGACAATCTGCCGGAGATCCTCGCGATCGAGGGGCTCGACGGCATCTTCGTCGGCCCGTCGGATCTGTCGATCGCCCTGTCCGGGGACGGCACGCTCGATCCGGGCAGCGAGAAGACGGAAGCGACGATCCGCAATCTCGCGGCCTCGGCTGCCGCGGCCGGCAAGATCGCGGCGATCTATGCGATGACGGCCGAGGACGCCAAGCGCTATCGCGGCTACGGCTACCGGATGGCCTGCGTCGGATCGGATTTCGGCGTGCTGTCGGCCGGGGCGGCTGCCCTGGCGAAGGCGGCGTCCGCCTGAGCCTGACCTGAAATGCCTGGCGTCGTTCGCGGCGTCAGGCGGGCACGGTCAGTCGCGACATGAACTTGCCGAAGGTCAGGAGACCTTCCGGCCATGGCCCATGGCCGCTGTCGGCATTGATATGGCCTGCCTCGCCGGCATCGATGAACAGCGATCCCCACGCGCCGGCAATGTCCTCGGCGCTTTCCAGCGACGAGAACGCATCGTCGCGACTGGCGACCACGACGCTCGGAAAGGGCAGCGGGTCGCGGGGATAGGGGCCGAAGGTCATCAGATGGCGTGGCCGGATCGCATCGTTCTCGACATCCGGAGGCGCGACCAGGAACGCGCCCGAGATCCGGTTGCGGAACTGCGGGATCGCCTGCACCGTGGCGGCGACGCCGAGCGAATGGGCGACCAGCACGATCGGCCGCGTCGATTCGTTGACGGCGTCGGCGATGGTCCGGGTCCAGTCGTCGCGCACCGGCTTGGTCCATTCGGCCTGCTGGACGCGGCGCGCGGTCGACAGCTTGCGCTCCCACCGGCTTTGCCAGTGGTCTTCGGGTGAGCCCTTGTATCCGGGCACGATGAGAATATCGGCATCTGCAACTCGCATCGGACCCAGATGCGGTCGGTCGTCAGGTGTGTCAAGGCGCGGCTTGCGAAACCCGTCCCGGTAGCTAACCAGTTGCTACCTTGAGAAGTTGTCGTGCGAGGGCAGGGGACAGGCCGACGAGGCGGCGCAGCAGTGCCGTCTGCCCGACCCAGATCTCCGGCTCGGCCCGGGCCAGGCCGCGCATGATCCGGTCCGCCGCCTTGTCGACGGGCATGCGGCCGCGCGGGACGCTCGCGGTCATCGGCGTCTCCACCACGGGCAGCAGGATCTCGGTGATGGCGAGCCGGCCGCCCGCCTTCTCGGCCTGGTAGCGCATCGACTGGGTGAAGCTGCGCAGGCCCGCCTTCGTGGCGCAATAGACCGGGTGGGGAACGGTCGGGGCGACGGCCAGCCCGCTGGTGTTGTTGACGATCATCGCGCTGTCCAGCCGGCTCAGCGGCGCGAAGAGACGCTGGCAGATGCGGATCGGCGCCCGCAGATTGACGGCGATCTGGGCCTCGGCGCGCGCGTCCAGCGTCGCGGGGTCGCTGCGGGTGAGGTCGCCGCGCTCGGATATGCCGGCATTGTTGATGACGACGGAGAGGTCCGGATGGCGCGCCAGGAGACCGTCGAGGGCGCCGTCCAGCGCCGTCATGTCGGCCAGATCGACCGGCTCGTGAATGAGCGACGGGTGAGCGGGGTCGGGCGGGCGCCGCGACCAGACGACGATCTTGCAGTCCAGTGCCACCAGCCGCTCGGCGAGCGCGGCGCCGACACCGCTCGACCCGCCGGTCAGGAGGATCGTCCGGCCCGAAAGGGCAAAGCGCCGCGCCATTCGGGCCGTCAGTCGGTCGGAAGGGTGACGGGCGCCTCGTTCGCGGGGGGCTCGCTGGTCTCGGTCGAGACGCCGACCGCGTCGCGCGTGCCCTCGTCGGGGGTGGCGGTGAAGAACAGGAAATAGGCGATCGCGGCGACGACGATGACGGTCAGTGCGATCCAGAGCGTGTGATGGCGCCGGTTCGGGCGCGAGGGGCCGCGGGGCGTGGACATGGCTCTTCCTCCCGGTTGATCGGCCGCGACCGGCGGTTGCCGGATGCCGGGCACAGCCCTCATCCTGCCAACCGCCGGTGGCGTCGATTGTTCCGGATGCGGCGCGTCAGCCGGCGCGGCCGAAGACCCGTTCGAAGATCGTGCCGACATGCTTGGTGTGGTAGCCGAGGTCGAACTTTTCGCGGATGGTCGCCTCGGGCAGCGCCTTGGTAACCTCCGGATCGGCCAGGAGCTCGGTCAGGAAGTCCTTGTCCTCTTCCCAGACCCGCATGGCGTTGCGCTGGACCAGGCGATAGGAATCCTCGCGCGACACGCCGGCCTGGGTGAGCGCCAGCAGCACCCGCTGGGAATGGACGAGGCCCTTGAACTTGTTGAGATTGGCCAGCATCCGGTCGGGATAGACCAGCAGCTTGTCGACGACGCCGGTGAGGCGGGCAAGGGCGAAGTCCAGCGTGATCGTCGCGTCCGGGCCGATATAGCGCTCGACCGAGGAGTGGGAGATGTCCCGCTCGTGCCAGAGCGCGACGTTCTCCATCGCCGGCATGGCGTAGGAACGCACCATGCGGGCAAGGCCCGTGAGGTTCTCGGTCAGCACCGGGTTGCGCTTGTGCGGCATGGCCGACGAGCCCTTCTGGCCGGGCGAGAAATACTCCTCGGCTTCCAGCACCTCGGTGCGCTGCAGATGGCGGACTTCCGTTGCGAGGCGCTCGATCGACGAGGCGACGACGCCGAGGGTGGCAAAGAACATCGCATGGCGATCGCGGGGAATGATCTGGGTGGAGACCGGCTCGACGGTCAGGCCCATGGCCTTGGCGACATGCGCCTCGACCCGCGGATCGATGTTGGCGAAGGTGCCGACGGCGCCGGAAATGGCGCAGGTGGCGATCTCGGCGCGGGCCGCGACCAGCCGCTCGCGGCAGCGCTCGAACTCGGCATAGGCAAGCGCCAGCTTGACGCCGAAGGTGGTCGGCTCGGCGTGGATGCCATGCGAGCGGCCGATGGTGATGGTGTCGCGATGCTCGAAGGCGCGGCGCTCCAGCGCGGCCAGCAGCGCGTCCATGTCGGCGAGCAGGATGTCCGCCGCCTTGGTCAGCTGCACGTTGAAGCAGGTGTCGAGCACGTCGGACGAGGTCATGCCCTGGTGCACGAAGCGTGCGTCGGGGCCGACGATCTCGGACAGATGGGTCAGGAAGGCGATGACATCGTGCTTGGTCTCGGCCTCGATCGCGTCGATCCGGTCGATGTCGAAGGTCGCGGCGCCGCCCTTTTCCCAGATGGTCTTCGCGGCGCTCTCGGGGATCACGCCAAGCTTCGCCAGCGCATCGCAGGCATGGGCCTCGATCTCGAACCAGATCCGGAATTTCGTCTCCTGCGACCAGACGGCGACCATGTCGGGGCGGGAATAGCGAGGGATCATCGGCTGATATCTTTCGAAGACGAGCAGGAGAAGGGATGCGCGCCGTCTACCAGACGTTTCGAATCGCCTCAACGGACTCGGTGTTCAGTCCATCGGTACGGGATTGGCGATGTAGCGCAGGTCCGGGCCTTCGAAGCCGACCTGTTCGACGGCGATGATGGCGACCGCGGCGAAGCCGCCCTCGGGGCGCTCGAGCACCCGCACTTCGGCAATGCTGTAGTCGAGCGGGCAGCCGCGGCTCTCGGGAATGCTCGTATCCTCATGGACGAGGCGCGCCGTGGCGCCGGGCTCGGCGGCGATCCGCACCAGCCGGTAGCCGACCGTCTCGCCGAAATCGCCGCAATAGCTCGGGCCGGCGAGGGACACCGTCTCGATCCGCAGCTCGACCGGGCGATCCGGCGAGGGGGCGATGGCACGGGGCAGGAAGCGCGCCCGGTGCGGATCGTCCGACAGTTCGGTCGCAGGCTTCGCGAAGACGAGCAGGCCTGCCTCGGGCCGGGGATCGTGCTCGGCGAACAGCGGCGCGGCCCGGCTGCGGGCCTCCTCGCGCGCCATGTCGAGGGTCGCGTTCTCGTCGTCGAGCCGCACGCGGATCGGCGAGGGGGCGATGAACCGGTCCTCGGTCAGATCCAGGAAGAAGATATGGGCATAGGGAAAGCCCGAACCGTCATGGATGCCCGATTGGCCGAAGGCGTAGACTTGGCCGTTGGACGAGAAGCCGTAGGATTCGAGGCTCGCGAAATCGCCGGCCTTCGCCATGGTCGGGGCGAGGGCGAGGGCCGCCAGGACCAGCCAGCGAAAAAGACCCGTCGTGAACCGCGTCGGCATGTGGTCTCTCCCGATGTCGTTGTGTCCGGTCCGCCCTAGGCCGTCGACCAGACCGGCAGCCGATCATACGCCGTCGCGTTCGCCGCCGATACGCCCCGGGCGATGGCGCGCGCCATGGTCGCTGCGGCCGCGGCGGCGAGCTCCATTCGATCGATGGGGGCCGGCCCGATGCCGCTGGTGCCGGTGGCCGCCGCGAAGACCAGATCGCCGTCGAAATCGGTGTGGGCGGGCCAGATTGCTCTGGCGAAGCCGTCCTGCCCGGCGATCGCCAGGCGTTTGGCCGCCGCCTTGTCGAGCACGGCGTCGGTGACGACGATCCCGATCGTGGTGTTGGTGCCGGGGCGCGGGGCGAGCTTGGTGCGAACCGTGGCCGCATCCGCCGGCAGGGGCATGGGCAGGCCGAGGCCGCCGAACTCGTCCGCCATCTCGAATGGGGCTGCCCAGAAATGCCGGCCGGTGCCGATGGTGGGGGACCCGACCGCGTTGACGGCGACGAGGGCGGCCACGACGATGCCGCTTGGCAGCAGCGTCGAGGCGGTGCCGAGGCCGCCCTTGAAGGTCGCGGTGGTGCAGCCGATGCCGGCGCCGGCCGTGCCGATGGCGAAGTCGGCGGACGCGCTGCTGGCTGCGGCATAGCCGAACTCGCGATAGGGGGGATAGCGGTCCCAGCCGGCCCGCTTGTCGCCGCCATTGGCGAGGTCGAACAGGATCGCCGCCGGCACGATGGGGACGCGCACATCGCCGACGGCAAAGCCGCGGCCGGCCTCCCGCAGGAAGGCCTGCACCCCAGAGGCGGCATCGAGGCCGAAGGCGGAGCCGCCCGACAGCACCAGCGCGTCGATGCCGGCAACGGTGTTTTCGGGCGCCAGCAGATCGGTCTCGCGGGTGCCCGGCGCGCCGCCGAGAACGGCGACGGAGGCGACTGCCGGCCGGTCGAACAGCACCGCCGTCGTGCCGCTCTTCAGCGCCGCATCACCGCCATGGCCGACACGGACGCCCGCGATATCCGTCAGGCTGTTGCGCGGTCCCGGGCGCCAGACGCCGGTCAGGGTCTCAGCTCCCGCCGGCTTCGGCGAAGCGGCCGCCGCGCCATTCGAACACCCGGTAGAGATCGAGATCGGAATCGCCCTTGGCGTCGAAGCGGATCTCGCCGAGACGTGTCGGGAAGCTGTCGGCCTTCAGGATGTCGGGCAGGGGGCGGCCGGTCTCGGCGGCGCGGCGGGCGGCCGTCACGGCGATCTCGGTCGCGGCGAAGGCCGGACCGAAATAACCCTGCGGCGGCAGGTCCGCATCTGCGTCCTCGGCGGATGCCAGTTCGGGGAAGCTGGTGCGCGGTGCGACGGCGATGACGCCCTCGGGCAGCGGCGCGTCGAGGCTGGTCTCGTCGAGCAGTTCCTCGCCGCCGATCACCTGCAGCGCCAGACCGTTGGCGGCTGCGTCGCGGATGATGATCGCCACGTCAGGCCGGTTGCCGGCAATGAAGAAGCGGCTGATCCCGGTGCGTTCCAGCCGGCGCACGAGGCCGAACTGTTTCTCCTCGGCCGGGCGGTAATTGTCGACGCTCTGGGGTTCGATGCCGCGGTCGCCGAGGAGCCGCCGCACCGTGTCGGCTAGGCCGCGCGCGGCGATGGAGCCGTCGTCGATCAGGCCCAGCGGCTCGCCCGCCCAGCGATCGGTCAGGGTCCGGGCGATCGCCGCGGCCTCGGCGTCGGAGCGCGGGGCGATGCGCCAGACCAGATGGCCGGTGCGCTCGCGCCGGTCGGTCAGGCGGTTGGCGCGCACGCCGACATCGATCACCGGAATGCCGGCCTCGGTCAGCACCGGCAGCGCCGCCTCGATCGCCTCGGCGCAGAGAAAGCCAACCACGGCACTCGCGTTCATCGCAACGAAGGTCTCGGCGGCCTGCCGCCCGCCCTCGGTCGAGCATTTGGTGTCGGCCTCGACGATCTCGATGCCGGCGCCCTGGCCAGTCGTGCCGGCGGCGGCCCGCGCACCGGCGACGAGCTGGGTGCCGAGAATCGCCTGGCTGTCGCTCAGCGGCGCGGCGACGCCAAGCAGCACCGGTGGGCTCGCGGTCGTGGCATCGGCCGTCTGGGCGACTGCCGGGGACGCGGACCAGAGGCCGGCAACAGTCAGGATGGCGAGGAGGGCGGTGGGGCCGAAGGGGCCGGGACGGAACTGCAGCATGGTCATGGGGCGAGCCTACAGCAGCGAGCGGCCGAGCGGAATCGGCTTTCGCCGGCCGGCAGGCACGCCCACCGCAAAGGACAGTGCGTTGCCGGCGGGATTGCGGCGCGCCCCCGTGCGAAACCGATCCGCGCGCCCTATGTTTACCCGCAAAGCTCCGGGATTCGCTCCCGCAATGTATGGACGATGGTTTGCTGACGACTTCGACAATCGACCGCGACAGCTTCCGCGACGCGATGAGCCGCTTTGCGGCGGCGGTACATCTGGTGACCACCGACGGGCCGGCCGGCCAGCGGGGCCTGACGGTCTCTTCCGCCTGCTCGGTCTCCGATTCGCCGGCAACGCTTTTGGTGTGCCTCAACATGTCGAGCCCGGAGAACGACCGCTTCGAGGCCAATGGCAATTTCGCCGTCAATCTGGTCGCCGCCGCCGACGAGCCGGTGGCCCGGGCCTTCGCCGGCGAGGGCCAGCTGGCGCCGGAAGATCGGTTCGCCAAGGCGGAGTGGGACACGCTGCAGACCGGCGCGCCCGTCCTCACCTCGGCGCTGGCAAGTTTCGACTGCCGGCTGATCGAGGCGAGCGTCGTCGCCACCCACCGGGTGCTGATCGGCGAGGTCGTGGCGGTTCGCACCAATCCAAGGGCGGCGTCGCTGGTCTATCTCGACCGGGCCTACCGCCACCTCTGAGCGGCCGCGAGCCGGCCGACGACGCCATCTGCGTGAAGGAAGCGACGTGACACATTCATTGCCGGCATCCATCGACGAGACCGAACAGCTGCTCGACAGCCAGAACTACGTGGCGGACCGGGCGCTGGCGACGGTGCTGTTCCTCGCTCTGAAGATGGGCCGGCCGCTGTTCCTGGAAGGCGAGGCGGGCGTCGGCAAGACCGAGATCGCCAAGGTGCTGGCCGCCGCGCTCGACCGGCCGCTGATCCGGCTGCAATGCTACGAGGGGCTCGACGTCTCCTCGGCGCTCTACGAGTGGAACTACGCCGCGCAGATGATCGAGATCCGCATGCGCGAGGCCTCGGGCGACATTTCCCGCGACGCCATGCGCTCGGAGATCTTCTCCGAACGCTTCCTGATCCGCCGGCCGATCCTGCAGGCGCTGGAGGGCGAGCCGGGCCGCGCGCCGGTGCTGCTGATCGACGAACTCGACCGGACCGACGAGGCTTTCGAGGCGTTCCTGCTGGAGATCCTCTCCGACAACCAGGTGACCATCCCCGAGCTCGGCACCATCCGCGCCGCCGAGCCGCCAATCGTCATCATCACCACCAACCGCACCCGCGAGATCCACGACGCGCTGAAGCGCCGCTGCCTCTATCACTGGGTCGATTATCCGGCTTCGGACCGCGAGCTCGATATCGTGCGCCGCAAGGCGCCGCGCGCCAATGCCGAGCTGGCGGCGGAGTTGGTCGCCTTCGTCCAGCGGCTGCGCGGCATCGACCTGTTCAAGGCGCCGGGCGTCGCCGAGACGATCGACTGGGCCAATGCCCTGACCGAGCTGAACGCCATCGCCCTCGACCCGGCCCATGTCTCCGACAC
The DNA here is from genome assembly GCF_049132005.1 of Aurantimonas sp. NFXS3. Classification (NCBI taxonomy): domain Bacteria; kingdom Pseudomonadati; phylum Pseudomonadota; class Alphaproteobacteria; order Hyphomicrobiales; family Aurantimonadaceae; genus Aurantimonas; species Aurantimonas sp. NFXS3. The sequence continues at coordinate 891,140 of NZ_JAGDDZ010000001.1, forward strand.
GCTCGGGGTGCTGCTGAAATACCAGGACGACATCCAGCGCATGGAACGGGGCGAAAGCCGCGAGATCCTGACCGAGGTGAAGCGCGAACTGGCGAAGGCGTCCTGACGCCATGGCGGATTCGGACCCGGAGGATGGCGCGCCGGCAATTGCCGACCCCGAGGGCCGGCTGGCCGACAACATCGCCTATTTCGCCCGCGCGCTGCGCAAGGCCGGGCTGAAGCTCGGTCCGTCGGCAACGCTGGATGCCATCGCGGCGGTGAAGGCGGCGGGCCTGTCCTCGCGCGACGATTTCTACTGGACCCTGCATGCCGTGCTGGTCTCGCGGCACGAGGACGACGCCGTCTTCAACGAGGCGTTCCGGCTGTTCTGGCGCTCGCGCGAACTCATCGAGAAGATGATCGCGATGTTCTCGCCGACCGCGCCGCCGCGGCCGTCCAAGCCGGAGAAGAAGCGCGCCGGCGAGGACCGCGCCGCCGAGGCGATGTTCGAGGGCGCCAAGGAGCGGGTGACGAAGCAGGAAAAGCCGGAAATCGAGATCGACGCGAGCCTTACGGTCTCGGGCAACGAGGTGCTGCGCCAGAAGGACTTCGCCCAGATGAGCGTCGCCGAGGTCGAGGAGGCCAAGCGGGCGATCGCCGCCCTGCGGCTGCCGCAGGACCGGGTGCGTACGCGGCGCTTCCGCAGCGATCCGCGCGGTGCCAAGATCGACCCGCGGGCGATGATGCGCGCGTCGATGCGTACCGGCGGCGACCTTGTCCTGCCGAAGTTCCGCTCGCCGCGCGAGGTGCATCCGCCGCTGGTGGTGCTGGCCGACATCTCCGGCTCGATGAGCCAGTACAGCCGGATCTTCCTGCATTTCCTGCATGCCCTGACCGAGCAGCGGCGGGGCGTGCACACCTTCCTGTTCGGCACGCGGCTGACCAACGTCACCCGCCAGATGCGCCACAAGGACCCCGACGAGGCGCTGGCCGATTGCGCCGGCGCGGTGCGGGACTGGTCCGGCGGCACGCGGATCGGCGAGGCGCTGGCCGAGTTCAACCGGGTCTGGTCGCGCCGGGTGCTGACGCAGGGCGCGGTGACGATCCTGATCACCGACGGGCTGGAACGCGACAGTGTCGATGACCTCTCGCAACAGATGGAGCGGCTGCATAAATCCAGCCGGCGGCTGATATGGTTGAACCCGCTCTTGCGGTTCGACGGTTTCTCGGCACGGGCGAAGGGCGTGCGGGCCATGCTGCCGCATGTCGACGAGTTCCGCGCGGTGCATTCGCTGGAGGCGATGGGCGCGCTCTGCGCGGCCTTGTCGGAGGGCGGCGACCGCAACACCGATCCGCGCCGCTGGATCGCGGCGGCCGATCGCGCAGCCGCGGCGGCCTGAGCCGCAGGCGGACCGGCAGGATGCTTGAAGGAAGACGCAAGATGAGCCAACCCGAATTCGACGTCCTGAAGACCGCGGAAGCCTGGGCAGGAGAGGGGCGCAGCCTCGCGCTGGCCACCGTCGTGGAGACCTGGGGCTCGGCGCCGCGTCCGACCGGCAGCCATCTGGTGATCGATGCCGAGGGCAATTTCGAGGGCTCGGTCTCCGGCGGCTGCGTCGAGGGGGCGGTGGTCGCCGAAGCCGTGGACGTGATCGAGGCCGGCGCGCCGCGCATGCTGGAATTCGGCGTGGCCGACGAGACCGCCTGGCGCGTCGGGCTGTCCTGCGGCGGCCGGATCCGGGTCTATGTCGAACGGGTGAACTGATGGACCGCGCGCTTCTTTCCGCACTCAATGCAGAGCGCGAGGCCCGGCGGGCCGCGGTCGTCGTGACCGAGCTCGCCACCGGCACGCAGCGTCTGGTGCGCGAGGCCGAGGTGGCGGCCGATCCGCTGGCCGAAGAGATCGGCCGGGTGATCCGCTCCGGCAAGTCGGGGATCGTCCAGACCGGCGACGGCGAGGCGTTTCTCAACGCCCATCTGCCGCCGGCGCGGCTCGTGGTGATCGGCGCCGTCCATATCAGCCAGGCGCTGGCGCCGATCGCGCGGCTGGCCGGCTACGATATCGAGATCATCGATCCGCGCACCGCCTTCGCCACGCCGGAGCGCTTTCCCGACATCGCCCTCCATGCCGAATGGCCGGAGGACGTGCTCAAGGATCGTCCGCTCGACGCCTATACGGCGGTCTGCGTGATCACCCATGATCCCAAGATCGACGATTATCCGCTGATCGCGGCGCTGAAAGCCGGCTGCTTCTATATCGGCGCGCTGGGGAGCCGGAAGACCCATGCCAAACGCGTCGACCGGCTGGTGGAGGCCGGCATCGCGCCGCATCTGATCGAGCGGATCGAGGCGCCGATCGGCGCCGATATCGGTGCCGCCACGCCGGGCGAGATCGCCGTCGCCATCATGGCCTCGGTCGTCGAGGCTTTTCGCAAGCGCAAGATGTTCGCCGATCGCCGGGGCGAGACCGAGGCCGCATGATCTTCGGGGAGGTGGCTCTTGCCGATGCCGAGGGCGCGATCCTCGCCCATTCCAAGGCGCTCGACCGTGGCCGCCTGAAGAAGGGCACGCGGCTGTCCGCCGACGATGTCGCGCGGCTGCGCGCGGCGGGGATCGCGACGGTGGTGGCGGCGCGGCTGGAGCCGGGCGACCTGACCGAGGACGAGGCCGCCGCCGCGATCGGCGCGGCACTGGCCGGCGCCGGCGTGCGGGCCGGGGCCGCCGCCACCGGGCGGGTCAATCTCTTCGCCGAGCCTGCCGGGCTGTTCCTGCCGGATCGCCGCGTCGTCGATGCGCTGAACGCTATCGACCCGGGCATCACGCTGGCGACGCTGGCCGAACATGCCCCGGTCGATGCCGGCCAGATGGTGGCAACGGTGAAGATCATCCCGCTCGCCGTCCCCGGCGCGGCCGTCGATAGGGCGGTGCAGCTCGTCGCGGAGAGGGCGGCCTTCCGGCTGGCGCCCTTCGCGGCGCGGCGCGTGGCGCTGATCCAGACCGAACTGCCGGGCGTCAAGCCGAGCGTCCTCGACAAGACGCGGCGGGCGACGGAGGCGCGGCTGGCGCTGTCCGGCTCGACAATCAGCGAGGAGATCCGCTGCGCCCACGACACGGTGGCGCTCAGGGACGCGCTCGAAGGGCTCGGGCCCGCCGACATCACGCTGGTCTTCGGCGCCTCGGCGGTGATCGACGCCGGCGACGTGATCCCGGCGGCGATCGTGGCGGCCGGCGGCGCCGTCGACCATCTCGGCATGCCGGTCGATCCCGGCAATCTGTTGCTGCTCGGCCGACTGGAGGGACGTCCGGTGCTGGGCGCGCCGGGCTGCGCCCGCAGTCCCAAGGAAAACGGATTCGACTGGGTTTTGAATCGCCTGCTGGCCGATCTTGCGGTGTCGGGCGAGGATATCAGGCGCATGGGCGTCGGCGGTCTCCTGATGGAGATCGCCTCGCGTCCGCAGCCGCGCGAGGCGCTGCCGAAGGAAAGCGAGACGCGAGGCCCGGCAGATGCCGGATGATGCCCGGCCGGCCGTCGACGTGGTGATCCTCGCCGCGGGCCGGTCCAGCCGCATGGGCGGACCGAACAAGCTGCTCGCCACCTTCGACGGCGTGCCGCTGGTGCGCCGCTCGGCCGAGACCGCGCTCGCCTCGAGCGCTCGCCATGTTCGCGTCGTCGTCGGCCATATGCGCGCCGAGATCGGCGCGGCGCTCGCCGGGCTCGATCTGTCGCTCATCGAGAACCCCGCCTATGCCGACGGCCTTTCAACGTCGCTGAAGGCGGGCTTTGCGGAGGCCGTGGCGGCGGGCGCGGATGGCGTGCTCGTCATGCTCGCCGACCAGCCGCAACTCGAGCCCGCCGATCTCAACCGGCTGATCGCCGCCTTCGCGCCCGAGGGCAGAGGCGCGATCGTCGCCGCCTCGGATGGTGGCAAGCGGCGCAACCCGGTGCTTCTCGCCACCGGTTTTGCCGACGAGATCGCGGCGATTGCCGGCGATGTCGGCGCGCAATCGGTGATTGCGGCGCATCCGGACGCCCTGGTCACGGTGGAGATCGGCGCGGCGGCCAGCGTCGATGTCGATACGCCGGAAGCCATGCGCGCGGCGGGCGGCGCCATCGTCTCCGCCTGACACGTCGCCTCGGCGCGCCATCGCGTCGCAGTTGATCGTTCGGCCTGCGGCGGCATCTGCCGGTCTCGACGCAATCAGGGAAGGCCGGCACGATCATGGGCAGATATCTCATCTACGGCGGCAATGGCGGTATCGGCGAAGCCATCGCCCGGCGCCTGGCGACGGCCGGTCACGACCTTGTCCTTGCCGGCCGCAACGACGAGGAACTGCAGGCGCTGGCCGGCGAGATCGGGGCGCAGACAGTGACCTGCGACGTGACCGACGACAACGCCATCGCAACAGCGGCCGAGGCGGCGGGGGAGATCCTCGACGGGCTGGTTTACGCGGTCGGCACGATCAATCTGAAGCCCTTCGCCAGATTGAAGGGCGAGGACTTTCTTAATGATTTCAACCTGAACGCGCTGGCTGCTGCGAAAGCGATTCAGGCGTCGCTTCCGGCATTGCAGAAGGCGCCGGACGGGGCGAGCGTCCTCCTGTTCTCCACGGTTGCAGTGGATCAGGGCTTTGCCGCCCATGCCTCGATCGCCATGGCCAAGGGCGCCGTCGTCGGGCTGACCCGCTCGCTCGCCGCCGAGTTCGCGCCGCAGATCCGGGTCAATGCCATCGCGCCGTCGCTGGTCGACAGCCCGCTCGGCAAGCGCGTCGCATCGAGCGAGAAGATGGCCGAGGCGGTGGCCAAGATGCATCCGCTGCCGCGTCTCGGCCGGCCCGACGACATCGCGGCGATGGGCGAGGTCCTGCTCACCGATGCCGGGTCCTGGATCACCGGGCAGGTCATCGGCATCGACGGCGGACGTTCGACCCTCCGCGTCGCACGCGGCTGACCGGGGCAGGGGCGGGCAAGTCGCCGCGAGGTTCGGTTTGCGGGTCACGGATGCGCGACCGGCTTGCCAGGCTTTAACGAAGCGTTAACCATAGGGGCAGAGCATCCAGGTGCCGGTTCATGCCGGCCGGCACAGCCAAGGAGCTTGCCGATGCACACCCGCAACGTCGATCCCCAGTTCGAGAACATGCTGAAGGGCTTCGGCCTGACCACAGCCGAAGTTCTCTACCGGATGCCGGATCATCCCGACTTCCTGCAGAGCTTTTCCTGGCAGTTCGAGGACATGGCCCCGAGCTATCCGCGCCTGAAGCGCTTCCTCGATCATTGGGACCGCGAGATCGAGGCGGCGATCCACTCCGTCCGGGTCATGCATGCCGGCCTGATCCGGCCGCGCGAGATCCGGCTGGTCAAGGATGGCGGTCACTTGCACTGAGCGAAGGCACCCCTCGCATCGCTGCCGCCGGACGAGGCGGCGGCGGGCGGGTGGCTCTCATCCTCAGATCAGGCGCAGCCCCTTCAGGCTGGCATGGCCGTTCTTGCCGATGATGATGTGGTCGTGGACGGCGATGCCGAGCGGCTTCGCCGTGTCGATGATGGTGCGGGTCATCTCGATGTCGGCCCGTGACGGGGTCGGGTCTCCCGACGGGTGGTTGTGGACGAGGATGATGGCGGTGGCCGACAGTTCCAGCCCGCGCTTGACGACCTCGCGGGTGTAGACCGGCGTGTGGTCGACCGTGCCGGTGCCCTGCACCTCGTCGGCGATCAGGGCGTTCTTCTTGTCGAGGAACAGGATGCGGAACTGCTCGCGGGTCTCGTAGGCCATGGCGGCCTTGCAATAGTCGAGCACCGCCGACCAGGACGACAGCACCTCGCGCTGCCTGACGGCCGAGCGCATGGCCCGCTGGTTGATCGCCGCGACGATGGCGATGTCGCGCGCGACGCTGTCCTTGACGCCCGGCACCTCGGTCAGCCGCCGCGGCGGCGCGTTCAGCACTTCGCCCAGCGAGCCGAAGCGGGCGATCAGCGCCTTGGCGATCGGCTTGACGTCGCGGCGCGGAATGGTGCGGAAAAGGACGAGTTCGAGCAGTTCGTAATCGGCCAGGGCATCGGCGCCGGCATCAGTGAAGCGGGCGCGCAGCCGGTCGCGATGGCCGAGATGATGGTCGGTCTTCGCCGCGTCTTGAGATTTGCGTGAGCGTCCGCCCGATGGCGTGCCGGCCTCCTGAAGACCGGTCATTACCGGTTCGTCGTCGGAGGCCGCGGAGGTCATCGTGCCGGAACTAGCTGGCCGCGGCGGCGGTCAGCGGCTCGACCGTCAGGCCCGGCGTGTCGAAGCCGCCCGGCGACAGGGTGAACACCTCGTAGCCGGTTTCCGTGACGCCGACCGTGTGCTCGTACTGGGCGGACAGCGACCGGTCGCGGGTCACGGCGGTCCAGCCGTCGGAGAGGATCTTCACATGCGGGCGGCCGATATTGATCATCGGCTCGATGGTGAAGATCATGCCGGGGCGTATCTCGGCGCCTTCGCCGCGGCGGCCGTAATGCAGGATGTTCGGCGCGTCGTGGAACAGTTTGCCGACGCCATGGCCGCAGAAGTCGCGCACCACCGAGCAGCGCTCGGATTCGGCATAGGTCTGGATCGCCTCGCCGATGTCGCCGATATGGCCGCCCGGCCGCACCGCCTCGATGCCGATCATCAGCGAGCGGTAGGTCACGTCGCACAGCCGTTCGGCGGCGCGCTTGACCCGGCCGACCGGATACATGCGCGAGGAATCGCCATGCCAGCCATCGACGATGAAGGTGACGTCGATATTGACGATGTCGCCTTCCTTCAGGGCCTTGTCGTTGGGAATGCCGTGGCAGACCACGTGGTTGATCGAGGTGCAGACGCTCTTGGTGTAGCCGCGATAGTTCAGCGTCGCGGGCACCGCGTCGTTGGCGAGGCCGAACTCCATCACGTAGCGATCGATCGCATCCGTCGTCACGCCCGGCTCGACGATGCCGGCCAGCCCGTCGAGGCAGCGGGCCGTGAGCTGGCAGGCCTTGCGCATGCCGGCGAAGGCCGCTTCGTCATAGAGACGGATCGCCCCCGTGTTGCGGGTCGGATTCGCTTCGGCTTCGAGATAGGTGGTCATGGCTGGCGCGCGCTGTCGACGATCGGAAGGATGGTCGTGGGTCGGATATCTGACAGATTGATGTCGCACCGAACGGCATGGGCTTCAACCCCTCGTTCGCGGGCGAGGGCGAATGCCGCGGCATAGGCCGGGTCGAGATCGGCGGCGAAGGCCACCCGGTCGCAGTCGCCGCGCTGGACGATGTAGAGCATCATCGCCCGGTCGCCGGCCGCCACGCGATCGCCGAGTTCGTCGAGATGTCGGGCCCCGCGGGTGGTCACGCAGTCGGGAAATTCGGCCAGCCCAGGCCGGCGCATCAGGTGGACGTTCTTGACCTCGACATAGATCGGCTGGCCGTCCGGCGCCTGGTAGAGCAGGTCGACGCGCGACCGGCGACCGTAGTTCACCTCGCGGCGGGCCGTGCCGAGTCCGGCAAGCGGCGGCACCAGCCCGGCGGCGATGGCCTCTTCGGCAAGACGGTTCGGCAGGGCGGTGTTGATGCCGACCAGCGTGCCGTCGGCCTCGACGATCTCCAGGGTCAGCGGCAGCTTGCGCTTCAGATTGGTCGAGCGCGACAGCCAGACCCGCGAGCCCTCCGCCTTCAGCCCCATCATCGCGCCGGGATTCGGGCAATGAACGGTGACGGGCTCGCTCTCGCCGTCGATCACCACATCGGCGAGGAAGCGCTTGTAGCGCAGGACGAGGCGCGCCGGGATGAGCGGAGAGGGGAAGCTGACCATGGCTGCCGATAGCGGCGGCGGTCGGCCGGCGTCAATTCGAGAGAACACCTCTCCCTGTTGCCACTTGGTTTTGCGCCATTGGCTGAAATGGTGTGAGATCGAAATGAATGCAGGTGGGAGGGGGCGTGATGGTTCGGTCGGTTAATATAAACATCCTTGACTACGAGGATTACGCAGCAATGCGGCGTGAAGGGTGGGTACTTAGAGGGGCAGTAATGATCCTACCTAACCGCTTGCCGCACTCAATGGATACATTGTCCCTAGACCAAATTGGGAGAGGCGACCGCATTGAACACACGACTGAACGCGCGAAGCCATCGTTACATCGCGAAAGGAAAATGTCACAACGATTGAAGCAAGAAAGCGCATCAAATCAAGGAAAACCCGTTAAGGTCGCCGCTGTTATTAAGCGTTCGGCGCGAACAAAACGGTGGCGATCAGACGATCGCTCAATAGGTTCAGCTCGTATCCTTGAAGACCGAACGCAAGCTGTCGACGAGCTGAGGGCACGTTATACAAGGCCCCCACGCCCGACCGAGGGGCGCCGGGGCAAGAATATATTCAGGGCATACCCACTTTTGATCCAACGCTAACTGTATTCGATCATAGCCTCAGGCCTTGATCTGCACGTAGCTGCCGGGCGCATCCTCGATCGGCTTCAGCTTGCGGCCGCCGGGCTTGCGCGCCTTGACCTTGGTGCCGGACAGCGGCGCGATCCATTCCTGCCAGTGCGGCCACCAGGATCCGGGCGTCTCCTTCGCCGCCAGCAGCCAGTCCTCGTATGTGTCGACCTCCTTAGGGGCCGGGCCCGTCCAGTACTGGTACTTGTTCTTCTCGGGCGGATTGACGACGCCGGCGATGTGGCCGGAGCCGGACAGGACATAGGTGACCTTCGAGCCGAAGGCCCGGCAGCCGGTGAAGACGCTGCGGGCCGGGGCGATGTGGTCTTCCTTGGTCGCCAGATTGTAGATCGGGATATCAACCTGCGACAGGTCCAGCCGGTGGCCGCCGATCTCCATCTCGCCGCGCGACAGCCGGTTCTCCAGGTAGCAATTGCGCAGGTAGAACAGATGGTTCGCCTTCGGCATGCGGGTGGAATCGGCGTTCCAGTAGAGCAGGTCGAAGGGCAGCGGCTCCTTGCCGCGCAGGTAGTTGTTGACGAAATAGGGCCAGATCAGATCGCCCGAGCGCAGGAGGTTGAAGGCCGTCGCCATCTGCGAGCCTTCCAGATAGCCCTTCTTCTCCATCGCCCGCTCCAGCGTCTGGAGCTGCGGCTCGTCAACGAAGACCTTCAGATCGCCGGCATGGGTGAAGTCGATCTGGGTGGTCAGGAAGGTGGTCGAGGCGATCCGCGTGTCGCCGGTCGCCTTCAGATAGGCGAGGGAGGCGCCGAGCAGCGTGCCGCCGACGCAATAGCCGATCGTGTTGACCTCTTTCTGATTGGTGGCCGCCTCTACGGTGTCGAGGCCGAAGACGATGCCTTCCTCGATATAGGCCTGCCAGTCCTTCATCGCCTGCCGGTCGTCGGGATTGACCCAGGAAATGACGAACACCGTGTGGCCCTGGCCGACGAGCCAGTTGATGAAGGATTTCTCCGGCTTCAGGTCGAGAATGTAGAACTTGTTGATCCAGGGCGGCACGATCAGCAGCGGCCGCTTGAACACGGTCTCGGTCTGCGGCGCGTACTGGATGATCTGGCACACGTCGTTCTGGGCGACCACCTTGCCGGGGGTCAGGGCCATGTCGCGGCCGACCTTGAAGGTCGAGGCGTCGGACTGGCGCAGGCGCAGGGTGCCGCCGCCGGCCTGCATGTCCTCGGCGAACATCTTCATGCCGCGCACCAGGTTCTCGCCGTTGGAGGCGACGGTCTCGCGGTAGAGCTCGGGATTGGTCAGGACGAAATTCGACGGCGACAGGGCGTTGCTCACCTGCCTGAGATAGAATTCCGCCTTGTGGCGCGTGTGCGGATCGAGGCCCTCGGTGCGCTCCAAAAGGTCGTCGGCCCAGCGCGTCGTCAGGATGTAAACCTGCTTCACGAAGTCGAAGAACAGGTGCTCGCTCCACTGCTTGTCGGCAAAGCGCTTGTCGCCCTTGGGCGTCTCGACCGGATTGACCGGCGCCTCGCCGGCCATGCGCCGGATCGAGTTGTTCCAGACATTCATGTAGTTGGAGAAGAGCGCGGTCTGGGCTTCCACCGCCCGGGTCGGATCGGTCAGCCAGTATTCGGACACCTTCGACAGGGTCTGGACGATCTCGCCCAGCGACACCGGATTGTCCTCGACGATCTCGCCGCGCTCGCGCGGGCCCACCCAGGCCGAGGCCGCCTTGCCGACCTCTTCCAGAACATGCGCCATGTTGCGCGCGAAGGCTTCCGGATCCTTGACGACGAAGTCCGGGTCGGGACCGGCGCCGTTTTGCGGTCCGGCGTCGTTCGGCTGCTTGGTCGTCGTCATGCGGCATCCTCCCATGCGGTACGGGCGTGCTGGTTCCCAGTCTGGCCCGAGGTGCCCGGCCATTGTGTCGAGGATCGGCTCCCGCCACAATCGGGCACCCAAGCTTTTGTCAAAGCCCGACCTCTAGGATATGAGGTGTGACGCTGTTTCAAGAAGGCCTGATGGCTATGCTTCCGCTTTCCGTTATCCGTCCGTTCGCGATCGTGCTGGCGCTGCTGCCGGCCGCCGCCTGTCAGTCGGAGAACACGTCCGTCGGCGCCCTGCGGCTCGCGGCCTCGCCGGACGTGCCGAGTTCGCAGCGGACCGACGCGGACGGCTATCCGCTGCTCGGTGCCTATCCGGGTCGCGCCGCCGAGCAGCTGACCGATGCCGAGGTGCAGGCCGAGCAGGCCCGGCTCGCCGCCACGGCCGGCCAGCATGCCAACGCGGCGGCGCAGCCGAGCGGCTTCGACGGCAAGATCCAGCGCGCCCAGTCGGTGCGCCAGCAGCAGGCCGCGGAGATGGAAGCGGTGCTGGCCACCGAGCCGACGCCGCGCGACGCCGCCGGCAAGCGGCCGGCGCGCACCGGGCCGACGCCCGAGGAAGTCTTGCGCCAGATCGAGGCCGGGCAGTAACAGGCCTTCCGCCGACTAAATTTCCGCGACCGGCCCACCCGACGACCGGCCCAATCCCCGACCGGCATTGCGCCGAGGACCGAATATCATGGAAGAATTTCACAAGATCCGCCGGCTTCCGCCTTACGTCTTCGAGGAGGTCAACCGCCTGAAGGCGACGGCCCGCGCCGGCGGCGCCGACATCGTCGATCTGGGCATGGGCAATCCCGACCTGCCGACGCCGAAATTCATCGTCGACAAGATGTGCGAGGCGATCCGCGATCCGCGCACCCACCGCTATTCGGCCTCCAAGGGCATCGCCGGGCTGCGCAAGGCGCAGGCGGCCTATTACGCCCGCCGCTTCGGCGTGACGCTGAACCCCAACACCCAGGTGGTGGCGACGCTCGGCTCGAAGGAAGGCTTCGCCAACATGGCGCAGGCCATCACCGCGCCCGGCGACGTGGTGCTGTGCCCGAACCCGACCTATCCGATCCATGCCTTCGGCTTCATCATGTCGGGCGGCACGATCCGCGCGATCCCGGCCAAGCCGGACGACGACTTCCTCGTCGCCATCGACCGGGCGGTGCGCTACTCGATCCCCAAGCCGATCGCCATCATCCTCAACTACCCGGCCAATCCGACCGCCTTCGAGGCCGATCTCGACTTCTATCGCGAGATCGTCGCCTTCGCGCGCAAGCACGAGATCGTCGTCCTGTCGGATCTGGCCTATGCCGAAATCTTCTTCGACGGCTCGCCGCCGCCCTCGATCCTCGAGGTGGAGGGTGCGATGGACGTGGCGGTGGAGTTCACCTCCATGTCGAAGACCTTCTCCATGCCGGGCTGGCGGATGGGCTTTGCCGTCGGCAACGAGCGGCTGCTGGCGGCGCTGGCGCGGGTGAAGTCCTATCTCGACTACGGCGCCTTCACGCCGATCCAGGTCGCGGCGACCGCGGCGCTGAACGCCGGCGACGAGGCGATCGAGGAGGTGCGGACCATCTATCGCCGCCGCCGCGACGTGCTGGTCGATTCGTTCGGCCGCGCCGGCTGGAACGTGCCGTCGCCGTCCTCGACCATGTTCGCCTGGGCCCCGCTGCCCGAAGCCTACCGCCACATGGGCTCCTTGGAATTCTCCAAGCTCCTGATCGAGAAGGCGGATGTGGCCGTCGCACCGGGCATCGGCTTCGGCGAGCATGGCGACAGCCATGTGCGCATCGCGCTGGTCGAGAACGAGCATCGCATTCGCCAGGCGGCCCGCAACATCAAGCGCTTTCTTGCCACCGGCGCCGAAGCCGGGCAGAAGGTCGAACCCATCGGCGCCGGCTCCTGACCTCGCCGGCTATTTCGACGCAAACATCGACAGGGACGTCATGAACAGCCCATTGCGGCTCGGCATTGCCGGGCTTGGAACGGTCGGCGCGAGCCTTGCCCGGCTGATCGAGACCAGGGCCGAGGCGCTGGCCAACAAGGCCGGCCGTGCGATCCGCACCACCGCGGTCTGTGCCCGCGACCGCAGCCGCGACCGCGGCTTCGACAGTTCCGGCCTCGCCTGGTTCGACGATCCGGTGAAGCTGGCGGCGGAGGCCGACATCGACGTCTTCGTCGAGCTGATCGGCGGATCGGAAGGCCCGGCGCTGGATTCGGTGAAGGCGGCGCTGAACCGCGGCCTGCCGGTGGTGACCGCCAACAAGGCGCTGCTCGCCCATCACGGCGTGACCCTGGCGCGGCTGGCGGCCCGCAAGAAGACCGAGATCCTGTTCGAGGCGGCGGTCGCGGGCGGCATCCCGATCGTCAAGACCATGCGCGAGGCGCTGGTCGGCAACGATGTCAGCCGCGTCTACGGCATCCTCAACGGCACCTGCAACTACATGCTGACCCGCATGGAGAAGGAGGGGATCGCCTTCGAGGCCTGCCTCGCCGACGCCCAGCGGCTTGGCTATGCGGAAGCCGATCCGACCTTCGACATCGGCGGCTTCGACGCGGCCCACAAGCTGACGATCCTCACCTCGCTCGCCTTCGGCTGCGAGCTCGACCTGGAATCGGTGTTCATCGAGGGCATCGAGACGGTGACCAACGACGACATCGCCGCCGCGGCCGAGCTCGGCTACCGCATCAAGCTGCTTGCCGTCGCCATGCGCACCGATACCGGCATCGAGCAGCGCGTCCATCCGGCGATGATCCCGGCCGATTCCGCCCTGGCGCGGGTCGACGGCGTGACCAATGCGGTGGCGGTGGACAGCGACCTCCTCGGCTCGATCCTGCTGGCCGGCCCGGGTGCCGGCGGTGAGGCGACCGCCTCGGCGGTGCTGTCGGACATCATGGACGTCGCCGGCGGCACCCTGCGGCCGACGCTCGGCATGCCGGCGGCCAATCTGGCGCCCTACAAGCGGGCCCGCATGCGCGCCCATGAGGGCGGCTACTACATTCGCCTGTCGGTGCTCGACCGGGTCGGCGCCTTCGCCTCGATCGCGCGGCGCATGGCCGAGAGCAAGATCTCGCTGGAATCGATCGTCCAGCGGCGGCGCGACGAGACCGCCGACGCGTCGATCGCCCCGGTCGTGCTCGTCACCCACGAGACCACCGAGGCGGCCGTCCGCAAGGCGCTGGAGATGGTGTCCAAGGACGGGCATCTGTCCGGCGAGCCGAAGATGATCCGCATCGAGGCGCTCGACTGACCGCTTCATTCGCCGGAGGGCCCGGGAGGCGGCTTCTCCGGCATTGTGACCGGTGACATTGTGCTTTCGCACATCCGGCGCATATCAGGCCTGCACGCCCGGCACTGACAGGATTCGGGCGGCGGGGACGCGACGAGGGAGAGACGCGCGATGACCAGGGCACCTGACGAGACCGGCACGCTGGACCGGATTCTGACGCTCGAAATCGCGCGGGTCACCGAGCGGGCCGCCGTCGCGGCGGCGCATCTGCGCGGCCGCGGCGACGAGAAGGCCGCCGACCAGGCCGCCGTCGATGCCATGCGTTCGGAGCTCAACACGCTGGCCATTGAGGGCGTCATCGTCATCGGCGAGGGCGAACGCGACGAGGCGCCGATGCTGTTCATCGGCGAACAGGTCGGCACCGGCGACGGGCCTGCGGTCGACGTGGCGCTGGATCCCCTCGAGGGCCGTACGGTCTGCGCCAAGAACCTGCCCAACTCGCTGGCCGTCATCGCCATGACCGGACGCGGCAGCCTGCTCAACGCGCCGGACGTCTACATGGAGAAGATCGCCGTCGGACCGGGCTATCCGGAGGGCGTCGTCGATCTGGCCCAGCCGCCCGAGGTCAATCTGCAGGCGCTGGCCAAAGCGAAGGGCGTCGCGGTCTCCGAGATCACCGCCTGCATCCTCGACCGGCCGCGCCATGCGCCGCTGATCGAGGCGGTGCGCGAGGCCGGCGCCGCCATCCGCCTGATCGGCGATGGCGACATTGCCGGCGTCATCCACACCACCGATCCCGAGCAGACCGGCATCGACATCTATATGGGCATTGGCGGTGCGCCCGAGGGCGTCCTGGCCGCCGCGGCGCTGCGCTGCACCGGCGGGCAGATCCAGGGCCGCCTGCAGCTCAACACCAACGACAAGCGCGCCCGCGCCGAAAAGATGGGCATCTCCGATCCCTATCGGATCTACTCGACAAACGAGATGGCCTCCGGCGACGTGATCTTCGCCGCGACCGGCGTGACCGACGGCAATCTCCTCGACGGCGTGCGCTTCTACAACGACCGCATCGTCACCCACACGCTGCTGATGCGGTCGCGCTCGCGCACCGTGCGCGAGATGCGCGCCTATCACCACGACAAGTCCAAGTTTCATCTGTGAGCAGTCGCGGGGACGGCCTTGCGCCGCCCCGTCGCCATCGCCACAACAGCATCCATGGCCGCACCCCTGCGCACATTTCTCGACGTCGATCGCTCGATCGGCGGTCGCCGCTGGCTGAACGCGCTCGACGAGCGGGCCGAAGGCGCCGCCCTGAAGATGGCGCAGTCGCTGGGCCTGCCGGACATCGTCAGCCGGGTGCTGGCGGCGCGCGGCATCGCCGAGGCGGATGCGACGGGCTTCCTCGATCCGCGCATTCGCGACCTGATGCCCGATCCCTCGCGCCTCACCGACATGGACGCGGCCGCCGACCGCCTCGCGGACGCCATCGGCCGGCGCGAGACCGTGGCGATCTTCGGCGACTATGACGTCGACGGCGCGGCGTCCTCGGCGCTGCTCTGGCGTTACCTGAAGCATTTCGGCATCGACGCGGCGATCCGCATTCCCGACCGGATCACCGAGGGTTACGGCCCGAATCCTGCCGCGATGCGCGAACTCGCGGCCGACGGCGCGACGCTGATCGTCACCGTCGACTGCGGCACCGGCAGCTTCGAGGCGATCGAGGCGGCGCGCGCCGAGGGCGTCGACGTGGTCGTTCTCGACCACCACCAGACCGGGCCCGAGCTTCCCGACGCCAATGTGCTGGTCAATCCGAACCGCCAGGACGACCTTTCGGGGCTGGGGCATCTGTGCGCGGCCGGCGTCGTGTTCATGACGCTGGTGGCGGTGTCGCGCGAGTTGCGCCGGCGGGGCATGGCCCAGTCGAAGCTGCCGGACGTCTTCGGCCTGCTCGACCTCGTGGCGCTGGCGACGGTCTGCGACGTGGTCCCGCTGGTCGGGCTCAACCGCGCCTTCGTGGTGCAGGGACTGAAGGTCGCCCATGCCCAGCGCAATGGCGGACTGGCGGCGCTCGGCCGGGTCTCGCGCCTGTCCGGACCGATGGAGACCCATCATTTCGGCTTCATGCTGGGACCGCGGATCAACGCCGGCGGCCGGATCGGCGACGCCGCCCTCGGCAGCCGGCTGCTCTGCCTCGACGACGACGCGGCCTGCGACGAGATCGCCGCGCGCCTCAGCGCCCTCAACGAGGAGCGCCAGGCGATGGAGCAGACCATGCTGGCCGAGGCCGATGCCGAGGTTGCCGCCGAGATCGGCTCGGGGGAGGGCCCGGCCGTGCTGGTCGTCGGCTCGAACGACTGGCATCCGGGCATCGTCGGGCTGATCTCGGCGCGCCTCAAGGAGCGCTATCGCCGCCCGGCCTTCGCCATCGCCTTCGACGGCTCGGGCCGCGGCACCGGTTCCGGCCGCTCCATCGGCGGGTTCGATCTCGGCCGGCTGGTGCGCGAGGCGGTGACCGAAGGGCTGCTGGTCAAGGGCGGCGGCCATGCGATGGCGGCCGGCGTGACCATCCAGAAGGAGCGGCTCGGCGATTTCCGCGGCTTCCTGGAAGAACGCGCCGCTGCGGCCGTGACCGCGTTGCGCGAGGGCGATTCGCTCAAGATCGACGGCACGGTCAGCGCGGCCGGGCTGACGCCCGAGCTCTATGCGACGATCATGCGGGCCGGACCCTTCGGCTCGGGTCATGCGTCACCGATCTTCGCGCTCGCCCGGCACCGGATTGATTCCTCCTCGATCGTCGGCAATGGCCATGTGCGGGCGACCCTGCGCGGCGCCGACGGCGCCCGCGTCTCGGCGATCGCCTTCAAGACGGCAGAAACCGAAGTTGGCCAGAGGCTCCTCAATTCCCGCGACCGCCCGGTCCACGCCGTCGGGACCCTGTCGCTGGACAGGTACCGGGGGCGTGAGGAAGTGCGTTTCCGGCTGCTCGACCTCGCCGAAGCCTTCGACTGAACTCGCCGTCACCCCTGCAACCCTGCCGTTTGCTTGTGCCGGGGGGAGAATTGGCTAGGGTCCGGCCCGAACGATTCCCCATCAGCGAGGACACGCATGAAGTACCGTCCACTCGGCCGGACCGGCCTGAGCGTCAGCGAGATCTGTCTCGGCACCATGACCTGGGGAAGCCAGAACAGCGAAGCCGAGGGCCATCAGCAGATGGACTACGCGGTGGAGGCGGGCGTCAATTTCTTCGACGCCGCCGAAATGTATCCGACGACGCCGATGACCGCCGAGACGGTCGGCCGCACCGAGGAGATCATCGGGACGTGGTTCGCCGCGTCCGGCAAGCGTGACGATGTCGTCCTTGCCAGCAAGATCACCGGCCAGGGCAATGCCAAGGTGCGCGGCGGCGAGCCGATCACCGGCGCCAGCGTCCGGGCGGCGGCGGAGGCCAGCCTGAAGCGCCTGCAGACCGACCGCATCGATCTTTACCAGCTGCACTGGCCGAACCGCGGCTCCTACCATTTCCGCCAGTCCTGGACCTACGATCCGAGCGGCCAGGACCCCGCCGCTGTCGAGGCCAACATGGTCGAGGTGCTGGAAGCGCTGGACGAACTGGTGAAGGCCGGCAAGATCGGCCATGTGGGCCTGTCCAACGAGACCTGCTGGGGCACGCAGAAATTCCTGCAGCTCGCCGAGGCGCGGGGCCTGCCGCGGGTCGCCTCGATCCAGAACGAATACAGCCTGATGCACCGGCTGTTCGACCTCGATCTCGCCGAGCTGTCGGTCAACGAGGATGTCGGCCTGCTGGCCTATTCGCCGCTCGCCGCCGGTCTCCTGACCGGCAAGTACAGCGGCGGCGCCAGCCCGGAGGGCGCGCGGCTCGCGGTCAACGACAATGCGCTCGGCGGCCGCTACACGCCGCAGAACGCGGTCATCGCCGACGCCTACGGCGCCATCGCGAAGAAGCACGGCCTCGATGTCTGCCAGATGGCGATCGCCTTCTGCCTGACCCGGCCGTTCATGACGGCGGCGATCATCGGCGCGACCGACATGGACCAGCTGCGCAACAACATCGCGGCAACGGACGTGACGCTCGGTGAGGACGTTCTGGCCGAGATCGACGCGCTGCATCGCAAGCATCCGATCCCGATGTGACCTTTTCTGCGGCCGCCGTGCCTTGCCTCAAGGGGCGGCCGCACTTGACAGAGAGGCCGGCGCTGCCGACAGCGTCGACCGGGACACACGCCGGCACCGGCGGAACGACGATGGGAGGAATGACGATGCACGGAAATGGTCTGAAGACGTTCGCAGCCGCTGCGGCCGTACTGGTCGCGGGGCTCCATGCGGCACCGGGTGCCGCCGAGGAGCGGATCTCCTACAAATCCGCCAAGAGCGGCACGTCCTACTACCAGATGGGTGTCGAGCTCGCGAATGCGGTGAAGGGCGGCACCAATGGCGAGGTCATCGTCACGGTCGAGGAAAGCCAGGGCTCGGTCCAGAACGTGATGGAAGCGGCGGCCCGCGCCGGCAATTACGTCTTCACCGCGCCTCCCGGTCTCGTCTCGGCCGCCGCGGCCGGCACCGGCCCCTTCGCCGAGCGCCAGAACCCGCGCTTCGCCGAGATCCGCTCGCTGTTCCCGATCCCGTCGCTGACCATGCATTTCGTCATGCGCGGCGATGCCGATGCGCGCGCGCTGGAGGACATGGCCGGCAAGACCATCCTTCTCGGCAAGGGCTCCTTCGGCGCCACCGAGGGCGAGAAATATCTCGAGCTCTTCGGCCTTGCCGACAAGGTGACGGTCGCCGACGCCGAGCTCGGCAACGCCTCCGACGCGCTGAAGAACGGCCAGATCGACGGCTTCGTGACCGCCGGTTCGTTCCCCGCACCGAACGTCATCGAGGCCTCGGCCAGCACGCCGGTGAGCCTGATCACGCTGACCGACGAGCAGGTGGCCGAGACCGGCCGCACGCGGCAGGTGATCCCGGCCGGCACCTATGCCGGCATCGACGAGGACACCGTCACCACCTCGCTGCCGGTCGTCGCCTTCACCACCACCGCCACGAGCGATGAGACCGCCTATCTCCTGACCAAGACCTTCTGGGACGAGAAGGCGGCGATGGGCGAGAGCGCCCGCTGGTGGAACGCGGTCACGCCGGAACTCCTGGAAGGCAGCGGCGTCAAGCTGCATCCGGGTGCGGCGCGCTACTACGAGGAAGCCGGGATCGATCTGCCCGACGATCTGCGCTGAGACGACCGGGCCCTGAACCGACAAAGACCCTTCCGGCCCCGGTAGCGCGCAACGCTGCCGGGGCCGGCCTGCAAGTGCGACGCGCCGCGCGGCGGCCAGCGCAAGGATGATGCGATGAGTACGATGGTAGCCGACGATGCGGCCGTGCGCCCTCCAATGTGGTTCGTCTGGCCGCTGCTCGGGCTGCTCTCCATCGCCTTCCATCTGGGACTGATCTTCAGCGGTCTCGTGCCGGCGCTGGTCGCCCGACCGCTCCACATGGCGCTGGCGCTGCCCTGGCTCTTCGTCTTCCTGGCCAAGACCCGCACACAGCTTCTCACCGGCTGGGTGCTGCTGATCCTCGGCGAGATCGGCTGCCTCTACATCGCCCTCAACGCCGAGGCGCTGTCCGACCAGTACGGCTACATCGACAATGGCTTCCAGATGGCGGTCGCGATCACGCTGCTCGCCATCACGCTGGAGATGGCGCGCCGCGCGATCGGCTGGCCGCTGCCGCTGGTGGCCCTCCTGTGTCTCGCCTACGGCCTGTTCGGCCAGTACGTGCCCGGCGAATACGGCCATCCGGGCTTTCCCTTCGCCAGCTTTCTCGGCACCATGACCATCACCGAGGGCGGCATCTGGGGCTCGCTCACGGGCGTGTCCGTCGGCATCGTCTCGATCTTCGTCATTCTCGGCGCCGTGCTGAATGCTGGCGAGGCCGGGCAGGGTTTCATGAATGTCGCGACGCTGGCGGCCGGGCGCCTGCGCGGCGGCGCCGGCAAGGTGTCGGTGCTGTCCTCGGCGATGTTCGGCTCGATCTCCGGCTCGGCCTCAGCCAATGTCGCCTCTACCGGCGCGGTGACCATCCCGGCGATGACCCGGCTCGGCTATCCGCGGGCGCTGGCCGGCGCGGTCGAGGCGGTGGCTTCGTCGGGCGGCCAGATCATGCCGCCGCTGATGGGGGCGGGGGCCTTCGTCATGGTCGAGCTCACCGGCACGCCCTATGCGACCATCATGGCGGCGGCGCTGCCGCCGGCGATCCTCTACTTCCTGACCACCTGGATCGGCATCGACCTGTTTGCCCGGCGCTACGGCCTCGGCGCCGTCGATGCGGCGGACCGTCCGTCGGTTCGTGATGTGGTCATCACCTCCATGTTCTTCGCAGTGCCCTTCGGCATTCTCCTGGAGCGCATGTTCGTCGGCGGCTTCACGCCGCAATATGCCGCCTGCCTGGCGATCCTGGCCGCGGCGCTGCTGCTCTTCGTCAATGTTCGCGGCGAGGTCTCGCTGCACCGTTTCGTCGAGCGGGCAGGCGGGGCCGCGGTCAGCGCCGGCCAGCAGATCGCGGTCATCGGCGCGATCATCATCTGCGCCTCCATCGTCATCGGCGTTCTCGGCATGACCGGGCTCGGGGTGAAGGTCACCTCGACGATCCTGTCGGTGGCCGACGATTCCCTGTGGCCGGCGCTGCTTTTGACCGCCATCGCCTGCATCCTGCTCGGCATGGAGGTGCCGACGACGGCGGCCTACGTGATCTGCGTGACCATCGCCGGGCCGGCGCTGGAACGGCTCGGGATCGAGCCGCTGCTCGCCCATCTCTTCGTCTTCTGGTTCGCGCTCCTGTCGACCATCACCCCGCCGGTCTGCGGCGCCGTGTTCATCGCGGCCGGCATGGTCGGCGAGAACTGGCTGAAGGTGGCAGGGTCCGCCATGCGCCTCGGCATCGGGCTCTATGTCATCCCGCTGGCGATGATCGCCAATCCGGCGATCATCCACATGGCCGACCGTCCGGCCGAGGCCGGGATCGCCTTCGTGAAGATCGCCATCGCGCTCTGGGCGTTGTCGCTGGCCTTCATCTGGAAGGGGCCGGTGTGGATGCGGCTTGCTGCCGGACTTGGCGGGCTGATCGTCTGCTTCGCGCCGCTCTGACGCGCGCACAAGCAGGAGCCGCGGGGCGCGGATTGCCAAGCCGCCAAAGGCGATGCGACATTCCCGGCCGATCGCAGGGAGACATGCGGCGCACTGGGGAGTATCGCCGGCCGGATTGCACCGGCCGGAAGCGGCCTTGACCGGTCGTGCGCCGTTGATGCCGGCCATCGCGGAACATCGCGGCGGCAGGCCCGAGGGGAGGACAGACATGATGACCACCACCACGCGCGCGGCGGTGCTGCGCAGATCGCCCGTCGAGGGCCCCTATGCCACGTCGCAGCCGCTCTCCATCGAGACCGTCGAGCTGGCTCCACCGGGCTTCGGCGAGGTGCTGGTGCGCATCAAGGCCGCCGGGCTCTGCCATTCAGACCTGTCGGTGATCGACGGTGTGCGGCCGCGGCCGACCCCGATGGTGCTCGGCCATGAAGCCGCGGGCATCGTCGAGACGGTCGGCGCGGGCGTCGACGATCTGGCCCCCGGCGACCACGTGGTGATGGTCTTCGTGCCGTCCTGCGGCCATTGCAGCCCCTGCGCCGAAGGCCGGCCGGCGCTGTGCGAGCCGGGCAATGCCCGCAACGGCGAGGGCACGTTGCTGTCGGGCGAGCGGCGCCTGTCCTGCGAGGGCGAACCCGTCCACCATCATCTCGGCGTCTCGGCCTTTGCCGAGCGTGCCGTCCTGTCCCGCCGTTCGCTGATCAAGATCGATCCGGAACTGCCGCTGGAGATCGCGGCGCTGTTCGGCTGCGCCGTGCTGACGGGGGTCGGCGCGGTGGTCAATACCGGCCGGGTCAAGGCCGGCGAGACCGTCGCCGTGGTCGGGCTCGGCGGCGTCGGCCTCAGCGCCATTCTCGGCGCAGTCGCGGCCGGGGCGTCGCGGATCATCGCGGTCGATCTGCAGGCCGACAAGCTGGACATGGCGAAGACGCTGGGGGCAACCGACATCTTCAATGCCGGCGAGGAGGGCGTCGCCGATGCGGTGCGCGCGGCGACCGGCGGCGGTGTCGATCATGCCTTCGAGATGGCCGGCTCGGCGCGGGCGCTGGAACTGGCCTTCGCCATCACCCGGCGCGGCGGGGCGACGGTGACGGCCGGGCTGACGCCGCCGACGGCGACCATGGCCCTGTCGCCGCTCAAGCTCGTCGCCGAGGAGCGGACCCTGAAGGGCAGCTATGTCGGAAGCTGCATCCCGAGCCGCGACATTCCTCGCTACATCGCGCTCTATCGCGGCGGACGGCTGCCGGTGGACCGGCTGTTGACCAGCCGCGGAACGCTCGACGATATCAATGAAGGCTTCGATGCGCTCGCGGCTGGCCGCACGGTCCGCCACGTCGTCCTGCTATGACGCGGGGCCCGTTCATGCCGGTCGGCAGCGCGTGAACCCGCGCCGCCGGCCGGTCGTGTCGATCAGCCGGTGGCGGCAAGCTCTGCCGCTTCGAGACCCGGAATGGTCTGGACGACGGTGAAGCCCTCGAACTCGGGGTGGCCGAGATACATGGGCTGGCGTTCGCCGGCACTGCGATGGGCGGCCCGGAACGCTTCCGACTTGGTCCAGCCGGTGAAGGCGGCCTCGTCGGCCCAGATGGTGTGCGAGGCGTAGAGGACGTGGTCCTCGCGCACCGGCCCACGCAGCAGGTGGAACTCGACGAAACCCGGCACCGTCTGGAGCTGGGATTCGCGATTGCGCCAGACCGCCTCGAACTCCTCCTCCTGTCCGGGGAGCACCTTGAAGCGGTTCATTGCGATGAACATGGTCTGATCCTTGTGTTGGGGTGTCAGCTGTCGACGCCGAACTTGATGCTCACCCCGAACATCGCCTCGAAGCCGGGCGCCGGGTCGGTCTCGCTTGCCGGGAAGCCGGAATAGGCCTGGTACTGCTGGTCGAAGAGATTGCGGATGCTGGCGTCGAAGCGGGTGTTCTCGTTGGGCTCGTAGGCGACGAAGAGGTCGAAGACGTCGTAGCGGTCCGAGGCGAGGGTCGGATCGGTGACGTCGTCCTTGGCCGCCACCGCATGCCAGCGGCCGCCGAAGGTCAGGCGTTCGTCGAGCGCCCGGAAGCCCAGCGTCGTCGTCAGCTTGTCGGGATAGACCGAGTTGAGCGGATCGCCGTTGCGGCGGTTTTCGCCGTCGATGATCGCGCCGGCCAGGCCCACATAGCCCCAGCGCCAGTCATAGCTGGCCTCCAGCTCGACGCCTTCCAGCCGGGCTTCCTCGATGTTCTGGTACTGCAGCGCATCGTAGGGCAGGCGCGCAAAGCAGATCGGCCCGCGGCCGGCGAGGCACGGATTGGCGACGCCGGGCCGATCAAGCGTGGCATATTCGATGTAGTCGTCGACGTCGTTGCGGAAGACCGCCAGCTTGGCGCGCAGCCCGTCGCCGCCGACGAGGACATTGTCGTAGGAGAGGTTCACGCCGGCCTCCAGCGTGTGCCCGACTTCCGGCGACAGGCCGGCATTGGGCAGGAGCTCGAAGGCGGCGGGCGCCGGATGGAGGCCCGACACGACCGCCTCGTTCAGCGTCGGCGAGCGCAGGCCTTCGGCATAGGTGCCGTAGATCTGGAAGCCCTGGATCGGCGTGACGCCGACGCTGAGCTTCGGGGAGAAGCGGTCGCCGGTGTTCTCTTCGGTCGTCGCGGTGCTGGTCAGGTCGAAATGATCGAAGCGGCCGCCGCCGATCACTTCCAGCCAGGTGTCGTATTCGAACCGGGCCTGGATGAAGCCGCCATAGACCTCGCGCGTGCCGGACGGCGTGAAGAGTTCGGTCGAGCCGACATCGTCGCGGGTCTCCACCTCGTCGCGGAAATAGTCGACGCCGTAGGTGAGGGTGGTGGGCACGATGCCGAGATCGAAGCGCGAGGCGTTGTAGAGATCGAAGCCGGTCGTCGACACCTCGACGTCGCGGCGCGCCGCGGCGGGATTCTGGTCGATCTGCGTGTAGTCGGTCTCGTTGCGATAGAGGTTGAAGTTGAGGTCGACCAGCGGCGTGTCGGGGCTGACGAAGGTGTAGCCGACACGGTAGGTGGCGTTGCGCACGTCGGTGTCGCGATCGGCGCCGGAGCCGGTCGATGAGACGAAGTCGTTGTCGTAGATGACGCCCGACAGGGTGATCTCGTGGCCGTCGGCGGGGCGCAGCCGCGCCTTCAGGACGCCGGAACGCACGTCGAAGCCGGTGTTGTCGACATCGTTGCCGTCACCGTCCCGGTAGTCGTCCTCGTCGCGGTAGACGAAGGCGCCGTAGACATCGGCGTCCTCCGTGAAGCGCACGCCGGCTTCAAGCTTGCCCACCCAGTCCGGCCCGTTGGTGCCGTAGACCGTGCCGAGACGCGCCGCGTAGCGCTCGGATGGCGTCAAAAGGTCTTCCAGCTCCAGCGTGCGCATCGCCACGACGCCGCCGATCGCGCCGGAACCGTAGGCGTTCGCCACCGGGCCGCGGATCACGTCGATGCCGCCCAGAAGCGCCGGATCGACATAGACGAGATTGTTGTCGAGATGGCCCTGCACGCCGAAATTCTGGCGGGCGCCGTCGATCATCACGTTGACGCGGCCGGAATCGCGCAGGCCGCGGACGGAAATGGACACGCCGGGATCGTCGCGGTCGCTGGTGGTGGACACGCCCGGAATCGTCGCCAGCACGTCCTCCAGGTCGCCGGCATTGTAGCGGGCGATCTCGTCACGGCCGACGACGCTGACGCCGCCAAGACTCTGGATCGGGCTCTGCGGACCACGATTGGCGAGGATCGACACCTCGTCGAGCTGGATCGCCATCGCATCCATGTCCGGAGCGCCCGCCGGTTCCTGCGTGGTTTGCACATCCTGCGCCATGGCGACGGTCGAAAGGGCGAGGAGCGAGACGCCCGTCGCCAGGGAAAGAAGGAGGGGTGGTGTCGCGCCGCGAAGGCGCCCGTCTGGATGGGCCATGATTTCCCGCTGTCGTTTGAGAGGCGTGACGGGCTGGCTGGCTACGGTCAGGAGCGGCTGGCTGGCATCCGGAGGCGGACGGCCTGTCGACCGTGGCGCCTTGCTTGCATTCGATATTTAACCTGACTATCAGAGTCAACATTGTTGCCGAGGGGGTGGCAAGGCCCGGTGGGCTGGGGTGTCCAGCGCGGGATGACGACGATGAGGGTGCAGATGATGTGCGAAACGGCGCCGAAGCCGCAGACGGGGACCGGCCATGAGGCGAGAGGAACCGGCGGCGGAACGCTGCCGATGCTGAATGCCGCCGAGCTGTTTTCGGCCGGGCGGGAAGTCCTGATCCGGCATGCCGGCGACATCTACCGGCTGCGGCTGACGTCCAACAACAAGCTCATCCTGACCAAGTAGGACATCCGGCATGCAAAGCCTTTTCCGCCGCCTCACCATCGCCGCCGCGGCGCTGTCGCTCCTGCCGGCCCTGTCGGCTCAGGCGATGGCGGAGAGCCGCAGCGTCGTCGACGCCCATGGCCGCACGGTCGCGATCGCCGATACGGCCCGCATCGTGTCGATCGGCGGGGCGGTGACCGAAATCCTCGACGCGCTCGGCATGGCCGACAAGATCGTCGCGGTGGACACGACCAGCACCTACCCCGCGGCGATGACGGACAAGCCGGACGTCGGCTACATGCGCGCCCTGGCGGCGGAAGGCATCCTGGCGCTGTCGCCGACGCTGATCGTCGCCATCGAGGGCGCTGGCCCGCCGGACGTGCTCGACGTCCTGGAAGCGGCTTCGGTGCCCTTCGTCAACATTCCCGACACGCCGACGGCCGACGGGATCGTCGCCAAGATCCGCGCCGTGGCCGACGCTGTCGGGGCAGGGGAGAAGGGCGAGGAACTGGCTGCGACGGTCGCGGCGGACCTGGCGGCCGTGACCGCGGCGACCGCAAGCATCGACGAGCGGCGAAGCGTTGCCTTCGTCCTGGCCATGCGGGGCGGAGCGCCGCTGGTGGCCGGCCGCGAGACCTCGGCCGACGCCATGCTGGCGCTGGCCGGCGCCGACAACGCCTTTGCTGCCTTCACAGGTTTCAAGCCGGCAACCCCGGAAGCCGTCGTTGCCGCCGCGCCCGATGCGGTCGTCACCATGCAGTCGGGCGAGCATGCCGACGGCCTCGATCACGTGCGCGCCGACCCGGCCTTCGCAACGACGCCCGCGGTGCAAGACGACCGGCTCTTCGCCTATGACGGGACCTATCTTCTCGGCTTCGGCCCGCGCACGGCCCATGCGATCCGGGATCTGGCCGCCGATCTGTATCCCGGGCTCGATCTGCCGACCTTGCCGCCGCGCGCCTGGGTCGAGCCGCGGTGAGCGTCTCCGGGGAACTGGTGGGCGCGCGGACCGGGAGGGGCGGGAACATCCTGCGTTCCCGCGACCGCGCCGCGCTGGCGCGGATCGGTGTCGTCGCTGCGGGAATTCTTGCGGTGCTGGCCTGCCTCGTAGCGCTGACGGTCGGGGCTGCCGGCCTGTCGCTTTCGGCCACGCTCGACGCGCTGGTCGCGGCCGCGACCGGCCGCCGGGAGACGCTGGACCTGTCGCTGGCCACCATCGTCCTCGACATTCGCCTGCCGCGTGTCCTCGCCGGCATGCTGGTCGGGGCGGCGCTCGCTTTGTCCGGCGCGATGATGCAGGGGCTGTTTCGAAATCCGCTGGCCGATCCGTCCCTTGTCGGAATCTCCTCAGGTGCCGCGCTCGCCGCCGTGACCAGCATCGTGCTGGGAGAAATGGCCGCCGGCTGGCTGCCGGAGCTGGTCGCGCGGCATCTTTTGCCGATCGCCGCCTTCCTGGGCAGCCTCTGCACGACAATCATCCTGTACCGGCTCTCGACGGTCAACGGCCGCACCTCGGTGGCCGCCATGCTGCTCGTCGGCATCGCGCTGGCCGCGCTCGCCAGCGCCCTCATCGGCGTGCTCGTCTTCATTTCCAA
The DNA here is from genome assembly GCF_049132005.1 of Aurantimonas sp. NFXS3. Lineage (NCBI taxonomy): Bacteria > Pseudomonadati > Pseudomonadota > Alphaproteobacteria > Hyphomicrobiales > Aurantimonadaceae > Aurantimonas > Aurantimonas sp. NFXS3. The sequence continues at coordinate 917,665 of NZ_JAGDDZ010000001.1, forward strand.
CGACCAGCAATTGCGCGAACTGACCTTCTGGACCATGGGCGGCCTCGGCGGCGCCACATGGCCGAAGATCGCGGCGGTGCTGCCGCTGATGCTGCCGGCCTTCGTCGCCGCGCCGTTCCTCGCGCGCAGCCTCAACGCCATGACCCTCGGCCACACGGAAGCGTTTCATCTGGGCATCGACGTACAACGCGTCACGCGCCTCGCGGTGTTCGTCATCGCCGGGGCGATCGGCGCGGCCGTCGCCATCTCCGGGATCATCGGCTTCGTCGGCCTGATCGCGCCGCATCTGTTGCGCACGCTGATCGGCCCGGACCATCGCACCCTGCTGCCCGCGGCGGCGCTCTTCGGCGGCAGTCTCGTCGTTGCCGCCGACACCGCGGCGCGGACCATCGTCGCCCCCGCCGAACTGCCGATCGGCATCCTCACCGCGCTTGTCGGGGCGCCGTTCTTCCTCTGGCTGCTGCTGCGGCGGCGCGGCGGGCTGGTCGTCTGATGCTGGAACTCGCCGACATTTCGGTCTCCCTTGGCGGCCGAACCATCCTCGACGGGGTCAGCCTTGCCGTCACTCCCGGCGAATGCGTCGCGGTGATCGGTGCCAACGGGGCCGGCAAGTCAACGCTGTTGAAGGTGCTGAGCGGGCAGATGCGGCCCGACCGCGGGGCGGCGCGCCTCGACGGATGCGCGATGGACGACATCGGCGCCGCGGCGCTGTCGCGGCGCCGTGCGGTGGTCGCCCAGAGCGTGGCGCTCGCCTTTCCCTTCACCGCCGCCGAGGTGGTCGGCTTCGGCGCCGAGGCGGGCGGGGCGCTCGGCCGGCGGCGCGAAGCCATCGCCGCCGCGGCGCTGGCGCAGGTGGACATGGCCGGCCACGCGGCGCGGCTGGTGCCGAGCCTGTCCGGCGGCGAGGCCCAGCGCGTGCATCTGGCCCGGGCCATTGCCCAGCTCGAAGCGGCGATGGAATCGCCGGCCGGCGACGGCGCGGACGGCCATTACCTGCTTCTGGACGAACCCACCGCCAGTCTCGATCTGCGCCACCAGGTCGAGACCCTGTCGCTGGCCCGGCGGCTGGCGGGACGCGGCATCGGTGTCGTCGTGGTGCTGCACGATCTCAATCTCGCAGCGCTTGCGAGCGACCGCATCGTCGCCCTCAAGGACGGGCGCGTCCTGGCCAACGGGCCGGTCGGCACGGTCGTAGACGACGCGCTTGTCAGTGCGGTCTACGGCATCGCCCTGCCGGTTGGCCGGACACCACCGGATCTGCCCTTCGTGCTGCCCCAGACCGCGCCGGTCGGTGCCGCCTGATCGCGTTCCGGTCGCCGCTTCCATTGCCCTTGCGACAGCTGTGCCGTGACGTCCCGTTCCGGCTAACCATCGGCTGCCCGGAATTATCCGCAATGTAGCAATGGGTTAAGCAGGCACGTGTCAGGTTGCCGCGTGAGCAACTGGCAGGATTCCCGCAATGACCAGACCTGACGACAGGCGCGCCGGCGCCCTGATTCGGCGCGCGGCAGCCGTTCTTGCAGTTTCGACGGCATGGTTCGGCGCCGCACCCGCGCTTGCCGAGGACAAGCCGGCCGGCAGCAGCCAGACCCAGCTCGCCCGGGACATCGTCGCCGGGCTCGACAAGGTTTTCGGCGGGCCGCACAAGGGCTACCGAACGGCCCATTCCAAGGGCATTCTCCTCGACGGGACGTTCCGCCCGTCCAAGAACGCCGCATCGCTGACCCGCGCCGAACATCTCACCGGGGGCGATGTGGACGTGACGGTCCGCTTCTCGAATTTCGCGGGCGTGCCCCATGTCGGCGACAATACCGGCGACGCCAACCCCAAGGGCATGGCGATCAAGTTCCTGCTGCCGGAAGGCGGCTCGACGGACATCGTCGCCCATTCCTTCGACGGCTTCGCCGCCCAGACGCCGGAGGAGTTCCGCCGCTTCGTCCAGGCGCTCGGCTCGTCCGATCCGCAGGATTTTGCCGATCACCTGGCCGCGCATCCGGCCGCCAAACGCTTCATCGACGCGCCGAAGCCGGCACCGGTCAGCTTCGCCACCGAGGCCTTCTACGGCGTCAACGCCTTCTCCTTCACCAATGCGGCCGGCGAATCGCGCTTCGGCAAGTATCGGCTGGTGCCGGTCGCGGGCGTCGCGCATCTGAGCGCGGCCGAAGCGGCGGCAAAGGACCCAGACTATCTGTCGCAGGACATGGCCGAGCGGCTGGAGGACGGGCCGGTGCAATTCCGCCTGCTGGTCCAGCTCGCCGGCGAGGGCGATCCGATCACCCGCGCGGCCTTTCCCTGGCCCGAGGACCGCGAACAGGTGGAGCTCGGCGTCCTGTCCCTGACGACGCTGGCTGCCGATTCGGTCGCGCGGCAGCGAGAGCTCGTCTTCACGCCGCTTAGCCTCGTCGGCGGCATTGCGCCCTCCGACGACCCGATGCTGATCACGCGCACCCGCAGCTACCGCATGTCCTATAGCCGACGGCTGACCGCCGGCGCGGCGGCGACGGACAGCCACTAGCCCCGACACGGAAAGGACGTCCCGGATGCTCCGTCTCGTCACTTGCGCCGCCCTGTGCGGCTTCACCCTGCCGATCGTCGTCGCCATGGCGGCAGGGCATATGATCATCATCGACCAGATCGACCGCATGTTCGACCGCAAGGCGGTGGCGATCGAAGAGGGCGACACGTTGCGCTTCACCAATCGCGACGAGTTCCTGCACCAGATCTATGTCGAGACCGACGGCTTCAGCTTCGATTCCGACGAACAGGCGCCCGGCGAGGTGATCGACGTCACCTTTCCGCGACGGGGCGACTACGAAGTCCGCTGCGGCATTCATCCGCGCATGAGCCTCGCCGTTTCGGTCGAATGATACCCGGCAGATTCCGCCCCTCCTAACCCTCCGGGATTACGACACCGCATGCCCCTCCGGTTGAAACTTCTTGTCGGCTGCCTGTGCCTGACGCTCGTCACGCTCGGTCTCGGCGTCTTCGCGCAGCACTCGCAGCGTGGGGCCGGTGACCTCGCCACCCGCATCTACGACGAGGCGCTTCTGTCGCTGAGCTATCTGCGCTCGGCGCAGAACTCGCTCCTGCAGATCGAGATGGACGATCTGCAGCTGCGTTCGGGCGAGGTGCGGGGCGATGGCGAAGCGTTCCTGTCGGCGCAGACCGCACTGTCGACATTCCTGCCGGACATCATGGCCGATCTCGACGTCGCCTCGGAACGGGCGATGTCGCCCGGTGGCCGTCGCAAGATCGGCGAAATCCGCACCGGGCTGCAATTGCTGCAGCAGGATTTCAGCACGCTGGACAACACGCAGCTGCGGGCGCGGTTTTCCGCCCTCGACGGGGAATTCGACACGGCGGTCGAGATCCTCGCCGGCGACGGCTACCGCTTTCGCCGGGAAGTCGGCGAACTGATCGAAGCCTCGATGCACAGCACCCAGGGCGCGATGGCGGCGGCCGTTGTGCTGGCCGTCATGATCTCGCTGATGCTGGCGCGGATGATCGTGCCGCCGCTGAACCGGGCGGTGCAGGTGGCCGAATCGATCGCCCGCGGCAAGCTCGACAACGAGATCGTGCCACATGGTCACGACGAGACGGCCCAGCTGATGCGCGCCCTGGCGACGATGCAGCGCAGTATCGGCGAGCATATCGGCCGCATTCGCGAGCTGATGGCCGAGCAGGCCGACAGCTACGACAGCCATATCGCCATCCAGAACAGCCGCTTCGAGGCGGCGCTCAACAACATGACGCAGGGCCTCTGCCTGTTCGACGTCAACGAGCGGCTGGTGATCTTCAACCGGCGGTTCGCGGAGATGTTCGGCGGTCTGCAGATCGGCGTGTCGGCGCGGCAAGTGCTGCTCGATCCGGAGATCCAGCATCTTCTGGCGCCCGGTCCGGACGGCAGCTTCACCCACGAACTTCCCGACGGTCGGATGATCGCGACCTCTCGGCAGGCGATCGAAGGCGGCGGCTGGCTCGACACGTTCGAGGACGTGACCGACCAGTATCGGGCCCAGGCGAAGCTCTCCCACATGGCGCTGCACGACGCGCTCACCGGACTGCCCAACCGGGTGCAGTTCCGCGACCGGCTGGAGACGGCGACGCGGACCGCTGCCGGCATCGCCAACACCAGCGTGCTCTGCCTCGACCTCGACGGCTTCAAGGCGGTCAACGACACGCTCGGCCATCCGACGGGTGACGCCCTGCTGCGCGCCGCCGCGGCCCGGCTGCTGTCCTGCGTCAGGCAGGGCGATCTCGTGGCGCGTGTCGGTGGCGACGAATTCTCGATCATCCAGTCCGCCGGCGATCCGCATCTCGGCGCCGCAGCCCTGGCGCAGCGCATCGTCGATGCCTTCGTCGAGCCGTTTCCCATCGACGAGCGGCCGATCTGCGTCGGCGTCAGCGTCGGCATCTTCGTCACGGCGGAAATGGCCGAGGCCGGGCGGGCGATCGACCCGGACACCATCATCAAGAATGCCGACGTGGCCCTCTATCGGGCCAAGAGCGAGGGGCGCGGCACCTTCCGCTTCTTCGAGCCGGACATGGATGCGGGGCTGGAGGCACGGCGGCAGCTCGAACTCGACCTGCGGCTGGCCGTCGAGAACGAGGAATTCGCGCTGTTCTACCAGCCCTTCGTGGATGTCGAGCGCCAGGTCGTCACCGGGTTTGAGGCTTTGTTGCGCTGGCACCATCCGCAGCGCGGCCTGGTGTCGCCGGCCGAGTTCATCCCGGTCGCCGAGGATTGCGGGCTGATGGCGCCGCTCGGCGTCTGGGTGCTGGAAACCGCCTGCCGGCAGGCCGCCGAATGGCCGTCGGACCTGGCCATCTCGGTCAATCTTTCGCCGGTGCAGTTCCGCGATCCGGGCCTCGCCGATATCGTGGAGGCGGCGTTGGAGCGAGCCGGCCTCGCTCCCGAACGGCTGCGGATCGAGGTCACGGAATCGCTGCTGCTGCAGGACAGCGCCACGGTGCTGGCGACGCTGAAGCGGTTCCGCGACCATGGCATCGGCATCTCCATGGACGATTTCGGCACCGGCTATTCCTCGCTCGGCTATCTCAGCCGGTTCCCCTTCGACAAGATCAAGATCGACCAGTCCTTCGTCCGCCACATCGACGATCGCGAGAACATGGCGATCATCCGCGCCGTGATCGGCCTCAGCCGGGCCATGGACCTGTCGGTGATTGCCGAGGGCGTCGAGACGTCGGCCCAGCGCGATATCCTGTTGCGCGAAGGCTGCCGCGAGATGCAGGGCTATTTCTTCTCGCCTCCGAAACCCGCCGACGAGCTCGCGCGCATGCTCCTGACCTGCGGACGCGGGACGGTGGAGGATGACGAAGCCGTGTCGGCCGAGCTGGTCTACCTGCCGCCTTCGCCGGCGGCCGATGCCGGACCGCGCGCCCGGGCGCTGCCGGGGTGACGGATCACGATGGCTGGCGGGCCGGTCTTGGCGGGATCGCTGGGGCGGTCGCATGGCGCAGGGCCGCCCGGTAGCAGGCCAGCCCGACAAGGGTGAGCAGCGCCACCACCGCCAGCGCGACGTCGTAGCCGCCGGCCGCCCAGAGCAGCGAGCCGACAAAGGGCGACAGGGCGTAGGCGCACAGATACGGTACGGCCATGGCGCCGCTGATCGCGCCGAACCGGGCCTGGCCGAGGATCTCCCGCGTCATCACCGGCCGCATGATGCTGAGGACGCCGTAGCCGCTGCCCTGCAGGACGACGAAGGCGATCACCAGAAGGGGCGCGAACTCCGCCGCGATCAGGCAGAGCGTTGCCGTGATCACGAAGGCGAAGGACAGCGTCGTCACCCATGCGTTGGACAGGCGGGCGCCGCCGAGCATCAGCGCCAGCCGCCCGGCGACCTGCATCGGCCCGATCATCGCCGCTGCGAGGACCGCGAGATCGAGGCTGACGCCCCGGTCGGCGAGGATCGGCAGGAGATGGTTCAGCACCACGCCGTGATTGAAGCCGAGCAGCGAGAAGCCGGCGGCGAGGTACCAGAACAGCGGACGGCGCAGAAGGGCGGGGGCCGGCGCGGACGACGCGGTCGTGGCCAACGCCGGCGCGGCAACGGTCGGACTGGCGGTCGCCTCGCCGGGGCCGCCATGGCCGTGGGCTTCGCTCGCAAGGCCGGCGGAGGCTTCGAGCGCCCGGGCGCCGAGGACGATCAGCGGCACGCCCAGGCATCCGACGAGCGCGGCGAACAGCCAGACGGCGCCCTGCCAGCCGGCCGTCTCGGCCATGACGTGATTGAGCGGAAAGGACAGGGTGCCGGCAAAACCCGCCACCAGCGTGACCCGGGTGATCGCCGGGCGGGCATCGGCGCCAAGCGCCCGCGTGACCAAGGCGAAGCAGGGCTCGTAGAGGCAGCCGCCCATCGCCGCGCCGATTCCGAGCCAGAGCAGCGTGAAGCCGGGCAGCGTGTCGGCGAAGGGCAGCAGCGCCAGAAGGATCGCCCCCGCCAGAGCGGAGCCGCCCATCACCAGCGGACCGTGGCCGCGGTCGATCAGGCGCCCCGCCATCGGCGAGACAATTGCCGAGACGATGATGGCCGCCGCGAAGGCCGCCGTGAGCCAGGTCTTGGACCAGCCGGCATCGGCTTCCCAGCGCAGGAGGAGCGCCGGGAAGAGATAGTAGAAGCCGGCCCAGACGATGGTTTCGCCGAAGGCCAGGCAGAGGACGGCGTGTGCGGCACGCATCCGGGCTGTCCCGGTGGGCCTAGCTGCCCAGATGCGTCTTCAGGAAGTCGACGGTGCGGCCCCAGGCCAGCCCGGCGGCGACCTCGTCGTAGCGGGCCTGCGAGGTGTCGTTGTTGAAGGCATGGTTGACGCCCGCATAGACATGGACCTGATGCTCGGTGCCGGCGGCCTCCAGCGCGTCGCGATAGGCGTCGATGCCGGCATTGATGCGCTCGTCGAGGCCGGCGTAATGCAAGAGCATCGCCGCCTTGATGTCGGCGACCTTGTCCGCATCCGGCTGGCGGCCGTAATAGGCGACACCGGCGGCAAGGTCCGGATCGGCGACGGCGAGGTCGTTGACGAGACCGCCGCCCCAGCAGAAGCCGACCGCCCCGACGCGGCCATTGCCGTCTTCGCGGCCGGCGAGCCATTTGCGGGACGCCACAGCGTCGGCGATGCGGGTCTCGGCGTCCAGCGCGCCGATCATCTCGCGGGCCTTGTCCTCGTCCGGGGGCGTGCCGCCGGCCGGCGACAGGAAGTCGGGCGCCACGACGAGGAAACCTTCCAGCGCCAGCCGCCGGGCGACGTCCTGGATATGGGCGTTGAGACCGCGGTTCTCGTGGATCACCAGCACGCAGGGCAGGGCATCGGTCGCATCGGCGGGCCGGGCCACATAGGCCTTCATCTCGCCGCTGGCGCCGGGATAGGTGGCCCAGACGCCGGCCAGACGCGGATCGTCCGGTGCGACGATGGCGGCGCGGGCGCTGGATGCGGCCATCAGCGGGGCGATCGCGGCCGCGGCCGTCGCCGAACCGGCCAGTGCCGTCAGCCGGCGCATGAAGCCGCGGCGATCGAGCGTCAGGTGCGTGTATTCGTCATAGGCATCGATCATCGCCTGGGTGATCGTCGGGGTCCTGTCGTCCATGATCGCCTGCTCCATCACCGTTCGCAGGGCATACTAACCCGTAGCGCCCGCGGTGCAATGCGGCGGCAATCGCGCATCGCGGCCGCGCCATGCCGGCTTCCGGCGACCGCTTCCCTAGTGTTCCGCGCGCGAAGTCTTACATTGGCGCGGATGACTGATTTCGACGAATCAACCGGGGTCCCGGCGGCCCGTCCCGGCGGCATCGCCGCTCGTGCACTGTCGGCCCGCGGGGTGGCCCGCAATGCGGGGGCGCCGGACTATCTCTCCGGCCTCAATGCAGAGCAGCGCGCCGCCGTGGAGACCACCGAGGGTCCGGTGCTGGTGCTGGCCGGCGCCGGCACGGGCAAGACGCGCGTCCTGACGACGCGCATCGCCCATATCCTCGCCACCGGCAGGGCCTGGCCGTCCCAGATCCTCGCCGTGACCTTCACCAACAAGGCCGCGCGCGAGATGAAGCAGCGCATCGGCCTTCTGGTCGGCGAACAGGTCGAGGGCATGCCGTGGCTCGGCACCTTCCACTCGATCGGCGTGAAGATCCTGCGCCGCCATGCCGAGCTGGCCGGGCTGAAGTCGAACTTCACCATTCTGGACACGGACGACCAGATCCGGCTGATCAAGCAGCTCATCAAGGCCGAGAATCTCGACGACAAGCGCTGGCCGGCCCGCACCTTCGCCAACATGCTGGATGGCTGGAAGAACAAGGCGCTGACGCCGAAGGACATTCCCGAGGGCGACGCGCGGGCCTTCGCCAACGGCAAGGGGCGGGAACTCTACGCCGCCTACCAGGCGCGGCTGCAGTCCCTCAACGCCTGCGATTTCGGCGATCTCCTGCTGCATCCGATCGCCATCTTCCGGGACAACCCGGACGTCCTCGCCGAGTATCACGACCGCTTCCGCTACATCCTGGTGGACGAGTACCAGGACACCAACGTCGCCCAGTATCTCTGGCTGCGGCTTCTGGCCCAGCGTTCGCAGGTGCGGGGCGAGACCGGGCGCAGCCCCGCGCTTCGGCAGGCGGCGGGCGCCGGCGCCGTGACGCAGGCGGGCACCGCCGAGGCGGGCGCGGCGGAGCGGCCGCCTGTCAACATCTGCTGCGTCGGCGACGACGACCAGTCGATCTATGGCTGGCGCGGCGCCGAGGTCGACAACATCCTGCGCTTCGACCGGGACTTTCCTGGCGCGACGGTGATCCGGCTGGAGCGCAATTATCGCTCCACCGCCCACATCCTCGGCGCGGCCTCGCATCTGATCGCCCATAACGAGGACCGGCTCGGCAAGACGCTGTTCACCGACTATTCCGACCCCGAGCACCAGAAGGTCGAGGTCAATGCCGGCTGGGATTCGGAGGAGGAGGCGCGAGCGATCGGCGAGGCGATCGAGGACCTGCAGCGGCGCGAGGACCACAATCTCAACGACATGGCGATCCTGGTGCGCGCCTCGTTCCAGATGCGCGAGTTCGAGGACCGCTTCGTCACCATGGGGCTGAACTACCGGGTGATCGGCGGTCCGCGGTTCTATGAGCGGATGGAGGTGCGCGACGCGCTCGCCTATTTCCGCTGCGTCTGCCAGCCGGCCGACGATCTGGCCTTCGAGCGGATCGTCAACACGCCCAAGCGCGGGCTCGGCGACGCCACCATGCGGCTGCTGCACGATTATGCCCGCGCCCGCGGCGTGCCGCTGATCGCGGCGGCGGTCGAGATGGTGGAAACCGAGGAGCTGAAGCCCAAACCGCGCAACGCGCTGCGCCGGGTGGTCACCGATCTGGTGCGCTGGGCCGAGCAATTGTCCACCGCCAAGCACACCGACCTCGCCGAGCAGATCCTCGAGGAATCCGGCTACACCGAGATGTGGCATAACGACCGCTCGGCCGAGGCGCCGGGCCGGCTGGAGAACCTCAAGGAACTCATCCGCTCCATGGAGGCCTATGACACGCTGCCCTCCTTCCTGGAGCATGTGGCGCTGGTCATGGACACCGAGCAGAACGCCGAGATGGACGCCGTCTCGATCATGACGCTGCACGCGGCCAAGGGGCTGGAGTTCGAAACCGTCTTTCTGCCCGGCTGGGAGGAGGGGCTGTTTCCCCATCAGCGCGCCCTCGACGAGGGCGGCCGCTCCGGCCTCGAGGAAGAGCGCCGGCTGGCCTATGTCGGTATCACCCGCGGCAAGCAGCGGGTGAAGATCTGGTTCGTCTCCAATCGCCGCATTCACGGCATGTGGCAGTCGACCATTCCCTCGCGCTTTCTCGACGAACTGCCCGAGGCGCATGTCGAGGTGATGGAAGCCAACACCTCCTATGGCGGTTACGGGGCCGGCGGCTTCGGCGGCTATGGCGCCAGCCGCTGGGACGGCGCCGCGGCCTTTCAGGAAGGCGCCTATACGACGCCGGGCTGGCGCCGCGCCCAGGCGGCCAATGCCGGCTTTGCCGGCGGCAATGGCGGGCGCGGCCGGGGCGGCGACGGCTGGTCGGGCGGGCGCACCCGCGAGATCAGCTATGACGAGGGCGGCGTCGGCGCCCGCAGCGGCCAGCACGGCGGCAAGGGCCACAACCAGCCGCCGCGCACCGGCTTCGGCCTCAATGCCGCGGCCCGCAAGGGCGGTCCACGCGATATCGAGGGCGAACTGGTGGCCAAGTCGGTGGCGACCGAAGCCAGCCGCTTTGCCTCCGGCGACCGGGTCTTCCATCTGAAATTCGGCAACGGCACCGTCGCCAGCGTCGAGGGCAACAAGCTGACCGTCGATTTCGACAAGGCCGGCCAGAAGCGCGTGCTCGAAGGCTTCGTGGAGCCGACCTGAGCATCGGCCGGCCGCCGCCCGCCTGACGGCCGGACCCGTTGGCGGGCAAGGCTCCCGCATCTCACCGCAAAGAGCGACGATGGAATACGACGCGATCATTCTGGGTGCCGGCGGCGCCGGGCTTCTGGCGGCGGCGACCGCCGGGCAGGTGGGGGCGCGCGTCCTGGTCCTCGACCATGCCGAGGCGCCGGGAAAGAAGATCCTGATCTCCGGCGGCGGGCGCTGCAATTTCACCAATCGCGAGACCGAGCCGCACTGCTACCTCTCGGAGAATCCGCATTTCGCCAAGTCGGCGCTCAGCCGCTACACCCAGTGGGACTTTCTCGCGCTGGTCGAGCGCTACGGCATTGCCTGGCATGAAAAGACCCTCGGGCAGCTGTTCTGCGACGGATCGGCGAAGCAGATCGTCGACATGCTGCTGGCCGAATGCCGATTGGGCGGCGTCGAGATCCGCCTGTCGACGCCGGTGGGCGAGATCGCGCATGCCGACGGCCGCTTCCGGGTCGCCGGCGCATCCGCCCCGGCGCTGGTCATCGCCACGGGCGGGCCGTCGATCCCGAAGATGGGCGCCACCGGCAAGGCCTACGAGATCGCCGAGCGCTTCGGCCTGAAACTCGTCACCCCGCGCCCTGCGCTGGTGCCGCTGACGCTCGGCAAGGACGAGATGCTGTTTCGCGAGATTTCCGGCGTGGCCTGCCCGACCATCGCGCGGGTGCGCGACATCGCCTTCGAGGAGGCGTCGCTGTTCACCCACAAAGGCCTGTCGGGCCCGGCGATCCTGCAGGTCTCGTCCTACTGGTCGTCGGGGGAGACCGTCGAGCTGACCCTGGTCAAGGATGCCGCCGAGATGCTGCGGGCGGCGAAGCGGCGCATGCCGCGCGCCCACATGAAGGCGGCGCTCGCCGAAAGGCTGCCCAACCGCCTCGCCGACGCCTTGGCCGAGCGCATCGGCGAGACGCGGCCGCTGGGCGCCATCACCGATGCCGAGCTGGATCTGGCCGCCGAGACGCTGACACGCCTGCGCTTCCGCCCGACCGGCACCGAGGGCTATGCCAAGGCCGAGGTGACCGCCGGCGGCATCGATACGGCGGAGCTGTCGTCCAAGACCATGGAAGCCCGACGCGTCCCCGGCCTCTACGCCATCGGCGAGGCCGTCGACGTCACCGGCTGGCTCGGCGGCTACAATTTCCAATGGGCCTGGGCCTCGGGCGTCGCGGCCGGGAAGGCGATTGCCGCACGGCTGGGATGAGGGCGGGGGGCGTTGTGGCGCGCCGACGTGGTGGTGGCGAACCCCTCAAACACGGGCGTCATCCTCGGGCTTGACCCGAGGACCCATGCCAAGCCCTTCGCGCCGCCGCGGCGTTGCCGAACAGCAGCCCCGTCAAACGGCGGCGCATCTCATGGCAATCGCCACGTGTATCGATAGCCCCGGCTGACGCTTGATGAAGTTGTGGCGGTATGCCGCAATGCGCTGCCGTTATGGCGAAGGTGCCGGCTTGTCACCGTCGCGGCGGTGTCGGCGCTGAGGCATGGGTCCTCGGGGCAAGACCGGGGAGGGGGATGACGCGGGGAGGGAGGTCGAAGCCAGTCGCGGACGCTGGTGGGCGACCCGAGCGACCGTGACCCAAGCCGCCTTCGCTGCAGGATGATCGCTTGCCTCAAACAAGGGCGTCATCCTCGGGCTTGACCCGAGGACCCATGCCAAACCGTTCGCGCAGCCGCGGCGTTGCCGAATATGAGCCCCCGCAAAACCGAGCCGAGCAACCGCACGACACGAGCCGCCTGCGCTGCAGGATGATCGCTTCCTTCAAACACGGGCGTCATCCTCGGGCTTGACCCGAGGACCCATGCCAAACCCGTCGCGCCGCCGCCACGTTGCCGAATGAAAGCCCCGCAAAACGAAGGCTCACCGTGCCGTCACGGCCACCTCCATGGACACCACCCCCTACCGTTTGAAGCGGCGGTCGGTGAGGTTGCGGCGGTCTTCGGCGATGCGTTGGGTGATGGCGAGGGCGGTGTCGTCGCCGGCGACGGCGGCGAGGCGTTCGACCTGGTTGATCGCCACCAGCCGCAGGAGATCCTCGCGCACGGTGCCGATGGCGTCGCGGGGCAGGGTCGCGACCACCTGCACGAGGTCGGGACGGGGACGCGGCGCGTCGCGGAGGCGTTGCTCCAGCGCCGCCGCATCGGTGTCCGGTGCCGGTTCGGCGAAGAGATAGAGGCCGACGCCGCGCTGGCGCGGATAGGGATAGGGCACGAGGGCGAAGCCGGCGATGGCGGGATCGGCGGCGACCCGCGCCTTGATCGCCACCCCGTCGGTGTCCATCCGGTCGCGCGTGCCCTCGCCATCCGACCAGTTGAAGATGCCCCGGGTGACCATGTTGTAGACCGGCTTGAAGGTCGCCATCCAGACCCGCGCCGGCAGGCTCTTCGTCGCGAGCATGCGCTTTTCGGACGCCGTCAGCGCCTCGCGGCAGAAGCTGCGCTTGTGCTTGAGGAGATGGCGCAGATCCTCGCGGGCCAGGAGCCGGAACAGGCGCGTGCGGCGCGGAAAGAAGGTGGCGAGCTGCATGTCGATCAGCGCCGCCTTGCCGTCCGGGGTCATCAGCCAGTTCTGCGGCTTGGCGAGATCGTTGTGGGTGATGCCGGCCCGGTGCAGCGAGCGCAGCAGCCGCTTGGCGTCGCGGAAATAGGCGGTGTTGCCGATCGGGCGGGCGACATGCAGCGGCGTACCCTCGATCCAGGACCGGTAGAGCGCCTCGGAATCGACGCCGAGAAGGGTCGGGGTGCCGGCGACGGGGCCCAGCGTTTGCAGCGCGCGGATCTCGCGCCCGGCAAGATGCCAGGCGAAGCGGCGGACCCAGCGCGCGGCGCTCCCGACGCGGCGACGCGTTACCGGGGTGTCGGGCGCATTGGCGAGGTGACCGGCGGCGATCTCGCCGAAGACGTCGCGTTTGAGTACCGTATCGACAACGAAGGGCGCGGCAAGAACGGGAAGCGGGGGACGATGCTGGGGCATGGATCTCGTGGACTGGGCAGGAATGTCGCCTAGCTTCCGCCAAGCAAGCGCAATCGCGCGGCGCCGGACGCGCGACCGATCTTTGCGGAATTATCGACCCTTGCGAGGCGAAATGGAAGTCGAAACCCACCTGTTCCCGGCGCGGGACGATATTCCCAACAGCTCCTTGCCACTGCTTGTGTTGCGCGAGGCTGTCGGTGCGGAAGACGCGACCGCGTCCGTAATGACCGAACGCTTCCGGGAGCATGGCTGGCAGGGCTGCTGGACCTACACGGTCTTCGACTACTGGCACTATCATGCCGACGGTCACGAGGTGCTCGGCTGCGTCGGCGGCGAAGCGGAGATCGGCTTTGGCGGGCCGGGCGGGATCACGACGCGGATGCGGCCGGGCGACGTGGTGGTGATCCCCGCCGGCGTCGGACATCGGCGGCTGTCGGCGACGCCCGATTTCGCCGTCGTCGGCGCCTATCCGCCCGGCCAGAGCGGCACCATCCTGCGCGCCGGCGACCGCGAGCTGACCGATGCGCAGAAACAGATCGCGGCGCTGGCGCTGCCGCCGCGCGATCCCGTCACCGGCGCGCAGCCCGGCTGTCTGGCGGCGTGGCATGGCTGAGGGCAGGCCACGGCCCTGGTGGAGAAGCTGCGAATCTTTCGCTCGCAGCCTTTCAATCGCCGGGCGAGGGTGGAATAGAAGGGCGACTTACAGCCTGTCCGATCCATCCCAACAGCGTTCCCGTGATCATGTCCGTCGATAGCCCGTCCGTCCCGTCCGCTGCGTCGCCCGCACCGGAGGCGGAGGCGCCGCCGGACCGGGAAGTGTCGCTGCCGGCCATGCTCCTGCTGGCGCTTGTGGTCGGCATCGTCGCCGGCGTCGGCGCGATCGTCTTCAAGTACCTGATCGCTTTCATCTACAATCTGGCCTTCTACGGCGAGCTCAGCCTGCATCTCGAGCCGAACGCCTATGGCGCGCCGAGCCCGTGGGGCATGGGCATCATCCTGGTGCCGGTGATCGGCGGCCTCGTCGTCGTCTGGCTGGTGCGCAGCTTCGCGCCCGAGGCCAAGGGCCACGGCGTGCCGGAGGTGATGTATGCGATCTACCACCAGAACGGGAACGTGCGCGGCGTCGTCGCGGTGGTGAAGTCGCTGGCCTCGGCGATCTCCATCGGCACCGGTGCCTCGGTCGGTCGCGAGGGGCCGATCATCCAGATCGGCTCATCCTTCGGCTCGACCTTCGGCCGGGCGCTGGGCCTCGTACGCCACCAGAAGATCACGCTGCTATCGGCCGGTGCGGGCGCCGGCATCGCGGCAACCTTCAACACGCCGCTCGGCGGGGTGCTGTTCGCCTCCGAAGTGCTGCTGCCGGAGATTTCGGCCCGCACCTTCCTGCCGGTGGTCGTGGCGACGGCGACCTCGACCTATGTCTTCCGCCTGGCGATGGGGATCGAATCGGCCTTCATCGTGCCACTGGGCGGCCTGCCGGAGGGCGCCGCGGTCAACGGCGCCGAGCTGTTGCTGGCGGCGATCCTCGGCGCGGTGATGGGCGTCGCCGCCTGGGCCTTCGTCAAGCTGCTGGCCAAGTCCGAGGACGTCTTCGAGCAGTCGAACCTCAATCCCTATGTCCAGAACGTCATCGGCATGACCGCCGTCGGCGTGATGGGCTACCTGTTCCTCTCCTGGACCGGCCACTACCACATATATTCGGTGGGCTACGCCACCATCCAGGACATCATCAGCGGCGCCGACATAACGGTCGCGGTGCTGATCATGCTGTTCGCCGGCAAGCTCGTGGCCACCTGTCTCAGCCTCGGGGCCGGGGCGTCGGGCGGCATCTTCTCGCCGAGCCTGTTCATGGGCGCGGCTCTGGGCGGCGCGGTCGGGCTGATCGGCAACGCGATCCTGCCGGGCGCCGGCCTGACCATGAAAACCTTCGCGATCATCGGCATGGGGGCCATGGTCGGCGGTGCCACCAGCGCGGCGATGACGGCGATCGTGATGATCTTCGAGATGACCCGCGACTACGAGATCATCCTGCCGCTGGTGCTGGCCGTGGCGATCGCCATCGGCGTGCGGCGCTCGCTGACCCTGGCCGACATCTACACGATCAAGCTGCGCAACCGCGGCCGGCCGATCCCGACCGACCGGACCACCAACATGTTCATGGTGCAGCCGGTCACCGAGGTGATGTCGAAGACCTTCGAGATCCTGCCGGGCGCGATGACCGTCTCGGAAGCCCTGAAACGCATCGACGTCGAGACCTCGCGGGTGATCCTGACCGATGGCAACCGGATCACCGGCTTTGTGCGCTTCGGCACGATTCCCTACCGGGCCGATCGCTTCGCCACCCAGACCCTCGACGACATCGGCTCGTCGGAGTTCATCCTCGCCTCGACGGTCCACAATCTGAACACGGTGATCACCCGGATGAACCGGCGCAACCGCTCCTACGCCATCGTCGTCAGCGAGACCCGTGGCGTGCCGCGGCCCGAGGACATCGCCGGCGTCATCAGCCGGGAGGAACTGGCCAACGCCGTGGTGCGCAACCACTACGGGTAATCGAGGCGGATCGGGGGTGTGCCGGTACGGGACGACGCGTCCCGATGCCGGGTGGTTGCGGAGGCGCGTGAAGCCCCTGCCGCGCAGGCTCTCGGCGTCCGTCGATCTGCCCGGAATCCTGCGCCACCCGGCTTCGCACCGGGGTCTTGGAACCAAGCACGGGCCCACTCGTATTGTCAGTGGTTTACCACCTGACAGATCGAGATGCTCTCCATGGATTTCCCGCACCCTCCAGTGACCGCGACGGTCGGCGGACAGCCGATCCACGCGATGCTGATCCCGTTTCCGTTCGTCTGTTTCACCCTGACCCTTCTGACCGACATCGCCTATTGGCAGACCGGTCATCTGATGTGGCACAATTTCTCGTCCTGGCTGCTGTTCGCCGGTCTGATCTTCGGTGGTTTTGCGCTGCTGGCCGGCCTTGTCGACTTCATCGCCCAGCCGCGCCTTCGGGCCCAGCCGCCCGCCTGGGCCTATGCGATCGGGACCGTCTTCGTGCTGGCGCTCGGCTTCCTCAACAGTCTCGTCCATGCCGGTGACGGCTGGACGGCGATCGTTCCCTACGGTCTCGCCCTGTCGGCCGTGAACGTGATCCTCATCTTCGTCACGGCCTGGCTCGGCCGTTCGATGGTCTTTCAGTACGGCGTCGGAGTGCGTAACCATGATTAATCGCAAGCCATCCATCCGGACCGCCATTCTCGGCGGCAGTGCCATGGTGCTGCTGGCGATTGCCGGCTGCAGCGACGAGGGCGGCGATTTCGACGTGTCGTCCCAGATCGGACCCGATCCGGTCCTGCCGGAGCCGAGCACCGCGCTGCTGCCCGACCTGAAGGTGGCCGAAGTCGTCGGCTGGGAGGAGGGGCAGACCCCGACCGTTCCCGAAGGCCTGACGATCACCCCCTACGCCACCGATCTCGCCAATCCGCGCACCGTCCACACGCTGCCGAATGGCGACGTCCTGGTGGTGCAGTCGCGCGGCCCGTCGGGCAAGCCGGTGGAGCGGCCGAAGGACGTGATCCGCGGCTGGATCATGTCGCTGTCCCACGGCAGCAGCGGCCCGCAGAAGGAGAGCAACCTCATCACCCTGCTGCGCGACACCGATCGCGACGGCACGGTGGACGAGCGCACGGATCTTCTGACCGGCCTGCATTCGCCCTTCGGCGTCGCCTGGGTCGACGACACGCTGTATGTCGCCGCCGCCGATGCGGTGCTGAGCTATCCCTACGAATTGGGCCAGACCGAGCTAACGGCCGAGCCCACGGTGCTGACGCCGCTGCCGGGCGGGCCGATCAACCACCACTGGACCAAGGATCTGGCGCTGAGCCCCGACGGCACGATGCTCTATGCGTCGGTCGGCTCGAACTCCAACGCCGCCGAGCGCGGCATGGAAGCCGAGAAGGGCCGCGCCGCGATCTGGCAGATCGACCGCGAGACCGGGGCCAGCAAGGTCTTCGCCTCCGGCCTGCGCAACCCCAACGGCCTGGCGTTCCAGCCGGATACGGGTGAGCTCTGGGCGGTCATCAACGAGCGCGACGAGCTCGGGCCCAACCTCGTGCCGGACTACATGACCTCGGTGAAGGAGGACGCCTTCTATGGCTGGCCCTACAGCTATTACGGCGACCATGTGGACGAGCGCGTCTATCCCCCGCGCCCGGACATGGTCGAGAAAGCCATCGCTCCTGATTATGCGCTGTCCAGCCACGTCGCGGCGCTCGGCCTGACCTTCACCAACAACTCCGCCCTGCCGGAAGCCTATGCCAATGGTGCCTTCATCGGCGAGCACGGAAGCTGGAACCGCAGCAATTTCAACGGCTACAAGGTGGTCTATGTCCCGTTCACCGATGGCAAGCCGGACGGCATGGCACAGGATGTCGTGACCGGTTTCCTCGACGGTGATCAGGCCCGGGGACGTCCGGTCGGTGTCGGGATCGACGGCACGGGCGCGCTGCTCGTGGCCGACGATTCGGGCAACACGGTCTGGCGCGTCGCGGCGGCCGACGGCACCGTCTCCGACCAGCCGGTCGGGACCGATCAGATCGCCGGCAGTGCCGCTGCGCCCGCAGCGGGTGATGGTGCGGCCGCGCCTGCGGCCGGCGAAGACGCCGCAGCGCCCGCAGAGACGCCCGCCGCTTCCGGTGAGGATCCTGCCACGCCGGCAGCGCCGACCGACGCCGGCACGGCCCCGGCAACCCCCGACGCCGAGACCGCGCCGGCTCCGGCCGACGATGCAGCACCTGCTGCCGCGGACGAGCCGGCAGGTGACGCACCCGCGGAGACCGAGGCCGACACGGCGCCGCAGCCCGCACAGACCGAGATCGCACCTGCCGTCCAGCCGAGCGGTTCGGTCGAGCAGGCGCCGGAGCCGCAGCAGTAGCGTTCCGGCTCTTCGCAGCGCATTCGATCTCAAGATTACGGCGTCCGGTCTCACCGGGCGCCGTTTTCATATGCATGGGGCGTTCGGGAAAGTGAGAGTCGGACCCGACGGTTACGCGACGCTCTGAATCCGATGGACGAACTGCCGAGGCGGGCCTCGGCTGCGATCAGGCCGCGTGGCGCAGTTCGGCTGCGGTCTCGGACGGGGCGGAGATAACGACGCGGTTGCGGCCATTGTCCTTGGCCCGGTAGAGGGCGCGATCCGCCGCGAGCAGCACGGCGTCCATCGTGTCGGTGGGGGTAAAGCCGGCAATGCCGAAGCTGGCGCTGATCCGGTGGCCGGCGGCCAGCGCCTCGTGCTCGGTGCGGTAGAACGTCAGGCGCAGCGTCTCGGCCACCCGGGCCGCCTGCCGCGCGCTGCAATCCGGCAGGATCAGCGCGAATTCCTCGCCCCCGATGCGCCCGGCCCGGTAGCCGCTGCGCCCGATCAGATCGCCGAAGGCCCGGATGATCGTGTCGCCCACGGCGTGGCCGTAGCTGTCGTTGACCTGCTTGAAATGGTCGATGTCGCACAGGATCACGGCGCCGCCACGCTTCAGCGTGCGGCTCAGCGACTGGTCGAAGCCGCGGCGATTGAGCAGCCCGGTCATGGCGTCACGCTCCGACCTGCGTCGGTAGTCGGTGATGACGCCGCTGATGATGCGGGCGAGCAGCAGGAAGACCACGAGCGGCGTGACCAGACCCGACAGCGTCAGGAGGGTGGTCTCGAGGCCGGAGGTCTTCACGGCGTGGTAGCTGGCCGTACCGTCGAAGAGCATGGGAAACAGCGGCAGGCGGACGAGGAAGATGCCCGACACGAGGCAGAGCGCGACGGCCAGCGCCGTATCGAGCCAGCTCCGCTCATCAGCTTTGGCAAGGCGCCAGACGCTGTCGAGGATGGCCATCGCGCAGGCGGTCTGCAGCGGCAGGGTCTGGTAGATGAAGGGCACGTCGAGTGCCAGCAGCACCAGCGACCCGGCGGCGAGGCCTGCGACCGTGCCGATCAGCGCCCCGTGCCGCTGCGCGCTGCGCGTGGTCAGCCGGATCGACTGGCCGACGCACAGATAGGCGGCCGGCAAAAGCAGGGTGATGGCAACGAGTTCGGCGTTGGAACTCTGCAACTGGCTGAGGACCAGGACTTCGACGCTGCCGATGAGCAGCGCGGCGGCCAGCCAGGCCAGCGCCGGCTCGGTCCGCATCCCGGCATAGATCGCCGCGCACAACACCGAAAGACCGCCGAAAACGACGATATTCACTGCGCTCAACGTTACCGTCACGTCCATCGTGGCGCAGCCCCTCCGCCTTGTGTCCGGCGGCAATCATAAGCATCACGGGTTAACGATCTGCCGGTTTGGGTCGGGTCGGGCGAGGTGTTGTTGGGGGCCTCAGGACGTTGCGCGGAAGGCTCCGCGTCAGCGGCGCGGCATTCCGATCGACCGGCCGAGGCGCTCGGGCCGGGCGAGTTCGGCGTGCGCGGCGGCGGCGACCGAGACGCGGGCGAAGGTCTCGGCGGGGAAGGGTGCCACCTTCGGCGCGTCGCCGCGCTGGTCGATCGACAGGCTCAGGCTTTCCAGCGTCGCGGCGGCCCAGCCGTCGCAGTGGTGCAGTTCCTGGAAGATGTGCAGCCGTTTCTCGTCGAGCCCGACGATCTGCGAGGTCACGTAGACCTCGGCCTGCGGCGGCACTTCGCGCAGGTAGCAGACATGGGCTTCCGCCGTGTAGGTGGTGTAACCGCGCTCGGCACGATAGGTCTCGCCGAGGCCGATCGAGTCGAACAGGCCGTCGATCCCCTTGTCGAAAAGGACATGGTAATAGGCAAGGTTCAGATGCCCGTTATAGTCGATCCATTCCGGGCGGACGGCCATCAATCCTGAACGATAGGGCAACGCGGTCGGCGACGTCATGGTGGCTCCTGGCAAGATGGCGCTGGGTCAGGCAAAGCGTGCGGGACGCGGGAAGTCAAACCGGCTGATGGTGCCGCAGCACGCGGCGAAACGGAATGCGGCAAGGGCCGCGCAGGTGCTGCCGGGGGGCGGCGCAGGGACGGAGAGGGAGAAAGACATGGCGCTGGCGGATATTCTGGCCGAGCGGCCGGCAAGGCGCGAAGGGATCGCCGGGGCGGTCGCGGTGCTGAAGCAGCGCTTCGGCGAAAGGCTGGTGACCGGCGAGGACGTGCGGCGGGCGCACGCCCATTCGACCACCTACATTCCGAACCAGATGCCCGACGCGGTCGCCTTCGCCGAAAGCGAGGAGGAGGTGCAGGAGATCGTGCGCGTCTGCGCCGAATACCGCACGCCGATCGTCGCCTTCGGAACCGGTTCGTCGCTGGAGGGCCACGTCAACGCGCCCCAGGGCGGCATCTCGCTCGACCTGTCGCGCATGGACCAGGTGCTGGCGGTGCATCCCGAGGATCTCGACTGCGTCGTCCAGCCGGGCGTCACCCGCGAGGCGCTGAACGCGCATCTGCGCGACACCGGCCTGTTCTTCCCCATCGATCCCGGCGCCAATGCCAGCCTCGGCGGCATGGCGGCGACGCGCGCCTCCGGCACCAATGCGGTGCGCTACGGCACCATGCGCGACAATGTCATCGGCCTGACCGCGGTGATGGCCGACGGCAGCCTGATCCGCACCGCGCGCCGCGCCCGCAAGACCTCCGCCGGCTACGACCTGACCCGCCTGCTGGTCGGCTCGGAGGGCACGCTCGGCATCATCACCCAGCTCAATCTGAAGCTCTACGGCATTCCGGAGACGATCCTGTCGGGCGTCTGTCCCTTCCCGGACGTGCGCAGTGCCTGCGACGCCGTGATCCAGACCATCCAGATCGGCATTCCCGTCGCCCGGATCGAGCTGCTCGACGCCCAGTCGATGCAGGCGGCAATCGCCTATTCGCAGCTCGATCTGCAGCCGCAGCCGTCGCTGTTCGTCGAGTTCCACGGCTCGCAGGGCTCGGTGGCCGAACAGGCCGAGATGTTCGAGGCGATCGCCGGCGAGCATGGCGGCGGGCCGCTGAAGAGTGCGGCGCGCACCGAGGACCGGGCGCAGCTGTGGAAGGCGCGCCACCAGTTCTACTGGGCGGCGCTGGCGCTGCGGCCCGGCGCCAAGGGCATCGCGACCGATGTCTGCGTGCCGGTGTCGCGGCTGGCCGACTGCATTGCCGAAACCCAGGCCGACATCGACGCGGCCGGCCTCGTCGCGCCGATCGTCGGCCATGTCGGCGACGGCAATTTCCACGTCACGCTGCTGCTCGACATGGAATCGCAGGCCGAGATCGATGCCGCCGAGGCCTTCATGGCGCGACTCGCCGAGCGGGCAGTCGCCATGGACGGCACCTGCACGGGCGAGCATGGCATCGGCCAGGGCAAGCGGTCCTATCTGCGCAAGGAACTGGGCGGCGCAGTCGACGTGATGAAGACCATCAAGAACGCGCTCGACCCGCTCGATATCTTGAACCCCGGAAAGATCCTCCCGTAATCTCAGACGGATAGCCCCGGGGCGGGCGAGGGCGCGCTGCGCCGCGCGCATCGGTTCGACGACCGGTCGCCGGGCGCCGCGCCGGTTTCGCGCCGCCCCCGCGTCCTCTAGGATCAGCGTCGGACAAGCGGCGGCGGCCATTGTCGGGCCTGTCGACCGGGCATCTTCACGAACAGCAGGAAAAGGAGCCCGTACTGGTCAGAGCCTTCGTCTTCCTCGGCGGACTTCTCGTTCTCGCGCTGCTCGGCGCGTTGTTCGCACCGTATTTCATCGACTGGACCGCCTATCGCACGGATTTCGAGCGTCAGGCCTCGCAGATTCTCGGCCGCAAGGTGGTGGTGGAGGGCGAGGCCGAGGCGCGGCTGTTGCCGTTCCCGTCGGTGACCTTCGGCGACGTGACGGTGCTCGGCGACGACGGCGAGGCGCTCCTGACCATCGCGCGCTTCCGCATGGACGCCGAGCTGGCGCCGTATCTGTCCGGCGAGATCCGCATCTACTCGATGACCGTCGACACGCCGGACATCCGGGTGCCGGTGCTGGCGGACGGCACGATCGACTGGGTCGTCGAGCGGCCGGCGATCCCGCGCGGCGCGACGGTGGTGCTGGAGAATGTCGCGGTCGAGAACGGCACAGTGACGGTCGAGAACGGTCTGACCGGTCGGACCCACCGGCTGGAAGACCTCAACGCCACCCTCTCGGCAGGCTCGCTGGCCGGTCCGGTGGACGGGCGCGGCAGCATCGTGGTCGGCGGCGAGGTCATCGCCTTTTCGGTCGGCATCGGCACGCTGCAGGAGGGCGGCGACCTGCCGGTGCGCATCGAGACGGCGAACGAGACGCTGGCGACCTCGCTGACGCTGGACGGCAACGCCAGCCTGAAGGACGGCCGTCCGGGCTTCGCGGGGGCCATCGCGGTGACCCGTCCGCTGCCGCCGGCCTCGGCCACGGCGGAAGAACTCGCGGCGCGCGATCCGTTCGCGCCGGCAGCGCCCGAGGCGGCCGGGGAAGCCGCGCCTGAGCGGCCCGCCGTGATGCCGGTGAAGGCGGTCGGCGCGATCGTCCTGTCGCCGACGGCGGCGGAGGTCAGCGACATCCGCGTTCAGGCCGGCGAGGCGACACGTCCCTATCTCCTGACCGGTGAAGGCCGGTTCGATTTCGCTGGCATCCCGAAATTCCATCTCAATCTTGAAGGCGAGCAGATCGACGTGGACCGGATCGCCGCCGAGGAGAATGGCGACGCCTCGCAGGTTCTCGGGCTTGCCGAACGGGTCGAGGCGATGCGCGCGGTCCTTGCCGAGATCCCGCGGCCGACGATCCCGGGCACGGTGGAAATCTCGCTGCCGGTCATCATGGCCGGCGACACGATGATCCGCGATGCGACACTGGCGGCGAGCCCGACCGAGACCGGCTGGTCGCTGTCGCGGCTGATCGCACAGCTTCCCGGGCGGACCCGGCTGGAAGCCACCGGCCTCGTCGATCTGGACGAGAGCTTCGGCTTTACCGGCGATCTGCTGCTCGCCTCCAACCAGCCCTCGGGCTTTGCCGACTGGCTGACCGGCGAGATCGACCCGGCCATCCGCCGGCTGGGCCGGGCCGGACTGTCCGCCAAGGCCGAGCTGAGCGCCGAGCGGCAGGCCTTCTCGGAGATGGAGATCGATGTCGGCGGCGACCGGATCACCGGCTCGCTGGAACGCGCGCGCGCGGCCGACCACACACGGATCACCGCCGATCTCGACGGCAAGGCTGTCGATCTCGACGCCTTCATGGCGTTGTCGCAGCTCTTCACCGGCAATGCCGATTCGCTGGCCAATGCCGACCGTTTCGACGTGGCGCTGACCGCCGGGCCGGTGAATCTGCGCGACGCATCGGCCGACCGGATCGATGCCGATGTCAGCTTCGACGGCGATACGCTGGCCATCGCCACCTTCGCGGTCGAGGGGCTGTCGGGCGCGACGATCAACGCCTCGGGCGAATTGTCGGACCTTGCCGGCGAGGCGCAGGGCCGTCTGGCGGTGTCGCTGCAGTCGGATGCGCCGAAGCGGTTCTTCGATTTCCTCCTGAAACGCTTCCCCGACGTGCCGCTGCTGAAGACGCTGGACAGCCAGGCCGCGCATCTGGCGCCGCTGGCCCTGTCGGGCGAGGTCGAGACGCTGGAGGGCGAGACCGGCAAGAAGCCGACGCTGTTCGTGCGGCTCGACGGCACCGCTGCCGGCAGCAAGATCGACCTGTCCTCGTCCATCGAGAACGGCCTCTATGCGCGCACGGAAAGCGGCCGGTTCGGCCTCGATCTGCGGCTCGAGAACGACGCCCCGACGGTGCTCCTGTCGCAGCTCGGCATTCCGGCCATCGACATCGGCGCGCCGGCGCCGCTGGAGGCGGAACTCTCCTTATCGGCGGCCGAAACCGGGCCGGTCGTGACCACCGCGACGCTGCGGGCGCCGGGCAGCGAGGTCAGCCTCGACGGTCTGCTGGAGGTCACGCCAGAGGGCATTTCCGGGGCCGAGATCTCGGCCTATCTGCGCAGCGAGGACGCGGCGCCGTGGCTGTTGACCGGGGCGATCGATCTCGGCCAGTCGCTGGACGCGGTGCCGCTGCAGCTCAATGGCGCCCTCGTCTATGACGGCGGCCACTGGAGCCTCAACGATCTCTCCGGCGAGGTCGCCGGCACCCGCATCGCGGCCAGTCTCGACAAGGCCGTCGACGAGGCGGTGACGGGCCATGTCGATCTCGACCGCCTGTCGCTGCCCTGGATCGCCCATCTCGTCTTTGGCCGGCCGATGACCGAGGGGCTCGGCGGCGACGAGTGGCCGACCGAGGCCTTCCGCGACAGCCTGATGCCCTCGCTGCCGTTCTCGCTGCGGATGACGGCCGACAATGTCCTTGCCGGCGACCACAATTTCACGGATTTCTCCGCGACGATGTCGGGCGGGGCCGGGGAGGCGGCGTTCTTAGATGCGAGCCTGACCCTGCCGGGTGGCACGCTGGCGGGAACGCTCGCCCTGCGCAATGCCGACGGGCTCGGCCGCGTCACCCTCGATGTCGCCACCGAAGGCTTCGCGCTCGACAGCGTCTGGCCGGCGCTTGCGGCCTTCGAGGCCGATCCGCGCATGGATGCCGCGATCCGGCTGGAAGGCACCGGCCAGTCCTATGCCGCCCTTGTCTCGGGCCTCACCGGCGCGGGCCGCGTGGAGGCGCGCGATCTGGTCATGCCGGGCGTTCCCCAGGCCTTCCTGTCGCCACTGCTCGCCGTCGCCGATCAGGAGGGGTTCAGCCCCGACACCGATACGCAGGCGGCCCTTGCGATGGTCAGCGGCGGGGCCGGTTTCGCGATCGCCGAAGCAGCCTCGGATTTCGCCGTGACCGCGGGCCGGGTGCGGTTCTCGCCGGTGACGGCGCGGGACGACGGCGCGACGCTGACCATGAATGGCAGCGTCGATCTCGGCGAGGCGACCGTGGACGGGGAATTGCGGCTGGAGGCAGCGTCCGGCGACGACTGGGTGGAGGGGGCGGACCCGAGCGTCAGCTACGACGTGGCCGGTTCGCTGGCCGCGCCACGCCTGACCGCCAATGTCACGCCGCTGGCCAATTACCTCTCGGTGCGGGCGCTGGAGCGCGAGCAGGCGCGGGTCGAGGCGATGCAGGAAAACCTGCAGGAAACGCTGCGGCTGCGGCGCGAGACGCGGTTCTATCGCTGGCGCGAGGCGGAAGCCGCCCGCATCGCGGCAGAGCGCCGGGCTGCCGAAGAAGAGGCCGAAAGGGCCCGCCGGGATGCCGAGGCCGCGGCGAAGGCCGCCGAGGAGGCGGAAGCCGCGCAAGCAGCGGCGGCGGAAGCGGAAGCTGCCGAGGCGCGTCGGCGCGACGCGGCGGCGGCCGCGGAACAGCGCCGCCAGGATGCGCAACGACAGCAGCAGGCGGCGGAGGAACAGCGCGGACGCGCTGCCGCGCAGGCCCGCCAGCAGCGAGCGGTACCGCAGGCCGCACCCGAGGAGCCCACGGAACCGGACTCCACGCTGCCGCCCGGCGTCAATTTCAGCCGCCCGATCCCGGAAGCGCCACCGGGAGACAGCAGCCGGTTCCCGTCGCTGCCCGGCGTTGCCAATCCCCTGGAATTCTAGGTTTCATCGCAGCCAGAGCGGCCCCCGCGACGGGCGTCGGGCGCGCAGTATCACGAGTAGCCGGAGGTTGCTTCGATCGACGCGTGGCTCAGTCGCTTGCGCGATGGGCGAGGGCGTCGTCCAGCACGAAGAGACGGATGGCGGATGACAGATTGGTGGCCGGATCGCGGGCAGCATCGATCTCGGCGATCATCGCGGCGATCGGCAGGTCGCGGCGGCCGGCAATGCGCCGCAACTCGTCCCAGAAGCGGTCCTCGACGCTGATCGAGGTGGCGTGGCCGCTGATGGCGACCGAGCGTTTGACGATCATGCAGGATCGCCGGAGGGATCGTCCATGCCGGCGTCCGGGTCATCCCGGCGCTCGCGTTTCAGCCCATCCAGCTTGCGGGCCGCGTCGGTCCGTTCGGCCTCGGCCGCCTGCCGGACGGCCTTCGGCGTGCCGTGGCGCAGCCGATTGTCGTCGGCCACCCGCGCATCCGCTGCGCGCGCCTTGCGCTTGCGGGCGGTGCGGAGATTGACGATGTCGGCCATGGGCGGGTTCCGGCGGCGCCGGCAGATGTCAGGGTTTCTTGCGGAACGCGTCGAGGGACACGACTTCGGCGTCCTTCTTTTCCTCGGGCTCGGATGCGTCGTCCGAGGCCGGGGCGGCCGCGACCTTTTCCTTGGCCTGCAGCTTTGTCGGCGTCAGGATCTGTGCCGGCGGGGAGGCCGTCCCCATCTCGTCCGCGTCGCCGTCATCGGCGCCCTCGGACTGCTCGTTGGCCGCATCCATGCCGCGTACGTCGAATTCCAGCTCGAAATTCACCGCCGGATCGTAGAAGCCGCGGATCGCCGCGAAGGGGATCAGCAGGCGCTCGGGAATGTCGGAGAAGGACAGGCCGACCTCGAAGGAGGTGTCGGTGACCTGCAGGTCCCAGTACTGGTGCTGGATGACGATGGTCATCAGCTCGGGATATTTCTCGCGCAGCCGCGAGGAAATCCGCACGCCGGGGGCCGTCGTCAGGAATGTGATGAAGAAATGATGGTCGCCGGGAAGGCCGGTCTTCACGACCTCGCCTATCACCTTGCGAATGACGCCACGCAGGGCGTCCTGTGCGAGAACATCGTAACGGATATGATCCTGGCCCATTGCGGTGTCCCGATCCTGCATGCCTGATGATGGTGGCGGGCGCCGCCCGGACCATCTCGTAAAAGTGGAGGCTTCTGTTGCCAGGTGCCTCCGGACCCCGCCTAGAAGTGCGAACCTCCAGGGCTTGAATTGAAGCGATCGCGCAGCTTACGCTGCGAGACGTGCTTCCGCATAGTTGTCGTTTGCAACTACAAATAGGCCCGATAACGGCGGAACCATGCCGAGCAAAAGTCCGATCTTTACACCCTCGTCGATCCTATTTCGCCCCCGCCTGAACCCATCGCCGCGGGATCGCCGCGAGAGGATGGGTTCAGGTGGAGGCGCCGGGTACCGCCCCCGGGTCCGAAAGGTTTATTTCATCGGCCGTTTATCGCCATAGCCGGCACGAAGCCGGCACGCGCAATATAGGCAGGGGATTCCGCCATGAAAAGCCCATGACGCTTCCGAAACCGCAGGGAATCGGACAAAGTCTGCGGGCAGGCATTCCGCCATGCCATCGAGGAGCCCCGCATGGACTATCTCGCCAAGGTCAAGGAATATCAGCCGGACGCCGACGAGGAGCGCGTCAAGCGGCTCGAGCAGCGCCTTCGGCTCGTGCTCAGCAAGCGCGATACGGCGGCCGTATCAGCCGGCGACCCCAAGGAAGTTGAGCGCGCGGCGGCCTGGGTGCAGAAGGCCTGTTCGGTCTCGGCCGAAGCTGCGCGGGAGGCCATCGACGGCGTCCTCGAGCAGATGAAGGGCGACCGCATGAAGAGCCGCCTGGTGGTCTATTATCTCGCCGCGGACCGGCTCGGAAAGCTCGCCGACCTCTAGTCCAGCCGGCGCGGGCGCTCCGCGCGGCTCATCCAACAAGCGAACGACCGGCTGGCTGCGGCCCCGGAAGGGTATGTGACATGCGCCAGTATCTGGATCTTCTGACGAGAGTCATGGAGACCGGTTCCGATCGGCCCGACCGCACGGGGACCGGCACCCGCTCGGTCTTCGGCCACCAGATGCGGTTCGACCTCGCCGACGGCTTCCCGATGCTGACGACGAAGAAGCTGCACTGGAAGTCGGTCGTCCACGAATTGCTGTGGTTCCTGAAGGGCGACACCAACATCGCCTATCTGAAGACCAATGGCGTGCGGATCTGGGACGAATGGGCCGACGAGAACGGCGATCTCGGTCCGGTCTATGGCGCGCAGTGGCGCTCCTGGCCCGACTATGACGGCGGCCATATCGACCAGATCGCCAAGGTGGTGGAGGCGATCCGCCGCACGCCGCAATCGCGCCGGCTGGTGGTGTCGGCCTGGAACCCGGCGCTGGTCGACGAGATGGCGCTGCCGCCCTGCCATTGCCTGTTCCAGTTCTACGTCGCCGACGGACGCCTGTCGTGCCAGCTCTATCAACGCTCGGCCGACATCTTCCTGGGCGTGCCGTTCAACATCGCCTCCTATGCGCTCTTGACGGCGATGGTCGCGCAGGCGACCGGCCTGAAGCCGGGCGACTTCGTCCATACGCTCGGCGACGCGCATCTATACAGCAACCACGTTGAACAGGCGCAGCTGCAGCTCACCCGCACGCCGCTGCCGCTGCCGACGCTGACGCTGAATCCGGCGATCGACGATCTCTTCGCCTTCGGCTTCGACGACATCGCGCTGGAAGGCTACGAGGCGCACCCGCATATCAAGGCCAAGGTGGCAGTCTGATGCGCGGCGAGGGCGCGGCACGGCGCGAAGAGGCGAGGGCGACGGCATGGCGGTGAATAATCCGGCGCTCGTCGCGGTGGTGGCCATGGCCGAGAACGGCGTCATCGGCGATGCCGGCGCAATGCCATGGCGCATGCCGAGCGACCTCAAGCGCTACCGTCGCCTGACCATGGGCAAGCCGATGATCATGGGGCGCAAGACGCTCGATTCGATCGGCCGGGTGCTCGACGGGCGCGACAGCATCGTCCTCAGCCGGGCGGAGCAAGTGCCTTATGAGGGCGCAATTCTGGCCGGCACGCCGGCTGCGGCGCTGGACCGCGCCCGCGACGCGGCCGCCGCCCGCGGGGCGGACGAGATCGTCGTCGCCGGGGGCGCCGAGATCTACCGTCTGTTTCTCGACCGGCTCGACAGGCTGTACGTGACCCGGATCGCGGTGGATGTGAGCGGCGACACGGTGTTTCCGCCGATCGATCCGGCGATCTGGGCGGTCGAATCGGACGAGCCCTGCGAGCGGGGGCCGAAGGACAGCGCCGACAGCCGCTTCATCGTCTATGTCCGGCGCGACCGATAGCGGCCGGAGCCACCTTGGGCGGGACAGAACTGCCGCATTGTTCACCATTTGCGAACACCCCTGGGCAAATTGGTCACACTCGCGTTGAAAGCCGATTTGGCAGTTCTTATAAGGGTCGTACGGATCTGCGCGTGAAAAGCGGGAGGCTCGACGCCCGCAGAAATCCCTGAAATTTGGAAGGACAGCGATGCCCTGGAGCAATCAGACTGGCAATGGCGGCTGGAAAGGCGGCGGCAGCGGCGGCGGCAACGGCGGCCCCTGGGGCCAGCGTCCGCAGTCTCCGCGCCCCGGTGGGAACGGCGGTTCGCCGGATCTGGAAGACATCCTGCGGCGCGGCCAGGACCGGCTGCGGCGCGCCATCCCTGGTGGTGGTGGCGGTGGCAGCGGTCCGGGCTCTCCGGCCGGGATCGCCGGTTGGGGCATCCTGTTCGTCGCGGGTCTCGCGGTGCTGTGGCTGTTCAAGGCCGTCTATACCGTCCAGCCGGACGAGATCGGCGTCGAGCTCTTGTTCGGCAAGCCGCGCCAGGAACTGTCAGACCCGGGTCTGCACGTCGCCTTCTGGCCGTTCGAGACCGTCGAGACCGTGCCGGTCGTCGAGAACCAGATCACCCTCGGCAGCAGCCAGAGCGGTGACAATTCCGGCCTGATGCTGTCCGGCGACCAGAACATCGTCGATGTCCAGTTCGCCGTCCTCTACCAGGTCGACGATCCGCAGAACTATCTGTTCCAGGTCGACGATCCGATCGCGATGCTGCAGCAGGTGTCCGAAAGCGCCATGCGCGAAGTCGTCGGCCGCCGTCCGGTGCAGGACGTCTTCCGCGACGACCGCGCCGGCATCGCCGAGGAGGTCCGCCAGATCACCCAGGACACGATGAACGAGTATCAGGCCGGCCTGCGCGTCAACGGCATCTCGATCGAGGACGCGGCCCCGCCGAGCCAGGTCGCCGACGCCTTCGACGAGGTGCAGCGCGCCGAGCAGGACGAGGATCGCTTCATCGAGGAGGCGAACCGCTATCGCAACCAGCAGCTCGGCCAGGCCCGAGGCGAGGCGGCGCAGATCCGCGAGGATGCCGCCGGTTACAAGAACCGTGTCGTCCAGGAAGCCGAGGGTGAGGCACAGCGCTTCAGCTCGATCCTCGCCGAGTTCGAGAAGGCGCCGGAGATCACCCGCAAGCGTCTCTTCCTCGAGACCATGGAGGGCGTCCTGAAGGGATCGACCAAGATGATCATCGAGCCGGGTGCCGCAGGCGGGCAGGGGGTCGTTCCCTATCTGCCGCTCAACGAGCTGCAGCGTCCCGGAACGGCCGGCGCCCAGCCGCAGGCCCAGCGCAATACGACCACCGGTAACGCAACGGTCCAGCAGGGAGCGAACTGATGAGCAACCGCTTCTACGGGATCGCCATTGCGGTCGCCATCGTCGCCCTTGTGGTGTGGAACTCGATCTTCATCGTCAACGAGAAGGAGCAGGCGATCGTCCTGCGCTTCGGCGAGATCCAGCGCGTCGTCGACGAGCCGGGCCTCTACTTCAAGTGGCCGGCGTCCTTCGTCGGCGCCGATCAGGTCCGCAAGCTGCCGGACCGGCTGCTGCGCTTCGATCTGGACGACATCCGCGTCCAGGTCTCGGGCGGCAAGTTCTACGAGGTCGATGCCTTCCTCGTGTACAACATCTCGGACGCAGCCCGCTTCCTGCAGGCGGTCTCGGGTTCGATCCCGGCGGCCGAGCAGCGGCTGCGCACCCGTCTCGATGCTGCGCTGCGCCGGGTCTACGGTCTGCGCGGTTTCGAGGCGGCACTGTCGGCCGAGCGCGCCGACATGATGCGGCAGGTGCGTGACCAGTTGCGCCCGGATGCGGCCTCGCTCGGCATCGAGTTGACCGACGTGCGGATCCGGCGCACGGACCTGACGCAGGAGGTCTCGCAGCAGACCTACGAGCGCATGCAGGCCGAGCGCCTGGCCGAGGCCGAGCGCCTGCGGGCCCGCGGTCAGGTCGCTGCCCGCGAGATCCGCGCCGCCGCCGATCGCGGCGTGGTCGAGACGGTGGCCGAGGCGCGTCGCGAGTCGGAGATCCTGCGAGGCGAGGGCGAGGCCGCACGAAGCGGTATCTTCGCCGAGGCCTATGGCGGCAATCCGGAGTTCTTCGACTTCTACCGGTCGATGCAGGCCTACCGGGAGTCGCTGGAAAACTCGGGCACGACGATGGTGCTGTCGCCTGATACGGAATTCTTCCGTTATTTCAGTGGTGACGGCGGTGACGAGATCACCGCGCTGCCGCTGGACGGCATGACGCCGGGCACGCCGACGTCGCAGGCCACCCCGGCTCCGGAGGCAGAGGCCGCCAGTGCCGGGACCGCGTCGCCGGCTGAAGCGACCCCGGCCGCGGATGCTGGCGCCGATACCGCCACCAATCCGGCAGCGACAGCCGGCGATCTGTCCGGCAACGCCGAGCAGACCGGTTCCATCGCCCAGTGAGCGATTTCGTCGCCGCCCTCGGTCTCGTTCTGGTGATCGAGGGCGTCGTCTACTGCCTGTTTCCCGACGGGGTCCGGCGCATGGCCCGTACGGCGGCCATGCTGCCGGACCGCTCGCTGCGGATCGGCGGCCTGGCCGCCGCCATTGCCGGTGTCGGCATCGTCTGGCTGGTGCGCCACTAGGCCCGGCCCGCAGGACGGGTGTCCCGCCGCGCACACTAGAGTTGCCATCCCTCCGGCAGCGTCGCGATTGGCGGCCTCCTCCCGGCTCCCTCCTCATCACCATTGCGTCGGCGACAAGAAACCTTCTTGATTCGGACGCGGTTTTCCGGTCCCGTCTCGCTCACCCGAGTACGGGCGCCGCGTTTGATCAGCGGTGCGCCGTGCCGCACGGGACCATGCCGTCGCGCGGCAGCCGCGTCCCGCGCCGATGCGAGAGGATTTGACATGAGACTTCGGACGACCGGAACGATGCGCCGCTCCGCCGGCCAGGCGTCGGCGGCAATGGCCGTCGCCGCGATGGCACTCCTGCATCCGCTGGCCGCGCACGCGCAAACGGAGGCTCAGGCGCAGACAGAGGCGCCGGAGACCGGCGAGACCCAAGCCGATGCACCGGACACGGCCGTTCCGGCGCTGCCGGTCCCGCCGGTGGACAATGGCCCGACGCAGGAAGCCCGTCCGGCTCCCGCCACCACGGCGCCAGGCGCCGGCGCGGCGCGGGGGCCGGCCTCTGTCGCCGATCTCGCCGAGGGGCTGCTCGACGCCGTCGTCAACATCTCGACCTCCCAGTCGGTCGATGTTGCCGGCCGGGGCGTTCCCCCGCTCGAGGCGCCGGAAGGCTCGCCGCTGCAGGATTTCTTCGACGACCTCCTGCAGGACCGGGACGGTCTGGGCAACCGACGGGTGCAGTCGCTGGGCTCGGGCTTCGTCGTCGACCCCTCGGGCGTCGTCGTCACCAACAATCACGTCATCGCCGACGCCGACACGATCACCGTCAATTTCGCCGACGGCACCCAGCTCGACGCCGAACTGATCGGCACCGATCCGAAGACCGACCTGGCGGTGCTGAAGGTGGAGCCGGCAGAGCCGCTGGTGTCGGTGAAATTCGGCGATTCGGAAGCTTTGCGGATCGGCGACTGGGTGATGGCCATCGGCAACCCGTTCGGCCTGGGCGGCTCGGTGTCGATCGGCATCGTCTCGGCCCGCGGCCGCAACATCAATGCCGGCCCCTACGACAATTTCATCCAGACCGACGCGGCGATCAATCGCGGCAATTCCGGCGGCCCGCTGTTCGACCTGAATGGCGACGTCGTCGGCATCAACACGGCGATCATCTCGCCGACCGGCGGCTCGATCGGCATCGGCTTTTCGGTGCCGGCAAACCTGGCCGTCAACGTCATCGACCAGCTGCGCGAATTCGGCGAGACGCGGCGTGGCTGGCTGGGCATTCGCCTGCAGGCGGTGACCGACGACATCGCCGAAGGCCTCGGGATCGGCGAAGCGCGGGGCGCCGTGGTCATGGGCATCGTCGAGGGTGGCCCGTCCGACAACGGCCTCCTGAAGGTCGGCGACGTCATCGTCTCCTTCGACGGCACGGCGGTGGAGAGTTCGCGCGACCTGCCGCGCATCGTCGCGGAAACGCCGGTCGGCAAGGCCGTCGCGGTCGAGGTTCTGCGCAAGACCGCCACCGACAAGCCCGCCGAGCGGACCAGTGTCGAGGTGACACTGGGCCGGCTGGAGGATGGCGAGAAGCTGATGGCCGAATCCGAGGACGCAGCGCCGACGAGCGACCCGGACGCGGCCGAGACCGGCGATACGGATGCCGGACCGGTAGAAACGCTGGGCATGACGCTCACCGAGATCGATCCGACGCTGCGCGAGCAATATGCGTTGGGCGAGGACGCCAAGGGCGTGGTCGTCACCGCCGTCGCACCCAACTCGAATGCCGCCGAGAAGGGCATCGAGGCCGGAACGCTGATCCGCGAAGTGGCCCAGGAAGAGGTCGCGACCGCGCGCGAGGTGGCCGACAAGATCGCCAAGCTCAAGGACGAGGGCCGCCGCAACGCGCTGCTGCTGCTGGCCGCCAGCAATGGCGATCTGCGCTTCGTCGTCGTGCCGATCGAATAGTCCGAAGGGCGATCAGCCGGGCCGCACGATCTCGTCGGCCCGGTAGCCCTGGATGAACAGCAGCGCGGTCAGATCGCCATGGTCGACCCGGTGAGGCGCACGGGCGGCGACGGTCGGCTTGGCGTGCAACGCGACGCCGGTGCCGGCCCGCTCGATCATCGGCAAATCGTTGGCGCCGTCACCCACGGCAATCGCATCGGCGACGCCGACACCGAGCTGAGCTGCGAAATCCTCCAGCGCGGCGACCTTGGCGGCGGAGCCGAGGATCGGTTCCGCAACGCGCCCGGTGAAGGCGTCGCCCTCATGCAGCAGGGTGTTGGCGCGGTTCTCGTGGAAGCCCAGCTTCTCCGCGATCGGTCCGGTGAAGACGGTGAAGCCGCCCGAGACGAGGGCGGTGAAGGCGCCGTTGGCGCGCATGGTGGCGACGAGTTCAGCACCGCCGGAGGCCAGCGTGATGCGCTCGGCGATGACCTCGGCAACCGCGGCGGTCGGCAGCTTCTCCAGCAGCGCGACGCGTTCCTTCAGGGCCGGCTCAAAGGCGATCTCGCCATTCATCGCGCGGGCGGTGATGCCGGCGACTCGGTCCTTGATGCCGATGGCGTCGGCGAGTTCGTCGATGCACTCCTGATCGATCATGGTGGAATCCATGTCGGCGATCAAAATCCGCTTGCGCCGCTGGTCGTGCTGCTGCACCACGCAGTCGAACCCGCCATCGGCCGCGATCGCGGCGAGATCCTGCCGCCAGGTCGGGGCCACCGGCGTATCGAAGCGAAGATCGGCGGCATAACCGGGGGCCAGCCACGCGGCCCGGTCCGGCGTCGTGCCGATCGCTTCGGCGATCGCGGCGAGGCCGGAAGCGGGCAGACCGGCACCCTTCGGTGCGGCAATGAGCGTGGCGACGAGCATGAAGCGACAGTCCGAAATGGCGGGAAAACAGGCGATCCTGATAGCCGGGCCGACCGCCAGCGGCAAGTCGGGCCTCGCGGTGGAACTGGCCGAGCGCCACGACGGCGTCGTGGTCAACGCCGATTCCATGCAGGTCTATGATGGCCTCAGCATCCTGACCGCGCGCCCGGACGCCGATGCGCTCGCCCGCGTGCCGCACCGGCTCTACGGGCATGTCGCGCCCGACCGGATCTATTCCGTCGGCGCCTGGATTCGCGACGTCGCGCCGGTGCTGGAGGAGATCCGCGCGGCCGGCAGGCTGCCGATCCTGTGCGGCGGCACCGGCCTCTACTTCAAGGCGCTGCTCGGTCTTCTCGACGATCTGCCCGAAGTGCCGCCGGAGATCCGCGAACGCTGGCGCAACCGGCTGGCGGAGGAAGGCGCTCCGGCCCTTCACGGCCTGCTGACCCACTCCGATCCCATTGCCGCGCAACGGATCGACCCGGCCGACGGGCAGCGGATCGTGCGGGCGCTCGAGGTGGGCGAAGCGGCTGGGCAGCCGCTGTCGGCCCTCCAGACCGGCCGGCGGCCCGGCCTTCTGGACCCGTCCGCCTGCGTGAAGCTCGTGACGGCACCGGAGCGCAGCGTGCTGCGCCAGACCATCGCGGAGCGCTTCGCGCAGATGATGGCGGCAGGCGCGCTGGAGGAGGTCGCGGCGTTCCGTACCATCCCCGGCGCGATGGAGGGATCGGCGGCCAAGGCCATCGGCGTCGCCGAACTGTCGGCGGTGCTCGACGGAACGATGGCGCAAGATGCCGCGGTCGCCCGTGCCGCAACCCGCACCCGCCAATATGCCAAGCGCCAGGAGACCTGGTTCCGGAACCAGTTCGATGCGAGCTGGCAGCGGCTTGCGTCCCCCGACATCGCCGCGATCGAGACGATTTGAGCAATCGCATTAAGCGATCGGACAGCTTCTCGTCGTATCAGTTCCCATGGGGAAGAATCGGGAAGTCGGGCGGTCGATGAAGGTCACCAAGGCAGAGCTTTCGGTCGGGCTTTATCTGGCTGCGATCGTCGTTGCGGTCGCCTGTACCGTCAAAGCACATGCGGTCACCGTGGCAATCCTCGCCCGGGTCGGCGACAGCGAGCCGCCGATCATGAGCAGCCTGTTTGCGGCGACCATCGCCAGCCTCGTCGTGGCGCTGGGCACCGGCCTGTTCCTGATCCTGCCGACCATCCGCGCGCAGCTTCGCGAGCAGGGCAAGCTGCGCTCGCTTGCCGGCACGCTCGAGCAGCGCTCCCAGCATCTGGAGCAGGCGGCGCTAACCGATCCGCTCACCGGCCTGCGCAACCGGCGCTGTTTCGACCGGATGTTCGAGGAATATGTCGTCGCCTTCGACCGCGTCGGTCGCCCGGTTGGGCTGCTGCTGTTCGACCTCGACAAGTTCAAGGCGGTCAACGACACCTACGGCCACGATGTGGGGGACGAGGTGCTGAAGGCGGTCGCCGGCTGCCTGACGGATTTCGCGCGCCACCGCGACGTGGTCGCCCGCCTCGGCGGCGAGGAGTTCGCGATCATCGTGACGAACATGTCGGCGCCCGGCCTTGTCTCCTTCGCCGAGCGGATACGGCAGGCGATTTCGGGGCTCACCATCCGGGTCGGAGACGTCAGGCTGCGCACCACGGTATCGGTGGGACTGGCCTCTTCGGAGCCGGGCGACGGCTGCGCGGCGATCTTCAAGCGGGCCGACGTCAATCTCTACAAGGCCAAGCAGGCGGGACGGAACCGGGTCAGTGCCGGGTCGGCCGCCGGGGTGCTCCTCGGAACCAACGCCTGAGCCGCCGCGTATAGGCTCTTCACAAGGCGAGGAGCGACATTGACCACCCTGGATATTCCCCACCAGCATCACGACTGGCTCCGCAAGGCAGCGCGGGCCGGCTACGCCGCTCGCGGGCTGGTGTATCTCATCGTCGGCTACTTCGCGTTTCGCGCCGCCTACGCCACCGGCCGGGCCATGGGGACCAAGGACGCGGTCGACACGGTCGCCGGCTCCGCCTTCGGGACGGTCGCCCTCGTCGCGCTCATCGCGGCGCTGACCTGTTTCACCATCTGGCGGCTGATTCAGATGTTCTTTGACGTCGACGAGCACGGTCTCGACGCCAGGGGCGTGTTCGCGCGTTTCGGCCTGCTGATCAGCGCCTTCGCCTATGGCGGTACCGCGTTCTATGCGGCGACGGTCCTTGCCGGCATGCGGTCGGACGGAGGCGGTGGCGGTGTCGTCGCGGCGGCCTACGATGCCGGCTACGGCGTCTGGATCACCTATATCGTGTCGCTGGGCATGGCGGTCGCCGGTGCCGCTCACATCTACAAGGGCGTCGTCGCTGGCTTCGAGAAATACATGACCATTCCCGCCGGCAAGCGCGCCTGGCTGCGGCCGATCTGCCGCTTCGGCCTGATCGCCCGGGGCGTCACCTTCTTCGTTCTGGCCGGGCTGTTGTTTACCGGTGCCGTCTCCTATGGCGAGGGCGATACGCCGGGGCTGGAAGCGGCGCTGCAGGCGATGTCGGACTGGAGCTATGGCTGGGTGCTCTTGTCGCTGACCGGGCTCGGGCTGATCGCCTTCGGCGCCTATGCCTGCGTCGAGGCACTCTATCGCCGCATCCACATCGAGAAGGTCGGCTGACCTCGAGTGGCCCGGCGGCAGGACCGCCGCCGGGCACGGCCGCAAGATAAGTCGTTGACGGACGCGCTGGACGGGCTTAGCTTCCGCCCCATGACAAAGATCAACATTCTCGTAGTAGGACGGCGCACACGCGAGGCGGTCTAGGGACCGCCCGGCGAGAGCCACGTGTGCGCAACTCAAAGGGCCCCAGCGGCCCTTTTTTATTGCGCCGAGTTCCGACACAGCATCCGGACCGGGAGCGGCGCCAGACCAACCCGGCAGGCACGAGACGGAAGACGAGCCATGAACGCGACATCGGACACACGGGAAATGACAGGCGCGGCGATGGTCGTGCAGGCGCTGAAGGATCATGGCGTCGCCGACATCTTCGGCTATCCGGGCGGCGCGGTTCTCCCGATCTATGACGAGATCTTCCAGCAGGAAGCGGTCCGCCATGTCCTGGTGCGGCACGAGCAGGGGGCCGGCCACGCCGCGGAGGGCTATGCCCGCGCAACCGGCAAGCCGGGCGTCATGCTGGTGACCTCGGGCCCCGGCGCGACCAATGCGGTGACCGCGCTGCAGGACGCCCTGATGGATTCGATCCCGCTGGTCTGCATCACCGGCCAGGTGCCGACGACGCTGATCGGCTCCGACGCCTTCCAGGAATGCGATACGGTCGGCATCACGCGGCCCTGCACCAAGCACAACTGGCTGGTGAAGGACGTCAACGATCTGGCACGCGTCCTGCACGAGGCCTTCCACGTGGCGACCACCGGTCGCCCGGGGCCGGTCGTCGTCGACATTCCCAAGGACGTGCAGTTCGCCACCGGCCTCTACACGCCGCCGGCGCCGCAGACCCAGCACGAGAGCTACCGGCCGAAGCTGGTCGGCGACCGCGACCGCATCGAGGCGGCGGTGGCGATGCTGGCGGGCGCCAAACGGCCGATCATCTATTCGGGCGGCGGCGTCATCAATTCCGGCCCCGAGGCCGCGCAGCTCCTGCGCGAGCTGGTCGCGCTGACCGGTGCGCCGATCACCTCGACGCTGATGGGGCTTGGCGCCTATCCGGCCTCCGGCGAGAGCTGGCTGGGCATGCTGGGCATGCACGGCACCTACGAGGCCAATCTGGCCATGCATGGCTGCGACGTCATGCTGTGCGTCGGCGCGCGCTTCGACGACCGGATCACCGGTCGGCTCGACGCCTTCTCGCCGCACTCCAAGAAGATCCACATCGACATCGACCCCTCGTCGATCAACAAGAACGTGCGCGTCGACCTGCCGATCATCGGCGATGTCACCCATGTCCTGCGCGACATGGTCGGCATCTGGAAGGAGCGCGGCACGGCGATCGACCCGGCCTCGCTCGCCGGTTGGTGGGACGAGATCGGCACGTGGCGGGCCCGCGACAGCCTGGCGTACCGGCCGAATGACGACGTCATCATGCCGCAATACGCCATCCAGCGGCTCTATGCGCACACCAAGGATCGCGAGACCTACGTCTCCACCGAGGTCGGCCAGCACCAGATGTGGGCGGCGCAGTTCTACGGCTTCGAGGCGCCGAACCGGTGGCTGACCTCGGGCGGTCTCGGCACGATGGGCTATGGCCTGCCGGCGGCGATCGGCGCGCAGATCGCCCATCCGGACGCGCTGTCGGTCTGCATCGCCGGCGATGCGTCGGTGCTGATGAACATGCAGGAGATGTCGACGGCGGTGCAGCACGGCGCCAACGTCAAGATCTTCATCCTGAACAACCAGTATATGGGCATGGTCCGGCAGTGGCAGCAGCTCCTGCACGGCAACCGGCTGTCGAACTCCTACACCGAGGCGCTGCCGGACTTCGTCAAGCTGGCCGAAGCCTATGGCGGCCATGGCATCCGCTGCCAGAAGCCGGGCGATCTCGACGCCGCCATCGAGGAGATGCTCGCCGTCGACAAGCCGGTCCTGTTCGACTGCCGGGTGGCGAACCTCGCCAATTGCTTCCCGATGATCCCGTCGGGCAAGGCCCATAACGAGATCCTGCTGCCGGACGAGGCGAGCGACGAGGCGGTCGGCAGCGCCATCGACGCCAAGGGCCGTGCCCTGGTCTGACCGGGCTGGCAGTCTCAGTGCAGATTGGCGAAGGGCGGCGGCAACGCCGCCCTTCGTCGTTTCAGGCTTATGACGGGCGGTCGAAGGCGACGCTGCGGCCGTCCGAGCGGATTTCCAGCTCGAAGCCGTCGCCGCGCGCGTCGAGCCCGCTGAAGACAAAGAAGCTCTTGTAGTTGTCGCGGTTCGACAGGGTCACGCGCAGGATCTCTGCGTCCGGCATCAGCGCCTCGGCGATCCGCAGGATCCGCTCCGGCACGTCCTCCTGCAGGATTTCGCGGTCGATCTTCACGACGGCGCCGTCCTCGGCGACGGTCACCGCCACGTCGCGGCCGCTGCGCATCTCGCCCCGCAGGGCGTAGACCTGCTGGTCGCCGTCGTCGCGGATCGCCACGGAGCGGAACTGCGCGCCGGGCAGGGCCAGTTCGGCGCTGCCGATGACCGCCAGCGGCACCGCGATCATGTCGGGTTCGGATGTCTGCGGCGCCGCAGCATCGTCCGCCTCGTCCATTGCCGGGTCTTCGGTGGCGGCGAGCCGATCGGCCTGCTTCGCCTCGCCGGGGCTCGCGACCTCGCCGTCAGGTGCCGCGTCCTCGGGCGCGACCGCCGGCTTGTCCATCTCCGCCATGCCGTCCTCCGCGGCCATGGTGGCCGGTCCGGTCGGTTCGGCATCCTGCGGCGCCTCGGTGACCGAGGATTGCGGCATCGTGCCCGCCACGCCGGCGGCGTTGCGGGCGGTGTCGGTCAGCTCTTCCGGCGGCGAGTCGAGGGCGTCGATGTCCAGTTCGCTCGCGGCGTCGTCGGCGCTGTCGGCAATGATGTCGACCGCATCCTCTTCCTCGGCGTCATCCGCGAGGCTGTCGGCCGCCATGTCGCCGGACATCGCCGCGTCGCCTGCCTCGGCCTCCGAATCGTCTTGGGACATGGCGTCGGCCATCGCATCATCCTGCGGGTCCGCATCGACTGTGTCAGCGACGCTGTCCTGCGAATCCATCTCTTCGGCCGACTCGGCCTCCGAGAGATCGGCGGCATCCGCCTCCAGTTCGGCCGCGGCACCGTCGGCACTGTCGGCGATGATGTCGGCCACATCCTCAGCATCATACTCGGCGCTGTCTGAAGCCATGTCGCTGGACATCGCCGCGTCGTCGGCGTCGACCTCTGCCGCGTCTTCGACATCGTCATCGATCCCATCCAACGCGGTGTCGGCCATATCGCCATCGTCGCCGATTTCGGCCTCCGCCTCGTCCTCGGACATGGCATCAACGGTATCGGCCTTGGCGTCGGCCGTGCTGTCCTCTTCGAGGACGTCGGCCATCGCATCATCCTGCGGGTCCGCATCGGCGCTGTCGTGCGAATCCGTCTGTTCGGCCGCATCCGCCTCCGGAGCATCGGCGCTGTCGGCCTGGTCGTCCGGCTGCGCCGGATCGGCCGAGGTTTCACCCAGGGCACCGGCGTTGCCGGTGTCGCCGATCAGCTCGTTGATCGCAGCCGATGCGGTGCCGGGAGCGCGGGTATCCTCATCGTCGGCTTCCGTCCCGGACGCCTGGCTGTCCGCCTCCGGGGCGGCCGGCGTTTCGCCGGACGAACCTTGCGCGGCCGCAACGCTGTCCTCGATGATTGTCCCTGCGTCCTTCGTGGCCGTCTCCACGTCGGGAGCTTTCGGCACCGCCGTTCCGTCGCTCGCCATCTTGTCGCCCACGTCGCCATCGGGCGCTGCGGACAGTTCGGTGGGCGGTTCGGCCAGTTCCTCGCTTGCGCCGAGTTCGGATTGCGCCGCTTCGCCGCTGGCGTCGATCTCCCTGGCCGCTGTCTCGGATGCCGCGTCCGCTGTCGGCGCAAGGGCCTGTCCGACCATCGCATCGGCGGGAACGGCGACGAGCGAACCGTCGCGGCAGGTCAGGCGGAAGAGGCCGTCCTCGCCCTCGACCCGAATTGTCAGGGCGAAGCCGCCATCGGTGAGCGCAGGCACGCACTGGGCCCGGTCCGGCTCCTGCGCGGTCGCCGCACCGAATGCCGGCAGCGCCAGCGCAGCCGTGGTGCCCAGAAGCATGATCGTCTTCATGTCCGTCTCTCCCTCTTGGTTGCCACCGCGTCCGGCGCCTTCATGGCAGGTGAAGATGCGCTTCCGATGACGCACGTCCATCCTGCGTCGCACAAGCGGACCGTCCGCGCGCTGCCGCGAAAGCCGCCTTGGCCTTTCGGCGTCGCGGCTCTATGGTGCCGCAACGCCAAGAACCTGCTGAGTTTCCGACATGAACCAACCCGTCCAGCCGCCCGCATCGGCCTATTTCATCACGCCGGAGAAGGAGGCGAACGAGACCCGCACGCTCGCCGTCCTGGTGGACAACGAGCCGGGCGTTCTGGCCCGGGTCATCGGCCTGTTCTCGGGGCGCGGCTACAATATCGAGAGCCTGACCGTTTCGGAAACCGAGCACGAGAAGCACCTGTCGCGGATCACGGTGGTCACCCGCGGCGCGCCCCATGTGATCGAGCAGCTGAAGAGCCAGCTCGACCGCATCGTGCCGGTGCACCGGGTCGTCGACCTGACCCGCATCGGCGGCGCCAATGGCGACAACGATCCGATCGAGCGCGAGCTGGCGATCCTGAAGGTGGCGGGGCAGGGCGACAAGCGCGTCGAGGCCCTGCGCCTTGCCGACGTCTTCCGCGCCAAGGTGATCGATTCCTCGATCGAGCATTTCGTCTTCGAACTGACTGGCCGGCCGTCGAAGCTCGACAAGTTCGTGGCCATCATGCAGCCGCTGGGCCTTGTCGAGGTCTGCCGCACGGGCGTCGCCGCCCTGTCGCGCGGCAAGGACGGCATGTAGGTTCTTCGCGCAGGTTCCGCGGGCTCCCTGCGCCATCTTGGCGCGGGGCGTTCCGCTGCTATGTCTGTGATGGACAGATGCGTGAGGGATACGGGGATGGAGCGAACGGAGCGGGCGACCGCGTCGGCCAGTGACGAAGGCCGCTACCGGCTGCTCGTCGACGCGATCACCGACTATGCCATCTACATGCTCGATCCGGACGGCATCATCACCAGCTGGAACGCGGGCGCGCAGCGCTTCAAGGGCTATACGGCGGACGAGATTCTCGGCTCGCATTTCTCTCGCTTCTTCGTGCCGGCGGATCGCGATGCCGGGCTGCCGCAGCGGGCCCTGCGCATCGCCGCCGTGGAAGGGCGCTTCGAGACCGAAGGCTGGCGCGTGCGCAAGGACGGCGGCCAGTTCTGGGCGCATGTGGTGCTCGACCCGATCCGGCACGCCGACGGCACCCTCATCGGCTACGCCAAGATCACCCGCGACCTGACCGAGCGCAAGCAGGCGCAGGAGGATCTGCAGCGCAGCGAAAAGC
Source organism: Aurantimonas sp. NFXS3 (assembly GCF_049132005.1). Taxonomy (NCBI): domain Bacteria; kingdom Pseudomonadati; phylum Pseudomonadota; class Alphaproteobacteria; order Hyphomicrobiales; family Aurantimonadaceae; genus Aurantimonas; species Aurantimonas sp. NFXS3. Next base: position 960,595 of record NZ_JAGDDZ010000001.1, read on the forward strand.
AGTTCCGGCTCCTGGTCAACGGGGTCAGCGACTACGCCATCTACATGCTCGATCCCGAGGGCCGGGTGACCAACTGGAATTTCGGCGCCGAGCGGATCAAGGGCTACAGCCGCGACGAGATCGTCGGCCAGCATTTCTCCCGCTTCTTCTCGCCCGAAGACCGCGAGCGGGGCGAGCCGCAGCGCGGTCTGGCCACTGCGCTCAGGGATGGCCGCTTCGAGACCGAGGGCTGGCGCATCCGCAAGGATGGCAGTCGGTTCTGGGCCAGCGTGGTGGTCGACCGGGTCGACGACGAGGCGGGCAGGGTGATCGGCTTTGCCAAGATCACCCGCGACGTCACCGAGCGCAAGGAAGCGCAGGAGGCACTGGCCAAGGCCAATGAGGCGCTGGCCCAGTCGCAGAAGATGGAGGCGATCGGCCAGCTCACCGGCGGCATCGCCCATGACTTCAACAATCTGCTGACCGCGGTGATCGGCAGCCTGGAAATGGCCCGCAAGCGGGTCGGCATCGACCCGCCGGCCGTCCAGTCGCTGATCGACAATGCGCTGGAAGGGGCCCGCCGCGGCGCGTCGCTGACCCAGCGCATGCTGGCCTTCGCGCGTCGGCAGGATCTGGCGCCGCGCACCGTCGATCTCGCCGAACTCGTCGCCGGCATCACGGCTTTCCTGGAGCGCTCGATCGGTCCCGAAGTCCGCATCGAGACGCGCTTTCCCGCCGGGCTCGCACCCGCCCATATCGATCCCAACCAGCTCGAGACGGCGCTTCTCAATCTGATGGTCAATGCCCGCGACGCGATGGACGGCAGCGGCGTCGTCGTCATCGAGGCCGACGAGGCGGCTATCGACACGGCAAGGCCGGGCGGGCTCGCGGCCGGACGCTATGTCCGGCTTGCGGTGATCGATACGGGCGAAGGCATGGATCCCGAGACGGCGAAGCGCGCCGCCGAGCCGTTCTTCACCACCAAGGGCGTCGGCAAGGGCACCGGCCTCGGCCTGTCCATGGTGCACGGGCTGGTCAGCCAGTCGGGGGGCGGCCTGCAGATCCACAGCCGCAAGGGCGAGGGGACCCGCGTCGAACTGTGGCTGCCGGTCGCCACGGCCGCGCTCGCGCCGGCGCCGGCGCCGGCACGTGCGCCCGAAGCGCCGGCTGCACCGGCCGAGGACCGGCCGCTCGCCATCCTCGCCGTGGACGATGACGGGCTGGTGCTGATGAACACCGTCGCGATGCTGGAGGACATGGGCCACCGCGTCTTCGAGGCGACGTCGGGCATGGAGGCGCTCGACATCCTGCGGAGCGAGGCGGATATCGAGCTGGTGATCACCGATCACGCCATGCCGCGGATGACAGGCAGCCAGCTTGCCGAGGCGATCCGGGGCGAATGGCCCGGGTTGCCGATCATCCTGGCGACCGGCTATGCGGAGCTGCCGCCCGGCGGCGACAACAGCCTGCCCAAGCTGTCCAAGCCCTTCGGCGAATACGAACTGGCCAAGGCGATCACCGCGATCCTCGGCGCCGGCAAGGCGGCGTCGCCGGGTGCGGCCATCGCCGGCTCCTGAACCGAGGACCCGCGCCGCGCCGCCCTGCAGCGGCGTTCGTGGTGCGTTTGCCACCGACGGTGGGCAAGCGCACGGCGCATCGGCGACGAGGGTGAAAAACCGCGCCGGGACCTATAAGGCTGTCCGCAATGGGAATCGGGCCGCGTGCCCGGCTGGCAACCGGAGATCGGCTTGAAGCTCTCACCACAGCAGGACGATGCGCTGAAGGCCGTGGCCGACTGGCTGGCGGACGGCGAGACACCGATCTTCCGGCTGTTCGGCTATGCCGGAACCGGCAAGACGACGCTGGCGCGGCATTTCGCCGAGGGCATCGACGGGGCGGTGCAGTTCGCCGCCTTCACCGGCAAGGCGGCGCAGGTGCTGCGCTCGAAGGGCGCCAAGAGCGCCCGCACGCTGCATTCGCTCATCTACCGCCCGCGCGGCGAGGAGACGATCTCCGACGAGACCAGCGGCCTGTCGCGGGTCTCGCCGACCTTCTCCCTGAACCGGCAGAGCCCGGTCGCCAAGGCTAAGCTGATCATCGTCGACGAGTGCTCGATGGTGGACGAGGCGCTGGGCCGCGACCTGATGTCCTTCGGCACGCCGATCCTGGTGCTGGGCGATCCGGGGCAGCTGCCGCCGGTGTCGGGCGGCGGCTTCTTCACCGAGGCCGAGCCGGATTTCCTCCTGACCGAAATCCACCGCCAGGCGCGCGACAACCCGATCATCGACCTGGCCCTGCATGTGCGCGAAGGCAAGGAGCTGATGCATGGCGACTGGGGCGCGGCCCGCATCATCGGCAAGCGCGAGGTGGAAACCGACGAGGTGCTGGCCGCCGACCAGGTGCTGGTTGGCACCAACCGCACCCGCCGGCGCTACAATGCGCGGCTGCGCGAACTGAAGGGCTTCGAGGGCCCGCTGCCGATGTCGGGCGACAAGCTGGTCTGCCTGCGCAACGACCCGGCCAAGGGGCTGCTTAACGGCTCGCTCTGGCAGGTGATGACGGCCTCGCGGGAAACCACCAAGCCGGGCGTCAATCTGATCGTGAAACCGGACGACGACGACATCGACCAGGGCGCCGCGAAGATCCGGCTGCTGAAAGCCGCCTTCGAGGATCCCGACGCCGACATTCCCTGGCCGACCAAGAAGCGTTTCGACGATTTCGACTATGGCTACGCGCTGACCGTGCACAAGGCGCAGGGCTCGCAGTGGAACAACGTCATGCTGTTCGACGAGAGCTGGGCCTTCAAGGAAACGCGCGAGCGCTGGCTCTACACCGCCATCACCCGCGCGGCCGAGCGGCTGACCATCGTCAAGTAGCCCCGCCGGGTCCTGCCGGCCGAGAAGCGCGGCCTATTCGGCCGGCGAGAGGGTCGGCGCGTCGCTCGCCTCCGAGCCTTTGACGAACAGCCAGAGGAACATCAACGCCCCGAGGATGACGGTGATCGAGCCGACGAACAGGAACAGGTTTTCCTCGCCGGTCGCGTCGACCATGATCTTGCCGAGGATCAGGAACGCTGTGCCGATCTCGTAGACCGCCAGTTGCGGCAAGGCGAGGCGGCGGGTGCGCAGTTCGGGCCAGACCTTGTGCACCAGGCCGAAGAGGACCGAGGCGACGAAGCCCAGAAGCCCGATATGGGCGTGGGAATTGGAGAAATTGTGGTGGCCGGTCGCGCCGAGCCATGTGCCGAAGGCCGCGCCTGCAAGCAGCCACACGATGCCGATGATGACGTAAAGTCTGTCGATCCTGACCATGGCGAAACTCCCGATCCTGCCGAAACAGCTGTGATCCGATGCCGTGCCGTAAGCGACCGGGCAGACATGCGCCGTCGCCGGGGCAGTCTAGCCGCGTTGCCGCGTAATATCGACAGGATTTTCAATCCGGTGATGCGCGGTATTCCGTTGGGTCAGTCCGGGGCATGAAAAAGGGCGGGAGCCTCGCGGTCCCGCCCTTTCCGATCATCGACGCTTTGCTCGGCTGTCAGCAGCCATTCGCCGTCAGATATACGGTGCGATCCTCGATCCGGTCGACCGTGACCGCGCAGCCGTCGCCGAGATCGGCGGAGCCGCCGGCCTCGACCTGCTGGCGCCCGACGCCGACGACGTAGAGCGTCGCGCCATTGTCGCCGAGGCCGGAGACGAAAACCTTCGTCTCGCCGAAGGTCGCCGTCTGGCCGACCGTGATCCCGCCGCCACCGGCGGCCGCATCGCTTTCGCTGGCCGGTTCGGCCGGCGCGGCTGCCGCGTCGCCCTCGGCCGGCGCGGCGCTTGCCGCCGCATCCGGCTGTTCTGCCGGCGTCTCCTGGGGTGCCGCGGCGGCGTCATCGGCCGCCGGTGCGGCGCTGTCTTCGCTGGTCGCGGCAGCGTCGCCGGTGCAGCCGTCGCTGGCGAGGGTCACCTGACCGTTCTCGATCGCCTCGACCGTCACGCTGCAGCCATTGCCGGCATCGAGAGCCGAGCCGACGGCGACCGTCTCGCGGCCGCCACCGCCGACGGCGAAGAGCGTCGCGCTGTCCTCGGCGATGGCGGAGACGAAGATCCTGGTCTCGCCGAAGCTCGCCGTCCCGCCGACCGGCACGGTCTGGCTGGTGGCACGTGCCGCGGCCGGCTGTTCGGCGGGCGCGGCAGCAGCAGCGGGTTGCGCCGTTTCGGTGGCCTCGGGCTGTTCCGCCGCAGCCGCGGTCTCGGCAGGGGCGTCCTGCGCTGCCGCATCGGGCGCCGTCTCTGCTGCGGCCGGCTGGGCCTCCTGCGTTGCCGCGTCAGGCGCGGCTTCGGCCGTTGCCGGCTGCGCCTCCTGTGCGGGCGCCGCTTCCGCCTGCTGCGGCTCGGGTGCGGCCGGTGCGGCGGCGGCACTCTGGTCACCGCCAGCCGGCGCTGCCGCCCCGGCGCATTCCTGCGATCCGAGATAGGCCGCGCCGGCGGCCACGCCGGCCAGCGTCACCTGGCAGCCATTGCCAGCGTCGATCGCGCTGCCCGACATCACGTCCTGCGGATCGCCGCCGGCGACCGCCAGCGTCGCGCTGCCGCTGTCGGCGGAGATCGACACCAGCTGCACCGGATTGCCGCCGAAGATCGCCGACTGGCCCGGCAGCAGGATCGCGCCGGTGTTGCCGACCTGGCTCGCCAGTGCCGCCGGGTCGCCGCCTGCGGCATCCGCTTCGCCCTGCGGCGCGGCAGCCGGTGCGGCGGCGATGTCGCCCTTCAGCCCCTCGATCGCAGCGGCGAGCTCGTCGAGCTTGGCGGCGGCCGCATCGCGGGCCTCGCCGGCGCCGCTCTGCAGCGACTGGCCGAGCGACTCGGTGCGGCTCTGGAAGTCGCCGCCCATCTGGTCGAGACGGGCGCCCAGATCGGCGATGGCCTGCTGCGTCTGCGCCACCGCGTCGTCGGCGGGGGCCACCGCCTGCTGGCTCAGCTCCGAAACGCTGGTCTGCAGTTTCTGGATCTCGGCCTGCATCCGGCCGGCGACGCCCTGCATCTGGTTGCCCAGATCCTCCTGCAGGTCGTCATAGTCGGGGCCGACGGCCCAGCCGATCGCAATGCCGACGACCCCGGCGACGACGATGGGTATGAAGTTCGAACCACGCATGCTGTCTCTCCCTCGCAACGCGTCCCGGAGGGAGCCCCCGGGCATTGGTAACGTGTTCAACAGACTAGCGGTCGGGCAGGGGCTTTCAACACGCATTCGGCGCGTGCGCCCGGATCGGGAGGTTTTCTCGCCCGGCCGTTGACCGGTCGCCGGGGATCGCACACTTACGGGGCGCCGAAACGTTTCCGCGAGGCCCGCATGTCGACCGCTCTCTCCGTCAATCTCAATGCCGTCGCCATGCTGCGCAATCGCCGCGACCTGCCATGGCCGAACGTGGTCGATTTCGGCCGGATCGCGCTGCGGGCCGGGGCCCATGGCCTGACCGTGCATCCGCGGCCGGACCAGCGGCACATCCGGTTCTCCGACCTGCCGGAGCTGCGCGCCCTGATCGACAACGAGTTTCCGGCGGCCGAATTCAACATCGAGGGCTATCCGACCGAGGACTTCCTCGCTTTGGCCGAGACCGTCAGCCCCGAGCAGGTGACCTTGGTGCCCGACGATCCCTCGCAGCCGACCTCGGACCATGGCTGGGATTTTGCCGGCGAGGGGGCGTTCCTGACGCCCATCGTCGCGCGGCTGCAGGCCGGCGGCGCGCGGGTCTCGCTGTTTGCCGATGCCGATCCGGCGGCGATGGCGGCTGCGGCGGCCACGGGCTGCGACCGGATCGAGCTCTATACCGGCCCCTATGGCGGCACACATGCCGACCCGGACGCGGCGAAGGCCGAGATCGAGCGGCTCGGCGCGACGGCCGATGCGGCGCTCGCCGCGGGGCTGGGCGTCAATGCCGGGCACGACCTGACCGTGGCGAATCTGCCGGCGCTGGTCGCGCGCATTCCGGAGCTGGCCGAGGTCTCGATCGGCCACGGCCTGACCGCCGATGCGCTGGAATACGGCATGGAGACCTCGGTGCGGCGGTTCCGGGCCGCCTGCGGCCAGGGCTGAATCCCCAGCGAATACCGGGCACTCGAATGGGAAAGGGCGGGCTCTGCGGATTTCCGCTTGCGTCCGCCACCGACACCTCCTAGAAGCCGTACCGTAACGTACGGTACGGCTCTCGCGAGCCGCCCCTGGAGGCAGTGTGTCGGCAACCGAAACCATCGCCGTGGAGAGCATGACGGAGCGCCAGTGCGATGTGCTGGACGCGGCGCTGCGCCTGCTCGTCGAGGCGCGCCGGCCGCTGACCATGACTGCCGTGGCGCGTGCCGCGAGCTGCTCCAAGGAAACCCTGTACAAATGGTTCGGCGACCGCGACGGGCTGTTGACCGCGACGGTGCAGTGGCAGGCCGCGAAGGTCCGCGGCGTGCCGGTGGGAGCGGAGGCGGCATCGCGCGAGCGCCTCGCGGCGCATCTGACCCAGTTCGCCCGCGACTGGCTGACCGTCCTCAGCGGTCCGACCTCGGTGGCGCTCAACCGGCTGGCTATTGCCGAGGCCGGCTCGAAGACGGCCGATCTCGGCGCCATCGTCCTGCATAACGGGCCGTTCGCCATGGCCCGGCGGCTGAAGCCGGCGCTGGAGGCCGGTCGCAATGCCGGGCTGGTGCGCTTCGAGGATGCTGACGACGCCTTCCGCAGCTTCTTCGGTCTCGTCGTGCGCGACGTGCAGATCCGGCTGCTGCTCGGCGACCGGCTGACGCTCGACAAGGCGGCCGTCGCCCGCGACGCGGAGCGCGCCACCACACAGTTCTTCGCTCTTTACGGAGTGGACGAGGAGAGGCCGGTCACGGCCTGAATTCACGACAACAAGCAAAGCATCCAAAGGAGGATACAGCATGCGCGTCTATTACGATCGGGATGCCGATCTCAACCTCATCAAGTCCCGCAAGGTCGCGATCATCGGCTATGGCAGCCAGGGCCGCGCCCATGCGCTGAACCTGAAGGATTCCGGCGCCAACGACGTCGCCGTTGCCCTGCGCGCCGGTTCGGCGACCGCCAAGAAGGCCGAGGCCGACGGCTTCAAGGTCATGACCGTCTCCGAGGCGGCCGGCTGGGCCGACCTGATGATGATGGCCACCCCGGACGAGCTCCAGGCCGACATCTACCGCGACGAGATCGCCCCGAACATCCGCGACGGCGCGGCGATCGCCTTCGCCCACGGCCTCAACGTGCATTTCGGCCTGATCGAGCCGAAGGCGACCGTCGACGTCGTCATGATCGCGCCGAAGGGCCCGGGCCACACCGTGCGCGGCGAATACCAGAAGGGCGGCGGCGTGCCGTGCCTCGTCGCCGTCCACCAGGACCCGTCGGGCAACGCCCTCGACCTGGCGCTGTCCTACGCCTGCGGCGTCGGCGGCGGTCGCTCGGGCATCATCGAGACCAACTTCAAGGAAGAGTGCGAGACCGACCTGTTCGGCGAGCAGGTCGTCCTGTGCGGCGGTCTGGTCGAGCTGATCCGCGCCGGCTTCGAGACGCTGGTGGAAGCCGGCTACGCGCCGGAAATGGCCTATTTCGAGTGCCTGCACGAAGTGAAGCTGATCGTCGACCTCATCTATGAGGGCGGCATCGCCAACATGAACTACTCGATCTCCAACACCGCCGAGTGGGGCGAGTATGTCTCCGGCCCGCGCATCATCACCGCCGAGACCAAGGCCGAGATGAAGCGGGTTCTGGCCGACATCCAGACCGGCAAGTTCACCTCGGACTGGATGCAGGAGTACCGGGCCGGTGGCGCACGCTTCAAGGGCATCCGCCGTCTCAACGACAAGCACCAGATCGAGGAAGTCGGCGAGAAGCTGCGCGGCATGATGCCGTGGATCAAGTCGAACGCGCTGGTCGACAAGGACCGCAACTAGGCGCTTCGCTTCAACCGAGCCTGCAACAGTTTGAGCGCCGGCGGGACCTGTCCCGCCGGCGCTTTGCATTTCGCTTGAATTTCACCGGGTTTGGTTCAGGAATTGCAAAGGAGTTCCTGCGACAACCGGACCGACTGTCCTGGCATGGAGGCCGATATGGCTGCGCTTCCCGAACATGAACCGGACGATTCGGAACGCCGCGTCGCGCCCCGCACGCGCACGCTCAAGCGCGCCAAGGTCATCTTCAACGGCGGCTTTTCCACCTTCGACTGCATCGTGCGCAACATCTCGGCGACCGGCGCCCTGCTGACCATCGACGACGCGGCGCATCTGCCCAAGGAATTCCAGATCCGGATCGGCGAGGAGCGCGACGAGCGCCCGGCGCGCCTGGTCTATCGCCGCGCCATGTTCGCCGGCATCCGCTTCCTCGATATCGAGCCCGGCCCGGAGGCGGGGGACCAGCGCCCGCTGCCGCCGCAGACGACGGCCAGGCAGCCCGAATCGCAGCCGGCCCCGGCCCCGGCCGGCGGCATCCGCAAGATCACGCCGGAAGCGCTGCCAGCCGCCCTGACGCGCCTCTTCGCCTGGTCCTGACCGGCGTCGAAACCCATCCTGCGCGGCACCTGACGCCCGGTCCGGGCCACTTGCCGCGCGCTCCACGAAAATAACCGTCATCGCACTGCAAAAAATGCCCGCCGACGGGTGGACAGCCACCGCGCTTCCGCTTATGTAGCCGCTACCGAACGCCACCGGCGTCGTGGGTGATTAGCTCAGTTGGTAGAGCAGCTGACTCTTAATCAGCGGGTCGTAGGTTCGAACCCTACATCACCCACCAAATCTTCTTTCCAAACATCTTCCTAGGTCATCGGCAACCTTCTGGACCCCTCCGGGGAGCGGTCGTCGGCATGTGCGCGACGAAGGTCGTCCGCGCGCGATCTCCGTCGCTGACTGCGCATGGTTCAAGCCGCTACCGGGTGTCCTGCGCTGCAATCGGCACCGGTTCGCAGCCTTTGGCGGATCTGCCGGCGTGAGACGCAGCAGCGTCGACGGTCAGGCCGCGTATGGCGCTTCCGCTTCGCCGCGATCGGCGTCACCGCGCCGGTGACGTCGCGATGACCACCGACGACAGGATATGCGCCTTCATGATCGCCTCGGCCCATTGGGCGTCGCCGAGGGAGAGGGCGGCGACGATCTCGCGGTGGTCGCTGCAGCTGCGCCGGATCTGATCCGGCGAGAACTTGCGGTAGGTCCGCATGATCAGCGCCAGATCGATCATCGGCGCGGCGACGCTCAGCAGGTGTTCGTTCCCCGACAGTTCCAGCAGGCGGACGTGGAAGGCGGTATTGGCCTGTGAGAACGTCTGCAGGAAATCGCTTTCGCTGCCTGCGAGCAGTTCCTCCATGGCGGCGCACATCGCTTCGAGGCCGCGGACGTCCGACGCCGTGGCCCGCCGGACCGCCAGCGCGCAGCCATAGCTCTCCAGAACTGCCCTTGTGCCGAACAGGCCGGCGACCTTGTCGCCGTCCCAGGACGCGACCGTGGCGCTGGACCGCGCCTTGGTGACGGCGAAGCCTTCCGCGGCGAGCCGCCGGATGGCCTCGCGGACCGGCGTCCGGCTGAGGCCCGACAGGCGCGCCAGTTCCTCCTCCGCCAGGCGAGATCCCTCCGGGAAGCGATTGGAAACAATACCATCCCGGATGAACCGGTAGGCTTCGTCGGCCGCGCCGAGGCTCTCGTTCTCCGCCATCAATTCCGCCTTCTGTATACAAGGATTTGCGTCGAGCCGATTTATATGCCTTTTTGACGACCTGTTGTATCCAGGAGGAGCAGGCCCCCCATGTCGTCCAGTCTCAGATCCATTCTCGCCGAGCCCGGCTGCGTCGTCGCCCCCGGCATCTACGACATGATCTCGACCCATCTCGCGATCAGCGCCAAGGCGAGAATACTCTACATGACCGGATACGGGACTGTGGCCTCGCATCTCGGCATTCCGGACGCCGGGCTGGCCTCCTTCCGCGACATGGTCGACCGGGTCGCCGTGATGGGCCGCGCCGCGCGGGAGGCGGGCATTCCGCTCGTGGCCGATGGCGACACCGGCTATGGCGGCCTCCTGAACGTCGACATGACGGTGAAGGAGTACGAGCGGGCCGGGGCGTCGGCGATCCAGCTCGAGGACCAGGTGTTTCCCAAGAAGTGCGGCCACACGCCCAACCGGCCGGTGGTGCCCAAGCAGGAGATGGCCGACAAGATCCGTGTCGCCGTCGAAGCCCGCCAGAGCGACGACTTCCTGATCATCGCCCGCACCGATGCTCGCTCCGATCAGGGGCTCGACGAGGCGCTGGACCGCATGGCCGCCTATGACGCGGCGGGGGCCGACATCCTGTTCGTCGAATCGCCGGAGAGCGAGGACGAGCTGCGGGTGATCGGCGAGCGGTTCCCGCACAAGCCGCTGGTCGCCAACATGGTCGAGGGCGGCCGCACGCCGGTGCTCGACGCCCGGCGCCTCGGCGAACTCGGCTTCAGCCTCGCGATCTTCCCGGCCATCGGTTTCCTGTCCACCGCCAAGGCCCTGGAGCGGGCCTATGGCGACCTCGTCGCGACGGGCGCCTCGGCCGGCAAGGACGATCTCTACAGCTTCGAGAAGTTCAACCGGATGATCGGCTTCGAGCGGGTCTGGGAGTTCGACAAACGTCACGCCCGCGACTGAGGAGGCGCGGGCGATCTGAGTTTCAATGGGAGGAAAGACAATGACGATGATGAAGATTGCGGCCCTTGCGGCCGGGTTCTCGATGCTGCTTTCGGGCAGCGTCTCTGCACAGACGGTGACGCTGGCCTCGACGGTGCCGGACAACGGCGTCAACAAGGTGGTCGTCGAGGCCCTGAAGGCCGAGCTCGCGACGGCCGCCCCCGACATGACGCTCGACATCTTTCTCGACGGGACGCTGGGGGGCGAGAACGAGCTGATCGATCTCGTGCGGATCGGCGAGACCCAGATCCACATGGGCGTCATCCACGCATCGGAATATTTCCCCGAGCTCGACGCGACGCTCGTTCCCTATCTGCTGCCCGACTATGACAGCGTCCAGCGGTTCCTCGACGGGCCGGTCGGCGACAAGATGAAGGCGGCACTGGAGGAAAAGGGCAACGCCAAGTTCCTCGGCACCTATTACCAGGGCGCCCGCTGGGCCACCTCGAACACCGCCTTCACGACCCTTCCGGAGCTTGAGGGCATCAAGATCCGGATGCCGGAAATCCCGCTGTGGATCGACATCTGGTCGGGCATGGGCGCGGTGACGACGCCGATGCCGTCGCCGGAAGTGTTCTCGGCGCTCCAGACCGGCGTCATCGACGCCCAGGAGAACATGCTCAGCAACATCTACGGGCGGAAGATCTTCGAGGTGCAGAAGTACCTCATCGCCACGCGCCACCAGCAGAGCTACGTCACGGTGATGGCCAATCTCGACTTCTGGAACGGTCTCGACGCGGCGCAGCAGGAGGCGCTGCAGAGTGCGATCGATGCGGCCACCGAGGCCGGCAGCGACGCGGCCGTGGCCGAGAACGAGCGGATCATCGGCCTGATCGAGGCCGCCGGCGTCGAGACGGTCGAGCCGAAGCCGGAGTTCCGCGAGAAGGCGCTGCCGGTGATCAAGGCCGCCGCCGACAAGATCCTTGCGCCCGGCGTCTACGACGCGGCGATCGAGGCCGTCGACGGTGCTGGAGGCGAGCCGACGGGCACTGCCAAATGACACGGGTCACGACCCTGGTGACGAGGGCGGCAGACGCCCTCGTCACCATCTGCTTCGCGGGGTTCTTCATCGCCGTCCTCGCCCAGATCGCCTACCGCTATCTCGGCATCAACCTCGTCTTCAGCGAGGAACTGGCGCGGCTGCTCAACCTCTATGTCGTTTTTCTCGGGCTGGTTCTGGTGACGGTGCGCCACGGCCATATCCGCATCGACCTGCTCGACCGCATTCTGGGGCGAAACCGCCTGACCGACACGCTCTACCGGTTCCAGCTGCTGGCCGCCTTCGTGTTCCTGTGCGCGCTGACTGTCGGCGCCTTCCAGCTGATGGTGGCGAACTGGCCCTATCCGCTGGCCACCATGTCCTTCGTCAGCCAGGGCACCGTCTATCTCGCGCCCTTCCTCGGCGGGGCGGCGGCCGCGATCATCACGGCGGTCCACTTCGTCACGCCCGGCCGGGCCGATCTCATCCACGCCGAAGCCGAAGACGGGGAGGCCTGATCGATGGTTCCGGGTTTCCTCTCCATGGCCGTGCTCATCGTGCTCCTCGTTCTGGGGATCGGTGCCGGCTACGCTCTCGGGCTCGCCGGGCTCGGCTATTTCGCCGTCACCCGCGGCCTCTTCGACATTCCCTATGCGATCGTCACGCAGCGGCTCGTCGCCGGCGTCGATTCCTTTCCGCTGCTGGCGATCCCGCTGTTCATCTTCGTCGGCCATCTGATGAACGATTCCGGTTCGACGACGCGGCTGTTCAACTTCGCCAATGCGCTGGTGGGGCACGTCAAGGGCGGGCTCGCGCAGGTCAACATCGTCGCCAGCATGCTGTTTGCCGGCATGTCCGGCTCGGGGGTCGCCGATGCGGCGGGCCTCGGCGCCATGGAAGTGCGGGCGATGCGCGAGGCCGGATACGACGACAAGACGACGATCGGCGTCACCGTCGGCTCCTCGTTGATCGGCCCGATCATCCCGCCGAGCATTCCGGCCATCCTCTACGCGGTGCTGGCCGGCGTCAGCGCCAGCGACATGCTGCTGGCCGGCATCGTGCCGGGCATCCTGATGGCGCTTGCCCTGATGGGCCTTGCGGCGATCTTCGCGCGCACTCGCGGACTGCCGTCCGGCCGGTTTCCGGGGGGCAGGGCGCTCGGCAAGGCGTTTCTGGGTGCCTTCGCACCGCTGTTGACGCCGGTGATCCTGCTGTCGGGAATCTTCGCCGGCGTCTTCACCGCGACCGAAGCGGCGGCGGTGGCCGGCCTTTGGGCGTTCCTCGTCGCCACGCTGCTCTACCGGAGCCTGGATTTCAGGGCGGTGATCGGCGTTCTGAAGCGGACGGCCTACGACACGGCGGTCATCTTCTTCATCCTCGGCTGCTCGTCGCTCTTCGCCTGGATCCTCACGCGGGCCCGGGTGCCCGACACGCTGGCGGTCTGGCTGTCCGGTGTGACGCAGAGCCCAACGCTCATGATGATCATGATGATCGTCTTCCTGCTGTTCATCGGCTGCTTCATGGCCGTGTCGGTGGCGATCAACGTCTTGACGCCAATCCTCGTGCCGATCGCCATCGCCTTCGGCTTCGACCCGGTCCATTTCGGCATCGTGTTCATCATGATCCTCGTCATCGGCGAGGCGACACCGCCCTTCGGCATGGTGCTGTTCGTCATGACGAAGGTGGCTGGGGTCAGCTACGAGAAGGTGGCGGCCGCAGCGCTGCCTTGGCTGGGCGCCATCCTCATGGTCGTGCTGCTGGTCGCGGCGCTGCCTTCGCTGGCGCTCTGGCTGCCGGCCCTCATGGGCTAGGCGGGTGGCGGCCCGACGGATCGCCTGCCGGGCCTTGCCGGACCTCAGCGCGTGCGGGCGGTGGCGACGGCGCGCTTCATGTCGGCCGGGGCGACGACGCCGGGGAAGAGCACCGTGCCGACCAGATAGGCCGGGGTGCCCATCAGCCCGAACCCCTCGGCCTGCTGGTTGTTGCGCTGGAGGATGCCCTCGATGCGTGCCCGATCGGCCTCATAGGCCCGCTTCAAGGCCGCCACGTCGAAGCCTGCCCGGGCGAGGATGTCCTCGACCTGGTCGGGCGTCAGATGGCCGGGCGTCGCCATCAGCGCGGCCTGTGCCTTGGCGTAGTGCTTGCCGGCAGCCAGGGTCAGCCGGGCGGCCAGTACCGAGGCCGGGCCGAAGACCGGCCAGTCCTTCATGACGTGGCGAATGTTGCCGTCCTCGCGCACGAGGCGGGCGACGTCGGGATGCGCCTTCTTGCAGTAGGGGCACTGGTAGTCGAAGAATTCGGCGATGGTCACGTCGCCCTTCGGATTGCCGAGGACCGGGATCTGAGGGTCGAACAGCACCGCCTCCGGCGACATCGGGTCGGTCGGCGCCGCGTTCGCTGCGCGCGGCAGCAGCGAGACCGTGCCGGTGGCGAGGAGCGCTGCCATCAGGTGGCGGCGGTCGAGGCTGGGGCGGGTCATGCGGCAGGGTCCCTGTCGGTGTCGGCGACCTGCGGTGCGGACTCGGGGCCGAGCACCACGACGCGGGTCTTGGGCGGCACGCGCCGGTTCAGGTCGATGACGTCCTGGTTGAGCATGCGGATGCAGCCCGACGACACGGCCTTGCCGATCGACCATTCCTGGTTGGTGCCGTGGATGCGGTAGAGCGTGTCGCGGCCGTCCTTGAATAGATAGAGCGCCCGGGCGCCAAGCGGGTTCTCGATGCCGCCCTTCATGCCGTTGCGCAGCTCGCCGCCGTATTTCTCCGGCTCGCGCTTGATCATGTCCTGGGTCGGGGTCCAGCGCGGCCAGGCCGCCTTGCGCTGGATCAGCGCCTCGCCGGTAAATTCCAGCCCGGCCTTGCCGACACCGACGCCGTAGCGCATTGCCTTGCCGTTCTCCATGACGAGATAGAGGAAGCGCTGATACGGATCGACGACGACCGTGCCCGCCGGCTCGCTGGTATCGTAATCGACGATCTGGCGGATGTTGCGGGACTCCATCGCGGTGGGGGCGACGGCGGGAATCTGCCAGCCATCGTCCAGCACCGGCCCATACATCTCGGCAACGCGCGGATCGACCGGCGGCTTGGGCTGGGCGTAGGCGAGCTGCCGGGTGGGTTCGCCGCTGGTGGAGCAGGCGCCCAGCGCCAGTCCGAGGAGGGTGATCGCGACGGCGCGGGGGACGGTTTGGATCATGCGGTCTGTTCCTGAAATGCTGTAAGGCGTAGGGCGCCTCGTCAGACCGGGTGGTCGGTCGCCAAGCTTAAGGCAGCCTTAAGCTGGATCGGCAGGATCGCCGCCGTGGCAGAACCGCAACGGAGCAGGCATGCGCATTCTGATCGTCGAGGACGACGAGATCCTGGGGAACGGCCTGAAGGTCGGACTGGGCATGAGCGGATTCACCTCCGACCTCACCGATTGCTGCCGCGATGCGGAGGCGGCACTGGCCGTCGGAGGCTTCGACGCCGTCGTGCTCGACGTGATGCTGCCGGACGGGTCGGGCCATGACATTCTCGCGGCCATGCGCCAGCGCGGCGACACCACGCCGGTGCTGCTCCTGACCGCGCTCGATGCGCTGCCGGACCGGATCCGCGGTCTCGACGGCGGCGCCGACGATCATCTGGGCAAACCCTTCGCACTGGACGAGGTGGCGGCGCGGCTGCGGGCGCTGATCCGCCGGGGGACCACACGCGCCGAGCCCTTCCTCGAATGGGAGGGGGTGCGGGTCGATCCGGCCGCCATGGTGGCGACGCAGGACGGTGTGGACATCCGCCTGTCGCGGCGCGAATTCGCCGTCCTCCACGCGCTGATCCAGCATCCCGGCGCGATCCTGTCGCGCAGCCAGCTCGAGGACAAGCTCTACGGCTTCGACGAGGGCGTCGAGAGCAACGCCGTCGAGGTGCATGTCCACAAGCTGCGCGCCAAGTTCGGCAGCCGCTTCATCGAGACGCTGCGCGGGGTCGGCTACCGGCTGCGCAGGGCCGATTCATGAGAGCGTCGCTGAAGGGCCGGCTGTTCGTCCTGCTTCTGGTCTCCACCGGCTTCATCTGGCTGTCGGCGACGGCCTGGATCTACGCCAGCACGCGGGCGGAGGTGGAAGAGGTGCTCGACGCCCGGCTGATGGAGGCGGCGCGCATGGTGTCCTCGCTGGTCGGCAGCCGGCAGATCGATCTGGCAGCCGCGGCCGAGTTGGGCACCTCGGACCTGCCCGCCTTCACCCAGGCCGGCCAGAGCTACGAACGACAGCTGTCCTGCCAGATCTGGTCGCTGTCCGGCTCGCTGCTCGGCCGGTCGGACGGCGCCCCGCAGCAGCGCCTGTCGGACCATGGATCGGGCTTCGCGGAGCGGCAGATCGACGGCGAGACCTGGCGGGTGTTTGCCGTGCGCAGCGCCGAGACCGGCGTGGAGGTGCTGGTCGGCGACAGTCTGGAAGTGCGGGCGCGGCTGGTGCGCGACATGGTGACGGGCCTGCTCCTGCCGATGATCCTGATTGCGCCGGCTCTGGCGCTGATCATCTGGTTCGCCGTGCAGCGCGGCATGCGCCCGCTCGACGAACTGGCCGGCACGCTGGCCGGGCGCAGCGCCGACGAGCTGCATCCGCTGCCGGCGGAGGGAAGCGTCACGGAGATCCGCCCGATGGTGGCGGCGCTCAACGGGCTGTTCGACCGGGTGGGCCGGGCCCGTCGGAGCGAGCGGCAGTTCCTCGCCTATGCCGCCCACGAATTGCGCACGCCTCTGGCCGGGCTGAAGACCCAGGCCGAGATCGCCACGCGCAGCCCGGATGCGGCGGTGCGCGACGTTGCGCTGACGCAGATCACCACCGCCGTCGACCGGACGTCGCGGCTGGTGCAGCAGCTTCTGGCAAGCGCCGAGGCCGAATGCGTCGATGTCGACGGTGCGCCAACGCCGGTGGAGCTGCGCGACATGCTCGCCGATCTCCTGACCGATCAGGCGGCACGGCTGACGGCGAAGGGCGGGCGGCTCGATCTCGATGCCTCGCTCTCGGACATTCAGATATCCGCGAATCCGACCTTGCTGGCGCTGGCCCTGCGCAATCTGGTGGAGAACGCGGTCAACCATTCGCCCGAGGGAGGGACGGTCCGCATCGCCCGCAGGGGCGAGGCGATCCTTGTCGAGGACGAGGGGCCCGGCCTGCCGGAAGACGAACTCGCCCGCGCGACCGAACGCTTCTTTCGTGGCCGGAACCGCGTCGCAGTCGGATCGGGACTGGGGCTCAGCATCGTCGCGCAATGTGCCGAGCGGCTCGGCGGTACGCTGTCGCTGGCCAATCGCGACGAAGGAGGCCTGCGCGCCACGCTCGGCGTTCCGGGTCTGGCCGCCTGATTGCGATCGGTCGCGCGGGGCAGGGCTCGGTGCGATCAGTGGGGCCGGGCGGCGCCCTGGTTGCGGCCGAGGCGGATGGCATGGCGAATGCTGTCGAGGAGGGCACTGTCGACGAGCGGCTTTTCCAGAAGCTGCATGACGCCGGCCTTCCGGGCGCGGCGGCGCAGGGTTTCGGTGGCGTGGCCGGTGATCAGGATGATGGGCAGCGTCAGCCCTTTCGCCCGCAGGGCGTCGAGCACGTCGAGGCCGTCCATGCCGGGCATCTGGTAGTCGAGGACGAGGCAGCAGGCTGCGCCGAGATCGTCGTGCAGCAAGAGCTCCTCGCCGGTGCCGCAGAGGCTCACGGAGAGATCGTCCAGTTCCAGCGCGAATTTGAGGGATTCACGCACCGCCAGATCGTCGTCGACCAGAAGGATCAACCGCTTTTCTTTCCTCATGCGAGCTGCTCCGGCACCATCGTCGGCAACCGCCCCTGCCGCGCCCAATTGGTCCATTAGGCAAACGGTCGGCACGCATGCCTTGATCTCGCGCAAGAGGGCGACGAGGCCGGCGGTGCCGGGTCTCGCTTGATCGACCGCAAGGCACGGATACGGCGGGCCGCTACAGCTCGTGCATGCGAAAAGAGGGCGCTGCCGTGATCGTCACCCTGACCATGAACCCCGCTCTCGACCTGACGACCTCGGTCGACCGGCTGCTGCCCGAGGCCAAGCTGCGCTGCGGGCCTGCCCGCCTCGATCCGGGCGGCGGCGGGGTCAATGTCGCCCGGGTGATCGGCGCGCTGGGCGGCGGGTCCCGCGCGATTCTCACCGCCGGCGGGACCATGGGGCAGGCATATCGGGAGCGCCTCGCCGACGAGGGGCTGGAGACCCGGGCCATCGCCATTGCCGGCGAAACCCGGCTGAACATCACCGTCGCTGAAACCGACACAACCGCCCAGTACCGGCTCGTCCTGCCGGGACCCGAGCTTGGCGAAGCCGAATGGCGGGCCTGTCTCGACGCGGTCGATGCCGATCTGGTGCCCGGCGGCTTCGTCGTCGCCAGTGGCAGCCTGCCGCCGGGCGTGCCCACCGATTTCTATGCGCGCATCGCGGCGGCCGCGAAGAGGCGCGGCGCCCGCTGCGTGGTCGACACGTCGGGTCCTGCGCTGGCGGCGGCGCTTTCGGAAGGTGTCTTCCTCGCCAAGCCGAACCAGCGCGAGTTCTGCGAGCTGACGGGCGTGGCGCCCGCCGACCGGCAGGGACAGGAACAGGTGGCGCTCGACATGGTCCGGCGCGGGGCGGCCGAGATCGTCGCCCTGACCCTCGGGGCGGAGGGCGCCGTCATCGCCTCGGCGTCAGGGCTGCTCACGATCCCTCCCGTCAGTGTGGAGCCGCAGAGCGCAGTCGGCGCCGGCGACAGCTTCGTCGGCGCCTTCGTTCTCGCGCTTTCGCAGGGCCAGCCGCTGGCAAACGCCGCCTGCCTCGCTTCTGCCGCCGGCGTGGCGGCGCTGCTGACGCCGGGAACGGAGCTCTGCCGCGAGGCGGACGTGCGGCGGATCGACTGCGAGCTCGCCGCCCGCATGGGGCTGAAGACGCCGGACGACGCGCGCCAGCGCGTGCCCTCAGCGAAGTGATCGGTGCAGGCTGCGGCAGATTGCAAGCGGCCGGGATAATCCCGCAACTTGACCACGAGGCCGGCACGGTGGAAGTGTCGGTCATCGACGAGGGATACAACCTCCAGCACCTGCCGGCCGCGATCTGTCCATGGAATCCGATATCGAGCCAGAACCGCGGATCACCTGCGGGAACGCGGAGAATGCCCTGCGGGCGCTCCAGGCGGCGGGCGTCGGCACGTGGCGGTTCGATCCGGTTGCCGGCACCATCAGCCTCTCGCAGATTGCCGCCGAGCGCTTCAAGACTGGCGTCGATGTCCAGCCGCTGACGGCGCTTCTGGGCCGGCTCCACCCCGAGGACCGCGCCATTGCCGAGCAAGCGTTCGGCGCTGCCGTACCCTTCGGCATCGACATCGACGTGCGATCGATGGCGGCAAGTGGCAGGGAGGAATGGCTGCGGCTGCGCGGCCGCGCCATCGAGGAGGTCGGCGGAGGCTCGGCGATCCATGGCGTCCTCGCCGACATCACCTCCCGCAAGGCGGCCGAGAACGCCAACAACCGCCTCGCGGCGATCGTCGCCTCGGCGGACGTGGCGATCATCGGCAAGTCGCTGGACGGCCTCGTCACCGACTGGAACCGCGGCGCGGAGGCGATCTTCGGCTACAGCGCGGCGCAGATCGTCGGCCAGCCGATCACCATGCTCTTGCCCGAAGGCCAGGAGGACGAGGAACGTGTCTTCATGGAGCGGCTGCATCGCGGCGAGCGGGTCGAGCATTTCGAGACCCGGCGCCGCCGCGCCGACGGGCAGATCATCGACGTCTCGCTGACCGTCTCGCCGGTGTGGGACGCGGCCGGCCGGCTGGTCGGCGCCTCGAAGGTGGCGCGCGACATCACCACCACCCGCCGCGCTTTGACCGAGCTGGCCGAGCGCGAGGCCCGCCTGCAACTGGTGCTCGACACCGTGCCCGACGCGATGATCGTCATCGATACGGCCGGCATCATGCAGTCCTTCAGCGCCACCGCCGAGCGGCTGTTCGGCCATCGGCCCGACGAGGTCATCGGCCGCAACATCAGCATGCTGATGCCGTCGCCCTATCGCGAGCAGCACGACCATTATCTCGCCCGCTACCTCGCCACGGGGGAGCGGCGGATCATCGGCATCGGCCGAGTCGTCGTCGGCGCCCGCAAGGATGGCTCGACCTTTCCCATGGAACTGTCGGTCGGCGAGATGCAAAGCGGCGAGAACCGCCTGTTCACCGGTTTCGTGCGCGATCTGACCGAGCGACAGAACACCCAGCGGCGCCTGCAGGAGCTGCAGGCGGAGGTCATCCACATGTCGCGCTATACCGCGCTCGGCGAGATGGCCTCGACGCTGGCGCACGAGCTGAACCAGCCGCTGACGGCGGCCGCGAACTACCTGAAGGGCGCGCGCCGGCTGCTCGACGGCGGCGACGCCGACAACCTGCCCACCGTGCGCGACGCCATCGACCGCGCGGCGGACCAGGCGCTGCGGGCCGGGCAGATCATCCGCCGGCTGCGCGACTTCGTGGCGCGGCGCGAAAGCGAGCGGCGGATCGAGAACCTGCCGACGCTGATCGAGGAGGCCAGCGCGCTGGCGCTGGTGGGGGCGAAGGAGACCGGCGTGCGGGTGTCCTTCGACTTCGCCCCCGAAGCCGCGCTGGTCCTGGCCGACAAGGTGCAGGTGCAGCAGGTTCTCCTGAACCTCATCCGCAATGCGGTGGAGGCGATGCAGGAAACGCCGCGCCGCGAACTGGTCGTCGTCACCTCGCTCGGCGAGGACGAGATGGTACGGGTGGACGTCACCGACACGGGCACGGGGATCGCCGCGGATGTGGCGGAGCACCTCTTCCAGCCCTTCGTGACCAGCAAGGCGCAGGGAATGGGGGTCGGCCTGTCGATCTCGCGGACCATCATCGAAGCCCATGGCGGGCATCTGTGGGCCGAGCCGAACCCGGACGGCGGCACGATCTTCCGGCTCACCCTGCGCAGCGCCCGGATGAAGGAGGTCGAGGATGGCGAATAATGCCGTCGTGCACGTCATCGACGACGATGCGGATGTGCGCCAGTCGCTGGCCTTCCTGCTGGCGACGGCCGGACTGGCGGTGCGGGTCTACGATTCGGCGACCGCCTTCCTCGCCTCGCTCGAGGGACTGCAGCCCGGCTGCATCGTCAGCGATGTGCGCATGCCGGGGATCGACGGGCTGGAGCTGCAACGGCGGCTGAAGGGCCTGGGCGTGATGCTGCCGGTGGTCATCATGACCGGCCATGCCGACGTGCCGCTGGCCGTGCAGGCGATGAAGGAGGGCGCCGTCGACCTGGTCGAAAAGCCCTTCGACGACGAAATCCTGCTCGAAGCGATCCACACGGCGCTGGAACGCTGCAACCACCAGGGGGGACCCGACGGCGACACCGCCCGGATACAAGGACGCCTCCAGTCGCTGTCGCCGCGCGAGCGGCAGGTGCTGGACGGGCTGCTCGCCGGCCATCCCAACAAGACCATCGCCTACGATCTCGGGCTCAGCCCGCGCACGGTGGAGGTCCACCGGGCCAATGTCATGACCAAGATGGAAGCCTCCAGCCTGTCCGAGCTGGTGCGGATGGCGGTGCGCGCCGGCGCGCTGACGGACGGGTAGGGCGTATCCGATGCGCCGCTCGCACCATCCGCCGGCGGGCTGGTATGGGCGACGGCGATCCATCGCGCGATCTGTGCACGGCGCGTCACCATTGCGGAGCGCAGCCGCGCCCTTCATCTGGACGCCATGAAGGGCGGCGAGAACCCGCTTGCCGGGCTGCATCCGACGCAGCCGGACCGGTGCCGGCCAAGCGTCGCTCGCGAAAGGACTGAACCATGCGTATCACGATGATCGGTGCCGGCTATGTCGGCCTCGTCTCGGGGGCCTGCTTTGCCGATTTCGGCCATGAGGTCGTCTGCGTCGACCGCGATCCGGCGCGGCTCGAACTTCTGGAACTCGGGCGCATGCCGATCTACGAGCCGGGGCTGGACGAGCTGGTGGCGCGCAACGCCGTGCAGAAGCGGCTGCGCTTTTCCAGCGATCTTGCTGCTTCGGTCGCGGGCTCCGACGTGGTGTTCATCGCCGTCGGCACGCCCTCGCGGCGCGGCGACGGCCATGCCGACCTCTCCTATGTCTACGGCGCGGCCGCCGAGATCGGCCGGGCGCTGTCCGGCTTCACCATCGTCGTCACCAAGTCCACCGTGCCGGTCGGCACCGGCGACGAGGTGGAGCGGATCATCCGCGAGGTGAACCCGGACGCCGACGTCGCCGTCGTCTCCAATCCGGAATTCCTGCGCGAAGGCTCGGCCATCGAGGATTTCAAGCGGCCGGACCGGGTGGTCATCGGCACCGAGGACGAGACCGCGAAGGCAATGATGTCGGAGGTCTACCGGCCGCTCTCGCTGAACGCGGCGCCGGTCTATTTCACCTCGCGCCGTACGGCAGAGCTGACGAAATATGCCGCCAATGCCTTCCTCGCCATGAAGATCACCTTCATCAACGAGATCGCCGATCTGTGCGAAAAGCTCGACGCCGACGTCCAGGACGTGGCGCGCGGCATCGGCATGGACGGGCGGATCGGCTCGAAATTCCTGCATGCGGGGCCGGGCTATGGCGGATCGTGCTTTCCCAAGGACACGCTGGCGCTGGTCAAGACCGCCCAGGATGCCGAAAGCCCGGTGCGGCTGATCGAGACGACGGTGTCAATCAACGACCAGCGCAAGCGCTCGATGGCGCGCAAGATCGTTCAGGCCTGCGGCGGATCGGTGCGCGGCAAGACGATCGCGGTGCTTGGCCTGACCTTCAAGCCGAACACCGACGACATGCGCGACGCGCCGTCGATCTCGATCATCCAGGCGCTGCAGGACGGCGGCGCCCGGGTCGTGGCCTATGATCCTGTCGGCATGGAGCAGGCCCGCGCGGTGCTCGACGACGTCACCTTCGCCGAGGGGATCTACCAGGCGGCCGAGGGCGCCGATGCGCTGGCCATCGTGACGGAATGGAACGAGTTCCGCTCGCTCGACCTGGCGCGGCTGAAATCCCTGATGACCCACCCGGTGATGGTCGATCTGCGCAACGTCTACAACAAGGAGACGGTGACCCGCGCCGGCTTCAGCTATGCCGGCGTCGGACGCCCGCGCGGGAGCGACGCGGATGCGCCGGTCCGGTCCGCCGAAACCCGCGCCGTTTGACACGCGACCCCGCAGCGATGGATAGCCCTTCGGCAAGACCACGCCACCCGGCCGGACCGGCCGGGGCGATCGCGACCGGAGGTGCCGCTATGCGCCAGGACAAACGGGACCAGGGCACGATCGCCGTCATCGGGCTGGGCTATGTCGGCCTGCCGCTGGCGGTGGAGTTTGCGCGGCAGCGCAAGGTTCTGGGCTTCGACATCAGGGCCGCGCGGATCGCCGAGCTGCAGGATGGCTGCGACGCGACACTCGAAGTCGATCCGGCCGATCTGCAGGCAACGGCGGACAATCTCGCCTTTTCCAGCGATCCGGAAGCCCTGTCGGCCTGCAGCATCTTCATTGTGACGGTGCCGACGCCCATCGACAAGGCCAACCGTCCCGATCTCGGGCCGCTGATACGGGCGACGGAATCGGTCGGCCGGGCACTCTCGGCCGGTGCGCTGGTGATCTACGAATCGACCGTCTATCCGGGCTGCACCCGCGACATTTGCGCGCCGATCCTGGAACGTCTGTCCGGGCTGACACTGAACCGCGACTTCTTCCTCGGCTACAGCCCGGAGCGCGCTAATCCGGGCGACCGCCAGCACCGGCTGACGACGATCACCAAGGTCACCAGCGGCTCCACCCCGGAGGCCGCCGAGACCGTCGACCGGCTTTACGGCACGATCGTCACCGCCGGCACCCACAAGGCGCCGTCGATCGAGGTGGCGGAAGCCGCCAAGGTGATCGAGAACACCCAGCGCGACCTCAACATCGCGCTGATGAACGAGCTCTCGATCGTCTTCCAGCGGCTCGGCATCGACACGCTCGACGTTCTGGCGGCCGCCGGCACCAAGTGGAATTTCCTGCCGTTCCGGCCCGGGCTCGTCGGCGGTCACTGCATCGGCGTCGACCCGTATTACCTGACCCACCGGGCGCAGGAGGTCGGCTATCATCCCGAGGTGATCCTTGCCGGGCGGCGGATCAACGACCGGATGGGGCACCATGTGGCCGACCAGGTGGCGCGTCTGATGATGAGCCGCGGCCTGCCTGTCGTCGGCAGCCACATCCTGATCATGGGCATCGCCTTCAAGGAAGACTGCCCGGACATCCGCAATTCGCGGGTGATCGACCTCGTCCGCGACCTCAGGCAGTTCAACGCCGTGGTCGATGTCTGGGACCCCTGGATCGCGCCGGAGGAATGCGAACGCGAATTCGGCTTTGCCTGCCTGACCGAAGCGCCCAATCCTGCCACCTATGACGGGATCGTGCTGGCCGTCGGCCACCGCCAGTTTGCCGCCATGGGCGCGGAGGCGATCAGGGGGCTGGGCCGGGAGAACGCGGCGTTCTACGATGTGAAGGGCGTCTTTGCGCGCGAGGAAACGGACGGGCGGCTCTGATGACGATCCTGGTCACCGGCAATGCCGGCTTCATCGGCTTCCATGTCGTGCGGCGCCTTCTGGAGCGCGGCGACGATGTCGTCGGCTTCGACGTGGTCAACGACTATTACGACCCGGCGCTCAAGGAAGCCCGGCTGCAGGTGCTGGAAGAGACGGCGGCGCGTTCGAGCGGGCGCTACAGCTTCGTGCGGGCCAATCTTGCCGACCGCGACGCGGTGGCGGCCTGCTTTGCGGCGCATCGCCCGGACCGGGTGATCCATCTCGCGGCCCAGGCCGGCGTGCGCTACTCGCTGGAAAATCCCCATGCCTATGTGGAATCCAACGTCGTCGCCTTCACCAACATCCTGGAAGCCTGCCGCCATGGCGGGGTCGGGCACTTGACCTATGCCTCGACCTCGAGCGTCTACGGCGCGGACACGGCGATGCCGTTCTCCGAGCACCAGAGCGTCGATCATCCGCTGCAGTTCTACGCGGCCACCAAGCGCGCCAACGAGCTGATGGCGCATTCCTACAGCCATCTGTTCCGGCTGCCGACGACGGGACTGCGCTTCTTCACCGTCTATGGCCCGTGGGGCCGGCCGGACATGGCGCTGTTCCTGTTCACCCGGAACATCCTCGAGGGCCGGCCGATCCCGCTGTTCAACGGCGGCAACCATACCCGCGACTTCACCTATGTCGGCGACATCGTCGAAGGGGTGATCCGCACCAGCGACAACCCGGCCGCGCCGAATGCCGACTGGAACAGCGACCGGCCCGATCCGGCGACCAGCAATGCGCCGTTCCGGCTGTTCAACATCGGCAACAATTCGCCGGTGAAGCTGCTCGACTACGTCGAGGCGCTGGAAGAGGCGCTGGGCCGCAAGGCCGAATGCCAGCTCCTGCCGCTGCAGCCGGGCGATGTGCCCGACACCTTTGCCGATGTCAGCGAACTGGAACGGGCCGTCGGCTACCGGCCGGCGACACCGGTGAAGGAGGGCGTTGCGGCCTTTGTTGCATGGTACCGCGACTATTACCGGGTCGCCGCTGACGTCTAGCGAGGGCAGGGCGCTCCATCCGGCCCTTGGGGGAGATGCCGGCGAAGATCGCACCCTTGCAGGGATCCGGCAGCGGGGCCGCCGGATCCGGTAGTTTCAGAGCTGATTTTTACTTCTTGCCGCCGAAAAGGCCGGCGAAGAACGCCACCATTTCCGGCACCATGCGCTGACCGAAGCCGCCGGCGGTCGCCAGCGACAGCGCCTGCTTGGCGGAGGTCGACATGACGCTCGGCACGCCGAGATCGTCGGCCATGCGGCTGTAATAGCCGACATCCTTGCGGGCATTGGCGACCGAGAAGGCCAGCATGTTGGGATTGTCGTCGACGGCGTAGGCCTTGACGAAATCCATCATGCCGGACTTCAGCGGACCGGCGGACATCACGCCGTACAGCGTGTCCCGCTCGATCCCGGCCTGGTCGGCCATGGCGAAGGCCTCCGACATCGCGCAGGCGGTGGTCATGGCGAAGAAATTGTTGATCAGCTTCAGCGTGTGACCGGCGCCGAGCGGGCCGACATGGAAGATGTTCTCGCCGAGATCCTCGAAGACCGGCTTGGCGCGCTCGAAGGCTTCCGTGCTGCCGGCCGACATGATGTTGAGCTTGCCGTCGACGGCGTGGGACGGGGTGCGGCCGAGCGGTGCGTCCATGTATTCGGCGCCGGCCTCGGCCACGGCCGCGGCGATCCGCTTGGTCGAATCGGGCAGCGAGGTGCCGAAGTCGATGACGAGGCTGCCCGGGCGCAGGCCCGCAATGACGCCGTCCTCGCCGAACATGCGCGCCTCGACCGAGGCGGAGGTGTCCATGCACATCATGACGATGTCGCTGCGGCCGGCGAGCTCGCGCGATGTCTTGGTCTCGGTCGCCCCGCGCTTGACCGCGGCATCGACATTGCCGCGGCTGCGGTTGGCGATGACGGTCATCGGGTAGCCGAGCTTCTGCATGCGCTCGACCATGGCCGATCCCATGAGCCCGAGGCCGATGAAACCGATCGATGGCTTGTTGGTCATAGTGAAGTCCCTCTCCGGCGAACGGTCGCGCTCCTGCACGTCGATTCCCGCTCGCGATCTCCAATCGTACCGGCGATAAAAAGCACCGACAGGCTTAGCGTATACGTTGTTGACCCGCGCAAGTCATCGGATATAGTCGGAATCGGGAGAAAATACTGCACTGCAATATTGCAGCGCAGAAAGAACGGTGCGCGTTTACTGCAGAAACGCGCACCATATTGGGAGGAACAATATGACGTTTGGATTCATGAAGGGTGCGGCCGCCGCACTTCTGCTTGGTGCCAGTGCCGTGGCGCTCGGTTCGGCCGCCCCGGCCGCTGCGCAGACGAAGCTGATCGGCGCGAGCCAGTTCGACGAGAACCACGCCTTCACCAAGACGATGCGCAAGTTCGAGGAGCTGGTTTCGGCCTGCTACACCGAAGAGCCCATCGAGTTCGAGATGCACCTGAACTCCGAGCTGGGCCTCGAGAAGGACTACGTCGCCTACATGAACCAGGGCCTGTCGGTGGACTATGCGGTGGCCTCGCCGGCCCACATGTCCACCTTCTCGAAGATGGCGCCGCTGATGGACATGCCGTTCCTGTTCCGTGACGAGGATCACTGGAACAAGGTGCTGGAAGCCGACGCGCTGAAGCCGATCGCCGACGACATTCTCGAAAAGGCCGACATCCGGCTGCTCGGCTATGCGGGCGGCGGCACGCGCAACGTCTTTGCGACGCGGCCGGTCACCAACATGGAAGAGATGAAGGGCCTGTCGATCCGCATGCAGGGCGCCCCGATCTGGACCAGCGTCTTCAACGCGCTCGGCGCGGCGCCGACCGTGATCGCCTATAACGAGGTTTACAACGCCATCCAGACCGGCGTCATCGAGGCGGCCGAGAACGAGGCGGCCGGCGTCGAGCAGATGAAGTTCTACGAAGTGGGACCGGAGCTGTCGCTGACCAAGCACGCGATCACCATCCGGCCACTGATGATGTCGAACAAGACCTATCAGCGCCTGCCGGAAGGCCTGCAGAAGTGCATCGACGAGTCCGGTCCGCAGGCCGGGCAGTACGGCCGCGAGATCGAAAGCGGCGAGGACGGCAAGAAGCTCGACGCCATGGTCGAGAAGGGCTGGCTGAAGACGCATGAATTCACCGAGCGTGATGCCATGCTGGCGGCCGCCAATCCGGTGCTAGAGGCCTATGCCGAAGAGCTCGGTGCAGCCGACGTTCTGAAGAACATCCAGGCGATCAAGTAACGGCGCCTGGCCGGGGCGGCTCTGCCGTCCCGGCGACCCCGGCTGTTTCCGCGCATTTCCCGCATTTTTCGGTAGAGTTCATGCATCGCATCCTCGACGCAGTCCACCTCGTCCTCAAGGTGGCACTGGGCCTGCTCGTCGCAGGCCTGATCATTCCCGTGACGATGCAGGTGCTGTCACGTTCCGACTACGTGCCCCGCTATATCTGGACCGAGGAGATCGCCCGCTTCTGCTTCGTGTGGATGATCATGATCGGCGCCATGTGCGCGGTGCGCGACGGCACTCATTTCGATCTGGAGATCCTGCCGGAATCGGCCAATCCCAAGGTTGAGCGGGCCAAGCGCATCTTCGTGCATCTGATGGTGTCGCTCGTGGCCGTGATCTTCGTCTGGTACGGCTGGCAGTTCCTGCTCTTCGGCTGGTACCAGACCTCCGAGATCGCCTCGCTGCCGATGAACTGGATGTTCGTCGCCTGGCCGCTGATGGGGGTCGTCACGCTGCTCTTCATGGCCGAGAAGGTCATGATCGAACTGCGGCGCCCGCTGGGAGAGGTCGCATGACCCCCGGTTTCGTCGCCGCGCTGCTGTTCGGGCTGTTCCTGCTCTTCATCATCCTGCGGGTGCCGGTCGCCTTCGCGCTCGCTCTCGCCTGTATCCCGGTGTTCTTCCTGGAGCCCCGGCTGACGCCGATCCTGCTGCTGCAGGAGATGTTCCGCTCCTACAATTCCTTCGTGCTGCTGGCGGTGCCGTTCTTCCTGCTCGCCGCCAATCTGATGAACGCGGCGGGTATTACCGACCGCCTGATCCGATTGTCGCGGGCCCTGGTCGGGCACCTTCCGGGCGGTCTCGGCCACGTCAATGTCGTGGTGTCGATGTTCTTCGCCGGCATTTCGGGCAGTTCGACCGCCGACGCTGCCGGCATCGGCTCGCTGCTGATCCCGCAGATGAAGAAGGAGGGCTTCTCAGCCTCGTTCTCCGTCGCCGTGACCGCCTGTTCCTCGGTGATGGGCGTCGTCATTCCGCCATCGATCCTGATGGTGGTCTGGGGCGGGCTGATGTCGGTCTCGATCGGCGGCCTGTTCCTTGCCGGTATCATACCGGGCATGCTGATCGCCGGCGCGCAGATGACAACGGTCTACATCTATGCAAGGCGCCACGGCATGGGCCTGCACACCCGCGCCACGTTCCGCGAACTCGCCGGTGCGTTCCTCGGGGCCGCGCTCGCTTTGATGACGCCGATTATCATCGTCGGCGGCATTGTCGGCGGCGTCTTCACGCCGACCGAGGCCTCCGTGGTCGCCGCCCTCTATGCGCTGTTCCTCGGCATGGTCGTCTATCGCACCATCGGCCTGAAGCTCCTGACCGAGGTGCTCTACGACACCGGACGCTTCGCCTCGATCGCGCTGTTCTGCATCGGCACCGCCAGCGCCTTCGGCTGGATCCTGGCCTATTTCAAGGTCCCGGCGGCGCTCGTCTCCTATGTGCAGGCGATGGATCTCGGCATCACCGAGATGGGCTTTGCCGTGGCGATCGCCTTCCTGATCATCGGCTGCTTCATCGATGCAATCCCGGCGATCATCATTCTCGGCACGGTGCTGTGGCCGGTTACGCAGTCGGTCGGCATGCATCCGATCCACTTCGCCATGATCGGCGTGATCAGCCTCGCCTTCGGCCTGGTGACGCCGCCCTACGGCCTGTGCCTGCTGATCTCATGTTCGGTCGCGGGGATATCGGTCAAACGGGTGATCAAGGACGTGGCGATCATCCTGGCACCGATGCTGGCCATCCTGGCACTGGTCATCGTGTTCCCGTCGGTCAGCCTGTGGCTGCCGCGACTGCTGATGCCGCAATTCGTCAACTGAGCCATCGGTTGAGGGGGGAGGAGCGCGGTGCCCGGAAACGGTGCGCCGCGCTCTTTTTATAGACCATGCGATCGGGGAAAGACGCACATGACACGCAGCGATCGGCGGCCGGATCTCTGGCTCTACGACAAGGCGATGCCGTTCTGGATCGCGACGGCGCGGGACGACCGGTATGGGGGCTTCTTCGACCGGCTCTCCTCGGCCGGTGAGCCCTATGAGGACGATCCCAAGACCACGCTCGTGCAGGCGCGGATGCTGTTCACCTGCGCCCATGCACGGCTGAACGGCGGCGGCGAGGACTGCGTCGCCGGCGCCGAGACCGCGCTGGCCTTCCTCACCGACCATCTGCGCGATCCGTCCGACGGCGGATTCTACCGCGCGGTCGGCCGGGACGGCGATCCAGCCGGGCCCGGTGCGAACCGGGTCAAGGATGCCTACGACCACAGCTTCGTGCTGCTCGGACTTGCGTCCTTGTTGCAGCTCGGGCCTTCGGAGACTGCGCGCAGTCTCCTCGACGAGACCTTCGACTGGTTCCACGGCACCCTCTTCGATCCGGCGACCGGCGGTTATCACGAGGACGACCGGGCCACGCAGCCTGGCGAACCCTATCCGCTGCCGCGCCGCCAGAACCCGCACATGCACCTCTTCGAGGCACTGCTGGCGCTGCACGAGGCGACGGACGAGCCGCGCTGGCTGGAGCATGCGAGGCGCATCGCCGAAGTCTTCGCGGCACATTTCTACGACGCCGACACCGGCTCGCTGCGCGAGTTCCTCGACCGCAATCTCGGCGAGGCGCCGCCGCCGGCCGGCCGCATCCGCGAGCCGGGCCACCAGTTCGAATGGGTCTGGCTGCTGCACCGCTATGCGGCCCTATCGGGCGACCGGCGCTTCGACGGCCATGCCGCGGCCCTCTACCGGTTCGGCTGGAACAACGGCACCCATCGTGGCGGCCGGCTGGGCGGCGGCGTCTTTGACGAGATCGACCCGTCAGGGGCGCCGATCTCGACATCGATGCTGCTCTGGCCCCAGACGGAAGGCATCAAGGCGCATCTGGCGCGGGCCGAATCGGCCGGGGACGCGGAGGGCGTGGCGCGGGCCCGGCAGCTGACCAAGCTGATGTTCAAGCAGCACATCGCTGCCGACCGCCCGATCTGGCGCAACCAGATCGATCCCGACGGCAACACGCTGCAGGCCGACGCGCCGACGCGGCTGCTCTACCATGTCGCCATGGCGATCATCGAAGGCCAGCGGCTCGGCGCTTGGGAGGCGCAATAGCGCTGCCGCTGTTCACTGTTTGGTGCAACCCGCGCCGGCCTGACTGGCGGGCGCGGGTGGGCCGTCAGGCCGGGTCTGCGGCGACCGCGACGCTGGTTCCCGTCCGGCCGGCCTCGATCAGCGCATCGATCAGGCGATGCACCTTCAGCGCCTCGCGGCCCGAGATGCGGGGTGGGCGCCGCTCGTCCAGCGCATCGAGGAAGTCGGCGATGGCACTGCGGTGCCAGTCATGCGGGAAATCCATCGGATTGGCCCCGGTGCCGCCGGCAGTCTCCAGCGGCGCGACCCGCTCGGTGCAACCGTCGTGGAACGTCACGTCGAGGCCGGTCCCGGCAAGGACCGCGGTCCCGTTGCGGCAGATGAATTCGATGCGTTCGGGAAAGCCCGGATAGGCGGCGGTCGTCGCGTCGATGGTGCCGAGAGCGCCGTTCTCGAAGCGGATGCCGGCGGCGACCATGTCCTCGGTTTCCATCACATGCACCGGACTGGTGGTGGCGAAGCCCCGCACCTCGGCCGGTCGACCGGCCAAGCTCAGCATCAGGTCGAGCGTATGGATGCCCTGGGTGAGGAGCACGCCGCCGCCATCGCGGGCGAGGCTGCCGCGGCCGGGCTCGTCGTAATAGGCCTGCGGACGCCACAGCCGGATGATCGTCGAGCAGCCGGCGATCTCGCCGAGATCGCCGGCGGCCATCATCCGTGCGAGCGCCTCGGCGGCCGGGCGGAAGCGGTGCTGCAGGACGATGCCGAGGGTGACCCCGGCGGCCTCGCAGGCCTCGACCATCTGCGTGGCGCGCTCGGTGGTGATCTCCAGCGGCTTTTCCAGGAGCACGTGCTTGCCCGCCGCCGCACAGCGCCCGACGATGTCGAGATGGGTGTTGGGCGGGGTCAGGACGATGACGGCGTCGATGCTCGGATCGTCGAGGATCGTCTCCAGACGATCGCAGGTCGGCACCGGGAACTGCGCCGCGAAGGCCTCGCGCCGGGCCGCCGTGGGACTGTAGGCGTAGGCGATCTCGACCCGGTCGGCGAGATCGTTGAGGCTGCGGACATGGGCGCCCACCACCATGCCGAGCCCGACCAGCGCGACCCGTCTTTTCTGAACTGCCAAGAGTTTCTCCCCCCGAAGATGTCGCGAATTTCCCCCGCGACACTGTCAGCCATATGGCCGGCGATGCCAAGGGCAGAGAGACCGCCAGGTGAGACGTGCCGGGCGGGCCGGCCCATGCGGACGTGCCGGAGCCCCGAACGAAAAAGCCCCCGGGACCGTCGGTCACCGGGGGCTTCGTTCGTGGTCTGCGCGGAGCTTAGCCGAGCTTGCCGTCGATGCGGCGCGGCACGTTCAGCGGGTTGGCCTCCTGCAGGGCCTTCGGCAGCAGCGCGTCGGGCATGTCCTGATAGCTCACCGGCCGCAGGAAGCGGGCGATGGCGAGCGTGCCGACCGAGGTGGAGCGGCCGTCGGAGGTGGCCGGGAAGGGACCGCCATGGACCATGGCCGGGGCCACTTCCACACCTGTGCCGAAGCCGTTGACCAGGATGCGACCGGCCTTCTCCTCGAGCACGGGCAGCAGCTTGCGGGCGTCGTCGTGGTCGCCCTCTTCCATGTGCAGGGCGATGGTCAGCTGACCCTCGACCGAGCCCAGGACCTTCTGCAGTTCCGCCTCGTCGGCACAGCGCACGATCAGCGAGGTGGAGCCGAAGACCTCTTCCTGCAGCTCGGGATGCGCCAGGAAGTCGGCGGCCTTGGTGGAGAACAGGGCCGCCTGACCCTGGAACTTCTCGCCGACCTTGCCCTCGGCCAGCTTCTGGACCTGCGAATGGCTGTCCAGACGCTTGACGCCTTCGCAATAGGCCTCGTGGATGCCCGGCGTCAGCATGGTCGCGGCCTGAGCCTCGCCCAGCGCGGCGCTGGCGCCCTTGACGAAGCTTTCCAGGCCCTCGCCGTCGATGGCGAGGATGAGGCCCGGATTGGTGCAGAACTGGCCGGCACCCATGGTGAGCGAACCGACAAAGGCCTTGCCGATCGCTTCGCCGCGTGCGGCGAGGGCGCCCGATAGCAGCACGACCGGGTTGATCGAGCTCATCTCGGCATAGACCGGGATCGGCTCGGAACGGGCCGCTGCGGTCGCCATCAGCGCCGTGCCGCCGCTGCGCGAGCCGGTGAAGCCAACAGCCTTGATGCGCGGATCGGCGACGAGACCCTGACCGATGACGCGGCCCGAGCCGAACAGCATCGAGAAGACGCCCTCATGCAGGCCGCAATCCTTGACCGCCTTCTGCACGGCCTTGCCGACCAGCTCGGAGGTGCCGGGATGGGCCGAATGGGCCTTGACGACGACCGGGCAGCCGGCGGCCAGCGCCGAGGCCGTGTCGCCGCCAGCGACCGAGAAGGCCAGCGGGAAGTTGGACGCGCCAAAGACGGCGACCGGGCCGACCGCGACGTTGCGCAGGCGCAGGTCGACGCGCGGCATCGGCTTGCGGTCCGGCATGGCCGGATCGATGCGGGCCTCGAGGAACGAGCCCTCGCGGACGGTCGCGGCGAACAGCCGGAGCTGGCCGACCGTGCGGCCGCGCTCGCCCTCGACGCGGGCCTGCGGCAGGCCGGTCTCGGTCACGCAGCGCTGGACCAGCTCGTCGCCGATATCCATGATGTTCTGGGCGATCGTCTCCAGGAACACGGCGCGTGCTTCCAGATCGGTCTCGCGGAAGATCGGGAACGCCTCGGCGGCGAGCGCGCAGGCCTTTTCCAGATCGTCGGGGCCGGCCGCACCGAAGGCCGGCTCGAGCTTCTCGCCGGTTGCCGCGTCAAGGCCGTGGATGTCGCCTGCGGTTCCGTGTCGTGTCGCGCCTCCGATGAGGAGGTCTCCTGTCAAAGCCATCAATTCACCTGTCATTTGCAGCCATGCCCGCCACACCGAAGCGGACGAGCGATCCTGGGACCCGGAATGTTTGTCGCGGGTGGCGAGCTTTCAATGCATACATCGACATTAGGCAGCACGGCTGTCCACACGAAAGTCATGCGACGCGCCGGCACCATTCGCCGGTGACGTGCTTCACGTGTCATCATATGACGCTCGGGGCAAGGTCGCCGATGTGCTATCGGTTCCCGGAAGGGCACGATCGGGGCAGTGGATACGTTATCCACCGGTCGTGGAGGGAGACGTCGCGCGGGGATTGCCGGCCGGGAGCGGCCGCCGTGGCGACGCGAGACCGGGGCGTCCGCATCTGTCTGCAAGGGCAGGCGGGCGCACGGCGAGTGAAGGAAGAGGGGGCATGATGGAACGGCGCAGGCTTGGAACGGGCGGACCGCAGGTGGCGCCCGTGGGGCTCGGCTGCATGAGCTTCGGCGGCATCTACGGGGCGACCGACGTGGCGGAGAGCCACCGTACGCTCGACCGAGCCATCGAACGCGGCATCGATCATCTCGATACGGCCGATGTCTATGGCGAGGGCGTCTCGGAGGAGGTGATCGGCAGCTTCCTGAAAGCCCGGTCGCACCGATTCGTCATCGCCACCAAGGCGGCGATCAAGCGGGCGCCGCAGCGCAGCTTCGACAATTCGGCCGACTATCTGCGCGGCGCGCTGGAAGGCTCGCTGCGCCGGCTCGGCGTCGAGCATGTGGATCTCTTCTACATCCATCGCCGCGAGGCCGGGCGGCCGATCGAGGAGGTGATGGAGACGCTGGTGCGCTTCAAAGAGGAGGGCAAGATCGGCGCGATCGGCCTGTCGGAGATTTCTCCGGGCACGTTGCGCCGGGCCAATGCGGTGCATCCGGTGGCCGCCGTCCAGAGCGAATATTCCCTGTGGACGCGCCTGCCGGAACTCGGTCTCGTGCAGGAATGCGAGCGCTCCGGCACGGCTCTCGTCGCCTTCTCGCCGCTGGCCCGCGGCATGTTCGGGGCAAAGCCGCTGGTGCCGGCCGATTTTCCGCCGGGCGATTTCCGCACTGCCAATCCGCGCTTCGTCGAGCCGAATTTCAGCCACAACCTCGCCGCTGCCGACCGTTTCCGTGCCTTTGCGGCCGAGCGCGGCCAGTCGCCGGCGGCGCTGGCGATCGCCTGGGTGCTGCATCGCTCGCCGCAGATCGTCGCCATTCCCGGCACGCGCAGCGCGGATCATCTGGACGACCACGCCGACGCGATGGCGATCACGCTGTCGGCGGAGGACATGGCCGCCATCGAGGCCGTGCTGCCGGTCGGCTTTGCCCATGGCGACCGCTATTCGGACGCCCAGTCCGTCGGACCGGAACGCTATTGCTGAGCCGGCCTCCAGGCGGCCCTTGCGGCGGTCTTGGCGATGGCCCCTGGGCCGCGCTAGACCTGAGCGTAACGGCCCGGCCGGCTCGATCCACCGCCCGCTGACGCGGGTTTCATCCGGCGTGATCCTCGCGCCTCCCGCAGGACGGTCTTCAAGGCCGCGCATTCCTTCGAGGTCGATCTGAACATGACCCAGTCGCAAGCCAATGCCCGCAACGGTGGGCGCATTCTGGTGGACCAGCTGCTGAAGCAGGGGGCCGACACTGCCTTCTGCGTGCCCGGCGAAAGCTATCTGGCGGTGCTCGACGCGCTCTATGACAGCCGCGACGAGATCCGCCTGATCAATGCCCGCCACGAGGCCGGCGCGGCCAACATGGCCGATGCCTACGGCAAGCTGACCGGAAAGCCGGGGCTGTGCTTCGTGACCCGCGGCCCGGGCGCCTGCCACGCCTCGGTCGGCGTGCACACGGCATTCCAGGATTCGACGCCGATGATCCTGTTCGTCGGCCAGGTCGGCCGCGACATGCGCGATCGTGAGGCCTTCCAGGAGATCGACTATCGCCGGATGTTCTCGCCGGTCGCCAAATGGGCGGCCGAGATCGAGACCACGGCGCGCATTCCCGAATATGTCGCGCGGGCCTATCAGGTGGCGATGTCGGGTCGGCCGGGACCGGTGGTGCTGGCGCTGCCCGAGGACATGCTGACCGAGATGGCGAGCGTCGGCGACGCGCCGAAGGCGACGCCGGTCGAGGGCCATGTCACGGCCGCCGATGCCGAGGCGATCCGGGCGATCCTCGCGGAGGCGAAGAACCCGCTGATGCTGGTCGGCGGCAGCGGCTGGACCGATGCGGCGTGCCGCGACATCACTGCCTTTGCCGAGGCCAACGGCCTGCCGGTCGCCAGTTCGTTCCGCCGCCAGGACGTCGTTTCCGCGGGCTCGTCGAGCTTCGTCGGCGATTTCGGCACGGCCGGCGCGCCGAGCCTCGTCAAGCGGATGGCCCAGGTCGACGTGCTGTTCGTCGCCGGCGCGCGGCTCGGCGAGATGACGACCAAGGGCTACACGACGCTCGATTCGCCGGCGCCGCGTCCGCGCCTCATCCATATCCATTCCGGCGCCGAGGAGGTCGGCCGGGTCTATCAGCCCGAGCTCGGCCTCTGCGCCTCGCCGGCCCCGCTGGCCTCCGCCCTTGCCGAGGCGCGCTGGTTCGAGCCGTCGCGCTTCGAGGGCTGGCGTTCGCAGCTGCGCCAGGAGTTCCTGGCCGACGTGGAACCGGAACAGGAAGCCGGTCCGCTGGATCTTGCGGCCGCCTTCACCACTTTGCGCGAAGAGCTTGCGACCGACGCCATCGTCACGCTCGACGCGGGCAACCACACGGGCTGGCCGCAGCGCTACCTGCGTTATGGACGGCCGGGGCGGCAGATCGGCTCGACGGCCGGCGCCATGGGCTATGCGGTGCCGGCGGCCGTCGCCGCGGCGATCGCCCATCCCGACCGCACCGTCATCGGCTGCGTCGGCGACGGCGGCTTCCAGATGAGCGGCCTCGAACTGGCGACCGCCGTCCAGTACGGCGCGACACCGATCATCTTCGTCTTCGCCAACGGCACTTACGGCACGATCCGCATGCATCAGGAGCGGGAATATCCCGTCCGGGTGGTCGGCACAGACCTGCAGAACCCGGATTTCGCCGCCATGGCGACGGCGATGGGCGCCCATGGCGAGCGAGTGACCAGCAATGACGAGTTCATGCCGGCCTTCGAGCGGGCGCGTGCCTCCGGCAAGGCGGCGCTGATCGAGCTCGTCACCGATCCCGAGCGGATCTCGACCCGCACCACGGTCACGAAGCTGCGCGCCTCGGCGAAATAGCCATCCGGTTCGGCCTGCGGTCGGTCCTCGCGCCGCCGCAGGTCGCCATGCCTCGACTATCTCGAACACAGCACTCTGGGAGGATTTGCACCGATGATCGATCTTTACACCTGGGCGACGCCCAATGGCCGCAAGGTCTCGATCGCGCTGGAAGAAATGGGGCTTCCCTATGAGGCCCACGCCATCGACATCACCAAGGACGAACAGTTCGATCCCGCATTCCTGAAGGTCGCGCCGAACAACAAGATCCCGGCGATCGTCGACCGCGACAACGGCCTGACGCTGATGGAATCGGGCGCGATCCTGATCTATCTGGCGGAAAAGTCCGGCAAGCTGCTGCCGACCGAGCCCGTCGCCCGGATGAAGACGCTCGAATGGCTGATGTGGCAGATGGGCGGCTTCGGTCCGATGCTCGGCCAGGCGCATCAATATCTGAAGTTCAACAAGGGCAAGGCGCCCTTCGCAGAGGAGCGCTTCGCCAAGGAAGTGCGCCGCCTCTACGGCGTGCTCGACACCCAACTTGGCCGCGAACAATATGTCGCCGGAGAGTATTCCATCGCCGACCTGTCGATCTGGCCGTGGGCATCGCGCCATGAATGGCAGGAGATCTCGCTCCACGACTTCCCGAATGTGAAGCGCTGGTATGTCGAACTGGCCGGCCGCGAGGCGGTGCAGAAGGGCTATCACGTGCCGAAATTCACGCAGGACATCCCGATGCCCTGATGCGGCATCGGCCGTCATGGACGGCCGGCGCCGAGGGAGGCGGTCCCCGGAGATGAAGAAAGGCGGGGCGCTCGGCGCCCCGCCTTTTTCGTGTCAGCCGTTGCGCGGATGGCTGCTGTGGGCCGAGGCCTCCAGCAGGTCGCCGGGCTCAATCGGCGCGTTCTCCGGCGCCTCCACATGGCCCGGATCGACCATCGGCCGGTTGCGCGGCACGAAGTCCGGCGCCGGCCAGCGCCAGTTGAGGAACAGGCCGAGCGCGCCGAGACCGGCACCGATCATGTCGGTCGTCAGGCCCGGCTTGATCAGCGTGAAGGCGGCGGCGATGTAGAGGAGCCGCGTCGGCCAGTTGGCCGGCTTCAGCAGATAGCCGGAGAGGCCGCCGGTGAGCAGCGTGACGCCGGTGATCGAGGTCACGACGGACACGGCCACCTTGTCCCAGTCGCCGATCAGGAGCAGCGACGGGCCGAAGACGAACATGAACGGGATGATGTAGCCCGTCAGCGCCAGCTTCACCGCCGCGATGCTGGTGTCCCAGACCGCCGAGCGACTGATGCCGCAGGCCGCATAGACGGCAATCGCCACCGGCGGGGTGATCGCCGACAGGATGGCGAAGTAGAGCACGAACATGTGCGCTGCCTCGACCGCCACGCCGAGCCGGACGAGAGCCGGCACGAGAAGCGCCACCTGGACGATGTAGGCCGGGGTCGTCGGCATGCCCATGCCCAGGACGATGCCGGCGACCATGGTCAGCAGCAGGGCCGGCAGCAGCATGTCCTGCGCCGCGGCGCGCACGATGCTGGTGAAGGTCAGGCCGAGCCCGGTCTGGGCGATGACACCGATGACGATGCCGGCGGTGGCGCAGGCCATGGCGACGATCACTGAGTTGATCGCGCCGGCCTCAAGGCCGTCGATCAGCTTGGCCATGGTGAATTCGCTGCGGGTGGTGCTGCGCATCAGGACGACCGGCACCACGGAGACGATGCCCATCAGTGCCGAGAAGGGCGCTGAGAAGCCGGACATCAGCGTGCCGATGATGATGAACAGCGGCAGGAACAGGTGGCCGCGCTCGCGCAGCACCTCGCCTACGCGGGGCAGATCGGCCTTGGGCAGACCCTTCAGGCCCTGTTTCTTGGCCTCGAAATGCACCGCGAGGAAGACCGCGAGATAGTAGAGGAGGGCGGGCAGCAGCGCGAAGGCCGCGACCTTCAGGTAGCTGACGCCGAGAAACTCGGCCATGACGAAGGCCGCGGCACCCATGATCGGCGGCATGATCTGGCCGCCGGTGGAGGCGACCGCCTCGACGGCGCCGGCGAAGTGCGGCGGATAGCCGATGCGCTTCATCAGCGGGATCGTGAAGGTACCGGTGGTCATCACGTTGGCGACGGCCGAGCCCGACACCGAGCCGAACAGGCCCGAGGTGACGACGGCGACCTTGGCTGGTCCGCCGGCCTGGCTGCCGGTCAGCGCCAGGGCGAAATCCATGAACAGCTTGCCGATGCCCAGCCGTTCGGCGAGGGCGCCGAAGATGACGAACAGCACGACATAGGTGGCCGAGACCTGCGCCGGGATGCCGAACAGGGCATCGGTCGTCATGTACTGGTATTCGAGCAGCCGGATCAGGTGGGTGTTGGTGAAGAACACCTGGTAGCCGAGGAAGATCAGCGCGGTGATCGGCAGGATCGGGCCGATGGCGCGGCGCGTGCCCTCCAGGACGACGACGATCATGAGGATCGCAAAGCTGATGTCGGTGGCCGAGACCGGGCCGACATAGGCCATGCGGGTGTTGAAATATTGCTGCTCGACGATCGGGTAGGCCGAGGCCGCGAGCGAGCCGACCAGGAACAGCCAGTCGAGCGGCGTCGGGGCCTTGCCCTGGCGCGAGGCGAACATCGGCAGCGACAGATAGGCCAGCACCAGCGCGAAGCCGAAATGGGTGGCCCGCAGGGTGAAGGCGTTGGGTGGCCCGAAATAGGCGACATAGAGGTGGAACAGGCTCATCGTCACCGCGACGACGGTGATCGTTCGCTTCAGCCAGACTTCGTGTCGTTCCATGTCACCCCCCGTGGACAGGCCGGATTGCCGACCCGTCGTCCGGCCGGCTCAAGCGCCCGCCGGTCACAAAAAGGCGTGCGGCCCCTCCCGAAGCCGCACGCCCGCCATCCTGCTTACATCTCGACGCCGTTGGCCTTGTAGAAGGCCTTGGCACCCTCGTGCATCGGCACGCCGACGTCCTGGGCCATCTCCTCGACGGTGATGTCCTTCATCGCGGCGGCGATGGCGGCGAGATCCTGGCGGTTCTCCCACATCTGGCCGAGAATGCCCTCGACGACGCCGGCATCGAGATCGCAGCGCGCGATCACGTGGGTGGCGTAGCCGACCGCGCTGACGTCCTCGTCCTGCCCCGGATAGGAGCCGGCCGGGATGGTCACGCCGGTGTAGCCCGGATTGATCTCGGCCTTCATCTTGGCGATGAAGTCGGCGTCCAGCGGCACCAGCTTGATCTCGGAGGAATTGGCGAGATCCATGATCGCCGAGGCCGGCACGGTGGTGCCGAGCGTGAAGATGTCGGAATTGTTGTCCTGCATCAGCGACACGCCATCCGAATAGGACACGTAGTCGACGGTCGACAGGTCGTCATAGGTCATGCCGGCGGCCTGCATCACGGCGCGGGTCACCTGCTCGGCGGTGTTGCCGACCGGCTGGGTGGCCAGACGCTTGCCGGCGAAATCCTCGACCTTCTCGATGCCGGTGCTGGCGGTCGTGACGATCTGGAAATACTGCGGATAGAGCGTCGCGAGGTTGCAGACATTGTCGGCTTCGCCTTCGAACGGCTCGCGTCCCTTGATGGCGTCGACCGTCGAGATGGAATTGGCGAAGCCGAGATCGGCAGCCCCGTTCTGGACGCCCTGGACGTTGGCGACGCCGCCGCCCGGCAGGACCTGGATCGCCACGCCGTCGGGCGCCATGCCCTGGATGGCGCCGCCCAGCGGATACCACGAACCGCCCTGCGGACCGGTCATGAACCGCAGCTGCTGTGCCTGTGCCGGCATGGTCATGGCGATGCCCGCCGCCGTGAGCGCGAGCGTCAGTAGGGTCTTCTTCATGTCTTTCTCCTCCCAGTTTATCTCCGCCCCGAGGGACGGTCGGTCACGTCGGCGCACTCTCCCGCTCGAACAGGAAGGCGGCGCCCGCCCGTTCGGCAATCTCGCGCAATTGCGCGGCGAGCTTCGCAGACAAGGGGATGCCGTGCGCCAGCCTGTCGGCCTCGCGGGCATATTCGGGGTCGCCGGCCACCATCACCGGATGGGCCGGATCGATCGGGTCGGTCGCACGCAGGCCGTCGACCATGCGGTCGAGGTCGTCCTCGAAGGCGGCGCGCGAGCCGCGGATCATCGCGGGATCGAGGGCCAGGATGAAATGGCCGACATCGTGCTTCTGGCCGGGGGCCCCGCGCAGCGGTGTCAGGGCGGCGCCGGACAGGACGCTGGACAGGACCTCGACCATGGTCGCCAGCCCATAGCCCTTGTGGCCGCCCAGCGGTGCCAGCAAGGGATCGAGCAGCGCGAGGTTGGGATCGCGCTGGGGTGTGCCCTGACGCGTCAGGGCCCAGCCTTCCGGCAGTTCGGTCTCGGCCCGCTGCGCCAGCTTGAGCTTGCCGATCGCCGCGGTGGAGGTCGCCATGTCGAGAAGGAAGGGCTGGCCGCGTGCCGAGGGGGCGGCGAAGGCGATGGGATTGGTGCCGAGCTTCGGCGCCAGCCCGCCTGTCGGCACGATGCCGGCCCGCCAGACCGACGAGGTCGAGATGCCGACGAGCCCACGTTCGGCAAGCCGCCGCACATAGACGCCGGCCGCGCCGTAATGGTTGGAATTGCGGATCGAGATGGCGGAGATGCCAAAGCGTCCGGCCCGCTCGGCGGCCATGTCCACGGCCATCATGCCGGGCACCTGGCCGAAGCCGGCGTCGCCGTCGATCAGCGCGACGGCGCCCATGTCGTGCACGACCTCGATATTCGGCGTCGCGGTGGCGCCGCCATTGCCGAGCTGCTGGTCGTAGAGCGGCAACAGGGTCAGGCCATGGGAATCGATACCCATGAGGTCGGCCGCGACCAGCACGTCGGCGGTGACCGCCGCATGCGCATCGCTCATGCCCCATGCGGACAGAATCGCCAGGGCCTGTCGCCGCCAGGTCGCGCTGTCGACCCTTTCGGCTGTCTCGGACTGCATGCCGTTTCCTCCGGCCGGTTCTTGCTGCGATCTTATGACAGGGCGATCGCTTGGGATGGACGCCATCATCCGCTGCCGACGTTGTCAAGCGGCATCGCGGCAGCGTATGGGAGCGGTGGCACCGACGAACGACCACACGTCGCCATGCTGCAATGGCGTTTCGCGGGGGCGAAACGCGACCAGGTCGTATGATGAATCAGGGGAGGTCGACGCGATGACGTCGCAGAACAAGATTGCCGTGGTAACCGGCGCAGGAACCGGCGTTGGCAAGGCCATCACCACGGCGCTGGTCGCCGACGGGTTCACGGTCGTGATGACCGGTCGCCGCCGCGAAGTGCTGGACGAGGCATCCAAGGCCATCGGCGAGGCGCAGACCGTCGTCGTGCCGGCTGACATTTCCGACAAGGCCTCCGTCACGGCGCTCTTCGCCGAGGTCGAGAAGCGCTTCGGCCGCCTCGACCTGCTGGTCAACAATGCCGGCGCCGGCTCGCCGGCCATCCCGATGGAAGAGCTCACCGCCGAGCAGTGGAACACGGTGGTCGGTGCGAATCTCACCGGCGCGTTCTTCTGCACGCAGGAAGCCTTCCGCATGATGAAGGCGCAGACGCCGCATGGCGGCCGCATCATCAACAACGGTTCGGTTTCCGCGACGACGCCGCGGCCGAATTCCTCGCCCTACACGGCGACCAAGCACGCCATCACCGGCCTGACCAAGGCAACCGCGCTGGACGGCCGGCCGTTCGACATCGCCTGCGGCCAGATCGACATCGGCAACGCCACCACCGAGATGACCGCGCGCATGTCGAAGGGCGTGCTGCAGGCGGACGGCACGACGGCGGTCGAGCCGACCATCGACGCCGGCCATATCGGCCGCGCCGTGGCGCACATGGCGAGCCTGCCGCTGGAGGCCAACGTCCTGACGATGACCGTCATGGCGACCCAGATGCCCTTCGTCGGTCGCGGCTGACGCTGCCGCACATCGTCCGTGCCAGACCGGCCCGGACGCCTTCGAGACTGACCAGCAGAGCAGGAAACACGATGACCGCATGTTCCGCCGTCCGGCCCTATCGCGGGGTCTATCCCGTCGCGCCGACCATTTTCACCGAGGACGGTGCGCCCGATCTCGACGGCCAGCGCCGGGCGCTCGACTTCATGATCGACGCCGGATCGACCGGCATCTGCATCCTGGCGAACTTTTCCGAGCAGTTCGTCCTGTCCGATGCCGAGCGCGACGAGCAGATGCATCTGGCGCTGGAGCATGTCGCCGGCCGGGTGCCGGTGATCGTGACCACCAGCCATTTCTCCACCGATGTGTGCGTCGCCCGCTGCAAGGCGGCGGAAGCCGCCGGTGCCGCCATGGTCATGGTGATGCCGCCCTATCACGGCGCGACCTTCCGGGTCGGCGAGAAGCAGGTCTTCGAATTCTTCAAGGCGCTGTCCGACGCGATCTCCATCCCGATCATGATCCAGGACGCGCCGGTCGCCGGCACGCCGCTGCCGCCGGCACTGCTCGCCCGCATGGCGGCCGAGATCGAGAACGTCTCCTATTTCAAGATCGAGACCGCCGGCGCCGCCTCCAAGCTGCGCGAGCTGATCGCGCTCGGCGGTGACGCGATCGAGGGTCCGTGGGACGGCGAGGAGGCGATCACGCTGATGGCCGATCTCGACGCCGGCGCCACCGGCGCCATGACCGGCGGCGGCTTTCCCGACGGCATCCGCCAGATCATCGATCCCTATTTCGCCGGCGATCGCGCAGCAGCCGTCGCGGCCTATGCGCGCTGGCTGCCGCTGATCAATTACGAGAACCGCCAGACCAGCTTCGCCACGGCGAAGATCCTGATGAAGGAAGGCGGCATCATTGCCTCCGACGCCGTGCGCAAGCCGATCGCCCCGGCGCATCCGGACACGCGCGCCGGTCTCCTGGAGCTCGCCCGCACGCTCGACCCGCTGGTCCTGCGCTGGGGCCGCTAGGCGGGTAAGCCTCGCCGTCGGCTGACGCCTGACCCGCGCGACGGGGAGGGCGGTCACCCGCTCATCGACGACACGACCGGCGGCCCGGGTGCTCTCCAGCGCCCGGGCCGTTCGTCATACCGGCACGGGAAATCGACCTGCGCGCCGACGCCCCCCTGCTTGTCGCTGCCCGAAACTGGTTTGTGATAAAACTAGTTGCGGCGGGTCTTTCTCTCGC
This sequence comes from Aurantimonas sp. NFXS3, assembly GCF_049132005.1. NCBI lineage: Bacteria > Pseudomonadati > Pseudomonadota > Alphaproteobacteria > Hyphomicrobiales > Aurantimonadaceae > Aurantimonas > Aurantimonas sp. NFXS3. Next base: position 1,004,436 of record NZ_JAGDDZ010000001.1, read on the forward strand.
CTAGCCTCCGGGCATGGTCGCCCTTGCGGCGGCCCGGACGGTGACGTCCGGCGGCCTTGGGAGGGGAAGCATGTCAGCGACACGACGGTCCGCGGAGCCGGACAGTCCTTTGCGCGGCGACGATCCGGTCCGCCGCGGTGCGCTGGACGATTACATCGCCTTTCATCTCCAGCTTGCCCAGAACGCCTCCTTCAAATCCTTCAAGCGCCATGCGGCGCAGGCCGATCTGCGGCCCGGCCATTTCGCCGTGCTCTCGCTGATCAACGACAATCCGGGCGTCACGCCGCTAGCGCTGAGCCGCGCGGCCGGTCGCGACAAGTCCACCCTGACGCCGGTGCTGCGCGATCTCGACCGGGCGATGCTGATCCGGCGCTGTCCGAGCACCGCCGATCGCCGCAGCCACGGTTTGCACCTGACCGACAAGGGCAGCGAGAAGCTGGCGCATCTGGCCGAATGCGCCGCCCGTCACGACCGGGAACTGGACGCCATCGTCGGGGCGGGCAAGCCCGCGCTTCTCGACATGCTGCGCCGCCTCATCGCTGCGCTGGATTGAGAGGAACGTCGCCGATGTACACCGCCAGCACCGCCTTTCTCGAAGCCCTGATGGAAGCGGGGGTCACCCATCTCTTCGTCAATTTCGGCAGCGACCATCCCGGCCTGATCGAGGCGATCGCCGAGGCGCGTGCCAAGGGTCGTTCGGTGCCCCGCGTCATCACCTGTCCGAACGAGATGGCCGGGATGAGCGCGGCGCAGGGATTCGCGCAGGTCTCCGGACAGGCGCAGGCGGTCATCGTGCATGTCGAATGCGGCACCCAGGCGCTGGCCGGCGCGGTGCACAACGCCGCCAGGGGCCGCGTGCCCATGCTGATCTTCGCCGGCGCCTCGCCCTTCACCCAGGAAGGCGAGCTGCGCGGCAGCCGCAACGAATTCATCCAGTGGATCCAGGATGTCCACGACCAGCGCGGCATCGTGCGCGGCTACATGAAATACGACAACGAGGTGCGCACCGGGCGCAACGTCAAGCAGCTCGTCCACAGGGCCATGCAGTTCGCCGGCTCCGAACCCCGCGGCCCGGTCTATCTGATGGGCGCGCGCGAGGTGATGGAGGAGGAACTCGCCGAGCCGGTGACGATCGATCCCGGCCAGTGGCGCGCGCTGGCTCCCGCCGCACTGCCCGAGGCGGCGGTCGGCACCATCCTCGACGCGGTCGCGGAAGCCCAGCGGCCGCTGGTGGTGACCTCCTATGTCGGACGCAATCCTGAGGCGGTGCCCGAGCTCGTCCGCTTCTGCGAACGCCTCGGCATCGGCGTTCTGGAATCGGTGCCGAACGCCATGAACTTTCCGCACGACCATCCGCTCTATCGCGGCAACCAGTGGAACGAGCCGCGCCAGAACGCGGCGCTGGCCGAAGCCGACTGCGTCATCGTCATCGACAGCGACGTGCCGTGGATCCCGACCATCAGCAAGCCGGCGGCGGATGCGACGATCATCCATCTCGACGTCGATCCGCTGAAGGCGGCGATGCCGCTCTGGTATATCGGCGCGCGCCACGCCTTCCGCACCGATGCCGCGACGGCGCTCGCGCAGCTCAATGCCGGGCTCGACGCACGGCAGCCGGCGCCCGAGATCGTCGATCGACGCAGCCGCCATCACGCCGCCGCGAGCGCAGCCCGGCGCGAGGGCCTGATCGCGCTCGAAGCCGGCGCGCCGGACGCGATCACGCCGGAATTCGCCACGGCCTGCGTGCGCCGGCACATCGACGCCGACACCATCGTCCTCAATGAGGGCATCACCAATTACCCGGTAATCTTCAACCACATGCGAATGACCGCGCCGGGCTCGATCTTCACCTCCGGCGGGGGCTCGCTCGGCTGGAACGGCGGCGCGGCCATCGGCGCCAAGCTCGCGGCCCCGGAGAAGACCATCGTCGCGATGACCGGCGACGGGTCCTACATGTTCTCGGTGCCGTCCAGCGTGCACTGGATGGCCGCCAAATACGGCACCCCGTTCGTGCAGATCGTCTACAACAACCGGGGCTGGAAGGCGCCGCGCTTCTCGGCGATGGGCGTCCATCCCGACGGCTATGCCAGCCGGGCCGACGATCTGGACATCGGCTTCGACCCGCCGCCACGCTATGCCGACATCGCCGCGGCGGCCGGCGGCGCCCATGCGCGCCGGGTCGAGCGGCCGGACGAGATGGAGGCGGCAGTGGCCGAGGCGTTCGACATGGTGCGCAACCAGGGACGCTCGGCGGTTCTCGACGTCTGGCTGGCATCCGCATGAGGATCGCCGGGATCGCGATCGACCGGGCGCATGCGGGCCGGGATGGCCGGCACCGCTTGCCGTCCAGCGGTTCTCCGACGATGGTCGCATGGCGATGGGGAAGGGATGGCTAAGCCCCGCGCGGCGTGACAATCTAGTTGGAAGCAAAACGAGTTTGCCGGCACTGCCGGAGGTCGAACGAGGTGAGCGGGAGGCGGCGGGAGACGATCCGCACCCGGTACCGGAGCACCCGACGGTGTCGCCCGGAACAAGCGAAGAGGAGGACGCGATGTTGAGGATGAAGAGACGGCAGTTCCTGGCGGCGACGGCGGGCGTGCTTGCGGCCCCCGCGCTGATGCGCAAGAGCTGGGCGGCCGAGCCCGAAGTGACGCTGAAGCTGCATCACTTCCTTGGCCCCAAGGCGCCGGCGCACAGCCAGATGCTGGAGCCCTGGGCCCAGTCGATCGAGGCCGATTCCGGCGGCCGGGTGAAGATCGAGATCTACCCCTCGATGACACTTGGCGGCGCGCCGCCGCAGCTTTTCCGGCAGGTCGCCGACGGCGTCGTCGACATCGTGTGGACGGTGAACGGCTATACGCCGGGCCTCTTCCCGCGCTCGGAAGTGTTCGAGCTGCCGACCATCTTCACCAACGACATCGCCGCGGCCAATCTGGCGATGCGCGAGATGTATGACGAATATCTGGCGCCCGAATACGAGCCGGTGCATCTCCTGTTCAATCACGTCCATGCCGGACAGGCGATCCAGATGGCCAACAGCCCGGTGCGCACGGTCGCCGATACCCAGGGCAAGAAGCTGCGCGTGCCGGGCCCGACCGGCAACGACGTCGTCACCGCGATGGGCGCGACCCCGGTCACCATGCCGGTGCCGGACCTGCCGCAGGCGCTGTCGACAAACGCCGTCGACGGGGCGCTGATCCCCTGGGAGATCATTCCGCCGCTGAAGCTGCAGGAGGTCACCCAGTACCAGATCGAGGGACCGGACAAGAACCGGTTCGGCACGACCACCTTCCAGGTCTCGATGAACAAGGGTCGCTGGGAAGCGCTGCCGGACGATCTGAAGGCGGTGTTCGACAAGAACTCCGATGAGGCGTTCCTGCGCAAGGTCGCCGAGATCTGGCGCGGTGCCGACGATCACGGCATCAAGGTCGCGGTCGACGCCGGCAACGAGCACATCCAGCTCACCGCCGAGGAGATGCAGACCTTCAACGACGCGCTCGGACCGGTCGTCGACAAATGGCAGGCCGACCACACCGACTTCGATTCCGCGGCCCTCGTGGCGGCGGCGCGGGCGGCCATGGACAAGCACAAGTCCTGATGGTCCGCGACGAGACAAACCGCGGCGGGGCAGTCATGCCCCGCCGCACCGGCTGGCTGGCCGCCGGCGTCCGGCTGGTCGCACGCCTCGTGCGCTACTGGGCGCTGGCCGGCGGCATTCTTCTGACCGGGCTGGCCGTGATGACGGCGCTCAGCGCCGGCTCGAACATCGCCTTCTCGGTGCCGTTTCCGGCCGACCACGAACTGGTCAAGCATTTCGTCGCCATCGTCATCTTCATGTTCCTGCCGTACTGCCAGCTCGCCGGCGCGAACGTGACGGTGGACATCTTCACCGAAGGCATGAGCGCGGGCGCGAAGGCGGCGATGGCGCTGTTCTCCGCGATTTTCGCGGCGGCCTTCGCGCTGCTGCTCCTGCGCCAGATGTCCTACGGCTTCGGCAGCTACATCCAGTATCCGGAGGTCACGCCGGTGCTGAAGCTGCCGCTGTGGACCGCCTTTCCGCCCATCCTCCTGTCGCTCGCGCTGCTGTTCCTCGCGGCCGTGGTGACGATCCTCGACGGGGTCGCCGGCATGCGCGGCCAGCCGAAATGGACCGAGGACACTCCTGCGACAGCGAGCGAGTAGACCACGATGATCGACCCGTTCCTGCTCGGCATTCTCGGGCTTTTGCTGCTGTTGTTCCTGATCGCCGTGCGGGTGCCCATCGCCTACACGATGATCCTGGTGGGCATGGCCGGCACGGCGATCCAGTCGGGCTCGACAGTGCTCCTGTACCAGCTCAAGGACCTCGCCTACGCGCAGTTCTCGAACTACGATCTGTCGGTGCTGCCGATGTTCATCCTGATGGGTGGGCTGGCGTCGCGCTGCGGCCTCTCGCGCGATCTCTTCCGTGCCGCCAATGCCTGGCTCGGGCGCTTCCATGGCGGTGTCGCCATGGCGGCGGTCGCGGCCTGCGCCGGCTTCGGCGCGTTGTCCGGCTCGTCCACAGCGACGGCCTCGACCATGGGGCAGGTCGCGCTGCCGGAACTGCGCCGCTACAAGTTCTCGCCGTCGCTCGCCACCGGCACGATCGCCGCCGGCGGCACGCTCGGCATCCTGATCCCGCCCTCGGTCGTGCTCATCGTCTACGCCATCATCGTGGAGACCAACATCGTCACGATGTTCGCCGCCGCGCTGATCCCGGGCATCCTGGCGATGCTGATGTTCATGGCGACGATCGCCATCTATGTCCGCTTCGTCCCCGGCTCGGGTCCGGTGGGTGAGGCGGTGCCGCGCCAGGAACTGGTCGCGGCGAGCATCGCGGTGATCCCGGTCGCCATCATCTTCGGCGTGGTCATTGGCGGCATCTATGCCGGCGTCTACAGCCCGACGGCGGCGGCCGCGATCGGCGTCTTTCTCGTCGGCATCTACGGCTTCGGACTCGGACGGCTGAACTGGGGCAGCTTCGTCGAGGCGCTGCTGGAGACGGCGCGCACCAGCGGCATGATTTTCCTGATCCTCTTGGGCGCCGAACTCCTGAAGATCTTCATGGCCCGGGCCGGCGTGCCGCAGGCCGCCGCCGGCTTCCTGCAGGAGAGCGGCCTCGCGCCATTCCAGATCCTTGCCCTGATCATCGTGGCGTTCCTGATCTTCGGCTGCCTGATGGACAGCCTGTCCATGGTGATTCTGGCGATCCCGTTCTTCTGGCCCGTCGTCGCCGGGCTGGATTTCGGGCTCGGCCCCGAGGAGACCAAGATCTGGTTCGGCATCATCATCCTGGTGGTGGTGGAACTCGGATTGATCACGCCACCGGTGGGGCTGAACGTCTTCATCATCAACTCGCTCGCCCCGGACGTGCCGATGCGCGAGACCTTCAAGGGCGTGATGCCGTTCTTCGGATCGGAAATCGTGCGGGTGCTGCTGCTGATCGCCTTCCCGGCGATCTCGCTACTGCTGCCGCGCCTGCTGCAATAGGCAGAGCTGACGGCTGCGGGGACGGGCGAGCAGTCGCGTTCCCGACCGAGCCGGGAACGCGTGCCGTCGGTTGGTCAGGCGCTTTCGACGCTCTGCTCGATGGCGCCGAAGATCGAATGCCGGCGCTCGTCCAGCATCTCGATGCGGACGGTGTCGCCGAAGCCGAGAAACGGCGTGTCCGGATCGCCACCGCCGGCTGCCTCGGCGCGGCGAAGGCCGGCGAGGCTGGAATGGCCGGAACCGCCCGCCTCGATCGAGGCGCCCTGGCCGCCTTCCGGCTGGTCGGCGACCGCGCCCGAGCCGACGATCGTGCCGGCCGCCAGCCGGCGGGTCCGCGCTGCCCCAGCGATCAGCGCCGGGAAATCGAAACGCGTGCCGATGCCCGCATCGACCCGGCCCAGCGGCTTGCCGTTCAGGTCGACGCAGAGCGTGCCGCTGAGCCGGCCGCCGTCCCATGCGTCGCCGAGTTCGTCCGGCGTCACGGCGACGGGGGAGAAGGCCGGGCTCGCCGTGCCAGGACGCCCATCGGTCCCCACGGGTGAATCGGGCGAGCCGCGCAGCGCGACGGCATTGACCAGCATGACCAGACGGATCGCCTCACGTGCTTCCGCGGGCCCCGCGCCCATCGGCACGTCCCCGGTGATCACCGCGATGCCGCCGGCCAGATCGATGCCCCATGCCTCGTCGGCGGCGAGGATCGGCTCGCGCGGGCCGAGGATCGCATCCGACGCGCCCTGGTGGAGCGCTGGCCCGTCATCGGGCCCGGCAGCCTCCGTCGCCGCCTCGATCCATTGACAGGCGCGGGGCAGGGGGCTGGCCGCATCGTGCTCGTGGAAACGTTCGGCCGGCACCGCCCCGGTTTCGAGGCTCTGGGCTAGCGTCGCCAGATGCGGCGCGACGCGCGCCCAGTCGTCAAGCGCCGCCTGCAGGGTCCGGGCGAGGAACGCGGCGTCGGTCATCTGCGTGAGATCGCGCGAGACGACGACGAGGCGGCCATCGCGGCTGCCATCCTTGATGGTTGCAAGTTTCATGCGTCGGGGATCCTCCTCAAGAGGCTGCCGCAGCACCTGCTCCGGCAAGCCGGCCGGTTCCCGGACTCCACCTGCCGGGCCCTGGCGACGTCAAGCCTAGCACGCATGCGGGAATGTGGGGCGGGTTTCGCGTCGGCTCCCTACCGGTCTCAACCGGGCGCCGAGCGCGGCCGGCGGCGGGACGGCGGGGGCGGCCGAACTCGACAGCGGACGGGGGATGCCATACGGATCGCCCATCGGCTTTGCGCCGCGAAACCCCGACGAGCCACGGATCCGCGTGCGTCCCTTCAGATGCCCGGGCCTTTCGAGAGACGAACATGCTGCATACGGTTTCCGCCTTCGACCGCATCGGCGAGGAGAACGCCTTCGCGGTGCTCGCACGTGCCACCGCCCTTGCCAATTCGGGCCGCGACATCATCAATCTGGGCATCGGCCAGCCGGATTTCCGTACGCCGGAGCACATCGTCGAGGCGGCCATCAAGGCGCTGCGCGACGGCCATCACGGCTACACGCCGGCCAATGGCCTGATCGCGACCCGCGAGGCCGTGGTGCGGCGGACGCTGGCGACGACCGGCATCGAGGTCTCGCCGGAATCGGTGATGATCCTGCCGGGCGGCAAGCCGACCATGTATGCGGCGATCCTGATGTTCGGCGAGCCGGGGGCCGAGATCCTCTATCCCGATCCGGGCTTTCCGATCTATCGCTCGATGATCGAGTTCACCGGCGCGACGCCGGTGCCGGTGCCGGTGCGCGAGGAGAACGGCTTCGCCTTCTCGGCCGAGGAGACGCTGTCCCTGATCACGCCGAAGACGCGGCTCCTGATCCTCAACTCGCCGGCCAACCCGACCGGCGGCGTGACCCCGCGCGCCGAGATCGAGAAGCTGGTGAAGGGCCTCGCCGACCATCCGGACGTGGCGATCATGTCGGACGAGATCTACGACGTGATGACCTATGACGGCGAGGCGCATTGCTCGCTCCTGACCTTCCCGGAGATTCGCGACCGGCTGATCGTCCTGAATGGCTGGTCGAAGACCTGGGCGATGACCGGCTGGCGCATGGGCTGGTCGATCTGGCCCGATGTGCTGATGGACAAGATCCGCAAGCTGGCGGTCAATTGCTGGTCCTGCGTCAACGCCCCGAGCCAGTTCGCCGGCATCGCCGCGATCGACGGGCCGCAGGACGACGTCGAGACGATGATGCGGGCTTTCGACCGGCGCCGCAAGGTGGTGGTAGAGGGCCTGAACGCGCTGCCGGGCGTCTCCTGCGCGACGCCCAAGGGCGCGTTCTACGCCTTCCCGAACATCTCGCAGACCGGCTGGAAGGCCAAGAAGCTGGCCTCGGCCCTTCTGGAGGAGGCCGGCGTCGCGCTGATCGGCGGGCCGGATTTCGGCATTCTTGGCGAGGGCTATGTGCGGCTGTCCTACGCCAATTCGGAGGAGAACATCGTGCGGGCGCTCGAGCGCGTCGACGGGTTCCTGCGCTCGCATTCGGCGCCTGCCTGACAGCGGCGGACCATGGATATGCCGGGAAATCCGGGTGCGGTGGTTTAACTCTCGGGCCGACTGATTAGGTTGGAGAGCTTACCCCGAACACCAGGAGACGGCATGTCCGATCAGAACGACAACGAGAACGGCATCCAGGGTGTCATGGTGGAGAAGCTGGAGGGCGTTTCGCAGCTCCCCGACGGCAATGTCGCCCTGATCATCCGCAATGGCGACGCGCCCATTGGCCTCGTCTTCACGCCCCAGGACGCGCAGGACGCGGCGAAGCTTCTGGCTTCGGTGCATCCCGAAGACGGCGCACCGAACGGCGACGCCGCCTGAGGCAGGATCTATCGATGGCGGGTGGCGCGCAGCCATCCGCCATTTTTCGTTTCGGGCGGTCTGTTGGCCGTGACGACCGGCAACGCCGCGTTCGCGCCAACGCCCGCCCGGTGGCGGCCCGAGATCAGTCGGTCGGAGGCAGGGCCTCGGCCCAGGAGACGATCCGAGCGGCGAGGTCGTCGGTGGTCTGCGGCGACACGATATCACCCGCCAGGACGTGGCTCGCCGGATCGCCGCTCGCCGGCACCTCCACCACTTCGCGCGGACCCTGCCAGCGTTCCATGACCGCCTCCGTCGCGGCGGGATCGACGATCCGGTCGTTCGGCGAAAACAGCGTGAGGACCGGAAGCGCGATGCCGGAGATGTCGGCCCGCAGGGTTTCGCGCACCAGCGCCGCCATCGGGACCAGCGCGCCGATGGGATAGCGCGTCGTCCAGTTCTCCGCCTGCGGATCGTTCAGCGGATCGAAGCCGCGGGTCTCGCCGCCGACCAGCGGCAGGAGATCGCGCGCCCAGGGCAGGTCCAGCGCAAAGGCCCAGCGGTCGAGCAGGCCGAAATTCGGCGAGATCAGCACCAGTCCCGCCACATCCTCCATCAGGCCCGGCTGCGTCGCCCCGAAGGTGGCCAGCGTGCCGCCGGTCGAGGTGCCGATGACGATGACCCGGTTGCCGATCTCGCGGCCGATGGCGACCGCTTCGGCCAGATCGTTGAGCCAGGCGTTGACGTCGGCCTGTTCCATCGCGGCGCCGTCGCGGCCATGGCCGGTAAGGCGGGTGTAGAAGAGGTTCGCGCCCAAGGATGCCGCGACCTTGTCGGCGAGCGGCCGGGTCTCTCCCTTGGCGGCGGAGAAGCCGTGCGCATAGACGATCGAGACCGGCGTGCGGGCGCGCGAGGCCGGATAGGCCCAGACGATCTCCTTCTGCGCGTTCGGGCGCAGATTGGGAATGTCCGCCTCGGTGCGCGCGAGGTAGGCGTCGGCATCGGCGCCGATGGCGGCGGGATCGAAGCGGATCGTCGTTTCCACCGGTTCGCGCGGTCCGAACAGCCAGACGGCTGCACCGGCCAGCAGCAGGACGATAACGAGAGCGATAAGCGTTTTCCAGAGCAAGGGCAGCGTCCGTTCGGCGGTGGCAGGCGTGGCTTCGTCTATCGCGTCTGGTGCCGGCGTGAAACCGTCGGGATCGTCGCTCCCGTGCCGGCGTTCAGCCGCGGCTGTCGCCGGCTTCGACCAGCCGCCGGATCAGCGCGCCGACCATCAGGTCGAGATGGGCACCGCCGCCATTCTTGTAGGCGGTGATGGCGTCGGGCGAGGACCGGCCGGCGGTTCCGGCGCACAAATCGTGCAGGTCGCCCAGGACGTCGTCGGCGGTGATGGTGCCGGCGTCGAGCGGGATCTGGATCTCGCCGATATGGCCGAAGGTCGTGCGGCGGGAATCGACGAAGAGTTCGGCGCGCTGGAGCAGCGTGTCGTCGGCCTCGCGCATGTCGGGCCGGAAGGCGCCGATCAGATCGACATGGGTGCCGGGGCTCAGCCACTCGCCCTTCAGGAACGGCTCTTTCGACAGGGTGGCGGTGGAGACGATGTCGGCGGCAGCGACCGCCTCGGCCAGCTCGGTCGCGACCGTCACCGGAATGGCGTTATCGGCGTATTCCGCCGCAAGCGCCTCGGCCTTGTCGGTGCTGCGGTTCCACAGGATGATTTGCTCGAGGTCGGGAAAGAGCTCGCCATAGGCCGGAATCAGCGTGCGGGCGACCGTGCCGGCGCCGCAGATCAACAGCCGCCGCGAACCGGGGCGGGCCAGCAGCCTGGCGCCGAGGACGGAATCGCCGGCGGTCTTCCATTTGGTAACGAGGATGCCGTCGACGAGAGCCGTGGGCGCGCCGCTGTCCTCGTCAAAAAGCAGCATGCCGCCCTGCACGGACGGCAGCGGCGGGTCGCGGCGCGGATTGTCCGGATAGACGGTCACCGATTTCAGCGCGATGCCGAGGCCTTCGATCCAGGCGCCGCGATTGAGCAGGCTGCGCCCATCGCGCGACAGCAGCATGTCGCCGATCTCGGCCTGCGGCAGGCGATGCGCCTCGCGGATCGCCTCGGTCACCGCCGTCCAGGTCAGGAGATGATCCGCCTCTGCGCTGCCAATGATCCTCATCGCGGCGCGTCCCCGGCGACCATGCTGGTGGGGGCCGGCGTGTGGTGCTCCCTTGCCAGCGCCTCGACCGATTCTATCGCCGGCGTCTGGACCATCCGCGTCGCATAGGGCGTAAAGCCGTGCTTGCGGTACAGCGGCAGGGCGGCGGGATGATCGAGCGTGTTGGTCTCGATGGTCAGGCGTTCGGCGCCTTCCGAAAAGCCGGTGACGATTGCCTTGGACACCAGATGATCGGCAAGGCCGCGACCGCGAAAGGCCGGCATGATGCCGAGATGGACGATGCGGGCCGATTTCAGCGACCGGCGCATTTCCAGTTCGAACCAGCCGGCGACGATGTCGTCGGCCAGGAGCACGAAGATGCGGGTCGCCTCGTCGTGGATTTCCCGGTCGAGGCGGTCGTCCGGCAGGATCCGCGACGTCCAGTGATGCGGGTCGCCGACGCTGCGATAAAGCGTGCGATAGGCATCGAGCGCAATGTCGCGGATTTCGCGAAAGCTCAACTCCGTGTCGGAAGCGGGCGGCGAGGCCACCCGCTCGGGCGGCTGACGCAGTTCCAGGCTGGTGACCGTGGTCGTCAACAGGCGCATGGGGATCACGGTCCGGTCACGACCGGTGTGTCGGTCGCGCCGCCCCATTCCGTCCAGGAGCCGTCATAGAGCCGGTGCTGCCTGCTGCCGAGGGTTTCCAGCGCCAGGTTGAGCACGGCGGCGGTCACGCCCGAGCCGCAGCTCGTCACCACCGGAGCATCGGGATCGACGCCTGCCGCGGCGAAGGCGGCGCGCAGTTCCTCGGGCGATTTCAGCCGGCCGTTCTCGGCAAGCTGCAGGAAGGGCAGGTTGCGGGCGCCGGGCATGTGGCCGGCGCGAACGCCCGGGCGCGGCTCGGCGGCTTCGCCGGCAAAGCGGTCGGCCGGGCGCGCATCCACCACCTGCAGCGCGCCGTCGTCGACGATCCGGCGCATCTCGTCGAGGGTCGCGACGGCATCGGCGTCGAAGCTGGCCTCGAAGGTCGCGGGCTCGGGCGAGACCTTGCCGGTTTCGACCGGGTGATTGCCGGCCCGCCAGGCCGGAAAGCCGCCGTCGAGAATGCGCACGTCCTTTGCGCCATAGGTCCGGAACATCCACCAGACGCGCGGCGCGGAAAACAGGCCCATGCCGTCATAGACGACGATGGTGTCGGTCTCGCGGATGCCGAGCCTGCCGACGGCTGCGCCGAAATCGGCGGCCGAGGGCAAGGTGTGCGGCAGCGACGAGGCCGGATCGACGATCGCGTCCTGATCGAAGAACACCGCGCCGGGAATGTGGGCTGTCTCGAATTCGGGCTCGGCCAGACGCTTCTGCGCCGGCAGATACCAGGAGGCGTCGACGACCGAGAGCCCCGGCTTGCCGAGATGGCCGGCGAGCTCGTCGGGAGAGATCAGGAAGGGGTTCTGGCTCATGCGCCGCCTCGATCATGCACTGGTGCCACGGAGTGCCGCGGCCAACGGATGGCGCAGTAGATCGCACCCGTTCCCGTCGCGGCAAGGGCAGTTACGGGTTTCAGGCGGGCAGGGGGCCGAAGCGGATGCGGAAGCGCCGGTTGACCTTGCCCTTCTTCTCGATCTTGCCGATGTGGATCTCGCCGACTTCGCCGGTTTCCAGGACATGGGTGCCGCCGCAGGGCTGGGTGTCCACCGACCCTTCGTCGCCGACGCAGACCAGGCGGATCCGCCCGGTGCCGCGGGGCGGCTTGACGTTGGCCGACTTCACCAGGCCCGGATTGGCGTCGAGTTCGGCATCGCTGATCCAGCGGGTGAAGACCGGATGGTTGGCCTCCACCAGTTCCATCAGGCCGGCGGTGACCTCGGCCTTGTCCGGCGCGCCGTCGGGAATGTCGAAATCGACCCGGCTCTCGTCCTCGCCGACCGCCGCGCCGGTGATCGGAAACGGACAGACGACCGTCAGGAGATGGCAGGCCGTGTGCATGCGCATCAGCTTGTAGCGGCGCTTCCAGTCGACATGCAGCACCAGGGTCTCGCCGGGCTGCGGCAGGGTCGGCTCGTCCTCGACCAGCATCAGGATGGTGGACTTGTCGGCGGCGTAGACCGTGTCGACGATCTTCACCTGGCGGCCGTCGGCCGTCTCGACGAAACCGGTATCGCCCGGCTGGCCGCCACCGGCCGCGAAGAAATTGGTGCGCGCGAAGACGAGGCCGGGGCGCCCGTCGGCGGTGGTCTCGACGCGCAGCAGTTCGGCTTCCATCGTCGATAGATAGGAATCGTCCTGGTAGACGCGCTCGGTTCCGGCCTCGGACATGGTCAGTCCACCGGCTCGAAGGGCACGTCGAATTGCGGCGTGCGCTCGATCCACTGCGGCACCGGCAGGCCCTTGTCGCGCAGGAAGGCCGGGTTGAACATCTTCGACTGGTAGCGATTGCCGTAGTCGCACAGGATGGTCACGATGGTGTGGCCGGGGCCCATCTCCTTCGCCATGCGGATGGCGCCGGCGATGTTGATGCCCGACGAGCCGCCAAGGCAGAGCCCTTCCTCGGTGATCAGGTCGAAGACGATGCGCAGGGCCTCGTCATCGGGGATCTGGTAGGCGAAGTCCGGCTCGAAGCCTTCAAGATTGGCGGTGATGCGGCCCTGGCCGATGCCCTCGGTGATGGACGAGCCTTCCGACTTGAACTCGCCGGTCGTGTAGTAGCTGTAGAGCGCTGCGCCCATCGGATCGGCGATACCGAACTTGATCTGACCGGAGCGGCGCTTCAGGCCCATGGCGGTGCCGGCGAGAGTGCCGCCGGTGCCGACGGCGCAGATGAAGCCGTCGATCTCGCCGCCGGTGCCGTGCCAGATCTCCTCGGCGGTGGTGACCACATGGCCGTCGCGATTGGCGAGATTGTCGAACTGGTTCGCCCAGATCGCGCCCTGCGGATGGGTCCTGGCCAGCTGTTCGGCGAGGCGGCCGGAGACCTTCACGTAATTGTTCGGGTTCTTGTAGGGGACCGCCGGCACTTCGATGAGCTCGGCGCCCATCAGGCGCAGCGCGTCCTTCTTTTCCTCGCTCTGGGTCTCGGGGATGACGATCACAGTGCGATAGCCGAGCGCGTCGGCGACCAGCGACAGGCCGATGCCCGTATTGCCCGCGGTGCCTTCGACGATGATGCCGCCGGGCTCCAGGAGACCCTTCTCCTCGGCGTCGCGGATGATGAACAGCCCGGCGCGGTCCTTGACCGACTGGCCGGGGTTCAGGAATTCGGCCTTGCCGTAGATCTCGCAGCCCGTCGCTTCCGATGCCTTGTGCAGTCGGATGAGCGGCGTGTTGCCGATGGCGTCGAGGACGGAATTGTATCGGGACATCTGGGACCTGATTGGCGGGATGCGGAATGCTGCCGCGAAACTATGACCGGTGGGTGGGGGTGGCAAGGCAATGATTGCCGTGACGGGAAACTTGTCTGCCGCCGCGCACCGGGAATCACTGGCCGCCTGCCGAGGCGGCGACCGAATCGGTAACGGCGGGGACGGCGGCGTCCGGTCGGCTCAGCCCTTCACTTCGCCATAGGCGTCGAGCGCCCGCTTGCGCGCCGTCCCGTGGTCGACGATCGGCTTCGGATAGGTCTTGCCCAGTTCCACCCCGGCCTCGGCCAGGGTGTCGGCATCGGCCTCCCAGGGCGCGTGCAGGGCCTTGTCCGGCAGATCGGCGAGTTCGGGCACGAAACGGCGAATATAGTCGCCGTCGCCATCGAAGCGCTGGCTCTGTGTGACCGGATTGAAGACCCGAAAATAGGGCTGGGCGTCGGCGCCGCTGCCGCCGATCCACTGCCACTGGGCGGTGTTCGAGGCGATGTCGCCATCGACCAGCGTATCCCAGAACCAGCGCTCGCCCTCGCGCCAGTCGATCAGCAGGTCCTTGGTGAGGAAGGAGCCGACGATCATCCGCACGCGGTTGTGCATCCAGCCGCATTCCCAGAGCTGGCGCATGCCGGCATCGACGATGGGGTAGCCGGTGAGGCCCTTCTGCCAGGCCCGCAGCTCGGACTCGGCGCTGCGCCAGGGGAAGGCGTCGAAACGCTCATTGTAGTTCTGCGTCGCGAGCGGCCCGAAATTGTGGAGCAGGTGATAGTTGAAGTCGCGCCAGACCAGTTCCTTCTTGAAGGTCTTCAGCGCGTCGCCCGGAATGGTCTTGCGCCGGTTCGCATAGGCTTCCGCCGTGTGCCAGAGCCGATAGGGCGAGATTTCGCCCCAGCGCAGATGCGGCGACATGCGCGAGGTGGCGTCGTCCCCCGGACGGTCCCGCCCGTTAGGATAATCGTCCAGCCATTCGTCGCAGAATTCCTCAAAGCGCTCATGCGCGGCGGCTTCGCCGACCTCCCAGAACGCGGCGATGCCGCCGGACCAGTCAGGGCGCGTCGGTAGCAGGCCCCAGTCCTCCAGCCTGTCCGAGCGGGGCTGATCGTCGAGCGCTGCGAGCTTGTCCGGCGGGTCGATCGGATCGCGGGGTTCGCGCTCGGCGAGGTTCTTCCAGAACGGCGTATAGACCTTGTACCAGCCGCCGGTCTTGGTGCGCACCTTGTCGGGGTCGTGCAGGATGTTGGCGGTGAAGCGCTGCACCTCGACATCGCCGCCCAGCGCCTGCTCGACGGCGTCATCGACGGCGCGCGAGGCCTGGTCGTAGCGCCGGTTCATCAGAAGCGTCGTGGCGCCGGTCGATTCGACGATGTCGACGACATGGTCGCGCGCCTTGCCGCGGCGCAGGATCAACGGCGCCCCCTTGTCGGCGAGATCCTTGCCGAAGCGCTTCAGCGAATGATGCAGCCACCATTTGTGCGCCCCGCCCAGGGGCCGCACGCCGTCGCTCTCCTCGTCGAGAACAACAAGCGGCACGACCGGGCGTCCGCTGTCGGCGGCTTCGGCCAGGGCCGGGTTGTCGTCGAGCCTGAGATCGTCCCGAAGCCAGACGACGATCGGTTCGATCTGTGATGTCTGCGTCATGAATGCTGCCTACGCTTGTCCCGACGTGATCCGGTCGGCCCGGTATGGGGCACCATGTGTCGCGAAAGCGCGGAGAGGCGAGGGCGGTGCGACCAAACGGGCCGAATCGCGGCAGCGCGTGTTGCGTCCGGCAGAAGGCAAACAGGGCGCTGAAACGAAGAAAGCCGCCGGTCGCGAGACCGACGGCTTTCAAGAAACTGGCTCCCCGAGCAGGGCTCGAACCTGCGACAATTCGATTAACAGTCGAACGCTCTACCAACTGAGCTATCGGGGAATGACGCGTCCAACGCGTTGGCGTGCCTATAGCAAAGCGATTGCGCATTTGCCAACCCGTCCGGGCAAAAAAACGCATCGCAGCATGGCGGAAAAACCGACAGGGCGGCAAAGGCTTGTGCGGACGGGGCGCCGCGCCCATTTCGCAGCGCAGGTGACGGGCCACAAGGAATGCCGCAGGTCATGGACGAACAGCAGGACGTGCCCGATGCCGGCGGCCACGACGAAGCGTCGGTCCGCAAGGCGCACCGTATTGCGGTGATGGGGCGCGACATGCCGCTGCCCGCCTCGCGCGGCCTGCGGATCGCCACGGGCGCCGCGCTGGTCCTGGGCGGCACCGTCGGCTTCCTGCCGATCGTCGGCTTCTGGATGATTCCCGTCGGCCTTCTGGTGCTGTCGGTCGATCTCGGCCCGGTGCGGCGGTGGCGCCGCCGCACGGCGGTGCGCTGGGGCCGCTGGCGCGCAACCCGCCGCAACTGAGCGAGCGGTTGTCGGCCCGTCAGCGCAGCCGCGTCGGCCGCCACACCACGATATTCGGACGGCGGTCCCGATCGAGCTCCCTGGCCTCGACCTCGCAATCGCGTTCGCGGCATTCGCGGCAGCGAAACGCCAGCTTTTCCAGCGGGCCTGCTGGATCGGCGGCCATGGCCAGGTCCACCGCCAGGAACGAGGCGGCATGGCCGCATTTGCGGCATGTGGCGGTGACCAGCATGCCGCGGCGTGCGGCTTCGCCGAGGGTCCCCGATCGTGGTCTGCTGGTATCGCTCATGCCCGCTAGATGGAACGAAGCATGAACATCGTCAACGGAAAAAAGGGCGCTGCCGCAAGTCCGGCAGCGCCCCGCGGGCGACGGGAGCTGGGAGGATGCTCCGGTGCCGATTACAGGCCGTTGGCGACCGGCTGATAGGCCAGCGGCGTGACGGTCGTGCGGGTGGCGGGCGCGAATCGCGCCGCGTCACGGGCGGTCTGCGGTGCGGCCGTGCGTTCGGTGCGGGTCACGCGGCGAGCGTCGCTGCGAACCGCATCGTTGCGGTCGGCCGCGGCGCGCTGGCCGGACTGGAACTCGCCGTAGAAATGGCCATAGCCGACGTCGCCGGTGGAGGCGAGCTGGGCCGAGGCCGGAGCGGCGAAGGCGAGGGATGCCGCGAGGCCTGCGGCGAGGAGCGAAAGCGTCTTCATGGCAATGGTCCCTTGGTTTGGGGCTCCGGCGGACTGCGCTTGGCAGCATCCGAAAACCCGCTAATGATGCGATGCATCAGACCTATTGTTGGAACGCTCCCGGTGGTAGATGGCGGAATTGCAACTCGTCGTCCTACTGGTGGAACGCATGCCCAATCTCGATGACCTCTTCTATTTCGAGGCCGTGGTGCGCCATGGAGGCTTTGCCGCGGCGGGCCGGGCGCTGGGCATTCCAAAGTCGAAGCTGAGCCGCCGCGTCGCGGCTCTGGAGCAGCGGCTCGATGTCCAGCTCTTGGAGCGCTCGGCCCGTCGGCTGTCGCTGACGGCGGTCGGCGACGTATTCTACGGCCATTGCCGTGCGGCGCTCGCCGAAGCCGAGGCGGCCGAGGAGGCGGCCCAGACCCTGACCGCCGAGCCGCGCGGGCTGGTTCGGCTCGGCTGCCCGCCGGGCTTTGGCGAACATGCGCTGGCCGGCGTGCTGCCGGCGTTCTTCGCGGCCTATCCCAAGGTGCGGCTGCAATTGCTGGTGTCGCTGGAGACCATCGATCTCATTGCGGAGCGGGTCGACGTGGTGATCCGCGCCAATCTCGCCTTCGAGGAGAACTCCGACCTGGTGGCGCGCAAGCTGGGCCCGATCGGCATCGTCCTGGTGGCGAGCCCGGCCTTCCTAGCGGCGCATCCACCCATCGCGCGACCGGAGGATCTGGCCGGCCTGCCGACGATCGCCCATCAGAAGACGCAGGACCAGAGCATTTGGGAGCTCTATGACGGCGCCGACCGGCCGGTGCGGATCCGCCACGAACCCCGGCTGCTGGTCAACGACTTCGCCGTCTCCCGCGAGGCCGCCATCGAAGGGCTGGGCGTCGCGATGCTGCCCCAGGCGGTCTGCTACGACGCGCTCGCCTCGGGCGCGCTGGTCCGGGTGCTGCCGGATTATCATGCCGGCGAGAGCATGGTGCATCTTCTGTTCACGTCGCGGCGCGGCATGCTGCCGGCCGTGCGGCTGCTGGTGGATCACCTGATCGACACGCTGCCGGAGGTGATGCGGCGCAAGCGCGCGGCCGTATACGAATCGCAAACCGTCGCCTGAGCGCCAAGTCGCTCATCTGGAACCGAATTCCGCTTCGACCCCTTTCGCTTTCCAACAAACGAATGAGAGGCGGATACAATGTTCAAGCAGCTTGCGGCAGCCCCGATCCTGGCAGCAGCGCTCTTCACGGTTCCGGCCATCGCGCAGTCGACCTCCGGCGATTCCCTGTCGCAGGGGATGATCGAGATGGCGTCGCTGTCGGTCGAGCCGCGCGAGAGCCGCAGCATCAAGAGTGCGTCCAACGGCGTGCCGATCCCGACGCCGCGGCCGGAAACCATCCGCAACATCGCGCCGCAGGAGCCCGTCGAGCGCACCGCCGAAGGCTATCGCCTGATCGGCCCGCGCTTCTTCCCGGCCCAGTAAGCCGCATGCGCTGACAGGCGATGGTGCCGCCGGTCGTCGAACTGTCGTGAATACAATGTAGGGGGAGAAAGCTGGAGGCCTCGGAGGGAATCGAACCCCCGTGCAAGGATTTGCAGTCCTCTGCGTAACCACTCCGCCACGAGGCCTCACCGGCGCTGTACCTACTGATTTGATTGGGCTCTCGCAAGCCCCTCCGATCCGATCTGCGAACATCGTCATGCCGGCACGCCGGCAGCCCCGGTTTTCTGTCACGCCGCAACGCCGAACGGTGCGTTGCGGCGATCTTCGCCTTGCCTCGCTTCTAGGGCGCGACTAAGGAAACGACAGAGAACAAGGCGAAACGGCGACGAGAGATCGGAATGTCGACCATGGACTTTGATGCCGCCCGTACGCGGATGGTGGACAACCAGATTCGCACCACCGACGTGACCCGCCACGAGATCCTGCGGGCCTTCCTCGAGGTGCCGCGCGAAGAGTTCGTGCCGGCCGCGCGCAAGCCGCTGGCCTATATCGACGAGGACGTGCCGCTCGGCAACGGCCGCTTCATCATGGAAGCCTCCCCCTTCGCCAAGCTGATCCAGCTCGCCGCGATCCGTCCCGACGACGTCGTTCTCGATGTCGGTTGCGGCACCGGATATTCGTCGGCGGTGCTGTCGCATCTGGCCGGCTCGGTGGTCTCGCTGGAGCAGGATCCGGAGCTTGCGGAAGCGGCGACCGAGAACCTCGCCCGGCTCGACTATGTCACCTGCGCCGTCGTCGAAGGCCCGCTGAACGAAGGCTATCCGTCGGAAGCGCCGTTCGACGTCATTTTCGTGCAAGGTTCTGTCGACATCCTGCCTGAAACCCTGCTCGAACAGCTTCGGGATGGTGGCCGTCTGGTCGTCGTCGAGGGGCAGGGCAATGCGGCGGAAGCCAAGCTCTACTTCAAGGACGACAACGGCGTCGTCGGCAGCCGGTTCGGATTCAACTGCAGCATCCGGCCGCTGCCGGGCTTTCAGAGGAAGGCCGAGTTCGCCTTCTGAGCGATCAGCATCGTTGCAGATTTGCCGATTCGCGAAACAAATGCCGGGCAGGGGGCCGTGTCGCTTGATCGATCGGCCGTGCGCCTGATTAGTATGCCCCAAACCTCAAATGGCATTCCCGGGTCTGACGTTTCCGGGAGACGTCGGGGCGGGGGCGGTGACCGTTACCTAAGTGGGCCGCGTCATGGAGTATGAACATTGATCGGCAAGACTGTGATTGCCGCGCTTCTGGCCGCGGGCACGCTGTTGTCCTCTCCCAGTGGGGCGCTGGCGGAAACGCTGACCGGGGCGCTCGCAAAGGCCTACAAGTTCAATCAGGATCTCAATGCCGCCCGCGCCCAGCTCCGCGCGACTGACGAGAACGTGCCGCAGGCCCGCTCGGCGCTCAGGCCCTTCATCAGCGGCGTCGGTTCGGCGAATGCCAGCCGCAGCCGCACGACCCGTGGCGACGACCTGCCGCGGATTCGCGACCGGACCGACTCGATCGGTTTCGGTGTGCAGCTGAACCAGACGATCTTCGACGGCTTCCAGACCCAGAACAACGTCGCCGCGGCGCAGGCCCAGATCCGGGCAGCGCGCGGCAATCTGTCCAACACCGAACAGAACGTCCTGTTCGATGCTGCCAGCGCCTACATGAATGTCCTGCGTGACCGGCGCATCGCCGCGCTGCGCCGCGAAAATCTCGGCTTCCTCGAAGAGCAGGTGCGGGCCGCCGGCGCACGGTTCGAAGTCGGCGAAGGCACGCGGACCGACGTCGCCCAGGCCGAATCGCAGCAGGCGCTCGCAACGGCGCTTCTGAACAGCGCGCTGGCGCAGGTGGCGTCCAGCGAGGCGACCTATTTCGACATCATTGGCGATTCGCCCGATAATCTGGTTGCCGGCACGCTGCCGTCCGGCGTGCTGCCGCGCTCGGTCGACGAGGCCTTCCGCATTTCTCAGGCGGAGCATCCGGCGATCCAGGCGACGCTGGCAGCGGTTGACGCGGCGGCCTTCCAGGTGAAGTCGGCGGAAGGCGCCTTCCTACCCGAGCTCAGCCTGACCGGCCGTGTCGATGACACTTACGCGCTCAACGAGCGTGACCCGTCCAGCCTGCCGGGCGTGCGCGTGAACACCCAGAACGAGGTCTCCGCCTCGGTCGGGGCGCAGCTGACGATCCCGATCTATCAGGGCGGTCGCGCCAGTTCCGTCGTGCGCCAGGCCAAGGAAGTGCTCGGCCAGCGGCGCATCGAAGTGGATGGCGCCCGTGATCAGGTGCGTGCCGCGGTGGCGACGTCATGGGCGCAGCTGCAGGCGGCGCGGGCCAACATCACGGGCTACCGGGCCCAGGTCGACGCGGCGCGGCTCGCCCTCAACGGCGTCATCGAGGAGCGCAATGTAGGCCAGCGCACCACGCTGGACGTGTTGAACTCCCAGGCCGACGTAATCTCGGCGCAGATCCTGCTGGCCGGTTCGACCCGCGACGAGGTCGTCGCCGGCTATGCCGTTCTGTCGGCCATCGGCCGCCTGTCCGCCGAGCGCCTCAACCTCGTGGCGAATGTCTATCGGCCGACCGAGCATTACGAGGCGGTCGAGGACAAGTGGTTCGGCCTGCGCACCCCCGACGGCCGCTGAGCCTCGATCGGGCGAGCGCCGGACCCCGCGAAGCGAGTCCGGCCGGCAACAGCACGCTGCAAGAAGCTGGTGATAGAGACGCTGAAGGGCCTTGCGGGATTCCCGTCGAGGCCCTTTGCGCTTAGGCTTCACGCATGATTCGAGCGATAGGGTCTGCGCCTGTCGCCCAATTTTGCGGGAGCTCGTCATGAGCAATGCTCTACCGGCACGGGAACCGTCCATGGACGAGATCCTGGCCTCCATCCGGCGTATCATCGAAAGCGGCGAGGAGAAGTCCCCCTCGCGCCGGGCTGCGGCCAAGCCGGCCGCTTCGGTCGAGCGCGATGATATGCAGGCTGGCGAGCCGGCAATGCGCGCGCAGCAGGGTTCCAGGCCCGCGCTGACGGAGCCGCGCCTCGAGAACCCGGCACCGGTTCAGGCCGAGCGCGACGAGGTCTCGGGCTTCGACGGGCTCGGACGCCCGGCCAACGATACGGTGCGTCAGGCCCCCCGGCCCAAGCTCGGGATCGTGCCGCCCGCGGCGCCGGTCGCGGACGATGAGGATGTCGCAGACGACGCCGGGATGTCGTCCGGCCCGGGCCTCTCGCTGGACATGGTCGAAGACGAGGTCGAGACGGCCGTCCGACAGGCGGTTGCGGCCCATGACGGCCGCCTGGGCAATGCGGCGGATGCGACCGACGCGGACATCTTAGAAGACGTGACGGCGCTGTCGTCGGCCCGGCTGCAGGCTGCCTCGCTCGCCGCGGCGTCCGAGCGCCGGACGGACGCGGTGCGCGATTCCGTTGCCGATGTCTCTGCCATGGCTGCCACTGACGACGAAGACGAAGTGCCTGCTGAAGCGCGGCTGGAGCCGGCGGAGGCGATGGCCTCCGCGCAGGCTGCACCGATGCCGGCCGGGTCCATTGCAACATCGTCCGCTGCCGAGGTTTCGGCCGAAGCCGACGAGCCAGCCGATTATCTCGGCGAGTTCGACGAGGACGAGTTCGCCAGCGAGCTTCTCGACCGGGCCGGCCTGTTCGAGGCGGGCCGGGCCGACGCCGACGTCGATGTGGCAACAGATTCCGTCGTCGGCGATAGCGCCGAGGACGAGGACCGGGAGGCCGAAGAGGCTCCCGCCATGACCGCGCGCCCGTCGTCGCAGGCGCACGAGCCGGCTGAGGTCGAGGCCAAGGCCGCGGAAGCTGTCGAGGCGCCGGCGGCGCCGTCCGCACCGGTGGCGGCGACGACTGCGGCCGACATCCACGCCCTTGTCTCGCATGAGGCCGGCGAGCGCATCGCCGGGTCGTTCGAGGATCTCGCCCGCGTCATCCGCGACGAGCAGATGCGCACCATGGACGAGACCGTCCGCCAGATGCTGCGGCCGATGCTGCAGGAATGGCTCGACGACAACCTGCCGCGCCTCGTCGAGCGGCTGGTCCGCGAGGAGATCGAGCGCGTCGCCCGCGGCGGTCGCCGCTGACAAACCCGGCCTGCGGCGCGCAGATCGCATCGCGGGCCGACACGGCTCTTCGTTGACAGTGTCGAAAGCAAGGCTGTAACCGGTTCTGGAACATCACCGCCCCGGGGAATCCGGCTGGCGCGCGCACCGGACAAGCCATGATCGAAAAGACCTATGACGCCGCGGCGATCGAGCCGCGTATCGCCGAGCGTTGGGAAGAGGCCGAGGCCTTCCACGCCGGAGCCGGCGCCGCCGAGGACGCCGAAGCCTTCTCGATCGTCATTCCGCCCCCCAATGTCACCGGCTCGCTCCACATGGGGCACGCGCTGAACGACACGCTGCAGGACGTGCTGGTGCGCTTCGAGCGCATGCGCGGCAAGAAGGTGCTGTGGCAGCCGGGCCTCGATCACGCCGGCATCGCCACGCAGATGGTCGTCGAGCGTCAGCTGGCCGAGCGCAAGGAGCCAGGCCGGCGCGACATGGGCCGCGACGCCTTCATCGAGCGGGTCTGGCAGTGGAAGGGCGAATCGGGCGGGGCGATCCTCGGCCAGCTGCGCCGTCTCGGCGCGTCCTGCGATTGGTCGCGCGAGCGCTTCACCATGGACGAGGGCCTGTCGAAGGCCGTGCTGCACGTCTTCGTCGAGCTCTATCGCAAGGGCCTGATCTACAAGGACAAGCGTCTCGTCAACTGGGACCCGAAGCTGCTCACGGCGATTTCGGACCTCGAGGTCGAGCAGAAGGAGGTGAAGGGTCACCTCTGGCATTTCCGCTATCCGCTGGCCGATGGCGTCACCTACGAGCATCCCTACAATCTCGATGCCGAGGGCAACCGCATCGCGTGGAAACCGTCCGACGGCGAGCCCGCCGGCTACGAGACCCGCGACCATCTGGTCGTCGCGACGACCCGGCCCGAGACCATGCTGGGCGACAGCGGCGTGGCGGTCAGCCCCGAGGATCCGCGCTACCGCGATCTCGTCGGCAAGTCCGTCATCCTGCCGCTGGTTGGCCGCCGGATTCCGATCGTCGCCGACGAATATCCCGATCCCGAGGCGGGCACCGGCGCGGTGAAGATGACGCCGGCGCACGACTTCAACGATTTCGAGGTCGGCAAGCGCCACGATCTCATGCAGATCAACATCCTGACGATCGCCGCGAAGATCACGCTGGCCGAGAACGAGGCCTTCCTCGACGGTCTGGAGGAGACCGCCGAGCTCGAGCGCACCATTGCGGCGCTCGACGGCGAGGACCGCTTTGCCGCGCGCGAGGCCATCGTCGCGATGATGGAGGAGGGCGGTCTCCTTGCCGCCGTCGAGGACCATCCGCACACGGTGCCGCATGGCGACCGCGGCGGCGTGCCGATCGAGCCGTTCCTCACCGACCAGTGGTATGTCGACGCCAAGACGCTGGCCGAGCCGGCCATCGCCTCGGTGCGCGAGGGCCGCACCAAGTTCGTGCCGAAGAACTGGGAAAAGACCTATTTCGACTGGATGGAGAACATCCAGCCCTGGTGCATCTCGCGTCAGCTCTGGTGGGGCCACCAGATCCCGGCCTGGTACGGGCCGGACGGCGAGATCTTCGTCGCCAAGACCGAGGAAGAGGCGGTCGCCGCGGCGCTGTCGCATTATGTCACCAACGGCACAATCGACGACGAGGAAGCCCGCGCCATGGCCGCCGACCCGGCGCGCCGCGACGGCTTCCTGCATCGCGACGAGGACGTTCTCGACACCTGGTTCTCGTCGGCCCTCTGGCCGTTCTCGACGCTCGGCTGGCCGGACCAGACGCCGGAACTCGCGACCTATTATCCGACCAGCGTCCTCGTCACCGGCTTCGACATCATCTTCTTCTGGGTCGCCCGGATGATGATGATGGGCCTCGAATTCATGGACGAGGAGCCGTTCCACACGGTTTATGTCCACGCCCTGGTGCGCGACAAGACCGGCGCCAAGATGTCGAAGTCGAAGGGCAATGTGGTCGATCCGCTCGATCTCATCGACGAGTTCGGCGCCGACGCCCTGCGCTTCACCCTGGCGATCATGGCGGCGCAGGGCCGCGACGTGAAGCTCGATCCGCAGCGCATCGCCGGCTACCGCAACTTCGGCACCAAGCTGTGGAACGCGACCCGCTTCGCCGAGATGAACGGCGCCGTGCACGGCGGCACCCTCGATCCGTCGCAGCTCACGCTGCCGCTGAACCGCTGGGTCGTGACCGAGCTCGGCCGCACCATCGCCGAGACTGAGACCGCCATCGCGGCCTACCGCTTCAACGAGGCGGCGGCGACGCTCTACCGCTTCGTCTGGAACCTGTTCTGCGACTGGTATGTGGAGCTGGCCAAGCCGGCTCTGATGGGCAGCGACGAGGCTGCGGCCAACGAGGTGCGGCACGTCATGGGGGCGGTGCTCGACCGGATCTACGCGCTGCTGCATCCGTTCATGCCGTTCATCACCGAGGAGCTGTGGCAGGTGACCGCCGCCGGCGAACGCGCCTCGCTGCTCTGCCATGCGGCCTGGCCGGTGCTCGACTTCGCCGACCGCGACGCCGCCGACGACATCAACTGGCTGATCGAGGTTGTGTCGGAGATCCGCTCGGTGCGGTCCGAGATGAACGTGCCGGCGGCGACCGAGGCCGATCTCGTCGCGGTGGCGCCGGATGCGGCGACCGCGGCGCGGCTGGAGCGGCACGGCGCCGCGGTGAAGCGGCTGGCACGGCTGGCGACCATCGTCACCGCGGAGACCGCGCCGGAACAGTCGGCGCAGATCCTCGCGGCAGGGGGCAGCTTTGCCCTGCCGCTGGCCGGGCTCATCGACGTCGCCGCCGAGCGCAGCCGCCTTGGCAAGGCCCGCGACAAGGCCCTGGGCGAGATCGAGCGGATCGACCGCAAGCTCTCCAACCAGAAGTTCGTCGCCAACGCGCCTGACGAGATCGTCGAGCAGGAGCGCGAGAAGCGCGAAGGCTACCGGATCGAGGCCGACAAGCTGTCGGCGGCGCTCGAACGGTTGCAGTAGCCTTACAACCGGGAGCACGGCGTTTCCTTGCATGGAGGCGCCGTGCTCCTGCAAGGCCCGGTATCATCCGGCCCTTGGCCCCGAGCCGTCGATCTGTCGTATTTATGACACGCTCGGGACACGATTTTGTCTCCTCGTGCCGCGCGCGCGCCGATCTCTCCCTACGTAACTGCCCGTTCCCCAACGCGAAAAAGCAGAATGTGCAAAGGCTTGCGCAGGCTTCGCCGGCTATGATCGCCGCTGTGGCGGAAGCGTCGCAATCGCCCCGGTGTTGCAACCGGGGAGTTCCGGACCGCGAATTTATCGTTTACGTTTGCGTCAACTTTCAGCGGCTGGGTTCCCGCGGAAGTTCAACAAGAGTGGGGGGATTCCATTGCGAACTTTTCTGACAACGATTCTCGGCGCGTCCCTGGCTTCGGCGGCGCTCAGCACGTCGGCCCTCGCCGGTGGCTTCCAGCGCGGCACGGCTGACACGGACATCCTGTTCGAGCAGGGCACCGCCGTGATGCGGACCGGCGTCACCTACGTCAATCCGCAGCGCGGCTTCGAGTCGATAAACGGCCAGAGCGGCAATTTCGGCACCTATACGCAGGATTACCTCATCCCGTCGCTGGCCTTCGGCATCAACAGCGAGATGGCTGGCTGCGCAGGCACCTACGTGATCTCCTTCGCGGCGGAATCCGACTACACCGGCGCGCCGGGCGGGGCGCTTCCGGCTGGTCCGACGGCCAATTCGCGAACCGAGACGAGCGAGTTCGAGTCGAACGAGTTCGGCCTGACCTGCCGCCTGTCCTACACCAATGACATCGGCCGCTTCAGCATTCTCGGCGGCGTCTTCGCCGAAGACTTCACCTTCGATGGAACCAGCCTCTCTGCGACTCCGATCAATGCGGTTCCGGTGTTCCTGCCGGTGCGCACGACCGTCGAGACGAAGAGCGACTATGCATACGGCTATCGCGTCGGTGCGGCATTCGAGAAGCCGGAAATCGCTCTGCGCGCCCAGGTGATGTATCGCTCCGAGGCAACGCATGATGAGTTCACCGGTACCGGACAGGTGACGGCGAACGGCGATGCCTACATCATCGGACCCGGTGGCGTGCAGGTTGTCGTGCCCGGCGCTCCGGCTCCCGGAACTCCAGTTGCGGCAGGCACCTCCAACTTCTCGGATGTCGTCAGCCCGCAGAGCCTCTACATCAACGCGCAGACCGGCATCGCACCGGGCACGTTGCTGCTGGCGTCGTTCCGCTGGACCGACTGGAGCACCAACGGCACCGCCGTCAGCTCGATCACCACCGGTGGCGTGACCCGCTCGAGCCTGTCGCCCTACAACTGGCGTGACGGCTACACGGCGTCGATCGGCCTCGGCCGGGCGTTCACCGACGAGATCTCGGCGGCCGTCTCGGTCGGCTACGATCGCGGCGTGTCGACCGGTTCGGAGACGACCTACACCGATCTCTACACCCTGGCCGGCGGCGTCTCGTTCAAGGCCAATGAGTGGAGCGAGCTGCGCTTCGGCGGTCTCGTCGGCTACTGGACCGATGGCGAGCAGTCGACCAGCGACGGTGCGTACTTCAATGCCACGGTCGGCGACGATTTCGTCTATGCGGTCAACGCCTCGATGAAGTTCACTTTCTGAGTCCGGTCTTACGACCAACTCGTTGAAACACAAGGAAGGCGCGTCCGCAGGGCGCGCCTTTTTGCTGGCCGGGACCCTCTCGCGGGCATCGAGGCGAATTCGCTGCTTGTGGGATCGCTGCAACACTATTGCAGCGGAGCATCGCCTATAGTCCGCCGCGGGGAGCCATGCCCCGTTGCCGCCACAAAACCCGCTCACCCCAGAGGTGCTGATCGGGCGCGGCGTCGAGGCGGGCCATGAACAGCGTTGTGTACGAGGGGGACCGATGGACGCGCATTCGATCGACAAGAAGAACCTGCCCAGCCGGCATGTGACCGAGGGGCCGTCGCGCGCGCCGCACCGCTCGTATCTCTACGCCATGGGTCTCACCAAGGAAGAGATCCATCAGCCGCTGGTCGGCGTCGCCTCCTGCTGGAACGAGGCCGCGCCGTGCAACATCTCGCTGATGCGCCAGGCGCAGGTCGTCAAGAAGGGCGTCGCGGCAGCCCGCGGCACGCCGCGCGAATTCTGCACCATCACCGTCACCGACGGCATCGCCATGGGCCATCAGGGCATGAAGGCCTCGCTGGTCTCGCGCGACCTCATCGCCGATTCGGTCGAGCTGACCATGCGCGGCCATGCCTATGACGCGCTGGTGGGTCTGGCCGGCTGCGACAAGTCGCTTCCGGGCATGATGATGGCGATGGTTCGCCTGAACGTGCCGTCGGTCTTCATCTATGGCGGGTCGATCCTGCCGGGCAATTTCCGCGGCCAGCAGGTCACCGTCCAGGACATCTTCGAGGCGGTCGGCAAGCATTCGGTCGGCGAGATGAACGATGACGATCTCGACGAGATCGAGCAGGTCGCCTGTCCGTCGGCCGGTTCCTGCGGCGCGCAGTTCACCGCCAACACCATGGCGACCGTGGCCGAGGCCATCGGCCTGGCGCTGCCCTATTCCTGCGGTGCGCCGGCGCCCTACGAGATCCGCGACAAGTTCTGCTACGCGTCGGGCGAGATCGTCATGGAGCTCCTGGCCCGCAACATCCGGCCGCGCGACATCGTCACCCGCAAGGCGCTGGAGAACGCCGCCGCCGTCGTCGCGGCGACCGGCGGTTCGACCAATGGCGCCCTGCATCTGCCGGCGATCGCGCATGAATGCGGCATCGAGTTCGACCTGTTCGACGTCGCGGAGATCTTCCGCAAGACGCCCTACATCGCCAACCTCAAGCCGGGCGGCAAATACGTCGCCAAGGACATGTTCGAGGCCGGCGGCATCCCGATGCTGATGAAGACCATGCTGGACCATGGCTATCTGCACGGCGACTGCATGACCGTCACCGGCCGCACCATTGCCGAGAACATGGCGAAGGTGACCTGGAACCCGAACCAGGACGTCATCCATCCGGCCAACACGCCGATCACCGAGACCGGCGGCGTCGTCGGCCTGAAGGGCAACCTCGCCCAGGACGGCGCCATCGTGAAGGTGGCGGGCATGAAGAACCTGCGGTTCTCCGGCCCGGCGCGCTGCTTCGATTCGGAAGAGGAATGCTACGAGGCCGTCGCCAAGCGCCAGTACAAGGAAGGCGAGGTTCTCGTCATCCGCTACGAGGGCCCGCGCGGCGGACCCGGCATGCGCGAGATGCTGTCGACCACGGCGGCGCTCTACGGCCAGGGCATGGGCGACAAGGTCGCGCTGATCACCGACGGCCGGTTCTCCGGCGCGACCCGCGGCTTCTGCATCGGCCATGTCGGCCCGGAAGCGGCGCTCGGCGGTCCGATCGGCCTGCTGCGCGATGGCGACATCATCACCATCGATGCCGTCGCCGGGACACTGGACGTGGACGTGTCGGATGACGACATGAAGAAGCGGGCCGAAGACTGGAAGCCCCGCGAAACCGACTACCAGTCCGGTGCCATCTGGAAATACGCCCAGCAGGTCGGCACGGCGCGCCTCGGCGCAGTGACACATCCGGGCGGAGCGGCGGAAAAGCACTGTTATGCGGACCTCTAGTTCGTTCCTGTCGGTCTCGATCCTGGCGTTGACGCTGCTTGGCAGTGTCGGCGGGTCGGCGCTTGCGCTCGACCCGGCGGCCAGGGTCAATCCCGACGCAGGACCGCTGGAACTCTTCTCCTTCGGCTTCAAGGCCTATCAGCGCGGCGAGAAGGTGGAAGCCTTCGAGGCGCTGCGCTACGCCGCCGACAAGGGACATCCCGGCGCGCGCTGGAAGCTCGGCCGGATGTATGCCGAGGGCGACGGCGTGCCGGAGAACGACTACGAGGCCTTCAAGATCTTCGAACAGATCGTGCGCGATCAGGGCGAGGAGGAAGGCAACTTCACCAATGCCGCCTACGTCTCCAGCGCGGTCGTCGCGCTGGCCGACTATCTGCGCGTGGGAATCTCGGGCAGTCCGGTGGCGGTGGACCTGCAGCGTGCGCGGCAGTTCTACTTCCACGCCGCGTCCTATTTCGGCGACGCCAAGGCGCAGTTCGAACTGGGCCGCATGACGCTGAACGGGGAGGGCGGCAAGGCCAATCCCCGGCAGGCGGCGCGCTGGCTGAATCTGGCCGCCGAGAAGGGCAATGTCGGCGCCGCGGCGCTGCTCGGCTATCTGCTGTTCGACGGTGACCGCATCTCGCTGCCGGCCCAGCCGGTGCGCGGGCTCGGCATGCTGACCATGGCGCTGAAGCAGGCCTCGCCGCGCGACGAAAAGTGGATCCGTCCGCTGCAGGAAGAGATCTTCGCGATCGCCTCGGAAAACGAACGGCGCACCGCGCTCGCCTATGCCGAGCAGCAGATCGCGTCCGCGACCGGCATGGTCAGCACCAAGAACTGATCATCTGCGGATAGTTTGCGACGGCCGCGTCTGCGCTCCGATGGAATGCGTCAGAGCGGCTCAGGCTGCCAGTTCGACCAGCACCGGGACGTGGTCCGACGGCTTTTCCCAGCCGCGCACATGCCGGTCGATCCCCGCCGATGCCATCCGGTCCTGCGCCTCGGGCGACAGCAGCAGATGGTCGATGCGGATGCCGTTGTTCTTCTGCCAGGCACCGGCCTGATAATCCCAGAAACTGTAGGTGCCGTCGGCATCGGTCGTGGCGCGGATCGCGTCACTCAGCCCCAGATTGATGAGCCGGCGATAGGCCGCGCGGCTCTCGGGCTGGAAGAGGGCGTCGCCCGTCCAGTTGTCGGGCCGCGCCGCGTCGGTGCGTTCGGGGATGATGTTGTAGTCGCCGGCCAGCACCAGCAGTTCCTCGCGGGCCATGCTTTCGCGGGCATGGGCGTGGAGACGCTGCATCCAGGCGAGCTTGTAGGTGAATTTCTCGGTGCCCAGCGGATTGCCGTTGGGCAGGTAGAGCGAAGCGACCCGCAAGGGGCGGCCGTGGAAATCCCAGACGCCCTCAATGAAGCGGGCATGCTCGTCGCTGCTGTCGCCCGGCAGCCGCGGCTCGATCGAGACCGGCTTCTCCTTCGACAGGAGCGCGACGCCGTTGAAGCCCTTCTGGCCATGCGTCTCCACATGGTAGCCGAGCGCCTCGAGCGCCTCGCGCGGGAAGGTCTCGTCGACATTCTTGATCTCCTGCAGGCAGGCGATGTCGGGCGAACGTTCCCGCAGCCAGGCGAGAAGGGCGTCGAGGCGGGCCTTGACGCCGTTGATGTTCCAGGTCGCGATCAGCACGGGGGCGTCAGACCGAGAAGGACGTGCCGCAGCCGCAGGAGGCGACGGCGTTGGGATTGCGGATCTGGAAGGACTGGCCCATCAGGTCGTCGACGAAATCGACCACCGAGCCTTCCATATAGACGATCGAGACTGGGTCGATAACGACCCGCGCGCCGTCGCGCTCGAGGATGATGTCGTCCTCCTCGCGGCCGCTGGTCAGGTCGTATTTGTAGGAAAAGCCCGAGCATCCGCCGCCTTCGACGGAAATGCGCAGCGAATCGGCGTCGTCGCTTTTCGACAGGATCGCCGCGATCCGCCGGGCTGCGGCTTCGGAAACGGTGACGGTGTGATCGGTGGTGTCGCTCATCTTGCCGTTCGGCGCGTCGTTGGCTGGCGCGCCGCTCCTTGTTCGAGGGCTGACACTTAAGTATGGACGCCGGGTTGGCCGGTCAATCGGGACGGATCGTTTCGCGATGGATGAATCCCAGGGAACACGCGACGCGGCATTCGCGCGGATCGGGATGGGCGGCATCGCCCGTGCCCCTTACGCCGTGCAGCCCGAGGAATCCCGCGGCCGCCTCTATCCCGAACCCGCCAGCCGCACCCGCACGCCGTTTCAGCGCGATCGCGACCGGATCGTCCATTCGACCGCCTTTCGCCGGCTGAAGCACAAGACCCAGGTCTTCGTCGCCGACGAGGGTGACCATTTCCGCACCCGCCTGACCCACACGATCGAAGTGTCGCAGATCGCCCGCGCCTTCGCCCGGGCGCTGCGGCTCGACGAGGATCTGACCGAGGCCATCGCGCTGGTCCACGATTTCGGCCACACGCCCTTCGGCCATGCCGGCGAGCGGGCCCTCGACCGGCAAATGGCGGCCTATGGCGGCTTCGACCACAACGCGCAGTCGCTGCGGATCGTCACGGCGCTGGAGCATCGTTACGCCGAGTTCGACGGGCTGAACCTGGCCTGGGAAACGCTGGAGGGGCTGGTCAAGCACAATGGCCCGCTGGTCGGGCCGCGGGCCGAGCCGGGCACGCTGCTGCCGAGGCCCGTGGCGGATTTCGACGCGCTGTTCCCGCTGGAGCTCGATGGCTTCGCCAGCCTCGAAGCGCAGGCCGCGGCGATCTCGGACGACATCGCCTACAACACCCATGATCTCGACGACGGGCTCAGGGCCGGCTTGATCGACGTGGAGGATCTGCGCGAGCTGCGGCTCGCCGGCGCCATCCTGAAGGAGGTCGAGGAGGCCTATCCCGGTCTCGACCGCACCCGCACCGGCCACGAGATCCTGCGACGCCACATCACCCGCATGGTCGAGGACGTCATCGGCACGGCGCTCTCCGGCATCGCCGCCATCGACCCGAAGAATGCAGGGGACATCCGCTCGGCCGACCGCGCGATCGTGCTGTTCTCGCCGGCCATGCGTCAGGCGGTGGACGAGACGCGGCGTTTCCTCTTCGAACGGGTCTATCGCAACGAGAGCATCATGCAGGTGATGCGCACCGCCGAAGGCATCGTCGATGCGCTGTTCGAGCGGCTGATGGCGCGGCCCGACCTGATGCCGGGCGACTGGAGCCGCGATGCGGACAGGCTGCCGGCGGACAAGCTGGCGCGGCGCGTCTCGGATTACCTCTCGGGCATGACCGATACCTTCGCCATGGCCGAGCATCGCCGGCTGTTTGACGTCACTCCGCAATTGCGCTAGCCGGCCTTTCCTTCTTTAAGGCACGCAGATGCGTGACGCCCGGCCGCCAGAACGTCCGGGCCGCGCCGCGACGGCGGCCGCCGGAACCAGTCGAGGTCCAGGATGAACATCTTCGCCGATTTCGAATCGCGCGTGAAGGCTGCGGTCGAAGCCGTTCTTTCCGATAGTGAAAGCGGCGTGCCGGATCTGGCGCGCGTCACGGTCGAGCCGCCGCGCGATGCCGCCCATGGCGACCTTGCGACCAACGCCGCGATGGTGCTGGCCAAGCCGCTGGGCCTGAAGCCGCGCGATCTGGCCACCCGCATCGCCGCGCATCTTGCCCGCGATCCCGATGTCGAGACGGCCGAGATCGCCGGGCCGGGCTTCATCAATCTGAAGCTCTGCCAGCCCTTCTGGATCGCGCATCTGGCAGGCATTCTCGCCGCCGGCGGCGATTTCGGCCGGGCGCCTGCCACCGGCCGCCGGGTGAATGTCGAATATGTCTCGGCCAACCCGACAGGGCCGATGCATGTCGGCCACTGCCGCGGCGCGGTCGTGGGCGACGCCGTGGCGAGCCTGATGGCCTTCGGCGGCGACCAGGTGACCACCGAATACTACATCAACGATGCCGGCGAGCAGGTGAACGTTCTCGCGCGCTCGGCCCTGCTGCGCTACCGCGAGGCGCTGGGCGAGACGATCGACGAGATCCCGGCCGGTCTCTACCCCGGCGAGTACCTCAAGCCGGTGGGCGAAAAGCTGGCGAGCGAGTTCGGCGACCGGCTCCTTGCGATGGACGAGGCGGAATGGCTGCCGCTGGTGCGCGAACGGGCCATCGACGCGATGATGGAAATGATCCGCGCCGATCTGAAGCTGCTGGGCATCGAGCAGGACGTGTTCTTCTCCGAGCGCACCCTGCATGACGACAATGGCGGCAAGATCGCCGCCGCAATCGCCGATCTGCGGGAGCGGGGCTTCGTCTATCAGGGCTCGCTGCCGCCGCCCAAGGGTCAGTTGCCCGAGGATTGGGAAGACCGCGAGCAGACCCTGCTGCGCTCGACCGAGGTCGGCGACGACCAGGACCGGCCGCTGGTGAAGTCCGACGGCCGTTACACCTATTTCGCCGCCGACGTCGCCTATTTCCGCGACAAGTTCGAGCGCGGCTTCCAGGAGATGGTCTACGTCCTCGGTGCCGATCACGGCGGCTATGTGAAGCGGCTGGAAGCCGTGGCGCGGGCGGTGTCCGGCGGCACCGCGACGGCGGACGTGCTGTTGTGCCAGCTCGTGAAGCTCTACCGGAACGGCGAGCCGGTCACGATGTCGAAGCGCTCCGGCAATTTCGTCACCCTGGCGGACGTGGTGGAGGAGGTCGGCCGCGATCCCGTCCGCTTCATGATGCTGTTTCGCAAGAGCGACGCGCCGCTGGACTTCGACTTCCAGAAGGTCACCGAGCAGTCGAAGGACAATCCGGTCTTCTACGTGCAGTACGCCCATGCCCGTTCGGCCGCGATCTTCCGCCAGGCCGTCGAGGCCGGGCTGACGCTGCCCGACTTCGCTTCGCTCGACCGCGAGACGCTGGATCTCCTGAACGACGAGGGCGAGATCGGCCTGATCCGCAAGCTCGCGGAGTTCCCGCGGCTGATCAAATCGGCAGCCGATGCAAAGGAGCCGCACCGGCTGGCCTTCTATCTCTACGACCTCGCATCGTCGTTCCACGCGCAGTACAATCGCGGCAAGGACCTGCCGGAATTACGGTTTGTTAACGCTGATGAGGCCAAGATCACCTTGGCCCGACTGGCTCTGGTGAAGGCCGTGGCGCTGGTTCTGGCTACGGGACTCGGCCTGATCGGGGTCGACGCTCCGGAAGAAATGCGCTGACCGATCACGCTTTGGTCAAGTTCGTCCCCTAGCCCACGAGAAGGGGCCGGACGCCTCCGGAGCACGAAGATAGGCGGGGGTGTGAATGTCGACGGGGGACATGAACGGCGCGGGTTCGAAGACGGACCGGCTGACGGCGACGCCTGACGAAGATCCGTTCGCGGATCTGGCGAAACTGATCGATCAGCCTTGGGGCGCGGAGCCTGCGGTGCGCGCCGAGCGTGACGCCGCTGCCGCGCCGACCGGCGATGCGACCGGTTTCGACGAGGAGGCCCTGGCCGGCGTCCTCGACAAGGAATTCAACCGCAGCTTCGAATCGATGGACGATTTCGCAGCGCCTGCGATGGCTGCTGACGCGCCGTCCCGCGACGACGAGACCATCACCAATTCCTATGCGAACTGGGTGTCGCCGCGCGGCGCTTCTGCCGCGTCTACGGGTTTTGCCAGCCAGTCGCGCTCCGCGACGACGCCGGCTGCCCCCGAGGCCCAGCTCGACGCCGCGATCGACGACGAGCTGGAGGTCGCGCTGCGTGGCCTGTCGGCTCCGGCCAATCCGCGCGGCACGCCGCTGCATCACAGCGAGGCTTTTGCGCCGGCAAGGGTCGAGCCTGCGCCGATGCCGCAGGCCAGCACCAAGCCGCTCGACGATTTCGACGAACTGATCGCCAGCGAACTCGCGGCGATGACCACGACGCCGCAGGTGCAGCGCATCAACGAGGCATGGGACGGTGCCGATACGCGCATGGCAGCGGCCGGACCGTCCGCGCCGCAGCACGGCCATGCCGGTCTCGCCCAGGACGACAGCAATGCCTTCGGCGTCGAATCGCTCGACGATCGTTTCGATGATGGCCGCGGTGTTCGCGGTGCGTCTCACCGGGCCGCCGGCGCCATGCTCGCGGCAGGGCAGGGACGTTTCTCGCCCCGTTCGCTCGGCTTCGGCGCCAGTGTGCTGGTCATCGCGCTGCTCGGCGGCGTTGGCGCCTATTACGCATCCGGAAGCGGCGGCGTTGCGGGCTCCGACGAGGTGCTGATCGTGCGCGCCGATCCCGAGCCGGTGAAGGTCGCGCCGAAGGATCCGGGCGGCCGCGCCGTGCCGAATCAGAACAAGGCGGTCTACGAGCGCGTCCAGAGCGCCGACGCCGACATCAAGCCATCGCAGACCACTCTCCTGTCGGCAGCCGAAGAGCCGCTGGAACTGCCCTCGCAGGTCGCCAACGATCTGCCGGGCGTCGATCTCAGCCCGATCGGCACGGCGCGTGCCGCGTCGAACGGGATCGGCGACGGCTCCGTGCGGGTCGCCGACGCATCCGCCTCTGCCGAGCCGATCGCGGTCCTGACGCCGCGGCGCGTGCGCACCCTGACCGTGCGGCCGGATGGCACGCTGGTCACCGAGGACACGGTGCCCGAGACGTCGATGGCGGATCTGCGCGGCGAGAACCCGGCGATGATCCCGGCCGCCTCGCGTCCGGTGGAACTGGCGACGGACGCGGCCGATGCCGCGACGACCGAGACGGTGGACGACACAGCATCGGCAGGACAGCCTGCACCGGGCATGCCCGTGCCGGCGATGAAGCCGACGCGACCGGCCTCCGCCGCGACCCGCGTGGCGGCGCTCGCCACGGCAGAGCCCGAGCCGCAGGTGTCGCCGGCCGCCGTCGCCCCGGCGCCGACCCCGGTCGCGCCGGAGC
Organism: Aurantimonas sp. NFXS3; assembly: GCF_049132005.1. Taxonomy (NCBI): domain Bacteria; kingdom Pseudomonadati; phylum Pseudomonadota; class Alphaproteobacteria; order Hyphomicrobiales; family Aurantimonadaceae; genus Aurantimonas; species Aurantimonas sp. NFXS3. Next base: position 1,040,420 of record NZ_JAGDDZ010000001.1, read on the forward strand.
CGGCCGTCGATTCGGCCACGGAAACCGCCAGCATCGCGGCACAGCCCGCAGCGGCGCCCGCCGCCGTGACGGCCCCTACCGGTGACGGCTATTACGTCCAGATCTCTTCGCAGCCCAGCGAAACGGCGGCGCGGGAATCGTCCCAGGCGCTCGGCCAGCGCTATGCCGGCGTGATCGGCGGGCGTAACCTCGTCATCCAGTCGGCCGACATTCCGGGCAAGGGCACCTATTACCGGGTGCGCGTGGCGACCGGCTCCAAGGACGAGGCGACGAGCCTGTGCTCCCAGCTCAAATCAGCCGGCGGCAGCTGCTTCGTGGCGCGCTGAGCGTCGCCGGCCTTGCCGGCGTCGCACTGACGGGCCGTTCCTCGCGCGGGACGGCTCCTTCCATTCTTCACACAGACACACGTCCCGGCGCTGACGCGGGACCATCCGTGCACGCACAGGAGACGGGAATGAGCGGATCGAAGGCGTGGATTGCCGCGCCGGCCGGGCTTCGCCTGACGGCGGACGAACGCGCCTTCTTCGCCGACGAGCGGCCCTGGGGCTTCATCGTCTTCGGCCGCAACATCTCCGACGCCTCGCAACTGTCCGATCTGACGGCCGAACTGCGCGAGATCGGCGGGCGCGCCGCGATCCCGGTCTTCATCGACCAGGAAGGCGGGCGGATCAATCGCCTCAAGCCGCCGATGGCGCCGGCCTATCCGACGCCGGCCGATCTCGGTCGGCTGCATGCCGCCGATGCCGAGGCGGGCGTGCGCGCCGCGTGGCTGCAGGGCCGGCTGCTGGCCGCCGACATCATGGTCTATGGCATCAATGCCGACTGCGTGCCGTGCCTCGACGTGCCGGTGCAGGGTGCGGATTCGGTCATCGGGGATCGTGCCTACGGCCTTGACGGCGACACCGTCGCCGCCCTCGGTCAGGCCGTGGCGGACGGGTTTGTGGCCGGCGGCGGCCTACCGGTGATGAAGCATATTCCCGGCCATGGCCGCGGCAATGCCGACAGCCATTACCGCCTGCCGGTGGTCACAACGCCCCGCGCCGAGCTGTCCCGGACAGATTTCGCCCCGTTCAGGGCCCTGAACACGGTGCCGGCGGCGATGACCGCGCATATTCTCTATACGGATATCGATGCCCGTCGCCCGGCGACGCTGTCGCCCGTGGTGATCGAGGAGGTCATTCGCGGCGAGATCGGTTTCGACGGTCTCCTGATGAGCGACGACATCTCGATGAAGGCGCTGCAGGGCGATCTCGGCGACCTCAGCCGCGAATGCCTCGATGCCGGCTGCGACGTCGTCCTCCACTGCAATGGCGACATGGCGGAGATGCGCAAGGTCGCTGACGCCGCGCAGCCGCTGGCAGGAGAGGGCGAGCGCCGCGCCGCCGCCGCCGAGGCCTGCATCGCGCCCATCGTGCCGGCCGACGAGGCCGCGCTGCGGGCGGAATATCGCGAACTCGTCGCCCGCGTCGCCTGAACCGGTTGCCGTCGCCGCGGCGAAGGGTTAGCCAGAGCGCAGAAGGCTGGGCGCGCGCGCCGGCCGACCAGAGTGACGGGCTGTCCAACGTGCATGACCGGACCCGCGACGCCGTCGCGCCATCCCAGAAATCCGCGAGCAGGACGAGCGCCGGCGTCAGCTTTGCCGCCCGTCTCGCCTTCGAGAACGTCTCGCACGCGGTCGGCGACACGCAGATCCTGAACGACATCAATCTGGCGGCCGAGCCCGGCGAGATCCTGTGTCTGCTCGGGCCATCCGGGTCCGGCAAGACGACGCTCCTGCGGATCGCCGCGGGGATCGAGCGGCAGACGGCGGGACGGCTGGTTCTGAACGGTCGCGAGATCGCCGGCGAGACGGCGTTCGTACCGCCGGAAAAGCGCGGCATCGGCCTGATGTTCCAGGACTTCGCGCTGTTTCCGCACATGACCATTGCCGAGAATGTCCGCTTCGGCCTGACCGCCATGTCGGGGGACGCGGCGCGCAAGGAGGCGATGGCCGCGCTGGAGCGGGTCGGCTTGAGCGGCTCCGCCGGGCTTTATCCGCACACCCTGTCGGGCGGCGAGCAGCAGCGCGTGGCGCTGGCGCGGGCGATGTCGCCGCGCCCCTCGGTGCTGTTGATGGACGAGCCGTTCTCCGGCCTGGACAGCCGTCTGAAGGACGTGGTGCGGACCGACACGCTGCAGATCCTGCGCGAAAGCCGTGCGACCGCGATCATTGTGACCCATGACGCCGAGGAGGCGATGCGCATGGGCGACCGAATCGCGCTTCTGCGCGACGGGCGCCTGGTGCAGCTCGGCACGGCGGCCGAACTCTACAGTCGCCCGGCCAGTCTCTTTGCCGCGGGATTCTTTTCCGAGCTCAACGTCATCGACGGCAATGTGCGCGGCGGCCGCGTGGTGACGGCACTCGGACCGGTCGCCGACACGGCCCTGCCGGACGGCACGGCGATGACCGTGGCCCTGCGTTTGACGGGCCTGCGCCTGCAGGAGCGGGACGACGGCGTGTTTGGACGGATCGTCGCACGGCGGTTTCTGGGCAGCGTCGATCTGATGACCGTGGCCATCGAGGGGCTCGATTATCCGCTGCGCTCGCGCATGCGGGCGGGAATTGTCGAGCAGGGGCGGCGCGACGTCGTTGTTTCCGTTGATCCGCAAGACGTTATCGTGTTTGAAAAGTCCGCGGACGATCGCTAGCTTGGGAAGATCGAACGCCTTACGCGTTCCAGGGAGATTTTATAATGGGTAGCTTCAGCATCTGGCATTGGCTCATCGTCCTTGCGGTCGTGCTGCTGCTCTTCGGTCGCGGCAAGATCCCGGAACTGATGGGTGACGTTGCCAAGGGCATCAAGAGCTTCAAGAAGGGCATGTCGGAGGACGAGACCGAGGCGGCTGCTCAGGAGCGCCGGTCGCTCGACCATAACGAGGCCGACGTGGTGGCCCGCGACGTCAAGCGGGAGAAGACGGTCAACTGATCGCCTGCACATGAGGTCATCGATGACGACGGTGCGCCGTCGTCATCAGGTCAGTTCGCTGTTTCCGAGACGCTGAAATGTTCGATATCGGCTGGTCCGAACTCATGGTCGTTGCGGTGATCCTGGTGGTCGTCGTGGGGCCAAAGGATTTGCCGCGCATGCTGCGCACGTTCGGGCGCACCAGCAAGCAGTTGCGGTCCATGGCCGGCGATTTCCGCCGCCAGTTCGACGATGCGTTGCGCGAGGCTGAGCTCGACGATGTCAGGGACACCGTGAGCAAGGTGCGCGATCTCGATCCGACCAAGGACGTGCGTGCGGCGATGAACCCGATGAAGGCGGTGGGCGACGAGATTCGCTCGTCGCTGAAGGCCGCGACCAAGGCGCCCGAACCGAAGGTGCCGGGCGCCTCCGGTGCGGCCGTTGCGGCCGAACCCGACAAGGCGGGGGCGACCAACAGCCCGCAGCCGGCGGACAAGCCTGCCGAAAGCGCGGATGCCGCGCCCCAGAAGAAGAGCGAGGACGCGGCGTGAGTCGGAACGACACCGATATCGAGGCCTCCTCGGCGCCGCTCATCGAGCACCTCATCGAGCTGCGCACGCGGCTGATGTGGAGCCTCGGCGGCTTCCTCGTGGCCTTCATCCTCTGCTTCTTCTTCGCCAAGCCGATCTTCAATTTCCTCGTCGTTCCGTACCAGACAGCGACGGAATGGGCCGGCGTGCACAACAAGCAGGTCGAGCTGATCTACACGGCGCCGCAGGAATTCTTCTTCACCCAGGTGAAGATCGCGGCCTTCGGCGGCTTCTTCCTCGCCTTTCCGCTGATTGCCTCGCAGATCTACAAATTCGTGGCCCCCGGCCTCTACCGCGAGGAGCGCGGCGCGTTCCTGCCGTTCCTCGTCGCCACGCCGCTGCTGTTCCTGCTCGGCGCGGCGCTGGTCTATTACTTCTTCACCCCGATGGTGATGTGGTTCTTCCTGTCGATGGAGCAGACGGGAACCGGCGGACAGGCCGCGATCCAGCTGCTGCCGCGGGTCTCCGAATATCTGTCGCTGATCATGACGCTGATCTTCGCCTTCGGACTGGTGTTCCAGCTTCCGGTGGTGGCGACGCTTCTGGTGCGGGCCGGCATCACCTCCTCGCAGGGGCTGGCCGACAAGCGCAAATACGCCATCGTGCTGGCCTTCGTCGCCGCGGCGATCCTGACGCCGCCCGACCCGATGTCGCAGATCGGTCTTGCCCTGCCGACGATCCTTCTCTACGAGGTGTCGATCTTTGCGGCACGGATGATCGAACGCAAGCGGGCCCAGCGGCAGCGCGAAAGCGAGGCGCAAGCCGATAGCTGACGGCATGACCCGGATCCCGCCGCTCGTCGGTCGGGAAACGGGAATCAATGCTCGACATCAAGTGGATACGTGACAATCCGGACAAGCTGGATGCGGCCCTCGCACGACGCGGCGCCGCGCCCCTGGCCGATCAGCTTCTCAAACTCGACGAAGAGCGCCGGGCGCATCTGACCCGCCTGCAGACCTTGCAGGGGCGGCGCAACGAGGCGTCCAAGGCGATCGGCAAGGCCAAGGGCACCGGCGACGAAGCCGGCGCCGAGGAGCTGATCCGCGAGATCGGTGAGATCAAGGAAGCCATCCAGGACGGCGAGGAGACCGAGCGGCGCATCGACAAGTCGCTCGAGGACGCGCTCGCCCGCATTCCGAACATCCCGCTCGACGACGTGCCCGAGGGCGCGGACGAAGCCGACAATGTCGAGATCCGCCGTCACGGCGAGGCGCCGAACTTCGGCTTTGCGCCGAAGGAGCATTACGAGCTCGGCGAGGGCCTCGGCCTGATGGATTTCGAGCAGGCGGCAAAGATCTCCGGTTCGCGCTTCACCATCCTGAAGGGCCAGCTCGCCCGGCTGGAGCGCGCCCTCGGCCAGTTCATGCTCGACCTACACACCGGCGAACACGGCTATCAGGAAACCGCCGCGCCGCTCTTGGTGCGCGACGAGGCGCTGTTCGGCACCGGCCAGTTGCCGAAGTTCAGCGAGGATCTCTTCCACACCAGCGAAGGCCGCTGGCTGATCCCGACCGCCGAGGTGCCGCTGACCAATATGGTGCGCGAGCAGGTGCTGGGGGCGGGCGACCTGCCGCTGCGCTTTACCGCGCTGACTCCGTGCTTCCGCTCGGAAGCCGGCTCGGCTGGACGCGACACCCGCGGCATGCTGCGCCAGCACCAGTTCTACAAGGTCGAGCTGGTCTCTGTGACCGACGAGGACTCCTCGATTGCCGAGCACGAGCGCATGACCGCGGCAGCCGAAGAGGTGCTGAAGCGTCTCGGCCTGTCCTACCGGGTCGTGACCCTTTGTGCCGGCGACATGGGCTTCGGTGCCCGCAAGACCTACGACATCGAGGTCTGGCTGCCGGGGCAGGACGCGTTCCGCGAAATCTCCAGCTGTTCGGTCTGCGGCGACTTCCAGGCGCGCCGCATGGGCACGCGCTACCGCGTCGAGGGCGAGAAGGCCGCGCGCTACGTTCACACGCTGAACGGCTCCGGCGTCGCCGTCGGGCGGGCGCTGATCGCGGTCATGGAGAATTACCAGAACGAAGACGGCTCGATCACCGTTCCGGAGGTCCTGCGGCCCTATATGGGCGGGCTCGAACGGATCGAGAGGACGGCCTGATGCGCCTGCTGCTGACCAATGACGACGGCATCCACGCCGAAGGGCTTGCCGTGCTGGAGCGGATCGCACGCGAGCTGACGGACGACGTCTGGGTCGTGGCGCCGGAGACCGACCAGAGCGGGCTGTCGCATTCGCTGACGCTGTCCTCGCCGCTGCGCCTACGCAAGATCGACGAGCGCCGCTTCGCCTTGTCCGGCACGCCGACCGACTGCGTCATCATGGCGGTCAAGCAACTGATGGATTCGCCGCCGGACCTGGTGCTGTCGGGGGTGAATGCCGGGCAGAATATCTGCGACGACGTCACCTATTCCGGCACGGTCGCCGGTGCCATGGAAGGCACGATGCTGGGCTTGCGCTCGATCGCGCTCAGCCAGGCGTTCAAGCCCGGCAGCCACCGCGAAGCGCTGTGGAAGACGGCCGAGACCCATGCGCCGGCGCTGATCGAGCGCCTGATGGCGTTCGATACCCCGCCCGGACACCTGATCAACGTGAATTTCCCGGCGGTCGAAGCCGACGCGGTCGAGGGCATCGAGGTCACGCGCCAGGGCAAGCTCGACTATTCGCTGGGCATGGAAGAGCGCCGCGACGGCCGTGGCTTCCCGTATTTCTGGCTGAAGTTCGGGCGGCAGGCCGGCGCCGAAGTGGAACAGTCGGACGTGGCCGCCCTGACGGCCGGGCGGATCTCGGTCACGCCGCTGCATCTCGACCTGACCGCCCATGCGCTGCGCGACGAGCTGCGCACGCTGCTCGGTTGATGGCGCCGACCGGCGAAGGCATGGGGCGCGACCGCGAGGATCTGGCGGCCTTCCTCCTGTCGCTCCGGTCGGAGCGCATCACCGATGCACGGCTTCTGGAAGCGGTGGAATCGGTGCCGCGGCGGCTGTTCCTGCCCGAGGGCATCGCCAACGCCTATGAGAACCGCTCGGCCCCCATCGCCTGCGGCGAGACCATGCACGGGGCGCTGGCCGCCGTGCGGCTGGTGGCGGCGCTGGACGTGCAGCCGGCGCACCGGATTCTGGAGATCGGAACCGGCAGCGGCTACATCACCGCGCTCCTGGCCCGGCTCGCCACCCATGTCAGCTCCTTCGACCGCTATCGCGGGCTGGTGGAGCCGGCGGGTCGGCGGCTGCGCGACATCGGCATCACCAACATCTCGCTGTTCCTGGAAGACGGGCGCGACGGCTTTGCCGGCGGGGCGCCGTTCGACCGGGTGATCGTCCATGCGGCGTTTCCCGCCGTGCCGCGGCAGTTCCTCGACCAGCTCGGCTCCAACGCAGCGATGATCTGCGCGCTCGGGCCGGGCGACGGGCCGCAGGAACTCCTGCGCCTGCGCAAGGTGGGCAGCCGCTTCGAGCGCGAGCCGTTGGGCACGGTGCGCTATCAGCCGCTGGCCTTCGGCACGGCCGACGTCCTCTGATCGGGGCACGACAAGGCGTCGAAGGGCCGTCAAACATGGCGTCAACGTCCAAGAAATGTCGTTTTTGCCCCGCGACTTAACCGGGCAGTAAGATTAACGCGCTTCAATAGGTCCAAGAGTAAACTAGCGTGCTCAAGGGACGGCGATGCGTATCAATGTGCTGAAATCCGTGCGGCTCAGAATGGTGCGCTCCGTCGCGATGGTGGGATTGGCCGGCCTCGCGGCGGGTTGCAGCTCCGACGTCGTGCGTTTCGACGATGGCTTCTACACCGGAGCCGTGCCGCAGGCGCCGGCCAGCAACCAGATGGCGGCCAGCCAGCCCTATCCGGGCGATGTCGATGCCATGAACACCGGCAGCGTCTCCCGGGGCATGCCGGCCTATGGCAACGGCGCCCAGGCGGCATCGGGCTACCCGGCGCAGAACCAGGGCTCCTACCAGACGGCCGCGAACAGCTATCCGCAGGGCGGCGTCGCCACCTCGGGCGCCGTGCAGACCAGCCAGCTGCCGCCTCCGCCGCCGCCGAGCTACGCCACCGCACCGCAGTCGCAGGCTTCCGCCGCGCCGACCTCGTCCTCGGTGCCCGCCACCCGCGGCGCACCGCCCTCGACGCTCGGTGAGCAGGCGGCCCGTGTCGTCTCGCCGCAGAGCCGGCCGATGCAGTCGTCGGCCTCGCAGCCGACGCGATCGGCCGCCGCCAGCGGCGGCAGCAGCGTGAAGGTCGAGAGCGGCGATTCGCTGCTGGGTATCGCACGCCGCACCGGTGTCTCCGTTGCCGACATCAAGCGCGCCAACGGCATGAGCGACGACACCATCCGCATCGGCCAGACGCTGACCTTGCCGGCCGGCGCATCGGCACCGACCCGTGTCGCGGCTGCCGAGCCCAAGGCCGCGCCGGAGCCGCAGCGTCCGGCCGAGCCGCAGAAGGTCGAGGCCGACAGTGCGGCGCCGAAATCCTACTCGCCGCCCAAGACCGCCGAGAAGTCCGGCCGTCCGTCGGCCAGCGAAACGCCGAAGGCGGCCAGCCCGTCGACGACCGTCAGCAAGGAAGTCGAGACCGAGGTGGCGGCCGTCGCGCCGAACTCCACGGGCATCAGCCAGTTGCGCTGGCCGGTGCAGGGCCGCGTCGTCAATCGCTTCGGCGAGAAGGTCGGCTCGCGCCGCAATGACGGCCTCAACCTGTCGGTGCCCCGTGGCACGCCCATCAAGGCCGCCGAGAACGGCGTCGTGATCTATGCCGGCGACGGCCTGAAGGAGTTCGGCAACACCGTTCTCGTCAAGCACGACAACGGCCTCGTCACCGTCTACGGCCACGCCGACCAGATCGACGTGGAGCGGGGCGCCAAGGTCAAGCGCGGTCAGCAGATCGCCAAGTCCGGCATGTCGGGCGACACCGACATTCCGCTTCTGCACTTCGAGGTGCGCAAGGATTCGGCCCCGGTCGATCCGACCAAGTACCTCCAGTAGACGCCGACCTCCAGGCGTGACAGGCCCGGCCCCGCGGACAGCAGCGGGGTCGGGCCATTTGCGTTTGGCTTCAGGGGATCAGCTGTCGGCGACCGGCGTCAGCGTCCGGCCGAGGCGCCCGGCCAGATCCTGGACGAACTGGAAGGCCACGCGGCCGGAGCGGCTGCCCCGGGTCGTCGCCCATTCCAGCGCCTCGTGGCGGACCCGATCCGGATCGACGTCGAGATCGTAGGCGGCCAGATAACCGTCGATCATCGCCAGATAGTCGTCCTGGCTGCAGCGGTGGAAGCCGAGCCACAGGCCGAACCGGTCGGAGAGCGACACCTTTTCCTCCACCGCCTCGCCGGGATTGATCGCCGTCGACCGCTCATTCTCGATCATGTCGCGCGGCAGGAGATGGCGCCGGTTCGAGGTCGCGTAGAACAGGACGTTCTCCGGCCGTCCCTCGACGCCGCCCTCCAGCGCCGCCTTCAGCGACTTGTAGGCCGAATCGCCCATGTCGAAGGACAGGTCGTCGCAGAACAGCAGGAACGGGTAGGGCGCGGCCCGCACGATCCCCATCAGCCGCGGCAGATGGTCGATGTCCTCGCGGTGGATCTCGATCAGCTTCACCGGCGCCGCGCCCGCGTCGAGCCCGGCATTGACCGCGCCATGCGCCGCCTTCACCAGCGACGACTTGCCCATGCCGCGGGCGCCCCAGAGAAGCGCATTGTTGGCCGGCAGGCCTCGGGCGAAGCGGTCGGTGTTCTCCAGGAGAATGTCGCGCGAACGCTCGATGCCCTTCAGCAGGGCGATCGGCACGCGGTTGACCGAGGGAACCGGCACGAGCCCAGCCGGCGGGTCGAAGACGAAACAGTCCGCCGCCGTAAAGTCAGGCGCCGGGGCAGGGGGCGGCGCAAGCCGTTCCAGCGCCCCCGCGATCCGGTCCATCGTGTGCTTCAGGCTGGCGAGTTCTGCGGCATCCATGGCGGCTCTTTCGTCTCGAAGCTTCGCCGGATCGTCGGCCCGGCGGACGCTTGTTGCATTCGGGGCGACCGATCGTATATTCCGCGCACATCGTAAAGGCCCTGCTGTCGGCGCTGCGTCGCGCAAGGCATGACCCTGTGCCGATTTTCTGAGAGGTTTTTTCCATGTTCGTGACCGAGGCTTTCGCCCAGACGGGTTCCGCAGCGGGGGGGAGCGATCTGTTGATCAGCGTTCTGCCGTTCGTGGCCGTGTTCGCGATCATGTATTTCCTCATTATCCGTCCGCAGCGCACCGCCATGAAGAAGCGCGAGGAGATGCTGAAGAACATCCGCCGCGGCGACACCGTCGTCACCGGTGGCGGCATCGTCGGCAAGGTCACCAAGGTGCACGAGAGCGGCGAGCTGGAAGTGCAGATCTCCGAGCAGACCCGCGTGCGCGTCATGCAGGGCACCATCGCCGACGTCCGGGTGAAGGGCGAGCCGACCGCCGCCAACACCAAATAGCCGTGTTGGCGCGGCACACAGCGCCACTGGACTGAGATTGCGTCGCTGCCGGCCTTGCCACAAGGGTCGGTGGCGGCGGTTTTAACGCTTGCCAACGGCGCGCAATACCGGCGCGGCCGTCGACCCTGTCGGGACACCCATGCTCTATTTCTCGCGCTGGAAGACGTTTCTGATCTGGCTGACGGTCGCCATCGGCGTCCTCTATGCGTCGCCTAACGTCCTGCCGCAGCAGGCGCTGGACAAGCTGCCGTCCTGGTTCCCGCAGCAGTCCGTGACGCTGGGTCTCGACCTGCAGGGCGGCTCCTACATTCTTCTCGAGGTGGATTCGCAGTCGCTGGTCGCCGACCGGGTGCAGACCCTGCGCGACGACGCGCGGCAGGCGCTGCGCACCGAGCGCATCGGCTATGCCGGCCTGTCCGACAACGATCGCACCGTGACGATCCGCCTGCGCGACCCCGAACAGGTGGCGGCCGCCCGCGAGGCGCTGTCGCCGATGACCGACCCGATCTCCAGCGGCAGCGTGCTGGGTGGCGGCGCGGTGACGGAGGTAGCGATCGCCGAGCCGCAGCCCGGCGTCCTGACCCTGTCGCTCACCGACGAGGGCGTGGCCTATCGCACGTCGGCTGCGGTGACCCAGTCGATCGAGGTGGTGCGCCGCCGCGTCGACGAGCTCGGCACCACCGAGCCGGTGATCCAGCGCCAGGGTGACGACCGCATCATGGTGCAGGTGCCCGGTCTCGGCGATCCGCAGCGGCTCAAGGCGCTGCTCAACCAGACCGCCAAGCTGACCTTCCGCCTCGTCGACGTGACCGCTTCGGCCGAGGACGTCGCCCGTGGCAGCCGTCCGCCGGCGGGCTCGGAGCTTCTCTACACCAACGACCCGACCCCGGCGCCGGTTCTCGTGCAGCGCCAGATCATGGTGTCGGGTGAAAACCTGACCGACGCCCAGGCCGGCTTCGACAGCCAGAGCAACGAGCCGGTCGTCAACATCCGCTTCGACACCCAGGGTGCCCAGCGCTTCGGCTCGGTCACCCAGCAGAATGTGGGGCGTCCCTTCGCCATCGTCCTCGACGAGAAGGTGCTGTCGGCGCCGAACATCCGCGAGGCGATCCTCGGCGGCCAGGCGCAGATCAGCGGCAGCTTCACCGTCCAGAGCGCCAACGATCTCGCGGTGCTGCTGCGCGCCGGCGCGCTGCCAGCAACGTTGAACATCATCGAGGAGCGCACGGTCGGACCGGGCCTCGGTGCCGATTCGATTGCCGCCGGCGAGACCGCCGGCGTGATCGGCGCCCTCCTCGTCGTCGTCTTCATGCTGGCCGCCTACGGCTTCCTTGGCATCATCGCCAATATCGCGCTGATCGTGAATTTGGTGCTGCTGTTCTCGGTGCTGACCGTCATCGGCGCGACGCTGACCCTTCCAGGCATCGCCGGCATCGTCCTGACGCTCGGCATGGCGGTGGATTCCAACGTCCTGATCTACGAGCGCATCCGCGACGAGCGCCGGCAGGGGCGCTCGGTGGTGCAGGCCATCGACATCGGCTTCCAGAAGGCGCTGGCGACGATTCTCGACGCAAACATCACCACGCTGATCGCGGCGGTCGTGCTGTTCTTCCTGGGGTCGGGGCCGGTACGCGGCTTCGCCGTGACGCTGGCCATCGGCATCATCACGACCGTCTTCACCGCCTTCACGCTCACCCGCTGGCTCGTCGCCGCCTGGGTGCGCCGCAGCCGGCCGAAGGAACTGCCGCGCGGCTTCATCCGGCTGGTGCCGGAAGTCACGCGCATTCCGTTCATGAAGGTCCGCCTGCAAGCCTTTGCCCTGTCGATGCTTCTGTGCGTTGCATCGGTGGGCGGCCTCTTCGCGGTGGGGCTCAATCTTGGCATCGACTTCACCGGCGGCACGCTCATTGAGGTGCAGGCCAAGAATGGCGAGGCCGATATCGGCGACATCCGCGAGCGTCTCGGCGCAATCGGCGTGCCGGACGCGCAGGTGCAGGAGTTCGGCACCCCGACCGAGGCGCTGATCCGCATCGGCTCGCAGGGCGGCGACGCCTCGCAGGTGGCGATCGTGGAATCGGCGCAGGAGGCCCTGGCGGCCGACTACGACTTCCGCCGCACCGAGGTGGTCGGCCCGACCGTCTCGGGCGAACTGGCCTTCGCGGCGATCGTCGGCGTTCTGGCGGCGCTCTTCGCGATCCTAATCTATGTCTGGATCCGCTTCGAGTGGCAGTTCGCGCTTGGCGCGATCATCGCGACGGTCAACGACGTCTTCCTGACGCTCGGCTTCCTGGTCGTGACGCAGCTGGAATTCAGCCTGGCCAGTGTCGCGGCGATTCTGACGATCGTCGGCTACTCGCTGAACGACACGGTGGTCATCTACGACAAGGTCCGCGAGAATCTGCGGCGCTTCAAGAAGATGCCGATCGGCCAGCTTCTCGACCTGTCCGACAACGAGATGCTGGCGCGCACCACCATGACTTCGGCCACGACGCTGCTGGCGCTGGCGGCGCTGTTCGTCTTCGGCGGCGAGGTGATCCGCTCGTTTGTCGCCTCCATGCTGTTCGGCGTGGCGATCGGCACCTTCTCGTCGATCTTCGTCGCCGCACCGGCGCTGATCTTCTTCAAGCTGCGGGCTTCGGACTTCGCAGCCAAGAAGGAAGAGGAAGAGGCGGCGCGCGAGGGCGGCTCGACGGCGCGCGAGGCCTGACATGGCGAAGGGTATCGAGATCCGCGAGGCCCATTTCCCGGGCCGGGCCCCGATCGAGGCCTATGGCAATGGCGGCTTCCGCTTCGCCTCCATGTCGCATCGCGGCTCGATCCTGTGCCTGCCGTCCGGCATCTACGGCTGGGACGGCACCGCCGAGGCGCCGTTCACCGGCGAACGTCTCGGGAAGGTGTTCGAGGAAGCCGAAGAGATCGGCTTCCTGTTGTTCGGTACCGGCAAGGACATTCGCCGGCTGCCGCCGGCGCTGGCCGACCGCATGCGCCAGGTCGGCATTTCCTGCGATCCGATGTCGACGGGCGCGGCGGTCCGCACCTTCAACATCATGCTCTCGGAAGGCCGGCCCGTAGCGGCGGCGCTCGTGGCGGTCGACTGAGCCAGTTCTCGTGACCTCCGCGGCGGTCTGACGCCGGCCGAACGACTGGCCCGATGCGCCGCGCCACACCATCTTTCATCCGCGGGCCCGAAGCCCGAACCAAGCCGAGGCGCTGAGACACGGCCATGACGGATCTGAGCGAGAATTACGCCGAGTGCCTGCGTCTGGTGGAGACGGCCGATCGCGACCGGGCCATCTCGCTGGCCTTCGTTCCGGCGGACAAACGCAACGATGTCGCCGCCCTCTATGCCTTCAACATCGAGACCGCGCGGGTGCGCGATTCGGTGAGCGAGCCGATGCCGGGCGAGATCCGCCTGCAATGGTGGCGCGACGCGCTGGCGGCGCCCGACCAGGGCGCGGCCGGGCATCCGGTCGCGGCTGCCGTCGCCGACACGATCGCCCGCCACGACCTGCCGCGTGCGGCGTTCGACCGCTTCCTCGAAGCGCGCATCTTCGACCTCTATGACGATCCGATGCCGTCGAGCGAAGAGCTGGAGGCCTATGCCGGCGAGACCGCCTCGACGCTGATCATGCTGACGGCGATGGTGCTGGCGCGCGACGCGGCGGAGACGCAGGCCGATGCGGCGGGACATGCCGGGGTTGCCCAGACGGTCGCCGGCGTCCTGCGCCTGTTGCCGCAGCACCGCGCCCGGCGGCAGGTCTTCGTGCCGGCCGACATTCTCGCCGCTGCCGGCTGTTCGAGTGAAGAGCTGATCCGCGGCGAGCGGGAACCGGCAGGCCGCGCGATCGCGGCGATGACCGCCTTCGGGCGCCAGCACGTGCGCGCCTGGACGACCAAACTCGGCGACATTCCCAAGCCGCTGCGACCGGCCTTCCTGCCGGCGGCGCTGGCGGGGCGTTACCTCGACCTCATCGAACGGGACGGAGCGGCGACGCTCGACCAGCCCGTCGAGATCGGCCCGCTGCGCAAGGCCTACATCAACTGGCGCACGATGCGGCGCTGACGGCGGGGATCGACCGCCGGAGCGATCCGCGCTTACATCGCCGCAGCGGCCCGTGCATCCGGGCCAGCACAACGAACTTCCAACCGATCCGAAAGCCGACCCCACCATGGCATTGCGCACGATGAGGTCCGCGCCCCGGCATGTCGGGCAGTTCTGGCGCTCGCTGGCGGCGGGAGCGGGCGTCGCGGCCTTCCGCTTTCCGCTGGCGAGCCTACTGATCGTCGCCATCGCTATCCTGTCCAACCTTGCCCTGCGGGATGTCTATCCGGTGGCCGAGGACGATCTCGCCTGGCTGCTGGCGGCGTTCTATGGCGCGGCGGCCATGTCGGTCGGCATGGTGCTGGCGATGGAGGCGCGGGGCGCGTCCGTGGCGGTGCGGCAGGGCGCGTCTGTCCTTGTGGCGCTCGTCGTCGGTGCGGCGATCTGGGCCGGGCCGGCGCTGGCGGTGTTTCCGCCACCGCTGATCGTTGCCGCGACCTTCGCCGTTCCGCTGGCGGGGTATCTGGGCCTGCGCGATGCGGAAAGGTTCTGGGTCTTCACCTTCTGGACCGTGGTCGGCGTCAGCCTCGCCTTTCTGTCGGTGCTGCTCTTCGTCCTCGGCCTGTCGGCGATCCTGGAGATGATCCGCTACCTGTTCGAGGTCGGGCTGCCGGGCGACGCCTACGAGCATATCTTCGCCACGGCCTTCGCGCTGGTCGGGCCGCTCTTCGCGCTGGGCCGTATCCCGCATCATTTCGACGAGCGCATGCCGGCGGGACAGGACGAACGGCTGATCTCGGGCCTGCGCATTCTGTTCGACTGGGTCGCCGTGCCGCTGGTGCTGGCGACGGCGCTGGTCCTGCATCTCTATGCCGCCAAGATCCTCGTCACCGGCGACGTGCCGAAGGGCGAGATCGGCTGGATCGTCACCTTCTTCGCGCTGTTCGTCCTCATGCTGCGCATCGCGGTCGATCCGTTCCGTGCCGGCGCCGCGGCGGCCACGCGGCTTTTCACACGGTATTTCGCCCTGGCGCTTCTGGTGCCGCTGTCGCTGCTCGCCTATGCGATCTGGCTGCGGATCGGCGCCCAGGGGTTCACGCTGGAGCGGTACTACCTCGCCCTCGGGGCGCTGGCGGCGTGGCTGGTCCTCGCACTGCAGTTTCCGGGACGCACGCGTGGCGACATTCGCTGGATGGCAGCGGTGCCGGTGTTGCTGCTGGCGGTGTCGGCCTTCGGGCCATGGGGCGCGTATGACACGGTTGGCCGCAGTCAGGCCGCCCGCATCGTCGAGCGCTTCGTGGTGGACGACGGCGCCGGCGGGCGCCGGCTGGTCGCGACTGAGCGGCCGGATCGCGAGTCCGCCGAACTGCGCTCGCGCCTCTACGTTCTCGACGATGTGAGCCAGCTCGACCGCCTGGCGCCGCTGCTGCCGTCGGACTTGATGGAGGGGGAGGAAACGGACCGGCGCGAGCGCATTTTCGCGGCGCTCGATCTGTCGGGTCCCGTCGGCGTGCGCGAATTGCGCAGCTTCACCGCCAATGCGCCGATGGTGATCGACATCGCCGGGTTCGATCGCGTCGTCCCGGAGCGCGACCTGCGTGAGGGGCCCGCAGACGGCGAGACGAGCAGCACCAACGCCCCGTCATCCGAAGGAGCGGTGCTGGCGCTTGCAGGTGGCGAGTTGGTGCTGCGGATCGGCGGGGCGGAAGACCGCTTCGATCTCGGGGTGGCGATCGACGCCCTGCCGGAGGCGGTCTACGCGACGGCGCCGGACCGATTGCCGATGCAGGTCGTCGATCTCACCGGCGCGAACGGGCGCAGTGTCCGCCTGGCGCTGCGCCAGATCGTGCGGGATGGTGACGACGGGGCCATCCTGTCGGCGCTGCTGACGGTCTACTACCGGTCCGGCGAATGGCAGGAGCGGCCGGGCGGCTGAGCCCGGCCCCTGGGTCTTCGATCAGGCCGTGGATACTACTCGGCAGCTTCCGCGATCGGTGTCTGGCCGAGCCAGCCGGCGAAATCTGCGAGGGCGCGGGCGGACAGGGCCTTCTTCTTGGCGATCGCCTTGTCCTTGCCGCGAAAGCGCGTGACGCCCTCCGGCTTCTGGATGGCGCCCGGCTCCAGCGGCGGGAACAGGCCGAAATTGATGTTCATCGGCTGGAAGGACCGCTTGCCGCTCTCTTCCTGATGGGCGAGGTGGCCGCCGGTGATATGCGCGGCGAGCGCGCCCATGGCGGTCGTCTGCGGCGGCGGGGTCGCGGCTTCGCCGAGGCGCTCGGCGGCGGCGAAACGGCCGGTCATCAGCCCGACGGCGGCCGATTCCACATAACCCTCGCAGCCGGTGATCTGGCCGGCAAAGCGGATATGCGGGCGCACCTTCAGCCGCAATGTCGGGTCGAGCAGGGTCGGCGAGTTCAGATAGGTGTTGCGGTGCAGGCCGCCGAGCCGTGCGAACTCGGCGTTTTCGAGCCCGGGAATCATCCGCAGCACGGCCGCCTGGGCGCCGTATTTCAGCTTCGTCTGGAAGCCGACGATGTTGTAGAGGGTGCCGAGCGCATTGTCCTGGCGCAGCTGCACGACGGCATAGGCCTTGATGTCCGGCTGGTGGGCGTTGGTCAGGCCCATCGGCTTCATCGGGCCGTGACGTAGGGTCTCCGGACCGCGCTCGGCCATGATCTCGATCGGCAGGCAGCCGTCGAAATAGGGCGTGCCTTCCCATTCCTTGAACTCGGCGCGGTCACCCTCGACGAGGGCGGCGACGAAGCGCTCGTAGGTGTCCTTGTCGAGCGGGCAGTTGATGTAGTCCTTGCCGGTGCCGCCGGGGCCGACCTTGTCGTAGCGCGACTGGAACCAGGCCTTGTCCATGTCGATGGAATCGAAATGCACGATGGGCGCGATGGCGTCGAAGAAGGCGAGGGCGTCGGTGCCGGTGGCGGCGCTGATCGACTCGGCCAGCGACGGCGCGGTGAGCGGGCCGGTGGCGACGATGCTGGGACCCCATTCCTCCGGCGGCAGGCCCTCGACTTCGCCGCGCTCGACGGTGATCAGCGGGTGGGCCGCGATCGCGTCGGAGACGGCGCCGGAAAAGCCCTCGCGATCGACGGCGAGCGCGCTGCCGGCGGGCACCTGGTGGGCGTCGGCGCAGCGCATGATCAGCGAATTGGCCAGCCGCATCTCGGCATGGAGGACACCGACCGCATTGGTCTGGCTGTCGTCCGACCGGAAGGAGTTGGAGCAGACCAGCTCGGCCAGCTGGTCGGTCTTGTGGGCTTCGGTGCCGCGGACGGGCCGCATCTCGTGCAGCACCACGGGCAGACCGCGTTCGGCGATCTGCCAGGCAGCTTCGGATCCGGCGAGCCCGCCGCCGACGACGTGAATGGGTTGTTTCGACATGGAGGTAATTTAGCAGTCGCGCGTGGCGATCAAAAGGCCGCGTGGCGATCCGCGCGCATGATCGGGCAAGTTTGCGGCCTCCAAACGACAACACCCGCCGGGGGGAGGACCCGACGGGTGTCGCATTGGGACCTGCGCTGGGAGGAGGATGCGCAGGTCATATCCGCTTCAGGCCCGGGAGGAGGTGGGCCCTACGCGAAACTCTAGAAGGTCTCTGATCGCCCGTCGGGGGGAGGACCCGACGGGCGACTGAGAGGTACCTGCGCTGGGAGGAGGATGCGCAGGCACTTTATCCGCCTTGGGCTTGGGAGGAGGAGTAGCCCTCGGCGAAGCTCTGTAATCTCTGGGCGCCCGCCGGGGGGAGGACCCGGCGGGCGTCTGGGTGGAAACTGCCTGGGAGGAGGAGTGGCAGTTTCCGATCCGCCTGGGTCCTGGGAGGAGGAGTGGACCCTTGCGAAAGTCTTGGCTGATAATCAGCCGATGGCGCGGCGGGCGACCGAGTTGATGTCGCCGCGCGAGATGCCGAGATCGGCCAGCTCGCGCTGGGAGAGACGGTTCAGTTCGTTGACCGTCTCGCGGTAGCGGCGCCAGTTGTTGTAGGAGCGAACGAGGTTCATTGGTCTATCCTGCGGTCTTAAATCGATTGAAGCGGCTGATTGTTTCGTCTGCGTCGCTTCGTTGACTGGAAGGTAGGCGGTGCATGTCGGACCCGCTAGAGCCTTCGATGCATGGCAGCCTTGCGATTTGTGCATCGCAACAATTGACATCGACGCACGGGTCGTGGGCGCGCTCGCCGGGGCAACTCACTCTTACCCTCGTGCGGGCAGGAGCCTGGTCGAGCCGCTCGCCGTTCTCTGAAGGGATGCGCGGGGGTTCGGCGCCGGATCACGCCAAAACGGCCGGTCCCGTGTGAAAAAGCCATGGAATCATGCGGATTGGCCCCCATATGGGCCTTTCGTGGCCGCGAGGCCGGTGATATAGAAGCGCGCGTCTCGCGTCGCCCACCGTACGGCGCACTATGCGGGTGTGGCGGAATTGGCAGACGCACTTGGTTTAGGTCCAAGCGCCGAGAGGCATGGGGGTTCAAGTCCCTCCACCCGCACCAGCGGCCGCTTTCACGGAATTCATTGCGGGTCGGCCTGAATGATCGGTCGTCTCGAGCACACAAGAAGGTATCCAGAATGCAGGTAACGGAAACCAAGGCCGAGGGCCTGAAGCGCGAGATCGAGATCGTCGTGCCGGCCTCGGATCTTGAAGCGCGGCTCCAGACCCGGCTCTATGAAGCCAAGGACCGGGTGCAGCTGAAGGGTTTCCGGCCGGGCAAGGTGCCGGTTGGCCATCTGCGCAAGATGTACGGCAAGTCGCTGATGGCGGAGATCGTCAACCAGATCCTGACCGAGACCCCGCGCAATGTCATTGCCGAGCGCAACGAGCGCTCTGCAATGCAGCCGGAAATCGGCATGTCCGAGGACGAGGCCGAGGCCGAGAAGGTTCTCAACGGCGGCGCCGACTTCAAGTTCACCCTGACCTACGAGACGCTGCCGGCGTTCGAGCTCAAGGGCACCGAGGGCATCAAGATCGAGCGTCCCGTCGTCGAGGTGGCTGACGCGGAGATCGACGAGCAGGTCGAGCGCATCGCCGAGAACGCTCGGACCTACGCCGCCAAGGATGGCGCTGCGGACAAGGGCGATCGCGTCACCATGGACTTCGTCGGCAAGATCGACGGCGAGCCCTTCGATGGCGGCACCGCCACCGACAGCAACCTGGTGATCGGCTCCGGGCAGTTCATCCCGGGCTTCGAGGACCAGCTGATCGGCGTGAAGGCCGGCGACGAGAAGACCGTCGAGCTGACCTTCCCCGAGGATTACGGCGCCGCGCATCTCGCCGGCAAGCCCGCGACCTTCGACGTCACCGTCAAGGAAGTCGCCGCTCCCGAAGAGACCACGATCGACGACGAGTTCGCCGCCAAGCTCGGTGTCGAATCGCTGGATCGCCTGAAGACGGTCGTGCGCGAGCAGATCGAGAGCCAGTACGGCCAGGCGACGCGCCAGAAGGTCAAGCGCCAGCTGCTCGACGCCCTCGACGCGGCGTATGATTTCGAGCTGCCGGAGAAGCTGGTCGAGGCCGAGTTCACCAACATCTGGAACCAGGTGCAGGGCGAGCTGACCAACAGCGGCAAGACCTTCGAGGACGAGGACACCACCGAGGAGAAGGCGCGCGCCGAATATCGCCGCCTCGCCGAGCGTCGGGTCCGCCTGGGTCTGGTCCTGTCCGAGATCGGCGAGAAGGCCGGCGTGCAGATCACCGACGAAGAGCTGCAGCGCGCCATGTTCGAGCAGCTGCGCCGCTATCCGGGCCAGGAGAAGGAAGTCTACGAGTACTTCCAGAAGAACCCGGACGCCGTCGCCAGCCTGCGCGCGCCGCTCTACGAGGAGAAGGTCGTCGACCATCTGCTCGCCGAGGTGGATGTCACCGACAAGACCGTCAGCAAGGAAGAGCTGATGGCCGAGGACGAGGACGACAAGGAAACCGCCCTCGCGTCGTAAGGCGTCGCGTCGCGCAAGCGACCATCGTCGAGAATTTCGGGAGGGCCGGCGCGAGTCGGCCCTTTCGCATATCTGGCCGGCAGTGCAGGGCTCGCGCCCGCCCAAGTCTGGTCATCACTATCGCCGATAGAGACGTGCGCCGCGCGGACCCGCCGCGTCGGCACATAGTGGCAGCGCCGATCCGTCGGCCCTGCGCCCCCGCCACCCGGACCGATCACAGAACAGGCTTCCCCGCGGCATGCAGCGATTTCCGACGACCGCCATCCTCGCCTTCCTCATCGGGCTCTTCGTCCTCACCGGCGCAAGTCACGCCCAGATGCCGGGACTGTCGATCGGCGCGTCGGGCGAGACCGAGGCCAGCGCGTCGGCCGATCCCTCGCTGGACGATCTGATCGGCATTCTCGAGAACGACGACACCCGCGCCAAGCTGATCGAATCGCTGAAGGCCGCCGCCTACAAGGCGCCGGAAGCCGCTGAAGCGGCCGAGGCCGGCACGGACGCCGCGCCGCGCACGCTGCCCGGCGAGATCGCGCAGTGGACCCGCTCCATGGCGGGGGGCCTGCTGGACACCTGGGATCAGGTCGCGGCCAGTCTCGTCTCGGCGTCCCAGATGCTGTCGGGCGCCAGCCGGATCGACCTGCCGATGCTGATCTCCGCAATTCTGCCGGTGGGGCTGGTGGCCCTCGTCGCCTTCGGCGTGCTGTTCGCCAGCCGGGTCATCAAATATCCGATCTTCCGGCGGCTGGCCGATGCCGCCGAGCGCACCGGCCCGATCAACAAGCTCCTGCTGCTGGTCATCTCGTCGATCGTCGACGCGTTGTCGGTGGTGGTCGGCTGGGCCGCCGGCTATCTCGCCGCGGTGATCTTCTTCGGCGGCGAGCCGGGGATCAACCAGGCCCTGTTCCTCAACGCCTTCCTGCTGATCGAGATGGTCAAGGTCGGCCTTGCCAGCTTCGTGTCGCCGTCCTACCCGCAATTGCGGCTGACGCCGTTCTCGAACCGGCAGGCGAGCTACTGGTATTTCTGGATATCGCGGCTGATCTCGATCCTCGGCTACACCTTCATGTTCGTCGCGCCGATCGTGCAGCAATCGTCGAGCATCGCGGCGGCCGAGGCGGTGCGCTTCATCGTCGTGGTCCTCTGCCTGCTCCTGACCATCGGCCTGATCCTGAAGAATCGCGGCGTCGTGCGCGAGCGGCTGAAGCGCGCCAAGCACCAGGGCGACCGTTCGGTCAGTGCCTGGGTCTATGCCTTTGTCGGCCAGATCTGGTGGGTGCTGGCGATCGGCTTCGCGCTGGCGCTTTTCATCGTATGGGTCCGCAGCCCCGAATCCGGCCTTGCTTTCATGACGACGGCGACGCTGAAGTCGATCGCGGCCATGGCCGTTGGCGGACTGATCGTGTCGATCCTGTCGCGGGTCATCGCCCGGGGCATCCCGATCCCGCAGAACCTCAAGGACCGGTTGCCGCTTCTGGAGCGCCGGGTGAATTCCTTCATCCCCAACGCGCTCACCGTCTTGCGCGGCGTCGTCATCGTCGTCGTCCTGGCGGTGATCCTGGAGGCCTGGAACCTGTTGTCGTTCAGCGACTGGCTGGCCAGCCCGCTGGGGCAGCGCTTCGCGGGCGGGCTCGTCGGCGCGGGCATCATCCTGGCGGTCGGCGTGACGATCTATATCGGCGTCTCGTCCTGGGTGGAGTACCGCCTCAACCCGAATTACGGCACCGTGCCGACGGCGCGCGAGCGTACGCTCCTGTCGCTGTTCCGCAACGCCTTCACGATCACCATGATCGTGCTGGTGGCGATGCTGGTTCTGTCGCAGATCGGCATCGACATCGCACCGCTCCTCGCCGGTGCCGGTGTCGTCGGCCTCGCCATCGGTTTCGGCGCCCAGAAATTCGTCCAGGACATCATCACCGGCGCCTTCATCCAGATCCAGAACGCCATGAACGAGGGCGACATCGTTGAACTGAACGGCATCTCCGGCACGGTCGAGGAGCTGACCGTGCGGTCCGTCGGCCTGCGCACGCTGGAAGGCACCTGGTACCTGATCCCGTTCTCCTCGGTGGACCAGGTGGCGAACTTCTCCAAGGACTTCGCCTATTACGTCGCCGATATCGGCGTGGCCTATCGCGAGAATGTCGACGACGTGAAGCAGATGATGTTCGACGCCTTCGACGAGCTGAAGACCACCGCCGTCGGGGAGAACCTCCTGAGCGAGCTCGACATGTGGGGGGTCAACGAGCTCGGCGATTCGGCCGTCGTCGTGCGCGGCCGGGTGATGACCAAGCCGTCGACCCAGTGGGGCGTCGGCCGGGCCTATCGCGAGATCATCAAGCGGATGTCCGACGAGCGCGGCATCGAGATCCCGTTCCCGCACATGACGCTGTGGTTCGGCGAGGACCGGAACGGCAAGGCGCCGCCGGTGCGGGTGCGCCAGAACCTGGAAGCCGATACGGCGCATCCGGCGATCGAGGCGAGCGGCCAGCCGACCGAGGGCGGCGACTACGGCACCCACGACGCGGACCGCAAGCCGATTCCGCCGGGCGGCGGCGACATCGACAGTGCCGGCGAGGGCAGGGGCTGATTGCGCAACGGCCCGCGCACGACCATATGGGGCACAGGGGCCAATCCCTTGGGCCTCATGGCATTCGGCGCGGGGGAACGCCTTGCATAGGCGCTTGGCCAAGTCCTATCTACTGAACCAGACGAATCCCTTCGCTATTCCCGCGGCACCCGGTGGTGCCGCTCATCAGACCAAGCAGCGAGACGACGACCGATGACACATCCCGTGGAAACCGCGATGAACCTCGTTCCCATGGTGGTCGAGCAGACCAACCGGGGCGAGCGCGCCTACGACATCTTCTCGCGGCTTCTGAAGGAGCGGGTGATCTTCATTACCGGCCCGATCGAAGACTCGATGGCCACGCTGGTCTGCGCCCAGCTGCTGTTCCTCGAGGCCGAGAATCCGAAGAAGGAAATCGCCCTCTACATCAACTCGCCCGGCGGCGTGGTGACCAGCGGCATGGCGATCTACGACACCATGCAGTTCATCAAGCCGGCGGTCTCGACCCTGTGCATCGGCCAGGCGGCCTCGATGGGTTCGCTGCTGCTGTGCGCCGGTCACAAGGACATGCGCTTCGCCACGCCGAACGCCCGCATCATGGTGCATCAGCCGTCCGGCGGCTTCTCGGGTCAGGCGTCCGACATCGAGCGTCACGCCCAGGACATCATCAAGCTGAAGCGCCGCCTGAACGAGGTCTATGTCGAGCACACCGGCCAGGACTACGAGACGGTTGAACGCACGCTCGATCGTGACCACTTCATGACCGCCCAGGAGGCGCGCGAGTTCGGTCTGATCGACAAAGTCTATTCGTCGCGCGACGCCCTCGAGGCCGAAGGCACCAAGTAGGGCTGCGTCGTCACGCCACGGCCACACTTGCATCGCGATCATGGCGGCGCGTGCGTTAAGCGCCGCTCAAGCAATCGACGCTACGCTGGACGATGTGCAAGAGTGGCCGATGGTATCGGGTCGTGGCTTTCGGGTGAGAGTCGCTTTGCCGAACGGGGCCGGGGGCACTAGGTTCGGTAGACCAAACGAGAAACGGATCCCTGGAGGGGACCGGATCGGAAGGAAAGACGCATGAGCAAAACGAGCGGCGGCGACTCCAAGAACACGCTCTACTGCTCTTTCTGCGGGAAGAGCCAGCACGAAGTCCGTAAGCTGATCGCCGGGCCGACGGTCTTTATCTGCGACGAGTGCGTCGAGCTGTGCATGGATATCATCAGGGAGGAAAACAAATCCTCCATGGTGAAGTCGCGGGAGGGTGTCCCCACCCCGCAGGAAATCATCGCGGTTCTCGACGACTACGTGATCGGGCAGTCCTTCGCCAAGAAGGTGCTCTCCGTCGCCGTGCACAACCATTACAAGCGGCTCGCCCACGCAGCCAAGAGCAACGACGTCGAACTGGCGAAGTCCAACATCCTGCTGATCGGCCCGACCGGTTGCGGCAAGACGCTGCTCGCGCAGACGCTGGCCCGCATCCTCGACGTGCCGTTCACGATGGCGGACGCGACCACGCTGACCGAAGCCGGCTATGTCGGCGAGGATGTCGAGAACATCATCCTCAAGCTGCTGCAGTCGGCCGACTACAATGTCGAACGCGCCCAGCGCGGCATCGTCTATATCGACGAGATCGACAAGATCAGCCGCAAGTCGGACAATCCCTCGATCACCCGCGACGTGTCGGGCGAGGGCGTCCAGCAGGCGCTGTTGAAGATCATGGAAGGCACCGTCGCTTCGGTTCCGCCGCAGGGCGGCCGCAAGCACCCGCAGCAGGAATTCCTGCAGGTGGACACGGCGAACATCCTGTTCATCTGCGGCGGCGCCTTTGCCGGTCTCGACAAGATCATCTCGGATCGCGGTCGCAAGACCTCGATCGGCTTTGCGGCGAATGTCGCGGGTCCCGACGACCGGCGCACGGGCGACGTGTTCCGTCAGGTCGAGCCCGAGGATCTCCTGAAGTTCGGCCTGATCCCCGAGTTCGTCGGCCGTCTGCCGGTCCTGGCGACGCTCGAGGATCTCGACGAGGCGGCACTGGTCCAGATCCTGGAAGAGCCGAAGAACGCGCTGGTCAAGCAGTACCAGCGTCTGTTCGAGATGGAGAATGTCGAGCTGTCGTTCCACGAGGACGCGCTGCGCGCGATCGCCCGCAAGGCGATCGAGCGCAAGACCGGTGCCCGCGGCCTGCGCTCGATCATGGAAGCCATGCTCCTCGACACGATGTTCGACCTGCCGACGCTGGAAGGCGTGCAGGAAGTCGTGATCTCCGAGGACGTGATCGACGGCAATGCCCGTCCGCTCTACATCTATTCCGAGCGGAACGGCGAAAAGGAAAACGTCAGCGCCTGATGTGAATCATCAAGGCGAGGTTTGACGGCTTATGAGCCCGTCCCGGCTTGGCGCCGGGGCGGGCTTTTCATTTTCGAGGACCGTCGCCTGCGACATCGGACAGCACCCGCGTCCCGCTGCCGAATCGCTTGAATAGCAGGCGTGTGACGCCCACATTACGGTCGTGATGGCGCTGTACCCGCGCGCTTCGAAGAAGGCGCAGGATCGGTGGCCGAACACGGCGAGGATGCCGTAGAAAGGAATACCATGTCTGATATGCAAGAACGCCAGGGTGCCGCCGGGGCGGCTCTGTACCCGGTTCTGCCGCTGCGCGACATCGTCGTGTTTCCGCACATGATCGTGCCGCTCTTCGTCGGCCGCGAAAAATCGATCAAGGCGCTCGAGGAGGTGATGGGTGCCGACAAGCAGATCCTGCTTGCGACCCAGAAGAACGCCTCCGACGAGGACCCGACCGCGGATGCGATCTACGAGATCGGCACCGTGGCCAACGTGCTGCAGCTCCTGAAACTCCCGGACGGCACCGTGAAGGTGCTGGTCGAAGGCATGGGCCGGGCGAAGATCGAGAGCTTCTCGCCGCGCACCGAGTGGCACGAGGCCTCCGCCAGCCTGATCGAGGAGACCGAGGAAGACCCGGTCGAGATCGAGGCGCTGGCGCGTTCGGTGGTCTCGGAGTTCGAGAACTACGTCAAGCTGAACAAGAAGATCTCGCCCGAAGTGGTGGGGGCTGCCGGCCAG
The DNA here is from genome assembly GCF_049132005.1 of Aurantimonas sp. NFXS3. Lineage (NCBI taxonomy): Bacteria > Pseudomonadati > Pseudomonadota > Alphaproteobacteria > Hyphomicrobiales > Aurantimonadaceae > Aurantimonas > Aurantimonas sp. NFXS3. The sequence goes on from NZ_JAGDDZ010000001.1 coordinate 1,066,035, forward strand.
ATCGAGGACTACTCGAAGCTCGCCGACACGGTCGCCTCGCATCTGGCGATCAAGATCCCAGAGAAGCAGGATATGCTGGCGATGATCAGCGTGCGCGAGCGGCTGGAAAAGGCCCTCGGCTTCATGGAATCGGAAATCTCGGTTCTGCAGGTGGAGAAGCGTATCCGCTCGCGCGTCAAGCGCCAGATGGAGAAGACCCAGCGCGAGTACTACCTGAACGAGCAGATGAAGGCGATCCAGAAGGAGCTCGGCGACGGCGAGGACGGCCGCGACGAGATGGCCGAGCTGGAGGACCGGATCAAGAAGACGAAGCTCTCCAAGGAGGCGCGCGAGAAGGTCGCCGCCGAGATGAAGAAGCTGAAGCAGATGTCGCCCATGTCCGCCGAATCGACGGTCGTGCGCAATTATCTGGACTGGATCCTCGGGTTGCCCTGGGGCGTGAAGTCGCGCGTCAAGGTTGATCTGAAGAAGGCCGAGGACGTTCTCGAAGCCGATCATTTCGGGCTCGAGAAGGTCAAGGAGCGGATCGTCGAGTATCTGGCCGTGCAGAGCCGCCAGTCGAAGCTGAAGGGGCCGATCCTGTGCCTCGTCGGCCCTCCGGGCGTCGGCAAGACCTCGCTCGCCAAGTCGATCGCCAAGGCGACCGGCCGCGAATATGTGCGCATGGCGCTGGGCGGCGTGCGTGACGAGGCCGAGATCCGGGGCCACCGGCGGACCTATATCGGCTCGATGCCCGGCAAGGTCATCCAGTCGATGAAGAAGGCCAAGAAGACCAACCCGCTGTTCCTTCTCGACGAGATCGACAAGATGGGCCAAGACTTCCGCGGCGATCCGTCGTCGGCGCTTCTGGAGGTGCTCGATCCCGAGCAGAACGCCAGCTTCGTCGATCACTATCTCGAGGTCGAATACGATCTGTCGTCGACCATGTTCGTGACGACGGCCAACACGCTGAACATCCCGGCGCCGCTGATGGATCGGATGGAGATCATCCGCATCGCCGGCTACACCGAGGACGAGAAGGTCGAGATCGCGTCGCGGCACCTGCTGCCTAAGGCGATCCGCGACCATGCGCTGAAGCCCGAGGAGTTTTCCGTCAGCGCCGATGCGCTGCAGGAGATCGCCCGTCGCTACACCCGCGAGGCCGGCGTGCGGAACTTCGAGCGCGAGCTGATGACGCTCGCCCGCAAGGCCGTCACCAAGATCCTCAAGGGCGAAGAGAGCAAGATCGAGGTCACGGCCGCGAATCTGTCGGACTATCTCGGCGTGCCGCGTTATCGCTACGGCGAAGCGGAGACCGAGGATCAGGTCGGCGTGGTGACCGGACTGGCATGGACCGAGGTCGGCGGCGAATTGCTGACGATCGAAGGCGTCATGATGCCCGGCAAGGGCAAGATGACGGTGACCGGCAACCTCAAGGAGGTGATGAAGGAGTCGATCTCGGCTGCGGCCTCCTATGTCCGGTCGCGGGCCCTCGACTACGGCATCAAGCCGCCGCTGTTCGAGAAGCGCGACATCCACGTCCACGTGCCGGAAGGCGCGACGCCGAAGGACGGTCCGTCCGCCGGTGTCGGCATGGCCACGGCCATCGTCTCGGTGCTCACGGGCATTCCGGTGCGCCGCGATATCGCCATGACCGGCGAGATCACCCTGCGTGGCCGGGTCCTGCCGATCGGCGGCCTGAAGGAGAAGCTCCTGGCGGCGCTGCGTGGCGGCATCAAGAAGGTGCTGATTCCGCAGGAAAACGCCAAGGATCTGGCCGACATCCCGGACAATGTGAAGAACGGGCTGGAGATCGTGCCGGTGTCGCGGATGGGCGAGGTGCTGCGGCACGCGCTGATCGAGATGCCGACTCCGGTCGAATGGTCGGAAGTGGACGAGCCGATGTCCGGTCAGCCGCTGGTGGAAAACGGCGCCACGGCTGTTGCCCACTAGGCTCACCTTCACATCTTGTTAGTAATGCCGCCGCTCGTCGGCGGCATTTTTTTGCCCCAAAGCCCTGAAAACAGGGGCTTTGGCGTTGCAGAACGTTGTATCATCCGCGAAAGTCGCGGCCGTACTCACGGATCGCTAAGATGCGCGAACGATAAAAGGAGGGTATCCATGAACAAGAATGAACTGATCGCCGCCGTATCCGAGAAGGCTGACCTGTCCAAGCAGGACGCCAGCTCCGCAGTGGACGCGGTGTTCGACACGCTGCAGGCCACCATGGCGAAGGGCGACGACATCCGCCTCGTCGGCTTCGGCACCTTCTCGGTGTCGCATCGCGCCGCCTCCAAGGGCCGCAACCCCTCGACCGGTGCCGAGGTCGACATCCCGGCCCGCAACGTGCCGAAGTTCGCTGCCGGCAAGGGTCTCAAGGACGCCGTCAACAACAAGTAAGTTCTGGCGCGGCCCCGCGGCCGCAGCAGTGCGAACGTAAAGACACCGGTCCAGGCGACAAGCCTGACCGGTGTTTTGCGTTTCAGGGGCCGGTATCGCACAGCGAACAAAGGCCGGCGTCGTGGCTTGCAGTCAGAAATCGGAGAGAATGTGCGGCAGGGCCGCAGGGCCGGAGCGGGCAGGGTGCCGCTGGCAGGATGCGGTCCGCGCGGCATGGCGCTGCGGACGGCTGCCGGCGGGGCAGGCGGGAAGGCCTGCCCCGCGGCGTATCAGTCGGCGCTGAGGGTCCGTGCTTCCGGGCCCTTGTTGCCCTGGACGAAGCGGACGGTGACCTTCTGGCCGTCGGCGAGGGTGGTCAGGCCGGAACGGTTGAGGGCCGTGGCATGGACGAAGACGTCCTTGCCGGCGCCGTCGTCGAGGCCGATGAAGCCGAAGCCCTTGTCGGCATTGTACCACTTGACCGTGCCGGTGGCCTCTTCCTCGGGACCGCCGGGAGCACCGCCGCCCTGCCGCTGGGGCGCGGGACGGGCGCGTGCCGGTGCGGGGTTGCCGGAGCCGGCCGCGACCGAAAGCACCTCGGTGACCTGCATGCCCTTCTGGCCCTGGTCGATCCGGACCGTGAGGCGGGTGCCTTCGGTCACGCCGTCGGCGCTGGCGCCGGCCGCCTCGAGGGCCCGCACGTGCAGGAATGCCTCGGTGCCGTCGGCAGCCTTCACGAAGCCGAAGCCCTTGGTGGCGTTGAACCACATCACTTCGGCGTCGGACGGCAGCGATCCGCCGGACCCGCCAGCGGGCGACGAGCGCTGGAAGTAGCTCGGCTCGGCATCCCGCTCCGCCGGCAAGGCGCCGTCATCATCGAATCCGCGGCGGCGCGTGTCGCGGTGGTCTCGGTATTTACCCATGGTGGTCTCAGCTTGGACATGTTCGGATTGCGGAATATGTAAAGGAAACGGCATCACGCGCAAGCGGCAGAGGATGCGTTTTACATCCTCCGCTCGCGCGATAGCTGTTTTCCGCGAATGATTTACCAGCAAATGATCGCGCATGCGACGGCGAAATATCGCCGTCAGGCGCGTTCCGCCGCATCGGCGATGACAGCGAGGAAGGTGTCGCCGTAGCGTTCCAGCTTGGCGAGACCGACGCCGGGAACCGCGTGCAAGGCGTCGGCATCGTGTGGCCGCCGCTCGGCCATGGCCCTGAGGGTGGCGTCGGAAAACACCATGTAGGGCGGGACCTGCTGCTCCTTGGCGAGCCGCAGCCGCTCCTGGCGCAGCGCCTCGAACAATGTCGCCGCGGTCTCGTCCATCCCTTCCGTCGCATGGTCGCTGCGGCGGAACTGGGTGGCCTTGCGGACCCGGTCCTTGCGCAGGATCACCTTGCGCTCGCCGCGGAACACGGCGCGGGCATCCTCGCCCAGCTTCAGGGCGCCGAAAGCGGCGTGGTCGATGGTCAGAAGGCCCGATGCGGTGAGCTGCCGGGCGACAGACTGCCAGACACGCTGTTCGGTATCCTTGCCGGCGCCGAAGACCGGGATGCCGTCCTGGCCGGCGCGCACGACCTTGTCGGTCGCCTTGCCGGTGAGAACGTCGATCACATGGCCCGAGCCGAACCGTTCGCCGGTGCGGTAGACGGCGGCGAGCAGCTTGACCGCCGCCTCGGTGCCGTCCCAGGTCTCGACCGGAGACAGGCAGGTGTCGCAATTGCCGCACCGCCCCTCGTGATGCTCGCCGAAATGGGCGAGGATGGCGGCGCGGCGGCAGTCGGCCGTCTCGCAAATGGCCAGAAGGGCGTCGAGCTTGGCGCGCTCGACCCGCTTGATGGTTTCCTCCGAGCCGCCCTGATCGATCATCCGCCGGCGCTGGACCACGTCCTGCATGCCGTAGGCCATCCAGGCGTCGCTCGGCTGGCCGTCACGCCCGGCGCGGCCGGTCTCCTGGTAATACGCCTCGACCGACGAGGGCAGGTCGAGATGGGCGACGAAGCGCACGTCCGGCTTGTCGATGCCCATGCCGAAGGCCACCGTCGCGACGAGGCAGAGATTCTCCTCGTTGAGGAAGGCGGACTGGTTGGCGGCGCGCACGCTGGCGTCGAGGCCCGCATGGTAGGGCAGGGCGCGGATGCCCTGGGTGTTCAGCCAGGCCGCCGTCTCTTCCACCTTGCGGCGTGACAGGCAGTAGACGATGCCGCTGGCGCCTTCGTGGCGTTCCAGGAACGACAGGAGCTGCTTCTTCGGATTGTCGCGCTCGACGATGGCGTAGCGGATGTTCGGCCGGTCGAAGCTGGTCATGTAGACCGGCGCGTCGGTCAGCCGCAGACGCTCGATGATGTCGGCCCGCGTCGTCTGATCCGCGGTCGCGGTCAGGGCGATCCGCGGCACCGAAGGAAAGTCGTCGGCAAGGGTTTCGAGCAGCCGGTATTCAGGCCGGAAATCGTGACCCCAGGCGCTGACGCAATGGGCTTCGTCGATGGCGAAGAGGGCGATGCGGACACGTGACAGCGTGCGCCGGAACCCCTCGCTGACGATCCGCTCCGGCGTGACGTAGAGAAGGTCGAGCCTGCCGGCGAGAAGGTCGGCGCGCACCGTGTCGCGCTCCTCGTCGCTCATGGACGAGTTCAGGGAGGCAGCGTTGACGCCGGCCTGGCGCAGACCCTCGACCTGGTCGTGCATCAGCGCGATCAGCGGCGAGACGACGATGCCGACGCCCGGGCGGCAGAGTGCCGGGATCTGGTAGCAGACCGACTTGCCTGCGCCGGTCGGGAACAGGACGACGGCATCGCCGCCGGCGACGACCTGATCGACCACCGCTTCCTGCTGGCCGCGAAAGGCCGCGTGGCCGAAGACCGTCCGCAGCATCTCACGCGGATCGGCCGTCGCGCCGGCATTGGTCGCCTGCGTCGGGCCGTTCCTGTCGAACAGGGGATCGGTCTTGGCCGGCCCGGCGGACCGGCGTCCTTCTTGCTGCATCATCGTCTCCGGGAATCGCCGCGCGAGGGTCGGCCATCGGGCGGCGCAACGCAACTCGTCGGCCCGTGCCGGACCGGCGGCGATCGGTCACGTGTAGGTGGTGGCCCGTGACGGGGCCGCAATGGGTTCATGGGGCGCCCGATCCGGCATCGACCGGAAAACGGGCGCTGAGAAAGCGGGAGCCCGCGAGGCCGAACCGCCACGGCGTCTCGGCGCCCTTGGTGATGCCGATCCGCGGCCCGACGACGATCTGCGGCGATGCGGCTGCCGGCTCCAGCCGGAACGGCGGCGCGTCGAGGCGGCAGCCATCCTGCGCGCCGGTGATGCCGAGAGCCTGGGTGAGTCGCCCCGGACCGGCGCAGAGCTTGCGGATGTCGGCGAGGCCGCGCCGCTCCGCCATGGCGTCGAGGCCGAGCGTCGGTTCGATCGCCCGGATCAGGACGGCACTGGCGTTGCCCGGCGCCTCGCAGACGAAATTGAGGCACCAGTGGATGCCGTAGGAGCGATAGACATAGGCCCGACCCGGTTCGCCGAACATCGCGGCGTTGCGCGCCGTGGCGCCCTTGAAGCTGTGGGAGGCGGGGTCCTGCTGGTCGTAGGCCTCGGTCTCGACGATCGTGCCGCCGACGGTGCCGTCGACGACGAGCGTCGCACCGATCAGGTCCCGGGCGACGGACACGACGTCACGGTCGAAGAAGCGCGTTGGGATCATCATGGCTCGGCGGTGGCTGTTTAGGGCGCTTGGCGATCGGCGGTGCTTCGACGACGCACGGCGCGCCGTTTCGTTCCGACTGCGGCGAGGCGGAACGCATCGATTTCACGTGCCCGCCCTTCCGCAGATCGGTGGCCCACCGGATGGCGGTGGTCGGGAACGGCATCGGCGCCTTGACGTTTCGCGGTCGAGGCAACTTGAGGAGGTATCCATGCCCGCTCAGTCCAAGTCACAGCAGAAGGCCGCCGGCGCGGCCCTGTCCGCCAAGCGCGGTGACACCAAGGTCTCTGATCTGCAGGGCGCGTCGAAAGGCATGTACGAATCGATGAGCGAGAAAGAGCTCGACGACATGGCGTCGACCCAGCGCAAGGGCAAGCCGGAGCACAAGTCCGACTAGCGCCACCGTTCTTCGCCTTGCAATCAACAGCCGGCAGGTGACCCTGCCGGCTGTTGCCGTATCGGGTACGTAGAGGCCGGCGAAGACGCCGTGGCGCTTGTGCGACAGCGGCGCCGGCATCGTGAGCCGCGGCGTGCATCGGGGAACACATGTGCTAAGGGCGCCCGACATCATGTGACGGAGCAGTCTTCTAGCGATGCCGAAAAGCGCCCTCGACAAGGATCTGAAAAAGGTCGTTTCACTGGAAACGGCCACCTACGGTTCGGCCCGCTCGGTCGCGGCGCCCGGCATGGCGGTGCTCTTCCTTCTGGGGGCGATGGCGCTGGCCAGCGTCTTCGTGGCCGATGGTCCGCTGACCTATCTCGTCGTCATCGCCGCGGTGATCGCCGGCTACATGGCGTTGAATGTCGGCGCCAACGACGTTGCCAACAACATGGGCCCGGCCGTTGGGTCGAAGGCGCTGACGCTGGCCGGTGCGCTGGCGATCGCCGCTGTCTGCGAGGGCGCGGGCGCCATCATCGCCGGTGGCGACGTGGTCAGCACGATCTCTCGCGATCTCCTGCAGCCGCACGCGGCGATGGAGGCGATCGACTTCATCCTGATCATGATGGCGGCGTTCCTCGCCGCCGGCCTGTGGATTCACCTCGCGACCGTCTTCGGCGCGCCGATCTCCACCACCCACGCCATTGTCGGCGGCGTCGTCGGCTCCGGCGTCGCGGCAGCCGGCGCCGGGATCGTCGCGTGGCCGATGCTGGGCGCGATCGTCGCCAGCTGGATCATTTCGCCGGCGCTGGGCGGCGGCATTGCCGCGCTGCTCCTGGCACTGGTCGAGACCCTGATTCTCAACCGCGAGGACCGTCTCGCGGCGGCCCGGCGCTGGGTGCCGGTGCTGGTGGCGCTGATGTCCGGCATCTTCGCCATGTATCTGATGACCAAGGGCCTGAAGCGGCTGTGGAAGCCGGAGCTGGCGCATGTGCTTGCGGGCGGGCTCGCGTTCGCCATCGTCGGCTGGCTCGTCGCCCGGCCTTGGATCCGTCGGCGTTCCACGGGGATGGACAGCCGCATCAAGACGATCAGCAGCCTGTTCGTGCCGCCGCTGATCTTCGCGACCGCGCTGCTGTCCTTTGCCCATGGCGCCAACGACGTCGCCAATGCGGTCGGACCGCTGGCCGCGATCGTGGCGACTGCCACGTCGGGATCGACTGCCGACGGGCAGGTGGTCCTGCCGCTCTGGGTGCTGTCGATCGGCGCGATCGGCATCGCGGTCGGCCTCGCATTGTTCGGGCCGCGGGTGATCCGCACCGTCGGCGAGAAGATCACCAAGATGAACGAGATCCGCGCCTATTGCGTCGCCCTGTCGGCCGCGATCACGGTGCTGCTGGCCTCGAGCCTCGGCCTGCCGGTGTCCTCGACCCATATCGCGGTGGGCGCGATCTTCGGCGTCGGCTTCCTGCGCGAGTTCAAGTCGAACCGCGGGCTGGTCAATCCCGGGGTGCAGCCGCGGACGCTGTTCCTGAAGACGTCGCGGCTGAACGCGACGCCCGAGGAGGCGATCGCCAATTTCCAGAAGCGCGAACGGCGGCGTCTGGTGCGGCGTCAGCACCTGTTCGGCATCGCCGCCGCCTGGGTGATCACGGTTCCTGCGGCAGCATTGCTCTCGGCGCTGCTCTACCTCGCCATGTCGGCGATGGTCGTCAGCTAGCGGTCAGCCGGCGGTAGAGCTTCTCGGTCAGCTCGACGACCGGCTTTTCCGTCAGCAGGCGGCGGGTTTCGGCGAAGGTTGCCCAGTGCCGGTAGCGCTGGCGCATTTCCTGCCAGGCGTCGTGCTGCTGCTCGACCCGCAGCGGATAGAGCGTCACGTCGAGGACCTTGGTCTGGCGAAGCCCGCGCTTGAGCGTGCGGTAGGTGCCGAGCGGGGCCTGTTCGACATGGCCCTGGACGCCGGCCTCCTCGAGCGCTTCCTGCGCGGCGCTCTCCCAGGGGGCCAGGCCCTCCATCAGGGAGCCCTTCGGAAAGATCCAGCGGCCGGTGCGGCGCGAGGTGATCAGCAGGAAGACGGGCTGGTCGCCGACCACCGCATAGGGGATCGTCCCGGTCTGGGTGCCCGAGGGGTCGCTGCCGCGCAGCATCGAACGTTCGGCGAGTCTTTCGCGCAGCACTTCCATCATGGGGCCGGTTCCTCTCTCGTTCCGCTCGGCGCGCAGGCCATCCCGGCGCGCGCAAAGCAGATCATCATCATATCAACTGCATTGAACTTGCCTCGGTCTGGCGGCGGCAAGTTGCCTGTAAAGATTGTGTCGCGGCGAGCCTGCGCGGCGCCTGCTAGAGGCAGGGCGGCAGACATCGAATCGCAGCGTATCATCCGTGCATGAGTTATAGGGCGCACCTCGTGCGCTTTCCAGCCCCTGCTGTCGGGTGCGAGAGGAAAAGCCCTGTGGCGCCAAGCGTTTGTCTTCACGCTTGCGTGAATCGCGGGAGAGCCTGGTGGCCGTTCGGACACGGGTCGCGACGATAGTCCGCAAGGCCGCGCCAGGCGGACTTCCGGCTTCATGCTTTGGCCATATTGGAGTGCGTTACGAGCTTGTAACGCTTGGTCAGCGGGCGAATCCGGCAAGACCCGTCAGCTTCCGTTTACCATGACGGGCTAGGTTCTGCAGGGACGTGCATATCCACGAGGAGTTTCGATGACGATTTCCAACGACGCGTGCAACGGCAAGCGGCTCAGCCGCCGTCGCTTCGTGCTCGGCACGGCGGCCGCCAGTGCAGCGATGCTGCCCGGTGCCGCCTTTGCGCAGAACGCCCTCGGCGAACTGCTGCAGGCGCCGACGCGCGGCAATTGGGACGATCAGTTCGACACGCGCGGCTCCAACGTCCGTCAGGTCGCCTCGAACTCCCCGGTGCTCTCCGAAAACACGATCTATTCGCTGCAGGAGGCGATCAACAGCTATTCCGCCATCGTGCAGGGCGGTGGCTGGCCAATGGTGCCGGAAGGCGAGACGCTGAAGATCGGCGTGCAGTCGCGCACCGTGCCGGTGCTGCGGCAGCGCCTGGCGATTGCCGGCGACCTCGGCAGCAATGCCGGCGGGTCGCCCGCCTTCGACACCTATGTCGATGCGGCGGTGAAGCGCTTCCAGGCCCGCCACGGCCTCCCGGCCGACGGCGTCGTCTCGGGCCACACCTACAAGGCGATGAATGTCGGCGCCGATTTGCGTCTCGGCCAGCTCCAGACCAATCTGCAGCGTCTTCGCGAGAAGGTCGCCACCGATCTCGGCCAGCGCTACGTCGTGGTCAACATTCCGGCCGCCTCGATCGAGGCCGTGGAGAATGGCCGCGTCGTGCAGCGCCATACGGCGGTCGTCGGCAAGGTCGACCGGCAGACGCCGATCCTCGACTCGCGCATCACCAATCTCAACCTGAACCCGTACTGGCATGCGCCGGTGTCGATCGTCCGCAAGGACATCATCCCGCTGATGCAGAAGGACCCGACCTATCTGGAGCGGAACGCCATCCGCATCTTCGACGGCAATGGTCAGGAAATCCCGCCGCAGACGATCGACTGGAACACGGAAGAGGCGGTGAAGTACCTGTTCCGCCAGGATCCGGGCAAGATCAACGCGATGGCGTCGGTGAAGATCAACTTCCCGAACCCGCATGCGGTCTACATGCACGACACGCCGCAGCAGAGCCTGTTCTCGGAGCTGATGCGGTTCGAATCGTCGGGCTGCGTGCGCGTGCAGAACGTGCGCGACCTGATCGTCTGGCTGGCCCGCGACGTGCCGGGCTGGGATCGCCAGCGCATCGAGCAGGTGATCGCCGCCCGCGAGCGTCAGGACATCGACCTTGAGAACCCGGTGCCGGTGCATTTCACCTACATCACCGCCTGGGCGACCGATCCGACGGTCGTGCAGTTCCGCGACGACATCTATCACCGCGACGGTGTCGAGCAGCTGGCGATGAGCGAACTGACGGCGACGGCCTATGCGCCGAACCAGCAGAACCCCTATGCCCGCGGTGACGACGGCTACTGAGCCACGCCAACGCGACGACATGCGGGCCGGGTGCAGCGTGCGCCCGGCCTTTTTCATGCGCGGCCTTTCGCCGTTGGTGCTGCGCAAGCGGCTATGGTATTGGCGCAGCCATCTCGTGGCAGAACCCCGCCGGGTCGCCGCGCCGCCCGAAGGAGACCATCATGAGCCAGGCCATTCGTAACGATGCGTCGCGCGAGTTCGGCGATTTCTTCACCGCCTCGCTGGCCGACCGCGACCCCGACATCTTCGGCGCCGTCGGCAACGAACTGTCGCGCCAGCGTCACGAGATCGAACTGATCGCGTCCGAGAACATCGTGTCGCGCGCCGTGCTCGAGGCGCAGGGCTCGGTGCTGACCAACAAATATGCCGAGGGCTATCCGGGCCGGCGCTACTACGGTGGCTGCGAGTTCGTCGACGTCGTCGAGACGCTTGCGATCGACCGGGTCAAGCAGCTCTTCGGCTGCGAATTCGCCAATGTGCAGCCCAATTCCGGCAGCCAGGCCAACCAGGCGGTGCTGCTTGCCCTTTCGAAGCCGGGCGATACGCTGCTCGGCATGAGCCTCGACGCCGGCGGCCATCTGACCCACGGCGCCAAGCCCAATCTGTCGGGCCGCTGGTTCAACGCCGTGCAGTACGGTCTCGATCTGGAGACCGGCCTGATCGACTACGACCAGGTCGAGGCGCTGGCCGTCGAGAACAAGCCGGCGATCATCGTGGCCGGCGGTTCGGCCTATTCGCGGCAGATCGACTTCGCCCGCTTCCGGGCGATCGCCGACAAGGTCGGGGCGTATCTGTGGGTCGACATGGCGCATTTCGCCGGCATCGTCGCCGCTGGGCTTCACCCGAGCCCGTTCCCGCACGCCCATGTCGCCACCTCGACGACCCACAAGACTCTGCGCGGGCCGCGCGGCGGCATCGTCCTGACCAATGACGAGGCGATCGCCAAGAAGATCAATTCGGCGGTGTTCCCGGGGCTGCAGGGCGGACCGCTGATGCACGTCATCGCCGGAAAGGCCGTGGCCTTCGGCGAGGCGCTGACGCCGGGCTTCCGCTCCTATATCGGGGCGGTCTGTGAGAACGCCCGGGCGCTGGCGGAAACGCTGCGCGAGGGCGGTGTCGACATCGTCTCGGGCGGCACCGACACCCATCTGATGCTCGTCGATCTGCGGCCGAAGGGCCTGACCGGCAAGGCGTCGGAACTGGCGCTCGGCCGGGCCAACATCACTTGCAACAAGAACGGCGTGCCCAACGACCCGGAAAAGCCGATGGTGACCTCGGGCATCCGGCTCGGCACCCCCGCGGCCACCAGCCGCGGCTTCGGCGTGCCGGAGTTCCAGGAAGTCGGCCGGATGATCGTCGAGGTGCTCGACGGCCTGAAGGCGGCCAATTCCGAAGAGGGCAACGCCGCCGTCGAGGCTGCGGTGAAGGAGAAGGTCGTCGCGCTGACGGACCGGTTCCCGATCTACGAAGGCCTCTGACAGCCGCCCGGGCCGGCACGGCCCAGCCAGGGATCATGCGCGGCGGCCATCAGCACGCATGATCGCTTCCAGGATCGAAGAGGTGCCATGCGCTGTCCCTATTGCGGCTCGCAGGACAGTCAGGTGAAGGATTCGCGCCCCGCCGAGGATGGCGGCACGATCCGGCGCCGGCGCGTCTGTCCCGATTGCAACGGTCGCTTCACGACCTTCGAGCGCATTCAGCTCCGCGAGCTTCAGGTGCTGAAGAAGTCCGGCCGCAAGGTGCCGTTCGATCGCGACAAGCTGGCCCGTTCGGTCGAGGTGGCGCTGCGCAAGCGCTCCGTCGATCCCGACCGGGTCGAGCGGCTGATCTCCGGCATCGTGCGCCGGCTCGAGCAGTCCGGCGAACAGGAAGTGCGGTCCGAAGCGCTGGGCGAAATGGTCATGGAAGCCCTGAAGGGGCTCGATGACGTGGCCTATGTTCGCTTCGCCTCCGTCTATCGCGATTTCCGCGAGGCTCGCGATTTCCAGTCGCTGATCGGCGAGCTGGGACGCGGCGACGGCCCCGCGGCGATCGACGAGGACGAGACCGCGCCCGACGAGACACCCTCGTGACCGGGCAGGGCACTTTGACGACGAGCCCCGAACGACCGGCCACCGACGTCGACCGGCGCTTCATGGCGGCCGCCATCCGCTACGCCCAGCGCCATGTCGGACGCACGGCGACCAACCCCTCCGTCGCGACGCTGATCGTACGCGACGACGGAACCGGCCCGCGCATCGTCGGGCGCGGTGTCACCGCGATCGGCGGCCGGCCGCATGCCGAGACGGGCGCGCTCGCCGAAGCCGGTGAGCTTGCGCGCGGCGCCACCGCCTATGTCACGCTGGAGCCCTGCGCCCATCACGGCCGCACGCCACCCTGCGCCGAGGCGCTGGTGACGGCGGGAATCACGCGCGTCGTTTCGGCGGCGGCCGATCCCGACCCGCGTGTCGACGGCCGCGGCCACGCGATCCTGCGGGCCGGCGGATTGTCGGTCACGCCGCGCGTCATGGCCGCAGAAGCCGCCGCGCCCATCTCGGGCTATCTGACACGGCACGGCGCGGGCCGCCCGGAAATCCTTTTGAAGATGGCGCTGTCCCGCGATGGCCGGATCGGCATTCGCGGCGGCGGCCAGGTGAAGATCACCGGTGCGGTCGCCGACGCCCAGACCCATCTGGCGCGGGCCCGCCACGATACGATTCTGATCGGCGCCGGGACCGCGCAGGAAGACGATCCGCGGCTCGACTGCCGTCTGCCGGGCATGGCCGACCGGTCGCCCAACCGCATTGTGCTCGATCCGCGGCTGCGGACCCCACCGGAGCTGACCATCGCGCGCACTGCCTCCGAGACGCCGACGCTGATCGCCACCCTCGCCAGCGCCGATCCCGAACGCCGGGCGGCGCTGGCCCGGCAGGGCGTGCAGTTCATCGCCTGCGAGGCTGATCCGGAGACCGGCCGCATCGCACTGCCCGAACTGCTGGAGGATCTGGCGGCGACGGGCGTTGCGAGCGTGCTGGTGGAGGGCGGTGCCGAGACCGGCGCCAGTTTCCTCGACAGCGATCTTGTCGACCGGCTGATCCTGGTGCAGGGGCCGGTGGAGATCGGCGAGGAGGGCGTGCGCGCGCCGATCGACGTCGCCACGGCGCGCAGCCGCTTCCGCCTGGTCCGCGAATATCGCTTCGGCGACGACCATTGGTACGAGTTCGAGAGAAGGGCCGCCTGATGTTCACCGGGATCGTCACCGACGTCGGCCGGATCGTCCGCACCGAGCGCCTCGACGCCGGCCGCCGCTTCCGCGTCGCCACCCGATACGACCCGGCCGGGATCGCGCTGGGCGCATCCATCGCCTGCTCGGGCGTCTGCCTGACCGTGACGGCGCTGCCACAGGCGGGCGACGCCGACCGCTGGTTCGAGGTGGAAGCCTGGGAGGAGGCGCTGCGTCTGACCACGGCCGGAAGCTGGGAGGAGGGGAGCGCTCTCAATCTCGAGCGGTCGCTGAAGATCGGCGACGAGATCGGCGGGCATCTCGTTTCGGGTCACGTGGACGGGCAGGCGGAGATCGTCACCGTCACCGAGGAGGGCGAGGCCGTCCGCTTCACCCTGCAGGCGCCTGGCGACCTCAGCCGCTTCATCGCCCGCAAGGGCTCCGTCTGCCTCGACGGCACTTCGCTGACGGTGAACGGCGTCGACGGCGACCGCTTCGACGTTCTCCTGATCCGCCACTCACTGGACGTGACCACCTGGGGCACGCGAAAAGCCGGCGACAGGGTGAATCTCGAGGTCGACCAGATCGCGCGCTATGCCGAACGGCTGTTCGGCGCACGGTCGGCGGAGAGCTGAGGCTCCGAGCGAGCCGAAGACCTATCGTCTTTTCTGCATGTCTTTGCCGGTTTTGCCCGTCACGACACGCTTTCGCCGCCTCCATCCTGTTGCGTGCAGGGCGCGCGAGGGGTAACCCACGCCATCGCTTCCCCGAAGGATACCGCAATGGCTGCCAAGCTGAATCTCCTCGTCGTCGAGGCCCGCTTCTATGACCCCATCGCAGACCTCCTTCTGGACGGTGCGACGGCGGCGCTGACGGAAGCCGGCGCCGATTTCGACGTCGTCACCGTTCCCGGTGCGCTGGAAATTCCGGCCGCGATCGGTTTCGCCCTCGGCGCAGCGGATGAATCGGGCACCGAGTATGACGGCTTTGTCGCACTCGGCTGCGTGATCCGCGGCGAGACCTATCATTTCGAGCTGGTGTCGAATGAATCGGGCCGGGCGCTGACCGACCTGACGGTTCATGAGTCGATCGCGCTCGGCAACGGCATTCTGACCGTCGAGAACGAGGAACAGGCCCGCGACCGGGCCGACCCGAAGCGCAAGGACAAGGGCGGTGCCGCGGCCCGTACGGCGCTGGCGATGATTGCCCTGCGCGAGCGGATGGGAGCCTGATCATGTCCAGTTCCGAACCTCAGGCGCGGCCGGTCAAGCAGGCCAACAAGCGCGGCGCGGCACGGCTCGCGGCCGTTCAGGCCCTCTACCAGATGGAAGTCGGCGGCACCGCGCTGCTGGAGACCGTCGCCGAATACGAGAATTTCCGGCTGGGCAGCGAGATCGACGGCGAGACCTATCGCGAGGCCGATGCCGGCTGGTTCCGCGACGTGGTGTCCGGAGTCGTGCGCAGCCAGACCGAGATCGATCCCAAGATCCACGCCTCGCTGCCGACCGACTGGCCGCTGTCGCGCATCGACACGACCCTGCGGGCGATCCTGCGGGCGGGCACCTACGAATTGTCCAACCGCAAGGATGTGCCGGTCGCGGTGATCGTGTCGGAATATATCGACGTCGCCAAGGCCTTCTACACCGGCGACGAACCCGGCCTGGTCAATGCCGTGCTCGACCGCGTGGCGCGCCGCGTACGGGCCGAGAAGCCCGGCGAGACCCGGACCGCGCGTCGCGGCGCAGCCGGCGGTGAGCCCTCGGCGTGAGCGCCCCGGTCGCCAGAACGCCAGCCCCCGGGCCGGTGCTCGGCGAAAAGACCGTCCGTCGCAACGCCATCATCCTGGCCGCCGCACAGGCGCTGTGCGGCGCCTCCGGGCCCGTCGCCATCTCGATCGGCGGCCTGGCCGGCTCCTGGCTTCTCCTGGCCGACAAGTCGCTCGCGACCCTGCCGGTGACCGGCTACAATCTCGGCGTCGCCCTCGGTGCACTTCCGGCAGCCGCCCTGATGCGCGCCGTCGGCCGGCGCTACGGCTTCATCTCGGGGGCCCTGGTCACCTCGGCCGGCGGCCTCGTCGCGGCGACCGCGCTCTTCCAGGAAAGCTTCTGGCTGTTCGCCTTCGCGCTGATGCTGATCGGCGTCGGCGGCTCCTTCGTCCAGCAATATCGCTTCGCCGCCACCGACGGCGCGCGCCGCTCGTTCCAGTCGCGGGCGATCTCGATCGTCCTGGCCGGCGGCATCTTCGCCGCGGTGATCGGCCCTCAGACGGTGCGCTATACGGCCGACCTGTTCCTGCCGGTGGAATTTGCCGGCGCGTTCATCGGGCTGGTCTTCCTGGGCCTTGCCGGCGCCGCCATCCTGTCCTTCCTGCGCATTCCGGACAGTCCCGACGAGGGGCATCCGGCCGATCTCCTGCCGGCGCGGCCGCTGGCGACGGTCGTGGCGCAGCCGCGGTTCCTGGCCGGCCTGTGCTGCGGTGTCGGCAGCTTCGCCATGATGAGCTTCGTGATGACCGGCGCGCCGCTGGCCATGGTCGGCTGCGGCCTGTCCAAGGACATCAGCACGCTCGGCATCCAGTGGCATGTCCTGGCGATGTTCGGTCCGAGCTTCTTCACCGGCCGGCTGATCCAGCGCTTCGGCAAGGAACGCATCGTCGCGACCGGCCTGCTGCTGCTGGCCGCTAGCGCCGCCGTCTCCCTGTCGGGTCTCGCGGTCTGGCAGTTCTGGACCGGCCTCATCCTGCTCGGTCTCGGCTGGAACTTCGGCTTCATCGGTTCGACCGCCATCGTGGCGGAGACCTATCGCCCGTCCGAGAAGAACAAGACGCAAGGCTTGCACGACTTCGTCCTGTTCTCGTCGGTCTCGCTGGCCTCCTTCCTGTCGGGGCGCACCTTCGTGGCCGCCGGATGGGAGACGATGAACATGGTCGTCTTCCCGGTGGTGCTGGTCTGTCTCGTGGTTCTCGTCCTGCAGGCGCGCTTCGCGCCGCTGCAATCGGCCGCCGACTGAGATCCTCGTGCCGGGCGCCCGTCCGGCCCGGACGGACACGAGCCTGAATTCCGGCCTGACCGCGACCGCGTCGTGCCGAAGATCACGGCGCTTGACGGCTTGCCGACTCCATATAACCTCGACCCGCTTGGCAAGGCGGGGAGCCTTCCCCGTCTTCGGCAGAACAATCGAAGATTGCCGGACCAAACCGGCACGGATCGAGGGGACAGCATGCCGACAATTCTCATAGTGGTGGCCCTGTGCGGGCTGCTGGCTCTTGCCTATGCGGGCTGGGCGACGCGATCGGTCCTTGCGGCCGACCAGGGCAATGCCCGGATGCAGGAAATCGCCGGGGCCATCCGCGAAGGTGCCCAGGCCTATCTCGCCCGCCAGTACACGACGATCGCCATTGTCGGCGTGGTCGTGGCGATCGTCACCGCGCTGCTCCTGTCGATCTACGCGGCGGTCGGCTTCGTCATCGGCGCGGTCCTGTCCGGTCTGGCCGGCTTTATCGGCATGAACGTCTCGGTCCGGGCCAATGTGCGCACGGCGCAGGCCTGCTCGCGCTCGCTCAGCCTCGGCCTCGGCATCGCCTTCAAGTCCGGCGCCATCACCGGCCTTCTGGTTGCCGGTCTCGCGCTTCTCGGCGTCACCGTGTATTTCTACGTCCTGACGGTCTGGATCGGCCTCGACGTGTCCGATCGCACGGTCATCGACTCGCTGGTCTCGCTCGGCTTCGGCGCCTCGCTGATCTCGATCTTCGCCCGCCTCGGCGGCGGCATCTTCACCAAGGGCGCCGATGTCGGCGGCGATCTCGTCGGCAAAGTGGAAGCCGGCATTCCCGAGGACGACCCGCGCAACCCGGCGACCATCGCCGATAATGTGGGCGACAATGTCGGCGACTGCGCCGGCATGGCAGCCGATCTGTTCGAGACCTACGCCGTGACCGTCGTCGCGACCATGGTGCTCGGCGCGATCTTCTTCGCCGGCACCGACATCATCGAAAGCGTCATGATCTACCCGCTGGCGATCGGCGGTGCTTGCATCCTGACCTCGATCGTCGGCACGTTCTTCGTGCGTCTCGGTTCGAACGGCTCGATCATGGGCGCGCTCTACAAGGGCCTGTGGGCGACGACGCTCCTGTCGATCGTCGGCATCGCCGTCGCCACCTGGGCGACCATCGGCTTCGGCGACATCGGTCAAGCAGCGTCGGGCATGACCATCAACGGTCTCAACCTGTTCGTCTGCGGCATCATCGGCCTCGTGGTGACCGGCCTGATCGTCTGGATTACCGAGTACTACACAGGCGTCGGCTTCCGGCCGGTCCGCTCGATCAGCGAGGCGTCGGTGTCGGGCCACGGCACCAACGTCATCCAGGGCCTTGCCATCTCGCTGGAATCGACGGCGCTGCCGACGATCGTCATCGTCGCCGGCATCATCTCGACCTTCCAGCTTGCCGGGCTCTACGGCACCGGCATCGCCGTGACGGCCATGCTCGGCATCGCCGGCATGATCGTGGCGCTCGACGCCTTCGGTCCGGTCACCGACAATGCCGGCGGCATTGCCGAAATGGCCGGCCTGCCGGCGGATGTCCGCAAGTCCACCGACGCGCTCGATGCTGTCGGCAACACGACGAAGGCGGTCACCAAGGGCTACGCGATCGGCTCGGCCGGTCTCGGCGCGCTGGTGCTGTTCGCGGCCTACAACTACGATCTGGCCTATTTCGTCGAGCAGGCGAATGCCGGCAACGGCTTCGAGTATTTCCGGGGCGTGGAACCGGATTTCGCCCTGACCAACCCCTTCGTCGTGGTCGGTCTGCTGCTCGGCGGCCTTATCCCGTTCCTGTTCGGCGGTATTGCCATGACAGCCGTCGGCCGCGCCGCGAGCTCTGTGGTGGACGAGGTGCGTCGGCAGTTCCGCGAGAAGCCGGGCATCATGGCCGGCACCGAGCGGCCGGACTATGCACGGGCCGTCGACCTGCTGACCAAATCGGCGATCCGCGAGATGATCGTGCCGTCGCTGCTACCGGTGCTCGCGCCGATCGTGGTGTATTTCGGCGTCTATCTGATCGCCGACAAGAGCCAGGCGTTCTCGGCGGTGGGCGCGATGCTGCTCGGTGTCATCGTCACCGGCATCTTCGTCGCCATCTCGATGACCTCCGGTGGCGGGGCCTGGGACAATGCCAAGAAGTCCTTCGAGGACGGCTTCGTGGACAGCGCAGGCGTGCGTCACGAGAAAGGCTCCGACGCCCACAAGGCCTCGGTGACCGGCGACACGGTGGGTGATCCCTACAAGGATACGGCCGGACCGGCGGTCAATCCGGCGATCAAGATCACCAACATCGTCGCGCTGCTGCTGCTCGCGGTGCTGGCGCACAACTGATCGCGGCTGAGCCGAAACAAGAAAGGCCCCGCAGGCGAAAACCTGCGGGGCCTTTTCGGTGACGCGGTAGCGGTCTCGGCAAACCCTAGAGGTTCGGGCCCGGCGAGCCGCTGCCGGTATCGGACAGGATCTGGCCGAGGAAGGTGCGGTCCTGACCGCCGGTCGGCGTGGTGCGCGAGATGAAGTCGAAGGGCTGGCCGTCCTGCAGGCCGTAATTGGCGATGCGCTCGACCCGGCCCTCGCCGTCGAAATAGACCGATAGGACGCGCTGGTCGACGAGCTGCGGCTTCATGAAGGCGACCGGCCGGACCCGCTTCTGCGAGATGTAGTAGAACACCTCGTTGTCGAAGGTCGCCGTGGTCGAGGGCGAGCCCAGTGCCAGCAGCACCTGTTCGCGGCTCGAGCCGACCGGCACGAGTTCGACGGTCTTTTCGTCGATCACGTAGCCCTGGGTCAGCACTTCGCTGGTCGTGCAGTTCGACAGGGCCAGTGCGGCCAGAACGGCGGCCGAGGCGAGGAGAGGGCGCTTGAGTCGGACGGAAGGCTTCACGCTGTCTTACTCCTTGAGGCCATCGCCGATACGCGGCTGGCAGGTCCGTTGCCGCGACGCGGGAGTGCCGGCCGGCGGGATGTCCGCAAGCGGACGCCTCCGGCTGACGCGCGAGCGCGGCGGATGCGTTTTGGTAAAGCACCTGCGGGAGCGTTGCAATCGATCCGGCGCTGTGGCACCGCCCGTGGCAGTGTAGCCATCGATCGGCCCAGCAATGTTTCAACGTTTCAGAGCCAACCGTCGTCTCAAGGCGCGCAACCGCGAGGTCGTCGACGATCTCTACGCCGCGCTGGTGATCCGGTCGCGCCAGGACGACCTCTATCTCGCCTGCGCTATTCCCGACACGGTGATGGGACGCTTCGAGGCGCTGTCGGTGCACGTCTTCCTGTTCCTGCGGCGCTGCCGGGACGAGCCGACCCTGCGGCCGCTGGCGCAGGAGGTGGTCGATCGCTTCATCACCGACATCGAGGATTCGATCCGCGAACTCGGCGTCGGCGATCCGTCCGTGCCCAAGCGCATGCGCAAGCTGGCCGGCGTCTTCTACGAGCGGGTGTCGGTCTATGATGCCGCGCTCGACGCTGGCGACGCGGCGGCCCTTTCGGCTGGCCTGAAAGGCCGGGCGGTGCCGGCGGATGCGCCGGAGGATGCAAGCGCGCGCCTTGCGACCTACATGATGGCGGAAAACGAGCGATTTGGAGCGATCGCGGCCGAGACGATCCTGGCCGGCACGCTCCAACCAGGGACCAGACCATGAGCAATCCGCAGACCGGGCCCGACCCGATCCGACTTCACATCGCCGCCGAGAAGCTGCCGCGCGACGGCCTCGAGATCCACTACGAGGCGAACGAGGCCGAGCGTGCCGCGCTGGCCCGGCATCTCGATATCTTGGAGGTTCGCGAGCTGCGGGCCGACCTCACCGCCTCGCGCTGGCGCGGCGAAGGGGTGAAGGTGAAGGGCAGCCTGCGCGCCACCTTGGTCCAGGAGAGCGTCGTGACGCTGGAGCCGGTCAGCCAGGCGCTGAACGAGGCGTTCGAAACCACCTTCGTGCCGGAAGGCTCGCGGCTGGCGCCGGTGCCCCAGACCGGCGAGAACGAGATCCATGTCGATCTGGAAAGCGAGGACCCGCCGGAGACCTTCCGTGGACCGCAGATCGACGTCGGGCCGTTCCTGATGGAAGCGGTGTCGCTGGGGCTCGATCCCTATCCGCGCGAATCCGACGTCGCCTTCGAGGCCGTCGACACCGATCCCGACCCCAAGGCGGGCGTCCGCTCGGCCTTCGACGTGCTCACCACCCTGGTGCCGCGCGAGACCAAGGACGCCAAGGGCGAATGACTGTTTCAATTCGGCGGTTGCTGTTCACGCGTAAACCGATATCTTCGCGCCGCGCGGCCAGGACGCCGTGCGCAAAGGCGAGAGACCATTGATTTCAAACACTGGTATCACGATTTCGGTCGACGCCATGGGCGGCGACCACGGCCCTTCCGTCGTCTTGCCGGGAGCTGCCATCGCGCTCCAGCGGCATCCGGGCACGCGGTTCGTGCTGTTCGGTCAGAGCGAGGCGGTGCTGCCGGTGCTCGACCAGCATCCCGAACTGAAGGCGGCCTCGACCTTCCACCATTGCGAGATCTCCATCCGCATGGATGACAAGCCGTCCCAGGCGCTGCGGCAGGGGCGGTACAAATCGTCCATGTGGCGCGCCATCGAGGCGGTGAAGACCCATGAGGCGGACGTCGCGGTCTCGGCCGGCAACACCGGCGCCCTGATGGCGATGGCGAAATTCTGCCTGCGCACCATGGCCAATATCGAGCGCCCGGCCATCGCGGCGATCTGGCCGACCCTGCGCGGCGAGAGCATCGTTCTGGACGTGGGCGCCACGATCGGCGCCGACGCCCAGCAGCTGATCGATTTCTCGATGATGGGCGGCGCCATGGCGCGCGCGCTCTTCGGCGTCGAGCGGCCGACGGTCGGCCTCCTCAATATCGGCGTCGAGGAGGTGAAGGGCCAGGACGAGATCCGCGAGGCGGGGCGCCTGCTCAAGGAGACGCCGATCCCGGGTATCGACTATCGCGGCTTCGTCGAGGGCGACGATCTGGGACAGGGAACCGTGGACGTGGTGGTGACCGAGGGCTTCACCGGCAACATCGCCCTGAAGACCGCCGAGGGCACCGCCCGGCAGATCAGCGCCTATCTGAAGGCGGCGATGAACCGGACCTGGATGGCCCGCGCCGGCTATCTGCTCGCCCGCAGCGCCTTCCAGCGGCTGCGCGACAAGATGGATCCGCGCAAGGTCAATGGCGGCGTCTTCCTCGGCCTCAACGGCATCGTCATCAAGAGCCATGGCGGGACCGACGCCGAAGGCATCGCGGCGGCGATCGATCTCGCCCATGCGATGGCCCGGCACGGCCTGCGCGAGAAGATCGAAGCCGACCTGGAAAACTTTCACCTGCGTGTGTCCGACGACGTACCGGCGCCCCCCGAGAGCAGCAGTCAATGACGATGTCCATCCGATCCGTGATCCGCGGCACGGGCTCCGTTCTGCCCGCACGCACGATGCGCAACCAGGACTTCGCCGGCATCGTCGAGACCTCCGACGAGTGGATCCGCCAGCGCACCGGCATCGAGGCGCGCCATATTGCGGGCGA
Organism: Aurantimonas sp. NFXS3; assembly: GCF_049132005.1. Classification (NCBI taxonomy): domain Bacteria; kingdom Pseudomonadati; phylum Pseudomonadota; class Alphaproteobacteria; order Hyphomicrobiales; family Aurantimonadaceae; genus Aurantimonas; species Aurantimonas sp. NFXS3. Next base: position 1,088,280 of record NZ_JAGDDZ010000001.1, read on the forward strand.
GGGTGAGACGACGGTGTCGCTCGCCGAGGGCGCGGCCCGCAAGGCGCTGGACGCGGCCGGCCTGACACCCGCCGATATCGACGTGATCATCCTGGCGACCGCCACGCCGAACAACACCTTTCCGGCCTCCGCCGTGCAGGTGCAGCACAAGCTGGGCATCACCCATGGCTTCGCCTTCGACGTCCACGCGGTGTGCAGCGGCTTCGTCTACGCGCTGACGACCGCCGATCTCTATCTGAAGGGCGGCGCCGCCAAGCGGGCGCTGGTGATCGGCGCGGAAACCTTTTCGCGCATTCTCGACTGGGAAGACCGCTCGACCTGCGTCCTGTTCGGCGACGGCGCCGGCGCGGTGGTGCTGGAAGCGGTGCCCGCGGACGCGGCCGATGTCGGGTCGGCCCAGGGCATCATCACCAGCAAGCTGCGCTCGGACGGCTCCCATCAGGGCAAGCTCTATGTCGATGGCGGCCCGTCCACCACCGGCACCGTCGGCAAGCTGCGCATGGAGGGCCGCGAGGTCTTCAAGCATGCGGTCGGAATGATCACCGACGTCATCGAGGAATCCTTCGCGGCGGCCGGCATCGGCCCGGACGACGTCGACTGGTTCGTGCCGCACCAGGCCAATCGCCGGATCATCGACGCCTCGGCACGCAAGCTGGGAATCGCGCCGGAAAAGGTGGTGATCACCGTCAATCAGCACGGCAACACCTCCGCCGCCTCGATTCCGCTGGCGCTCGACGCGGCCGTGCGGGACGGCCGGATCAAGCGCGGCGACCTCGTCCTTCTGGAGGCGATGGGCGGCGGGTTTACGTGGGGGGCAGTTCTGATCCGCTGGTAGACATCGATCCTTGATTCACATGCTGTTTTCGTTAATGTTCGCAACGAACAAGGCGCTGCCCGCATGTTTCGCCCTGCGGTCTTCCGGCAAAGTTAGGGGACATTGATGGGAGAGAGAACTCTCACCAGAGCGGATCTTTCGGAGGCCGTCTTTCGCAAGATCGGGCTGTCGCGAACCGAGTCGGCGCAGCTGGTGGAAATGGTCCTCGACGAGATGTGCTCGACGATCGCCAGCGGGGAATCGGTGAAGATCTCGTCCTTCGGGTCGTTTCTGGTGCGCGAGAAGAACGAGCGGATCGGCCGCAATCCGAAGACCGGCGAAGAAGTGCCGATCCTTCCGCGCCGCGTTGCTGTGTTCAAGCCCTCCAACGTCCTCAAGGACCGGATCGTCGAGGCGCATGTGCAGCGCCAGGACGGCGGCAGCGCCGACAAAGAGACCGAATCCATGGCCATGCTGAACGCGGCGGCCGAATAGCCGAAACGGCTCGACGATTGCGACCATGACCGACAAGAGCGCCGACGCCTTCCGGACCATCAGCGAGGTCGCTGACGAACTCGACCTGCCTCAGCATGTGCTGCGGTTCTGGGAAACCCGTTTCCAGCAGATCAAGCCGATGAAGCGGGGCGGGGGGCGCCGCTATTATCGGCCGGACGATGTCGAGCTCCTGCGCGGCATCCGCTACCTGCTCTACGTCAAGGGCTTCACCATCAAGGGCGTGCAGCGGATCCTCAGGGAGAACGGTCCGCGCTTCGTCGTTGCCATAGGGACCGGCGACATGGCGGCGCTGGCCCAGATCCAGGCTGGCCGGACGCCCGCTGCCGCCGCGCCCGCGGCCGAGGCGCCCCAGCCGCCGCTGCACGATCTCGATCTGATCGCCACCGAACCGTTGCCCGAGCCATCGGCGGCCGAGGCCGCGCCGGCGCCCATGGCCGCTCCCGAACCCGAGATCCGGGAGCCGGACGAGCCGGCGAAGCCGCGCGGCGGTTTCCTGAAGCGCTATCGCGAGCCTGCCGCGGATGCCGGCATGGGGCTTCCGGCCGAAAGCATCGCCGCCCTCGACGACGTGATTCTCGAACTTCTCGAGTGCAAGCGCCTGCTCGATCAGGTCCGCTGATCGGCCGGTACGGGCCGCGATTGCGGGGCTACCATCGCGTCGCCGCCGCCGCGTTCCGGGCCACCCGCATGCGCCGCCGATCGACATCAGACGATGGCGCTTTCGCGCCGATTTTCCTGTTGCACCGAAAGCGTCCGGCCTCTAGGAGTGACGCAGTCGGAGCGTAGCGCAGCCTGGTAGCGCACCTGAATGGGGTTCAGGGGGTCGGAGGTTCGAATCCTCTCGCTCCGACCAGCTTTCCCACATGACATCGCAGCATGATTTCTGAGACGACACGGCCTGTCCGTGCCGTTCACGGCGCGGCGCTTGGGCTTGTCCCTTTGCGCGTCGCCATCGCCTGCGCAATCGCGCGTGCCGCCAGCCCGTCCGTCATTGTCCGGGCGGTTGTGTCGAGGCGGGGCCGGTCAGTCTGCGACGGGCATGCGGCAATGTGCTCGCCAATCGATCCGCAACCTATCGCGCCACGCACTGTTTCACCCCTTGAGTTGGAACACGAAGCGGAGCACGCATGGTCAAGAAAGTCAGTTCGACCGAGGCCCGGCAGGGAAGCAGGGGGCGTCCCGTCCTCCTGATCCTGATCGCCGGTCTCTTCCTCATCGTGGTCGGTTATTTCATCGTCGGAGCGATCGGTTATTCGACACAGCCCGATGGCGATACGCTGGAACCGGATTCCACCCGGACCACGTCCGAACAGACCGACAGCGTCGTCGTGTCCCCGCAGGACTCGCAGACCGGCGATTGACCGTTGCAGCGTGCCGGACGGCGCAGCACCGTTCGGCAAACTCATGTGACGCGTATTCTCGGACGCAGCGTCCCGGCATCGCATCTTCAGCCTTCAAAGCGCATCCGCATCGCGGGACTCGACGCTGACGCCGTCGGTGACGCTGTCGCTGGGAAACAGGATGACCCGCGCGCCCTCCGGCACGCCGTCCCGCAGTTCGGCCATCGCGTCGTCGCGGTGATCGATGTCGACTGGCCGCATGACTGCGCGGCCGTCCTCGACCACATATACATTCCAGGCGTCGCCCGAGCGGAACAGCGCGCCGAGCGGCACCCGGCGGACGGCGTCGGCCTGCCAGAGCGCGATCCTGACGAAGACGCGGTAGCGGTGGCCGGGCAGCGGCGTCTCGGCGTCGGTCGGATCCATGTCGAGCCGCACATTCACCCGCTGTTCCTCGATGCCCAGGGCGGACACCTTGGTGAAGGCGGTCGGCTCGATGCGGCGCACCTTGGCCGTCAGATCGGGTCCACCCCAGTCGGCGATGATGGCCGTGGCGCCCTCGCGCACCCGGACCGCGTCCGAGGAGAGCAGGTCGACGACCACCTCCAGCCGGCGCGGGTCGCCGATCTCGGCGAGGGCGGTGCCGGCCGGCACCACCGCCTCGCTCTCCACCGGCACCGAGATCACCACGCCGTCGGTCGGCGAGAGCAGGGGAACGCAGCGGTCGGAGAGGGAGCCGACCGAGGGCGCGTCGTCCGGCTGGATCAGCCGCACCTGGGCGCTCACCAGTTCACTCTGCCGGAGCGCCACCTGGTTCTCAGCGCGCTGCAGCGCGGCCTGCTTGAGTTCGACGGCGGTTCTTGCCGCCTCCAGCGCGGCGGCGGAGATGATGTTGGTCGCCTTCAGCTTCTCGGCACGTTGCAGTTCCGATTCGGCCTGCTTGAGATCCGTCGCGGCAAAGGTCAGGTCGGTCTCGGCCAGTTCGATCCCCGCGCGGGCGACGCCGACTGCGGCGGCCAATTCGCCTTCCGAGCGCATGTCGATGAAGCTGGGATCGATCGGATGCAGCGTGGCGATCAGGCTACGATTGGCTACCAGCCGGTCGCCGACATGCAGGGGGCTGCGCTCGGTTCGGGCCGCATAGGGCGCCGACACCGTGTAGACGTCGCGGTACTGGGCGATGCCTTCCTCGTCGACGGTGACGGTGAGAGGGCCGGTGGTCACGACGGCGATATCGACGGGGATCGGCTTGGGGCGCAGGGCCTCGTAGGCGGCGAAGGCGAGACCGGCGAGGACCAGCGCGAGCAGGAGGTATTTGAGCCAGCGTGCCATGGATTACTCCCTCGTCTTCAGGACGCGGATCAGGTCGAGGCGGTCGACCCGGCGACGCACCAGCAGGGCGGAGCCCGCGGCGGCCGCCAGAACGATAAGGCTGGCCTTGGCGAAGATGGCGGGCTCCAGCACCAGCGGGATCTGGAAGAGGTCGCTGGCGAACCCGTCCGTCACCAGCATCGCGAAACCGGCACCCAGCGCCCAGCCGAGGGGCTGCGCAAGGATGACGACCAGCAGGAGTTCGGTCAGAAGGACCTGCGAGACCTCCATCCGGGTGAAGCCGAGCACCCGAAGGCTGGCAAGTTCCCGCGCCCGTTCCGACAGCTGAATGCGCGCCGAATTGTAGATCACGCCGAAGACGATGATGATCGCCAGCGTGAGGTAGAGGGTCGTCATGATCGAGATGTTGCGGTCGATTGTCTCGCGGAACTTGTCGCGCGACAGGGTCTGCAGACCGAGCGATGCGATCGCGGGCGTCGACTTGATCGCCGCGTAGAGGGCATCGAGCGCGGCCGTGTCGACCGCCAGATGCGCGCCGCCGACGCGCGGTCCCTCGCCGGTGAGGCGCGACAGGGCGTCGATGTCCATGAAGACGCCCAGCCCCAGAAAACTTTGCACGACGGCGCTGATCCGTACGGTGGTCGTGATCTGGCGGCCGGTGAGCACCTCGACATTCGCCGTTCCGCCCCGGGTCAGACCGAGCACCTGGGCGACGCGTTCGGAAATGACGACGCCGTCGGACGGCAGCACCATCGGATCGAAGTTCGCGTCGAGGACTCGGGAGAGGGTGGTCGCCGGCGGCTTTCCGGTGATGGCGAGGCGGCGTGACCGGTTGCCGTTGCTGAGGATGACCGGCACGCTGAGATAGGGCTCGGCGGCGACGACGCCGGGCAGATGGCGCACGGCCGCCATGACGGCGGGCTGTGCCGGCTCGCCGAAGGCGAGACTCGCATGCTGCCGATCGGCCCGCCAGAACACCGTCTCCACCATGAAGTCGACCGAGTCGCGCGCAAACAGCGCCGTGACCAGAAGCGCGACGCCGAGGGCCATGCCGAGGCTGGTCAGCGCGGCACGGACCGGCTGATGCAGCAACTGGCGGAACGCCATCACGGTGAGCTTGGAGAAGAGGTTCGCCAGTCCCAGACGGGCGAGCAGCGACCGGCCGAAGCGCGCCGGTGCCGGCGGGCGCATCGACACGGCGGGATCGAGCGCCAGGACTGACAGGATCGCCTTCATCGCGCCGGCCAGCGCCGCGGCGATCGAGATGCCGGCGGCGATGGCATAGAGGTCGGGGCTCGACTGGAACACGAGGAAGGGGAAGGAGAAGAACTCGCCATAGAGGCGGGCGAGCCCGCGCCCGAGCCAGGTTCCGGCTCCGGCGCCGATCGCGACGCCGACCGCCGAGATCGCGATCACCAGCTTGGCGTAGTGCCAGGCGATCGTGCGATCGTAATAGCCGAGCGCCTTCAGGAGGCCGATCTGTTCGCGCTCCAGGGCCACCAGCCGCGTCAGCACGATGTTGATGAGGAAGGCCGAGACGAGGAGGAAGATCGGCGGGATGATCCGCGCCATGGCCGCGAGCTGGTCCAGCTCGGCGTCGAGAAAGGCGTGCGACATCTGATGCTTGCGCCCATAGGCTGCCATGCCGCCATAGGGCTCAAGCAGGCGGTCCACCGCCATCAGCACCGCCGGTTCGCTGGCGCCGGGCATCAGCCGCAGGACCAGATTGTTGAACGCCTCCTTGCGGTCGAACACCGGTCCCAGCACGTCCCCGGGCCTGTAGAGGATGGCATAGCGGCGCGGGTCGGGGACCATGTCGCCCGGCCCGATCGTGTAGATGAACTCCGGCGACAGGACCGTTCCGGTGATCTGCAGCCGTTCCTTGCGTCCGTTGAGGATCGCCGAAAAGCTGTCGCCGATGCGGAAGGCGTGGGCCTTGGCGAAATCCTCGTTGACGGCGACCTCGTTGGCCCGGCCGGCTTCGGGGAGCCTGCCGCGACGCACCAGCAGCCGATTGACCCGGGGTTCGCCATGGGCGGGGAGCGAGATCACCTGACCGGAGGCGGGTTCGCGCATCTGCGGCAGGTCGAGCAGCACCCGGCGGCTGATCCGCATCTCGAAGGAGGCGACGCCGGGAATCTCCAAGATCGCCTTGTCGAGCGACAGCGGCGCCCGGTTCGCCTCGGCCACGACATGGGCGAAGCGGTAGCGCTCGTAATAGGCCTCGCGGGTCAGCAGCAGGGACCGGTGCGCACCGACCGCGATGATGATCGTCATCACCCCGCAGGCCATGACCAGCGCCACCGCCAGGCCCTGCGCCCAGAGGCGCATGAGATCGCGCAGGAGTTTGCGGTCCAGCGCGCCCACCGGGATCACCAGCTCACCTGGCTCGGGGCCAGGCGCGTTGCGTTGCGGTGCGTGCTCTCGATCCGCCCGTCGACGAACTGGAAGACGCGGTGGGCGATCGCCTGGATGCCGGCATTGTGGGTGATGATGGCGGTGGTCGTGCCGAGGGTCCGGTTGATGGTGGTCAGCGCCTCCAGCACCATGATGCCGGTCGCCGAATCGAGCGCGCCGGTGGGCTCGTCGCACAGCAGCACTTCCGGCTGCTTGGCGATGGCCCGGGCGATGGCGACGCGTTGCTGCTCGCCGCCCGACAATTGCGCCGGGAAATGGTCGCGGCGCTCGGTCAGCCCGACAAGTTCCAGCGCCTGCGACGGCGTCATCGGATTGCGCGCGATCTCGGTGACCAGCGCAACATTCTCGCGGGCGGTGAGGCTGGGGACCAGATTGTAGAACTGGAAGACGAAGCCGACATGGTTGCGCCGGTACAGCGTCAGTTCGCGGTCGCTTGCGCCGCTGAGGTCATTGCCCTGGAAGCTGACGCGGCCGTCGGTCGGCCGGTCGAGCCCGCCCATGATGTTGAGAAGCGTCGACTTGCCGGAGCCGGACGGGCCTAGCATGACCACCACTTCGCCGGCCGCGAGCTCGGCACTGACGCCGCGCAACGCCCAGACGTCCGCACCGCCGGTCCTGTAGACCTTCGTGACGTCCTGCATCGCAAAGACAGCGTTGTCCGTCATGCCGCCAGACGAGCATCCGCGGAGCCTGGAGACCTTGACCTGCCTCAATCCGCCGGAGGCTGCTGTTGATCGGGATCAAGGCCGGGCGTCGCGGTCGGGGTCATCCTGCAGGATGCCCGGCGCGCCGCAGGTTCGGACGCGCGGAATATGCGCCGCATCAGACATTAGGCGTCGTTCCGCATCGCGCCGGCCGCGCTGTCGTTACCAGGGAGATTGGCCATGAACGACGTGACACAGGTGCGCGAGGCCGTGGGCGTGTTCCACGACCAGACGCAGTTCCAGGCGGCGATCGACGATCTGCTGCTCGGCGGCTTCGACCGGGCGGAGATCAGCCTTTTGGCCAGCCGCGCGGCCGTCGAAGCGAAGCTCGGCCATCGCTACAGATCGGTGCGCGAGCTGGAGGATGATCCGGCCGTTCCGGTCGTCGCCTATGTCTCGAAAGAAAGCCTCGGCGATGCCGAAGGCATGGTCGCGGGGATGCTCATCTATGTCGGTGCCGTCGCTGCGGCCGGCGCCATGCTGGCCTCCGGCGGCACGCTTGCCGCGGCCATCGCGGCCGCTTCGGTTTCGGGCTACATCGCTGGCTCGCTCGGCAGCGTCCTCGACCGGACGATCGAGCGCCGGTATTCGCGGCGCCTGGAAGAACAGCTTGCCGATGGCGGGCTGCTCTTGTGGGCGCATGTCCGCGATCCCGAGCACGAGGCCCGCGCCGTGGACATCATGCGGCGCAATGGCGGGACGGACGTTCATGTCCACGATCTGACGTCCGCCGCGAAGGAGGCCGCCGAGATGAAGCGCCGGATCGGTGACCTTTTGGACGAGGCGGGGAGGGAATCCTTTCCGGCCAGCGATGCGCCGTCCTTCAATCCGGGGACGGCCGGCGGGCCGCACTGACGCTTCCGCCGCCAGTCGCGCGGCGCGGCATCAGAAATGCACGCCGATCCTGAACGGCCCGTGACGGGTCGAGGCGGCGACGAGATAGGCGGTCGACCAGCCGATCAGGATGAAGCCCCCGACCCCTTCCAGCGCCCCCAGCAACCGCCATTCCGGCAGCAGCACCACGTCGCCATAGCCGACCGTGGAGAAGGTCGAGGTCGAGAAATACAGCGCCTCGTCGAAGCTCTGATGGGCGCCCAGCAGCATGTAGGCGAAGGCCCACAGCCAGATCTCGATCGTGTGCAGGGCGAACAGGCCGAGCACCGTCCCGAGCATCGACAGGGACCGCCCCAGAGCGTGGCGGTTCAGGTTCAGCCCGCGGATCACCCATGCCATGGCGCGGGTGAGCGCGACGAGGCCGAGCGTATGAACGAGGACCGTGAGCGCGATCACCAGGGTGCCGATGGCGAGATTGAGCAGCAACAGCGTCTCTCCGATGCATCGTTTGGATCCGATGGCGCGCAGCGCCGATGCAGTGCCGGCCCGCCACTTTTCAGGAGCCGAGGCACGGCAGCATCCCGGACCATGGGTAAAGCGACGATCGCTGCGTGTGCTTGCGCCAGATCAATCCCGTCGGGGTGATCCTCCCCCATTGTGACCTTGGCCGGTTCCCCGATCCGAAACCCGGGAGCCGGCGGGGAAGGAGCCCATCATGGTCACGACCGATCTGAACGCAATCCTGGTCCGGTGCGAGGCCGCGACCGCGACCGACGCTGCGCTAGAGGCCGAGCTTCGCACGGCGCTGCATGAGCATGCGTCGTCAGTCGAGAGCGCCGCGGACGCGGACCTCGCCCTGGCGTCCGCCGACGGGGCGCTGGCGATGGTCGCCAAGACCCTTCCGGGCTGGAGCATCATCCTGCGCGGCGGCACGGGTCCTGGCGGGCACTGGCACTGCGTGCTACGGGAGGGCGAAGGCCACCACGACGATCAGACCGTGGCGGCGGCCCGCGGCAACACCCCGGCCATGGCGATTGCCACCGCGACCTTGAAGGCGATCGCCGGGTTCAAGGCCGGTTACCGCTGATCGCACGCGCCCCTGGCGCAGCACTTTTCACGCAGCCTGAGCGACGGTTCGCGGCCATCCGTCCGGACATCGAAGGAGACGGAACATGCCCGACAGGGAAATCCTCTGGTTCGAAGCGACCGGGCGCGGTGATGTGGCGCGGGTCGGCGGCAAGAATGCCTCGCTCGGCGAAATGGTGCGCGCGCTGGCCCCGGCCGGCGTGGCGGTGCCGCCGGGATTTGCCACGACCGCGGACGCCTACCGCCGCTTCGTGACGGCCAACGGGCTCCACGCCGTCCTGCGCGACACGCTGGATGCACGCGCCGCCGGCAAAATTACCCTGGCCGAGGCCGGCAGCACGATCCGCGCCGCCTTCGTGCGTGGCGACTGGCCCCCGGAGACCGCGGCGGCCATCGGCGAAGCCTATAGCGAGCTGTCGCGCCGTTCGTCCATCGAGGATGTCGACGTGGCCGTGCGCTCCAGCGCGACGGCGGAGGATCTGCCGGACGCCAGCTTCGCCGGGCAGCAGGAAACCTTCCTCAACGTGTCCGGTCCCTCCGCCGTGCTGGACGCCTGTCGTCGCTGCTACGCCTCGCTGTTCACCGACCGGGCGATCGCCTATCGCGAGGCCAAGGGCTTCGACCATTTCAAGGTGGCCCTGTCCGTCGGGGTGCAGCGGATGGTGCGGTCCGATCTCTGCGGGTCGGGGGTGATGTTCTCGCTCGACACCGACACCGGCTGCGACAACGTCGTGCTGATCAATGCCGCCTGGGGGCTTGGCGAGAACGTCGTGCAGGGCGCCGTCGATCCGGACGAGTATCAGGTCTTCAAGCCCTTTCTCGACGACCCGGCGCTGACCCCGATCATCCACCGGGCGCTCGGGGCCAAGGACAAGAAGATGGTCTACGCCACGAGCGGAGACCGGCCGGTCAAGAACGTCGCGACGTCGCTCGTCGAGCGCCGGCAGTTCGTGCTGGATGACGCCGACATCCTGGCGCTGGCCCGCTGGGCGGTGATCATCGAGGCCCATTACGGCTGCCCAATGGACATGGAATGGGCCAAGGACGGGCGCGACGGCGCGCTGTTCATCGTCCAGGCGCGGCCCGAGACGGTGCAGTCGCGGCGCGAGGTCGGTGCGGTGAAGCGCTACCATGTCGGCGCGCATGGCCGCGAGCTCTGCGCCGGCCTGTCGATCGGGGAGGCCGCCGTTGCGGGTCCGGTCTGCGTGATCCGGGATGCCAGCGAGATCGCACGCTTCGTTGACGGATCGGTGCTCGTCACGGAGATCACCGATCCGGACTGGGTGCCGATCATGAAGCGCGCCGCAGCGATCGTCACAGACCATGGCGGGCGCACCTCGCACGCCGCCATCGTCAGCCGCGAGCTCGGCCTGCCGGCGATCGTCGGTACGGGCAGTGCCACGCAGATCCTGCATGACGAGCAGGAGGTGACGGTCTCCTGCGCCGAGGGCGAGGTCGGCTTCGTCTATGAGGGGGACGCCGAGGTGACGGCCGACGTCCTCGATCTCGCCGATGTTCCGCCGACGCGGACCCGGATCATGCTGAACCTCGCCAATCCCGCCGCGGCGATGCGCTGGTGGCGGCTGCCGGCCGACGGGGTCGGGCTGGCGCGGATGGAATTCGTCATCAACAACGCCATCAAGATCCACCCGATGGCGCTGGTCCATCCCGAGCGCATCGCCGACGCCGCGGAACGGGAGGAGATCGCCGGGATCACCCGCGGATACGAGGACAAGTCCGCCTTCTTCGTCGACCGGCTGGCCGAGGGGCTCGCCCGCATCGCCGCGACCGTTCATCCGAAGCCCTGCATCGTGCGGATGAGCGACTTCAAGACCAACGAATATGCCCATCTTCTCGGCGGCCGGGCCTTCGAGCCCGAGGAGGAGAACCCGATGCTCGGCTTCCGCGGCGCCTCGCGTTACGATTCCCCCCAGTACCGCGAGGGCTTCGCGCTGGAATGCCGGGCGATCCGCAAGCTGCGCGAGGAGATGGGCTTTACCGGCGTCATCGTCATGATCCCGTTCTGCCGCACGCTTGAGGAAGCCGATCGCGTGCTCGCGGTGATGGCCGAGAACGGGCTGGTGCGCGGCGAGAACGGATTGGAGGTCTATGTGATGTGCGAGATCCCCGCCAACGTGATCCTGGCGGGGGAGTTCGCCACAAGGTTCGACGGCTTCTCGATCGGCTCCAACGACCTGACCCAGCTGACGCTGGGCATCGACCGGGATTCGGACCTTCTCGCCGCCTCCTTCGACGAGGAGAACCCGGCGGTGAAATGGATGATCCGCCACGTGATCGGCGAGGCGCACCGGGCCGGCGCCAAGGTCGGCCTCTGCGGCCAAGCGCCCAGCGACAATCCGGCCTTCGCGGCCTTCCTCGTCGAATGCGGCATCGATTCGATCTCCGTCACGCCGGACAGCTTCGTCGCCGTGAAGCAGCATGTCGCACGCGCCGAGGCCGGCGAGGGGACGGCCTCGCGTCCGGCGGAGGCTGCGCTATCATGATCGGGCAACAATTTCGAAGGCCGATGCCATGAGCGAGAACCTCGTCGTCTGCGCCCGATGCGGCGGCATCAACCGTGTCGCGCCGGACCGCCCGGCGCTCGCCGCCAGATGCGGGAAATGCAAATCGAAGCTGTTTGCCGGTCATCCCGAAGATGTCGACGCGGCGGTCTTCGAGCGTCAGGTTTCCCGCAGCACGATTCCGGTCCTGGTGGATGTCTGGGCGCCGTGGTGCGGACCGTGCCTGTCCATGGCGCCGGCCTATGCGGCGGCGACCGCGGAACTCGAACCCCATGTCCGGCTGATCAAGCTCAATTCCGACGCAGAGCAGGCGGCCGCCTCCCGCCTGTCGATCCGTGGCATTCCGACGATGATCCTGTTCGCCAGGGGGCGGGAGGTAGCGCGGACCTCCGGCGCCATGGGAACGGGGCAGATCGTGCAATGGGTCCGGGACCACTTGCCGGCAGCGAGCGCCTGACGGCGGAACGCGCCTGTCGCACCCGGGGCCGTCGTCCCGGAGCGAGAACTATGGGGGGCCGAGCGGCAGCATCCGTCTTCGGCGTCCTCCGCCCGCGCCTTGCCGCCGTTCCCTTCCATCCCGGCCCCTGAAAGCCTGAGGAGACGCCCGTGGACGACCATCCGGCACTGCAGACCGAAGGACGCGACAGGCTCGCCGAGCCCGTCCTGCGCTTTCACGGCGCGGCGCGGGCCGTCACCGGCTCCTGCTACGAGCTCGAAGCGGACGGCCGGCGGATCCTGATCGACTGCGGCCTGTTCCAGGGCTCGAAGGCCGAGAAGGAACTGAACTATCGCGCCTTTCCCTTCGATCCGAACGGCATCGACGCGGTTCTCCTGACCCACGCCCATATCGACCATTCCGGACTGCTTCCCAAGCTGACGAAGGCGGGCTTTTCCGGTCCGATCTTCGCGAGCCGCGCGACGGAGGATCTGTGCACGGTGATGCTGCCAGATTCCGCCTACATCCAGGACACCGAGGTCGCGCATCTGAACCGGCGCAACAAGCGCCGCGGCCGGCGCACCGTGGTGCCGATCTATGACGGCGCCGATGTGGTGAACTGTCTGAAGCAGTTCGAGCCCGTCGCGCTCGGCGACTGGTTCACCGTCGCTGGCGGCATCCGGGCACGCTACTGGAATGCCGGGCACCTGCTCGGCTCGGCCTCCATCGAGCTCGAATGTCCGGCACCCGGGGAGCGGCCGCGGCGCCTGCTGTTTTCCGGCGACATCGGCCCGGAGCACAAGCTGCTGCAGGCCGATCCATCGGCACCCTCCGGCTTCGACTACGTCATCTGCGAAAGCACCTATGGCGATCGCGACCGGGAGGGGGCGAGCGAGGCCGACCGCCGCCGGCTGTTGCGCGAGGCGGTGGAGGCCGCGCTGGACCCGGACGGGGCGCTGCTGATTCCGTCCTTTGCGGTGGAGCGGACCCAGGAACTGCTCGTCGACCTCCAGATCCTGATCGAGAGCGGCGATCTGCCGGCGGTGCCGATCATCATCGACTCGCCGCTGGCCACCCGTGCCACCGGCGTCTTCGCCCGGCACGCCAGGGAGCTGGATCACGGCGAGATCCTGTCGCGGGCGCCGACATCGCCGAATATCCGCTTCACCGAATCCGCCGAGGAGAGCAAGGCGCTCGACCGGCTGAAGGGCTTTCACATCGTCATCGCCGCCAGCGGCATGTGCGAGGCGGGGCGGATCCGCCATCGGCTGCGCAACTGGCTGTGGCGGCCGCAGGCGACGGTGCTGTTCGTCGGCTTCCAGGCCCAGGGGACGCTCGGCCGCATCCTGCGGGACGGGGCGTCGACGGTCCGCATTCAGGGCGACGAGGTGATCGTGCGGGCCAAGATCCGGGCGATCGATCTCTATTCGGGCCATGCCGACGGGCCGGAATTGCGGGAATGGCTCTCCGAGCGGTGCCCGGTGGCGGCCGGCGTGTTTCTCGTCCATGGCGAGGTCGAGGCCATCGACGCACTGAAGGCACGGCTCGCGGGCGTGGTCGCCCAGGAGCGCATCGTCATCCCGCAACTGGACGCGGCGTTCAGGCTGACAGCGCGGTCGGCCGTGCCGGTATCCTCGGAGCCCGTCTCCCGCATCGATCCGGCCCAGCCGGGCCATCTGGACTGGCACAACGAGGTGTCCCGCCTGCTTCTCGACATCAACGAGCGTCTGGAGAACGCGGCCGGCGACAAGGCGCGCGGCGTGATGATCCGGAAGCTGCGCCGGGCCATGAGCGAGGTCGATTGAGCCGAAGGGTGATCGGGCTGCGGCACGGATCGCGCGCATGCCTGATCGCCGCGGCTGGCGGTGATCAGCCGAGCAGCTTGCGGAACGTCCGTTTGAGCCGGCCGGGACGCAGCGGGTCGGCAAGGTTGGATTCGGCCAGCATTTCCTCGTCCGGCGTGAGTTCGCGCATCGGCAGCGGCACCAGGCGGCGGCCGTTCGTGGCGCTGACCCTGTCGACGAGGGCGATCATCGATCCGCCGTCGGCCAGCGCGTCGCGGACCGCATCCTCGGGCAAGTCGAGATGCTCGGCGAGGAGATCGTCCCGGATGTGGGCGATCCGCTGCGCGACCGCGGGATCGTCCTCGGATTCGATGACGAGGTCGCACTCGCTGTCATAGCCCATGGACCGGTTGTTGAGATTGGCCGAGCCGATCTTCAACAGGCGGTCGTCGGCGATCATGATCTTGGCATGGACGTAGATCGGCGTGCCGGCGGCGTTCACCGGATAGACCAGGCGGAAGCGGTCGTTGTGGTCCGCCTTGCGCACGATCTGCATCATGCGGATGCGCGAGGAATCCATGAACTCGGCTTCCAGCCAGCCATCGGCCGTGTCGGGATTGACCACGAGGATCTCCGGCCCGTCCGGTTCGGCAAGCCGTTCGGCGATCGCCTCGGCGATCCGGCGGGAGGCGAAATACTGGCTTTCGATATAGAGGCGGTGCCTGGCCGTCGCGATGGCCGCCAGCGTCGCGCGTTCGATCTCGGTCACCTGCGGACGTTCGAGATGCTCGGGTACCGTACGGCAGATCGAGACGTCGATATTCTCGAAGTCCACCGTCACGTCGCTGGGCCAGATATCGAAGTCGCCGGCGAAGGGGCCGAGCATCTTGCCCGTCGCATGGGCCCAGCGGCTGCGGGCAAGATCGGAGAGCGCCTTGGCCGCCGGACCGGTGACGCAGGTCGTCGCGTCGTGCCAGGGGCCGAGCGGCGCCTTGCGGGGCGACAGCCGGCCCGGGCTCGCCTCGGCGTGGTCCCTGGTGTCCCAGCGCCCGGTGGTCATGTCGATGCCGCCGCAGAAGGCCAGTGCCTCGTCGATGACCAGCAGTTTCATGTGATGCGTCGAGAGCGGCGGATGCACGCCGTCGAGCCGCATCTGCACCGGGCCGGATAGTTTCCAGCGCAGCAGGGTAAGGGGCGTCTCGCCGCGGCCGATCGAGTACATCATGCCGGTATCCCATTTGAGGATCCGGATATCGAGCTCGGGCCGGCGCTTGCCGAGCCATGTGAGGAAGGGGCCGACGGGGTTGGGACCGTCCAGTGTCTTGCCTTCCGGCTCCAGGTCGATCCGCGCGTCGAAATCCCAGCCGATCAGGAGGATCGAATGCCGGGCCTGCAGCATGGCGTCCTTGGCCGCCTTGAAGAAGTCGGCGGCGTCGATGATGACCGACAGTCTGTCGGCCCGTTCCCGGCGCCAGAACCAGTCGTCCGTCTGTTCGTCGAGCGCATGCGCGTTCATACAGTCTTCCAGTGGCGTTTCGTTGACGGGAACGAAGCTAGCAGCAGACCCGCGCACGGAAAGCCCGTCGCGCAACGATCTTGTCGCCGATCCTCCGAAACCTCCGGAAACGGCCCGGTGGTCACGCGGCGGCGCCGGCCTGTTCGAGGTCCTCTCTCGCAATCCGGCAGGCGACGGAATAGGCCGGGTTGAAGACGTTGGCGACGTCGTAGCGGACCGTCTGGCCGAGAAAGTGGCTCGCCGTCACCGCATCCATTGCGTAGTGGCGGGACAACCAGTCCAGCATCTCCGTGGTGGCGTGCTGCAGCGCCTGGTCGAGGGGGCGGGCATTGCCGAGGGTGAAGATGCCCTGCGCATCCTCGCCGCGCGGCCAGCCGATGGTGCGGCCCTTGTCGATCTCCACGGTGAAGGCGACCTCGAAGGAGGTCTCGATGCCGGTGCCGACGATTTCGCCATCGCCCTGGCAGGCATGGCAATCGCCCAGGAAGAACAGGGCGCCGGGCCGGAAGACCGGGAATGACAGGGTCACGCCGGCCGTGATGCCGCGATAGTCCATGTTGCCGCCATGGGGACCGCTGGTGGCGGTGGATATGGCCTGGCCGAGCGCCGGCGCGACGCCGCAGCAGCCGATCATCGGGGCCAGCGGCAACACCCAGTCGCGCAGCCGCGTCGGCGGGTTCTCCAGCCGCACGGTGCCGGCGTCCTTGTCGATGATCCACTCGACCCGCTCGCGCTCCGGCATCCGGGCGGCGCGCTGCGGATCGACGACGTTCGGCGCCAGGACGGAGAAGGTCCAGCCGCGGTCGCGGTTCGGCGTCATGCGCTCGATGGTGACGCGCAGCGTATCGCCCGGCTCGGCGCCTTCGACGAGGAAGGGACCGGTCATCGGGTTCGGCCGCGTGCCGACAAAGGCGCCGGTGGCGTCGGCGCCCCAGGCGTCGAGCGTGTCGGTGATGACGGTGTCGCCCGGCGCAATGCTCAGCGCCGGCTCGTGCGGGCCCAGCGTGTTGTGGAAGCGTGTCGGCTGGAAACGGTGTTCGGCCACGGGACAACTCCGGTCATTCGCGTTCCCTCTGCCTATAGCCGCGGGGACGGGGGACGGCCAATGCCGCGGGGCGACAAAACGCCGGCGCGCCGCGAAATCCCGTCCCGTGTTCGCGATCCGCTGGCCGGGCATTTGCCGATTTGCGCGAGGTCAATGGCGCTCGTGCGGGGGCGGGCTACGGTCGGGCGAATGACGGCCCCGTCGCGGCCCAGCCAAGGGAGTTTTCCATGTACCGGACGATACTGGTCTGCCTCGACAACAGCGAGCGCGCTGGCGCGATCCTGCGGACGGCGCTGGCGATCGCCGAGCGGCAGGGCGCCCATCTGGTCGGCCTGCATGTCGTGCAGGACGTGGTGGTCAGCATCCCGACCGAGGTCTCGCTGGAATACATCGACCAGGCCCGGCAGGCGGCGCAGAGCGAGGCCGATGCCATTGCCGACGTCTTCAAGACGGCGACCGCGGGTGCCAGCGTCTCGACCGAATGGCGGCGCGAGGAGCCGATGGCAGGCGATGCGGACTCGGTCTGGACCCGGAATGCGCTGGTCGCCGATCTCGTCGTGGTCGGGCAGGCGGCCGGCGGCGCCGACGTGCCGCTGACCGATCTCCTGATCGAGACCGGGCGACCGGTGCTGTTCGTGCCCTATGCCGGCGAATATGCGCAGGTGGGCAAGCAGCCGCTCGTCGCCTGGAACGGCAGCCGCGAATCGGCGGGCGCCGTGTTCGACGCGCTGCCGCTTCTGAAGGACGCATCGCTGGTGCGGGTGCTCTGCATCGACCCCGACAAGGCGGGCGCCAAGGCCGGCCTGGCTCCTGCCGACGACATGGCGCTGGCGCTGGCCCGGCATGACATCAGGGCTGAGGCGGCCCGTTCGCACAGTGGCGAGATTTCCGTCGGCGACGAGGTACTGGCGCAACTCGTCGATCACGGCCACGATCTCTTGGTGATGGGCTGCTACGGCCATTCGCGGCTGCGCGAAATGCTCTTCGGCGGCGTTACCCGGCATATCCTGCAGCACATGACCGTGCCGGTTCTGATGTCGCGATAGGGCGCCGATGACGCGCAAGGCGGTTTCGCCCGCCCGGTCGAACAGGGCCCCGCGGTGCGGCGGGGTGTATGCTGCCGGCACGACCACCCCTCACGCCGAGATCCGGGCCGCGCAATGATTGTGAGCGATCCGATGAGCCCCATGAGCGCAGACCCGGAGCCGGGCCAGCGGCCGGCGGATGGATGGCACGCGCTCGACGAGGCGGCGACCTTCGGCAGGCTCGGCACCGCCGCCGCCGGGCTCGACGATGCCGAGGCGGCACGGCGCCTCGCCGAGTACGGCCCGAACGCGCTGCCGGAGCCGCCGTCGCGCTCGCTGACGCTGATCGTCCTCGGTCAGTTGAAAAGCCCGCTGATCTATCTGCTGCTCGCCGCTGCGGCCGTATCGCTCGTCCTTGCGGAGATCGACCAGGCGGTCTTCATCTTCATCGTCCTGGCCATCAACACCGCCATCGGGGCGGCGCAGGAATCTCGCGCGGAAGCCAATACCGCCGCATTGCGCACGGCGATCACGACCGTCTGCCGCGTCTGGCGGCAGGGGGCGGTGCGTCTGACCGACAGCAAGGCGCTGGTGCCCGGCGACGTGGTGATCCTGGAGGCCGGCGACCGGGTCCCGGCCGATCTGCGCCTCCTCTCCGCATCCGAACTCCAGGCCGACGAATCCGCACTCACCGGGGAATCGCTGCCGGTGGAAAAGGCCGCCGGCGGGGCGCTGGCACCGGACACGCCTCTTGCCGAGCGTGCGACCATGCTGTTTGCCGGCTCGACGCTGCATCGCGGACGCTGCCAGGCGGTTGTCGTGGCGACCGGCACCCAGACCGAGCTCGGGCAGATCGCCGGCTCGCTGCAGGAAGCCTCGGCGCCGCCGCCGCTGACCGTCAAGCTCGACCGTTTCACCCGCATGCTCGGCCTCGTCGCGCTCGCCCTGGTGGCGGTCGTCGTCGCCCAGCAATTCAGCATTGGGGCGTCGTTGCAGGCGACCTTCTTCGTGGCGGTGGCGCTGGCCGTCTCGGTCATTCCCGAAGGGTTGCCGGTGGCCGTCACGGTCGCCCTGTCGGTGGCGACGCGCCGGATGGCCCGGCGCAACGTCATCGTGCGGCACCTACCGGCCGTCGAGGGCCTGGGCGCCTGTACGGTGGTGGCGACCGACAAGACCGGCACGCTGACCCGCAACCAGCTGACGGCCAAGCGGCTGTGGTTGCCCGGGCATGGGGCCGTCGCGATCGAGGGCGCCGGCTTCGATCTGGGTGGACGGCTGCTGCAGGACGAGGCGCCGCTCGCCCCACCGGCGCAGGAGGCGGCCCGGGATCTCGCTGCCGCCGCCGCGCTCTGCAACGACGCGGCCTTCGATCCGGACGGCGGCGAGGCGGGGCGCAGCGGCGACACCGTCGATCTCGCGTTTCTCGTTCTGGCGATGAAGACCGGACTGGACGTCGCGGCCCTGCGCCACACCGCACGGCGGATGGCCGAACTGCCGTTCTCGGCCGAGCGCAAATATGCCGCGAGTCTCGACGAGGAGGGCGGCTCAATCCGCCTGCACGTCAAGGGCGCGGCAGAGGTGCTGGTGCCGCACTGCCTCGGCGTCGATGTGGACGCGGTGCTGGCGCTCGCCGACGAAATGGCCGGGCAGGGCTTTCGCGTCATGGCGGTTGCCGCGAGGACCCTTGGCCGGGACGAGGCCGCGGGCCGCCTGCCGCCGATGGACCAGCCGCTGGAAGGGCTGACCCTTCTCGGCCTCGTCGGCTTCATCGACCCGCTGCGCACGGAAGCGAAGGATGCCGTCGCTGATTGCCGCGGGGCTGGCGTCGCGGTGAAGATGATCACCGGCGATCATGCGGCCACGGCGCTGTCGATCGCCCGCAATCTCGGCATCGCAGCCCGGCCCGAAGACGTGATGACCGGCCGCCAGATGGACGACCCGGCGACGGGAACCGACGCGCGCATCGCCGCGACGTCCGTGTTTGCCCGGGTCGAACCGAGCCACAAGGTGCGGATCGTCGAGGCCTTGCAGCGCGGCGGCCATGTCGTGGCGATGACCGGAGACGGCGTCAACGACGCGCCGGCGCTGCACCGGGCCGATCTCGGCGTCGCGATGGGGCGCGACGGCACGGATGCGGCCCGCGACGCGGCCGATCTCGTTCTGACCGACGACAATTTCGCCTCGATCACGGCCGGCATCCACGAGGGGCGCGCCGCCTACGCCAATATCCGCAAGGTGATCTATCTGGCGATCAGCACCGGCGCCGCCGAGGCGGTGTTCTTCCTTATGGCGCTGTTCACCGGCTTTCCGGTGCCGCTGACGGCGGTGCAGCTGCTCTGGCTGAATCTCGTGACCAATGGCGGCCAGCATGTCGCCCTGGCGCTGGAAAAGCCCGAGCCGGGCCTCCTGTCGCGGCCGCCGCGGCGCACCGGCGAGGCGATTTTCGACGCCCTGATGATCCGCCAGACGGCCCTCTCGGGCGCGGTGATCGGCATCGTCGGCTATCTGGTCTTCGCCTGGGCGATCTCGGCGGGCTGGAGCGAGTTCGAGGCCCGCAACGTCCTTCTGTTCCTGATGGTCGCCTTCGAGAACGTCCATGTGATGAATTGCCGGTCGGAGACGATCTCGGCGTTCAGGGTGCCCCTGGCGAACAACTGGCCGCTGCTCGCATCGATCGTCGCGGCGCAGGCGATCCATATCGGCGCGGCCTTCACGCCGGGCCTGCGTGACGTGCTCGACCTTGCGCCGATCCCGTGGGAGCAATGGGCGCTGCTGGTGCCGATGGCGCTGTCGGTGCTGGTCGTCATGGAGATCGACAAGGCGCTGCGGGCCAGCCGCAGCGTCGGCAGGGCGGGTCGGGGCCGATAACCGCTGGGTGACGCGCGGCGTGTCCGGGATGGTGCGTCAGCGACGGGGCGAGAGGTGGGCGCTGACTTCGGCGAGATAGGGGTTCTGGTCGCGGCTGGCGCCGTAGGCCGCGGGGTCGAGATCGGCGAGGATCGTCGTCGCGTCGCTTTCGCCGGCCGAGGCCAGCACCGAGCCGTCCGGGGCCGCGATCACCGACAGGCCCTGATAGGCAAATGTGCCGTCGCTGCCGCAATGATCGGCATAGACCACGAAGAGCTGGTTCTCGAAGGCGCGCACCGGCACGACGTTCTGCGCGATGAAGCGCGCGCCGTCGCTCTTGGGCAATGCCGTCGGCACGATGATCGCCTCGGCGCCCCGCAAGGCGAGGTCGCGGCACAGCTCGGGAAATTCCACGTCGAAGCAGACGAGCAGGCCGCAGCGCAGGCCGGCGATCTCGACGATGGGCGAGGGCGCATCGCCCGGCCGGAACAGGCCCTTCTCGTAGTCGCCATAGAGCATGCGCTTGGCGTAGAGGACCGGCGCGCGGCCCGGTGTAATCAGCGCGGCGGCGTTGTCGACGCCGTGAGCTGTGCGGATCGCAAGCCCCATGACGATGGCGATGCCGAGCCGGGCGGACGCCTCCTGCCATTCGGCAAGGCCGGCGTTCGCTGCCTCTGCGGTGTTGGCGATCGACTGGCCGGCGCCGTAGCCGGTCGGCGCGAGCTCGGGCAGGACGGCGAGGTCAGCGCCGGCGGCGGCCGCGTCCTCGAGGCTGCGCAGGATTGCTGCGTGCCGGTCGGCCGCGTCGGTCATCGCGGCGTCCAACTGGATGGCGGCGACCTTCACTTGCCGTCTCCGTTGGACCAGGCGCCGAGCAGGCGCGGCAGGTCGCCGAAGCGGGCGACGAAGCCGAACACCACCACCGCCACGGCGACGAAGAGGATCGAGACCGAGGCCATGGTCGGCGTGTAGCCGTAGCGCAGGGCGTTGAAAATCTTGATCGGCACCGTCTCCAGCGTGAAGCCCACCGTCATGTAGGCGACGATGTACTCGTTCAGCGACAGGACGAAGGCGAAGGCGAAGCCCGAGACGATGTAGGGCGCGATCATCGGCAGCACGATGGTCGTCAGGATGGTCCGGTCGTTGGCGCCCATGGTGCGCGCGGCCTCGGTCACCTCGCGGTCGATGGTCTGGAAGCCGAGCGAGATGGTCACCAGCGGCAGGCTGGTGAAGAAGATCGCGTGGGATATGACCACCGTGTACCAGGCGCCGTAGCCGCCCATCGTCGCCCAGAAGGACAAAGCGCCGAGCGCGGTGATTACCGGCGGCAGGACGAAGGGCGAGACGCCCAGCAACTGCACGGTCCGGCCGATCGCGGTGACCCGGCGCCACAGCGCATAGGCGATCGGCAGGGCGATGAGGACGGCAATGGTCGCCGCACCGAGGGCGATCAGCACCGAGGTGGTCAGGGCGCCGCGCCAGCCCTCGTCGGCGAAGATCTGGCCGTACCAGGCGAGCGAAAAACCCTCGGGCGGGAAGGTCAGGCTGCGCTTCTCGTTGATCGAGACGCCGGCGATGACGACGATGGGCGCCGCCATGAACAGCCCGACGGCGGCGAAGAACAGGCGGGTGAGGAACGTGCCGATCATGCCGCGCGTCCCTTCCGGCCGAGCGTCGTGGTCAGCAGCACGAGCGACAGGCTGGTGACCACCAGGAACACCGCCATTGCCGCCGCAAACGGCATGTTCGACTGGTAGATCGCCTGGTCGGTGATCAGCACCGACAGGGTCCAGTGCTCCGGCCGGCCGAGCAGTTGCGGCAGGAGATAGGCGCCCAGCGCGAAGACGAAGACGATGATGAAGGTGGCGATCAGCGCCATCCGCAGCGCCGGCAGGATCACCGTGAAGAAGGCCCTGAGCGGCGAGGCGCCGAGGGTGCGGGCGGCTTCGGCCAGCGACGGGTCGAGCCGGGAGAAGGACGGGTAGAGCACCAGCACCGCATAGGGGAAGGCCTGGTAGGTCATGCCGGCAAGGACGGCGAAGAAGCCGGGCGTCCAGGCATCCGGGTTGTCCATCAGGCCAAGGGACACGAACAGGTTGGAGAGCCCGGCCGTGCGGCTGAGCAGCGTCGACCAGGAAAAGCCGATGATCACCTCGGACAGGGACAGGACCGCCAGCATCGCCACCAGCCAGGGCACCTGCCACTTCCGGCGGAGCTTGGTCAGCAGATAGGTGAAGGGTGCGCCGACGATCAGGCAGAGTGCCGAAACCAGCGCCGACAGGCCGAGCGAGAAGACGAGTATCTTGCCGAAGAACAGGCTGAGAAAGCGGGCATAGTTCGCCGTCGTCAGCACCGGCTGGTAGAAACCGCCGGCGACCCGCTCGAACAGCGAGACGGCGATCATCAGGCCGAAGGGCACGACGAAGAAGGCGAGCAGCATCAGCGCCGGAAAGATCAGCGGCGCCTGTTCGCGCCAGCCTCCGGCCTTCGTTCCGGGCGCGGCGGCGCTCACGCGGAAGCTCCGGCAGGGAAGACGACGATGGCGGCGGGATCGAGCGCCAGAGAGACGGTGTCGCCGACCATGAGATCGTTACGGCCGGCAGCGCGCTGGGCGACGATGCGGCCGGCGGCGGTCGCCAGATACACCTCGACGGCCGAGCCCATGTCGCGGACGAACTCGACGGTGGCGGGCAGGGGCGCGGCGCCCTCGCGCTCGACGCTGACGTCCTCCGGCCGGATCGAGATTTCCGCCGTGGCGCAGCCGGCCGGCAGCGTCAGCCCGGGGACCGGCGCGTCGGCGATGGTCGCGCCGCCATCGGCGGCATGGGCGGTCAGGAGATTGGTCTGGCCGAGGAAGTCGGCGACGAAGGCGTTGGCGGGCCTCCGGTAGATGTCGATCGGCCGGTCCATCTGCTGGATGCGGCCGCCCTTCATGACGACGATGGTGTCGGCCATGGTCATGGCTTCGCGCTGGTCGTGGGTGACGACGATGGTGGTGATGCCGAGCCGTTCCTGCAGCTGGCGCAGTTCGACCTGCATGGCTTCGCGCAGCTTGGCGTCGAGGGCCGACAGGGGCTCGTCGAGAAGGAAGAGCTTGGGCGAGACGGCGAGGGCCCGGGCGATGGCGACGCGCTGGCGCTGGCCGCCCGACAATTGCGCCACCGACCGGTCGGCGACGCCGGGCAGGCGAACGAGATCGAGCAGCTCGACGACGCGGGCATCGCGCTCGGCGCGGGGCCGGCCGCGGATCTTCAGCGGATAGGCGATGTTCTCGCCGACGCTCAGATGCGGAAACAGCGCCAGCGACTGGAACACCATGCCGAAATCGCGGCGGTGGACCGGGCGGTCGTTGATGGTCTCGTCGTTGAAGCGGATCGTGCCGGCGGTCGGGGTTTCGAGGCCGGCAATCATCCGCATCAAGGTGGTCTTGCCGCAGCCTGACGGCCCGAGCAGGCAGACGAAGCTGCCGGCCGGCACGTCGAGGACGGCGTCGTCGACGGCGAGGACCGAGCCGTAGCGCTTGGTGATGTTGGCAAGTTCGAGTGCGCTCATCGGCCTGGACGTTTCCTGGTGCTGGGGTCCGGCCGCCCCTGACGAGGCGGCCGGTGAATGGGCGGGCGTCGGGCTCAGCCGACGATGAGTTCGGTCCACTTCTGGTTCAGCCAGTCGGACTTCTCGACATAGAGATCATAGCGCGGAACGATCGGGTCGATCTCGGAGGAGACCGCCGCGAATTCCTCGTCGGTCAGGTCGAGAAGGTCACGCTTGATCACCGGTGCCGTGCCGACCTTGCGGGCGAGCAGGCTCTGGACCTCCGGCTGGGTCATGTAGTCGATGAACTCGTGGGCGACGTCGCCCTTCTCGGAGGCCTTGGAGATCGCCCAGCAGCCCGAGTCGGAGATGCCGCCTTCCTTCGGGAAGGTCGAGCGGACCGGGAAGCCGTCGGCCGCGGCGAGGCCCGTGACGTCGTGATAATACTGGCCCATCGGGATTTCGCCGGATTTCAGCGCCTGTTCGAACTGGGCTTCGTCGCGGTACCAGAGCTGGACGTTCGGCTTCACCTCGGCGAGCTTGTCCATCACCTTCAGGATGCCTTCCTCGGTGTCGAGCACGTCGGTGCCGCCGAAGAAGGTCTTGGCGGTGACTTCCAGAAGGAACGAGTTGGAGACGAGGGCGAGAAGGCCGAGCTTCTCCTTGTTGGCCGGGTCCCACAGGGCCGCCCAGCTTTCCGGCGCGTCCGGATAGGTGTCGGTGTTGGTGACGAGGTTGATGTACCAGGCCACGGCACCGACGCCGGCGACGCGGCCGTCGGGGTAGTTCACGACGAAGGGCGGCAGGACGTCGCCGGAGTTGGCGATCCTGTCCATGTCCAGCGGCTGCCACAGTTCGGTTGCGAGGCCCTTGCGCATGGCGACCTGGGACATCATCGACACGTCGGCCGGCGCGACACCGGCGCGGGCGGCCTGCTCGAGCTGCACCAGCCAGGCTTCGCCGGTCGGCTCGGCGACGCTCTCGACGGTGATGCCGGTGGCCTCGGTGAAGGCCGGGAAGACGTTCTTGTCGAAGGAATCTTTGAAATAGCCGCCATAGACTCCGACCTTCAGGCTCTTCTCTTGAGCCCTGAGGATCGACGGCATGGCCAGCGTGGCGCCCGCGGCGCCGGCTGCGGCGAGCAGATGCCGCCGGTTCAGGATGAGCGGGGACTTCCGGGTCATGACTTCATCTCCTTGGTTGCAACGTGACTTCGATCAGCGGGCGGCGCCGGAACGGTCCGGCGTGAAATCCAGAAGGCTCAGAAGCTCGAACAGCATCTGCGCGCCGGCATGGGCGGTGTTGGTGGTGGCGTCGTATTGCGGTGCGACCTCGACCACGTCGCCGCCGATCATGTTGATCCCGGCGAGACCGCGCAGGATCATCTGCACTTCGCGGGTCGTCAGGCCGCCGATCTCCGGCGTGCCGGTACCGGGCGCGAAGGCCGGGTCGAGGCTGTCGATGTCGAAGGAGATATAGACCGGACCGTCGCCGACGACGGCACGGGCCTTGGCGATCACCGCCTCGAGGCCGAGGCCGGGAATCTCCTCGGCATGGATGACGGTCATGCCGGATTCGAAGGAGAACTCCCACAGATATTCGGAGGCGCCGCGAATGCCGATCTGGATGGTGCGCTCGGGGTCGAGCACGCCATCCAGCACCGCCTGCCGGAACGGGCCGCCATGGTGGAACTTGCAGCCGTCGAAGGGCCCGGACGTGTCGCAATGGGCGTCGATATGGATCATGCCGACCGGAGCTTCGGCGCCCAGCGCCCGCAGGATCGGCAGGGTGATCGAATGGTCGCCTCCGACGAAGAGAGGCAGGACGCCGGCCTTGGCGATCGTGGCAGCGGTGCGCTCGATATCCTCGTGCGACGTGGCAAGATCGAAGCGGCTGCGAAACGGCACGTCGCCGATGTCGGCGACCTTGAGACTGGCCGTCGGCATGGTCTTCAGCACGTGATTGTAGGGTCCGACGCGCTCCATGGTGCGCAGGGCACGCGGGCCGAAGCGCGAGCCATTGCGGTTGGTGACGCCGAGATCCATCGGCACGCCGATCATCGCGACGTCGAGGTTTGAGAGATCCGGCGCGGCCCAGTCGATGGCGCGATGGGGGGCGTCGAGCAGGGTCGGCACGCCGGCATAGGGGGCGACACGGGTGCCCTTGGGGTCGAAGAGCCGGTCGGCCACGGCCGCGAAGCCCTTGTCGTAGATGATCCGCTCGTTGTCGCCGGCGAAGCGCTGCCGCAGCGCTTCCAGTTTGCCGCTATCCATGAAGGTTCCCCGCTGGACGGTCTGGTTCGTTGGCAAAGGCGCCGGCGGACAGGCCGAGGCCGATCCGGCGCGCCATCTCGCGGATGCCGTCCGCATCCACATTGGCGAAGGCGATCCGCAGATGCTGGTCCTGGCCGGGGCCGAAGAAGCTGCCGGGCAGGACCAGCACCCCGAGTTCGCGAGTCAGCGCCTCGGCGACCGCCTCGGCCGGCCGGTCCGGGATGGGATGGCGCACATAGGCGAAATAGGCGCCGATCTGGTCGAGCTCCCAGCCCGGCAGGCTGGCAAAGGCGGCGCGGAAGATGTCTGCCCGTCGTGCGATCTCGTCGCGGTTTGCGTCGCGCCAGTCGGCCAGTTCATCAATGGCCCAGGGCAGTGCCGCCTGAGCCGGGCGGGGCGCGCAGATCTGGATGCAGTCAATGACCTTTTCCAACTCGGCGATGGTCGCCTCGCCGGCGATCATGGCGCCCACCCTGTGGCCGGGAATGGCGTAGGATTTGGAGAATGAGTAGAGCGCGATCAGGTTTTCGCGCGCGTCGGTTTCCGCGAACAGCCCATGCGGCTTGCCGAGCGCCGGGTCGAGGAAGTCGCGATAGGTCTCGTCGAGGACGAGATACATCCCACGCGAAACGCAGACTTCCATCAGTTCGGCGAGGCGTTCCGGCGGATAGACGGCGCCGGTCGGGTTGTTCGGGCTGACCAGCACCAGCGCCCGGCAGCGCGAATCGAGCACCGCCTCCAGCCCGGCGACGGAGGGCAGGAAGCCATCGGCCGCCTCGGTCTGCAACGGGCGCGCCTCGATGCCGAGCATTTCCAGCGTCATCTTGTGATTGAAGTACCAGGGGGCCGGCAGCACGACCACGTCGCCGGCGCGCGCGACGGTCAGCATGGCGGCGAAGAAGGCCTGGTTGCAGCCGCTGGTGATGGCGACGCGGCCGGCCGCGACGGGCATGCCGTAGCGCGCGGCGACATGGTCGGCATAGGCCTCGTGCAAGGCGCGGTCGCCGAGAATGTCGCCGTAGCGGGCACCGGCCGCCGAGGCCGCGGCTTCGGCCAGGCGGGTGGCGAAGCCGGCCGGTGGGGCATGGTTCGGAACGGCCTGGCTGCAGTCGATCAGCGGGCCGTGCCTTCCGTCATAGGCGGCGATCCAGCGGCCGGCGCGCGCGATCGGCGGCACCGAGACGGCGGTCAGCAACGGATTGGGCAGCGGCGCGGTCACTGGCAATCCGGACAGGCGTTAGTCGGCCGCGGCGAACGCCCCGTGCACGGCGCAGCCTCAGCGGGGTTCTGCAGGACGCTCAACGGGCCTCTCACCGGGATATCGCCGCCTCCAAACGGATCATGGATACTCTCTCCGACTGCCCGCTCACCCGATGATGGCAGCGACCGGCTGCTTGCGGATTGCTCAAACCGGGCCTTTGCCCTTTTCCTCATCATGTGCCGCGCTGGACGCATGGTGGAATATCGGCCTATCAATTCAAACATTGAAAAACGTCAAAGTGGTGCGGTCGCTCATGCGCGTTTCCGGAAGTGATCTTCGCCTGCTGCAGGTCTTCGACGCGGTGGTGCGGCATGGCGGCTTCGCGGCCGCGGCGTTGGATCTGAATGTCAGCCAGTCCACCATTTCCAACCACATGACGGCGCTGGAGGAGCGGCTGGGCTTTGTCCTGTGCCAGCGCGGCCGCGGTGGGTTTCACATGACCGAGAAGGGCCGGGCGGTCTGGGAGGCCGGGCGCCAGCTCGAAAAGGCGCTCCAGGACTTTTCCACCGACGTCGCCTCGGTGCGGGGCGAGCTGCGCGGCGAATTGCGGATCGGCATTCTCGACGCGGTGGTCTCCGATCCGGCCAACCGCCTTGCCGACGTCATCGCCGCCTATGGCCGGATCGCGCCGCATGTCCGGCTGGTGATTGCCCAGGAGCGACCGCAGGATCTGCAGCAGAAGGTGCTGGACGGGCTCTATCACTGCGCCATCGGCAGCTATCGCAACCGGATCGACGGCATCGTCTACGACCGGCTGCATGACGAGCGCCACAGCCTCTATTGCGGGCGTCTGCATGAGGCGTTCGAGGCCGACGATGCCGAGCTGACCGATGCGCGTCTTGCGGCCATGCCTTTCGTCCACCGCGGCTACTGGCGGGACGAGGACACGCTGCGCCAGCTCGACTGGCGCGTCGAGGCGACGGTCTTCCAGATCGAACCGCAGCTCATTCTGATCCAGTCCGGCCGTTATATCGGTCTCCTGCCGAACCATTACGCGGCCGAGGGAGTGGCGGCCGGCACGCTGCGGGCGATCCGGCCGAAGGAGATCGGCTATACCTGCGAGTTCGAATTGTTCTCGCCGCGCAACCGCCGACCGAGCGATGTCGCCGCCGCCTTCATCGAGACGGTGCGCACGGTCTGGCCGTCGGCGCAGGACACCTGACGCGTTCGGCCTTCGCTTCGCGTGGAGGCGCAGCAGGCGGTCGCAACGATGCTCCGTGCTTCAACCATGACTGCGGTTACACTTCGTAACATACTGGTTCATATGCGGTTCATGTGCCGAGGCCTACCGTCCTCTCACCACCAATGAGGACACATATCATGTTCAAGCGCACACTCATCGCCATCGCAGCCGTCTCCATGCTGGCCGCGCCGATGGCCCAGGCGCAGGCCCAGAGCCGGCACGACAACAACCGTCCCACCGCACAGCAGAGCCAGTCTCGCGACCACGGCGCCCAGCGGCATCGGGCGCAGCGGCCGACCGCTGCACGGGCCAAGTTCCGGTCCGGCCAGCGCTACGGCAACTGGAAGCGTCACCAGAGCGTGCGGGATTTCCGCCGGCACGGTTTGCGCGCGCCTGGCCGGGGGCAGAACTGGATCAAGGTCGACAACCAGTATCTGCTGATCTCCGCGGCCACCGGGCTGATCCTCGGCCTTGCCGCCGCCCGCTAAGCCGGACGCCTGTCACCCCGCCAGCAGCGCAACCGCGTCGCTGGCGGGGTCTTCCAATGCATCGATGACGTCGAAATGGTGCTGCCTTGGCGCTTCGATCGCCGCGGTGCGCAGGCCGAGCCCGCGCCAGGCGCTCGCAAGCAGCGTGTTCTGCCGGCGAAATTCGGGCAGTTCGTCGCCGCCGACGAGGCAGGTGAGGGCGGCATTGCCGTGCGGTTCGAGCAGCGCCGGGCTTTCGGCGCGGGCTTCGGCGAGATCGAGGGCCAGAATCTCGTTCATCTGCGTCTTCAGGAGCGGACGCAGGTCGTGAACGCCGCTGATCGACAACACCCGGTCGATCCGGGCGGCGGTCGCCTCGGAGAGCGGCGAATCCGTGCAGATCATCCGCGTCACCAGATGGCCGCCGGCCGAATGGCCGGACAGGCGGATCGGGCCGGAGACCTCCGCGGCGACCGTGTCGAGGAACTGCCCGACGTGACGTGTGATCTCCGCGATTCGAACCGTCGGGCACAACGGATAGGACGGCATGGCGACGGCAAAGCCGCGCGCCAGCGCGCCGGCCGCCAAATGCGACCATTCGGACCGGCCGAACGCCTTCCAGTAGCCGCCATGGACATAGACGGCGAGACCGGCGGGCGTGCCCTCCGGCAGGAAGAGATCGTAGACCGCCCGTTCGCCGTCGCCATAGGGGCAGGCGAGGCGGGCGCGACCGGCGGCTTCCAGCTCCTGCCGGAAAGCCGCTGCCCGCTCACGCCAGCGCGGCGGATAGGTCTCGGCCCCGGCAATCGCGCCGGCATTGCCATAGGCCGTGTCGAAATCCGTGATCGCCGCGTCCACCATCTGGCTCATGCCCCGTCGCCTCGTGTCGTTCTCTCCGGCGCGGCTCAGAAGAAGGCCTGGAGGCCGGTCTGGGCCTTGCCGAGGATCAGCGCATGGACGTCGTGCGTGCCCTCGTAGGTGTTGACGGTCTCCAGGTTCTGGGCGTGGCGCATGACGTGGTACTCGCCCATGATGCCGTTGCCGCCATGCATGTCGCGGGCGGTGCGGGCGATGTCCAGCGCCTTGCCGCAATTGTTGCGCTTGACCAGGCTGATCATCTCCGGCGCCATGGCGCCCTCGTCGAACAGGCGGCCGACCCGAAGCGAGCCCTGCAGCCCCAGCGCGATCTCGGTCTGCATGTCGGCGAGCTTCTTCTGGACAAGCTGGGTCTGGGCCAGCGGGCGGCCGAACTGGGTGCGCTCCATCGTGTAGTCGCGCGCCCGCTTCCAGCAATCCTCGGCAGCCCCCATGGCGCCCCAGGAGATGCCGTAGCGGGCCCGGTTGAGGCAGCCGAAGGGGCCGCCGAGCCCCGACACGTTCGGCAGCAGCGCGTCTTCGCCGACCTCGACACCGTCCATGACGATCTCGCCGGTGATCGAGGCGCGCAGGGAGAGCTTGCCCTCGATCTTGGGCGCCGACAGGCCCTTCATGCCCTTGTCGAGAATGAAGCCGCGGATCTTGTTGTCATGGGCGGCGGACTTCGCCCAGACGACGAAGACGTCGGCGATGGGCGAATTGGAGATCCACATCTTGGCGCCCGACAGGCGGTAGCCGCCGTCGATCTTCTCGGCCCTTGTGGTCATGCCGCCGGGATCGGAGCCGGCATCGGGCTCGGTCAGGCCGAAACAGCCGACATATTCGCCGGTGGCGAGCTTGGGCAGGTACTTGCGGCGCTGGGTCTCGTCGCCATAGGCGAAGATCGGATACATCACCAGGGAGGACTGGACGCTCATCATCGAGCGATAACCCGAATCCACCGCCTCGACGGCCCGGGCGACGAGGCCGTAGGAGACATAGGACGCGCCGGCGCAGCCATAATCCTCGGGCAGGGTCAGGCCGAGCAGGCCGAGCTCGCCCATCTCGTTGAAGATCGACCGGTCGGTGGTCTCGTTGCGATAGGCCTCGACGATGCGCGGCCGCAGCTTCTCCTCGGCATAGGACCGGGCGGTCTCGAAGATCAGCCGCTCGTCCTCGGACAGCTGGTCCTCGAGCCGGAACGGGTCGGCCCAGTCGAAACCGGCGGACGGAGACGCAGACGGCGAAGGCGCGGCGGCCGAAGCGTTGGACATGGCGGGGTTCCTGTCGTGGTGGCGCGGCACGGGGCCGGGATCTGTCTGAATGTCTGGGACGCAAGCGCTGCCGGTCGGAACAGCGCGGCCTAGTCGGGCACGATGGCGGTGGCCTCGATCTCGACCAGCGCCTCGGGTTCGACCAGGTCGGAGACCTCCACCAGGGCCATCGCCGGATAGTGCCGGCCAAGGACGCGGCGATAGGCGGCGCCGAGTTCGGCGGTCGAGGCGCGGTAGGTGGCGATGCTGCGCACATACCAGGTGAGGCGGGCGATATGCTCCGGCCCGCCGCCGGCTTCCGCGACCACGGCGAGGACATTGCGAAGCGTCTGTTCGACCTGCGGGATGAAGCCGTCGGCGAAGGTCTCGGTCTCGTCCCAGCCGATCAGGCCGCCGGTGAGCACCAGCCGGCCGCGACCGGCCATGCCGTTGGCGTAGCCGCGGGGCTTCTTCCAGCCGGGCGGCTGCAGGGTATCGAGCGCGGCGTCGTCACCGGCTTCGGACGAAGGGGTCGGACTGGCGCCGATCGGCTGGTTGATGTTCACGCGTTCACTCCCTGGGTCGCGTCCTCGGCTTCGGCCTCCGCCTGCTGGCGCAATGCAAAGCGCTGCAGTTTTCCCGAACCGGTCTTGGGCAAGGCGTCCACGAAGACGACCGAGCGTGGGTATTTGTAGGGCGCGAGCTCGCGCTTCACATGGTCCTGCAGTTCCTTGGCGAGATCGGGCCCGGCCGCCGACGGGTCGGCCAGGACGATGAAGGCCTTGACGATGCGGCCGCGCTCCGGGTCCGGGGCGCCGACGACGCCAACCTCCAGCACCAGCGGATGGGCGAGAAGTGCGGCCTCCACCTCGGGGCCGGCGATGTTGTAGCCGGCCGAGACGATCATGTCGTCATTGCGGGCCTGGAACCAGAAATAGCCGTCCTCGTCCTCGACATAGGTGTCGCCGGTGATGTTCCAGCCATTCTCGACATAGACGGCCTGGCGCCGGTCGGCGAGGTAGCGGCAGCCGATCGGACCACGCACCGCAAGGCGGCCCGCGGTGCCCTTGGGCTGCGGCGTGCCTGAGGCGTCGACGATGCGCGCCTCGTAGCCGGGCACGGGCTTGCCGGTGGCGCCCGGGCGGATCGCCTCCTGCGGCGCGGCGATGAAGATGTGCAGCATCTCGGTCGCGCCGATGCCGTCCATCAGCTTCAGGCCGGTCGCCTCCAGCCAGGCATCGAAGGTCGGGCGCGGCAGGGTCTCGCCGGCGGAGACGCATTTCTTCAGGGACGACAGGTCGTATTCGTCGATCTTCGCCAGCATGGCGCGATAGGCGGTGGGGGCGGTGAAGCAGACCGTCGCGCCGTATTCGCCGATGGCGGCGGCAAGATCCGGCGGGCCGGCGCGTTCGAGCAGCACGGTCGAGGCGCCGATCCGGAACGGGAACAGGACGAGGCCGCCGAGACCGAAGGTGAAGGCCAGCGGCGGCGAGCCGATGAAGACGTCGTCGGCGCCCGCGCGCAGCACGTCGCGGGCATAGCAGTCGCAGATGACCAGAAGGTCGCGGTGATAGTGGATCGTCGCCTTGGGCAGGCCGGTCGTTCCCGAGGTGAAGCCGAGAAGGCAGGGATCGTCGGCCCGCGAGGCCACGGCCTCGAAGCGGTCGGCCGCGCCAGCCATGAGAGCGCCGAGATCACCGCCCGCAAGCCCCTCCCAAGTGACGATCCGGACCGGCCGGGCGGCGGAATTCGCGGCCTTGTCCATCTCGTCGACCAGGGTCGCGTCGCACAGAGCGAGCCCGATCTCGGCCTTGTCGAGGATCTGCACGAGCTCGCGCGCGCGCAGCAGCGGCATGGTGGCGGCGACGATGCCGCCGGCCTTGATGACCGCCATGTAGAGCGCGACCAGGGTCGGGTTGTTGGCCGAACGCAGGAGAACCCGGCCGCCGGGCACAAGTCCGAGTTCGCCGGTCAGGACATTGGCCATCCGGTCGACGGTCCGGGCGAGTTCGGCATAGGTCCAGTGCACGCCCGGCGCGCGGATGGCGAGCCGCTCGCCGCGGCCTTCGGCGACATGGCGGTCGACGAGTTCGGCGGCAGCGTTGAGCTGCTCGGGATAGCCGAGCCGGTCGAGATTGATGAAGTCCGGCTGCTCGGCTGCGGGCGGCAGGTTGTCGAGGACGAAGGTGTCGACATGGCAGGAGGCGGGCATGGGCGATCTCCTCAGGCGGCTTGCGACAGCAATTGGCGGGCGATGATGAGCTTCTGGACTTCGGTCGCGCCCTCGTAGATGCGCAGGGCGCGGATCTCGCGGTACAGCGTCTCGGGCACGGAGCCGGAGCGCACGCCTTCGCCGCCATGGAGCTGGACGGCCCGGTCGATGACCCCTTGCGCGTTTTCGGTGGCGACCATCTTGGCCATGGCCGCCTCGCGGGTGATGCGCGGCGCGCCGCTGTCGCGGGTCCAGGCCGCGCGGTAGACGAGCAGGGCGGCGCTGTCGATCGCCGTTGCCATCTCGGCGAGGGCCGTCTGGGTGAGCTGCATATCGGCAAGCGGCGCGCCGAACAGCTTGCGCGAACGGGCGCGGTCCAGCGTCACGTCGAGGGCCCGGCGCGCAAAGCCGAGGGCGGCAGCGCCCACCGTGGTGCGGAAGACGTCGAGCGTCGCCATGGCGATCCGGAAGCCCGCGCCGGGCTCTCCGATGCGATTCGACGCCGGGACCCGGCAATCCTCGAAGCGGAGGCGGGCGAGGGGATGCGGGGCGATGGTGTCGAGCCGCTCGGCGATGGTCAGGCCCGGCGTGTCGGCAGGCACGCAGAAGGCCGAAAGGCCCTTGGCGCCGGGTGCCTCGCCGGTGCGGGCGAAGACGACGTAATGGTCGGCAATGCCGCCATTGGAGATCCAGGTCTTCTCGCCGTCGAGACGGATCATGTCGTTGCCGACCGGGGTCGCGGCGAGGGCGATCTCGGCGACGTCGGAGCCGGCGTCCGGCTCGGTCAGCGCGAAGGCGGCAATCGCCGTGCCGTCGCGCACGCCGGGCAGCACAGAGGCTTTCTGGGCTTCGCTGCCGTAAAGGGTCAGTGCGCCGGTGCCGAGCCCCTGCATGGCGAAGGCGAAGTCGGCGAGGCCGTCGAAGCGGGCGAAGGTCTCGCGCAGGATGCACAGGCTGCGCACGTCGAAGCGACCGTCCCTGGGCGCGGCATGGGCGAGGAAACCGGCTTCGCCCATGGCACCGACGAGGCGCCGGCACGTCCCGTCGACATCGTGGTGATCGACGAGGCCGGCGACGTTGGCGGCAGCCCAGTCCTCGGCCTTGCGGGCGAGGTCGCGGTGGCTCTGGTCGAAGAACGGCCAGTCGAGGAAGCTGCGGTCGGCCACGATCAGTTCCCTTCGAAGACCGGCTTGCGCTTGGCCGCGAAGGCCTCGAAGGCGCGGCGGAAATCGCCGGTCTTCATGCACAGGGCCTGGGCGATCGCCTCGGCGTCGATGGCCTCGTCGACGCCCATCGCCCATTCCATCTGAAGCATGCGCTTGGTCACCGAATTGGCGTAGGTCGGGCCTTCGTTGAGCGCGGCCGCCATCTCCATCGCGGCATCCATGGCGCCGCCGGTGTCAGTCAGCCGGTTGAAGAAGCCCCAGCGCTCGCCTTCCTCGGCGCTCATGAAGCGGCCGGTGTAGAGGAGTTCGGAGGCGCGGCCCTGGCCGATGATGCGGGGCAGGATCGCACAGGCGCCCATGTCGCAGCCGGCAAGGCCGACGCGGTTGAACAGGAAGGCGACCTTGGCGCCGCTGGCCGCGATCCGCATGTCGGAGACCATGGCCATGATCGCGCCGGCCCCGGCGCAGATGCCCTCGACCGCGGCGATGACGGGCTGCGGACAGGCGCGCATCTCCTTGACGAGATCGCCGGTCATGGTGGTGAAGGCGTGCAGTTCGGCCGCTTCCATCTTCGTCAGCGGCTCGATGATCTCGAAGACGTCGCCGCCGCTGGAGAAATTGCCACCCGATCCGGTCACGACGATGGCGGTGACGTCGTCGTCGAAGCGCATCGCCCGGAAGGTGTCGCGCAGCTCGGCATAGCTCTCGAAGGTCAGCGGGTTCTTGCGATCCGGCCGGTCGAGGGTGATCACCGCGATGCCGTTGTCGATCGCGAGGCGGAAATGCTCGGGCACGAAGTCCCGCAAGGGTGCGGCGATCGCGTTCTGGCGCTTCATCATTCGTCCTCTGGCTGTGTTGGTGCGGGTCCGGCGCGGCTGGCGTCGTGGACCGAGTGCTTGAGGTCGCCGAGCCGCGACCAGAGTTCGGTCTGCTCCTCCGGCGAGATGCCGGCGAGGAGTTCGGCCAGCCAGTCGCTGTGGGCGCGGGCCATGCGGGCGAAGGTCGAGCGGCCCTGCTCGGTGAGGCGCACCCGCGCCGAGCGCCGGTCGTGTTCGGAGACCTGACGCTCGATCAGCCCCTCCTGGACAAGGCGGTCGACGAGGCCGGTGACATTGCCGTTGGAGACCATCATCCGCCGCGACAGCTCGCCGAGCAGGATGCCGTCGGACGAGCGTTCGAGCTGGGCCATCAGGTCGAAGCGGGGCAGGGTGGTGCCGAACTGTTCGCGCAGGCGCTTGCGGATCTCGGCCTCGACGAGGTTGGCGCAGGTCAGGAGGCGCAGCCACAGGCGCAGCTCGGCGCGGTGATCCTGCGGGCTCTCGCCGACCTTGGACTCGGCGTCGATATGGTCGATCGGGGTCTGCCGGGTGACACTCACAATTCGCCTCCCGCGATCGCGATCGCCTGGCCGGTGACGCCGCTGGCGCCGGCTCCGGCCAGCCACAGCACGCTGTCGGCGACCTCCTCGGGGCGGATCAGCCGGCCGAGCGGATTGACCCGCGTGAAATCCTTCAGGATCGCATCGCGGTCGCGGCCGGTCTTTTCCTCCAGCCGGTCGAGCGAGCCGGCGATCAGCGCGGTGTCGGTGTAGCCGGGACAGACGGCATTGACGGTGATGCCGGCGGTGGCCAGCTCCAGCGCCAGCGAACGGGTTAGGCCGATGACGGCGTGCTTGGCCGCCGTATAGGCGCCGACATAGGCATAGCCCTTGAGGCCGGCGGTCGAGGCGACGCTGACGATGCGGCCCGTGCCGGCCGCCTTCATCGCCGGCACGACGGCGCGGATCGCGGTGAGCACCGGCTCGACATTCAGCGCCATCATCCGCCGCATCTGGTCGACGTCGAGGCGCGACAGCGGTGCGGTCTCGGCGGCGCCGGCATTGTTGACCAGCACCTCGATCGGGCCGGCGCGCTCGGCGGCGCTCGCAAGGGCTGCCTCCAGCGCTGCGGCGTCGGTCACGTCGGCTGCGACGCCGGCATGGGCGCCGAGTTCGGCGCGGGCCCGCTCGGCACTTTCGGCGCTGCGGCCATGCACCGTCACGCGATCGCCCGCCGCCACGAAGGCGGCGGCGATGGCGTGGCCAATCCCGCGGGTCGAGCCGGTGACGAAGACGTGGCGAGGGCTGGCAGATGGGGTCATGACGACCTCCGATGAATTTGTTTAAGCCTAAACTATCTGGTCGTGCTGCGGCAAGCGTGTCGGCTTCTGTTCAGGACCGCCGTTGTTCAGGACCGCGGTCGGGGCGATCAGGCGTTGGCGGCGCGACGTTCGGAGACGAGGCGGTCCGGTTCGGCGGCAAAGCCCGCCTTGCCGGCATAGCCGCCGACGATCGCCTTCAGTTCGGCCCGGCTCATGACGTCCTCGACATTGGCGAAGCCGGCGGGCGCGCGCTTCTCGACCTCGTCGATCACCCGCTCCGGGCCGCCCTTGCGGTTGAGGCGGACGATCTCGGCGGTCTTGGGCAGGCGGTCCTTCTCGTATTCCCACAGCGCCTGGCGGGGATGTTCGGCACGCTCCAGGCAGTCGGCCAGCGAGCGGGCGTCGAGGATCGCCTGCGAGGCGCCGTTCGAGCCGACGGGATACATCGGGTGGGCCGCGTCGCCGAGCAGCGTGACCCGGCCGAAGGTCCAGCGCGGCAGGGGATCGCGGTCGCACATCGGGTATTCGAAGGCCTGCGGCGTCGCCTCGACGAGGGCCGGGACGTCGTAGTCGGGAATGGCGAAGCGCTTGGCATATGGCAGGACCAGCGAGCGCAGGGCCGGGCGCGACCAGCTTTCCTTCGGCGGCGGGGACTTGGCGCCGTCGGCCATCTTGATGTTGACGACCCAGTTCATGAGCTGGGTGCCGTCGCCCTTCTCGGCGATCGGATAGAGCACGAACTTCGCGCCCATGCCGCCGCCGATCGCCATGGTGCGACCGTCGCGCCAGCTCTTCCATTCGGTGGCGCCGCGCCACATCAGGACGCCGTTCCAGCAGGGCGCGCCCTCGTCCGGGTAGAAGCGCTTGCGGGCGGTGGAATGGATGCCGTCGGCACAGACGAGAATGTCGCCGCGCACGGTGGTTCCGGCGTCGCCGCGGACCGAATCCGTGAAATGGGCGGTGACGCCGCCCTCGTTCTGGATGAAGCCCGACAGGCTGAGGCCGGTCTTCACCGCGTCCGGCCCCAGCCGTTCGATGACGGCGTCGTAGATCAGCTTCTGCAGCCGGCCGCGATGGATCGAGAATTGCGGGACGGGGTGGCCGGCGTCGATGCCGCGCAGTTCGCTCCACACCTCCTGGCCCTGGCGGTTGTAGTAGACCAGCTCGCGGGTGCGCAGGCCGACCTTGTCGAGGGCGGGCAGGAGGCCGATCTCGGCGAGTTCGCGGATGGCGTGGGGCAGGGTGTTGATGCCCACCCCGACCTCGCGGACAGCTGGCGACTGTTCGTAGATCTCGGCCTTGATGCCGCGCTTGTGCAGCATGAGCGCGGCGGTCAGCCCGCCGATGCCTGCGCCTGCGATGATCACCTTCATGGCCTTGCCTCCTTGCGCCCCTTGTCCCCGCCTATTCCGCGTCTGGCGGCGGCAGGAAATCGACCTCGTGCTGGGCCGAGACGGCGACGACCTCGGCGGGGTCGGCGGTCGGTCCGAGATTGTGGAGCGCCCAGAACAGATCGTAGAGGCGCTGGGCCGGGGAGACCCAGAAATAGCACTTCACGTCGGAATCCGTCCGGTTGAACAGGCCGTGCGGAATGCCACGCGGCAGGCGGACGAGATCGCCGGGCTCGGCATGGCTTTCCTGTCCGTCGAGGATCACGTCGAGACGGCCCTCCAGCATGTAGACGAACTCTTCCTGGGTCGGATGGATGTGCGGCGGCACGAAGGTGCCGACCGGGAAGGTCGCGTGCCAGGAGAACGAGCTCTCGGCATGCTGCTTGGGCACGTAGATCTGGCCGAGGATGTTCCAGCTTATGCCGTCCATCCCCTCGTTGGCCTTGGTGACGCCGGCGGTCATGATCGGCATGGGCGTGGCTCCTTGTTTGCGGAATGGAAAGGCGTGGCGCCAACGGCGCCGCGGTCGGTGCCTGGCCTACACATGAAGGAAGCGCTCCTTCACGGCAGGGGTCGCCCTGAGTTCGGCCGTCGTGCCGGTCCAGGCGACGCGGCCCTTCTCGATGACGACGTGGCGGTCGGCGAAGCGGGCCAGCGCATCGACATTCTTGTCGATGACGAGGATCGCCTCGCCGGCGTCCTTGATGGCCGTCAGGCAGGTCCAGATCTCCTCGCGGATCAGCGGGGCGAGCCCTTCCGTCGCCTCGTCGAGAACCACGAGGCGGGGATTGGTCATCAGCGCCCGGCCGATGGCCAGCATCTGCTGTTCGCCGCCCGAGAGCTGGTTGCCCATGTTGCGGCGCCGCTCCTTCAGCCGGGGAAACAGGCGGTAGATCTCGGCCAGCGTCCATTTGGCGGGGCCGCGGCCTGCGCGATGGGTGGCAACGAGATTTTCCTCGACCGACAGGGTCGGGAAGATCTGCCGGCCTTCCGGCACGAGGCCGAGGCCGCGATTGGCGACAACATGGGGCTGGCGGCCGGTGACATCGACGCCATCGATGGTGACGCAGCCGCCGCGCGGCTTCACCAGGCCGAAGATCGAGTTGATCGTGGTGGTCTTGCCCATGCCGTTGCGCCCGAGCAGCGTCACGACTTCGCCGGCGCCGACCTCGAGGTCGATGCCGAAGAGGATGCGGCTGTCGCCATAGGCGCTTTGGAGATTTTCGACCCGCAGCATCAGGCGGCCTCCTCCTCGCCGAGATAGGCGGTCCGCACTTCGGGATGGAGGCGGACCTCCTCGGCGGTGCCCGTGGCGATGAGCCGGCCGTAGACGAGGACGCTGACCCGGTCGGCGAGGGCGAAGACGGCATCCATGTCGTGCTCGATCAGGACGATGGTGTGGGTGGTCTTCAGTTCGGCCATCAGCGCGACCAGAACCGCCGATTCCTCGTGGCCGGTGCCGGCGAGCGGCTCGTCGAGCAAGAGCAGCCGGGCGCCGGTCGCCAAAGCGATGGCGATCTCTAACTGGCGCTTTTCGCCATGGGACAGGCTGCCGGCGCGTCGTTGGGCCCGATCGTCGAGACCGACGCGGGCAAGCGCCGCCATGGCGGCGTCGTTGAGCGCGGTCTCGCGCGCCGCGGAGGCAAAGAAGCGGAAGCTCGAGCCCGAGCGGGCCTGCACAGCCATCGCCGCGTTTTCCAGCACGGTGAAGCCGTCGAGGATCGAGGTGATCTGGAAGGAGCGCGCCAGTCCGCGATGGACGCGCCCCGCCATGTCGACCCGGGTGATGTCCTCGCCGGCGAAATGGACGGAACCGCCATCGCTGGCGAGACTGCCGGAGAGCTGGTGGATCAGCGTCGTCTTGCCGGCGCCGTTCGGCCCGATGATGGCGTGGAGTTCGCCGGGCATGACCTGGAAGCTGACGTCGTCGGTGACGTGCAGGGCGCCGAAGGCCTTGCGCAGATTGCGGATGTCGAGAAGCGGTCCGGTCATGGCGTTCCCCGACCCGTGATGCGGCTGACGAAGCCGGCGATGCCGCCGCGCGTGAACAGGACAAGCAGCACCAGGAAGATGCCGAGGCCGAGCTTCCAGTGCTCGGAGATCTGGGCCAGCCAATCCTCCAGCAGGAGGAAGGCGACGGCGCCGGCGATGGGGCCGACCAGCGTGCCCATGCCGCCGAGGACGACCATGACGATGAGCTCGCCCGAGCGCTGCCAGCTCATATAGGCGGGCGAGACGAACTCGGCCTGGTTGGCGAGGAAGACCCCGGCGAGACCGGCAATGGCGCCGGCGATGACGTAGGCGGTAAGCTGGTAGCGGAAGGGCGAAAAGCCGATTGCCTGCATCCGCACGCGGTTGTCGCGGGTGCCGCGCAGGACACGGCCGAAGCGCGAGCCGACGACGGCGCGCAAGGTCACGAAGGCGCCGGCAAGCGCGGCGAGGACGACGTAGAAGAAGGTCAGATTGCCCTTCAGGACCGGCGCGCCGAACAGCGTCGAGCGAGCGGTCAGGGTGATGCCGTCGTCGCCGCCATAGGCCGACAGCGAGACCATGAAGAAATACGCCATCTGGCCGAAGGCGAGGGTGATCATGATGAAATAGACGCCCTTGGTCCGCAGCGAGATGGCGCCGGTGACGAAGGCGAAGAGGCTGCAGACGAGGATCGCGACGGCGGACTGGACCAGGATGTCGTCGATGCCGTGGGCGGCGAGGATCGCCACCGAATAGGCGCCGAGGCCGATGAAGGCGGCATGGCCGAAGGAAACCAGCGCGCCATAGCCGAGGATCAGGTCGAGGGAGAGGGCGGCGAGGGCGAAGATCATGATCCGCGTCGCCGTGACCAGCAGGAACTGGTCGTCGATCGCGGTGGCGAGCAGCGGCAAGAGCGCCAGCGTCGCGAAGATCAGCCCGGCGGCGAGCGCCGTTCCGCGCCCGTCGAGGCGGCTTGGGCGACGCTGGGGCGCGACATCGGGCGTTTTGCCGGCAAGGGTGAGGTCGCTCGCGCTCATTGGGCCGCCCCCTTGGCCGGGAAGAGCCCGGCCGGCCGGAAGAACAGGACGGCGGCCATCAGGATGTAGATCAGCATGGGCGCGAGGGTGCGGCCGGTCTGGGACGCGGCGGACGGGTCCATGAGGCTGCGCAGGAGAATCGGACCGAAGGTGCGGCCGAGCGTGTCGACCAGCCCGACCAGCAGCGCCGCCACGAAGGCGCCGCGCACCGAGCCGACGCCGCCGATGACGATGACCACG
Source organism: Aurantimonas sp. NFXS3 (assembly GCF_049132005.1). Lineage (NCBI taxonomy): Bacteria > Pseudomonadati > Pseudomonadota > Alphaproteobacteria > Hyphomicrobiales > Aurantimonadaceae > Aurantimonas > Aurantimonas sp. NFXS3. Next base: position 1,129,478 of record NZ_JAGDDZ010000001.1, read on the forward strand.
AAGGTCAGGATCAGGATGGAATCGCCCATGCCGGGCTGCACCGACAGGATCGGCGCGACCATGGCGCCGGCAAAACCCGCCAGCATGGCGCCGAGGGCGAAGACCAGCATGAAGAGCCGGCGGATGTCGACGCCGAGGGCCGAGATCATCGGTGCATTGGTGGCGCCGGCGCGCAGCCGCATGCCGATGCGGGTGTGGCTGACCAGGAGATAGAGCCCGAGGGCCGTCGCCAGACCGGCGGCGATGATCAGGACGCGGAACAGCGGATAGCGCATGTTGCCGATCAGCGGGATCGAACCGGACAGGACGTCCGGGATCGGCACGCTCATGGGGGCTGCGCCCCACAGCATCTGGACGCCCTCGTTGAGGATCAGGATCAGGCCGAAGGTCGCCAGCACCTGGTCGAGATGGTCGCGGTCGTAGAGGCGGCGGAAGATCAGCACTTCGAGGATGATCCCGAAGAGCAGCGTCGCCGGAATGGTCAGCGCGAGGCCGAGGAAGAAGTCGCCGGTATAGGCCGTCAGGGTGGCGACCAGATAGGCGCCGACCATGTAGAGCACGCCATGGGCGAGATTGATCAGGTCCATGATCCCGAAGATCAGGGTCAGGCCGGCCGCGACCAGAAACAGCAGGATGCCGAACTGGAGGCCGTTGAGCGCCTGGAGCAGAAAGAGATTGAGCATGCCGGGTCCCGCTGCCGCGACCGCTCGTTCACCGGGCGGGGGCGTGTGGTTCGTCGCAGGGTCCGGCTCGCGCCGGAAGTCGCATGCGCGACGTGGGTCGTTGACGCTCCGGCCCGCACCTGGCGAGCCGGAGCCGGAGGCTGCCGGTTACTGCATCTTGCAGTCGGCGGCGTAATTGTCCTGGTAGTCGTCGAAGATCTTCTGCTCGATCTGGGTCTGGTACTTGCCGTCGTCGCGCTTGGCGACCTTGACCAGATAGAAGTCCTGGATCGGGTAGTGGTTGTCGCCGATGGAGAAGTCGCCGCGCAGGGACTGGAAATCGGCCGCCTTCAGGCCGGCGCGAAGGGCGTCTTTGTCGGAAAGGTCGCCGCCGGCCGCCTTGATGGCGCTGTCGATCATCTGGGCCGCGTCATAGGCCTGCATGGCGTAGGTGCCCGGCACGCTGCCGTATTTTTCCTCATAGGCGGCGACGAAGGCCTTGGACTGCTCGTTGTCCATGTCCGGGGCCCAGTTGGCGCCGCCGAAGAAGCCGACGGCCGCGTCCTGCTGGGCCGGCAGCGTCGTCTCGTCGACGGTGAAGGCGGAGAGGAACGGGATGTTGTCGAGGCCGGCTTGGCGGTACTGCTTGACGAGGTTCACGCCCATGCCGCCGGGCATGAAGGTGAAGACCGCATCGGGCTGCTCGGCGGCGATCTGCGCGAGTTCGGCCGAGAAGTCGAGCTGGCCGAGCGGGGTGTAGATCTCGTTGACCACCTCGCCCTTGTAGGAACGCTTGAAGCCGGCGAGCGAATCCTTGCCCGCCTGATAGTTCGGCGCCAGCAGGAAGAGCCGCTTGTAGCCGGTGTCCTCGGCGTATTTGCCGAGCACCTCGTGGACCTGGTCGTTCTGGTAGGACGAGACGAACAGGTTGGCGTTGCACTCGGCGCCGGCGAAGTTCGAGGTGCCGGCATTCGGGCTGATCAGGAAGGCGCCGCCGTCGGTGACCGGCTTGGCGATGGCCATCAGGATGTTGGAGAAGATCGGCCCGACGACGAAGTCGGCATCGTCGCGCTCGACCAGCTCACGAGCCTTGTTGGCCGCGATGTCGGGCTTCAGCTCGTCGTCGACGGTGGTGATCTCGGTCTCGAGGCCGCCGAGCTTGCCGCCCATCGTCTCGACCGCCAGCATGAAGCCGTCGCGGCCCTGCTCGCCGAGCACCGCGGCCGGGCCGGACAGGGTGAACATCAGGCCGACCTTGAGCTTGTCGTCGGCGGCGTCCTGCGCGAGCGCGCTGCCGGTCAGGGCGGTGGCCGCCAGAAGGCCGAGGGCGACGGTGCGGATCATTGTCATTCCTGCATCTCCATGCAAAGTTTCTGCGGCAGATCCGGCCCCGCCTCGGCGGTCCGTGCCCCTTGTTCGGCATGCGGCGCGGCGCCTCTGCGCCCCGATCCGAAAATTAGTTTACACATAAAATAGTGCCTCGCAACCGGATTGGCCGATTTTTTGGGCGTGCCTAATTATGCTGCAGTGCGGCGGCCGTGAATGCACTGCGGTGAGGACGGGCGGCACCGAGAATCTGGCTGCGACGCCTTGACCCATGCCCCGCTCCACGGCGATAGTTTAACTCTAAAATATCTGGTTGCGGGTGTCGGTCCCGCCTACAGGAGAGCAGCGATGCGCATCACCGTAATCGGCGGCGGCCCCGGCGGCCTCTATTTTGCGCTGCTCACCAAGAAGCAGCGACCCGACTGGTCGATCGACATCTACGAGCAGAACCAGGCCGAGGACACGTTCGGCTTCGGTGTCGTCTTCTCCGACGAGACGCTGCACGAATTCCTGTCGCGCGACCGGCCGTCCTTCGACCGCATCCGCCATGAATTCGCCTATTGGGACGACGTCGCCATCCACAAGGACGGGCGCGAGATGCGCTGCGCCGGGAACGGCTTTGCCGGCATCTCGCGCATGAAGCTCCTCGCCATCCTGCAGCAGCGCTGCCGGGAGGAGGGGATCGGCCTGCATTTCGGCGTGTCGGTACCGCCGGAGGAGATCGCCACGCGCTTTGCCGATTCCGACGTGGTCGTGGCGGCGGACGGCGTGAATTCGCGCATCCGCGAGCATTTCCGCACGGCCTTCGAACCGGATGTGGCAATCAAGTCGAACCGCTTCTGCTGGATGGGCTCGACCCGGCCGATGGACGAGTTCAACTATTTTTTCCGACAGACCGAGCACGGCATCATCTGTGCCCACACCTACCAGTACGAGGCGGGCCGCTCGACCTGGATCTTCGAGATGGACGACGCCTGCTGGCGCGGCCATGGCTTCGACGGCATGGACGAGGCGGCGTCGAAGGCGGTGCTGGAAGCGCTCTATGCCGACGAGCTGCAGGGCCATCCGCTGCTCCTGAACCGGTCGAACTGGCGGCAGTTTCCGCGCATCTTCTGCAATCGCTGGTCCCACGACAACATCGTGCTGCTCGGCGACGCCAAGGCCTCGGCGCATTATTCCATCGGCTCGGGCACCAAGCTCGCCATGGAATGCGCCATCTCGCTGTCGGATGCGGTGGTCGCCCATGGCCCGTCCAGCGTTCCGGCCGCCTTCGCGGCCTATGAGGACGCGCGGCGCACGCCCTGCCAGATCACCCAGCACAATGCCGACGTGTCGCTGGCCTGGTTCGAGCACATGAACCGCTCCTGGGACATGGAGCCCGAGCAGTTCGCCATGGTGGTGATGTGCCGGGCCAAGGCGATCACCTACGACAATCTGATCGTGCGCGATCCCGGCTTCGTGGAAGCCGTCGACACGGCTTTCTACGAGCGGGTCTATCGCGAAACCGGCGAGGATTACCGCAAGAGCCGGCCAACGCCGATGTTCACGCGGTTCAGGTTGCGCGAGATGACGATCGAAAACCGGGTCGCCATGTCACCGATGGCGCAATATTCGGCCGATGCGGACGGCAATCCGACCGACTGGCACTTCGTCCACTACTCCTCCCATGCGCTGGGCGGGGCCGGACTGATCTTCACCGAGATGACCTGCCCCTCGGCCGATGCGCGGATCACGCCGGGCTGCACCGGTCTGTGGACCGACGCGCAGGAAGCGCAGTGGAAGCGGATCGTCGACTTCGTCCACGCCAATTCGACGTCGAAGATGGTGCTGCAGCTCGGTCATGCCGGGCGCAAGGGGTCGACCCAGCTCGGCTGGGAGAAGATGGACATGCCGCTGGCCGACAAGGCGGCGAACTGGCCGATCGTCTCGGCCTCGCCGTTGCCCTATCACGACGGCATCAGCCAGGTGCCGAAGCCGCTGGACCGCGCGGAAATGGACCGGATCACCGCGGATTTCGTCCAGGCGACGGAGCGGGCCGACCGGGCCGGCTTCGACATGCTGGAGCTGCACTGCGCCCACGGCTATCTGCTGGCGTCCTTCCTGTCGCCGCTGACCAACCATCGCGACGATGCCTATGGCGGCTCGGTGGAAAACCGGCTGCGCTACCCGCTGGAGGTCTTCGCCGCGATGCGAGCGGCCTGGCCGGCGCACAAGCCGATGTCGGTGCGCCTGTCGGCCACCGACTGGGCCGAAGGCGGGATCAGCGAGGCGGACGTCTTCGCGATCTCGGAGGCCTTCGCGGATGCCGGCTGCGACCTGATCGACGTGTCGGCCGGCCAGACCGTGGCCGATCAGGCGCCGGTATACGGCCGGATGTTCCAGGTGCAGTTCGCCGAGGCGATCCGCAACGTGCCGAAGATGGCGGTGATGGCCGTCGGCGCCATCACCGAGGCGGCGCAGGTGAACACCATCCTGCACACCCGCCGCGCCGACATCGTCGCGCTCGGCCGTCCGCATATGTGGAACCCGTATTTCGCCCGCGAGGCGGCCGCCTGGTACGACACCCGCAACCAGCCCTGGCCGAAGCAATACATCTCGGGCCGCGACCAGGCGCATCGCGAGCTGACCAAGAAGCGGGCGCAGGAGATCGAGCTTCGGCGCAAGGCCCGACCGCGGCCGCACGATGCCGAAGCAAGCGATTCGCCGGCGCGCCAGGCCGCCGAGTAGGGCAGGCTGCCGAGTCGGGCGGGCCGGCTAGCCGGCCTCGGCGAGGGCGGATCGTTCGAACAGGGAAAAGCAGGCGGCGGCGGCCGCAATCGCGCTGGCGATCGTGGTCTCGTCCTGGCCTTCGCTCCAACGATCGAGGTCTGCGAGCACGCTCCGCCAGCCGCCTCGCTCGTGGCTCGCCGACAGAAGGCGGCGCGGATAGGCGACAGGCACCCGGCGTTGCAGCACCGCGCCGCCGAGCCGGGAGCCCTCCAGAACATAGTGGATACCGCGCGCCGCGACCGGCGACGCAGGGCCGTCGAAGGGCGCCGATGGCGGAATGTCGATGCCGAGTTCCTGCAGATCGGCGACCGCCAGATCGGTGCGGGAACGGGTCGCGGCTACGGAAATGCCGGCGGCGACGATTGCCTCCACGGCGGGCAGCGCCCTTGCATGGGCTCGCAGGAAACCGCCATAACCGGACCGTGTTGAAAGGTCGAAGGCACTGAAGGCGGTGTCGACCCGCAGATGCAGTGACGCAGTTTCCGTGCGCAGGCGTTCGGAAAACGTCCCGTTCGGTGGTGGCATGCAGTGATCCGTCGCTCGTGACACGTTCCCGTCCGACGTCGACAGGAGGCCACAGGTGAAAGCAGATATCCCCGCCAGTCTGCAAGACTCCCTGCGCGCGGTCTCCGCGGACGAGCTGACGCTCTGCGACCGCGAACCGATCCACATTCCCGGCTCCATCCAGCCGCACGGCATGCTGCTGGTCGCCGACCGGGGGACGCTGGACGTCGTGGCCGGGGCGGGCAACATCGAGGGCCGGCTCGCGCCGCAATGGCTCGGACGTCCGCTGGCCAGTCTCATCGGCAGCGCAGCGGTGGAAATCGCCCTCGGGATCGAGGACGAGACCTCCGCGGTGCTCGATCCGGTGACCGGGCTGGAGAACTCGCTGGACGGTGTCGCGCACCGCACCGGCGAGTATCTGCTGATCGAGCTGGAAGACGCGGAACGTGCGGGCGCGAGCACCGCGCGTATCTTCACCCGGATCGAGGAGGCCGGTGCGGCCCTCGCCCGGACCCATGATCTCCTCGATCTCTGCGAAGCGGCGGTCCAGCAGTTCCGCGCGATCACCGGTTACGACCGGGTGATGATCTATCGCTTTCACGAGGACGGCGCCGGCTCGGTGGTGGCCGAGGACCGAGCCGCGCATCTCGTCTCCTTCCTCAATCACCAGTTCCCGGCGACGGACATTCCGAAGCAGGCGCGGGCCCTCTATATCCGCAACCGGATCCGGGTGATTCCCGACGTCTGCTACGAGCCGGCGCCGATTCGGGCCGCCGAGTCGGGGCTTTCGGAGGTCGATCTGTCCGATGTCGGGCTGCGCAGCGTCTCGCCGATTCATATTCGCTACCTCCAGAACATGGCCGTCGGGGCCTCGGCCTCGATCTCCATCGTCATGGACGGGCATCTGTGGGGGCTGGTGGCCTGTCATCACGACGAGGCGAAGACTATATCGCTGTCGGACCGCACCGCCTGCCGCATCCTCGCCCATACGCTGTCCCAGCAGATCGCCGCCAAGGACGAGGCGGAACTGACCCGCGAGCGCGTCCGGATCCGGGCGAGCGAGGATACGGCGCTGGCGCTCTACGACCCCGAGTCCAGCTTCGAGAGCTTCGTGGAGGGGGCCGGCTCGGAGCTTTGCCGGATGCTGGGGGCCGACGGCCTGGCCGTCCTGTCCGGCACCCAGATCTCGACCTTCGGTCGCTGCCCGGACGAGGCGGATCTCCGCAGGATCGGCGAGTGGGTGAAGGACAAGGCGGCGCCGTTTCCGTTCCTCACCGACCGGCTGGCGCTGCATTGGCCCGAGGCCGAGGCGTTCCTGTCCCTGGCCAGCGGTCTCCTGGCGGTCTCGCTGTCGACCGAGACGCCGATCTGCCTGATCTGGCTGCGCGCCGAGAAGATCGAGACCGTCGAATGGGCAGGCAATCCCCACAAAGGCGCCTCGACCGATCCGAATGCCGTGCTGACGCCGCGGTCGTCCTTCGAGACGTGGAGCGACACGGTCCGCGGCCGGTCGCGGCCGTGGTCGATCGCCGAGGTGGAATCGGCCAGCCGGGTCGGCCGGCTGCTGCGCGAGCGTCGGCAGGCGATCCGGCTGAAGGAGCTGAACCGCGATCTCCTAGAGACCGTGCGCGAGAACCAGCTGCTCCTGCAGCAGAAGGGCTTCCTGCTGCGGGAGGTGAATCACCGCGTCCAGAACAGCCTGCAGCTGGTCGCTGCCTTCCTGCGCATGCAGGCCCGCGACCTCGACGACGTGGGAACGAAGAGCCAGCTGTCGGAAGCGCAGCGCCGGCTGAACGCGGTCGCGCTCGTCCACCGGCGGCTCTATTCGGGCGAAAGCGTCGAGATCGTCGATCTCTCACGCTACATCCGCGACCTGTGGACGGATCTTGCGTCGTCGATGGACGGGGCCTGGGCGGAACGGGCGCGGCTCGACCTCGCGCCGGTCCAGATCGCGGCCGACCGCGCCGTCCATGTCGGGCTGATCATGACCGAACTGGTGATCAACACGCAGAAATACGCCTATGACGGCAAGGCCGGTCCGCTGGCGATCCGCCTCGACCAGCATCTCGGCCGGTTCCGGCTGGCCGTCTCTGATCGCGGCGCCGGCAAGTCGCGCGACCATCAGGGCTTCGGCTCGAAGATGATGCGCGCGATGGTCGATCAGATCGAGGGCACGCTGGAGGAGGCCGGAAACCGGCCCGGTCTCGTCACCACGGTCAGCGCACCGGTCGAGCGAGCCCTGCACCAGGGCTGAGGCGAGTTGCGCCGCGGCGGCGTTCTTCGCCGCAAGATCTGTCGCGCGCCGTGAAGCTGCCCGGCGGCCATGGCGTCCCGGTCGGCATCAATCCGCCGGCAACCGTTCCAGATAGGACAGATCCTCGGCGTCGAACTCGCGGCGGATAAGATCGACGCGGGAAATCGCGCGGTCGCCCGAGATGATCAGATGGTCGGCCAGCGCCTTCGCTGCCCTGTCCGTCTCGCCGGCCAGCAGATGGTCGATCACCGCCACATGCTCGGGCAGGAACGGTTCGGCGTCGAACAGACGCGGCGTCCAGCGATAAAGGAACCGGTGGGCGATCAGCAGCGACTGGGGCAGGGTGATCGCCTGCATCAGCGCGTAGGTGCCCGACAAATCGAGCAGCGTGACATGGAGGTCCTTCTCCAGCGCATCGAGCGTCGCGCCGGTGACATCGCCCGCCGCCATTGCCTCTTCCAGCCGGGTCCGCATCTGCATCAGCAGTGACGCCGGCGCGTGGGGCGCCGCCTTGGTCAGGGCGATCGGCTCGAGAATCGCGCGCAGTTCGTAGAGTTCGGCAATATGGTCGGGCGTCAGCGCCGGTGCGTACCAGCGGCCGCGATCGTCCTTGCGCAGCACGCCGCGCTGCTGCAGGCGGCCGACCACGTCGCGCGCCACGGTGCGGCTGACGCCGTAGTGGCGGGCGAGCCGCGCTTCGTTCACCCGCCAGCTGGCGAAGGAGATCCGGGCGATCACCTGGTCCTCCACCTCGCCATAGATCCGCTCCCAGCTTGGCGAGGATTGCAGCGGACTGCCGTCATGGGCTGGCGACGCCGGATCGCCGGGCGAGGGGGCCTTTCGCGCCGACACGCTGCCGGCCAGGACGGCATAGCCCTTGCCCTTCACGCGTTTGACGAGGCCCTGCTGCTCCAGTTCCGACAAGGCGCGGCGCACCGGCGCGCGGCTGATGCCGAGCCGCTCGGCCAGCAGCGATTCGGTGAGGTGGCCCGATGCCGGCAGGGTGCCGTCGCGGATCTGCTCGGCGATGAGCTGCGTCGCCCGCTCATAGAGGCGCGGCGTGACGCCGGAAACGCTCTCCGCATCGATGTCCTGGACCCTCTCGGTGCGCCCCTCAGGCATCGTGTCTCCCTCGCAACCCGGCGGATTCGGCCGGTGCCAAAGTGTTTCGAATGTCGCCCATGGCGTCAAACCGAATGCCCGCTCCGGGACGCGATCGTCGGCATTCCCGCGTCACAAGCGCTTGCGATCGCCCGGCTATCCGTCGGGGCTCTCCCCCCCCCCCTTTTTCTCGCCGACGTTGATATGTATAGTGTAGACATACGACATCGAGCGGGGGGCTCGTGGCAGGGAGGAACGGGAATGAGCGGACGGCTCGAAGGGCGGCGAGCATTCGTGACGGGGGCCGGCCAGGGGATGGGCCGCGCCATCGCGCTCCTGTTCGCCGAGGAGGGTGCGGCTGTCGTTGCTGCCAGCCGCACCCTTGCCAAGATGGACGACCTGCCGCGTCTGGCGCCGTCGATCACCCCGGTCGGTCTCGACGTCACCGATCGGGACGCCGTGCAGGCGGCGATCGCCGCTGCGGGTGATCTGGACATCCTGGTCAATTGCGCCGGCTGGGTTCACAACGGCAGCATTCTCGACTGCAGCGAGGAGGATTGGGCGAAGAGCCTGGAGCAGAACGCCACCTCCTGTTTCCGCACCATCCGCGCTGCATTGCCGGGGATGATCGCCCGCGGGCGCGGCTCGATCATCAATGTCGCCTCGGTCGCCTCCAGCATTACCGGCGTCGCCAACCGGGCCGCCTACGGCACCAGCAAGGCGGCGGTGATCGGCCTGACGAAGCAGGTCGCGCGGGACGTCATCCGCACCGGCGTGCGCGTCAACGCGCTGTGCCCCGGCACCACGGCGTCGCCGTCGCTCGAATCCCGCATCGCGGCCAGCGCCGATCCCGAGGCGACGCGCCGCGAATTTGCCGAGCGCCAGCCGATCGGACGCCTTGGCGAGGTCTCCGAAATGGCGGCTGCGGCGCTGTATTTCGCCGCCGACGATGCGGCCTTCACCACCGGCCAGATCCTGGTCGTCGACGGCGGGCAGACCCTGTGAGCGCGGTCGCCGACCAGACTGGCCGCCACGGTGCCCGCATCGGGCTCGACGAGCTCGCCCGCTTCTGCGCGGCCGCCCTGTCGGCGGTCGGCGCCGACGAGGCGACGGCCGACGCGGCGACGCGCGCGATGATCCACGGGTCGCGCTGCGGCGTCGACAGCCATGGCGTCCGGCTCCTGCCGCATTATGCGACGGTGCTGCGCGAGGGGCGCGTCAACCCGCGGCCGGCGCTCACCTTCACGTCGAAGGGCGGCGCGGTCGCCACGCTCGATGCCGACGACGCCCATGGCGCGCTGGCCACCTACAGCGCCATGGACCGGGCGGTCGAGATCGCCGGCGGCCAGGGCATCGGCGCGGTGGCGATCCGCAAATCCTCGCATTTCGGCCCGGCCGGCGCCTATGCGCTGGCGGCGGCCGAGCGCGGGGCCATCGGCATCGTCATGTGCAATTCCGACGCCTTCGTGCGGCTGCATGGCGGGGCGCGCCGCTTCCACGGCACCAATCCGATCGCCTGCGCCATTCCCAACCCGGACGGAGCGCCGTGGCTGCTCGACATGGCCACCAGCGCGATCCCCTACAACCGCGTCAAACTCTACGAGAGCCTCGGCGTGGATCTGCCGGAGGCGGTCGCCTCGGATGCGGAGGGCCGGAACACGGCGGACCCCGCGGCGGTCGAGATGCTGGCGCCGCTGGGGGCGGCCTTCGGCTTCAAGGGCGCCGGCCTTGCCGGCCTGGTCGAGATCTTCAGCGCCGTCCTCAGCGGCATGGGGCTGAGCTTCGACCTCCTGCCGATGGGCGGGCCGGACCTGTCGACCCCGCGCGGCCTCGGCGCCTTCGTCATGGCGGTGCGCACCGATGCCTTCGTCGACCGGGAGATATTCGATCGCGGCATGCGTCGCTATGTCGGCGAACTGCGCGCCAGCGCGACCGCACGCGGCGCTGAGGTCATGGCGCCGGGCGACCGCGAATGGGCCGAGGCGGAGCGGCGCACCGCCTATGGCGCGCCGGTGGACCCGGCGACGATGACAGAGTTCCGGTCCCTTGCGGACCGGTACGGGCTGGAGATGCCGGCAACAGCCGGGTCCGGCTCGACGCCGCCCGCGCAGACGGGCGCAAGCTGACCACGAGATCGCAACAGGGAGGATCGACAATGAGCGTGCTGGCAAGGCATCTGAAGACGCTGTCTCTCGCGGTGGGGCTCGGCCTCTTCGCGCAAGGGGCAGTATTCGCGCAGGACAGTTTCGAGCTGCGCTTCAACCATGTGCTCGGCCCCAACGAGCCGTTCCACAAGGGCTTCGAGGCCTGGGCGGAGCGGGTGAAGGAGCGCACCGATGGCGGGCTGACGATCCAGGTCTTCCACAGCGCCCAGCTCGGCGTCGAGGAAGACATCATCGAGCAGATCCGCCAGGGCGCCAATATCGGCCAGAACACCGACGCCGCGCGGCTCGGCACCTATGTCCCGGGCATCGCGGTGGTCAACGGGCCCTATTTCGTCGGCTCGCTGGAGGAATCCTTCAAACTGGCGGATTCGCCCACCATGCAGGAATGGCAGGCCGAGCTTGCCGAACAACACGGGCTGAAGGTCGTGTGCTTCGACTGGGTGCAGGGCTTCCGCAATTTCTACACCAATGCGCCGGTGCGCACGCCGGAGGATCTGAGCGGTCAGCGCATCCGCACCCCGCCGGCACCGATCTGGCAGGAATCGATCCGGGCACTGGGCGCCGAGCCGGTGGCGATGAATTTCGGCGACGTCTATCCCGGCCTGCAGCAGCGGGCGATCGACGGGGCCGAGCTCGTCTATCCCAACATCACCGCAGCCAATCTCAACGAGGTCGTCGACCACGCCAACGAGACCAAGCATATCCTCCTGACCAATTTCCAGGTGGTCAGCTCGCAATGGTTCGACGGCCTGCCTTCGGAATACCAGAGCGCGCTGGTCGAGGAATGCCGCGCCGCCGGCCAGGCAACCTCGGCGGAGATCGAGGAGGCGACGCAGACGGCCAAGGCGACCCTGAAGGAGCGGGGCATGACGATCGTCGAGGACGTCGACATGGACGCGTTCCGGGCCGCCGGCGAAAAAGCCTACGAGACGCTGGGTCTCGTCGAGGCGAAGAACAAGGTCCAGGAAGAGATCGGCATCAAGGCGGGCCAGTAACGGTCCGACGCGACGCCGGCGGGGAGATCCATGCCAAGCCTCTATCGGTTCATCCTGCGGGCTGAGGCATTCCTCGCCGGCGTCCTGTTGATGGCCATGGTCGCGCTCATCTTCGCCGGCGGCGTCGCCCGGATGATGCACACGCCGATCAACTGGACCATCGATCTGGCCACCTGCGCCTTCGCATGGGCCTCGTTCCTGTGCGCCGACATCGCGTGGCGCAGGGGCGCTCTGATGTCGATCGACATCCTGCCGGAAATGGTGCCCGCCGGCGTGCGGCGGGTGCTGGAATACGTCAATTACGGGTTGATCGCGATCTTCCTCGTCTGCGGCATCTATGCCGGGACGCTGCTCGCCTGGATCAGCCGGGCCCGCAGTTTCCAGGGCATTCCCGGGATCAGCTATTCCTGGGTGACGATGAGCCTGCCGGTCGGCTGCCTGCTGCTGCTCGTCACCACGCTTCTGAAGATCCGTGACGCGCGGCGCGCCGCGGTCAGCGCCGAGGGCGCTTCGCCGTCATGCTGATCGTCACCATCGCCTTCGTCGTCCTGATCCTGATGGGCATGCCCATCGCCTTTGCGATCGGCATTTCCGGGGCGCTGTTCTTCGCCCAGCATCCCGAGCTTCCCTTCACCATTCCGGTGCAGGTGACGGTGTCCCAGACCCAGAATTTCGCGCTGCTGGCGATCCCGCTGTTCATCGTCGCCGGCAATTTCATGAACCGGTCGGGCATCACCGAGCGGCTGCTCGACCTCGCCTCGGTGCTGACCGGCCGGCTGCGCGGCGGGCTGGCACAGGTCTCGCTGGCGCTGTCGGCGCTGATGGGCGGCGTGTCGGGATCGGCGATCGCCGACGCGGCGATGCAGAGCCGCATGCTCGGCGACGAGATGACCAGGCGCGGCTTCACCCGCGGCTTTACCGCCGGCATCCTGTCCTATGGCGCCGTGCTGACGCCGATCATCCCGCCGGGCATCGGCATGATCCTCTACGGGACGATCGGCCAGGTCTCGATCGGTCGGCTGTTCGCCGCCGGTTTCGTGCCCGCGCTACTCCTGTGGATCGGGCTGGGCTTCGCCGTCTGGCTGACCGCCCGGCGGCGCGGCTACCAGCCGCAACGCCGGACCCGGCCGAAATTCGCCGAGGTCACGCGGGCCTTCACCGGCGGCATCTGGGCGCTGCTGTTTCCGGTCTTCCTGCTGGTCGGCCTGCGCATGGGCGTCTTCACCCCGTCGGAGATCGGGGCGTTCGCCGTGCTCTACGCGCTGTTCATCGGGGTGCTGGTCTATCGCAAGATGCGGATGAAGGGCTTCGTCGAAGGGCTGGAGAGCAGCCTGGCCGATGTCGGCTCGGTGATGTTCCTGATCGCCCTGTCGGCGATCTTCAGCTACGGCATCGTCCTCGAGCAGGTGCCCGAGACCGTCGCCGGCTGGATCGTCGGGCTGACCGACAATCTCACCGGCGCGATGATCCTGATCTGCGTCGTGGTGGTGGTCATCGGCTTTTTCATCGATGCGACGGTACTGATCATCATGCTGACGCCGATCGTCCTGCCGGTGGCGCGCGATCTCGGTGCCGACCCGGTGCATTTCGGCATCGTCTTCATCATCGCCGCGACCATCGGCAATTTCACGCCGCCTGTCGGCGCGGCGATGTATGCGGTCTGCTCGATCCTGCGCTGTCCAATCGGCGAGTACACCCGGGAATCGGCGCCGTTCCTGGCGGCGGTCGTCGCGGTGACCGTGCTGCTCATCCTCCTTCCGTCCGTCGTCCTGTTCGTGCCGAACCTGATCTTCGGCTGAGCGGTGGCCCGCCGGTCGGCGGCCATGTCGGAAAGCTGGACGTCCGATTGGGCGCAGGCTCATCTCGGCATCCGGACACGCGCGGCCCCCCCAATAGCGCGCACATGGCGAACAGCCCGGCAGGGGAGGGGACAGGCCTATCCTGTGAAGGCGAAGGCTCCGCGGTGGTTCGTGCACGATGGACCCCCGGGCCGACCGCATCGAACAACGCCCGCGTCCCGGGGCCGTACGGGGCCCGCCAGGCGCCGCGGTCGACCAAATGACTTTTTGCGAAGTTTTTGCGACTGAGGTCGTTGACAGGTCCGGATGGGGTGGCCTATATCGCGTTCATCGACGACGGCGGTGGCGCCGGGGCGGGCCGGACGGTCCGCTGAGAACTGGTTCGGGGCAAATTGTTCTGACCGGTTCGGTTTTGCGCCGCCATCGTCATCATCTATCGAGAGCCGCTTTGCAGCGACCCTCCTCGGGGTATGACCGGACTTGTCCGGATGTCCCGCCGCCGATCTGATCGGCGTGCTCTTTGAAAACTGAAGATTGAGAAGAAAGAGAAGCGTGGGCGGCGGATTGTTTGCCTGGAGCTTCGTGTCGGTTTCCTTTCCGATTGCGAGGCATCCATGAGAGAACGATCGATCGTTATCA